>OZ241986.1:4800000-6340849 GCA_965204375.1 Candidatus Latescibacterota bacterium | reverse complement strand
TCACCTTTGGTCGCTCAAGGTGCCTACCAGGGTGATCTGGACTTTGGAACCAATTATATGGGTGTAGAAGCGGGAGGAAATCCCAACATCTTTGAAACTGAAATACATGGCGGGCTTTATCGCGGTACAATTTTGATCGAATTGGATCGCATTGGTTCTGGCGAAGAATTTGAGAATGACATAGATAATAAGGAAAAATCTGAGCGCGTAGAAGCCCTGCTCAATGCATTGCAAAATTTGTGGAGTTCTGGCCGTCAAAGTCGATTCTTGGCGGATCTGAGTCCCAAATTTGTCGCTGCGGCTATTACAACGGTTAAAGCCCCAATTTTTCTCGAATCCGTTCAAGTGCAAGGCAGGATAGTAAGTAGCGCGATGCTTGAAGAGGTGTTAGAAGATCATAAAAATGTTGTGCTCGGATCGGTGTTCGGTTCCCGTACGGGTTTATTTGAAGGCACTCCCGACGAGACCAAAACAGTCGGTGATGCTTTTTCACAAATTAAAGAATGGGTCCAGTCTTGTTACGGTCAGAACGGAGCATAAATTATGTTTCTCGTCGCCCTTGAGATGTATGCTGAAACCGCGTCATTTAGAACTGCGGAAACCCATACATTCCACAAGACTCTGGCATTGCCGCCATATACTACCTGTGTGGGTTTGCTCGGTGCTGCTCTCGGTCTGGATATGGAGTCTGCCCAAAGCTATGTTGTAGAAAATAGCATATCCGTTGGAGTTGCGGGGCATGATCGTGGGGAGTTTCGAGATTTGTGGAAATATCGCAAGGTAAACAGCAAGGAAACAATTTCGGATGTTCTGATTCGAGAATATCGCGTGGATTTAACCTGTCTGGTTGTTTACGGCACGCAGTCAAAAGAAGCGGCTGATGTAGTTGCTAATGGGTTTCATGATCCGGTATATGCACTTACTGCCGGGCATAGCGACAGTTTGATTTACCTGCGAAATATCGAAGTTCTGGAGACCGATCCCATACCTCTACAAAACCTGGAGAACTGCGTGGTGCCTGGCGATATTGCCCAACTCTATAAGCCTGATGAAAGTATTTTGGACTTGCCTATGACCCAAAAGATTCGCCCGACCTCAACGGCGAATCTGCCTGTATCGTTTTCTTTTGATGGAGATAGACGAACCGTACAAACACGCGAACCCTTTACGTTTGTGGGCAATAAAATCTCGCTTTCAGAGCCAGTTGATGGATTTGTGATCAATGACTATCAGGTGGTTTTGCGTTGAAAAAGCACCTGTGCAGAACAAGGATGAAAACCGATGATTTTTCTTGCTAAGTGCCGTCCCAATGAATGTTATGAACAGCATGTCTGGCAGGTTTATTTGGCCTGGAAAAACTTAATAGAGAGACATGCGGCACTCATTGAACGTATCTGTCAACGCCATCAAGTGGATAGAGACCGGTTTCTTATCCGGTCTCTGCTCACGGTCGCGCTTCACGATATGGGTAAGTTGTCCGCCAACTTTCAACGCATGATGCGTGCTGTGTCGAATGCTGAACGCCATCGTGCTATGGTTGCCAATTTTAGGCATGAATATGCATCAGTTGCTTTCGTAAGGTCTGCTATTTTATGCCTCAACAGAGAAACAGGTGTTTTGCTCAAGCAAAATCCGCATATTCCTTTGGAAGCCATGGCCGTTTTGGGACATCATAAAACAGTTGATACAGACCTCAGTCGTTTTGAACGCGAGCGAAATAATCCCGAAAGCCTGAAATGGAAACCGGGCAGTTTAGCGGAGGGAAAGCGCGTTGCACAAAAAATCTTTGATGATTACGGCGTTCCGTACCCTAAAATTGATTTTGAAAAATGTTTTCAAGTTGCACACAAGCAGTCCGTATGCAATTTCGCAAGGGAACTACATAAATACGTTTCTGACTATTCATCTGCACGCGAGTTATTCGTTCTGATGAAGGGATTGCTTATGACGGCTGATTGGTGTGCGTCGTCGAATGATCCAGATTATGCGACAAATGTTCTGGTTGGACCTGATTTGGTCGCACCATATTTGCAGCGAAAAGTTGAAGAGGACGGAGGATCTTATGCTGGATTTAGAGCATTTCAGGAAAATTGTGGAAAAATAAAGGGACACATTATTGCTGTCGCACCTACGGGAAGTGGAAAAACAGAAGCTGCCCTTTTGTGGGCACTCAACCAAATCAAGCAAAGGGATGTGAGCAAAATTTTATACTTGCTTCCCACTATGGTGACAGCCAACAGCCTTCATGACCGTATGGAAAAATTCTTCTCGACTCATAACCATCACGTTGGCTTGACGCATTCAATGGCCGACCTCATTTTGCGTAAAGAAGAAAATCAAGAGAGTACAGGACGAGAATCTAAGCTGTACGGAAATTTGTTATTCAATCGCCACTTTTTTCCTCCCGTTACAGTAGGTACAGTGGATCAATTACTAACCACGCTTTTTCATAGTGGTCGTTGGCCGTTAAAAACATTTGCGGCCCAGGATTCTGCAATCGTGTTGGATGAGGTGCATTCCTACGATCCCTATACCACGGGCTTGATATGCAAAGCGATTGAGCAACTTGCAGCGGTTGGAGCAAGGTTTATGATTATGAGCGCGACATTTCCCAGTTCTCTGGTTGAGATGTTTCAATCTTTGCTTGAGAAATCTGCACCGGTAGAAATCGTCCGCGATCAGGAATTGCTTCAAGCCGCACGCAGTCGTTATCAAACCGTTGATGAAGATTTGTTGAACCATCTTCAAGAAATTCGCAACCAGACTGACAAAGGCAAACGTGTTCTCGTTGTAGTAAATACAGTTGCACGTTGTCAGGAAATTGCACAAGCGTTGGCAGACTTTGATCCCATTTGTTATCACTCAAAGTTTATCTTGAGAGATCGGAAAAAAAAGGAAAAGAAAATTCTTGAAGAAAATCCTTCCCTGGTTATTGCAACGCAAGTAGTTGAAGTCGCTTTAGATATCAATTTCGACATTTTGTTTACGGAGTGTGCGCCGCCAGACGCAGTAGCACAACGCGCAGGCCGAATCAACCGCAAACGAGAGCGTAATGGTCAAGTGATCATTTTTCAGCCAGGACCGGGATCAGACCGCATTTACTTTGATGATATACGCACTGAACAAAAACCCGAAGAACGCCTTTTGAAACGTTCTTTTGATATTTTTTCGAAATATCAAGGCCATGATATTACGGAGCAACAACTTTTAGATATTGTCGAAAAAGTGTACGAAAACCAGCGTATAGATGTCCATGAGGGTTTTAAGCATTCTATCAGCCTGGTTGACGATGACCAAAGAAAATTTCTCGGTATGTTAGATCCTATAAAAGATGATGAACAACGTCTTACCCGTTTAGAAACATATATTCAGCTAAGTGTTATCCCGTTAGATTTTCGTGATGAAGTCTTAGAGAGTGAAAGCCCCAGAGACAGACGCGAATATGAACTCAAAATGCCCGCGTGGTATGTTAAAGAGAATGAATTCAGAGATCCAGAAAATGGGGACATCGTATTTTGTGAAATGGAATATGACGATCATTTGGGCGGTCAATTTATAAAGCAAGATGATGCTCTGAGGATGTTCTGATGTCACTTCTATATCGAGAATTGCTCCAAAAAAATAAGGATGGAAACTCGGTTCATCCCCACGTGTGTGGAGAGCAAGACGGCCTTTAAAAAGGCACTCCAACAGAACAAGGACTAAACATAAAATGCAACTCGTGCTCAACACTTACGGCGCGTATTTGAGTCGGCGAGGGGAATTGTTTCAGGTTAAGATGAGGGGAAATTGACAGCGAGGGCTTTTATGTCAGTGAGAGAGACAAAGTACTGAACAGGGCGTTTTATGGAGAATAAGCCGTTGCAAAAGAAACAGACTTCAATCCGTTACTATTTTATAGATGAAGGCGGAGATAGCACGTTGTTCTCCAGCAAAGGAAAGGTCCTGATCGGCACGTCAGGGTGTTCTCGATTTTTCATACTCGGCCTATTGGATGTGCCTGATCCAGCTACATTACACCATGCCTTAGACAACCTGAGGGGGCGGCTGGTGAACGATTCATATTTCAAAGATGTGCCATCCATGCAAGCAAAGGTCCGAAAAACAGCTATTGCCTTTCATGCCAAAGACGATTTGCCCGAAGTGCGACGAGATGTTTTCCGGATTTTACGCGACACTGAAGGATTGCGCTTCTTTGCTGTGGTTGCTGACAAGTGGCGCGTACTGGACTATGTTCGCCAACGCAATGAAAGCACTCCTGCCTATCGCTATCACCCCAATGAACTTTACGATTATCTGATAGGGCGTCTGTTCAAAGAAAGACTACATCAGAACAGTAGATATAATATTATCTTTTCAAAACGAGGTCGATCAAACCGCACTGCTGCCCTGCGTCAGGCACTTGAAACTGCCCAAGACCGTTTTGTCAAACAACAGAACGCGGAAGGCGATGGGGTCTTAAAAGTATCTGTGTCAACCCCGCAAGAGCAAGGTGGTTTACAAGCTGTGGATTATTTCGTCTGGGCTTTACAAAGGCTCTATGAACGCGGAGAAGATCGGTATGTGAAGTATCTGTGGCGGGCTTTTCGGATCGTACACGATATCGATGACAGACGAGAGGCAGGCTATGGCGTGTATTACACACAAAAAAAGCCGCTCAATGCAGCGGCTTTGGTGTGGCGAGAAAATGAAAAAAGCCAGGGATATAGGATTACGCGAACCGCAGCCCGGCAATCACACGGCTATGGAGCCGAATTTCGTCCGCTGGCAATTCTATTATAACCAATACCATAAAAATGTCAAGTTTCAAGTTTTACACCATCAAATTTGTTTTGTGAACGCTTGTGATGAACAGGTGTGCTTCGGTATTATCCCCAGGAGAACATTTTGCAACTCGTACTCAACACTTATGGCGCATATTTGAGTCGGCGGGGAGAATTGTTTCAGATCAAAGTGAAGGACCAATCGACTGAAATTTCCGCTCGCAAAGTGCGCTCTATTCTCATCTCAACGGGAGCCGCGTTTTCGTCAGATGCGGTTCAACTTGCCGTGGAGAAGAATATCGACATCCTCTTTCTCGACAAATACGGCGACCCCTTTGGGCGCGTATGGCACGGACGACCGGGTTCTACAACAGCCATTCGCCGCATGCAACTCGCAGCAGCGCAAACCGACCTCGGCGTTCAACTCGCCCTCGGCTGGATCGGGCGCAAATTCGACAATCAGATTGCATTGCTCACGCGCATGCGCGACCGTCGCACGCGGCTTTCAGCACCACTTACCGAAGCCATTGGCAGTCTAAAAACCCTCAAAGAGCAAACGCAGGACCTCGCAAGCAATACATGTGCTGATACGGAGACAAGCAGTATCGACACCATGCGCCAGAGCTTGCTCGGTCTTGAAGGTCGCGCTGGGCGCACCTATTGGGCGGCGGTATCCCTGCTATTACCCGTCCATCACCGCTTTGAAGGTCGCAGCCGCAACCCGGGCAAAGACCCTTTCAACTGTCTGCTCAATTACAGCTACGGCATGCTTTACGGCATCGTTGAACGCGCCTGTTTGCTCTCGGGACTCGATCCCTACATCGGCTTTATCCACACCGATCACTACAACAAACCTTCTCTCATTTTTGATCTCATCGAACAATATCGCATCTGGGCTGACGAAACCGTTCTCGGCCTCTTTTCAGCGCGAAAAATTAAACAAGACCAATTCGACAAATTAAAAAATGGCCTCACCCTGAACAAAGAGGGCAAAGCCATACTCATCCAGGCATTTACCGACTATCTCGACACAGCCATTCGCTATCGAGGGCGCAACATCACGCGGCGAGACAGCATCCAATTCGATCTGCACCGCATCGCAAATGACCTGCTGCCACAAGACACACAACAGGAGTAACAAGCCCATGAAATCCGATGAATCGCTCACCTGGATACTCTACGACATTTCTAACGACAAAAGCCGCCGACATGTGGTCAAAGCCTGTAAAGAAGCTGGACTTTATCGCGTTCAAAAATCCGTCTTTCTCGGCACGGTCAAACACAACCGCCTGGACGAACTTTCAATGCGTATTGAAGACCAGATTGATGAGGAAACCGACAGCGTGTACATCTTTCCCATGTGCATGATGGATTTTCGCAAAGTGATCCTGCAGGGCCAGGCATTTGACCAGAAAATGGTTACGGATGACGTGAGGAGCATGTTCCTGTGAGCGATACCGAAACAACCATCATGATCACGCCATCGGAGGTGATTGAGCATATCTATTGTCCGCGTTTTACCTACTATATGAATGTGCTCAATATCCCGCAGTTTGAAGATCGCCGCTTCAAAGTACTCAAAGGCCGCGAAGTTCACAAACGCCGGGAAAAAGAGAACCGATTTTATCTTCGCAAAAAAATCGGCGTTGTTGATCGCGACCTCAATGTGTACCTGGCATCGCCCAGCCTGGGTGTGCGTGGGATTGTAGATGAAGTCTTGACCCTGCAAGATGGCAGTCTCGCGCCTCTGGATTACAAATATTCACCCTATCGCGAGCACGCTTTCAAAACCCATCGCATTCAAATCATACTCTACGGGCTGCTGGCTCGCGAAGCCTATCAAAAGTCCGTGTCCCGTGGATATATTGCATATATTCGCGGTGGAAGTCGCCTGGCAGAAGTTCCGATAGGAGAGGCAGAAGAAATCACCGCACAACAAATTGTGGCTGAAATTCTCGACATTATTCAAACCGGGCGACTGCCCAAAAAAACACCTCACCGCGCCAAGTGTAGTGACTGTTGCTATAAAAATATTTGCGTATAAGAACAACAATGGTGTAATCCATTGAAAATCAATACGTTGGAAAAATTCCATTCTGCAAAGGAGAGCAAAATGTCTGCGTTTAGAAGTAAAAAAGACATATCAAACCGAGATTTTGTCCGTCAGTCAATTCGCGTAACCTGTTGTTGTTTCAAACGATATACATAAAATGCGCTTCTCAGAGGTATTCCACCACAACAAGGATTGAAACCATAGCGATACGTGAAAGTCCGCCCGAAATCCGCGGCTTCTCAGAGGTATTCCACCACAACAAGGATTGAAACGGGGGTAAGATTATGAAAAAAGCAAAGTCGTACCTCAACTTCTCAGAGGTATTCCACCACAACAAGGATTGAAACACTGCTGGGGCTTTTTTTGTGCGTCCACGAAAACGAGTCTTCTCAGAGGTATTCCACCACAACAAGGATTGAAACAGCGATTAGCCCGCATCTTACAGATCACGCAAGAGCTTCTCAGAGGTATTCCACCACAACAAGGATTGAAACAGATTCCCGTACGCGCGAAGCACGTCCTCCTCATCTTCCTTCTCAGAGGTATTCCACCACAACAAGGATTGAAACAGATGCGTCGCCAGCATGCTATTCGTGGACTGGTTTTCTTCTCAGAGGTATTCCACCACAACAAGGATTGAAACGACAATCCAGAAGTTTTTGCAGATCCGAAATCTATTCTTCTCAGAGGTATTCCACCACAACAAGGATTGAAACACGATCCTGGCGAGCGCCTGGAGGTCCTGCGCGAACTTCTCAGAGGTATTCCACCACAACAAGGATTGAAACTTGGGTGGTGGGGTGGATTCCTGGCCTTCTGCATATACTTCTCAGAGGTATTCCACCACAACAAGGATTGAAACTTCATTACAATTCTCCTATAAAAATTCTCCAAAACCACTTCTCAGAGGTATTCCACCACAACAAGGATTGAAACGCTGCCAGCGCGATCACGCGACGACCATTTCTAAGCGCTTCTCAGAGGTATTCCACCACAACAAGGATTGAAACGTGTGTGCGGTGCTATTATCCTTTGCGCCCTTCACTCTTCTCAGAGGTATTCCACCACAACAAGGATTGAAACCGCCGTACATCCTGAAAGGCAACCCTTCAGTCAATCTTCTCAGAGGTATTCCACCACAACAAGGATTGAAACCGTGTAGCATATCGCGCGAAAAGGCTTCCTCGTCTTGCTTCTCAGAGGTATTCCACCACAACAAGGATTGAAACTATCACAATGTACACGCCCGAACAGGACGATCTGGCTTCTCAGAGGTATTCCACCACAACAAGGATTGAAACAAGGTGGTGCGCCTGGTGATACGAATACCCTTGTGCTTCTCAGAGGTATTCCACCACAACAAGGATTGAAACCAGATGGATCCAAAAGTTGACATATTCGTTTTTGCTTCTCAGAGGTATTCCACCACAACAAGGATTGAAACCGTGTGTAATCATTCTGCTCGCCTGCTGGATGGTTGCTTTGGCTTCTCAGAGGTATTCCACCACAACAAGGATTGAAACAGGGATAAACCACCTGGGCGCAGGCACCGAGCTTCTTCTCAGAGGTATTCCACCACAACAAGGATTGAAACTCGAGGTTAAATATGATCTGCGCATCGTCCATCACTTCACTTCTCAGAGGTATTCCACCACAACAAGGATTGAAACTTCCGACGCTCGCGACGATGGAGACCGTAGGTAGCACACGCTTCTCAGAGGTATTCCACCACAACAAGGATTGAAACCTCCCGAGGTCCGTCAGCGTCCATATCTCTTGGGACTTCTCAGAGGTATTCCACCACAACAAGGATTGAAACCTGGTTCTCATGTAGGAGAATCTTAAAATGGCCGGTGCTTCTCAGAGGTATTCCACCACAACAAGGATTGAAACAGCGTCGAGACCATACCTAGCGCGAGCAACACCCACCATCTTCTCAGAGGTATTCCACCACAACAAGGATTGAAACGCAGCCGGAGCAGCACCAGCGGTCAAAATGGTCTTGCTTCTCAGAGGTATTCCACCACAACAAGGATTGAAACATCATAAATATCATAATAACACCAGCTTCGCTAAACTTCTCAGAGGTATTCCACCACAACAAGGATTGAAACAGCAAACCAATCAGAAGAACGGTAAGGCTGGGGCTTCACCTTCTTCTCAGAGGTATTCCACCACAACAAGGATTGAAACGATGATGCGTATATGCCTTATGGTCAGTGGGCTCGCTTCTCAGAGGTATTCCACCACAACAAGGATTGAAACCTGTTGAATTTGAGGAGCGTACAGGTATTCGTATTCTTCTCAGAGGTATTCCACCACAACAAGGATTGAAACGCCGTCGGCTTACCAGTGCTTTTGGTATTCCTTCCCTTCTCAGAGGTATTCCACCACAACAAGGATTGAAACATTAAAAACCCGACCTGCCCTCTACCGTTTCGGTAACTTCTCAGAGGTATTCCACCACAACAAGGATTGAAACGGACGGTACATCGTGGACGGCGGCAACGCATCTGCACTTCTCAGAGGTATTCCACCACAACAAGGATTGAAACCCGTGATGGGTGGGTCCCGAAATGGGGTGGTGGATCCACTTCTCAGAGGTATTCCACCACAACAAGGATTGAAACCATAGTGGCCTCCTCAGGCTGCCGCCGACGCTCTTGGCTTCTCAGAGGTATTCCACCACAACAAGGATTGAAACGCTGCGAGGTATTATTATGATGTAGCCAACGATGTCTATCTTCTCAGAGGTATTCCACCACAACAAGGATTGAAACGTGCAGTCGCCGAGTGCAACTACATCCACTACATCACTTCTCAGAGGTATTCCACCACAACAAGGATTGAAACTGCATCATCATCGAAATTTATTGTCACCAACGGGTGACTTCTCAGAGGTATTCCACCACAACAAGGATTGAAACAAGAGCATGAGTGACGGTGATGTAGTCTTTCACCCCCTTCTCAGAGGTATTCCACCACAACAAGGATTGAAACATGGAAAGAGTGATGGGCTTGGTGTGGTGGGTTTCCTTCTCAGAGGTATTCCACCACAACAAGGATTGAAACCGGTCACGGCGCGTATAGATGTCTTGTCGCATACGCTTCTCAGAGGTATTCCACCACAACAAGGATTGAAACAATACCTGTTCCGTTACACAGCAAGCGAAACAAAGCCTTCTCAGAGGTATTCCACCACAACAAGGATTGAAACAACTATATCGGTCTTATCACAAAAACGATTAGTGACGTGCTTCTCAGAGGTATTCCACCACAACAAGGATTGAAACTGCAAGGGCGCAGAATATCCGCACTATTATCGGAAACTTCTCAGAGGTATTCCACCACAACAAGGATTGAAACCGGGTTTTGTCTCGATGTTTATGTTGACTCAGATGATCTTCTCAGAGGTATTCCACCACAACAAGGATTGAAACATAACAACCTGTGGCGCGTGGCGAAAGACGACCCATCTTCTCAGAGGTATTCCACCACAACAAGGATTGAAACTTGCCTGTGGTAGCTCTGGAAGGATCCGTTGATATGACTCAATAGAGGTATTCCACCACAACAAGGATTGAAACCTTCCTGCTCTGTCGTTTTCTCGTCGAGTTCGCCCACGCCTCAATAGAGGTATTCCACCACAACAAGGATTGAAACTCGCTGCTGGTGCTTCCGCCGCTGGCCAGCTTGCCTCAATAGAGGTATTCCACCACAACAAGGATTGAAACCCTTAACTTGTTTCCACTCCAGCTGGAGCTTGTTACTCAATAGAGGTATTCCACCACAACAAGGATTGAAACGTGCCGATAAATTGACGGGTTCCGACGCATGGAGCAATGCTCAATAGAGGTATTCCACCACAACAAGGATTGAAACCCGGTAAAAAGAAACAAAAGACTACTGCCGGCGCCCTCAATAGAGGTATTCCACCACAACAAGGATTGAAACTGCAACACATCATGGGGAAATTCCTCTACTCTCCCGTCTGTCTCAATAGAGGTATTCCACCACAACAAGGATTGAAACAAGATGATGTGCAAGCTCTCTACCAGCAATATCCACTCAATAGAGGTATTCCACCACAACAAGGATTGAAACAGCATGCGCGTAAGGCAAGCAAACAGGGCAATACGGCTCAATAGAGGTATTCCACCACAACAAGGATTGAAACATGGTATTCTGGCTGCATGCATCGCGATTAAAAATGGAATTCTCAGAGGTATTCCACCAGAACAAGGATTGAAACCCTCCTTATTTAGATGTGGACACAGGATCGTGCGGAATTCTCAGAGGTATTCCACCAGAACAAGGATTGAAACGGAGTGCGACCTGGAGGGGCTGCCCCGCACTATCTCATTCTCAGAGGTATTCCACCAGAACAAGGATTGAAACGACAGTGACGCCAAGCTCCTGCGCCCACTGCCTGATATTCTCAGAGGTATTCCACCAGAACAAGGATTGAAACTGGGAGATTCGCCATGAACAAAGACGACCGCGAGAGAATCAGACGCCTGCGCGAAGTGGATAATTTCAACCAGCACATGGGCAGGATCGAAAAGCGTTTGACCGTTCTTATTGTGCTGGTCGCCGTTCTGGTGGTGCTAAAGTTCTTTGCGCCTTAGTCATTCGATAACACACCAGAGATAGCCGCCGCTACGCCTCATAAGGACATTCCACCAGAATAAGGATTGAAACCCCTTTACTTCGCCCTTCTTGTAGCCCTGCCGCTTCTCAATAGAGGTATTCCAGTAGAACAAGGATTGAAACAGCTTTTGTTTTTTAAACTCCTACCGTCTCCACATTTGGGTTGTGCTCTTTTGGAGAATTTTGTATTATTTTGACAGCTCACAGGGCACTGTGTAGGTCTCAACTGGTAGAGCGGAGGTCGGAAAAATTGTCCGAGCTCGTGTGCGGGTTCGAATCCCGTCACAGTGCCTAATGGGCTATTTTTTTGTACCGATCTTCGTCGAGGTTGTATCGTTCCAGCACCCCCGCCGTCCGCGCCACATTGACATTTTTTACACTCCCGATACGTCCATTGATTTCCAGTGCCACCTTCAGCCACTTCTTGCCGCCCACTCATTAGAGATATTTCAGTCGAACAAGGATTGGGCATTGCATTGCGGTCCGTTTTCCCATATTCTGTTCCTGTGGTAATACTCAATTTTGTCCTATACCTTCAGATAGAAGCTGTCCGCAACCAACCCGATAGGAAAACTACCATGTCCGCGGTTTATGTTGACGTCACAATCCGCAATCCCGCAGACCGACAACGTAGCTGGACTGGCAAATTTTTAGTCGATACTGGCGCGTTCGACTCGCTCGTGCCGAGAGTGCGTCTCGAAGAAATTGGACTCGAACCGAGGGGTAGCCGCGCTTACGTACTTGCAGACGGAAATCCTGTGGACATGGATATAACCATCGCCGAGATCGAATTCGAGGGAGAAATCGTCGGTGGGACCATTGTATATGGAGAAGAAGGGGCGGAACCATTGCTCGGCGTTACTGCTTTGGAATCCGGTGGATTCGAGGTTGACCCGCGTAATGAAAAACTGAAACGGCTACCAGCCGTTCTGCTGAAGGCTACTCATGGCTTTGTTCGCGACGATATTGAAGGGAGGGAGTAACATAAAGAATAATAATGACAACAATGGCTTTGTGGGCGGGTTTATCAAAGGTTTTTGTGTCGTCTTTTTCGGTGGATTGGCAGTGCTCGGCATAATCATTATCCTTCTGCTGGCTTAAAATTCATTTTATCTCCACAGCCACCTCTGGCGCGTTTGCTGTGCCCCTAATTTTTACCCGTATGGGAATGGCTCTGCCCAGGCGAAACCCGGCAAATTGAAGAGGCATCTCCACATCCAGCACATAATCCAACAGTCCATCCGACCTGCTATTACCGTTCACCTGACAGGCCATATCTGAAGCAGTGAACTTTGTCCCATCCAGAATCACCTCATTGCCCTGCACCTGAAAAACCACTGTCACATCTTTGAGCGGAACTTCATCGGTGGCTATCAAACCCCATTGTGCCAGCGGGTGCAATAACCGCTGCAAAAAATCCCACTTCACAATGCGCCCCTCGGCCATGTCTGCGGTACCACTCATGCTCGCATCCGAAATCTGTGTTGTTATATCAACCACACCGTAAAGCGGAATATCCCAACCAATCGAACGCACCACCTGTTCTGCCTGGGCATTTACAAGCGACACAGATCCATCCCACGCGCCATTATTCCACACCAGATCACCCGTGAGCGTACCCTCGCACACCTGCCCCTGAATTGCCCCCAGATTCACACGCCCATCCTCGACCTGCAAAGCCGCCTCCAAATGATCAAAAACAACTTTAATATGCCTCGGTCCGCGATTTTTTAACCGCAACGCACCATCCTGAAACCGGACGCGATCTATGGATAGAATTGGCGCACCTTCGGCATCGCTCTGCTTACCCGTCCCAGGCATCTCGCCTCTCAGCACCAACGCGCCCAAACTCGACAACAACTTCCACCGCGACATATACGCCTGTGCCTGTTCCGCGACCAGCAAAGGATCGGCACCAATCCGACCTTCCACCCTCAAACCCGAAATCACCGCACCATCAGACAGCCCCCACTCTATACGGTCAAACACCACCTCTCGCCCCAAAGCCGACGACAACTGCGGCTGTACAATCGCCTTCAACCGTTGCGGCGTCACATACCAGTACGCGCTGGCGACCACAACGATCAGAACCGCCAGGCTAATTGGGAAGAACCATTTGAGAAAACGAATCATAGAAATTAAAAATTAAGAATTGGGAGACACACGAGCGCGGATTTGTTTGAACCGCTCGGATGTTTTTTTAAGGCCCGCGGTATTTGGAAGTTTGGCAATTTCAGATCGGACAAAATCGATACGCGATTGCGTTGGAGGATGTGTTGAAAACCATCCCTCAACCCCTTTGGGTTCGCGTTTGTGCAACTTCAACAGCGTCTCAAAAAAACGCGCTATGCCCTCGGGATCCACACCCGCATTCACTACACAATGCACGGCGAACGCATCGGACTCGCGCTCTGCTTCTCGTCCGTATTTCAGCACGCTCAATCCCCCGCCAAAACCCGCCAATTGGGCGAGGATTTTTCGCCTCAGCGATGGGTCTCCGCCACCAGCTATAATATCGACTATCACAGCAAGCCCATACTGCTGTGAAATTTTCTTAGCCCCGTGATGCATCTCCACATGCCCAATCTCGTGCCCGATCACCCCGACCAACTCCGACTCGGTCTCAGCCGCTTTAATCAGGCCGAGATTCACATATATAAATCCCCCCGGCAGAGCAAACGCATTCACCTCGGGCGCATCAACCACCTTAAAATAATAGCGAAACTGCGACAGCCTCGACGCCCGCACCAGAGCCTGCCCCAGACTATCTATATAGGTACGCACCATCGGATCCCTGTATAGTCGCATTGACCGCTCCACCTCGCGCGAGGCTTGCCTGCCGAGTTCTACCTCTTGCTCGGGCGTCAACAAATTCAGTCGATTTATTGCCGCGCACGACAGCGTCAAAGCGACAAAAAATATCAGTGGTATTTTTTTCATAAATCAAACTCCAACACATCCCGTACAATCCTGACACCCACACCAATCGGCAACACCCGCCGCGCTTTGCCATGCCCATAAGGCAAACCACAAAAAACCGGGCAAGACACCCGCGCAACAAAATCATCCATCACATCTTCGATACGGCCCTCTATCTCGCGCTCGGGTTCGCAATCCACAAACTCGCCAAACACCACACCTGCGACCCGATCAAACACCCCGGCCATCGCCAACTGATTCAGCATCCGATCCACGCGATACGGCGGCTCATTCACATCCTCCAGCACCAGCACCGCACCATCCAGTTTCGGGAAAAACCGCGTACCCACCAGCGACGCCACCAGCGACAAACACCCCCCAACTATCGGGCCATTCACCTCGCCGCCGCGCAGAGGCGTTAAACCAACGCCCTCAAACCGATGCGAACACACTGCTTCCCACAGTGCCTGCTCCGTCTCCTGGTCAACGCCATCCGCCGTCACATCTGAACACAGCAAAAACCCGGAAAACGTCACCAATCCAGTTCGCGCAAAAATCGCCAACTGCAACGCCGTCGTATCGCTCAACCCCACCAGCACCTTTGGATTTTGGGCAATAGACGCCCAATCCAAAAATGCCAAAATGCGGGCAGCCCCATACCCGCCGCGCGCGACAAAAATACCCTTCACGTCGCCATCTGAAAACATCGCATTCACATCATCTGCACGCGCCCGATCCATCCCAGCCAAATACCGATCCTGAGCGTAAAGCGATGCGCCCTCGCGCACGTTAAACCCCTTCGCGCGCAAAAACGCCAGCCCGGGCGCCAACCGCTCGCGCTCAAAAGACCCGGACGGCGCAATGATGCCAACGGCATCGCCGAATTGTAATTTGGGAGGTAATCTCATCGCACCCTGCTCTCAATCTGAGATAATATATCTCTTGCAAAAACCGTCAGCGAATCATCCCGCGCACCCATTACTATAATGCGATCACCCTCCTGCGCCTCCTCCGCCAAACGCACAACAATATCCCCGCGCCTTTCAATATACTCAGCCCGCCGTCCGGCACGCGCGATCTGGACGATCAAATCCCCCGACGAAATATCCTTTTGCGCTGTCCCACCAGCATAAAAAATCTCCGACATAATCACCAGATCATCCGCATCCATTCCATTGACAAATGCCGAAATTAGCCCATCCATCAAAAACCGCGTTGGACCAAACCCGTGAGGTTGAAAAACCGACAACACGCGCCCGGGCTGCGCCTTCAACGTAGCCAAACTCGCGGCAATTTTATCCGGATTATGTGCAAAATCATCGATCACCGTCACGCCCTGCGCCTTACCCACCACCTCCAGCCGCCTGCCAATCCCCCGAAAATCACCCAATGCTTCTGCCCCATCCCGCACGCTTATTCCAAGCACCCCACACGCGGCGATAGCCGCCACTGCATTGGCGACATTGTGCCGCCCGGGCACGCGCAACCGACAGGCCTGCCCATTGACAACACACCGCGCGCCATCGGGCAACAACGCGACATCAGTAGCGCACACATCTGCCCCTTCGCAATCCACCCCAAAAGTCACCCGCCGTTTTACCCCCTGCGTCAAAGCCATCGACCGCTCGCACAGACGATTCACCACCACTGCATCTCTTGCCCGTGTGCAAAACGCCCCAAAAAGCGACTCCAACTCCGCCATCGGCTTGTGATCCAGCGAAATATTCGTCAACACCGACACCGTCGGCTCGTACAGCGCAATCGTACCATCGCTCTCATCAGCCTCAATCACGACCAACTCGGCATCACCGCATAATGCATTGCCCAATCGCGGTGGCTGCACCACATCGCGCATTATCCCGCCATTGATCACCGTGGGATCGCGCCCGGTCCTGCTCAAAATATGACCAACCATCCCCGTCACCGTCGATTTTCCACTCGTCCCTCCCACGGCAATCCCCGTCTCCCGATGGAACAAGTCCGCCAGCACCTCAGCCCGCTTGCGAATATCAATACCGCGATCCAGCCCCGCCTGTACATCTAAAATCGTCGGCTCGACCGCACTCGACACCACCAGCACATCCACATCTGCATCCACGCCCGACCCATCTTGCGGAAACAACACCACCCCAAGCACCTGCAACCGCGCGTACAAATCCGCATTCTGCCCCCGGTCATAGCTGCGATCCGACCCGCGCACCGCATGACCCTGGTGCAACAACACCTGTGCAATAGCACTCATGCCACTGCCACCAATACCGCAAAAGAAAAAAGTTTGTTTCTTCATTTCCCAATCGCCAGCGTCTAAAAGCTACGTAACATCCGTTAGAAAATTATACGTTCTTATACCCATTTTGACAACCGTCCCGGCAGCATCCTGCCGCGTCGCCCATACGTTGCGCTTTTCACCTCGCGCATTTTCCCGTATATTCTGATGATTGTACACAACAAAAATGGACGCATTGTCCCTATAATCTGAAGGAAATTTTCATGGAAGGCACTTATCGCTTCGTTCTCACCGATGTCGAACGCGCACTCTGGACAGAATCGTGGACCATCGATGAATCCATCTTACCACTTGGCACAGAACACACATGGCGCGTGCAAAAAACCGCCCTCAAAGGCGGCGTACAAGAAGGGGTTGACCTCATTGAAATTGACAACGGGGCACTCTCTGTATTCATCGTTCCCACGCGCGGCATGGGAATATGGAAAGGCACTTATCGCGGTATCTCCCTCGGCTGGGAATCACCCGTGCGCGACCTCGTCAACCCGGCCTTTATCGAACTCAATGACCGGGGCGGCCTGGGATGGCTCAAAGGCTTTAACGAATGGATCGTACGCTGCGGCCTCGACAGCAATGGCGCACCCGGCAACGACATCGTAATCGACAACAACGGCAACGAAGCCGAAGTCTTTGTCCCCCTGCACGGCAAAATCGCCAACATACCCGCGCGCTATGTCGAAATACAAATCGACCTGACACCACCCCATCGCATCACCGTATTGGGCATCGTCGATGAAACCATGATGTTTGGTCCCGCGCTGCGCCTCGCCACAACCATATCGACAGAACTCGGCAGCAACAACTTCACCATAGCCGATCAAGTCACCAACCTCAACGACAAACCCGCTGAAATGCAACTGCTCTACCACTGTAACTACGGCGCACCCCTCCTCGAAGAAGGCGCATCCATCGTAACACCGCACAAAACCGTCTCCCCACGCGACCCACGCGCAGAGGAAGGCGTCAACACATTCGACCAATGCCTCGGCCCCACCCCGGGTTATATCGAACAAGTTTATTTTTACGAACTCGCTGGCAACAGCGAAGGCAACACATCTGTCCTCCTCAAAAACGCCGAAGGCAACATAGGGTCTTCGCTCCACTACGCACTCAAACAAATGCCGTATTTTACCCTCTGGAAAAACACCGCAGCAACGCGAGATGGATATGTCGTAGGCCTCGAACCCGCCACCAACTATCCCAACGCCAAAAGCGTTGAACGCGACGCCGGGCGCGTCATCACACTCAACGGGGACGAAACCTATCACTGCGACCTCACCATCGCCGTACACGACACCAGAAGCGGCGTACAGGCCGCAGAGCGCGAAATCGAACAAATGAAATAAGAACAGGACTTTCCCATGCCCAGAACCTTTGGCAAAATGCGCGAACAAGCCATAGGCAAAGTAAGACGTTATTTACTGCTGCGATTTCGCAAAGCCTATGTCGCGCAACAAGAAAAAAACCGACAGGGTGAATGCAACCAGTGTGGCAACTGCTGCGAACTCCTGTTCAAATGTCCATTTCTCATCAAAAATGACACCGGGGATACCCTCTGTAGCATCTACGAAAACCGCCCAAAACAATGCGCGGCATTTCCAATTGACACGCGGTGTTTATCAGAAGTTGACTTCGACTGCACTTACACCTTTGGCACAGAGCCTTCCATATTGCAAATTGACAACTCGGAACCTCCGTAAGTCGGGACCACCTCTATGCGTCAATGAACGCCTACAATTGGACCTTGATTCGTCTATTCGTTGATTCGTCTATTCGTCTATTCCCTTGACGGAACCGAAAACCGCCTTCTCGCGTCAAAAAAACCATGCGCCATTTCTACCTCTTACTCCTGATAATCTCTGCGCCCAGCCTGGCGCAATTGCAAGACCCGCCTGCGGCATTCACCATAGCGCGTATCAAATACGACGGCGGCGGCGACTGGTACAATGGGCCAACAGAAATCCCCAACCTGCTCGCATTTATCAGACAACACACGCCCATCCGCACCGCCGAGCAAGAAGCCCAGGTCGCGCTCACCGACGAACACCTCTTTGCCTATCCCGTTCTATTTCTCACCGGACATGGCAACATCCGATTCTCCGAAGAGGAACTGCGGCGCTTGCGCCTCTATCTCGAACGCGGCGGATTTCTCTTCGCCAACGACGACTACGGCCTGGACGAATCCTTTCGTCGGGAACTCAAACGCGCATTCCCCGACAAAAAACTCGTCCAATTGCCCCCTTCTTTTGGCCTCTTCAAAACGCCGTTTCAATTTCCAAACGGCTTGCCAAAAATCCACGAACACGACGGCGATCCTCCTCAGGCTCTGGGCCTATTTCACGAAGACCGCCTGATCGTCTTTTACAACACGAGCAGCGACATCGCCGATGGATGGGACGACCCCGACGTACACAACGACCCGCCCGAAAAAAGACAAGAAGCCCTCAAAATGGGCACCAACGTCATTGTCTGGGCACTAACACATTAAAAAGTAAGAAGTAAGAAGTGAGAAGTAAGAAGACCCAACCCAACCCCAAAGGCAGGTGTTCCTTCACACTTCAACCTTCACACTTCACACTTCACACTTCACACTTCAACCTTCACACTTCACATTTCCATGACCTCACACTCCGCACATCAAAAACTCACCCACCGCCTCACAAGACTGCGCACACTGCTGGCGGCGAATCGGGCACTAACGGGCGTGGGACTCGCGCTGATATTTATCCTCAGCTCGGGGATTGCCCTCGTCATCCTCGAATCGATATTCTACCTGCGCCCAATCCTCAAAATTATTTTAGAGAGTTTGTGCGCCCTGTGTCTCTTATACCTGCTCGCCCGCTTCTGCGTCATCCCATTTATCAGACCGCCCAGTCTCGACCAGATCGCACTGCGCGTGGAACAACATTTCGGCGGCCTCCAGCAACACCTGATCAACGCACTCCAATTGTGGCGACAAAGAGACCGAGAAAAACACGCCACCGCACTCGTCGATGCCGCAATCATCCAGGCAGAACGCGCCACACAGCATCTTCCTTATGAAAGACTCATCAATCGCAAGCCACCCATCCGCGCTGCCACGGCAGTTGTCGTACTCGCCCTCATCGCGCTCTTGCTCCACGCGGGATGGCCCACAGCTTTATCCGGAGCTGCCCAACGTCTCGCAAACCCGCAAACCCCATACACCCGCCCGGCAGACACGTACATAATTTTGCAACCGGGCAATATCGAAATCATCGGTGGGGAGCCTCTTACACTCACCGCACAATTTGCGGGCATTGTTCCGCGCACCGCGCGCCTGTATGTGCGCGAAAAAGGCGTACAAACGTGGGCCTCTTTTGTCTTGCCAGTCAAACAAACGGGCGCATCTCACCACTTCCCCAATGTCACGCGATCTTTTGACTACCGCCTGTCTGCCCACGACGCGCAAACCCCCACCTACACCGCAACCGTACACCCGCGCCCCATTGTCACGCGCATCTCGCACCGCGACCGATTTCCGCCGCACACAGCCATGCCCGACCGCATCGATCAACAGGGTGGCGACATCATTGTACCAATCGGCACAGAAGTCTCATTGACCATTGAAGCCAACAAACCCCTCAAATCGGCCTCGCTCGTATTTGACGACGCAACCGAATTATCCGCCGCAGTATCTTCATCACTTGCACAGGCGATCCTGACAGTGAAAAAAGACGGGCGCTATCGCGTACACTTGCGCGATCCCCAGATGATCGCCAACAAAGACCCGGTATCATATCGCATTGTCGCGCTACCCGATCAACCGCCCGACGTGCGTCTGTTGCGTCCGGGACAAGATATCGACCTCACAGAATCAATGCGCGTCTCCCTCGTTGCCGAAGCCTTTGACGACTATGGCATCTCACGCCTGCAACTCAGATACCAGAAAGACGACGATACAGACCACATCCTTCCAATTATCACAACGCCCGGTCGCGAAATTGAGACATCTTATCACTGGGACCTGTCCAACCTCGACTTGCTACCAGGCGATCAAATAACCTACAGAATCCGCGCTTACGACAACAATCCCAAACCCTCTTATGGAGAAACAGCCACCTTTACAATTCGCATGCCCAGCCTGTTTGAAATCCATCGAGAAGCGGACAAAACACAGCGCGAAAGCATTGACGAGATCGAAACCGTGCAACAACGCGGGCGCGAACTCGACGCGCGTCTCAAAGAACTCGCCCGCGATATGCTCTCCAAAGACAAAATCGATTGGCAGGAAAAACGCGAACTCGAAAAAGCGCGCCAAACACAGGAACAACTCGCCGAACAAATTGAATCCACAGCCGAACAACTCGAACGCGCCCTCGACCGCCTGCAAGAAAGTGGATTGCTCGAAGACGATACCCTGCAAAAACTCGAAGAACTACAAACATTGCTCTCGCAAATCCGCACACCAGAACTCAATGACGTCATGAAAAAACTGGACGAAGCCATCAAAAATGCCGATGCAAACATGGTGCGCGAAGCCCTTGAACAATTTCAGATGGAGCGCGAAAAATTCCGCGAAAGTATCGACCGCACCCTCGCCCTTTTGCGGCGCGTACAACAACAACAAACCCTCGACGCGCTTAACCAGAAACTCGAAGAACTCGCTCACGCCCAGGATCAGATCACGCAAAATATCGAACGCGAACCCACCGAAGACCTCATCCGCCGCCAGACGCGAATCGCCCGAGACACCGAACAATTGCGTACAGAACTGCAACAGGCATCGCAAAAAATGGACAGCCCCACCGACGACGAACTCGACCAAATCGCCAGCGCAATACAAAACAAACAACTCATCCCCCGCATGGATCAAGTGCGCCAGGACCTCGCCCTGAGACAACGACAAAGCGCGGGACAAAACAGCGATTCTCTCGCCCGGGACTTGCAAAATCTGAGCCAGAACCTGGCGCAGACCCGACAGCAATTTATCCAGCGACAAAAAGATGAGATCGCCAGAGAACTCAACCGCGTATTGCACGACCTGCTCACCTTATCTCGGGCGCAGGAACGCACGGCACAGCGCGCCAATGAGGCGCAAAATCGCGACGACGCTGCTCCCCTCGCCCTGGACCAGGCGCGTGCGATAACCGGGGCATCGCGCATGGCACAGCGCCTGATGGACGCCTCGCAAAAAACCTTCTTCATGCCCCCCAGCGCACAGGCAGCCCTCGGTCAGGCCTTAAACAAAATGGAAGGCGCTGCCGAACAACTCAACGCGGGCAATGCCACTCAGGCGGCCCAACTCGCCCGCGAAGCCATGGGAGAAATCAATCGCGGGGCCATGATGGTACAAAACGCACTGGGACAACTCGCCTCTTCGGAATCGGGCACGGGCTTTGAAGAAATGATGGCAAAAATGGCCCAACTCGCCCAACAACAGGGATCACTCAACGCCCAAACCGAAAATCTATTTGGGCAACCCGGGCAAAGCGGCCAACCCTCGTGGCAAAAACTCGCGGCCCAACAGCGCGCCATCCGGGAAGCACTCAATGCCCTGCGCGGCGAATTGGCGCGGCAACAGCGCGAAATGCTCGGCGACCTGGGCAAAATTGCCAGCGACATGCAGGAAACCGCACGCGAAATGCTCCAGCGCCAGGTCGCTCCCCAAACCCTCATGCGACAGCGACAGATCCTCTCCCGCATGCTCGATGCCCAACAGGCGATGAGATCGCGCGGAAAGAGCAAAAAGCGACAGGCGCGCACGGGCGTAAATCTGACCTATCGCGGACCTGGAACGCTCCCCGCAGATTTGGGAGAAGCCGACAACCCCCTGCGCCATCTGATGCGCGACGCCCTCAAAGAGGGATATTCACCCGAATACCAGGCCCTCATCCGGCGGTATTTTGAAAACCTGATTAAAGATGCGAAAAAGACAACGGACGAATAGACGAATGTACGGAACGGTGTACAACTGCGCCAGCAGTTCATCAACGAAGGGAGTTCGCACTGACTTTGGGTGGTTGGGCGGGGTTCGTCTATTCGTCTATTCGTCTATTCGTCTATTCGCCATCCTCCTCTTATTCGCGGGGATTGCCACGGCATCTACCGAGCAGATCAACGCCGCGATCCAGCGCGCAATCGCCCTTGAAGCCAAAAAGGACTTCACAAGCGCGATCTACATCTACCGCGGCCTCTACATCCAGCATCCCCATCGCGCCGACCTTCTCATGCGCCTCGAATCCGCACTTTCGCGGGCGGGCAGACATGCCGAAGTCGCCGCGCTATTTCGCCAGCGTCTGTCGTCTGTTCCAAACGATAACAACGCGCGCCTTCGCCTGGGTATTGCCCTCTTTGAACTGGGACAAATAGATTCCGCAGCCGCATCCTGGGAACCCCTGCTCCAGAAGGCGACCACCACACACCCCTTTGCCATCATTGCCGACCGCTATCGCAAACGCAACCTCGACAAACGCGCCGAACAGACCTATCGCCGCGCGAGAACCGCACTCAAAAACACAACGCATTTTGCCCGCGAACTCGCCGAACTCGCCGAACGCCGCGCCCATTATCCCGATGCCGTGCGCGAATACCTGATCTGGATTCGGCAAAACCCGCAGTATCGCGCACACGTTGAAGCGCGCCTGCGCGATATGGCCCAAAACGGCGACCAGCACGCCGAAGTCTTTGGC
The DNA here is from genome assembly GCA_965204375.1 of Candidatus Latescibacterota bacterium. Taxonomy (GTDB): domain Bacteria; phylum Latescibacterota; class UBA2968; order UBA2968; family UBA2968; genus VXRD01. Next base: position 6,317,527 of record OZ241986.1, on the reverse strand, counting down.
CTGCTCTCATCGCCCAGTGATCAAAACCATCTCAGTCTGCTCATCGAATACGCCCTGCCCGCTGGATTTGTCGCGCAAACACTCGACCTTTTGCTCTCGCCCAACGCGCCCACAGACAATAACTGGAATTATCTCTTCCGCATTGCGCACTATGCCCTCGACAATGAAAATCCCACAACCGCTATTGCCGCTTATCAGGCGATATGCGACCGCGCAGACCGTCCCGACCATCTGGCGCGCGCACAATTGGGCCTGGGCAAAGCATATCAGCTTGCAAACCGCCCCGCCGAAGCGCAAAACCACTATAGCGACCTCATCACCCGTCACCCCAACCGCGCAGAGGCCGACGAAGCCCGTTTTCTCGTGGGCATCATCTTGCGCGACCACCACAATGACGCTACAGGTGCCCAACAGGCATTTCAAAACCTGATCCAGACCCATCGGCGCAGCACCTGGCGATACAAGGCACTATTTGCCCTCGCCGAAGGACATCTGCAGGCGAACAACACAGATAAGACGCGGCTCATCTACCACCAGATCATCGCCGAAAGAGCGACCGCCCCCGAAGCAACCGAAGCCCGCTTTCGCCTCGCCGAATTGCATTTTCTATCGGGTCAGATCGACCAGGCACAAACCCTGCTCAACGCCGTGCTCAAAACACAACTCAACCGCGACATCATCAACGACACCATCGCCCTATCCGCGCTATTACAAGAAGGCCAGCGCGCAGACGCAACCCTGCTCAGCGCGTATGCCAGTGCCTGCCTCAAGCTGCGCCAAAAAGAACAAAACGAGGCATTGGACGCATTTGAAACCCTTCACCGCGCCCATCCGCAATCCTTTCTCGCGGATCGCCTGCTCGACCATCAGGCAAAAATTTACACCGACCAAAAACGCTATCCACAAGCTCTTCAGACCTATCGCAAACTCATCGCCACGCAACCCGAAAGCCCACTTTCCCCCGCCGCACATATCGCACAGGGCGCGATCTACGACAAATACCTCGGACAATATTACGACGCGCAAAAAATCTATGAAACCCTGCTCGTCAACTACCCTTTAAGCCTTGAAGCCGACATAGCCCGCGAGCGATTGCGAAACCTCCGGCAAAAAATTCAAACCCTCGAAAAAACAAAGGAAGCGGGATGAAATTACAGGGTACCCATAAGCAAAAAGACAAACATATTCTGGACAATCGCCTCAATACAGTCGTCGATTATCTGCGCGGACATCTACCCACCGCAGAGATATTCCGACTGGTATCGGCGTATTTTACCATTTACGGGTACGAGGCTCTGCAAAACGAATTGCACGGTGTAAAGGACGTACGTTTTCTCTTTGGTGATCCGGCATCGGTTGGCGAAGTAGATCCCAGTGAAAAAACGCAAAAATCCTTTGACTTAATCGAAGGTCGGCTCTCGCCGAATCACGCATTGCAGCAAAAATATCTCGCGCAGCAATGCGCCAGATGGGTACGCAGCAGAAGGGTCAAAATTCGCTCTGTCAGCAAATCCAATTTTTTGCACGGCAAAATGTACCTCACCGAATCTGAAAACGGCGGCGCAGCAGTGGTCGGCAGTTCCAACTTTACCCGCAGCGGTTTGGGCTGTGGCACAAGTGCAAATGTGGAAATCAACCTGGCGACTGACGACGCGGAAACACGCGCTGAACTCAGCGCCTGGTTTGACGACCTGTGGGCAGACGAGGAATTGACCAGCAATGTGAAAAGGGACGTGCTACGCGCACTGGCGCGAATCGGTCAAGACCATGCGCCAGAATTTATCTATTACAAAACACTATACGAGTTGTTCCGTGAAGATATAGAAGATAGACAGAGAGGCGAAAGCCAACTGGAGGATACACACCTCTACGATACCCAAATTTGGAACATACTGTACGATTTCCAGAAAGACGGGGCCAGAAGCGTTATCAGCCGTCTGTTGCGGCACAATGGTTGTATCTTAGCCGACAGCGTAGGGCTGGGAAAAACCTACACGGCGTTGGCAGTGATCAAATTTTTTGAATTGCGAAACGAGCGGGTGCTGGTCTTATGCCCGAAAAAGCTGCGCGAAAACTGGGCACTGTATCCGGCGTATAACTCCCATACCAACAATCTTTTCGATGATGACCGCTTCGGTTACACGCTGCTATCGCACACCGATTTGTCCCGCAATAGCGGAGAAGTCGGCAATATTGATCTGGCAAATTTCAACTGGCGCAATTTCGATCTGGTAGTTATTGATGAATCTCATAACTTCCGCAATGAATCAAAACCTCGCATTGATGACGACGGCAATATTCGCCATAGCCGTTACTCGCGGCTGTTGGAGGAAGTGATCAAGGAAGGCACCCAAACCAAAGTACTGATGCTTTCAGCGACACCGGTCAACACTTCGCTTATTGACCTGCGCAATCAAATCTATTTGATGACCGAAAAGCGCGAGGATGTATTCCGCAACAGCCTGGGCATTGGGCATATCGGGACCTTGTTGGGGCGGGCGCAAAAGGCGTTTAAGGCATGGGAGAATAATTCAAAAACAAAAAGAGACAAAGCCGAGTTATTAGACAAGCTGGGGGCTGATTTCTTTCATTTGTTAGGCGGCGTTTCCATCGCCCGCTCACGGCGACAGATCAAGATGTTTTACGCCCAAGAAATGGATAGAATCGGCAGATTTCCCACACAACAGCCACCAAAAAATGCCTATCCACAAACCGACATAAGAGGCGAGCTTTCCTATGGAGATTTGTCCAATCAGATAGGTCAATTCGCCCTATCCATCTACCGCCCTTCCAGCTATGTCATTAGTGCAGAGGCAAAGAAACGGCTGGCGGACGAAAAAAGACAACTGCGATTCAATCAGGCAGACCGCGAACGCTTTCTAATTGGCATGATGCAGACAAACTTTCTCAAACGTCTGGAGAGTTCCGCACATGCGCTGACGGAAACACTCGGACGTACCATCGGTAAAATCGACGATCTATTAGACAAGATAGACCGCTACGAGCAGATGCCAACGATACAGGATGCACAGGCCGATATACTGCCCGACGAAGATGAAGATGACGAGGAGTTTCTGATCAATCGGGCGCGCGCCCCCTATCACCTGCGCGAATTGGATTTGCCTCGCTGGAAAAAAGACTTGCTAAAAGACAAGCAAACTCTCACAGCAGCCTGGGAAAAGGTCGGTGCTATCACACCGCCACGAGATGACAAGCTCAAAACCATTCGGAAACACATTCGGTACAAAGCGCAAAATCCGAAAACCGACAAGGACGGCAAGATCAACCGCAAGATGCTGGTGTTCACTACCTTTAAGGACACAGCAGAATACCTCTACGAAAATTTGGCAGAGTTGGCAAAAGAACACAGTTTGAACATGGCAATGGTATCCGGCGACGCGACACGCACCTCTTTCGGCGCTAACGACTTCAACACCATCCTGACCAACTTCGCCCCACGCGCACGCCAGCGCAGCAACAGCGTGGATGGAGAAATTGATCTGCTCATTGCTACCGATTGTATCTCAGAGGGACAGAATTTGCAAGACTGCGACACCGTGCTCAACTACGACATCCACTGGAATCCCGTACGCATCATCCAGCGCTTTGGACGCATCGACCGCATTGGCAGTCGCAACCGATCCGTGCGGATGATCAACTACTGGCCCACCAAAGACATGGATGCCTATTTGCGCCTGCAAAGCCGCGTAGAAGCACGCATGGCCCTGGCAGACGCAGCGGCCAGCGGTGACGATGACCCGTTGAACGACTACGCATTTGAAGAAGCACAAGCACAAATGGAACTCAAATTTCGCGACGAGCAATTGAAAAAATTACGCGAAGAAGTGCTGGACTTCGACGAGTTATCCGATGGTGTCGTCATGAGCGATTTCACCCTCGATTACTTCTTTGCCCAATTGTTGCGATATTTAGAAAAAAATAAAGCAGAATTAGAGGCAACGCCCTATGGGGCCTATACTCTGACCGATGGTGGAAACGATTCCACCAGACCGGGCGTGATATTCTTCCTGCGCCAGCGCAACGCCAGCGAGGATAAGCGAGAAAAAGTAGCCAGCCCCATTCATCCTTATTACGCCGTGTATATCCGCGATAACGGCGACATTCGCTACGGTTGTGCCAATGCCAGACAAGTGCTGGAATTGTTTGAATCCGCAGCCATTGGTAAAACCGAGCCACTACAAAAGCTCTGCGACCAGTTTGACCACGAAACCCAAAATGGCAAGGATATGGCCCGCTACGACCAATTGTTGAACGAGGTTATGAAGCACATCAATAGGGCAAACACCTCAACACAGATTCAGCAACTGGGCATTGGCGGTCAGCGCGATTTTAGATTGCCAGTAAAATCTGAAAATTCTACCGGCGATTTTGAATTGGTAACATGGTTGATCATCCTCGATTCGGGGATGCACATGCATCCTTGACTATCATTGACAAATTCCCTGTAACCTTATATAGTGCAATAATGAACACGCCCGTCACACCTGGCGAAATTCTCCTGGAAGAGTACCTCAAACCAATGGGAATTTCGCAGAATGCCATGGCCCGCGTCATCGGTGTTGCGCCGCAGACAATCAACGAAATCGTTCACGCCCGGCGTTCGATCACGCCAGCCATGTCAATTCGCTTTGGTGCCTTCTTCGGACAGTCAGACGAATTTTGGCACGGACTTCAGGTCGAGTGCAACTTTCGCAAACTGGCCAGTGAAAAGTAGCGGCTTACCGCTGGCATCCAACCGGCATCAACCTCCTGAAGAGAAAAATCTATGAATATCAATGTCAGTATTATCGATCAGAGGGTATCGGGTATTGTTGAAGATCATCCCGAATGGCTGCCAGCAGGTAGCGATATCCCAAAAAAGAAGTCGGCGGCATTTGTTCTTCTGTGCATGTCAACCTGCCTTGAAATGACACTTGAAGACAGTGCCGAATTGCTTACCGAGGGAGGAAACGATGCTGGCGTTGATGGGCTTCACGTTGGCGAGGTTGAAGACGGTGAGTTTCTCGTTACGATTTTCCAGGGCAAGTACAAAATCAATGATTTGAGAGGCATAGCAAACTTCCCGGAAAATGATGTGCAAAAAGCTGTAGGTACCGTTCGCGTGTTGTTTGATCCCTACAGGCGAGTAGCACTAAATGAAAAAATAGCTCCTAAAATTGAAGAAATTCGCTCGTTGATTCGCGAGGGTTATATCCCAAATGTGCGAATTATCCTTTGCAATAACGGAGACAAGTGGACATCTCAAGCAGATGATTGGATAGCTGGTGCAAAAGAAAATTATGGCGACAAAGTAACATTCATCCACTTCAACCACGATTCCATCGTCAGCATCTTGCAACGCGATAAACAGGTGGATACCTCCCTGACACTCAGCGGAGAAGCCATCGTCGAAGATATGAACTATATGCGCGTTTTGGTTGGGCGCGTTTCCGTTCAAGAGGTCCAACGACTGTTTAACGATCACGGAGACAGACTGCTCGAGCGCAATATCCGTCGTTATCTTGGACTTCACACCAATCGCGTCAACACGGCAATTCACGAGACGCTTTGCGATTCAACTAAATCCGACAAATTTTACTTTTACAACAACGGCATTACTGTGGTCTGCGACCGGTTTGATTACAACGCCTTTCAGCAATCAGACTACCAGGTACAACTCAAGAATATGCAGGTGATTAACGGAGGTCAGACCTGCAAGACAATCCAAAAGACACTGAATGACTATTTGCCCACTATAGTCGCTCAATCGGCCTATCTGTTGATTCGCGTGTATCAATTGGCCGAGACACATAGAGAAATTATCCAGGACATCACCTACGCAACCAATAGTCAGAATCCAGTGGATCTCAGAGATTTGAAATCCAACGATGAGATGCAGAAAAATTTGGAGTTGGGCTTGTCTGATCTGGGCTATACGTATAGACGCCAGAGGGAGGAAGGCGGTGGTGGTTCATCGGTTATCACCAGTTTGATTGCGGCGGAAGCCGTGCTCGCGATCTGGCGGGAAAGACCCCACCAGGCCAAATTCCGTCGTAAAGAGCACTTCGGAAAACTATACGAGGATATTTTTAAGCACCTCAATGCCGCGCAGACCTTGCTTGCAGTCTTGATTTTCAGGGCAGTCGAAAATGAAAGAAAACGCCCGACAACGGCAGAGCCACCAGATTTTTTGTCCTATTCGTCCCACTATATCGCCATGTTAATCGGACGCAAGCTCTTAAAAGATGAGGGTATCTCCCCTGATCAAGTTTCCCATCGAAACGTTCAGGGACTTTTACAGACATTTGAAGACAATCAAGCTCAATACCATGCGGATGCCATCCAATTGCTCAAAGATGCGTTAAAGGCTTGCTATGGCGAAAGGGCTGTTTCGCTTCAGCAGTTGTCGGCGACCTTCAGGCGTGGCGACCTACTGGAGATGCTTGGCAGCACCCAATAACCGATGCCATAGATATTTGAAGCGATAAAAAATGGAGAAGGCATGAGAGAGAATATCCAATCCGCTTTAAAGGCAATACCCACCTATGATTTTCTGTCGGCAACTAAAGACCTTCTCAATATCCTTGGATACCAGAGCGAGCGCATAATGGAACTCTCAGGCGATCCAGAGGACTTCATCCAGCAATTTTCCGCCTTAAACGAGAACACCGGAACTGAACAGACATTCCGCAAGCACGTCCAATCCATACGGATTGTCTTTCAGATGACAAATGATGAAATCGTCTCAGCCAATCAGCAGACACCTGGGCTTAGGGCTACTTCCCGTAAGGAAGGCCGGCAGAAAAGTATTCTTTTCTTCGCCGTGGAATTGAAAGAGAACAACTACGCCCCGGGGATATATGACGAATTTACGCGGGAGATCGATAAGCGGATAATCTTGCCAACCGTGGTCTTCTTCCGCGCTGGAGCACACTTGACCGTCGCGGTTATCGGCCGCCGTCCGCATAAGCTCGATGATAGCCGTGATGTGCTGGAGCGCGTTACGTCGTTGAGCAAGGATATTCCTTTAGAAAATCCGCGCCGTGCCGATATCGACATTTTTTTCCAGCTATCGCTGCCGGAGTGCGCCAAGTGGATGGAATCCAATGCCAAGCCGCACAACTGCGAAGGTTTGCTGGCTGCCTGGCTTGCCAAGCTGGACACCACAGAGCGCAACCAGAAGTTCTACCGATATACGTCCGACTGGCTTGAACAGGCGGTGTCTGAGGAGAAATTCCCAGAAGGGGAAGAGAACAATCTACGACTTTACTTCGACGATGTCGTGGAGTCCACACCCCTTTCGAGGGAGCGCGAAGTAGAACTGGCCGACCGCATCAAAAATGGCGATATGCGCGCCCGCGATGAAATGATCCAGGCGAATTTGCGCTTTGTCATTAATGTAGCTAAGAAATACCAGAACCTCGGGCTGCCCCTCTCTGACTTGATTAGCGCTGGCAATCTCGGGCTGATTACGGCGGCCGACCGCTTTGATGGGACGAAGGGCAACAAATTTATTACCTATGCAGTCTGGTGGATTCGACAATCCATTCTACAAACACTCGACGAGCATGTGCGTCTCGTGCGTCTCCCCGCTAACAAGGCCAGCTTGCTCAGGGAGATTTCCAAAGCCTCGTACAAACTGGGTCAAGACTGGATTAGTGAGCCTGACATAGAGGAAATCGCCGCCGAACCTGAAATCTTGGCCGAAGAGGACATAGTGGAAATCGCCGCTGAACTTAAAGTTCCAGCCAAGAAAATTCAAGAAACTATCCTCAGCGACTTCGACGTGTACTCGCTCGACGAATTCCTCACCGACGACAACCGCAGCCTGCTTGACACCTTGACCGATAACACGACAACTCCTCTTGACGCCGACATCTTGCGCAAATCAACGCTGATGCAAGCCTTAGGGCTTCTCAAAGAGCACGAATCACGCGTTATCAGGCTCTATTTTGGCCTTGATGATAACGGCCCCCTAACGCTCCAGGAAATCGGCGCCTTGATGAATCTCACACGCGAGCGCATCCGCCAAATCAAGAATCAAGCACTCAGCAAACTGCGCCGTCGAATGAGTTACCAGGCGCTGGAGACGCTGATTACATGGCCCAATAAGATAAACTATTGAACGCCGCGATTGGCGAGTGAAGTTCCGAATCGAAAATGCCCCTGCGACCGAAATGGAACTATATAGACAATTATTGATGGGAGCGGAAGTATGGCAATGTATAATCCTCTGGAGCAGGTACAATGAGTAGCGTTAGTCAAACAAAGGAACAAATTCTATCGGCTCTGACAACTATACCTGATAGCGATTTTCTGACGGCGTCGTCATGAGCGATTTCACCCTCGATTACTTCTTTGCCCAATTGTTGCGATATTTAGAAAAAAACAAGGCAGAACTGGAAGCAACGCCCTATGGAGCCTATGCCCTGACCGATGGTGGGAGTGATTCCACAAGGCCGGGCGTGATATTCTTCCTGCGCCAGCGCAACGCCAGCGAGGATAAGCGAGAAAAAGTAGCCAGCCCAATTCATCCTTATTACGCCGTGTATATCCGCGATAACGGCGACATTCGTTACGGTTGTGCCAATGCCAGACGAGTGCTGGAATTGTTTGAATCCGCAACCATTGGCAAAACCGAGCCACTGCAAAAGCTCTGCGACCAGTTTGACCACGAAACTCAAAACGGCAAGGATATGGCCCGCTACGACCAATTGTTGAACAAGATCATGCAGCACATTAACAGGGCAAATACCTCAACACAGATCCAGCAACTGGGCATTGGCGGTCAGCGCGATTTTAGATTGCCAGTAAAATTTGAAAATTCTACCGGCGATTTTGAGTTGGTAACATGGTTAATCATCCTCAATCCCGAGATGATCACACATTCTTGACTATCATTGACAAACTCCTTATAACCTTATATAGTGCAATGCTGAACACGACCATCACACCCGGTGAAATTCTCCTGGAAGAATACCTCAAGCCAATGGGAATTTCGCAGAATACCATGGCCCGCGCCATCGGTATTGCGCCGCAGACAATCAACGAAATCGTTCACGCACGGCGTTCGATCACGCCAGCCATGTCAATCCGCTTTGGTGCCTTCTTTGGTCAGTCCGACGAATTTTGGCACGGACTTCAGGTCGAGTGCAACTTTCGCAAACTGGCTGGCAGTAGCGGTTTATCGCTGGCATTCGGCCAGCCTCAACCTTGAGCCACCTGCCTTAATCACAGTCTGTGCAATTTTAGATGCCGATTAAATCAAAAAATGAACTGGGCCTGAGAGTGGTGTAAACGAGTCGTGAACAGACTTGGGTGTGTTGTACAATGGGATCGGTGAATGAGTCAGAGAAATGGCTCATTGTACCCCATATCTATCCGCGATTTTGAGCTTTTAACGTGGTTGATTATCGCAAAGGAGAAAGCATGAGCAATGGCGATCTCAAAGAGCGCATTCAATCCACTTTGGCTGGTGTGCCCAACAAAAATTTCCTATTGACGACCAAAAACCTCCTTGATGTCCTCGGGTACCAGAGCGAGCGCATGTTGGAACTTTCAGGTGATCCAGAGGACTTCATCCAGCAATTTCCCGCCCCAAACGAGAACACCAGGACCGAGCAGGTGTTCTGCGAAAACGTCCAATCCGTGCAACTTGTGTTTCAGCTTACCAGCTATGAAATCGCCTCGACGGGTTTGGGAACAGACGCCTTCGATGAGGGACAACAGCAAAGTTTTATCTTTTTTGCCGTGGTGTTGAAGGAAACAAACTACGCTCGCGGACAATACGCCGAGTTCACCCGCGAGATCAACAAGCGAATAAACGTGCCTACAGTGGTGTTCTTTCGCGCGGGAAACATGATGACCATAGCCTTTGTTGGTCGCCGCCCCCACAAACGCGATAGGACGCGGGATGTGCTGGAGCATGTCACTTTAATTAAAGATATTCGTCCCCATAATCTGCATCGAGCACATCTGGATATTCTCACGGAATTATCCCTATCGAATCTTTTGTCGTGGATGGAAGCCAACAACCAGCCGAAAAACTTCGACAGCTTGCTGGCAGCTTGGTTAGACAAATTGGATACTGAGGAACTCAACCGGCAGTTCTACCGCAAACTTTTTGACTGGTTTGAGTGGGCAGTATCCGAAGCGAAATTTCCGGAAAACGAAAACAAGGTGTTGAATCCACAAGAACACATTATCCGGCTAATCACACGCATACTCTTTGTCTGGTTTATGAAGGAAAAGGGACTTGTATCAGAAGACTTATTCAACGAGACAAAAATCCGCAACCTGTTAAAAAACTTCAACCGCAACACAGGCGATTCTTACTATCGTGCTGTTTTGCAAAACTTGTTCTTCGCCACTCTAAACACTGAGATAAACAAGCGGCGTTTCAGTAAACAAAACCGTGCCGACCATCGCAATTTTTCCGTGTACCGATACAGGAAAGAGATTAACGATCCCGACAGACTGCTAAACCTATTTGCCCAAATACCTTTTATCAATGGCGGCCTTTTTGACTGCTTGGACAGCTTTGACGGCGTCAAAGCTGGTGGTACTCGCATTGACTGCTTTTCCGATGTGCATTACAAAAAATTGAGCATTCCCAATCGTCTCTTCTTTGACGATGCCGGACTGATTGCCTTACTCAGCCACTACAAGTTCACGGTGGAAGAGAACACGCCCATAGAGCAAGAAGTTGCGCTGGACCCAGAACTGCTCGGCAAGGTGTTCGAGAATCTGTTGGCCGCTTACAATCCCGAAACCCACGAAACAGCCCGCAAGCAGACCGGCTCTTTTTATACGCCTCGCGCCGTGGTGGACTACATGGTAAATGAGGCCCTAATGGCAACACTGGCGGAAAAGTGTCGGCCGACCGATGGCGACACAGCCTTCTGGCAAGAACGCTTGCGTTATCTACTGGATTATGAGGACGCATTCGATGACGCCAACGAGCTTTTTGAGGAAGATGAAGCAGAGGACATTGTGCGGGTGATTGCAGAGATCAAAGTGCTAGATCCCGCAGTCGGTTCCGGCGCGTTTCCCATGGGCATGCTGCACAAACTCACCCTTGTTCTAAGACGCATTGACCCCGACAACAGTCGCTGGGAAGCCCTGCAAAAAGAACGCGCCAGAGCAAAGGCAGACGCGGCGTTTGAGACCCGAAATCAGCGAGAACGCGACGCTGAGTTGCTGGAGATTAGCGAAACCTTTGAGCGATATGCGGACGACTTTGGACGCAAGCTATATCTGATCCAGAACAGTATCTTTGGCGCAGACATCCAGCCGATCGCTTGCCAGATAGCCAAACTACGCTTCTTTATTTCTTTGGCGATTGAACAGGAACTCGACGAGACTACAGAGAACTTCGGCATCAAACCACTACCGAATTTAGAGACGCGCTTTGTCGCCGCTGATGTCCTGTTGGCATTAGACAAACCGGACCAACTGAGCTTGGGGCAAACGAATGCTGTCATCCGGCTGGAGCAAGAATTGAACGAAAACCGCGAGCGGCATTTTCACGCCACCACGCGCCCCCTGAAGCTGAAGTACCGGGAGAAGGACAAAAGATTGCGGAATGACCTAGCAGCGGAGTTGGAACGGGTTGGCTGGGCTGCTGCCGACACCGGTAAAATTGCCAACTGGGATCCCTACGATCAGAACGCTAAAGCTGACTGGTTCGATCCCGAGTATATGTTCGGCGTTACCGGTGGGTTTGATGTGGTAATCGGAAACCCGCCGTACCGACAGGTGCGAAAAGGCACCTATGCAGCCACCCAATTCCCGTATTCGGAAGGCAAAGACAAGGGCAAACAAAATCTTTATAAATTGTTCGTAGAGCAGTCGTACAACCTTTGTAAATACAGTGGCTTGGTCACCCTCATCGTGCAAAGTAGCCTGATGTGTGACCTTTCATCTGCTGCTACTCGGCAACTTCTTCTAGAACATACGCAGTTGAAACATATTATTGAGTTTCCCAAGGAAGCAAAGAAGCGAGAAGCTCAAGTTTTTACAACTGTGACGCAAGGCACTTGCATCTATCAGTTCACTAAATCATCGCCCGGTGACCAGCCAATCAGAATTTCAGTGGGCAATGACACCCATACTATAGCCGATTTGCGCTTTGCTAAAATTACTAGAGATGCGATTTTAGCTCTCTACCCAGACCTGCGCTGTTTTCCGCATATTAGGGAAGGCAGTGTCGCCATTTTGGAAAAAATCGCCAGTGACAAAAACATCAAACCATTGCGTCATTACGCTGCCAGTATTGTCCAAGGCGATCTCAACTTAACAACGCATTCCAAGAGATTTTCTAACAAGTATTCTCGAGTGAGACTTTTACGCGGAAGGAATGTTGCACGTTTTGTGATTAGGTACGATGATGCGACCGAGTATTGCGAACCGAGATTTATGAGAGCCAAAGTTGATGCAAACAAACGTGATACTTTCTTGATTTCTCAAGAAGTTACGGGAACGGTAGATCCTCGTCGCTTGCATTTTGCCCTGACTACCAAATCGTCAAAAGAATTTCTATGGGGTCATTCTGTCAATAAGACACAATTGAAAAACCAAGCGCATAGTAAAGCGTTTCTGGGATTACTCAACTCCAAGTTTATGGATTGGTTTTTCCGTATCACCTCTACGAACAATCATGTACAAGGCTATGAATTGGAACAGTTGCCCATCCCCAAAATCTCTGCTGACAAGCATGACATTATCGCAATCCTCGTTGATTATATCATCTATCTCAAGAAGCAGCCATCTACAGATGGCAAAAATTTAGCACATGCCCGCGACTATATAATGGTCAAATATTTTGAGCAGATAATTGACGGACTGATTTATGAACTCTATCTGACCGATGAACTTCATCGTGCTGGCAAATACTTCTTCAAGACGTTGTTGGACGAATATCTTCCCCTAATTGAGGAGATCAGCAGCGATAAAATGTCTGTAATCCGTAGCATCTTCGAGCGACTTTTTGATAGAAGACATCCTGTTCGGAAGAATCTTTTCTTTCTTGATAGTTTGGAAACTATCCGCATCATAGAAGGCAAGGCATGAGAATTACAGAAATTGAAATTAAAAACTTCAGGGCCTTCTACGGTCCGTGTCCGTACCGAATCGATTTGCACAAGTCTGGTAAAAACCTGCTCATTTACGGCGAAAATGGTAGTGGAAAATCATCGCTATATCGCGCTTTGAAACTGTTCTTGGAATCCACAATGAGCAATGAGCAATTTGACGCGCATCAAAATATATTTATCAAAGACAATGAGAGTAGCTACATCAAACTTTGTCTCAGGGCTGATCCGCAATCAAGACAGCATGTTTATGAATGGTCAAAGACCGTTAAAGAGACTAATGATCTTCTGATCACTGATGCATCAAAGAGTAAAGGCTTTCTCGACTATAAAACGCTGCTGGAGACGCATTATATACAATACAAAGAGGAGACCGTGAATATCTTTGATTTTCTGGTCGATAATCTCTTAGCCAACACTATCAACGATGTGACGGATCGAAGTTTTGTCGATGATTGGAATGATATTAAACAGGCTGTTCCGCGTCGAACCACAGAAAGACAAGTTGAGGCACTGCAAGAACGGATACAGAATTTCAACAATGGACTATTCGGCAAATTAGAAGAATTAAAAAGTCAGGCATCTGAAATACTTGACAAGTTTAAATACAATGTTGCCCTCGACTTTGACTTTCAGGGTATCACATACAATCGCACTAACAAGACATTTGATAATCAGCAAATACTCTTGACGGTCAAGTTCTTCGACAGAGACCTCCCTGTGCATCACCGCTTTCTGAATGAGGCGAAACTATCGGCAATCGCTATAGCCATCACCTTCGCGTCTTTCCTGCTTCAGCCAGAAAGCGAACTGAAAATTCTCGCTCTGGATGACGTATTGATTGGCCTGGATATGTCAAACCGCCTGCCAGTAATCAATATTCTAAAAGAATACTTCTCAGATTATCAAATCTTTTTTATGACCTACGACCGTGCTTGGTATGAAATTGTCAGGCAACGGACGGAAGATAGCGAATGGAAATACGCTGAATTCTACTTCTCGAAAACTGACGAATACGAGATTCCAGTCTATGTGGAAGATCGAGCGTATCTTGAAAAGGCGAAGGAATATTTTGATGGCAACGACTACAAAGCCTGTGCGATTTACCTTCGCACCGCTTTTGAAGTGGCAATCAAGAAATTCTGTGAAAATAAGAATCTCAAGGTTAAGTACCGCGAAAACCCAAAGCGTCTGACAAGCGAAGATTTCTGGGTGTCAATAAAAAATGGTGAAGACAAGAGTGGTAACCCTTTTTTACAAGAGTCTCTCATCAACAAGATTGAACTGTACAAAAGCATTATCCTGAACCCGCTCAGCCATGCCACCATTGTCAACACTATGAAAAAAGAGATTTCTGAGGCAATGGAAGCGGTAAGAAAACTAAAAGATGCGTTATAACCTTGACAATATAGTATTGTTTACAATATAATTATGCATTAGGCACATAAGTATAATGTGATAATTTTATGAGGAAGTAAAAAATGGAGATAAATACCCACTTCCTTTGCGCGCGACCATCATTTCTGGAGGGCATAGCGCGTATTATGGACTTCGGAAACACTTTGAACACGTACAATACATCTCCAACAGGTCAAGAGACGGACAATACAGCGATTTGGATGGACTGGGCTATGATTGGTCAAGACTTTCGTAACACTGTCACAAAATTCGAGATAGAAGAGACAGACACTTTGGCACAAGCAAGGTAAAACCCAATGAGAAGAGAAAAAAAAAGACAGAATCCCGAGAATCAGCCTGCCACCCGGCAGGCTGATTTCGTTACGTCTGAACAGAAATTGGCCCGGGCGATTTATCTATCACTTCTCGCCCTCTTCATTCTCACAACACCATCCATCTCCCCAGCGGCGATTGGTGGTGGGAGTGCGAACGTCGGCAAAATACTCATTCCCATGGACGTATCGCAAACAGATCATCTCAAAGCCTACGGCATTGCGTATTGGGCATTGCAACAGGGCCATCCCGTCGAGTGGTTGCTCAACTACCGCGGTGGATCCTTCCTCATCGACAACCACGAAACCATCGCGCGCGAAGCCCGAATACGCGCCGTCGCCTTCCAAGCCATCTCAGCCGCGCAAGCCACGCGCATCTACGCCGACATTGAATCCGGCAACATGAACCGCATGCGCCTTGAAAAAGCACCCCGCATCGCGGTCTATACCCCCCCGAACAAACAGCCCTGGGACGACGCCGTCACACTGGCGCTCACGTATGCGGAAATCCCCTACACCACCTTGTGGGACGAAGAAGTCCTCATGGGCAAACTCGAAAATTTCGACTGGCTGCACCTGCATCACGAAGACTTCACAGGACAATACGGCAAATTTTATCGCAGCCACGGTCACACCCTCTGGTACCGCCAACAACAGGCCGGATTCAAAGCCCTCGCTGGCAAATTGGGTTTTTCCAAAGTCTCCCACCTCAAAGGCGCGGTTGCACAGGCCATTTACAACTACGTCGCACAAGGCGGATTTCTCTTTGCCATGTGCTCGGCCACCGATACCTTTGACATTGCCCTTGCAGCCCGCGGAATCGACATTGTCGATAGCGTTTACGACGGCGATCCCGCAGACCCGCAGGCGCGTCAAAAACTCGATTTCTCGCGCACAGTAGCCTTTGAAAACTTCAACCTCGTTATGGACCCCCTCGAATACGAACACGCCGACATCGACCTGTCGCCCATTGAAATGAGCCAGGTCAAAAATGCCGATATCGATGCCTTTTCACTATTTGAATTCTCGGCAAAATACGATCCCGTACCCACCATGCTCACGCAAAACCACACACCCATCGTCCCCGGCTTTTTGGGCCAAACCACGGCCTTTCGCAAAAACCGCATCAAAAAATCCGTCACCATCATGGGCGACATACCCGGCACAGACCACGTCAAATACATCCACGGCAACATCGGCAAAGGCACATTCACATTTTATGCAGGACACGACCCGGAAGACTATCAGCACTTTGTCAACGACCCGCCCACGCAACTCGCACTGCACAAAAATTCGCCTGGCTATCGCCTCATCCTCAACAATATTCTCTTCCCGGCGGCGAAAAAGGAAAAACGCAAAACATAAGAAAGGAAACAAAATGCCCGAAGCATCACCTCACGAAGATCTCCAGGCCGTTGAACAATTAAAAACCGCGTATGACCAGATCGTCGCCGAAATAGGCAAAGTGATTATTGGCCAGCGGGAAATCGTCGATCAGCTACTCATTGCCCTCCTGTGCGGGGGCCATTGTTTGCTCGTCGGCGTGCCCGGCCTTGCCAAAACACTCCTCATCAGCACCCTCGCACGCGCCCTCGACCTGTCTTTTAGCCGCATCCAATTTACCCCCGATCTCATGCCTTCGGACATCACGGGCACAGAACTCCTCGAAGAAGACCAGACCACCGGACACAAAGCATTCCGCTTTGTCAAAGGTCCCTTATTTGCCAACATCATCCTGGCCGATGAAATCAACCGCACCCCGCCCAAAACCCAGGCCGCCTTATTGCAGGCTATGCAAGAACACGAAGTCACCGCCGGGGGAGGAACCTTTCGCCTCGAAGAACCGTTCTTTGTCTTAGCCACTCAAAATCCCATCGAACAAGAAGGCACCTATCCCCTGCCCGAAGCCCAACTCGACCGCTTCATATTTAACCTGTGGATCGATTATCCCACCAAGGAAGAAGAACGCGCCATTGTCAAAGCCACCACAGGTGCCCAAACCCACGACGTGCAGCCCGTACTTAACGCCAAACAAATTCGCAACCTCCAGCAACTCATCCGCAAAGTTCCAGTAGCCGATCACATCGTAGATCACGCAGTAGATCTCGTCCGCAAAACCCGCCCCCAAAATGCAGACACATCCATCGGCAACATGCTCAGATGGGGCGCCGGCCCGCGCGCATCTCAATGCCTCATCCTGGGCGCCAAAGCGCGCGCCGTACTCAGCGGACGCTATGCACCATCTATTGACGACGTCTCTTTTGTCGCCAAACCCGTCTTGCGCCATCGCCTCGTCACAAATTTCAACGCCGAAGCCGAAGGCATCACCCCGGTCGATCTCATCGATCAATTGTTAAAAGAATAGGTACGGGTTTCAAACCCGTACCTATCGACAACTGACACTTGGAGACTTCCCGTGAACTTAAAAGGCCAGCGCGTCACAGTAATGGGATTGGGATTATTTGGCGGGGGCGTGGGAGCGGTGCGTTTTCTGGTACGCGAAGGCGCGGTGGTGACAGTGACGGACTTACGCCCTGAAAAAGACCTGCGCGCTTCGGTACGCGCCCTGAATGGATTACCCATCGCCTTTGTGCTGGGACGGCATGAAGAAACGGATTTTCGGAAAGCAGATTTAATCGTCGCCAACCCCGCGGTACCCCGGTCATCGCGATACTTGAAAATCGCAGAATCTGCGGGCGTACCCATCACATCGGAAATCTGCCTATTTGTCGAACGCTGTCCCGCCCCCATAATCGGCATAACGGGCAGCAGTGGCAAAACCACGACAACTTCGCTCATAGGAGAAATGCTCAAGCAAAAAGATAAACGCACACGAATCGGTGGCAATATCGGAGGATCCCTGCTGGACGAATTGGACCTGCTACACCCCGATGTACCCATCGTACTGGAATTATCGAGCTTCCAACTCGACCGACTGGGAGATCTGCCGTGGAGTCCCCACATCGCCGTCACAACCAACTTCGCGCCGAATCACATCGACGTTCACGGATCTCTACAAGCGTATCGAAAAGCCAAGCAACAAATCGTCATGCACCAGACAAAAGGCGACTGGACGATTGTCAACGGAGAAGATGACGAAGTGTCTCGTTGGGCGGGCGCGGGACAGAGGGTGGTATTTGCCGTTGGAGAAAAAGGGGATGTATTTGTCCACGACGGAAAAATTCAACACGCAATCGGAGGTGAGACGCGAACCGTCTGCTCTGTCGATACCATATCCTTGCGCGGTCGGCACAACCTCGCCAACGCACTGGCAGCCACGGGTGCAGCGGTCATAAGCGGCGTATCTGAAGAAAACATCGCCGAGGTCTTGCAGACATTTCAGGGGGTACCACACAGATTGGAGCAAGTGGCAGAAGTAAACGGCGTCCTCTATGTGAACGATTCAATAGCCACGAGTCCCGACCGCACGCAGACAGCACTCATGGCTTATGACAAACCAATCGTGCTGATCGCAGGTGGCTACGATAAAGGCATTGCGTATGACGATTTGGGAATGGCGATAGCGGAAAAGGTCGCACATCTAATTGTGATGGGCGAAACAGGGGACGCGATTGCGGCAACGGCAAAAGGGAAAACCAATATTCACCGCGTAGAAAATTTGGAAGAAGCGATGGATTGCGCGACAGGTCTCGCACAATCTGGCGATGTGGTATTGCTATCGCCAGCATCGGCGAGTTACGACCAATTTCGCAACTTTGAAGAGCGCGGAGAGCGATTTCGAGAATGGGTGAAAAAATTGAAAAATTAGCGTTTCCGTTCACGTATCTTCGGCATAGGGCATCAATTTTCGCCCTCGCGTGGGGTGGCGCAATTTTCGGAGTGCTTTTTCTTTTATTTGACGAATCCGTTCGCGCGTCAGGCGAAATTGCTTGCCAATTTCTTCGAGCGTCATCTCCGCACCGCCGCCCAATCCAAAATAGAGTCGGATCACTTTTTGCTCGCGCTCATCAAGGGTGCTCAAAGCACTTGAGATTTCAGCTTTGAGGGTATTTCTCAATGCCATTGCGTCGGGCGACTCTTGAGAATCGTCGGGCATCATTTCAAGAAGACTATTTTCCCCATCGCCGAGAGCTGTATCGAGGGACAAAGTGCGCTGCCCGCTGGTGAGAATATCCGTAACCTGCTCTACCGGAATATCCAATTCTTCGGCAATTTCTTCTTCCGCAGTGCGTGTCGAAGTCTCTTGCTGTCGGTTACTTCTACAGCGAGATATGCGTCTGAGCAATTCCACGCGATTGAGCGGAAGGCGCACGACTCTGGCGTGTTCCGCCAGTGTTTGCAAAATAGATTGGCGAATCCACCAAACAGCATAAGAGATAAACTTAAACCCCCTCGTCTCGTCAAAACGCTCTGCCGCTGTGATCAAACCGACGTTTCCCGCGCTGATGAGATCCACGAGCGGAACGCCCTGATTTTGATATTCGTAGGCAACTGTAATCACAAAGCGCAGATTGGCTTCAATGAGTTTTGCCCGCGCTTCTTGATCGCCTTTGTGAATGCGAACAGCGAGCGCAACTTCCTCTTCGGAAGACAGAGGTTGAGACGAAGCCACATCTTCGAGATAGTGATGCAATGCATCTTTGGAAAAACTTTTAGCCGATGTAGTCAAAATAATCACCTCATCAAAGAGAAAGTGAAGAGTTTGTTAAGTTTCGTTTATCAAACGCCCTGATATATAGACATTCTACCACAAGAGTCAAGTAAAAAACACACAGCTTACCACATCTCAATCTCGCTGGTCGCGACGGTTTTGCAGTCGGTCGAAAATGTAAATATCGCTCTGATGCGCTTATGTTCCAACACATAGGGATACCAATAGGTAGCATCATCCCACATCGTATCAAAGGGCAGGTGATCGATTTCAAACCACACGGGGCGTATTTCCCCTGTTTCCGTCGGCTCGCCCTGCCACCTGCGCCCAATAAAAATACGGGTCGTGAGACTCCATTTGGGACGGGTGGGAAAATAAAACGTCACATGCCCGGCATCCACAAGGTCATGGGGCGACACTACAACGCCTGTTTCTTCACGCATTTCGCGCACAGCCGCTGCACGCACCGTTTCTCCGGGTTCAATTTTCCCGCCAATACCCGTGTATTTCCCCGCGCCAAACCCGCGTTTTTTATAGCCGAGCAAAACATGGGTTATGGGATCGCCCCTCACGAGTAGTATCAGCGTAGTGTGATTCTCGATACACATGCAACTATGGAATCAACAGCACTTTCCCCGTAGTCTGCCGACCTTCGAGGCGTTTATGTGCTTCGGCCGTATTTTCAAGAGGATGTTCTTCGCCAATACGCACATCCAGACTGCCGTCTTGAATCCAGCCCATAACCTCGCTGGTGCGCTGGAGATATTCTTCGCGGGTCTGCGTGTAGCTATTGAGCGTCGGGCGCGTGAGATAAATAGATCCTTTTTGCGACAAAAGCAGGGGATCAATCGGCGGAACCGGCCCGCTGGCATTGCCAAAAAAGACCATATAACCGCGCGGCTTGAGGCAATTGATGCTTTTCTCCCAGGTGGCCTGGGCAACGGAATCGTAAACAACTTCGACGCCCTGACTATCTGTGAGGCGCAGAACTTCGGCTTCAAAATCCCGTTCGGTATAAAGAACAATATCATCGGCACCAGCACCCCGTGCCAGAGCCGCTTTTTCTTCTGTAGATGTGGTGCCAATAACCCGTGCCCCGCGCATTTTTGCCATCTGCACGAGCAAAAGACCAACGCCTCCTGCGGCTGCGTGGACGAGGCAGGTATCGCCTTCTCGAATCGGATAGGTGCTATTGACCAGATAATGCGAAGTCAGCCCTTGCAACATCACCGCGGCTGCGGTTTTAGTAGCGACATCTGAGGGAATTTTGACCACCTCGGCTGCGGCTGCGACAACTTGCTCGGCATAAGACCCCTCCACACTTTTCCATGCCACGCGGTCGCCCTCAGTCAAAGTCGAAACCCCTGCGCCCACCGCATTCACGATGCCGGCGCCTTCCAGGCCCAGCGTCAACGGCAAATTCAGAGGATAAAGGCCCGTGCGATGATAGGTATCGATAAAATTGACACCCGCTGCTTCTATGGTAATCCGCACCTGTCCCTCGCCTGGATCTGCGACATCAATATCTTCAAAACTCAAAACTTCTGCACCACCGTATTGCGATATGCGAATAGCTTTCACATGAATCTCCTTTTGATGAAAATAAGAATCCTTTGACAAAAACGGCGTTTTCAAAGTATATAGATATTACCACAATTAGGCAATAGGAGGATAGGATATATGTCATCACATCGAAATGTGGAAACACAGTACCGTGCCGTTCGAGAAAACGCGGGGATATTCAACCGCAGCAAGCGGGGTAAAGTGCGAGCAGAAGGCGCGGATTGTCTGAGATTTTTGCACGGCATGGTGACCAATACCGTTGAATCCCTCGCCGAAAATGAGGGCAATTACGCCGCAGTCACATCGGCGCGGGGACAAACGCTATTAGATGTTTGGGTCCACCGCTTACAAGATTGTATCTATATGGAAACAGAACCGGGACTTGCGACAAAATTGATTGAAACCCTGGACCGATATCTGATCGCCGATGATGTCACACTATCGGACGAATCCGACGCCTGGGCCATATTAGGGGTACAGGGTCCCACAGCCCTTGAGCTGGCCGGTCGAGTTGTTGGGCGCATACCTGCTGATCTCCCCGAACACCATACGATTATACGCGAATTTGAAGGTACCCCAATCTGGGTCACAGCGCGATCATACACGGGTGAACCGGGCTGTGATCTTCGCATAGCACAAGACCACACCGATCTATTGCGGCGGGCACTCGTCGCAGCCGGAGGAACGCCAATCGGCTGGCAAGTGGGAGAAATATTGCGGGTTGAAGCTGGTATTCCCCGTTATGGCGCCGAGATCGATGAATCAGTCGCGCCCCTCGAAGCTGGTTTAAATCGCGCAGTCGATTTTGACAAAGGATGCTACATTGGGCAAGAAGTAATCGCCAAAATGCACTTTCGGGGACGCCCCCGCCGCTATCTAACCGGCTTGTCATTGAGCGGCAATACGCCTGTTTGTGGCAATATCACAGTCAACGATAAAACTGTCGGACGGGTAACGACATGTGTGAAATCGCTCCACTTCAATCGCGTGATCGCCCTTGCCATCATCCGCCGGGGCTATCACGAAGCAGGACAGCGCGTGCTACTGGACGACGGATCAGAGGCCGAAGTGGTCAACTTGCCATTTGTGTGAAAAAGCAGCGAATCAACGGAACGGGGTACAACTGCGTCAGCAGTTCATCAACGAATCAACGAATCAACGAAAGCAGTTGGGCAGTTGGGCGGGGTTCGTCTATTCGTCTATTCGTCTATTTCCAGTAACTCCTTGACTTAACACATGGAATTGTAAATATTAGCACCATGACAAATGACGTGCTGAGAATAAAAAATATGGCTTTTTACGGCTACCATGGACTATTTGAAGAAGAGGCCAAACTCGGTCAAAAATTTGAAGTTGACGTAGAAATCTATGGCAATTTCAGGGGATTTGCACACAACAATACGCCTCAGTCCGTAGATTATCCGCGCGTCTGTAAAATAGTCGAGCAAGTGGTAACAGGAGAAAGGTTTGGCCTTGTCGAAGCCCTGGCGGACCGCATCGCTGACGTTTTGCAGTCGAAATTGGGATTGTCAAAACTCCTCGTGCGAGTTCGCAAACCCAACCCACCGGTATCCGTCAATTTCGATGGCGTTGAAGTTGAAGTGAGACGTGAAACGTGATCTACATTGGCATTGGCGCGAATTTGGGAGATCGAGAAAAAACGCTCCAGGACGCGACGGGTATCCTAAATGCAAAACCCGAAATCGCCATTATCGCTGCCTCTGCTGTCTATGAAACCGCTCCGATAGGTGTCGTTGACCAGCCGTATTTTCTCAATGCAGTTCTGCAAGTCCATACCAGTCTCTCTGCGCGAAGTTTATTGAATTGTCTATTGGCAATTGAGCGCAAATTTGGTCGTCTGCGCGAGACGCGATGGGGCCCGCGCACACTGGACCTCGATATTTTACTCTATGGCGATGCCGTCATCAACCAGCCGGGCTTGCAGGTGCCACACCCACACTTACACGAGCGCGCATTCGTCCTGGTGCCGCTTTGCGACCTCAAACCCGACCTCAAACACCCCGTCCTGGGTCAATCGATTCAATTTTTGACTGAGTCTTTGGGCAGGAATTTGCCCGTGCGAAAAATTGAAGGATTCAATTTGATCATAAAAAAATAAGGCCAGGGGATTTAGCATTGCGATATATAGCCATTGAAGGAGCAACAGGTGTGGGCAAAAGGCGTTTGGCTCGCCTTTTGGGACGTCGTCTAAATGCCCGCCTGATGCTCGAAGAACCCGAAGAAAATCCCTTTTTGCCTTTGTTCTACGAGGCTCCCGATCAATATGGCTTTCAAACCCAGGTCTTTTTTATGCTAAGCCGCTATCGACAGCAACAAGAACTGCATCAGATGGATTTATTTGAAGAAGCCGTGGTCAGCAATTTTATTTTTGAAAAAGATCGCATCTACGCCAACGTGACACTCAATGATACGGAATTTGCGCTCTATGAGCGGCTGGCCGAGACATTGAGCGAAAAACTTCCCCGTCCAGACCTGGTGATTTATTTACAAACCACAGTCAATCATCTGATGCGGGGTATAAGACGCCACGAGCGTGGATATGAAAGAGAGATAACAAAAGAATACATCTCGAAGTTATTGGAAGCTTATAACCATTTTTTCTTTCATTATTCGATAACACCGCTGCTCGCAGTTAATGTGTCGGAGGTCGATTTTGAAAACCGTCCGGAACACTTAGAGGATTTATTGGCACAAATTAAATCGCCTCCGTCCGGAACCCGTTATTATCGACCAGCGCACATGGAAGCTGGCAAAACGAGGCGGACTTGACCTATGGGATCGCGCGTAAAACCAGAAACCCTCGCGCTGATGAAACAACGAGGCGAACCCATTGCGATGTTGACCTGTTACGATCATCCCACAGCTATTTTTCAGGATGCTGCCGGGGTCGATGTCATTTTTGTGGGAGACTCCGTTGGCGTCAATGTGTTGGGATATAAAAGCCCGCAGCAGGTGACAATGGATGATATGCTCCACCACACGCGCGCAGTGCGGCGCGGAGTCGTGAGTGCTCTGTTGATGGCGGATTTACCCTATCGAGCTTACGAAACGCCGGAGCAAGCAATAGAAAATGCGCGACAATTGGTTTCCGCTGGCACCGAAGTGGTTAAACTCGAGGGAGGGCGCAATATAACGCCCCAGGTCGAGGCGCTCGTCGCCGAGGGTATCCCCGTAGTGGGGCATGTTGGCTACACGCCTCAAACGCGCACGGGTAAGCGTCCTGTGTTTGGCGACCGCGCCGAAGAAGCTCTCGACGTCCTGAAAGATGCCGATGCACTGGCGTCTGCCGGCGCGCTGGCCGTGGTTTTAGAATGCGTGCCCGAGCGCATTGCCGAAGTCGTGACCAAACGGTTGTCCATGCCAACCATTGGAATAGGCGCCGGACGCGTATGCGATGGACAGGTGCTGGTTGCACACGATATGCTGGGTGTTTACAAAAGTTATTATCGTTTTGTCAAAACATACACCGATCTCAAAAGGGAGATGCATCAGGCATTTGCGGACTATGTCGCAGATATCAAGTCGCGTCGATTTCCAGAAGACAGACACCGTTTTAAAATCAAGAGCGCGGAACTGCGCCGATTTAGAGCGCGAATAGACGAATCCACAGATGAACGCAGATGAACGCAGATGTATAGGGGCGTGTAGGGGCGAAAAAATTTTCGCCCTATTATTTCGCAGATTCGCCAAGAGCATGCGATGGCCGTAAAAATTATAAAAACCGTCCGTGAGATGCACCGCGCAGCGGACCGTATCCGACAGGCCGGTCTGCGCATCGGGCTTGTACCCACAATGGGATATCTACACGAAGGCCATCTCAGCCTCGTGCGCCAAGCATTAAAAGTGACAGACCGGGTTGTGGTGAGCATTTTTGTCAACCCACTGCAATTTGGTCCCGCCGAAGATCTCGCAGCCTATCCAAGAGACATTGATCGGGACCTGGAACTGATCGACCAGCACGGCGTGCATCTCGCATACTTGCCCGAGGAAAAAGAAATATATCCCGGAGATTTTGCGACATCGGTGCGCGTGGCAAAGCTGACCGAAGGACTTTGTGGTGCAAGTCGTCCGGGACATTTTGAAGGTGTGACAACAATCGTCGCCAAACTACTTGCAGCAGTAAAACCTCATGTGGCGGTCTTTGGACAAAAAGACGCGCAGCAAACAATAGTTATTCAACGCCTGGTGCGCGATCTCAACCTGGATGTGGAGATACTGATGGCTCCCACAGTGCGCGAAGCAGACGGATTGGCGATGAGTTCGAGAAATGCTTATTTGAGCGCTGAAGAACGGCGCGAAGCCCCCGCGCTTTACCGCGCATTGATGGTAGGACAAAAAATGATCGCTCAGGGCGAAAGGCGCGCCCAAAGGGTCATTGAAGCTATGCGCGATGTCATTGAACCTCAGCACTGTGCAGAAATCGACTATATCGAAGCCGTAGATGCAAAAGACCTCACGCCCGTTACAGAGCTAAAAGATTCCATTTTGCTGGCCGTGGCTGTGCGTTTTGGCAATGCACGTCTGATAGACAACGCGCTGGTTCGCGTCAAATGATTTTTCCAGATATATATCAACTTATTGTAAGTATTTGTGTTATATAAAATAAACGACTTGTATAAGGACTTGACGCCCTTATGGGAGTTCATTATATTTTGACTTCCGACTCAGTAACGCTATTCATCTCTAAACAAGGAGTTTCAAAATGGCATACGAATTGCCCGACTTACCCTATGCTTATGATGCACTCGAGCCACACATTGACGCCCGGACGATGGAAATTCACCATTCCAAACACCACAATGCCTACGTGACCA
This sequence comes from Candidatus Latescibacterota bacterium, assembly GCA_965204375.1. GTDB lineage: Bacteria > Latescibacterota > UBA2968 > UBA2968 > UBA2968 > VXRD01. The sequence goes on along the minus strand of OZ241986.1, from coordinate 6,291,696 downwards.
ACCTCAATGCCGCACTTGAAGGACACGATGACCTGGCAAATCAGTCTATCGAGAGTTTGATCACCAATCTGGACAGCGTGCCAGAAGATATCCGCACAGCTGTTCAAAACAACGGCGGCGGCCATGCCAACCACAGTTTGTTCTGGACAATTATGAGTCCCAATGGTGGTGGGCCAACAGGCGCAGTCGCCGAAGCCATTGCCGCCGATTTGGGCGGCGTGGAAGCTGCAAAGGAAACATTTGTCACCGCTGCAACAACGCGCTTTGGAAGTGGGTGGGCCTGGCTCGTAGTCAAAGACGGCAAACTCGATATTTTGAGCACTGCCAATCAAGATAATCCGATCATGACAGGTGACGGAACGCCCATTCTCGGCCTCGATGTGTGGGAGCACGCTTATTATCTCAAGTATCAGAATTTGCGTCCCGATTATATTGAAGCCTGGACCAATACAATTAATTGGGACGAAGTCAACCGCCGTTACGAAGCTGCGCTATAAGTTTTTCCAAAGGATATGAGAAATGGGTATTACTGTAGGTGACCAGGCACCAGATTTTACGCTGAAATCAAAATCTGGTGACGATATGAACGATATTTCTCTGAGCGATTACAGAGATAGCAAAAATGTCGTGATTTTGTTTTTTCCACTCGCTTATACCGGCGTCTGTACCGATGAAATGTGTTCGGTCAGCGGTGGTTTGGCCGATTACGACGCACTTGATGCACAGGTTTTGGGCATCAGTGTAGATAGTCCTTTTGCCCAGGAAGCATGGGCAGAGAAAGAAGGTATTACCATTCCCCTGCTCAGCGATTTCAACAAAGAAGTCAGCGCGGCTTATGGATCGCAATTCGAAGACCTGATTGGATTTAAGGGCGTGGCAAAGCGTTCTGCTTTTGTCGTAGATAAAAGCGGTGTGGTGCGCTTTGTTTCTGTGTCCGACGATCCAACCGAGTTGCCCGATTTTGATGCGATCAAAGCGTGTCTGCAAGCGTTGAGTTAATGGAGGCAGTTATGGTTCGCGTCACAGAAACAGCAGCGGGCAAAATCAAAGAACTCATGGACCGAGACGGACGTCCCGAAGATCATGGTTTGCGCCTGAAAGTGATCGGCGGCGGATGTTCTGGCCTTCAATATCAGCTCGATTTCGATGAGACAACCCGCACAGATGACAGCGTAATCGAAGCCTATGGCATTCGAGTTTTTATCGATATGAAAAGCGCGCTCTTTTTGACAGGCACGGAACTGGACTACGACGATGGCTTGATGGGAACGGGATTTCGATTTAACAATCCCAATGCCAAAAATCAGTGTGGCTGTGGAGAATCGTTCAGCGTTTGAACATCGCTTTGTAGAAATGCCGGTGTGCAGAAGGGAGGGGTCGTCTCGCGATTCCTCCCTTTTGGGTCCCTTAAAATATTTGGGTTAACTACATAATCCCTCTATCGATTTAAGACAGCTTCTGAGGAACAAAAACGCATGACGTCTATTTTTTACATATTTTGCGGTGCGTTATACGCATCGGCGCAGTTTGTGCAGAAGCTTGAAGATATCTTCTGCACCTGCGTTCTGGATATAAAACCGGATTTGAATTTTGACAGGAGGCTCCAATGGACATGCTACTTCAGGGAGCTTCAATGGCAGCTAACAGTATCATCTATCTGGCAGTCGCCATTGCCCTTATTACGTTTGGAATCGGGTGGTTTGTTGGCACCCGCATTAGAGATCGAAAGATGCGAGATATTGAACAGCAGGCAGAGAAACACGCAACCCAACTCGCAAAAAAGGAAGACCGAGATCGCAAGGCTGCTTTTTTAGAAATTAAAAATAGCTGGTATGAAGAAAAGGCCGAAATTGAAAAGTCTTTTGATCAAAAACAGCGTACTTTAGATCGTCGAAATGACGAATTGCACGAACAAGAGACTCGCCTGGCAAAACAGGCCGAAGTTGCAAGTCAGCGAGAAAAGACCTTAACCCGGCGGGAACAAGAAGGAAATCAAAAAGCCGTCCGTTTGGAGAAACGAGAACTGGAACTGACCGATACTCTCGATCAGCAACGGGCGCAATTGGAGCGTATTTCGGGCATGAATGCCGATCGCGCCCGCGAGATGCTACTCGAAAACATCCGAAATTCACTGCGGCAGACAGCTGCAAATATCGGCCGAGAAATTATCGATCACGCCAGGGAACGGGCCGACCGCGAAGCCAAGAAAATTCTGGCACAGGCAATAGAACGCTGTTCTACCGATCAAACCGTTCAGTCATCCATATCGGTTGTCACATTGCCCGATGATCATATCAAGGGGCGGATTGTCGGCAAAGAGGGGCGCAATATCATTGCTTTTGAAGCCGCCACAGGTGTTAAAGTCATTGTAAACGATACACCCGAGGCGGTTGTCTTATCCAGCTTTGATCCCGTTAAGCGCGATGTGGCGCGATTGTCTATGGAGCAATTGGTGCGCGATGGTCGCATCAATCCAAGTCGCGTTGAAGCAGTTGTTGCCAATTGCGAAAAAAAGATCTATTCGCTCATTTCTGAAGAAGGCCGTCGGGCAGTGCGCGAATTGGGCATTGAATCAGTGCATCCCGAACTGGTCAAACTGATCGGGAAGCTCAAATATCGCACGAGTTATGGACAAAGCGTTCTGGGGCATTCCAAAGAAGTGGCTTTTCTGGCCGGTGCAATGGCAGCAGAATTGGGCATGGATGAAAAACTCGCGCGGCGATGTGGGCTGCTGCACGATATTGGCAAAGCCGTGGACCAAGAACTCGAAGGCAAACACACCGACATTGGCGCGCACCTGGCTGGCAAATACGGCGAGGGCCAGGAGGTTATCAACGGTATTTTTTATCACCACGGCGAGGCAGAGGCTTCTACCCCGCTTTCGTTTTTGGTCAAAGCAGCCGATGCAATTTCTTCATCGCGGCCCGGCGCTCGGCGCGACGATGCCGAAGGGTATATCAAACGAGTGCGCGATTTAGAGGAGGTGGCGCAATCTTTCGATGGCGTGCGCGATGCATATGCCATCAATGCTGGTCGCGAAGTGCGCGTACTGGTCAATGCCGGGCGTGTGAACGACGAACAGGCCAAAGATCTGTCCTTTGCAATTGCTGAGCGGATTCGCGAGGAAATGACCTATCCAGGCGAGGTTCAGATCACGGTGATTAGACAAATAATCGCCACAGATTGGGCTGGTCGCTCTGGCAAACGCATCCCGCGCAGCCGGGGAAGACGCTACGGACGACGCGGGCGCAATAGCAATTATCGCTCGGGAACTTCTGCACGGGCCGGTGCGTAATTCCATGTCTGACGGTTACTCCACGATCTTACGGAATCATTTTGAACATCCCAGAAATGTCGGCGCATTGGACACCCCCGATGCGACTGGATTTGCAGAAAATCCCGCTTCGGGGGCGACCCTATCCCTGCATCTTGCCATCAAAGACGGCGTTATTGATCGCGCGTGCTTCCAAGCACAAGGATGTGCTGCAACCATTGCTTCGGGATCTGTACTCACGGAATGGGTGGTTGGCAAAACGCCCATTCAAGCGTGCAAAATCGCTCGTGCCGATATCGAGACCGCGCTTGACGGCTTGCCCCCCACGCGAAAACACGCCGCTGATCTGGCGGTAGATGCGGTTCACAACGCACTTGGCAAACTGGCTCGTCAGCCTTGAGAATCACGGGGCAGGGCATTGTTGTGTCCTGCCCTCTATTTTTGGAGTGCCTGCATGACCCACCGGATTAAGAACGCAGCGCGGCGTTTGGGATTTGATCCCGTGGGGATTGCATCCGTAGATCCCCCGCAACACTGGGCATTTTATCAAAAGTGGTTGGGAATGGGCTACGCGGGGGAAATGGGGTATTTGGCTCGCAATCTGGATCGGCGTTCAGATATTCGCCAGATATTTCCAGACGCCAAATCAGTACTGTGCGTGGGTCTCAATTATCAGCCCCGTTCCGATGGGTCTGATAATGGCGGTGAGCCCAAAGGGCAGATTGCCCGCTATGCGCGTGGCGATGATTATCACACCGTCATGAAAGACCGCTTGCTACAACTCCTATCTGAAATTCAGCAAATCGAACCCTCTGCTGAGGGGCGGGTCTATGTCGATACCGGACCTGTTCTGGAGCGCGATTTCGCCGCCCGAGCTGGGCTGGGCTGGTTTGGGAAACACACCTGCTTAATTGACAAGGGCCGCGGTTCCTGGTTTTTTTTGGGCGAGATTATTCTGAATCTCGAACTCAAAGTCGATCGTCCACAACCCGATCATTGCGGCACCTGTACGCAGTGCCTGGATGCGTGTCCAACAGATGCTATTCCAGAACCTTATGTCGTGGATTCGAGGCGGTGCATTTCCTATTTAACCATTGAAATGAAAGGCGCTATTCCGCGAGATTTGAGATCGGATATAGGCAACTGGGTCTTTGGATGTGATATCTGCCAGGAAGTATGCCCCTGGAATCTCAAACACGCAAAACCAACCTCTGAACATGCTTTTCAAGCGCGCGAGGGTTTGAATGCGCCCGCGCTAACCGACTTGCTCCACATGGATCAAGAGGCTTTTTCAAAGCGATTCAAAAACAGCCCGATCAAACGCGCCAAACGGCGTGGATTATTGCGAAACGTTGCCGTCGCACTGGGCAATGTGGGAAGCAGATCTGAAGTTCCCGCCCTGACAAATGCCCTGAAAGACGACGAGCCACTCGTGCGACAACACGCGGCCTGGGCACTGGGCAAAATTGGGGGTGCGCGGGCGAGACGGGCACTTGATAAAGCACTGTTGTGTGAACGCGATGCAGAAGTAATTGAAGAGATGCGTTTGGCAAGAAACAAAATAACAAGGAAACGAACGTGAGCGCATTGCTCGATATTGAATTAGACGGTCGCGCTGTGCAAACCGAGATACCTGTCGCGCCCGTATCCGGGCAAAAGGTTTTTATCGAGACGTACGGTTGCCAGATGAATGTATCGGATACGGAACTGATGCTGGGCATTTTGGAGCAATCGGGTTATACCTCTGCCCATCGTCCAGAAGATGCCGATGTCATTGTGCTGAACACCTGCGCGATACGCGAACACGCCGAAGAGCGAATAAGAGGCAGATTGGGACAATTGCGCAGGCTGAAGTATCGGCGTCCAGACCTGATTATGGGGGTATCGGGGTGCATGGCCAAGCACGTTTCGGAGTCCCTGATGAACGACGCGCCCTACGTCGATCTCGTCGTAGGACCAGATTCGTATCGGCGCCTACCCGAACTCATCGCCGAAGCACGCGGTGATTCAGCTCTGGATGTGCGACTGGACCGCGGCGAATATTATATGGATATCGATCCCTTGCGCGAAGAGGGCAGCAATGCCTGGATCACCATTATGCGCGGATGCGATAAATTTTGCACATTCTGCATCGTGCCCTACGTGCGCGGCAGAGAGCGCAGTGTGCCAGCGCGCGAAATTGTCAGACAGGCTCGTGCTGCCGCCGATGCGGGTTTTCGAGAAGTTACCCTGTTGGGCCAAACCGTCAATTCTTATCGCGATGGCACCTGCGATTTTGCCGATTTACTTTCGATGATTGCACGCATAGACGGCATTGACCGCATTCGCTTTACCTCGCCCCATCCGAGTGATTTCTCTGAAAAATTCATTGAAATAATGGCGCGTGAAAAGAAAATTTGTCGCTTTATTCATTTGCCCGTGCAGTCGGGGTCAAACCGCGTTCTAAAAGCGATGAAGCGCAGCTATACGGTCGAAGACTATCTCGCCCTGGTCGATGATTTGCGCAGCGCAATGCCAGATCTGTGTTTGAGTACAGATATTATCGCCGGTTTTTCCGGTGAAACCCAAACCGACTTTGAAGCTACGCTGGCATTGATGGCGCAGGTGCGTTATGATTCCGCATTTATGTTTAAGTACTCTGCTCGAAAAGGCACGGTCGCTTTCCGCGAGATGCCCGATACGGTACCAGAAGAAGAAAAGGTACAAAGACTCGAAACTATTATAGCACAACAAAATCGCATTTCTGAAGAAATCAATGCGACTTATATCGGTCGCACCCTTGAGGTTTTGGTACAAGGAGATGCCCGCAAAGGCGAGGGTTTCGCCGTGGGCAAATCCGATGGTTTCAAGACGGTCGTATTTCCCCGAGAGGGCATCGCAGACAACGCGATAGCCGATGTCGAGATTACCCAAACGACCCTGCGCACACTGACCGGACGGAGGGTGCAATGAATGGCCTGATGGACATTGAAGCACCTCCCGTGCGCCGAAGGCGACTACCCGAATGGTTTCGCGTACCAGCCCCGGGCAGTGAGGGATACCGCGCGTTGAAAAACTTGATGCGCGGGTTAAATCTCCACACAGTGTGCGAAAGTGCGCGCTGTCCCAACATCGGCGAATGCTGGAACTCTGGCACGGCGACATTTATGATTTTGGGAGATGTGTGTACGCGGAGTTGTGGATTTTGCGCGGTAAAAACCGGTCGTCCCGAGGGCCTTGATACCGAAGAACCCGAACGGGTTGCCAAAGCCGTACAGACAATGGGATTGCGGCATGCAGTGGTCACGTCGGTAAATCGCGATGAACTCCCAGACGGGGGAGCACGCATTTTTGCCGAAACGATATATGCGATTCGGCGGTTGTGCAGACATACAAAGGTCGAAGTCTTAATCCCGGATTTTCAGGGCAATTGGCGGGCATTGCGCATGGTCATAGAAGCAGCACCCGATATCTTAAACCACAATGTCGAAACCGTGCCGCGCCTGTATAAAACCATGCGTCCCCAGGCAAAATACGCCAGGTCGCTGGCACTTTTGAAACGGGCCAAAGCAATGGGGCGCGGTATGCCCACAAAATCGGGTATTATGGTCGGCGCGGGCGAAACCCCGGCCGAAGTGCGCCAGACGACACGAGATATCGCAGATTGCAAAACAGATATTCTCACAATAGGCCAATATCTGCAACCGTCTGCCCAACACGTTCCTGTGGCGCGCTTTTACCATCCCGATGAATTTTTGGAGCTCAAACAATTCGCGCTCACACTGGGTTTTCGGCATGTCGAATCCGGCCCACTGGTGCGCAGTTCCTACCACGCTGCAGATCAAGTGGCTTGATAACGCTTGATTCCATTTTCTCAACTTTTTATACTGTTCTTACAATACCAGCCGGGGAATTGTGGTATATAACACCTGGAGGATCGTCATGCGTATCATAAAATGGTATGTTGCGATAGTCGCCGCCTGTTTCTGGACAACGGCATATGGGCAAGAGGATGCACCAGTATATCGGGATATGCCTTTGCGCTCAAAGGGCGAATTGCGCGTTTTTGCCGAAACCGCTGCATTTCGGGGACCTCAAAACCTCACGCGCCTGGAAGTCTATACATTAATCGATGCGCGACAATTGCAGTTTGTACCCGAAGATGGTAAATACGTATCCCAAATTGACTTTGAGCTTTCTCTGCAAGACTCCGCGGGAAATCCTACAGTGCAAGAGTTGTGGACGCGAAATGTTTCGGTAGTAAATATCCGAGAATTGAAACAAAATGGCGCGCTGGTGCGCGATATCATCGCCGTTGATATTGCGCCGGGTCCTTACAAAATGACACTGACAGCCGAAGATATTTACGGAGATATTTCAGGTGCCTGTGAAGGGAATATGCGCGTGCGTCGTTTTGAGGGTACTGAGTTGGTCGTAAGCGATGTGGTATTCGCTTCGGAACTAAAAAAAGCCGAATCTGCCGGGCGCTTTGTCAAAAATGGATGGCACGTCGTCCCCAATACAACGCGGTTCTTCCGCGTGGGGAAACCAATACAGACCTACTTTGAGGTTTACAACTTCAAGGTCATGCCCGACAATCCCAATGATTCATTTGTTTTGGGATACAGTTTGCTCGACACCGCCGGTGTCGTTGTCAAATCGTATCCGGCAAAGCGACTGATCAAGCCCGGCGAAAGCGTAGTAAAAACAGAAACCCTGGAAACAGAAGGACTATCTGGCGGCGCGTACGATTTGCAAATCGAGTTATTTGACCGCAGCACGCGCGAACATGTGCGGCACAAACGCAAAGTCTTTCTCATTTCAGATGAAAATGAAAATCCACAATTGACGGAGGCACAACAGGAACAATTGCGATATTTTCAAACCATTCATCACATTGCGTCTGAAAAAGATCTCGGTCTTTACGAATCTTTGCCAACACGGGATTCGAAAATGAAATTCCTCCGGACATTTTGGAAAAAACTGGATCCGACCCCAAAGACGCCCTTAAATGAACGGCTTCGAGACCATATAAATCGCATGAAATACTCCGATGATACGTTTACGGCACAACCGGGGAAGCGGGGATCAGACACAGACAAAGGACGTGTTTATATCAAATACGGGCCGCCCAGCGAGCGCGATTATACCACATCGGCTGCGATAGGAAAAGCCATAGATACCTGGACTTACGAAAAGTCGGGACGATATATTTTTGTATTTTTTGATCGCCGAGGAACCGGCGTTTACGAACTGGTGCATTCGACCATGTCGGGTGAACTCTACAATCCCAATTGGCAAAGCACAGCATTCTAAAGGATATTGATGGATCCTCGATTTACATTTGAAAAGGGCACGGGTATTTTTACGGGCAATGAATTGATTGTCAAGGGTAGCCTCGAAGGCGGCATGGGGTTGATGACGGGATATCCCGGATCACCCGTGGCAGAAGTATTTGATGCAGCAGAGCGCATCCGCGAGTTGTTGGTAGAAAAAGGCGTGATGGTGCAAATTGCCAACAACGAAGCCCTGGGAGCAGCGCGTCTCAATGGGGCACAGATGGAATCCATTCGCGCCATCGCAGTCATGAAAAGCGTGGGCGCGCACGTCGCTTCAGACGCGCTGGCACTGGGCAATATGGCCGGAACAGGTGAAGGTGCTGCTGCGGTTGCCGTATTCGGCGATGATACGTGGTCTGAGGGCACACAAGTGCCTGCTGATTCTCGCTTTATTGCCAAACACCTGTATATGCCCATATTTGAACCCAGCACCTTTCAGGAAATGAAAGACTGGATCAAAGTCGCCTTTGAGTTGTCGGAAAAAACCCGGCTTTATATCGCCTACCTCGTGACATCCAACCAGGCAGATGGCGGGGGCACGGTCGAAGTACACGCAAACCAGTTTCCCGAAAAAACATTTAACCATCCCATCCGCCTGGATCCACAGACGATTTCCCCAGATGATCGCGTGATTATCCCCCCACATACTGTGATAAAAGAAAAGGAGGTCCTCGAGCAGCGTTTTCCCAAGCTGCTCACCCTCGCAAAAGCATACGGGTTGAATCGAATTTTATATCGGCCAGACTCTGGCAAAAAGCGGATCGGCTTTGTCACCAGCAGTTTGGCCTATTGTTATTTGGAACACGCGCTCAATATGGTTGGGTTGGGGGGCAGCATTCCCATTTTGAAATATGGGATTACCTATCCGATTGATTCGGAAATTTTGCGCGAATTTACAAATATGGTCGATGAAATTTATGTAGTGGAAGAAAAACGCGGTTTTCTGGAAGAACAAATTGCCACTGCCTTGCAAAACCTGTATCAAGCCGGCAAAACAAAGGCATTTCGGATATGGGGCAAACGCTTTCCCCATGGATCCGGTTTCCCCGACAGTTGTGGCCTCAATCCGAGCATCACACTCAATGTATTGGCCCCAGTGTTGAAATCGCTCGACGACCCCACAGTGCCCGTAGATGCCGAGCGCATTGATGCTGTTGTCGCCTTGATGGCTCAGACAGAAACTTATGACCTGAGCGCAACGGTTCGCACGCCCTCGTTTTGCCCGGGCTGCCCGCACCGAGATTCAGCCAGCGTGCTGGACAAGATGATCGATGATTTGCAAGATGGCGATTATATGCGGCGCAAGCACGGCACAGATCCGACGGATCTGATTTTTCACGGAGATATCGGATGTTATTCCCTATTGAAATACGAGCCATTTAACCGGCTGATGCACAATTTGTCGGGAATGGGACTCGGTGGTGGCACGGGTGCGGGTATCGATCCTTTTATCGACAACAAACAACTCGTGTTCATGGGCGATTCGACATTTTTCCACAGCGGAATGGCGGCGATTTCCGATTCGATTAAACACGGGCAAGATATTACCTATATCATTTTAGATAATAAAACCACGGCAATGACGGGGCACCAGCCCACGCCGGGGGTAGATATTGACCTGATGGGACGCCCGACCTTTGCTCAGGATATCGAACAGGTCGTGCGCGGTTTGGGTGGCGGCACAAATGGTCCGGTGATGGTCGCCCGCATGAACCCGGCAAATCGGGAGGCGTATCGCGATGTCCTGGAACAAGCACTTCTAAAAGACGGCGTCAAAATTGTCATTGCCGACAAAGAATGTGGCATCACATATCACCGTCGCGTGCGCGCAGAGCAGATTCAGACCGTTCGGGAAAAGGGATTTCTGTCGGAAGAAACCCACATCAACATCACGCCAGAAGTCTGTGAATATTGTCTGGAATGCACGCAGGCAACCGGGTGTAGCGGCTTGACCGTAGAAGAATCGCTTCACGGTCCAAAAGTCGCGACCGATCTATCTTTGTGCGTTGCAGACGGGGCGTGTACAAAGGTCGAAGTTGCCAATGGCGATAAAACGTGTCCCTCTTTTGAACGCATGACAGTTCACCGATCGCACGCGCCCGAGGTGCAAACCGAATCGATAGATCTATCGGATATTCCCGAACCCGAATGCCGCGACTTTGATACGGCGTGGTACGCGTATGTAGCCGGCGTAGGCGGCATGGGCATCAACACCATTTCTGCGATTATCGCCGTTGCAGGCGCAAAGCAGGGATATACCGTTCGCTTCACCAACAAAAAGGGACTGGCTATTCGCAACGGCGGCGTGTATTCCCACGTCAGTTTTACCAAAGACGAGCGGGTGATTTCGCAATTGACGCCCTACGGGCATGCAGACTTGCTGTTGGGATTGGACATTCTGGAGGCCGTGCGCGGGTTAGATCCGAATGGAACCGGTCGCGTAGGCAGCCCTCAGCGCACCACAGCCGTCGTGGAAACCGGCAAACGCGAAACCATTTTGTCGATGATTGGCCGAGACGATTTTGATACAGATCATCTGGAGGATATGTTGCGGCGTTATACCAATTCCGACACGTATTTTGGGATGGACCTCGGCGAAATCTCCGAACGATACCTGGGCAACAAAATCTATGCCAATAGCATCTTGCTGGGCGCGGCATTTCAACGGGGCGCATTGCCCCTAACACTGGAGAATATCCGGTGGGCGATGAAGCAAAATATCAAATCGAATGAACTCGAAGCCAATCTCAAAGCATTTGAGATGGGGCGCAAAGCCGCGTTGGATCCCGATGCATTTTTCAAGCCCAAACTCGTAACCACATACAGAGGCCTCATTGGCGATAAAACGGAAATTCTGACCAAAACGCGGGGCGACAACTTGGCCGAAACCTATCGCACCCTCTCAGAGACAATCGCCGACTGGTCTCTTTCGGACGCGACAAAATTGCAATTTGCTTTGGGTGTTTACGACCTCATCCAATGGGGAGGCGTCGAATACGCACAGTCTTATATCGATCGCGTAAAAAGGATTTACGACCGCGATAATGTCCAATATCAGTATCGCGCAACCGATGCTGTGGTGCGCTTTCTCGCCCGCGTGATGACCTATAAAGATGAAATCTACGTGGCTCATCTATTGACAAGCGAGGAAAAGTATCGCCGCGACCGTGTGCGTTACGATGTCGATCCCAGTCGCGGCGATCGGATTTCTTACAGGCATTTAACCCGTCCGCATTTCACCGTCCTGGGACTGGACATCAGATTCGATATTCAAACCCGCGACTGGATGCTCAATATCATGAAACGCACGCGCTTTTTACGCAGGCTACCAGCCTGGCACCGCGAGGAAAAAAACTATCGAGACTGGTATATCGATCTGGTAGATGATTTTGATTTTGACAGTACAGAGCGATATGATACTTATGTAAAAGCACTGCGCCTCCCCGACGATGTGCGGGGCTACCGCGAAGTGATCTGGCCCAAAATGGCCGCCGCCAAAAAAATGGCGAACTACTGGCTCAATGGCAAAGGAACGCCCCCCAAACTCGACCGCGAAGTCCTCGATATCGCGCCCGTGATTGAAAATGCTGAAACCCAATCATATTGATTTGCGGCACCACAACACAAAAAGGACACCCAATGGCACAGTTACCCACCCTTGAAGCTCGCACTGCAAGACTTGAAGGGATTGTTGAGCAGATCACCCAACAGCTTGCCAGCCTGAACGAAGGCCAGCGTGATATATCCAATCGTATGATCAACCTGGAAAACCGCATGCTTAGCCTTTTCAAGTGGGTTATTGGCCTTCTCTTCACGATCTTGCTCACTATTTTCGGTGCCACAGTCACTATTTTGTTGAATCTCCCCAAGTAGCATGCATCCCTGACTGCTTCTGTAAATAATTTATTTCGCGCCCTCACGTTCGGGCGCGTTTTTGTGTACAGTGAGAATTACTTGAAACAAACACTCTGGTTGGTTATATTCCACACTCGCAATTTTCTGAACAGAACGCATACTTATAAGGAGGATGTATTTTGAGCACCAATGACTGGAGAACACACAACGAATCGGGCAGCAAGCGCGTCGTCGTAACCAAAGAATTGCCCGGCGACCGCTGGCTTGAAATTCTCACCGCTGCTGATTGCCGCGTAGAGATTGGCACATCGACGGAAATTTTGAGTGTCGAAGAAATCAGAGACAAAATCGGCGATCAATGCGATGGCGTAATCGGACAATTGACGGAAAAATGGGGTGAAGAACTGTTCACCGTCCTCAAGAATGCGGGAGGCAAAGCGTATTCCAACTATGCCGTGGGATACAATAATGTGGATGTTGGCGTAGCGACAAAATACGGCATACCGGTAGGCAATACGCCGGGCGTCTTGACCGAGACCACCGCTGAAATGGCCGTCTCCCTCACCTTTTCAGCCGCGCGTCGGGTAATCGAAGCCGATGCTTTTATGCGCGCTGAAAAATATCACGGCTGGTTGCCCACGCTTTATCTGGGCGAATTGATGACCGGGAAAACAGTCGGCGTAATTGGCGCCGGTCGCATCGGCTGTGCTTATGCCAAAATGATGTCCGAAGGGTTCAAAATGAACGTGGTTTATTTTGACCCGTATCCCAATGAATACATGGAAAATTATATCGCGGCTTATGGCGAATTCTTAAAAGCTCAAGGCGACGAACCCATCACCTGTCGGCGTTTGGACTCGGTCGAAGACGTATTGAGAACTGCCGACGTGGTGAGCTTACATCCGCTATTGGATGACACCACCTTCCACCTGATGAATACCGAGCGTCTTGCGCTGATGAAGGACAATGCGATTCTCATCAACGCCAGCCGCGGTCCGGTCATCGACGAAGTCGCACTGGTCGCACACTGCCAAACCCATCCGGATTTCAAAGTCGGCCTCGACGTATTTGAAGACGAACCCCTGATGAAACCCGGGCTTAAAGAGTTGCCCAATGTGGTCATTGTACCGCATATTGCATCGGCGACAATATGGACCCGTTCGGGAATGGCCACTTTGGCGGCTTCAAATGTGGCTGGTGTTCTGAATGGCTATGGCGCCTGGCAAGACCCGGACGATGTCTTGCCCTTCCTCGGCGACAATCCCCCACAGGCAGCCCCCAGTATTGTCAATGCAAGTGAAGTCGGGCTTCCCGCTTATGCATGACAAACACAGGTGAAAATTAAAAACGAGTCGGTTGCCCATGTGATCGACTCGTTTTTTTATTGGATTTTTATATGCCTATTGGAAACAGCAGGCGATTTTCAATCGCACCCATGATGGATTGTACAGACCGGCACGAGCGGTATTTTCTGCGCCTGATCTCCAAACGGGTTTTGCTATATACCGAAATGGTTGCCACTGGCGCAATCATACACGGTGACCGCGCGCTTTTATTGGGATTTGATCCGATTGAACATCCCATAGCACTACAACTGGGCGGAAGCGACCCCGCCGATCTCGCACTGTGCGCCAAAGTAGGTGAAAACTGGGGATATGATGAGATCAATCTGAATGTGGGATGCCCGAGCGACCGCGTACAATCAGGGCTTTTTGGGGCGTGTTTGATGAAAGAACCCGAACGGGTGCGCGATGGTGTAAGCGCAATGCGCGACGCAGTGAATATTCCCGTAACTGTGAAAACGCGAATTGGCGTTGACAATCGCGATTCTTACGAAGAACTGGTACATTTTGTCCAGACCGTTGCCGAATCGGGATGCCGTATCTTTGCGTTTCACGCCCGCAAAGCATGGCTTCAGGGTCTGAGTCCCAAAGAAAACAGAGAAATCCCACCATTGTCTTACGACATAGTCTATCGCATCAAACGCGACTTTCCAGATCTGGACATCGTAATCAACGGAGGAATTACATCGCTCGACGAAGTCGCCGGACATTTGGCGCATGTCGATGGCGTGATGGTCGGGCGGGAAGCCTACTCAAACCCCTATTTTCTATCCGATGCCGACCATCGATTTTTCGGTGAGACTCGCCCAATACCATCTCGACACGAAATTTTGCACGCGTATTTGCCTTATATCTCCGACCAACTCGAGCGCGGTACGCGATTGCACCATATAGCGCGACATCTCATAGGCCTATTTGCCGGCATTCCGGGTGCAAAAACCTGGCGGCGATATATCAGCGAAAACGCGTACAAAAAGAATGCGGGTGTCGATATATTAAAGACTGCGGCAAACTTTATTCATTAGAACCCTTGACTTTTCGCGCTCTATCTTTGATGTTTGGGTACCAATACTTCGGACAATACTATTGGGTACATTAAAATGGAGGAATAGCCGATGGGAATGACCTATATCGAAGGGGTGGCCTCGGGGATAGATGACCAGCGAGTAACGGTGCGCTTTCTGGTAGATAGCGGTACGACCTACTCGCTACTGCCGTATGACGACTGGCAGGCGATTGGGCTGGCACCGAAGCGGTCAATGACTTTTTCTTTAGCCGATGGAACAGCAATCGAACGCCAGATATCGGAATGCCATATCGAAATTGCCCAGCGCGAGGGGCACACACCCGTTATCCTGGGAGAACCAGGTGATCAGGCTCTGTTGGGGGCCGTTACGCTGGAAATTCTCGGTCTGGTGCTGAACCCGTTTAAGCGCACTCTGGAGCCGATGCACATGTTGCTCGCCTGAATCTTTCAATTTTGTTCATCAGGAGCGTGTCCCCAGGCGTTTCACTCCCCTTGACCTCATTTACGCTTTGGCTTCGAGTTGATCCACCAGACGGATGGAATGGATAACATCTCGGAGATCGTTGTGAGGCACCTCGTTTTTATTGATACAATCGACAAAATGCTGGTGCATCGTCAAGACACCCTCGTAACTGGCGACATCATCCTCTTCCACACCATCGATTTCCCATCCCCCCAGAGTACGCACCTGATTGTCTTCGTGAATCTCGATCTCCTGGGGAATTTTCATATAACACCCAATACCCACACCGTGCAGTTCAGAGCGCAACACGCGCCCACCAGAAGCGCGGTTGCCATGGATGGTGCCGACCGCGTCATTCTCAAAACGTATGAGAGCCGTATAATTATTATAGCTCTCCCCGCCAAATTTATCCTGATAGGCGGTCACTTCCACAGATTCACTCCCCGCCATATAGCGCGTGAGATCGACAATATGGCAAACGTCATTCCACAGTGTAGAAGTAAATTCTTTGCCATCGCCACCGAGCATTTGTTTGTTGAACGTCGTGACAATGGATGAAACGGGACCTTTCTCTGCCACGAGACGCATCGCTTCGCGCGTAATCGCTGTATAGCGGCGCTGAAACCCAACCATAGCGAACACATTATTAGACACTGCCGCCTCGAGCAATTGCTCGGTCTCTTCGAGATTGGCGCCGGGAGGCTTTTCAATAAAAATGTGTTTGCCCGCATTCATACAATCAATAGCCGTCTGTAAAATCCATTTCTCATTCATAACGCAATAGATGACATCGAGGTCGGCTTCGTCGAGCATCTTCTTGTGATCTGTATATACTTGCGGAAACTCGTATTTTTTCGCAACCTGATTTAGGCGTTCTTCATCCAGTTCGCAAACCGCGGACATCTCGACATCACGCTCCAGGCGATGAACATTTGGATAATGCGCGCCTTGACTGCGTCCCCCAGCTCCGATAAATCCGGCTTTTAACATGTGATTCCTCCGAAAAAAGTGAGAAGTAAGAAGTGAGAAGTGAGAAGTGAGAAAACCACCCAACACCACCCGCGTTTCACCCTTCCTCCTTCACACTTCACCCTTCTCATTTATGCTTGCTGTAATAAACAATGTCAAGTCGATTATTGAGCGGATGTACGAGCACTTTGATATTTCGTCTATTGGAGCTATAATTGTTTAGATCAAAACAAGGAGGGCAATCATGGGATTTATCGATGCAGTAGATAAACACGTACAGGAAATATTTGCACGCTGTACACACAAAGAAGGGACGTTGCTGGCAGACGGTCTCGACCTGACGACCGCACAGCCGCTGATTTGGGAAGGAAATATGCTTTCCAACCTCGCGTGTCAGCAAAATTTTTTGCGGACACTGGATGCATTGGGAACACTAACAGGGAACGACAAATACCATAATCAGGCAGACGAATGGATCAGTTGTGCACTGGATAAAATTCACGACATAGAATCCGACCTGTTCTACTGGGGTGGCCATACGAGCTACGATCTATTGACAGATGCGCCAGTACTGGGCAATCACGAAATGAAATGCGTCTATCCGCATTATGCGTACCTCTATAAAGTTCAACCCGAACGCATGCGCCGCTTTGTCAAAGCCGTCTGGCACGCGCATATCTGGGATTGGCCCACCTTGCTCTTTAACCGACACGGAATCTACGAAGCGTGGCAAGAAAAGTGGGATGCAGAATTTGAAGGAGGACCATTGCCAATTGTGGAAAACACCGCGCTCTCCTTCGTCAACACGGGAAGCGATTTAATCCTGAGCGGGGCAATACTACACGCGCTTTCGGGTGATAAAACGCCTTTGAGATGGGCAAAACATCTGCTTTCCCGATACGATCAAATCCGGCATCCCCAGGCGGGATTGGCGGGATATCAGTTTAATCACCGCGATCCCTGTCGGGTGCGAGAGTCGTTCAAACCGCCGTTTAGCGAACGAACAGATATCAACGAAGTAACGATTATCACCAATAACGTGATTCAAGTTCGATACGGACGCGCCGCCGTCACCTTTCTCAATGCCGCAGAAGTCCTGGGCAGTGAAAAAGGCAAAGCATTTCTCGATGTGGTAACCGCGGATTTAGAAGCCCTGGCAAATCACTGCTATAATATCGACGATCACAGCTTTTATCCCGCAATCAATGACGGCACCCGTCTCTATCCCGAAAATAGCAATGAAGGGATCGGCTATTGTCCGCCCACAAAACTGAGAAAAGTCCCTGCAAATGGACTCATGTTCTTATCTTATGCGCGGGCATATCACCTGACCGATATTGCGCGTTTTCGAAAAATGGCTTTCTCCCTCGCCAAAGGAATGGGCTGGGGCGATTTAAGTACGCCCGTGGATTTTGGATCTGGCGGTTCGCCTGCAAGTAATGAAGCGTGGGTAAACAAAGGACAGAACGATGCCTGCGCGTTATTCGGTTTATTGGAACTCCACTCGGCAACAGGCGATAATGCGCTATTGCAGTCCGCCACCTCTCTTGGAGAACAATTGCTGCGGCAATATCAGGTGAATGGCCTGATTGTCTCAGATAGCCGAGAAGGCGAAACAAATATCGATACCGCGCTACCCCTCGCACTATTGCATCTGGAAGGTGCGAGACAGGGAGATCGCACATCGCTGCCCGATTTTTATCCAAACAACACCTATTTTGACCCAAAAATTGTGATTCGCCGCTGGGAAGAAGAAGGTCGATAAACAACAGGAGGTCCACCATGAAAGCCGCTGTTTTGCGCGAAGCACATCAGCCAATAAGTGTAGAAGATGTTGAAATTGCCGATCCAATCGGGCGCGAAGTATTGATTCGCACCGCCGCCGCGGGAGTCTGTCACAGCGATGTTCATTATCAGCAAGGACTTTATACCTGCGAGCTACCTGCCGTGCTCGGCCACGAATCAGCGGGTATTGTAGAGGCAGTCGGGCCAGACGTGACCTATGTGAAACCCGGCGACCACGTAATCACCTGTCTATCGGTCTTTTGCGGACATTGTCGCTACTGCACCACCGGGCGTCCAAATCTGTGTGAAGATAGAGAATCGACACAGCGCAAAGAGACAGATAAACCGCGCCTGTCCCAGGATGGTCAAGCGTTCTTTCAGTTTGCAAACCTCGCCTCTTATGCAGAACAGTTGCTGGTACACGAAAATGCAGTATGCAGTGTGCGCGAAGACATGCCACTGGACAAAGCAGCCCTGATCGGATGTGGCGTAACAACCGGCGTAGGTGCCGCGCTCAACACCGCCAAAGTAGAGGCGGGCAGCACAGTAGCCGTTGTCGGATGCGGTGGTATTGGCCTGAGTGCTGTACAGGGTGCGCGAATAGGCGGCGCAGGGCGTATTATTGCAGTAGATACCGTCTCATCCAAACTGCAACTGGCCCGAGAATTGGGTGCAACAGACCTGGTCAATGCCAATGATGGCGATCCCGTTGAACAAATAATGGATCTGACTGGCGGAAAAGGCGTGGCGTACTCTTTTGAAGCCGTGGGATTGAAACAGACTGCGGAACAGTGTTTTTATATGCTCGAAGAAGGCGGCACCGCCACGATAATTGGCATGATTCCCCAAGGCGTTAAAATTGAGCTTACAGGGCACAACTTTTTGCGCGAGCGCAAAATTCAGGGATCGAGCATGGGATCCAATCGCTTTCGCGTAGATATGCCGCGGTATGTGGATATGTATCTCATGGGCAATCTCAAACTCGACGAAATGATTTCACACAATATATCTTTAGATGACATCGACAATGCGTTCAATGCCCTGCTCGCAGGCGAAGTCGCGCGGCAGATCATCATATTTGACATATAAACAAATGGATGTGCTATGGGTCTAAATACCGATCTAAACCGAATCCGCAGAGATGGCTGGACCGTAATAGAAGATGTAATCCCGGAAAATGAGGTAGATGCCATACGCGATCACGTATTGCATTCGACCGGGATACACGGCAGACCAAAGGCCGCAAAAGAGGGCATCGGACACGTGCCGGGGTTTATACGCTATGACCAGACCCTCGCGCCCTATCTCGCAGACGAAAGATTGATGGCTATCTTCGAAGCACTTTTGGGCTCCTTTGTCAAAGTGTCTTATGTCTCAGCGACCATCAACCGCCGGGGCAATCCACGGGGCAGGTGGCATGCAGACTGGCCGTTTAATCAGATCAACGCCTCACATGTGCTTGCACCTTATCCAGATGCGGTAATGCATCTCACAACCCTGTGGATGTTATCTCCTTTTACCCATGAGAATGGCGGCACATTGATCGTGCCGGGCAGCCACCGATGGTCGAATAATCCAACCGGAAATATAGATGTGGATCCGCTCGCGCCTTATTCAACCGAGCTGAATGCAACGGGTCCAGCGGGAAGCGTCCTCGTGCTGGACAGCCGGATATGGCACGCAACCGCCCCCAATCAATCTCAAAAGGACCGGGTATCAGTTGTCGTTCGCTATGCCCCCTGGTGGTTGAACACGCGCGTATTGATGCCGGGATCTGAAGAACGCAAAATGATGGTGGATGAAACCGGATTGACCGACAACGATCAAGAACCTGTACCCCGCCGTGTTTACGAGGAATTGCCAGAAAACGTGAAACCCCTGTTCCGACACTGGATAAGCGACTGAAAGGGAAAAGAATGAGCACAGTCACCGAACAACATATCCAACAGTATCGAGAAGAAGGATACTGCCATGTGGAGGGATTGATCCCCGCCGAACTCATGGCAGACGCCTGGGCGCGAGTACGGGAAATAGTAGATCATCCACCCGATTGGAAAAAGGGCAGATTTCAAGTCCTCAATCCCGAAATATACCGCGCCTCTTCAGGCGAACCAGTGCCCAAGGGCATTCAACGTCCGGGCCTGGAAGAAGCAGTATTTGCCAAGATCGCAGAACACGGCAATATGGCAAATGCGATGGCGGGAGTTTTGGGCGGCGACGTAGAACTCTTCACAGATCAGATAGGGGTTAAACACGGCTGGATTGACACTGAGCAAGGTGGATGCAGTTATTTTCATCAGGATTCATGGTACTGGAAAATCGATCCCGAATTGGGTTGCAACTGCTGGATCCCGATGCAAGAAGTCGGAAAGAACGCCATCGCATTATCGGTCATGCCGCGCAGCCATATCGGCTGGGAACTCGTACCACACGAATCTTATTACGACGACCCGCCGATGTTCAGAAAATCCCGTGAGAATGGCGACGAAACCCATGAACCTTTTAAGCGCCACCGCATCCCCCTGGGTCAGATTGATTACTCCGATGAAGTCCTGGTCGAAATGAAAACGGGCGACGGCCTCTTCTTCACAAATTACACCTGGCATCGCAGCGAGCCAAATCGCACGGGCAACTCAATGGCATTTTACGCGATCGCATATCAGTTGAAAGATCGCGTGTAAAACCAGATATCTATCCCTCTCGCCACGGGGGCACAGTCCATGTATTGTGCCAATCCCACGCCCACACAACTTTTTTCTCGGGCAATTCAATCTCGTACTGGACGCCAGCAGTGAAGGGCAAAATTTGGGTTCGGTCGCCGGCGTGCTCACGGATACTCTCGATAAAAGCATTCACATCCGTAACATCGGGAGGCCAATGTCCTTCGGGAACAGGATCAGTTTTGCGATCCGTTCGATAATGGGTTGGAATCAAAAATCGGGGCTGCACGAGATCGAGAAGACTTGAAAAAACAGGCCAGTTCTTCAGCCCCGTTTTCATATGAATGAGATAATCCACGCGGCCCTCTATATTGCCGAGTGCGGGATAGGTCGCGTGAAGATCGCCGGTATGGTAGAACGAAATATCTTTCTCGATATATGTGATTAAATAACCACAGGTGGGTAAATCGGGCCGCGCATTTTCACCACTTTCAACAGCTTCTACCTGCACAGCGCCCAGATCGCACGAAAAAGGACCGGGGAAAGTGCGCACGTCATCGGTGCGATATTTGGGGTAGAGCACCTGAATTTTTTCCTCGGGTATATGCTTGCTAATGGGCAGATCCCGAGAAAAAGCCGCATCGCCATAATTTTCGTCAACAGGTTCGTTTGGCGTCATACAACCGATATTGACAAAGAGTTTCTTGAAGCGATCCCCCCGACACAATTTCGTCAGGGTTTTGGGATGACAGTGATCAAAATGCTCGTGGCTAATAAAAATATAGTCGTAAATAGGTTCAGCCTCTTTTAGATTATCACCGAAAAGATACGGATCAATGGCGATATTGACATCTCCCGAGAGAATGTCGAAAGCACCACACCCCCACCACCTCAGATGTATATTGTCCATTGTAAGCCTCCCGAAGTGTAAGTTTGACCAATGAAGTTTAGTAGTTTATTGTTAATTAGCAAACTAAATTTAGATGCGAAAGGAAAAAAACATGGCGCGTGTTGGGTTGATCGGTGTCGGAGATATGGGCAGTGGGATGGCTGCGAACATCTTGAAGAATGGCCATGAGCTTGTCGTGTATGATTTGCGCCCTGAACAATTGGAACCTTATGTCGAGCGGGGCGCTTATGCAGCCAAAAATGTTGGTGAAGTAGGCGAACACGCAGACTTCGTGTTCGTCATGGTCATGAACGGCGATCAAATTAAGGCGATCTTAAACAATGGCTTGTTGAACAGCATGAAACCGGGATCGACATTTATCTGCACAGCAACCATATTGCGGTCGGAATTGGTCGAAATCGCGCAATCCTTAAAAGAGAGAGAGATTCGCGTCATAGACGCCCCGGTAAGCGGTGGCGCACCCGGCGCAGCGGCTGGCACACTGACCATGATGGTAGCGGCACAGCGGGATGTTTTTGAAGACGCCACAGAAGTTCTCAACGCAGTCGGAGAAAATATCTACCACGTCGGTGAAGAAATCGGAGCCGGACAAACCGTGAAAGCGTGTCTGGCCGTCTTGACAGGCGTAACCTATGCGGGCATCTTCGAAACCCTATCACTGGGCGTAAAAGCCGGCGTAAAACCCGAAACCCTCTACGAAGTCATCAACACGAGTGTGGTCGGCAGCTTTTTGTTTCGAGACACAACGCAAAACATCATGGAACGAAATTTTGTAGGACAAAGCCGTATTGGCACAATGTACAAAGACCTCGGAATCGCAAAAACACTGGGACGCGAATGTGGCGTACCACTGTTCACACTCTCATCGGCTGCGGAATGGTTTCAAGCGGGCATCAGCGTAAACCCCGAAGAAGCGAACTGGGCCATCATCAAAATTTTTGAAAACATGCTGGGGATTGAAGTCAGAAGTGTGAAGTGAGAAGTATGAAGGATAATCTTCCGTAGGGACGCCCCCCTGTGGTCGCCCGCCTATCGGTAAGGTAAAACAAAGATGAGATGGGGAGTGGGGACTAACTGACGGTTGAGAGCGGGGTGGGCTGATCGCTGACCGCTAACTTTGGAGCTTATTTGTGAAACTCGGTGTAATTACAGATGGAATCAGCAGGGATTTTGAACACGCGTTGAATGTCATGGCGGAATACGATCTGAGATATCCAGAACTCCAGTTTGTATGGGATCGGGAAGTAGGGGATCACGACGCCGGGCAAGTGGCGCGTATAAAGACACTACTCAATCAGCACGACATGGAAGTCTCATGCATCTCGCGGCACAACTTTGGCGGCTTGCCCGTATTGCAAACCGAAATAGGAGATGCTGTATTTGAGGATCACGTATTGGGATTGCGGCGGTGCATTGACCTTGCAAAAACCCTCGGAACAAATATTGTCAGAATTATGAGTTGCAAAAAAGAAATGATACTATTTGGGTACAACGGCGCGGAAGATTGGATTGTAACGGCTGGTGCGTGGGATAAACTGGTGAAGCTAATGGCTGTACCCGTTCAAATAGCCGAAGAAGAAGGCATAACACTCGTCGTTGAAACGGGCAATAATGCCATGATAACATCGGGATTTCTGGCGAGAAAGTTGATCGACGAATTGGGTAGCTCCCACCTCAAACTGCTATGGGATATTCCCAACACAATGTACTGTACGGATATCCCCTTTCCCGATGCCTACAATGAAATTCGCGATTATATCGGCCATATTCACATCAAAGACGCAAAAGCCGATATAGCGCGTGCGACCGTTGGATTCTATCCCCTGGGCGAAGGCGCTGTGGGACCATACCTGGAACCCATAGCAAACGCGCTCAAACGCGATGGATATGCGGGCGCAATCTCTTACGAAAGCGTCTATCGCCCCGAAGGCGGTACATTTGAAGACGGGTTCAGGGCGAGCGTTGCGAAATTTGTGGAAATTTTTGGTTAAGGAGGACCCCATGGCTGACCCAATGCGGTTATTAACCGATGAAGAGGTACAGAGATTTATCGTAGATGGATGCATGACAGTTCACGCGGATTATCCGCCCTCATTCCACGCGAATATCTACGACCAGATAGAGACAGTCTTTGAAAAGGAGGGCAACCCCGGCAATAACATCTTGCCCCGAATACCGCAAATCGGGCAGGTGTTTGAACACCCCAACGTAAAAGGGGCACTCACCAGCTTACTCGGACCGGGATACATTTTGAATCCCCATCGACACTGTCATTTGAATCCCCCGGGGCGAAACGGACAGCGATGGCACAAAGACTGTTATGTATATGATCACAATTTGCGGCACCCGAGATTCTACTGGTTGCTCGCTTTTTATTTTCCACAGGACACAACTGAGGACATGGGACCTTCGGGCGTATTGCCCGGCATGCAAATATACAAAACCATCAGCGATGTAGATCCCGCACAAACGAAAGAAAAAGAACGCGCATTTTGCGGACCTGCGGGCACCATAGCTCTAATCCACTTCGACTCCTGGCACCGCGCAACCGAAAATATAAGCACTAAAAATCGGTACATGCTGAAATTCCAATTTGCGCGCACACAAGAACCGCAAAAACCCACATGGAATCACCAGAGCCGCGCGTGGTCTCCGGGCATTGAAGATCGGCATCCAGCCATATCAAAAGACGTATGGAACTGGATGTGCGGAAACGCACAAAAAGAACGCGAAACACCAGAGAGCAATCTAAAAAATTTGATTCGCGTCCTGAAGAATGGATCGGAATGTGAACGATTGGACGCAACGTATAAACTCGCTGAATTTGGCGCGGCAGCCGTACCCGAACTCATCGCCGCCATGCGAGAGGAAACACTCGCGACAATAGAGGAAACAGAAGCCAAAACACCGGACAATGCCCATGGAACAAATCCCACGAGTGGATGCGCGGCACTATCCCTCTCATTCATAGGAGAACCCGCAGTAGCCGCCCTCACAGAAACATTATCAGACAATCACTGGTGGATACGAGCGGTTGCAGCCAATGTATTGGGACATATCGGATCAAACGCCATTGCATCTGCACCCGCTTTGAAAAACGCGATGAAAGACAATCACTGGTGGGTACGCCGCAATGCGATCGAAGCACTGGGCGCAATCGGTGATCTTTCTCCGGAGCTACGCTCTGATCTGACGCAGGCACTCGGCGATGAAGACTATCGCGTGCGCCGCAACGCAGCCCTCACCCTCGCAAAATTCGGAGAATCGGGTAATATTGCAGTTGAAGCACTGGCGACAATGCTCGAAGACGAAAACCGCTACAATCGATTTTACGCTGCATATCTGCTGAAACAAATCGGCACACCTGCTGCACGAGATATATTATTCCACACCCTATTCAATTCTCGCTGGTGTCCGATCACGACAAAAGACAATATGTACTGATCTCCCCATCTACTCTCCTCCAAAAAATAATGCGAAATTTTTATTTTTTGTTACATTAAGTAAGTAAGTTCTTACTTGAAGCCACTATCCACCGGCTTCCCACACTATCCAGGAGCAAAAATATGATCAGAGCGTGCTTGCTTGGGCTTATCTGTATAGCGATTTGCGCGCATCCGACTGAAAGTGATGACACAGCCGGTATAATCAAAGAAATCACGGGCGATCTCGCTTATGTATCTGGACTCAATGGGGCGGCATCCCTGGGAAGCCAATTGCAGATGGACAATGGGTCAACGCTTCAAGTCATCAAAAAACTCGACGACGACGTGCTCGTGGCACGAGTAGTCGAGGAAAACGGTTCACCCGTAAAGGTATCGGATCGCATTCGCGTTGTCACCACACAGACTTCTGACGATGCACCGCGCGCTGTTTACGCCACCCGCGTAGATAACGGTCCCAAAATGGACGGGCATTTGGACGACCCTGCTTGGCAAAATGCAAAACCCATCGAAGGATTTGTACAGCGCGACCCGGGCTACTGGGTGCCGAGCACCGAACGCACAACAGCCCGTATTGTTTACGACCAGAGAAAAATCTATTTCGGATTTGAATGTTTTGATTCTGAACCACATAAAATCGTGGCAAATAATATGCGGCGCGATTCGCAATTGTGGGGCGATGACAATGTGCAAATACTTCTGGATACTTATAACGACCGCCAAACCGGCGCATTCTTCTTCGTCAACTCTCTGGGTGCAAAACGCGATCTGATCCTATCGCGGGAAGGCCGCACCTACAACGAAGATTGGGATTGCATCTGGGAAGCCAAAGGACACCGGCACGACAAAGGATGGTCGGTTGAGGTGGCAATTCCATTCGATCAACTGCGATTTAAGGACGAAGAGGATGCGGTATGGGGCATTAACCTCGCGCGCTTTATTGCCCGCAAGACCGAATCGACAGCACTGATGATCGGGCAAAGATCGACATCACCAACGCAGCGCTATCGCACAACAGACCTCGCAGAACTCAGAGGAATAAAATCCTTAAAAACCCGCCGCGTATTTCAGATCAAACCTTATGTATTGCCCGGCGCAGTGAAAGATTTGCAGGCAGAAGATCCATCTACACAAAGTACTTTTGAATCGGGTGTAGATGTGCGGTATGGCCTCACACCCAATATGATACTGGATCTGTCTTATAATACAGATTTTGCCCAGGTTGAAGGGGATCAAGAGGAAGTAAACCTGACGCAATTCTCGCAATTCTTCCCCGAAAAACGCGAATTCTTCCTGGAGGGATCCAGTCTCTTTGATTTTGGCGAAGCCGCCACGAGACGCGGCGGGGACAGCCGCCCGCCCACGATTTTGTTCTACAGCCGCCGAATCGGCCTGGAATCGGGGGAACCCGTACCCATTCTTCTGGGCAGCAAACTGGCGGGCAAAGCTGGCAAAACGAGCATTGGCGCATTGAATGTATTGACGGATTCCAAAACGCTTCAGGACGATACATTTGTCCAGCGCAGCAATTTTTCGGTCTTGCGCCTGAAACACGACGTGATAGCGCGGTCAAATATCGGTGCGATTGTCGTGAACAAACAAACCCCTATTCCGGGTGCGGGTTGGGACCAGTACAACCGCGCTGCCGGGCTTGATTTCAGTTTTTCACCATCCAATGCCCTCAATTTTCAGGGATTTTACGCAAAAACCTGGGATTCTGCTGAAGACGCGCAGACAGGAGCTGCGGGATTTTTACAGGCCACCTATTCGGGGGGTATTTATTCCAGCACGCTAAAATACGTCGATATTGGAGAGCATTTTCTACCCAAAGCCGGGTTTGTCAACCGCCGCGCTGGATTGAAGAGACTTCGGCGATACGAGGCGCGAGTCAGAGCGCGAATACCCGCCAACACGAATCTCATTCGCTATGTTTCCACAGGACCGAGATTTCGGCTCATTACAGATCCCAGTGACCCCCTGAACAAAGTCAAATTCTGGGACTTGCAGGTCGCGACTTACACGCGATTCAATGCCGGAGACTGGTACCGAGTCGAATTCACGCGAACGCACGACGTGGTCGAGCGCACATTCAAGCCATCGAAAAAGCGACCAGATATAATTATCCCACACGGCACATACAATTTTACAAAATTCGGAACCGGTCCCTATCCGAGCCGCTCGCGGAAAGTCCGCCCCGAGTTCGACATTGAGATCGGCAACTATTACACGGGAAGGCGATATAAACTTTCACTCGAAAATACCTTCATGCCTTCTGGAAAACTTTCGATTGAGACCGACTATGAAGTCAACTGGCTGCGCTTACCCCAGGGCAACTTCAATATTCAGGTATTGAGCAACCGCTTGATCTATTCATTTTCCACGGACTTTTATGTCAAACTATTCGCCCAGTGGAATAATGACCGCGAACAGGCCAGTGTAAACGTATTGCTGAATTACCGCTTCCGCCCCGGCAGTGATATTTACTTTGTCTATGATCAGGGCTTTGATGTGACTTACGACCATAATCTGGATGACCGGGATGTCTTGCGAGAATGGAATGAAAGGAACCGGGCTGTTCTCATAAAAGTCTCATACATGCTGGGGATGTAACCCCTCTCCCATAGTATCAACTAAAAAGACCGGACAAAGCGTCCGGTCTTTTTTTACCCGCGACCGATATAAGGCATCTTGGTCGCCATAATCGTCATAAATTGAACATTCGCATCTAATGGAAGGCTCGCCATATTGAGCACGGCTTGTGCGACGCCCCTGACATCCATCGTAGGCTCTACCAGAGTGGATCCATTGGCTTGTGGAACGCCATTTTTCATGCGCTCGGTCATATCGGTCGCTGCATTGCCAATATCGATTTGCCCGCAGGCGATATCGTATTTGCGCCCATCGAGCGAAGTGGATTTGGTCAGACCGGACACTGCGTGTTTGGTCGCCGTATAAGGCGCAGAATTTGGACGGGGAACATGCGCCGAAATCGACCCATTATTGATGATCCTCCCGCCCCGGGGCGTCTGATCTTTCATAATTTTAAACGCCTCTTGAATACACAGAAAGACACCCGTTAAATTGGTATTGACGACCGTTTGCCATTGCTCAAAAGTCAAATCCTCAAGATTGACACCGGGCGCGCCCACACCCGCATTGTTAAAAAGCACATCCAGACGTCCAAACTTCTCTTTTGTCCGTGCAAAAAGATTTTCCACAGACGCTGGATCGCCAACATCTGTCGGCACAACAAGCGTCTTTGAATCATCTACACCCGCTTCACTCACCGTGGCATTCAAAGTTTCTTCGCGACGTCCTGCCAGAGCAACTGAATAACCCGCATCCAAAAAGGCAAGCGTGGTGTGTTTGCCAATCCCGCTGCCCGCGCCAGTGATGATTGCAACTTTGCTACTCATAGTCAAATCTCCTGATGGGTTGTGGTTTATATCTGATGCATGATAATATGCAAAACGCATAAGTCAAAAAATTTATATACAGCCAAACGCACGAGGATTTTAGCACCATTCCTCATGTTCGCGCACCCTGACTATTTTTTTGTTGGCAGATCCATTACTTTCATGTTATCATGTCTTATGCAAACAAGCAGTAATGCTTAAACTCCAACAAGAGGGAGGAAGTCATGCGTTTATTACTATTTGCAATCGTTTTCGCAGGTCTTTTGGCTCAACCGCTTCAGGCCAGAGTTGGGTCACAATCGGGTAATCCGGACTTTGATGCGAGTGGCGAGGTCGATTTTACCGACTTCTTGCTCTTTGCCGGCAAGTTCGGGGCACGTCAGGACGATGATAGGTATGAAGCCCGATTCGACCTGGATGGCGACGGCGAGGTCGGATTTGGCGATTTTTTGATATTCGCCGGACAATTTGGCAAAACAGTGCCCAAGGCTATGGGCAAGATATACTGGACAGACTCTGGCACGGGTAATCCCACTCCTATGCAGGATGATAAAATCCAGCGCGCCGACCTCGATGGCTCCAATGTGGAAACCCTCCTCACCTTCGAAAACTTCTTGCGGCTTCCATTTGGAATTGCTCTGGATGTGGCCGGGGGCAAGATGTACTGGACGGACCCCACCAGGGATAGAATTCGGCGCGCCAACCTCGATGGCTCTGGCGTAGAAGATATCATCAACACGAGAACGGTCGACGGGCAGTCACTCAGCGGTCCGGCCACCATTCCGCGTGACGTTGCCCTGGACTTGACAAGTGATCCTCCAAAGATATACTGGATAGATGCTGGCACAAACAACGTCAATGACGGTAAAATCTGGCGTGCCAATCTCGATGGATCCAGTCCCGAAGTCCTCTTCAACACTGGATTGATTAATGCGCAGAGCATCGCGCTGGATGTGGCAGGGGGCAAGATGTACTGGACGGACTCCGGCACGGGATCCCCCAACCCACTTCCGAACGATAAAATCCAGCGCGCCAACCTCGACGGATCCAATGTGGAAACCCTCCTCACCTTCGAAAATCTGTTGCGCTTTTCAAGGGGTATTGCTCTGGATGTGCCCGGGGGCAAGATGTACTGGGTGGATCCCACCAGGGATAGAATCCGGCGTGCCAATCTCGATGGCACTGAACCAGAAGATGTGGTCAATACCAGAACAATCGGCGGGCAATCACTCGGCGGTCCGGCCACTGGGCCGCGCGACGTCGCCCTGGACCTGACGAGCGATCCCCCAAAGATGTACTGGGTAGATGCTGGCACAGCCAACGTCAATGACGGTAAAATCTGGCGCGCCAACCTCGACGGATCCAGTCCCGAAGCCCTCGTCACCTCTGGATTGGTCAATCCACAGGGCATCGCCCTGATGCTCACACCATAGGCTATGAAAACCGCGGGTTCGCCCAGCACCGGGCGAACCCGATTGCGGTCCCACCTCACCCCCTTCTCTTCAATACCTACCCTTCCTCACAATACATCCGCATTTTTTGGTTCTTGTTTGTCCAGGCAAGACGCATTATTTTGCTGTTCATATATGTTATTTTTTTTATAATCAATAGAAAGGATGGACAATGGCGATTCTGTTTGCCCGGACAGAAAATTTGGAACGATCGTGGCCGTTTGTGCCAGAGGCACTGATGGCGCGGCTAAATGAATTGGATGAAGTGCGCGTCGTACAGATAGAACGCGGCGCACCACTTTCGGAATTGACGGATTTGTCGCATGTATCGGCCATCGCACTATTCGGCGGACAGTTGACAGAAGCGTGTTTGGCACGCGCACCCGAATTAAAAGCCGTGGGAGGCGTGCTGGATAATTGGGGCCATCGCGCTCTTCCAGTCGATGGCATGTTCGAACGCGATATCCCCATCATTGACGGCACGCGCGCATGGGCGGCATCTGTCGCAGAAATTACACTCGCCCTGACATTAAACGCCCTGCGCATGATACCACAATGGCACAAACGCATGGCATCGGGCGAACGCCTGTGGAATTTTGAATACGCGCAATTTTGCGACAACCCGGATTTCGTCAACGGCACATTGGGAACCAAAACCGTCGGCGTCATGGGACTGGGACAAATCGGCGGGCGGATGGCAATGTGGTCCAATGCGCTCGGCGCGCGCGTACTGGGCTACGATCCATTTATTCCAAAATCGCAGTTGGATGAACTCGGCGTAGAAGGCGTGGAAATGGACACCCTCGTAGATGAATGCGAGATAGTGGTCGTCACCATACCGCCAACGCCATCTGCCAGAAAAATTCTATCGCGAGAACGCATTCATCGGTTGCGCAAAGGCAGCCTGGTCGTAATAACCACGCGCGCACACGCCGTCGATATGGACGCATTGCGGGAACGCATTATCGCCAACGAACTCGCTGGTGCATTTGACGTATATGACAACGAGCCAGTGCCAACAGACGACCTATTGCGGAACCGTGTCAATGTCGTCCACACCCCTCACATTGCCGGACGCACGCGAGATGCGAACTTGCAAGTCGCCGAAGTAATCGGCGATGATTTTGAGCGAATATTAAAAGGCGAAGCACCCCAGGCTCGGCTCTCTAGAGAAGCGATAGACGTGCGCGGGTCACGCACGGATTTACCGTCGATGCAATCACAATAATCAATAAACCCCTTACAGGAGGAAACATGAAACTCGGACTCAACTCAGTTCTTTTTGGCGCGTGGGACATGGAAACCGCTTTTAAATACACCGCCATGGCCGGATACGACGGCATAGAAGTCGCGGCAATAGGTGGCATGAGCCAGCACCTCGTCCTCGACAACTGGCGCGAAACAGCCCGGGAAGCCAGACGTCTGGGACGTGAATACGGCCTCGAACTCCTCGCCATGGAACAACCCAGACAAGACCCCGAAATGATGGAAAAAGCATTTTGTGCTGCAAACGAAGCTGGCATCCCCGTCGTCAATTGCGGTCCAGGTGGAAAATCAGACGACGAAGAAACCCTCCAGCAAAGCATCGACTCCCTCGGCAGCCTCGCCAACATGGCCGAAAAATACGGCGTAACTCTCTGCGTCAAAGCCCATGTGGGCGCAGCCATCTACAACACCCCAACCACCCTGCGCGTGATGGAAGCCATCTCATCCCCCGCCTTTGGCATTGACATGGACCCCTCGCACATCCACCGCGCAAATGAAAATCCAGTCGAAGCCATCGCAGCCGTCGTCTCGCGCGTCAAACACGTCCACATCCGCGACTGCAAAGGCCGCGAACGCGGACCAGGCGACCCCGAAAACCAGGCCAATGGCCGCGGCGACATCGACCTCGTCGGCTATATCCGAGTCCTGCACGAAAACGGTTATGACGGACCCGTCAACCTCGAAGTCATCGGCACAAAAGCACAAGGACACAGCCTGGAACAATGTTGCATCATCGGCGCGGAAACCCGCGGACACATGCAGGCATCCTTGCAAGCGTGCGGCGCGCGATAAAGACGAATCAACGAATAGACGAATCAGACCAACCACCCAACGGGCAGACACAGGGGCCTGCCCCTACAATTGTCCTTTACCCGACCATCTGAACCACACTTACGAATGGATTTTTTACCATGCCCAATAAACCCAACATCCTCTGGATCTACGGCGAAGACCTCTATCCCAACCTCGCCTGCTATGGCACACCAGCCGTGCAAACCCCCAACATCGACAAACTCGCTTCGGAAGGCACGCTATTTACAAATGCGTTTGTCACCTGCCCAGTGTGTTCTCCGAGCAGATCGGCCATCATCACCGGCCGTTATCAAACCAGCTTTGGCGCGCACAACCACCGCAGCAAGCGCGACACCCCATTGCCCGAACACATTCGCCTCATCACCGACTACTTCCGCGATGCGGGATATTACACCTGCAACAGCCCGGGACCGCCCTTTGACAAATCCGGTAAAACCGACTTCAACTTCCAGCGCAATGGCGTCTTTGACGGCATAGACTGGACCCAACGCGCAGAGGGCCAGCCCTTTTACGCCCAGAACAACATCACAGACACCCATCGCAACTTCACACCCGACCCGCAAAACCCCGTCGATCCCGACGCCGTAGAAATTCCGCCATATTATCCCGATCATCCCCTCATCAGAAAAGACTGGGCCATGTATCTCGAAAGCGTTCAGGTCTTCGACCACAAAGTCGGTGAGGTGCTCCAGCGCCTCGAAGACGAAGGCGTAGCCGACAACACCATCGTCTTCCTCATCGCAGACCACGGACGCGCGCACATCCGCGACAAACAATTCCTGTACGACGGCGGCATTCGCATACCCTGCATTGTCCGCTGGCCCGGACACATCGACGCAGGCGTCGTAAGCGACGAACTCGTCAGCGGCATAGACCTTGCCCCCACCGCCCTCTCGCTCGCGGGTTTAGAAGTCCCCCCGGAAATGGAAGGCAACATCTTCCTCGGTCCCGATGCGAAATCCCGCAGCGAAATCTACTCAGCACGCGACCGATGTGACGGCACAGTAGATCGCATCCGTTGCGTACGCACCAAAAACTACAAATACATACGCAACTATCACCCCGACCGACCCTACATGCAATTCAACCGCTACAAATACCAGCAATACCCCCTCTGGACACTCCTGCCCCTGCTCGAAAGAGAAGGCAAACTCACCGAAGCACAGGCAAAATTCCTCGCCCCCTATCGCCCTTACGAAGAACTCTACGACCTGCGAGCCGATCCCCACGAAGTCGAAAACCTCGCAGAATCGCCAGATCACCAGAACGCGCTCAACGACCTTCGCGCACGCCTCGACAACTGGATCGAAACCTACGGCGACCAGGGCGAAATCCCCGAAGAACCAGAGGTCATCGCAGCACAAGCAGAAGACATGTACGACAAACATCGGAGCGCACCGGACAGCCAACTAACGCCCGAAGAATACATAAAAGCCTGGGAACAGAAATTGCTGGGCTGATCCGCAGATGACGCAGAAAAAACGCGAGTAATTTGAGCGTTTTACGCAGATAAAAGGCGAAAATCTGGGGCTGAAGGCAGGTTGCCTCGCCTCTTGTGCCTCGCGCCTTTTCATCCTGCTCATCCTTTTATCCTGAATATCCTGATTCTGACAGTGGTTGCTTATGTTCTCTGCCCCACAAGAATCCGTTATTCGGCGCATGACCCGCCTATCCCTTGAGCACAATGCCATAAACCTCTCTCAAGGGATCACAGACGAACCCGTACTCTACGACCTCGCCTGGGCGGGCATCGCCGCCATACTGGGTGGCTCAGATGAAGGCGCCGAGCAATTGCACGCGCTCGCCCTCCGCGACCTCCTCTCGCGCAACGCGGGCAATGCCCACCACAACCGCTCTCTCAAAGACCTCTGCGCCATCCTCCAACCCGAACACGACCGCTACAACCAGTACTCCTTTCCCTACGGATTGCCCGAACTTCGGGAAGCCATCGCAGACTACACCCAGCGGTTCTACGCCTTTCGCCCCAATCCCGAAACGCAAATCACCGTCACCGCAGGCGCGACCGAAGGACTATCCTCAACACTTCGCGCCCTGTGCAATCCCGACGACAGCGTTATCGTCTTACAACCCTTTCACGAAATGTATCCCAATCAAGCCAGCCTTTTCGGGCTGCGCTGCGAATATGTCACCCTCCGCGAAAAAAGCGATGGCTGGGCAATCGACAAAGACGAATGGGCCACCGCGGCAAAACGCGCGCGCGCACTCATCCTCAACACGCCACACAACCCCACGGGCAAAGTATTCTCCGAAGCAGAACTCGCCTTCATTGCAAACCTCTGTTGCAAACGCGATCTATATCTAATCACCGACGAAATCTACGAACACATCCTCTACGGCGATTGCGTTCACATCTGCCCCGCAACACTCGCTGGCATGGCCGAGCGCACCATCGTCGTCAACGCCATCACCAAAACCGCCAACGCCAGCGGCTGGCGCGTCGGCTGGGTCATATCGCCCGAACAACACACCCCGCGGATTCGCGCTGTTCACGACACCCTCGTCGTGCAAGCTCCCACCCCATTGCAAAAAGGCGCCGAGCACCTGTTGCAATTGCCCGACGCCATCTTCAAAAATATTCACAAACCATTCTTACAAAAACGCAACCTGCTCCTCAACGCCCTCCAATCCACCGGATTCAAAATCACCCCACCCGATGGCTCCTACTACCTCTTTGCCGATTACCGCTCCGTCCCCACCCTATGCGACATGAACGCAACCGATGCCGCTCTGTACATGACCCGGGAAATCGGCGTCACCCCCGTACCCGGCGACAACTTCTACGCAACGGGCAACGACGGCGACCGATACTTGCGATTTGCCTTCTGCCGCACCCTCGATAGCCTGAGCGAAGCAGCAGAATGGCTAAAAAAGTTAAAGACGTAATTCATCGCCGCTCGTATTCAAATGGGAACGTCACAGGTTCACCATCGTTTGCCCACGACCTCGCCATCGCCACGTCAATCTCCCGGTCCTTACGACCATTGTAAGCCCCATATTCTGGCTCAGTATCGTCGCGAACGGCATTTGCGATACTCATCAGTTCTGACGCGACGGTAATTTCGCCATCACTGAGCGGATAATTTTGCAATGGATTTTTCCACACCACCTCCGGCGTTGTATCCGCCACGAGTGCGGCCAGGGTCTCAAACCCATCGACATCGTTGGTCTTGCGGACAACCGTGATTTTGCGCTGCTCATCGGCGGTATCGTTCAGAATAACCGCATCATCGCGGAAGCACATCCCACGTTCGCCGTAGAACTTCGTGCCGTTGAAACCGCGAAGTGGCGAACCGTAAGACAAACTGCTGAAATTGAATATCCCGACCGCGCCATCGGCAAATTCGATGACGCCTTGCTGCCAATCCTCTGAGTCGCGCGTCGGCTGACCTTGCCGCCAAACGTGTTCCTGCACGGTGAAACTCTTTCGCAAACCGAACACGCGAAGGGGTTCGTTATCAAAACCGACGTAACTGCGAATCAAGCCGATCCCGTGATAACCGTGCCCGCGAAATTCGTTGTAAGCAACGTTGATCTTGCCGAATACACCCGCCAGAATCATCTCGCGTTTAATCCGTTCCGATGGCACGCGATAATAGTTTTCGTTGACCTCAATCTTTGTCCCGTGCTGCTTTGCGGACTCGATCATCTCGTCCGCCCAGCCGAGGTCTGTGTCGATCGGCGTCTCGGTGCAGTAACTCACACCATGTTCAGAGCACAACAGCCCCGGAATATGATTATTGCTCGGGGTAATAACGATAGAACAAATATCTGGCTTCTCTTTTTCCAGCATCTCAGCGGTATCTGTATATGCAGCAACGTTATACTTTGCGCCCTGCGCCTTGACAGAATCTTCGCTTACATCGCAAACAGCGACCAATTCGAGATCGTCCTTCAACTTGGCAATGAGCGGAAGGTACACATTTGTCCCACGATTCCCCGTGCCGATATGTGCAATTTTGAGCTTGTCCATTGATATGCCTCCAATTGAAGAAAGCTGAAAAGGTAAAAGGTAAGACGTAAGAGGAGAGAGGGGATGCCTTTCATTTCTCACTTCTTACTTCTCACTTCACACTTGTCTTTCACACAGCATCTTAAACAACGCATCTGCAATAATAAAGTGCCCTGTCCGATTGGGATGCACAGGCTCTGGACAAAAAGTTTCTGAACCTCTATATTTCAAATGCGCCTGGAAAAGATCGTGCAAACGCAACAGCTTTGTCCCATATTTTTTACTCATCTTCTCTACAATGCCGATATACTCTGGAATCAACGCCATAACCTCGCTCTGAAACGTCTGTCCGGATGTATCCGTCGAAATATAAAACGGCGTAATCAGCACAACAGGACATCCAATCTCCCGTTGTGTCGTATCCAAAATCGCATCGTACAACGCTTCAAATCGCGCGGGCGGAACCGCATCCTCCGCCTGTCGCAAAAGGCTGTGCAAATCATTAATCCCGATCTTAATCGACAACTTATCCGGCGCGTGATCAATCACATCTTCTCGCCAGCGCTCGTGCAAATGCGTCACGCGATTGCCGCCAATCCCCTTATTGATATAAGTAATATTTCGCTCGGGAAACTGCGCCGTCACAATCTCTGTAAACGCCCGCACATACCCATTGCCCAGCGGTGCCTCAGCCGCCCGCCGGCCACAATCCGTAATACTATCGCCAATCAACAACATCGTCTCGCCATCTTGAACCCAAAAATCGCTCATACTATTCTCCTCCATCCCATGAAAAAACTATTCATCTACATCTTCATCACAACCTGCCTCTCAACGCGCGGAATAGCCCTTGCCGAACCCGTAACCGTATATGCTGCAGCCAGCTTGACGAGTGCTCTGCAAGACCTCTCCAAAACCGCAGAAAAACAGGGCATATCCTTGCGAATGTCTTTTGCCGGTTCTTCGATCCTCGCCAAACAGATAGCCCTGGGTGCGCCTGCGGATATATATTTCTCCGCTAATGTAAAATGGATGGATTTTTTGGCAACGGAAAAATTGCTCGAACCCAATACCCGAATCAACCTGCTGGGCAACGCCCTCGTAATTATCTCCCCCAAAAATGAAAAATTCGAAATCGAACCCCACGCTGACTTTGACTTCTCCAGCGCATTCAATGGACAATTGGCCCTGGGCGACCCGTCTCATGTACCTGCGGGCACCTACGCCGTAGAAGTCCTGAAAAAATTGGGCTGGTGGGCATTGCTCAAAAACCGCATCGCCCCGACAATGGACGTGCGCGGCGCACTCGCGCTGGTCGCCCGCGGAGAATGTGCAGCCGGCATTGTCTATACCACAGACGCGACAATCAGCAATGGCATCGAAGTAATCGCCACACTGCCCGATTCCCTATTGCACACGCCCATTGTCTATCCAATCGCCATCGTAAAAGAACGACACACACCAACAGCAGAAGCCGCCATGCACTTCTTTCAATCAGACACAGCGGCTGCGGTCTTTCAGCGATATGGATTTCGAGTATTGGCTTTGGGATCGAAAAAAAACGCTGACGTCAAAAATTAAACGTGAGCGCGGCGCGAAGCCCGTTACCCGATGTGGGTGCAACGCTCAGGTTGAGACTCTGAGGCGACACCTTGACCCATTTGTCGGATTTGTCCATTGCGCCAATTATCGTACCAGTTAAAGTGGTGAGAACAGCAGCAGGTACAGCGACCAAAATAAGTTCAAGTTCAGCCCACCCTCTACTTTCGTCGTCGGCTTTATGTACATCCCAAGCAGATAGGGCAAGAATGCCAACTCCAATTCCAAGTCCAATTGCCGCTCCTTTTTCTGTGTTTCTATACTGTCCAATGTTGACTTCAAGGTTGGAGATTGAAGAACGGGACACCTGATAAAAGCTACGACCTCGTAGGATAACGAGTGTGTCTTGCGTCATTTTTACGACCTTGCCAACCATCCATTTCTTTTTAATCGAAGGGACACGGACACGCACTTTGGCATTTCCCTCCTGGAGCAATCGCATAAACATCCATCCTTCAATATCCCGTTGATGTTTCGCAACAGCGAGTGTATCCATCTCATTATATGCTATTTTCCAATTTTTCCAGAATTCTTCCCTCTTTTGAATTACAATACGGTCTGAGTCTCTATCGGTAATCTTTCCAGTTGCATTTTTTTTCTTCTTATCTGATGTATAGGCAATGTGGGCATACCATCCTTTCGTAATCTTTGAAGCATCAATCTGTTCGCGTGACATGATGACAACCTCCGGCAATTCCATATCCCGAATCAACTGATTCACGTCATTCATCTGCTTTAGTATGGCTGATTCTTCGCTCATGATCACTGACAGAACTTTGTTGTAAGCAATCGTCTTCTTGGTCCAATGTCCACTGCGAATTGTGAACGAAGTTTCACCAACCGCGTCAATCCATCCCTTCTCCAATTTCTGTTTGCCTTTGCTATCGTAATATGTGACTGCAACGTAGGCATCTTGGACCAACGTATTGGCATTGACCTCTGCACCTTGCAGATATGTGGCTGCGTGTGCAAGCGTTGGAGTCATCGCGTTTAGCAGGAGCGTTGTGGTTACAAATATGGCAATGGCTTGACGGATGTTGTGTCCGGTGTGCATGGCGTTCTCCTCCTGTTAATTCGACGATACGGCTTTGCCAAAGGCATTGGCAAAAATCAGAAAATCCCCAAATCCAATCGTGCCATCACCATCCAAGTCAAACCACACGTCATAACCCTCATCATCCTCACTGAACCCGAACTGTGCTACAAATAGCAAAAAATCGGCAAAACCAACAGCACCATCCCTATCGAAATCGGGTGTAGCCATAGCTTCTATCAAAAAGATCACCGGTTGCTCAATTCCCGCAACCATAACCGAAACAGTGATTGGCTCCAAACTGTTACCAAGCGTCAGCACGCTCGATGCCCGA
Source organism: Candidatus Latescibacterota bacterium (assembly GCA_965204375.1). Classification (GTDB taxonomy): domain Bacteria; phylum Latescibacterota; class UBA2968; order UBA2968; family UBA2968; genus VXRD01. The sequence goes on along the minus strand of OZ241986.1, from coordinate 6,252,767 downwards.
CCACTCGAATCGGTCACAGTGGTTTCTACACTGAGCGCCCCATCTCCTTCCGTGACAACAAAAGTGACCGGCGAACCTGCAAGCACATCCCCCCCCTGATCTCGCACTTCAACGACCAGAGGCATCCCCAACACGGCACCGGGCACGCCTTCCTGTTCACTATCTGAGATATTCACCAGCGTCGTAGGCTTGTCAAACAAGACCTCAACACCTCTCTCTTGCAAGGCTGGAATATGCGTGTTAATAGACAACGAACTCAGCCAATTATCCACAAGATTCAATTCGGTCAGATTGGTTGCAAACTCAAGCCCGGTCAAATCGCGGATATTGCGGTTGCTCGCATCCAGAGTAGTCAAACTCGCCATATCCGTCGTGGTAATAGGCGCAAAACGCGATTTGCCCAGCGCATCTCGGATCACCGCATGCAGGTTGGCATCGGGCATATAGACCACAGGCGTGACATAATCTGACATATCCCAAAGCATGACCTTGCCATCCCCTGCACCAGAAGCGAGGATCGTCCCATCGGGAGAAAATGCCACAGAACGGACCACCTCCGTATGCGCTTCAAAGGTAGCGATATTTATTCCCGTAGCAACGTCCCACAATCTGACCGTGTGATCTAATGCTCCCGAGGCAAGAATCATTCCGTCTGGCGAAAATGCTACAGACAAGGCACCTGCGAAATGTCCCTCAAGAGTGGCAATAGTGCTCCAAGACGGAACCTCCCACACATAGATTCTGCCCCCCAAAAAAGATGCTGCGGTCTCGTAGTCACCCCCTGTCCCTAACGCGAGGATAGTGCCATCGGGTGAATACTTTACAGAATTGACCCTTCTTGTATATCCCGTAAGAGTGTCAAAATTTTTCGTCGAAATGTCCCACAGTATAATTCCCTGCTCTGACCCGATAGCGAGTGTGGTACCATCTGGCGAAAATGTCACAGACCAGACATAACTCATATCCCCCTCAAGATTGGCGATATTTTCTCCTGTTGCAACATCCCACAGTCTAACTGTGCCCCCTCCTCCCGAGTCATGTCCCGCCCCCGCAGCGACCATCGTGCCATCAGGTGAAAACGCTACAGAATGGACGTAGTGAAGTATAGACCACTCAAGAGGGGTAATATTTTTTTCTGTCGCAATATCCCATAGGTCAACCCTATGATTAGACCCAATAGCGATCATCGTGCCATCAGGCGACAATGCTAAAGAGAAGACAGAACCGGTACGTAGAGTGGTGATAGGTCGTCGTATCGCAACGTCCCACAGTTTAATCGTACCATCGAATGACCCTGATATAAGTATTTTGCTATCGGGCGAAAATGATACTGAAGTAACATGATTATTCGTATGTGCATCAAACTTGGCGATGATCTTACCCGGTGCCGAAATGTTCCGCAACAGAAAATGAAGAGAGTTCTCATTCCCAAAAGTATCAACAACCTTCACATCAATCGGATGTATATTAGGATCGGAAAGACTCGTGCTGTTATCAGAGGGAAAAACGCCGTCATAATCGAATTCAACGACAGCATCTTTTTCTCCATGCAATCTACGACACGCCTTCACTTCGTCTTCAAGAAATAGGAACACTTGATGAATCCCATCTGAATCGCTGACTTTGAGTTGGATCAAGACACTCTTTGAGTCTGCTGGATAGTCCTGCGATGAAATGAGTTTGATTATTGTCGGCTGTGTATCTATCGTTTCAACATCCGGATTAAAGTAGGGATGCACTGCTAAAAACCCAGCACTACACTCAGATAACCGATCTTGTCCTGGACCGTACGACATGATGTATGCATCATCGTTGAAGTCATGACCCAATCCGAAGGTATGTCCAAGTTCATGTGCTGCTGTTGTCCAAAAAAAATCGCCAGGAATCAACGCAACTCTACTATTCCCGTGTGTGATTGCTATCCCTCCCACTTGAAAGCCTAATAAATCAACTGTATTTGTACCATTGTCAATGACAAGGAAGTAAATGTTCGCTGAGAGATCAAATTTCTGTGCAACCTCGTACCTCAAAACAGGCGTATGATTGGAATAATGATTAGTAGGATTTTGTCCATCCACGCGATGAACTATTGGTTCGTCCTGAGCATCGGTTTCAAAGCGAAAGGTCTTGTTCCCATGTCCATGCGCCTGCATCTGTTCCGCATAAAACGTCTGAATCTGGCGAATCGTCACTTTCATCGAATCCACCACTTCCTGGCGAAAGGGACGGTCATTCGGCAAAAAGTAAATCATTCGCACCGTGCGGGGTTCGCCAACGTTCAGATTAGGCGCGTGCTTCGTAGCAGCATAAATGCTATCGCGCTCCCGCATGTCTTCGTAATCGAGAACGCGGCAAAAATGCACATTGTCCCCAGCAGATGGCGGCGAAGCATCTCCAACAGACGATAGACAAAGCAAGGCAAACAAACACGCGCTTATCCTGAGTATCCTGCATTCTATTCTCATGACATCACCTCATCCTTTCTCCGACCATTTCGAAAACGCCACATACAAGCGCGGTCTTACATGTGTGACCGAGCGCAATCACATCAATGAGCATCCCCAACCGCATATTCTGTAGAACAGACCCTGACATTAGAAGTTAAACGTGAGTGCAGCGCGAAGCCCTTTTGAAGATGTAGGCGCAAAACTCAAGTTGAGATGTTGCGGTGGAACCTCAACCCATTTTTCAGATTTTATTTGAGCACCAATCAGAGTAAAAATCATACAAGTTCCTCCTGCAAGGATCCATGCACCTAATTCTTCTAAGCCTGCGAAAGTACAGTCGGGAGGATCAGGGCAGGGTTCAGGAGATTGAGTTACATAGACAACAATTCCAAGTCCGACCCCCATTAACAGACCTTTAGTGACTTCTCTCTGCTGTCCGATGCTAACTTCGAGATTCGAGATTGATGAAAGAGGGACGTAATGCGTCATTTTGACCAGTCGTTGTCGGCGTCCAGGTATAAAAGGTCGCAAGGGACCCTCAATAACGAGAGTATCTTGCTTAACTGCTATAAGCCTGCCAGTCATCCGCCTTTCTGAAACTAAAGGGGCTTTGAAACGCACTTTGGCATTGTATTGCACACCGCTTTCTCGATACCTCTCGATATCTGACCACTGTTTGGCGACAACGAGCGTATCGATGTCAGTGTATGCTATTGTTTTCTTAATTTTCAATCCTCCTCTCTCCTGCACTCTGATCACGATATGATCCGTGTCTTGCTTGATAATCTGTCCGATTGCTGTTCTTTTATATCCTTCTTTAGAAGTATAGACCACATGGGCATACCATTCCCTCTTCGATAAGTCGAATTGCCCAATCATAACGACCTTGTCTTTTAGACGCTGTTTGAGCCGTTGAATGGCAGCCTGTTCAGCCTCTCTTTTTATCTGCTCTTCCTTTGCTTCTTTCTCTTTTTTCGTCTGCTCTATCTCTCTATTCTTCATCTCTCGAATAAACCGATTCACCTCATTCATCTGCTTTACAGGTGCTGTTGATTCGTCACTCATGATCACTGACACAACTTGGTCGTAGGCAATGGTCTTCTTACCCCTGAATCCTCCTTCTCGGATTGTGAACGAAGTTTCACCAATAGTATCAATCCATCCCTTCGCCAATTTCTGTTCTGCATTGCTATCGTAATAAGTGACTCGCACATAAGCATCTTGGACCAACGTATTGGCATTGACCTCTGTGCCTTGCAAGTATATGGCTGCGTATGCGAGCGTGGGAGCCACCGCGCTGAACAGAATTGCCATTATCATAACCATAGTGACTATTTGCATCGATCTCTCCTTGGTGTGCAGGTATATAACCGAACCATTGCCCGAGCTTGTCAAAGGACCTTTCCAAGGGCGGCTGAGCTTGGAATTTTGACCTAAAATATGAATGCCATGCTGACAATGTGGCCAGGGTAAATTTCGGAACCAAAAGACGCGTAATCTACCTTGATGCCACGGCCACCTTCTGTCTCAAACTTCAGTCCACCGCCCCAGGTTGTCTTAGCCGAGCCACGGCCATATATCGATTGCATTCCTCCACACAATGCGATTTCTAACGCATAGCCTGATAGCAAGTATCTGTGCTGATATTCAATGCCCAGATTCGCCCAAGGATCTCCGTCAACATTGATATAATCGTTCACATCTACAGAAAGGTCCAAATAGTGTAACAAAGACTCCAAATCCAGTAGCGACATCATGTCAAGGAACAACCCAGCACGGAGCCTAACACGATTTGAATTACCTATCCCAGTCTTCAAATTCTCCACACCTGCTGCAACAACTGTATTCCGCAGCCCGGTCACGAAATATGCACCCAGATCAAGGTCTAAGTCGTTGGTCTCGAGCCATTCAGAATGGAAGAGACGGAGGGTGGCCCCCACAGCAAGCCGGTTGTTAATCTTGTACCCATAGCCACCTGAAATGGAATATTCGTTCACATCATCAGCCCTAATACGACCCGAAGTGGCGGAAAGTCCAAAAGTCCCTATGCCTGTGTTTCCAGCAATACCAGCTTTGTATGCCCTTTCACCATCATACCCGCTATAACTTGTATTTCTATCCATAAACATGAAATATGCCTCCCAACCATCCATAAAGGCCAATCCTGCTGGATTGTACTGAATGGCCTGCCCGCTCCCAATCAAGCCTATGCCCGCACCAGCCAAAGCTGTTTTTCGGGCATTCAGCCCCTGGGCAAACCCTTCATCCGCCATCAACCCAATGAGTATGCATAACCCAATTAGCGCATATCTTCTCATGGTCATTACCTTTCCATATATCAGATGATTACCGAACAGCACTGATCCTGAATTCCAGAGCATGTGCGCCTTCTCCACCTGACCAGGTAATATGATCTCGCACTTCCAGACGCAGACTTCTGCCTTTATGAGACCACCAGGTTATACCCGCCCCGACATTGAATAAACTCGTGCTTCCCTCCCTCACCAAAGCCGTATAGCCAACTGACAAAAAAGGAACGCCAGTATTCAGACGATGTTTTTTAACAAGATGAAAATTTCCATTCACCGAAAAAACACCAACGCCCCACTGCAATGCTTCAATTGGTGAGCCATACCCTGCCTCTATACTCGCGCTAAATTGCCCAGTTCCAAGCTCAAACCCGGTAAAAACGTGAACAAAACTAATACTAAAATTTTCCCCAACCAAAATGACCGTACCAGGCGCAATACCCAAAAAGGGCCAAACGTTTCGATACGCTGTCGCAACAGTGCCGCCAATCTCATCCCCCGACCTATCCAACTCGCGAGCGAAGTCTGAAATAATCAGCTTTTGAATGCGCTCCAATGCGATCTGATCCTCCAAAAATCGCTCGCCAATGATCATATACTCCGCATCAACAGCTTTGACATATCCTTTCGCAGTATCCAGTCTCTCCCACGCTCCTGACACTGGATCTCGCTCTCCCTTCCCATAGATAACCTCGACAAAATCACCGACTTCAACCGCACTGCTATCAATCTCACCGGCTTCTAAAACGATCTCCGCCTGCAATGTCCGTGATCCAAAAGGCGAGCCGATCCCACTAATGTCACCCATTTCGCCATCAGTGTCTGGAATCGTCAACTTTTGGATGCATTCTAACTCTATTTCCTTCTTCCAAAACCGCTCACCAAGGACCAACCGCTCTGCATCAATAGCTTGAATATACCCCCTTGCAGTATCCAGTCTCTCCCACGCTCCTGACACTGGATCTCGCTCCCCACTCCCATAGATAATCTCGACATAGGCACCGGGTTTAACCGTGCTGCTATCAATCTCACCAGCCTCAAAGACCGCTCCTGCCAGTACGGTTTCTGGCATACAGAAGCTTAACATCCAAACGATTGCTGCTATTCGTACCATAAGTTCCCCTTTTCGGATCAGTGAACATCACTCTAAAAATTAAAAGCAAGGCTGAGAATATGTACTTTAGAATTAACCGTGTAAATAAATCTTCCAGGAACTTCGCTACGATAATAGAAGGACTTACGTGCGTAATCCATCTTTAGTGCCCAACCTCCGTTGGTCTTAAACTGCAAGCCACCTCCCCAGACGGTGGGATTTGTCGCTCGCCAGTATCTTTGGGACCTTCGTCCTGCCCGCAGCGAGACGCCGAAAGAGTGGTCCGCAGCCCGGTACAAATACGTATATTCGACGCCCATGTTCAGTTCAACAGGCCCATCGAAATTGGTCCGTGTATTCACACCCATGACCAGGTCCAGCGCATGCGGCAAGGACCTCATATCCATCAGTGACATCAAATCGATGAGCAATCCCAGGCGGATAATCTCCGATAGCTCCAATGCCTCTGGCTTGCCTAATCCCCTCGCGCTCAAATTATGCACGCTCAGCGACAGCACCAAATTTTGGAACCCCACGGAATACGCACCCACATCAAAAAGAAAAAAATTGTGAACATATTTCTGAGTTGAGTCTGGATATTCATGAAAACGACCATCTTGAAATTCATGAAAAATATCATTTTCGCGATATAGCATGCTTGCTCTGGAATAGTCGTGATGCGCCAGCTTGACAGTGGCTCCTGCTGCAATCCGGCGGGTAATATTGAACGCATAAGCCCCAGAAATGGCATATTCGCTCTCATTATCATTCGTGTTATCGAAATTCACAGCAGAAAACCCAAATGTCCCTATACGCGGTACATTTGCTGAAACACCAGCCACATAGTTCTTGATACCACTAAACCAATTTACATACGTAAAATACGCTTCTCGACCCTCCATAAAAGCCAGCCCTGCGGGATTGTAAAAAATGGCCTGCCCGCTCCCGATCAACCCCACACCAGCCTCCCCCAAGGCTGCTATGCGGCCATTGTTGGGAAAAACTAAAACGAGTGATCTGATCGGCTGGGCAAACCCTTCACCCGCCATGAGCCATATACACAATGTGCATAGCCCAATTAGCGTATATCGCTTCATAATCGTTCACCTTGCACAATTGGTATTTGTCAAAAGAGCGGTCATTAAAAATTAAACGTGAGCGCGGCGCGAAGCCCTTTTGTGGATGTGGGTGCAACGCTCAGGTTGAGGCGATCAGGAGATACCCCGACCCATTTGTCAGATTTGATCAGCGTACCAATTATAGTCGCAACGGTAGTAATAGGTAGCGACACGAAAAATAGAAAAAGACTCGTAGTCTCCACATCTGAGAGTATAAGGGCTGCTTCGGATTCCGAAGTTACAGCAGACACAGCCAATATTGCAGCAACTCCGAGACTAATGTACAGTCCGATTTTCATGCCATTGAATGTATTTCTATACTTTCCAGCACTGACCTCGAGATAGGAGATTGAAGAAAGAGGCACCTGATAAAATCTACGTCCATAAAGTGTAAGTTCTCCACGGACAACGAGTGTATCTTGCGTCTTTTTAACCAACTTGCCGACCATCCATCCCTTCCGAATTGAAGGCGCATAAACACGCACTCTGGGTTCTCCTTCAGAGAGTTGTTGCGTAGATTGTTCCCTGTGTCCTTGGGTCTGTCGTACATTTCCCCATCCTTCAATATCTCGTGTGTGTTGGGTAATAACGAGGGTATCCACGTCACGGTATGCTATTGTTTTCCAAGATTTCAATGCTTTATCCTCAACTCTAATTAAGATATAATCTGTGCCTTTTCCCGTGTTTCTATGCTGTCCAATGTTCACTTCAAAATTGGAGATCGAAGACACAGGTACTTGAAAAAATGTGCCTCCTCCTGAGATAACGAGTGTGTCCGGTGTCATTTTGACGAGTCTGCCAACCACCCGATTCTCCCAGATTGAAGAGGCCTGGACAAGCACTTGGATATTGTATCCATTTTCAAGGTATCTTTGGATCTGTTTTGCATTTTTCCATGCTTCAATACTCTGCGCGTGTTGGGCGATAACGAGGGTATCGATGTCCTTATATGCTATTGTTTTCAAAATTCTCAATGCGCGCTCCTCTTGCACTCTGATCACAATATGCACAGAATCTTGCCTGATAATTTTTCCGGTTGTAGTTTCTTGCACACCTTCTGATGTATAGACCACATGGGCATACCATCCCTTCATAATCTTTGAAAGATCAATCTGCCCCTGTGACATGATGACAGTCTGCGCTTCTTTTGCTTCTTTCTCTTTTTTATTTTGCTCTATCTCTCTTTTTCTCATCTCTCGAATAAACCGATTCACCTCATTCATCTGCTTCGCTGGCACAGTTGATTCGTCGCTCATGATCACTGACAGCACTTTGTCGTAGGCAATGGTCTTCTTGTCTCTGAATCCTCCTTCTCGGATTGTGAACGAAGTTTTACCAATAGTATCAATCCATCCCTTCGCCAATTTCTGTTCTGCATTGCTATCGTAATAGGTGACTTGCACATAAGCATCTCGAATGAGCGTATTGGCATTGACCTCTGCGCCTTGTAGATATGTGGCTGCGTGTGCGAGTGTTGGCATCATCGCATTGAACAAGAGGGCTGTAGTGACCAGGATGGCGATGGCTCTACTCGCGTTGTATTCGACCTGCATGGATTTCTCCTTTTCATTTGCTGCCGTACAAAAAAAATCGCATTTCGTTCCTCATCTACGCAAGGCGCAGTGTGACTGGTTGACAACTGCGTGTTGCGACACCCCAAAAAAGGGGTGTCGGGCATTGTCAACAGTCACGCAGGAATAGAAATGCGGGAATGTCCTACCTATTTACCGAGACATGGGGGATCAGTCCATGTCTATACTCGGCTATTGTATTCAGCAGATACCCGACATAACGGGACCTGCTTGACTGTTGACAAAAATAAAATATATCATTCCCGCGGGTTTTCAAATATTTTTTTATGTAATTTATATTCAATAATTTGAACAGAATCAGGCCGCAATTTTGCTATAAGAGAGAATATAATATTGAGAGGATTTTTTGTTTTATCGCAGATAGCGCGTATTGGCATTGACCTGTGCGCCTTGCAGGTCTATAGCTACGTGTGCAAGCGTCGGAGCCATTGTGTTGAGTAGAAAGGTCGCGGTGACAAAGATCGCAACGGCTTGACGGATATTGTGCTCTGGGTGCATGGGATTATCCTCTTAAAGGTGCTATTGCATATCAAAAATTAAACGTGAGCGCAGCGCGAAGCCCTTTTGTGGCTGTGGGCGCAAGGCTCAGGTTGAGGCGATGCGGCGGCACCTCAACCCATTTGTCGGATTTGGTCATCGCGCCAATCAGCGTGGAGAGAGCACAAACAGGGATAGATATGCCCATTCCAATCAATAACGCTCCGAACTCATCCCAAGAGCCGGATTCGGCTGGTATGTAGAAAGGCAAAAAAATAGCAAGTCCCAGCCCCAGTCCTATTAACATTCCTTTGCCTGTATTTCTCGAACCTTTGATGGGTACTTCCAAATTCGAGATTGAAGAAAGGGGCACCTGATAAAATCTACGGCCTCGCTGGATAACGAGTGTGTCTTGTGTCATTTTAATGAGCCTGCCATCCATCCGCTTTTTTGAGATTGGAGGAGCCTGCACACGCACCTTGACATCGTATGTTGCACCGATCTTTTTATAGCGTTCTATGTCGCGCCAACTTTTGGCAATAAGGAGCGTATCAATATCGTTGTATGCTATTTTTCTGGTCTTCAGCAATCCTTCTTTGATCGAGATATGACTTGAATCTATCTCTACACTACGTACGGTTGCAGTTCCTTTTACACCTTTTGATGTATAGACGATGTGGATATACCATCCTTTTGGGATTTTTGACAAGTCGAGTTGCCCGCGGTCCATGACCGTGATGGTCTGATTGAATTTCTGGATGGCCTGCTCTATCTCTAACACTCTCGCCTCTTGTTTTTCCATCTCTCGTATAAACCGGTCCACCTCATTGATTTGCTTTTCTCGTGAGGTTACTTCCTCGCTCATGATCACCGACACTACTTTGTCGTAAGCGATGGCCTTCTTCCCAAAAAGTGCTCCGCTTCGAATCCGAAATGTGGTCTCACCAATAGCATCAATCCACCCCTTCTCCAATTTCTGTTTGCCTTTGCTATCGTAATATGTGACTGCAACATAGGCATTTTGCGTCAGCGTATTGGCATTGACCTGTGCGCCTTGCAGGTATGTGGCTGCATACGCGAGGGTAGGAGCCATCGCGGTGAGCAGGATGACTGCGATTACAAAGACAGCAGTTAATTTTTTCATGTGTTTCTCCTTTTGAGACGAATGCACTGGCAGGTACTTAAAATCGAAGCGTTGCAATCGCTGATAATTTCCCATCGGAATTAGGTGCCAAACCCACAGAGAAACGGTGGGATTCAGGAGGCTTCCGCGTAAGCTCGGACATAATCGTAGCCCCGATAATCGGGCAGATAAGAATAGACGGCCAGAGATCCTCTGTGGTGTTAGTCAGTGCAATCCCCGTTGCGACCCCTATCAGGGTGCCTCCCAATGCACCGATAAACCGATCGTTAGAATCTGCCCAACTCACACTCAAGGCCACGCCGATCAAATAGCCACCCGCCAGGCCCAGTGCGACTTCATCATCTATACAAATATCACTTGAATCTTCGCAGATATTTTCATTGATATTCGCCCCTATTGCGCCCCCCACACTCCCTCCAAGAAGACCTCCAAGAAGGCCAACGCCCAACTTGCCGAGAATCCGTCTGGGTCTGTTCTCTGTCCGCTCTGATATTGCCTGCTCTATCTTTCTTTTTTGTTCTTCTCGAATAAACTGTTCCACTTCCCTCATTTGTTGCGTTCGATTATCCGTTTCTGCGCTCATGATCATTGACACGACTTTGTCATAGGCAATGGTCGTCTTGCCGAAAATTGCTCTGCTTCGAATCTCAAATGTGGTCTCGTCAATCGCATCAATCCATCCCTTTGCCAATTTCTGTTCTCCATTGCTATCGTAATAAGTGACTTGCACATAAGCATCCCGAACCAGCGTATTGGAATTGACCTCTGAATCTTGCAAGTATTTGGCCGCATGTGCGAGCGTAGGGGCCATCGCATTGAGCAGGATTGCCGCAACCATAACAATAGAAAGAGACCTAAAAATAGGCATGGATGCCTCCTCCTGCATAAACGCCAGCGAGACCCTTAGATTGAGAGCTTATTTTTTCCCTACCAAACCCTTGACCGATCTCCACGTTCAAACCGAGAGGAATCCCCCCAAGTGAAAACACAAGCTCGCCTCCAAAGGCAAGTCCAGTTGCCAGCGTCGTGGTTTTGACAGTCTCCTCGCGGAGACCCTCCTCTTTCTGTTGCCAGCCACCTTCGAGAGTGAAATGAAGTCGGGATATATTCCACCGGCTTTGATGCTCGAATATGGCATACGAAACGCCAGCGCCTAACATATGGTCGCTATCCTGACCATTGAGAATGAAACGTCCAACGGTTTGAAGATATACCGGTGCCAGTCTGTTATAGCGAAAACTAATGCCACCAAATGTGGGTGTAGCCCCCTGAAGTCCAATACCATAACTCTTGGTGAGGTCAGTCTTTTTTGCCTGAACCGGAAAACTGAAGGTTACACTCAAAAGGATACAGATCAGGCAAGAAATCGAGCGTGTCATTATTTTCTCCTTTTTTTAATTATTCGTTGACGAACGTCTGTCATGCATGATGCACTACATCTACACCTGCTGAAGGCGATCATTTTTCTGGACCGCATCAGCCTGCTTGCCTCGCGATCCGATCAGCAGCAAAGTTAGACCCACCTGCATCCAGAAAAGCCTCCGAACCCGCCGAATAATACCCACAGCCAACCCCATCTTTGGATCCAAACCCATCAAATGAAACAGAAACACATGCCCGCCTTCAAAAACGCCCATCCCGAGCGGAACAAAAAAGAACGCCGCATTAATCACGACCATCAGCGCGTGGAACAGATATACCCAAACAAACGGCATCGGTTCGCCGAGCACATGAAGAATCACATAGATCTCCAGCGTACCCAGAAACCAGCCCAACACATGGAGCATCAGCAAACCCACCAAACGCCACCTATTCAGCCGATAAAACTGAGCCAAATTCTCGTCAATCTCCACTGCGCGATCGCGGAACCGCTCCAAAAACCTGAGCCGCAACCACAGCATCAAATTCAAAAACCGGGCAAAGGGACTCCGGCGTTGCCTGAAAACAGTCCAAACAACCCCCAGAACAGACAACGCCAGAACAGCGATCAGAGCGCCTCGCACCTCAGCCGGCCACGAAAACCGCTGCAAACCCAGCACAACGCCACCGATCACAAAAATCACCCCACCAATCATCTCACCCGTCTTATTGACCACCAGCGATGACACCCCGCGGGAAACGCACATCTTGTCTCTCAGCACAATCGCCTTGCCGACCTCCTTACCAACCTGCGATGCTGGCGCCACATTGCCCACTGCCTCGCCAGCCAACTGCACCCACAGCAACTGTCTCAAACGCGGCCTTTCCGACCCGCGATCAAAGCACGCCCGCCATATCCACGCATGATGAACAAATACCACCAGCGACAGGCCGATCACCGGTACATAGCCCCAGCCCATCATCAAAACATGCTGCCACACCTCTGGAGTGCTGAGCTGATACAAAAGCACACCCAGACCGGCAAACCCGATCAGACAAAGCAAAATATGCGTTTCCCGTTTCATGCCATCCTCCGAAAAGCGAATCAACGAATCAACGGAACGGTGTACAACTGGCCGCCTCTCAGGCCAGTTCATCAACGAATAGACGAACCCCGCCCTACCCCAAAATGCAACCCCCGATTAACACGGATGAACACAGGGGGTAGGGAGGAGTAATCTTATACAACAACCCGTTTAGCAGCCGTAACAACTGGAATCGCGCGAATAACACAGAGCGCGGCCGTCAGATACGTCGCCATCAAAGCAAACATCTCAAGCCCGGATAAAAATGCAGGCGTCAAACCCGGCATCAGTTGCGCCGCATTCAGGCTGAACAACAGCACAAACGCGACCACCTTGGAAGTCCCGTACGTCGCCCGGCTCACGCGCGAAGCAACCAGCGCGAACCCAATCCGCGACTTCATCATCGTTGACTCGCCAAACGCCGTGAAGCCCTTAGTCAAGGCACAACTGCGAATCGCATCCGTCACAAAACCCCTGCTGAGCACCACAATCGGCACCCAAAGCGGAATGACATGCAACCACGCAAACACCACCCACCACACATTTTCCGCAATCCGATCCCCCACAATATCCAGCACCCCCCCGACCTTACTCTCGCAACCCAACCGCCGCGCGAGATACCCATCCAACCAATCCATCACCAGCGCAACAAAAGCAAGCGGCACCGCAACCCAGGCCAGCATCACATCTCCAGATACGGCAAAAGCCGTCGCCAGAAACAGAAGCACGACTCGAGCCGCGGTAATCAAATTGGCAACCTGACCTGGAAACGCGGTCGCAAACGTCGATGTAAGCGTTGACATCTCTACCTCCTTCTGAAAGGTTTGGGCGACCCTGTGGGATCGCCTCTACGGGATTCGGGCGAAAGATTTTTCGCCCCTGCGTTTTGTTCACTCCCGATATATGCAAATCCCGTGCCAAAACCATTTTACCCCCGAAAAAGGCCATTTTCCCTGTTATCCACCCCCAAAAACGCCCAAACAGTGCAAACTAAATATTGCACCTGCAAACCCCGTATTGCACAGCAGGCACAAAAAAATCCGGAGACACAATGTGTATCTCCGGACTCATCCAACGGATTAGAAATTTGTAAATATCACGTAGGAGGGAAATCCTTTGAACTGCTGGCGCAGTTGTACTCCGCTTCCCGACCTGATCGCGGCAAGGATGCCGCGAGATATTGTCAAATGTTATTATCTGGACAAAAGTATGGGTTGTTTACTTTCCAACTGGGTTTGGATATATTTACTTGTGCTTACTATTTTCAGTATTATACAGCAATGGTTCGGACAGAATTAAGCGGCAATATTGCCATAATTGATAAGATATTTGTATTTGGGTGATTTTTTTATGTGCTTAGGGTCAAGATCAAACATTGAAAAAAACTTTTCAAGGAAAAAAGTGTTGAAATAACAGGCTTTTATGCTGGTCATCGAAAAAGGCTTTGTCGGGGTATCTGACTGGGTTTTCAAGTGCTCTGCTTTGGATAGATTCAGCGTTGTCAAGGACGCATTAAAATGGAAGTCGAGGCGTTTTTGATCCCGGGTTTGCGCATCGGATAGGCCAGTAAATTGTTTGGCATCACGAAAAATAAATTCAATCTGGAAGCGTGCTTTGTAATAGGTGACCACGCTTTGGGCCTCTAAATGCGGATCGGTAGAAAACAAGAGGACATAATTTTTCTTGCTCTTGATCTTCTCATTGAGTAGGACAACGACTTTGAGATTTCTTTTAAAGCATTGGTGATTGAGTATCTGGCTATACAAGGCAATGCCGTCTTGTGTGTGGTGATAGGTAAAGCGCGATAAGTCCTGCCAATCAACTTTGCCGTCGTATGTTTTCTGATTGCCAGAGCCTTTCTCCCTTTTGGGGCCTGTATAAAGATAGCGCATGTTGGCATCGTATCGCAATCTGCCAATTTGGTGGAGGTGGCGGGAGGTCACGCCATCAATAAATTTCTTCTTCGAGAAGAAGCCATCCACACACAGATAGGTTTCATCCGCGTTGAGGTAAGGTGTTATCTCTCGTAAGTGTTGTAAATACTGGTCAATACGGTTTTCACCATCACTATCACCATCACCTTGTTGGCTGTTTTCAGTCTCAGAGATAGGGGCGGTTTGTCGAACCGAAAGAGGATAGGCTGTGTTTTCTTCCACATCAACAAGTGCCACCCCACTGATTTCTAAGCCCTTTTCTGTTTTGCAATGACAGCCATTGAAAAAGTAGTCTAAGCCATAAGTTTTGTTCCCAGATTTGGGGATAAAAGAGGCATCTAAGGCCAGGATACGCGCAGGTGCTTGGTCTTGGTCTTGATCTTGATTTTGGTCTTGATCTTGATCTTGATCTATACAGTCATTGATGATGGCACGGTTGAACGCCATAAAGTTAAAGGATTTGTCAAATTGGCGTGCGTATGTGCGCTCACTGTAATGGGAATAACGTGAAAGGTTGCGAAAATTGATTTTGCCTCGTGCAATGAGTATGGTAGTAAAAAGCGTGATGAGAAACTTTTTTTGGGGTTTGCATAAGTTTATCCGATTGAGTATCTTTTCTGCCAGTTCCATTGTGCCGTCTCACTTGTTTGGATTGTCGTTGATTTGGATATCTTTGACATCCAATCTGCGTGAACGGCACTTTTTTGTCTATGATTTTTTGTAACCTTTAAAAAAAACTGTCCGAAGTATTGATACAGATGATGTGATTTGTAAACTTATTGGGAGACCATGAAGCCATGACGGTTGCTGATTATATCAAGCAAGGGGAAGGTAAGACGCTGGAATTTAAGCGGGACTTGTCTTCACCAAAAAATCTGCTGAAAACTCTGGTGGCATTTGCGAATACAGCGGGTGGGCGGGTAATTATCGGTGTGGATGATATATCTCGTTTGCCAGTGGGGGTAGAAAATCCGCTTGATGAAGAGGAACGGCTTTGTAGTTTGATCGCCGACTCGATCAGACCGCGTTTGGTACCCAATGTCGAAATGACGACGGTTGATGGCAAAACTCTGCTTGTAGTAGAAGTTTTTCTGAGCGGAGTCCGTCCACACTATTTGGAAGCCGAAGGCCCTGATCTCGGTGTCTATGTCCGTTTAGGCTCCACCAATCGTGTGGCAGATAGGGAATTGATCGCCGAGTTGGGCCGCTCGGTAGAAGGGATTGCTTTTGATGAACTCCCGATGCCCGAGTTATCGGTTAATGATTTGGACTTGGGGGTACTGGAAAATCTATTTCAGGATCGGCGCGACCTCGGCGAACGAGAATTGCACACTCTGAGGCTATTGACGAATGAGCAGGGGCGACAGGTGCCGACAAAAGGCGCGATTTTGCTCGTCGGAAAAGAGCGGGAAAGACATTTCCCCGATGCCTGGGTACAATGCGGACGTTTCATTGGTCGGGACAAAGCGGATATCTTCGATCATATAGAACTGCACGACCCGTTGCCCCTGGCCGTGGAAAGCATCATGTTATTTCTCAAAAAGCACGCCATGCGCGGTGCTGATTTCTCTGAAGTCCGGCGCAAAGACACCTGGAATATTCCCCTTGTAATTTTGCGCGAAGTGGTCATTAACGCGCTCGTTCACGCTGACTATTCACAAAAGGGAACACCCATTCGGGTGGCTTTCTTTGATGATCAAATCGAGGTCGAAAATCCCGGCATATTGCTGCCGGGTTTGACCTTTGACGATATTCGCCAGGGTATCTCTAAAATACGCAACCATGTCATTGCACGCATCTTTCGCGAACTCAATCTGATTGAACAATGGGGCAGCGGCATTCCCCGCATCTTTCGCGAGGCTGAAGCACTGGGGCTGTCGGAGTTGCGTATTGAGGAAATCGGTATGCGGATGCGTGTTACCGTACCGTTACTTGAAAACATCGCGGTTCACAAGGAACCCGAACAAGCTACCGAACAAGTAACCGAACAAGCTAAACGCATCCTGAACTGCCTAAAAAATGAACCCTTGAGCGCACGCGAGGCAATGAAAGCCCTTGGATTACATCATCGCCCCACGTTTTTTTACAACTATATGCAACCCGTTATGACAACAGGACTTGTTGAAATGACACAGCCCGAATCGCCGAGGAGCCCAAATCAGAAATACCGCCTCACAGCAAAGGGAAAAATGGCGATTTTTCAGATCGGCCTACCGGAGGATTAGACAGAAGGCATGTTGATGGGCGTCCCCGCGCAGCCCGCCAAACAGCGTGTGTAAAATCGAGACATTGAAGTACTATTCTTAGGCGACCAGTACGGTCGACTTTTTTCTGTGCGGATTTAGTCTTCGCCAGCCTCAATTAAAAATTAAACGTAAGCGCGGCGCGAAGCCCTTTTGTGGATATGGGTGCAACGCTCAAGTTGAGACGCTCAAGGAGCCATCGTGTTGAGCAGGAGCGTTGTGGTTACAAATATGGCAATGGCTTGGCGGATGTTGTGTCCGGTGTGCATGGCGTTCTCCTCCTGTTAATTTGATGATACAGATTTGCCGAAGGCATTGGCAAAAATCAGAAAATCGCTAATTCCAATCATGCCATCCCCATCCAGATCGAACTGCGCGTCATACCCATCATCGCCATCACTGAATCCAAACTGCGCCACAAAAAGCAAAAAATCGCCAATGCCTATAATCCCATCGCCATCAAAATCGGGCGTCGGCGTCTTGTCAAACAAGACCTCAACACCTCTGTCCTGAAGCACTGGAATATGCGTGTTGATGGCTGGCGCACTCAGCGGATTGTCCACAAGATTCAACTCGGTCAGATTGGTTGCAGACTCCAGCCCGGTCAAATCGCGGATATTGTGGCTGCTCGCGTCCAGAGTAGTCAAACTCGCCATATCCGTCACTGTAATAGGTGCAAAACGCGACTTGCCCAGCGCATCTCGAATCACCGCACGCAGGTTGGCATCGGGGATGCGGACTACAGGCGTGACATACGCCGACATATCCCATAGTTTGACTGTGCGATCTTCGGATCCTGAAACGAGCGTCGTCCCATCGGGTGAAAACGCTAAAGAAAAGACCCTATTTGTATGTCCTTTAAGGGTGGCGATATTCTTTCTCGTTACAACATTCCACAGCTTGAACTCCCGCCACGCTCCAGAAGCGAGAATTGTTCCATCGGGTGAAAATGACACAGAAAAGACAGTATCTGCTTGCCAAGTAACGATATTTGTCAGTGTTGCAACGTCCCATAGCTTGAGCGTGCCATCCTGCGACCCAGAAGCGAGGATTGTTCCATCGGGTGAAAATGACACAGAAAAGACACCAGAGGTAGTCATCTCAAGGGTAGCGATATTTTCTCCTGTCGCAACATCCCACATTCTGACTGTGTTATCCCATGACCCGGAAGCGAGGATCGTTCCATCGGGTGAAAATGCAACAGAATAGACTTCACCCGTATGCCCTTCAAAAGTGGCAATTTTTCTTCCTGTCGCAACGTCCCATAGTTTGAGCGTGCTATCAGAAGACCCAGAAGCAAGTGTTGAGCCATCTGGAGAAAACACCACAGAACGTACGTCATACGTATGCCCTTCAAAAGTGGCGATATTTCTTCGCGTTGCAACGTCCCACAGTTTTAACTCCTGCCACGCTCCGGCAGCGAGCATCTGTCCATCTGGAGAGAACGCTAAAGAATTGACCTCTCCTGTATGCCCTTCAAGAGTGGCAATATTTTTTCTTTCTTTAATTTCCCATAATTTGATCCGATTCTGCGACGTAGAAGCGACGCCCCTACCATCTGGTGAAAATGACACAGAACGGACCTCACCCTTATCCCCTTCAAAAGTGGCGATATGTTGTGACAAAATTTCCCATAATCCAAAAGACTCACGTTTAACATTTCCGTCAGTATCAATGACCTCAACGGAAATCGGATGTACAAGAGGATTTCCTAACCTCGTAAAGCCATCAGATGGAATAACACCGTCATAATCAAATTCAACGACAGTATCGCTCTCACCGTCCAATACCTGGAACGCCTTTACTTCTAGAGATCCAGTAGCCGGGTGTGGTAGCACTGTTTCAACGTACAGGATCACTTGATGAAGCCCTTCTGAGTCGCTGACTTTCAGGCGGATAGAGACGCTCGTTGCATCAGGCGGATATCCAGACGACGAAATGCGTTGGATTGTTGGCGGCGATAATTCTTTAGCTTCGACATCGGGATTGAGGTAGGGATGTACGGCCAAATATTTGGCCGTACACGCAGATAACTGATCTTTTCCTGGACCATACGACATCATGTACGCACCATCATTGAAATCGTGCTGTAATCCAAAAGTATGTCCAAGTTCATGGGCGGCATTTGTCCAACGAAATTCTCCAGGTAAAAATGCAACGCCACTTTTTTCGTATGAGAATGCAAATCCTGCCCAGTTACCTCCTATAACGTTCTCACCATTGTCAATGACAATCAAGTAAATATTCCTCAGGTCATCAAATGCCTGTCTAACCTCATAGAGTGTCTTACCAAAGGTATAGGTGAGATAGTAACTATCGGGATGTTGCCCATCCAGGCGGTGAACCATTGGCTCGCCCTCTGCATCGGTCTCAAAGCGGAAGGTCTTGTTGCCATATCCATGCGCCTGCATCTGTTCCGCATAAAACGTCTGAATCTGGCGAATCGTCACTTTCATCGAATCCACCACTTCCTGGCGAAAGGGACGGTCATTCGGCAAGAAGTAGATCATTCGCACGGTACGAGGTTCGCCAACATTCAAATTGAGCGCGTGCTTCGTGGCAACATACAAACTATCGCGCTCCTGCATGTCTTCGTAATCGAGAACTCGGCAAAAATGCACATTGTCCCCAGCAGATGGCGGCGAAGCATCTCCAACAGACGATAGACAAAGCAAGGCAAACAAACACGCGCTTATCCTGAGTATCCTGCATTCTATTCTCATGACATCATCTCATCCTTTCTCCGACCATTTCGAAAACGCCACATATAAGCGCGATTTTAAAAGTTAAACGTAATCGCAGCGCGAAGCCCTTTTGTGGATGTGGGTGCAAGGCTCAGGTTGAGACTCTGGAGCGACACCTTGACCCATCTATCGGATTTTGACGCTGCACCAATGAGACCGCCAAGAATAAAGAAGCATGGGGTAGCGTAGAATGCCACTATACCTGCGCCAAGTGCCCCTAGGTTATCAGGGTTACGAGCTCCATATATGAATGAGGGTATGCTAATGCAAAGTCCAACCCCAGCCCCAATAGCCATTCCTTTGCTCGTGTTTCTTTGTTGTCCAATGCTTACTTCAAGATTGGAGATGGAAGAAAGGGGTACATACAAAAGTACATGTTGGATCACTTCAACCGGTCGTGGTCGGCGTCTATGCGTCGATCCCTGAAGGGAGCCTTCGATAATGAGTGTGTCTTCAATTATCTCAACGAGTCTGCCTATCATCTGCCTTTTTGAGATTGAAGACGCTTTGAAACGCACTTTGGTATTATATCTCGCACCGGTTTCTCGATACCTCTCAATATCTTGCCACTGTTTGGCAACAACGAGTGTGTTGATCTCATCATAAGCAATTGTCCAAGTTGTTATCCTATCCATCCTATCTTTGACAAATATGTGAGTCGCGTCCTTATTTACAATCTGTCCGGCTGTGGTTCTTTTACCTTCCCCTTTGGATGTATAGACGACATGGGCATACCATCCCTTCATGATCTTTGAAGGACCAAACTGCCCGCGTGACATAACTGTGACGGCTGTTTGTTTGAGCGTCCGCAGGGCCTGTTCATAGTGTCTTGTGACCTGTCTTGCATTTTCCCATTTTTCGATACTCCATGCGTGTTGAGCGATAACGAGAGTATCCACATCACTGTATGCTATTGTTTTCAAAGTTTTCAATACTCCACTCTCCAGTTTTCTAATCACGATATGTATAGAGTCTTGCCTGGTAATTTTTCCGGTTGCAGTCTCTTCCGCACCCTCTGATGTATAGATAGCATGGGCATACCACCCCTCTATAATCTTTGAAGTGTCAATCTGTCCATGTGGCATGACCGTGATGGCCTGATCTTCTTTTGCTTCTTTCTCTTTTTTACTCTGCTCTATCTCTCTTTTTCTCATCTCTCGAATAAACCGATTCACCTCATTCATCTGCTTTGCTGGCACGGTGGATTCATTGCTCATGATTATTGATACGATGTTGTCGTAAGCAATGGCTTTCTTGCTTTTGAGACCACCACTCCGAATGGTGAATGTGGTTTCACCTATTACATCAATCCACCCCTTTTCCGTTTTTTCCTGACCATTGCTATCGTAATATGTGACTGCAACATAGGCATCTTGGACCAGCGTATTGGCATTGACCTCTGTGCCTTGTAGATATGTGGCTGCATGTGCGAGTGTAGGGGTCACTGCGTTGAGCAGCACTGCCACAACTGTAACCATAGCGGCTATTTTCATTGGTCTCTCCTTCATATGCAGGTATAGAACCGAACCGTTGCCGAGTTTGTTGAGGGCCTTTCCAGAGATATTTGAGCTTGTGATTCTGACCTAAAAAATAAATGCCATACTGACAATGTGCTGGTCTGGGTAAGCCATGGTAGTTAAGGGCGCGTAATCTACCCTTATGCCACGACCACCTTCCGTCTCGAATTTCAGCCCAACCCCCCAGGTCGTATCAGGTGAACCTATGCCATATATTGATTGCACTCCTCCACGCAACGCGATTTCCAGAGCATAGCTTGATAGCAAGTATCTGTACTGATACTCAATACCCAGATTCGCCCAAGAACCTCTGTCATCGTTGATATAATCGTTCACCTCTAAGGCAAGGTCCAGATAGTGCGACAAAGACTCCGGATCCAGCAACGACATCAGGTCGAAGAACAACCCAGCGCGGAGTCTAACACGGCCCAAATTACCTATCCCAGTACTCACATTCTCCACGCCTGCTGCAACAACTGTATTCCGCAACCCGGTCAAGAAATATGTCCCCAAATCAAAGTCTAAGTCGTCGGTCTTGAAATCTCCCGAATGAAACAGACGGAGAATAGCTCCCACCGCAAGCCGGTCAGTGATCATAACCCCATAGCCACTGAAGATGGTATAGTCACTTGAATAATAACCGTAATTGATCGCGGAAAGTCCGAAAGTCCCTATGCCTGTGTTCCTTGCAACACCAGCTATGTATTGATTATACTCTCTATCCACAAACGTGAAATGTGCCTCCCAGCCATCCATAAAAGCCAATCCTGCTGGATTGTACTGAATGGCCTGCCCGCTCCCAATTAAGCCTATGCCCGCGCCAGCCAGAGCTTCTGTGCGAGCATTCAGCCCCCGGGCGAATCCCTCACCTGCTATCAACCCCATGCACAGAGTGCATAGCCCGATTAGAATATACTTTCTCATAATCATTTACCTTTCACGATTGGTATTTGTCAAAAGAACGGAAAATCCCTATCGGAATAGGGGGGAGAAAGCCGCCCCTTGAAAGATCAAGTAGCGGCCATCAGAAATTAAACATGAGTGCGGCGCGAAGCCCTTTTGCGGATGGGGGTGCAACGCTCAGGTTAAGGCGTTGTGGAGGCACTCCGACCCATTTGTCGGATTTTGTTGCTACGCCAATGAAAGTGGAAATAACAAGGACAAGGCCACCCAGAAACATCCCACCTAATGCAGTTGCAAGGCCATCGAGAGAATCATAAGGACCAGTTTCTTCAAGGTGTTCTGCGTGTCGGAAAGAGAGCGTGACTATAGCAGATCCCAGTCCCAGTCCTATTAACAGGCCTTTGCCTGTGTTTCTATGCTGTCCAAGGCTGACTTCAAGATTGGAGATCGAAGATAGGGGCACTTGAAAAAATGTATGCCCCCCTTGAATAACAAGTGTATCCTCTACGACTTTGACGAGCCTACCAACTATCCGCCTTTTTGAAACAGAAGGTGCTTTGAAACGCACTTTGGTATTCCCTTCATGGAGCAGTTGTATAGCCTGTCTCGCATTTTTCCATCCCGCAATGTCTTGTTGGGATTTCCCAACAGCGAGTATATCAATATCACTGTATGCTATTTTCCTGTATCTCCCAGATCTATACTTAGCCTCTTGGATCATAAGATGATCTGAATCTTTGTCGGTAATCTTTCCGACTGCGATTTTTTTATTTTTTTCTTCGGATGTATAGACGACATGGGCATACAGCCCCTTTGCGATTTTTGACAAATCAATCTGTCCGTAGGTCATGACTGTGACAGTCTCTGCCCATTGTATGGCCTGTTGTGTATTGCCCATAGTCCGAATAAACCGATTCACCTCATTCATCTGCCTTACTGGCACAGTTGATTCCTCGCTCATGATCACCGATACAACTTTATCATAAGAAATGGTCTTCTTGTCCTTAATACCGCCGCTCCGAATCGTGAACGAAGTTTCACCAACCGCATCAATCCAACCCTTCTCCAATTTCTGTTTGCCTTTGCTATCGTAATAGGTGACTTGCACATAAGCATCTCGAACCAACGTATTGGCATTGACCTCTGTGCCTTGTAGATATGTGGCTGCGTGTGCGAGTGTTGGCATCATCGCATTGAACAAGAGGGCTGTAGTGACCAGGATGGCGATGGCTCTACTCGCATTGTATTCGACATGCATGGATTTCTCCTTTTGTGTCGTACAAAAAAAATCGCATTTCGTTCCTCATCTACGCAAGGCGCAGTGTGACGAGTTGACAACTGACTGTTTCGACACCCCAAAAAAGGGGTGTCGGGCATTGTCAACAGTCACGCAGGAATAGAAATGCGGGAATGTCCTACCTATTTACCGAGACATGGGGGATCAGTCCATGTCTATACTCGGCTATTGTATTCAGCAGATACCCGACATAACGGGACCTGCTCGACTGTTGACAAAGATAAAATACGATCATTCCCGTGGGTTTTCAAATATTTTTGTGATTTATATTCAATAATTTGGACAGAATTAAGCGGCAATTTTGCTATATCTAAAAATAGGCATGTATCCCTCCTCCTGTGGGAGATCCTACGGGATTCTGAGAGAAAGATTTTTCGCCCCTGCGTTTTGTTCACTCCCGATATATGCAAATCCCGTGCCAAAACCATTTTACCCCAGAAAAAGGCCATTTCACCCCAAAAACGCCCAAACAGTGCAAACTAAATATTGCACCTGCAAACCCCGTATTGCACAGCAGACACAAAAAAATCCGGAGACACAATGTGTATCTCCGGATCAATAAAGTTGCAGGGGCTGGGGGCTGGCTACCGATAAATCCCAGGATCGATCCCGTGCTCCCTCAACTTCTGTTGCAGCGCCTGCCGTTTCATACCAATAGCCGGTGCTGTGCGACTGATATTGCCGTTGTAGTATTCCAATGCGGATCGGATAAACGCAACCTCAAAAGACTGCACAACCTCCTGCTTTGCATCTTGAAAAAACACCCCATCTTGCCAGACAGACTCCGTGCTCTCCACAGACGCAACGCCCCGAACCTCCTGGGGAAGCAAATCGCGACGCAACTCGGACCCATCCGAAAAAATAACCGCCCGCTCGACCAAATGCATCAACTCGCGTATATTGCCCGGCCAGGCATACACCATCAGCAACTTCATCACATCCGGCGGCACATCTGTCATCGCCTTGCCGTGCTGATCATTAAAACGCGCCAAAAAATGCTGAACAAGCAGCGGAATATCCTCGCGCCGATCCCGCAGCGGCGGCAAAAAAATATCCACCACCTTCAAGCGATAAAAGAGATCCTCCCGGAACCGCCCTTCTACAATCTCCACTGGTAAATCCTTATTCGTCGCGCTGATAATCCGAACATCCACAGTCACCGTCTCCGAACCGCCCAGCCGCTCAAACTGTTTCTCCTCCAGCACGCGCAACAACTTCGCCTGCGTCTCGATGTGCATATCGCCGATCTCGTCCAAAAATAGCGTCCCCCCATCCGCAAGCTCAAACTTGCCCTGCCGCCGCGCAGTCGCCCCGGTAAACGCGCCCCTCTCATGCCCGAACAACTCGCTTTCGATCAACTCCGTCGGCAACGCCGCCGCATTCACCGCGACAAAAGGCCGCGCCTTTCGACCGCTCTGCTCGTGAATCGCCCGCGCGACCAACTCCTTACCCGTACCGCTCTCCCCGCTAATCAGCACCCCAGCATCGGTCATCGCCACCTTCCCGATCAAATCATAGACCCCCTCCATCGCACGGCTGCGACCAATCAACAACCCGAACCCCGACTGCTGCCGAATTTCATTGCGAAGCGTCTCATTCTCCCGCCGCAACCGCACCGTCTCCAGAACATTCTCCACCAAACAGCGCAACTCATCCACATCGTAGGGCTTGCTCAAATAATCGTACGCCCCCACCTTCATCGCCTCCACCGCAACCCGCTCCGACCCATACGCTGTAATCACAATAACCGGCCGCGCATCCCCCTGATCAGCCAACCGCTTCACCAGCGTCAACCCATCCATCTTCGGCATCTGGATATCGCAAATCAACAAATCGGGATTACTCTGCGCCACAGCCACCAGCGCCGCCTCGCCATCCTCTGCTTCGACAATCTCACACCCCAGCGCAGTCAGTGCCCGCTTCAACCCGTACCGCGCCGCAGGATCATCATCCACAATCAGAATTTTATGCTGCATAGT
The DNA here is from genome assembly GCA_965204375.1 of Candidatus Latescibacterota bacterium. Taxonomy (GTDB): domain Bacteria; phylum Latescibacterota; class UBA2968; order UBA2968; family UBA2968; genus VXRD01. The sequence continues at coordinate 6,227,526 of OZ241986.1, read as the reverse complement.
CTTCATCCTTCACACGTCTTGGCAGTCAGCCCACCAACATCTCTTTTATCTGCGTCTATCTGCGTCATCTGCGGATCGCACTTCGTCCCCCCCGGGAAGTTGAACCGCAAACACCGCCCCTGCCCCATCTGCATTTGCCACCTCAATCGCACCTCCCATCCGCTCCACATCGCGCTTCACAATCGCAAGCCCCAACCCCGTACCCGAAGCCTTTGTCGTAAAAAACGGCTCAAAAATGCGAGCCTGATCTTCCTCTGAAATCCCCGGACCCGTATCCCACACCCGCACTTCCACCCCACCCTGCAATCGCCGCGCCTGCACCGTCAACCGCCGCTCTGTGCAATCGACTTCCATAGCCTGAATACCGTTCAAAATCAAATTAAAAAACACTTCCTTCAAATCCTCTGGATCGCCCTTCACTGCGAGACCATCCGCCACCTCGAAACAGATCTCCACATCCTGTCGCTCCGCCTCGTGAAACAAAATCAGCACCACATCTTCCAGCACAGTCTTTAGATCCAACACCTGAAACCCATCGCCCTGCCTGGGTTGGGCAAAACTGAGCAAGCGATCCACCACGCGGTTTAACCGATCAATCTCGCGCAACACCACAGACAAATCGCCCGCCTTTGTCTGATCATCTTGTAAATCTTCCCGCAGCACAGTCGCAATCGCCTTAATCGAACTCAGGGGATTCTTCACCTCGTGCGCGATACTCGCCGAAAGCAACCCCAACGCCGAAAGCCGCTCTGCCTCGTACATCTGTCGCTCCAATTGCAACCGCCGCTCCACCAAACGCGTATTTTCAACCGCCAGTGCAATCTGATTGCAAAGCGTACCCAGCAAATCCCATTCTTCAGACGAAAAAGACCCCCCGCGTTTCTTCTCGCCCAAACACAGCAAACCAACCGGCTTCTCCTCTTGCAACACCGGAATACATAGCTCAACCCCTTGCTTTGCGAGTATTGCAGTAAGTGACGGATGGTGCAAATCGCCTACATCCAGCGGACGGCGGTGCATCAACAACCAGCCGACCACTGCCTCAATCTGTGCCCCCTCCCCATCCCCAAACGGTGTGACCGGCGGATCAAACCCCGGCAAACCACTGCTTGCGATCACCCGCACCTGACTCACTCGCCCCTCCTCGTACTCAAACACCACCAGCGAAACAGCGTGCACCTTCAACACAGTTCCAACCGCATCCACCACCGACTTCAACCGCCTCTCCAGCGCGTGCGGCACATTCAGCGTTTGACTCAGCGCACCCAGCAAATGCTGATATTCATATCGCGCCCTGAAAAACAAGCGATTGATTATCCCCTGCAACCGATTCTTAACCGGCTGAAACAGAAAAATCAGCAGCGAAATCAAAATAGCCTCAACCACCTCTACCCTGAACCCACTATCCAGACGCCCAAGCGCCTCTGCAACGCGCCGGATCACCAACAAATAAACCGTCAACACAATACCCGTCAGCGCAGAATAAAACAACGCGGGATTCACCACAATCTGGAAAAAGCTGTACCGATAAATAAAATAGCCCAGAATATATGCCGGCGCGATAGGCGAAAGAAAAAGCACCAGAGCGAGCACAGGTCCCACAACAGCACTTTGGAGCAACCCCAGCGGATAGGCAAAAACCGTCAAAACCGCAATACCCGTCAGCGCGAATGCCATCAACCGACAAAACACCTTATGCACCTCTGTCTCCGACCGCATCGCAAAACCCCGACAGAGATACGCCGAAAACAGAAGCATAGCAATAGCATACAGGCTAAAACTCACGCGCTTGATCGGCGCTTGAGACATGCCAATCAAAAAGATGATCACCCCCGGCACAAAAGTGATAGGAATAAGATACCGCCGCAACCCACGCGCCACCTTGTGCTCATCTGCAAAAGCCAGCACCGTTCCCAGCAGCGCAGACGGCAAAAAATCCAGCCCAAAACGCGCCACATGCGCCGCATAATTCACGGCACCGGCATCCGGTGCCGCCTGCTCGATCAAAATGCGCAACGCATCCCCCGTGTACCAGAGTGCCCCCGCTGAAATCAACAACAACAGCGGCAGCGGTGTGCCCCTCCGCTTTATCGCCGAGGCAAAAATGCCCCAGAGCAACCCGGCGGCAATCACCGCGCCGACCAGCCAGATCGTCTCGTATAACGATAAGTCCATCAATACCCCTTCGCCAAATCCGCTCGGCTTTGCGCCTCGGCCTCTTCGGGATCGCGTCTCAATTCTCTCGCCAACAAATCGTGCAATTGCGCGATGCGATCTGCCTGCGCGGGATCATTTGCCAGATTGTTAAATTCTCCGGTATCCTCTTCCAAATTGTACAACTCGCGTTCGGGTCCATGCGCCTCGTCAAACCGCGTGTGATACACGTACTTCCAAGGACCCTGCCGAATCATCGCCATACCCGACGCAATATTGTGGGCGTAGTATTCGCTCACCGCAACATCTCGCCAATCGCTATTCCCGTCGTCCAGATAATTGAGCAGCGACTCGCCATCCCAGTCATCCGAGCGTTCCGCCCCACCGATCTCCGCTATCGTCTGCGCCAGATCCACCAGCGAACACACACCAGTCCGTCGCTGCCTACCTGCCCAGCGCTTTGGAAAAGACACAATCAGCGGCGTCCGCGAAGCGTGTTCATACATATTGTTCTTCCACCACAACCCGTGGTCGCCCTTGTTCTCGCCGTGATCCGTGCAGTAAATCACAATCGTATTATCCGCCACCTCAGAATCATTAAGCGCGGCGAGCAACTTGCCGATCTCATCGTCCAGCCAGTTCACAAAACCCCAGTAAAGCTCGCGCCCCAACTTCGTCTGCTCTGGCGTCGCCTTTGTCACACCAAACCCGGCTCGCAAATGCTTGTAATTGGTCGGCAACGTCTCCAAAAAACCCTCGGGAATCTCGGGCATGGGCACCCTGTCTTTGTAAGGCGCGTAATATTCTTCTGGAATAGTCAACGGAAAATGCGGCGCCACATAACCTGCCAGCAAAAAGAACGGCTTATCATCCGCCGATCGATTCTGCAAAAACGCACTGCACTCCGCCGTCACCTTGCGGTCCCTCTCCAAAACGGGCGATGTATCAGCCGTCTTAAAAGCCGCCACCCGCCCTTCCCAACCAAAACCCGATTCACTCAGATCATCGAACGCCCGCCGCCCGCCCTTTCCGCTTCTCTCTCCTTGATTCGCACCGGGATAAACATCGCGAAAGCCATAGCGATGCGCGCCCGCAAAATGCATCTTGCCACCCAACCAGCACTCATAGCCCACCGCATTCAGCGCGTGAGGCAACGAGGGATAATCGTCAGAGGGCAACTGACAATCATTGGTCCACACCCCACAGCGACTCACGTATTGCACCGCCGTAAAACTCGCACGCGCAGGCGCGCAAAGCGGCGAAGTCGTATAAGCCGCATCAAATACAATACCCTCTTCCGCCAGCCGATCCAGATGCGGCGTTTGCACAATAGAATCGCCATAACACCCCATCACTGCCGGGTCGTGCTCATCAGACATAATCATCAGAATATTTGGACGGTCAGACATAAAATCTCCTTGTGGTTAGGGATGATACTGCGATAAAAAGCGCGAATAGACGAATAGACGAACCCCGCTCTACCACCCAAAATTGTTACAAACTTCGTCGTAGATTCGCTGATTCGTTGATTCGTTGATTCAAAGCAACTGATCCAACGCCTGGGCGCGACTGATATCTGTACGCCAGAACTCTTCGGGCGTATCCGCACTCCATCTCGCCCAGATTAAAGCCAGAACCAGGCCCCATTTGATAATGCGCTCGCGCGGGATATCCAATTCTTCAGCCATAATCTCCACACGGCGAATATCGATCTCGCCCCGGTCACGTCCTTCACAGGATGCGTCGGGATAATTCGCCAAAAAAGCACCGACCTCGTAACCCGGATCGCCAAAATAGCCTTTGGGATCAATGACGAGATAGGGTTCGCGCTCTGAACTCAGGATATTCCAGTGATGCAAATCCCCGTGCAGAACAACCGTTTCTGTACTGGAACGCATCAACTCATCGTAAAGCGTTTCGGCGCGCACAACCCACTTTTCGGGCAACGGCCCGGTACTGCCATTGTATTTTTTACGCAACTTGTCAAAGCCATCTATTTCATACGCTGTCGGTCGAAAACTGTGAACTTTCGGAACAGATTGCCAGAACTTTTTCATCAGGCGAGCGGCAATACGCGTATTCTCCTCATCATTCGGACAAACACCCAGAGGGACACCCGGCCGGATGCGCTCCAGCATCAGCACGCCCAACGCCTCGTCAAAATCGAGCAACTTGACCGTGCCCATTCCATTGCAAAGTTGCAGCGCATGGCACTCCTGTTGCCAGTTCTCCGCCACTTGCAAAGGCGAGCCAATTTTCAGGACAACCTCTGTGCCCTTCGCATCCGTCGCTGGCGCGATATAGCTATAGGACATCTCGGCATAGTCTTCTGTCATAGGATCCTCAACGCGAAGATCCCACCGCTTTGCACACGCAGCAACGATATCTGGCAGTTGTTCGATCCATTCAGCCCATTCTGGATTGGCCGATAAGGTCTCTGGAATGTACATGGATTTCCCACCTCTCAAAAACGTAAATCTGGAACCGGCCTACCAAATACCCTTCACCCCTGTCTCGACGAGACGTAAAACCGCGTTTGGTCGCGGTGGCCGATCTCGTCGATCACCTCGAGTGTATGTTGGCCCGTCGGCAAGACCACGGATTTGACGTGCCGCGTATTCGTCTCTCCCAGATAGCGATGGTTGAGATACCAGTACAACGTGCGGTTTTTATCGCGATGTGTCACCCGCAACACGACATTTTGCACCGCACCGTCAAAATCTCGGGGCAAATAGAGACGCGCATTCTGCGTTGGATACACAATATGTACAGGAGCGTGATCTGCTTGCGCTGCACAATCCGCGCGATGCGGTGGCAAATCTCCTGTACTTTGACCGCGTTGCCGCAAATGGTGAACAACATCTGGCGGATACACCAGACGCGCAACGCGACGATGTTCACCTGGCTGCCAACAAAGAGAACATACCCGCCGTGTACTATCGGCATTCACCGTTACAACCCGATGATACGGACAACTTCTCAAAAGCGAGCGGGGTGCTTCCACAGAAACCCGCTCTGGACAATGCGGCGCAGCGCGATACCCCGTATCTGTACAGACATCGCGCCGGATCAAATCAGCCTGAGGTGGCGCGAACCACCGTTGATCGGAATCGTGGGGCAAGCTATTAAACAAATCGAAAAACAAAGGCGCGGCACAGCGCGCGCCCGTGAGATCAGAAACCCCTTCACCCGCGAAATTGCCCACCCATACAGCAATAGTCCACTGCGGCGACACCCCCACAGCCCACGCATCGCGATATCCATAACTCGTACCCGTTTTCCAGGCAATGGGCCACTGATTTTGAAACTGATGCCAGTAAAATTCTATTCCGGGCCGCGAGAGATCCCGCAACGTATTCAGGACCAGATAACACGCACCGAGACTGAGCAAAGGCGGAGGCTCAGACGGGCGATCTGCCGGATTTATATGAAGGGGCTGAAACACACCTCCATTGCCCAAACCGCGAAAAAGCACCGCCATATCCCAGCCCGTCACCTCGGCACCGCCGAGAACGAGGGGCAAGCCGTAATCATTCGGCGCGCGGAACAACGTCGTCAAACCAGCCGCGCGAAGCCGTTCGTAAAACGCCACCACACCATACTCATAAAGCAAGCGCACCGCAGGCACATTCGCCGACAAAATCAACGCATCATACGCCGAGACAAGCCCCTGAAATGTGCGACTGGCATTGTGTGGCGAAAACGAGCCGTAATACGTCGGTATATCCCAAATTTTGCTCTGCGGCAGAATCAGCCCCGCATCCATACTGAGCGCGTAGAGAAACGGCTTGAGCAACGAACCCGACGACCGCGGCGCGCGAATCCCATCGACGTGACTATCTGTGAAATTTTCGGACCCAACATAAGCGCGAACAGCACCCGTCTTGGTATCCGCAATCAGCGAAAAGCCATTGTGAATCCCGCGCTGCCGCAACCTGCTGACGTGACGCGCAACGAGTTCTTCTGCCCGAATCTGAATATCCCGATCAACCGTCGTTGGATGAACAAACGACGTCTGGCGATCTACAATATACCGCGCCAGATGGGGAGCCAGCATGGGAAATGGATGCGACTTGCGCGGCACAGATTCTTTTCTCGCCAGATACAGCGTCTCAGCACCAAAATATCCCGCCCTGTGCAGCGCGGTAAGCAACGCATCGCGTTTCTTTTTTAACAAATCGGGATTCGCCTGAGGCGAAATTTTTCCCGGCGCATTGGGCAGCACCGCGAGCAATGCCGCCTCTGCCCAGGTAAGCTGATCCGGCGATTTCCGAAAAAAACGCAACGCCGCCGCCCGATAGCCCACCACATTCCCGCCATAAGGCGCGTGATCGAGATAAAGTTGCAAAATCTCTTCTTTTGAATACCGCATCTCGATCTTCAGCGCCTGAAGCATCTCCAGTGTCTTGTTAAAATATGTGCGCGGCCTGGGATGCATCAGCCGCGCCACTTGCATAGTCAACGTACTCGCACCACTCACAATCTTACCCTGCCTCAAATTCTGATACAGCGCGCGCACCACAGACACGGGATTGACGCCAAAGTGATAATCAAAGTATCGATCTTCAAAATAGAGCACACTCGTTTTGAGCTTCTGCGAAACGTGCGCATCTTTCCGAGGCGGAAAATGCCACTGCTGGCGGTTATTGAGAAATGCGCGCAAAATGCGCCCGTCTTTATCCAGCACAACCGCGCTATAATCCTCTAAAAAATGCGGCAACGGAACGGCAAAATACAGAAGTACTATTCCCGCAAAAATACCGACTAAAATTTTGTATCGGCGTCTCATGATCAGGATTTTCAGGATATAAGGATGAACAGGATACCCCCCAGCCCTTCTTTTTATCTGCGCTTATCTGCGTACATCTGCGGATTCACCTAACCACCACAGTTCTCCCCGGCACAACCGCTCTGCTCGCATGATTGTACATCGCCTCAACCAGCGTAGGCGGCAAGGTGAATGTACCAACAGTGACGGCATTGAGCTTTACGACAAAGTCCCGCGTGAATCCCGGCCCCGCAGGCGTAATGTCAAAAAAATATGTCGCGCGATCATCGCGCATATCGACATAAGCCTCGTGGCCCAAACGCAAATTAGAAGTCCACCCCGGCATTGACGCGCCCGACAAGCGCGTATTTTCAATTTCCCAACCCGAAGGCAACAACTGAGTCAATGCAATCTCGCGGATATGTGCGACAGATGTATTTTTCACGCTGAAATGCCCCCAGAAGGTCGCCCCCTGTTTGAGCGTATCGGGATACACGAGGAAGCCATCGTCATCGCGCCAGCGCACGTCGAGTTGCAAATTGCGAGATTCGACCATCGCATCGGCCTGGAGCGGAACACCCGACCACTCGAGTGTTGTAAACGCCCGCGTCACTGTGCTCTCGGGATTGAGCTGGACGCGAACAGATTGTCCAAACCCGGATTCGATATCGACATTGTAAAAACGCGAACCCGAATCAAACGGCACGACCTCCCCATCGGGCAATGTCACCGAACCCGCCAAACGCACCGGTTGATCTCCCTCAGTCGCCCGAATATGCTTGCCCAGTGCCAGCAGCGCGAAACCGCTCGTCTGTGTCGAATACCACCTGTCCGATGATAGAGCCAACGCGATTTCATCTGCCAGAGGATCGGCTTCTCCCCAGCGTTGAAAATCGACCATCGCCATCAGAATCATCGCACGGTCCCTCAGCGCAGATCCAAAGGTATGATCCCAACGCTCGGCCCGGTTTGCAAGCGTTCCCGCACTCCTGAGAATCTCATCAGCTATCGCAGTACTACCCGCCCGGTGATATGCCGATGCCAGCAGCCATTTCTCTACATCCGTCATATCCCGCAAACTGCTTTCCTTCAGTAAATTCATCGCCCCCAGCGCGGGTTGATTTGCCAGCGCGAGCAAATAAACGCGATAGGTTCGGATCATCAGATCATCGCGCGTGGTCAAAGCGCGGGATTGCTCGTATTGCACCCAGCTTTCAAACAGATCGTCTGGCACATAATAACCGAGGGCATTGGCCTCAATCAAAAAATGTCCGGCATATAGCGTGCCCCATATCGAGGGCTTAGACCGACCCGGCCAATAGCTGAGCACACCTGACGGCAGTTGAAATCGGCGCAATCTCCGAATAGCAGCATTGATGTGCTCGTCCATCTCCCGCGCAATCTCATTCGATTTATCCGACGCCATGAGGATATCTTTGAGATAAAGCTGTGGAAACGCCGCCGACACCACTTGCTCCACACAACCATAGGGATATCGCACCAGCCACAGCAAGCGGTTGTCGAGCTTCATATTTGGGCGCGTGTGCAGGGTAAGACGCGCCCGATTGGAACCGGGAATGCCCCGATCGGGAACGGGAAGCACAACCGCTTGTCCCGGCCGTATCTCCCGCGTCTCATCGGCACTGATGCGCGGCGACGACGGCGAAATGGTCAGATCTGTCGTATGCGTGGCAATCACATCGCGCGCAGTTGCAGTAATCGCAACGCGCGCATCGCCAATTGCATTGGGTGCCACACACATAAATAGCACATTTTCTTCACCCGCTTCTTGAAACACAATGGTATCTCGCGCCTGCCCATCGACACGGAGCAAGCCCTCTGTACTGATCGCCACATCAACAGGTCCCAAACTATCCCCCATGGCAAATACAGTAGCTGGAACAGCAATGCGGTCGCCGGGTCGCAACGCGCGCGGCAAAGTGGGCAAAATCATCAAATCCGTTTTCACGGGCACTGTTTTTTCCGCACTGCCATAAGCATTGCCCCGCGCAGCCACAGCCATGATGCGCACCGAACCGACGTAATTGGGCATAACAAAAGAAACCACAGCGCGACCTTGATCGTCGGTAACAACCGGACCCTCAAAAAGCGATACAGACTTAAAACGCTGTTTCTGCTCCTCGGGAAGCCTATCGCGCCGATAAGCGGCCAGAGCGGCATCGCCGCCTATCGCAAAAGTCTTAAACACATCGCCGATATTGACACCTATAACCTGCCCAAACAAATCGGAGATATGCAGCCCCAAACGCAACTTGCCAAAAAACGCGCGCCAAGCATCGGGCGTGGAAAACTGCGTGATATCCAGCAAACCCTCATCCACAACAGACAGCGTCAACTGCGCGGGTTTCCCATCACCCGTTTGCACGACAACCTCAAAAGAATCGTCGGGTTTGAGTTCATCGGGCGCAGTCAGCGTGAGATCGAGCCGCGTATTCGGATCAACCACGCGCAAAGGCACAACCCCATACATCCGCAATGGGCGATCATTGGCCGTCTGTCTATGCGGCTGAATAACGGATATCGTCACATACGCATTCGGCGCCATGTCTGCTGTAATGGGAATCTCGATTTGCGCGGTATTCCTCGTGCTCGGCGCATGCCACCGCGAATGCACCACATTTCCACCGCGCGACACCGTCACCAGCACAGACGACGTATCGGGCACGGGAAAAGACACCACACCCGTTTCACCCGGCGCGTAATTTTCGCGGTCTGTCTTGAGAACAAGTGCGCCGGCATCTCGACCACTTGCGGGCAAACTGCCCCAGAGATACGCGCGAATAAAAAGTGACGCCTTATGCCCACCTGCATCCTCCACCTCGATCAAATACTCTCCTTTTTCCTCGGGTGTAAACGCAATCGGCACCGGACGATCACGAGAAATAATCGATGTCTCGATAATCTTCTTCGTACTAAAATCCCGCTTAAAACGCAGGCGAAACTGATCCTTCGAATCGTATTCCCACCACCAGTAATTCTCATTGTGAAAAACGCGATACATCAACGTGCGTCCAGGCGCGGCCTCGCCATCGGGCGTCACCGCAACAACGGGCACTTCAAGAGAGGCATTGATGCGCGTAAAACCGTAATCCAGGTCTGGCTTTCGCAACCCCACATAAGCCTCAAACGGATCGATGTGTACCATACGCGCTGTGCTATTGGGTCGCCCCCCTTTTTCGAGCACGCGAGCGCGCAATATCGCTGACAGGCGCGAAGGTGCTTCGCTCAAAGAAGGAAACTGCCACGACAAAGCGGCTTTGCCCTCCTCGTCCAGAGCACCCGTAAAAATATTGGCAGTAATCGGCTTGAATTGAACTGCCTGATTGACAAACGAAAACCCCTCATACCTGGGAAATACAGGCGGAGAACTGCGCAGCGTAACATCGACATTGGCTTTTAATCCCGCCGCTGGATTGCCAAATAAATACGCACTCCTCAGATCTGCTTTCAACACGCGATCCCGCTTTGCAAGTTGCGGATCGAGAAAGACCTTGAGGCGAAAAGGCACAATGGTTTCGACTTTGACCCTGTGATTGAACTTGCGGCTACCCACGTCAATTTCAGCGCGCCAGTTGCCCGTTGGCGCATCGGCCGAAGTCGATAGATCAAAAGTATAAAACCCATCTTTCCCCTCGCGATTGGTCTGCGTGAGCACGCGCTGTCCCAATGGATTGTAAAACGCGAGCGAGATCGGATGCCCATCGGGAAACGTGTGGTTGTGATTTCGCACAATCGCCGATAGGCGGATATCATCGCCGGGCCGATAAACACCGCGCTCCGTGTAAAAAAACGCCCGAATGCCATCGGGTGCGGGGTCTCGTCCCCCCGTGTCAAAAGTCGATAGATTCCACGTCATATCCCCTGGTTTGATAAAACTGCGCTGCCCGTCTTTCTCGGCTTCGATATAAAAAACATCTGATTTTACAGAATTAAAATCCGCCAGACCATTCCGATCCGTAACTTTCTGTTCCACAACCTGATTCTGGTATGTGCGCAAGGTTACGGTGACACCGGACAAAGGGCGCGCATCTTCCAAATGAGTGGCATAAACGAGATGCCGATCAGGCGTCTTTTGATGCGTAAGACCGATATCGCTGACCACCACAGGTTTATAGATGCGCCCGTGCTGATAGACATAACCGCGCGAATAGGGATTGTTCAAATAAGCAGCCCCGCGGTACCGCCTGCGCTGTTGCCGCGCCTCTGCTGCTTCCACAGGGTCTCCGTAGAGCATATCCTCTGCCCCAAAAGTGAGACCGATCAGATAAAGCCCCTTCTCGTCTTTGGAAATCAGATCATTCAGATCGAGTTCGTGCTGCAACCAAACATTCTTTTCCCTGCCGATATCCAGTGTTGTATCTGCCACCGTCACGCCCACGCGACGCATATAAGCGCCTCGCGTACGACCGCGTGCCCCATCCACTCTTTGATTCTGCAAGAACTGCCCCAGATTCGATTCAAAAACCTTATCTATTTTCAGGTGAACGCGCGACACATTGACCGTCTGAAACCGGATTTTTCGATTGCCAGAAGTGGGCAAAAACACACCGTCACGCGCAAAACGCATGCGGGGCTTGATATCGTCAAAAGCCACCGTCTCTGTATGCGGTTGAGCCAGTGCGATGCCCCAGCGACTGCGGATCCCCGGATGTACGGTCAACGCATAACTCTGTCCGTGCTGAAAATCGCCCACAACACTCACTGTCTTGCCAATCGCATTGAGCTGAAGCTGTTTCGGTGGATCGGCTGTGATCAACCCCGCGATATCCTGACCAAAATCGAGATCATCTGAAAAAATGATGCTTACGCTCGGACGGTCTCTATCCGCGTTTTTTTCAATCTCAACAACGGAAAATGCCGATAAAGGGGGAAGAGACCATGTATTGTCGTAATCTTGCGAGAGTTCCAGATCAGCTCGGTCAATATGCATCGCGAGTTCCTGGGCCTCTCTTGTGCGCGTGATCTCGGCACTCGTAAAATCGTGCGTCTTGCCATCTGATAACACGCGCCAATGGAGTGCAAGCCGCTGATCTCCCAAACGCAACGCCACCGCATCGCTCACAGCCGAAGAATCCGCGCGTTCGTTAAAGCTAATCTGACCGCTAAAAACGAGACGCTGCGGATCATTCGCATCGGGTAACTCAAAATCTGCCTCAAGTGCGACGAGTTCCCGACCCGCGATCTCAAACTGGATGACGAGCGGCTTCAGATCTTTGTGCTGGGGAAACAAATCGGTCATGCTGAGCTCACCACTGTAAACCGTACGCAACGTCAGCGGTGCATTTGGCTTGAAAACAAGCGTACGCTCATCTTCCCATGTCGCCAAACCGTCAATAGAAGGCATAAAACGAAACACGCGCGTTCGCAACACCTGCCCAACCTGACTTTTGCCAATAACAGGCGACACAAAGCGCACGCGAATCGGATCAGTCGATACGAGCACACCCTCACTCACATGGCTCACCATACGCGCCGTCTCCAGAGGATAGGATTGCGGCGCGTCTTCAGGCGACTTTTGGCTACACGCAAACAGCGTCAGCAGCATAAGAAAAGAAATACGGTATGACATAGCAGCCTCCTACCCCCTCCCATCAGCAGCATCGGCAATCCACGTCAAATAGGACCTGTGACCGTGCGACACGGAAAATGACATAGAAACATTCCCCAACCGTTTTTTCAGCGACCTCAAGCACCCTTTTACAGTCATCACAAACAGCACGGCACCTTCATCTCGATTTGGCGATAAAAAATACTGCGAAAAAACATCTGCCCGCGCGGCTAACCGCTCGGCAACAAGCGCGTGCCCAACGCGATTTGCCTCCGCATCAGATGGCATGGGAAGAGCCAGAATACAAGGCGCAGTTCTCACCCCACCTTGAACTGTGACATCGAGATCGGCTTTATCCAGGCGCCGCGCCGCATCGATCTTTCGCACAACCGTATGCACCACAAAAAACACCAGACAAATCATCACCCCGATAACAACGTGCTTCATCAGTCCGCTAAAGAACGCCCCTTGCTCGCGATCCTCCGCCTGAAAAAACGCATGCTGAAAACGCCCGTCTGACTCCGCAGCCAGCTTTCTCGCAATAACGCGCACCTGTGCATTCGTCACGGGCGGCAACGGCTTCACGCGCTCGGAACCGTACAGCGAGCGAACCATATCGCGCGCAATACGCGAGGCATCCTCATCTACAGCCTCTACGGATGTAGCCGAACAAAACCCAAATAGAATGACGATCCAGACTCTTAACATACTATCGGTATCCTTTCACGGGCGTATTTCTTTTAGATTTCATAGCTTATATCTTTGTGTCTTTATGTCTTCGTGTGAGGCCCTCTCACCCTTCACGTATCACAACCAGTTCTGGCGTCTTGCCCCCGCCTAATTCCTCTGCGCGATCCATCAAATCGCTGAGATGAGCCCGCGTCGTCTTCAAAAAAACCATCGCCTCCGCAGCTTCTCGCACCCCATCCTCCCTGCGATAAATTGAACGGATACTCGGCGCAACTGTTCCGCCCGACGCCAAATTTTCTTCAACAAGTGCCTTGCCGAGTTTCTGCGCCCGCGCTTCTGTGCGCATCGCAATCAACACCCCCAGAGGGTCCTCTCCCGACTCAGCACCCACTCCCCTTCGAATCACACGGAAAATCGCCCACAAGACCAGCAGAGCAATCAGAACAGCGATCCCCTTCGCAACCTGGCTCGCAATATTCCGAATCGATGCATCTCTTTCCATGCGCACATCTTCCAACCGCTGTTTTTGTTCATCGAGAAACACCGCATCCTCCGCCAATTGCGCGGTCATGCGCTCGACCCATGCAACCTGCTCTGCCGTCAGAGAATCCCCCTCTGCTAAAACCGCCCGCGCCACATGTCGCGCAATGCTCTCGAGCCGTTCCACATTCACCTGTCCCTCAGCGGGCATACACATCGCAAAAAACAAAGCGATAAATGCGCCTGCTCCAAAGATATGTCGATATCTCATAAAACGACCTTCCCCTGTCAAATTTCCTTTGTTTTTCTCCCGTACTTTCAGCAATATAGAATACAGAAACGCGATGTGCAAGAGGCTGAGAACAAGGAGACACAAATGACACCCGAACAACTCGGTTTTGATTCGCAAAAACTCGACCGCGCCCATCAGGTCTTACAACGCCACATGCATACGCGCACCACCCCCGGTGCTGTCGGTCTCGTCCTGCGCCGTGCGGGCATCGTCACCTGCTGGGCTGTGGGCCACCACACCTATCAACCCAACGCCACACCCGTACAAATCAATACCCTCTACGACCTCGCCTCCGTCACCAAAGTCATAGCCACAACAACGCTCTGCATGTTATTTGTCGATCAAGATCGCCTCAACCTCGACGCACCCGTGCAATTTTATGTACCCTCCTTCACCGGAAAAAACAAAGACCGTGTCACAATCCGGCATCTGCTCACCCATTGCAGCGGCCTGCCCGCACATGTTCATCTGTACGAAAACCAAAGCGCAGCACACGATATTGACATCCGCGATGCCATGCTCAACGCGGCCTGCCAACACCCCTTAATTTATGAACCCGGTACAGACACTGTGTACAGCGACCTGGGCTTTCTCACCCTGGGAAAAATCCTCGAAACCATCGGCGGCCAGCGTCTGGATCACCTCGTCAAACAGCACATATTCGAACCGCTCAAAATGAACGACACAAGGTACTGTCCACCGCCCCATCTCAAACACCGCATTACGCCCACGGAAGATGGCTCCGACTTGCGCGATCACCTCGTACACGGTGAAGTCCACGATGAAAACGCCGCCGCAATGGGCGGCATCGCCTCCCACGCCGGTCTGTTTTCCACAGCCCATGACCTGTCGAAATGCCTGCTCGCATGGCTCGGCGCAGGTACCTTTCCCAAACGGAGCATTCCACAATTCACTACACGCGCCAACATCGCGCCCAACAGCACCTGGGCACTCGGCTGGGACACCGTCTCACCCGGCGCAAGTTCGAGCGGCCGCTACTTTAGCGAACATGCCTTCGGCATCCTTGGTTTCACTGGCACATCCGTATGGGGAGATCCCATACGAGACCTCGGCGTCATTCTCCTCACCAACCGCGTACACCCCACCCGCGAGAACAATCAAATTGCCCATCTCCGCCCCGAATTTCACGACGCCATCTCCGAAGCCTTAATCGAATAGTCCGATAATAAAAAAAGGAGCACGCCCCTATGACATTGCTCCTCTTTTTAGTTTTAAAATCCAACATCACCGCGTCACCCGAATCGTCCACCCGCCACGCGGCTCAGGATTCTTAACCGTCAGCGTGATTCTTCGCAACAAATCGCCCCAAACAGTCTTCAATCGCGCATCTTCAATCGCCACATCCTCAACCGCCACATCGAACACATCCGCCTCGTAGTGCAAATGCGCCGCGCCAGACATGCGTCCATCCGCCAATTCCGCCTCGTTCAACGCGATTTTCCCATCGCCCTGATCCTCAACGCCACACGCCGTCAACACATTCATCACAACATCGCCCGTCACAGCTTTTAACGCATATTGATCTGCAATCGTCACACCCTCGCCGCGATGCAAAACAACCGTCCGCATCCAAGAATCAATCTGAGCCTCCGGCGGATAGGCTTGCGCCAAATCCAGAGAAAACGTCGCATCCGCATCGCTCGCCGCATACGACACATTTCGAGCGGCAATATCGTAGTGATAATCAATCCCCGCCTCGGAATAAACCCGCCCGGGAATCTGCATCTGTCCATTCACCGTCGGCAACGTGTGATATTGGGATTGCATCGTCCAAATATCATACCGCTCACTGCTAAATGTCTTAGCCGTATAAGTCTCGACCCCCGCATCCACAAGCACTGGCTCACCATCCAGATAGACCACCACATGCCCGATGTCATTGTGATTGTGACTCTCGGCATTGTGCCCGCCCTTTGCCCCCACAAAAAATCCATCTGCTGATCCGCCTTGATCGCGTGCGACAAACACCTCAATCTCATCCAAAAACACATCGCGCGGCAACGGCTGTGCGGCTTCTGCATCGAGAATCTCATTCAGTGAAAACAGCGCGGGCAATGCGCGCCCCATGCTCCCAAAAGACTCCGAAAGACCCTTCTCAGCAACGCCCTGTTGTCTTGCAGACCACGCCCCGAGAGCCACCATCGCGTCATCCTCAATGCGCTTGCCATAGCCATAAACAACAGCAAAAGCCGGCATCACCACAGGCGACGCATCGGCAAAATTGATAAAATATCGATCCGCAATCTGCACCCGATAGATAAACTTGCCAATATTCTGAACGAGCGGTTCATCGTACACATCAATCGCCCCACCCGTTGCACTGTAAAGCCACTCCAAACAATCGTAAAGCGACGCCCCCGCCCGCCCCCAATAGCCCGGCCCCTCGTCACACCCACCGTCTTTCGGATACGGATCGATAAAATTATCCACCGTCTGCATCGCCTTAAACACCGACGCAACCCGACGCGCCTCATCGGTCTCCATCAACAAAGTAGAAGTCAACCAATTCGACACAATCCACGGATTCCAATTGTTCACGCGCGCACCCGAATACCCCATCCAGCCAAAATCTTCGCGCTCCAACAAAGGCGTCAAAATACGATATTGCATCTCACGCGCAATACGCGGCACAATCAAAGGCGAAATCGCGTCGAGTTGTGCGCCGAGCAAATAAACTGTCCACGCCAGCAATTCCGACGTCTCTGCGGCAAACAGATCGACAATCGGCTCAGCCGTATCCGGCAACCCACTACCCGCCTTTTGCACGCCAATATGCGCGGGCACGCCCCAAAAAGACTCCTCGCAAATACACCAGATACCATTGGTAATATCATCCAAAAATCTGCCTTTGCCCTCCACGCACTCTGCCAGAACCAGATCGGACAGCACCGTACGTCGCCCAAAACTCAAGCTCTCATACCGCGAGCGATTCCCATTGCGCGCATAATCCAAAAACCGCACTGCGGGCACGCCCGGCCATTCAAAACTCAGGCGTTCTTCTCCCCGCGCAATTTGCGCCTGCCGAACGCGCTCTGGCAACGCATCCCACGCATAGCGCATCAACGCCGTGGGAAAAGGCTGCCACTCATCCCGCGGAATTAAAATATCTTTTAACACGTCTTCCGAATACTTTTGCGAAAGCATTTATTCCTCCGTTAATTAAAGCCATCAAATCCAAACCTCAACAACAGGAGCAAGGCCCCCATGCCACTCAAAATTGCACAAATCGGCAGCGACGGACATCAGAACATGGTACTCGACGGCATCGCGCACATCCCCGACGCACAACTCATCGCCTGCGCCAAAGGACATCCCGACGACACCCTCGCCAAAATTAAAGCGCACGCAGCATTCACCGCACACACCCGCCTGTATGACGACTATCACCACATGCTCGACACCGAAGAAATCGATCTCGTCAGCATCTGTCGTCCGTATTCCCTCAATGCCGAAGCCTCAATAGCCGCGGCAAACCGCGGAATCGACATCGTCAGCGAAAAACCCGTAGCAACCACTCTGAAAGATCTCGACACCCTTGAAACAGCGGTCAAAAACAGCGGTGTTCGCCTCACCGCCATGTTTGGCCTGAGACTATCCCCCGCATTCCGCGCAACACACCAGGCAGTTCAGGACGGCCTCATCGGCGAACCCATTCTGGCAACCGCGCAAAAATCCTATCGTTTTGGCACCCGCCCGGACTTTTTCAAAAAACGAGAAACCTACGGCGGCACAATCCCCTGGGTCGCAATCCACGCCGTCGATTATACGCGCTGGACAACCGGGCAAGAATACACACAAGTCGCCGCGCTTCACGGCAACCTCGCCCATCCCGACTATCCCGGCTGCGAAGACCACGGCGGCATGCTCTTCCGCCTGAGCAATGGCGGCACGGCAATGATCAACCTCGATTATTTGCGTCCCTCAACAGCACCTACCCACGGCGACGACCGCCTCCGAATCGCCGGATCAGAAGGCGTCATCGAAGTCATCGACGACCACACGCATCTGATTTGCTCGGGCGAAGCACCCCGCAACTTGCCCCTGCCACCCGAAGAAAATTTCCTCGTCAACCTCCACGGTGAACGCACGGGCAAAGCACCTCACATCATCGGCCCCGACGAAGCCATAAAAGTCACGCGCCTGTGCCTGCAAGCATGCGAAGCCGCCGATACAGGGAAAATACTCGCACTCTGAGGGGCTGGGGACCAGGGGATGGTGAGTATGGGTGGACTTCACACTTCTCACTTCTCACTTCTCACTTCTTACTTCTTCAACACCAGCGGATAATCCGTCAAATTTTGCACCCCGCCTTCCGTCACCAAAAACGTATTCTCCAACCGGATACCCCCGTTCAGAGCCTCGCTATACGCACCCGGTTCGCAGGAAAAAACCGTACCCACCTCAAAAATACCTTCCCGGTCCCGATTCAAATCGGGCGGCTCGTGTGCGCGAATCCCCACGCCGTGCCCCGCGTGATGAATCAGCCCAATATCGGACAGATGCGGATGCTCGCGGATGCTCTCATCAATCGCGTGCCACAGTGCGGTTCCCCGTCCACCGGGTCTTACCAGATTGGGAACATCCTCTAAAATAGCTTTCAAAAGATCGTACACCGACGCCTGCAAATCTGTGGGATCGCCCACGGCAAACGTGCGGCACAGATCGGACCAGTACCCGTGATATTCTGTCTGCGCGTCGATAACATACAACTCCCCATCTTCAATAATCCGGTCTCTGGCAGGCCCGCCCAATTGCCCGCACTGGTAATCGCCCCCGTGGTGCAGCACCTCACCCGCTGCATGCAGCGCCACCTGTTGCCCCGCCGCGAGCACATCCAGCTCATTTACACCCGGCGCAATCACCTCTTGCACGCGGTCATAAGCCCGCAGATTAATATCAATCGCCTTTTGCAACATCGCAACTTCATCGGCATCCTTTCTCATCTGCTGTGCAATCAGCAAATCGTCTATCCCCACCCATTCGCCACCCAGAGCATCTGCCACTGTATCGGCGAGCAACTTGGGCGTGGCTTCCTGCTGCCAGCCCAAACGAGAAATACCCCGGCAATCGCGGAGCTTCTGCGCCACAGCCGCATTCAGCAAACGCATCGGATCGGGATTCATCGTATAGAGCACATGCGAATCGTACACCACGCGCTCATCTACAGCCACATCCCCTTCGTCGGTCGTTGACGCCAGCCACGATCCCCCATCGGTCTCCAAATACAGAAGCGCGGGAAAAGAAAATGATGGATATGCCCCCAAGAGCACGCCGGTCAAATAGTAGATATCCCGATAATCTGTAATAATAACCGCATCAATCCCCTCCTCGGAGAGACGCGCTCGAAAACGCTGCTGCCTGCTGCGGCAACCTTCTATAGTAAGCATAACACACATCCTTTCCGTGAAATTATATTGGTAAATTCCTCTTTTTTTTGCATAATACAGGACGCATTTTCACAACCAACCCAATTTAACAACAGGAGTGCATCATGCCAGAAAAAAAAGTCCGCGTATGTGTCGTCGGGATGGGCATTGGAAAACCCAACGGTCGCGCCCTTGCAAAAAATGATCGCGGCGAAGTCGTCGCACTATGCGACCTGATACCCGAAAGAATGGAAGAATTTGCCCGCGAATTGCCCGGCGAACAAAAATTCTACACCGATTACAAAGAAATGTGTAAAGCCCCCGACATCGACGCGGTTTTTGTAGGCACCCCAAACCAGTGGCATGTGCCCGTCGCACTCGAAGCCGTCAAAAACGACAAACACGTCATGGTCACCAAACCACTATCGGACTCTGAGCAGGCAGCGCAAAAACTCGTCGAAGCCGCCGAAGCGTCTGGCGTCGTCAACATGATGTCGCTCTCCACCCGGTTCTCCGACCAGTGCCAATACCTGGGCAACCTCGCGCGCAAAGGCTATTTTGGCGACCTGTACTACGCCCGCGCCCGCAGCGTGCGCCGAAGCGGCATCCCCGCGTGGAACCTCGGATTCATCCAAAAAGGCGGCGGCGCATTCCGCGACATGGGCGTCCACGTTCTCGACGCCGTGTGGTACTTGCTCGGCATGCCCAAACCCGCCACCGTCACAGGCGTGTGCGGCGCAAAATTTGGACCGCGCGGACGCGGCTATTGGGGCTTCAGACAAGTCCCGCGCAGCACCTATGAACAATACGCCGCTGACGACTATGCCGGCGGATTCATCCGCTTTGAAAACGGCGCGGGCCTCCAGGTCGAAAGCTTCTGGGCATCGCACCAGCCCAACGAACTCCAGATCGAACTCTTTGGCGACGAAGCAGGCGCACAATTCCGCCCGCTCAAAATCTACAAAACACAGGACGGCGTCCCGCACGACATCGCCGTCGATATCCCGCTTGCAATCCAGGCATGGGACCGCATTGCGGGCCACTTTATCGACTGCATCCTCGACGGCAAAACCTGCGAAGCACCCCTGCGCCACGGATATCAAGTGCAGCAAATGATGGAAGCCGTGCTCGAAAGTGGCGAAACAGGACGGGAAATTCGCATTGATTAACCTATGGAGATCCCCATGACAGGCTTACACATCACCGTCGGACAAAAAAACGCCGACATCATCGGCAATGACAACCGCGCATTGCAAGCTGCTGTCGATTACATTGCCACACTCGGCGGAGGCACGGTTGAAATCCTATCCGGCACGTACATCATGCGCGACGCGCTCCATCTTCGCAGCAACATCACCGTCAAAGGACAGGGCGAAAATACCACATTGCGAAAGGCAAACGGCGTTGAGACCCCGCTTCTCCTCGACGGGGATTTTGGCGAAGAACAGATCACCCTTGAAAATCCCGATGGATTCAAAGTGGGCTATGGCGTCAGCATTACAGATGATCAGGGCGGTGGATTTCACACCGCAGTCGGCACCATCCTCTGGCAAAAGGACAACACCTTTGGCGTCAATGTGCCCATGGGAGGCGATTACCTCGTCTCTCGCAATGCGCGCGCTGCCACCACCTTCCCGGTCATCAGCGGCTACCACATCGAAAATGCCCGGGTCGAAAATCTGACTGTAGATGGCAACCGAGAAAACAACCCGCACCTCAACGGTTGTCGCGGCGCCGGCATATTCCTCTATCGCGGGCACCATACGACCCTACAAAACTCCGCGATCAAAAATTATCACGGCGATGGCATCAGCTTCCAGCAGAGCCAGCACGTCACAGTCGAAAACTGCACCTGCACGGGCAATACCCACCTGGGCCTGCACCCGGGCAGTGGCAGTCAGCACCCCATCATCCGCAACTGCCGCTCGGAAAACAACGGTCGCATTGGCCTCTTCCTGTGCTGGCGCGTCAAACACGGCATCTTTGAAAACAACGACCTCATCGGCAATGGCGACACGGGCATCTCCATTGGTCACAAAGACACCGACAATGTGTTCTGCAATAACCGATCACTGCGCAACGGCTGTGAAGGCATACTCTTCCGCAACGAATCCGAACCCATGGGTGGGCATCGAAATACCTTTGAGAACAATCAGATTCTCGACAACGGCGACAAAAATAAAGGATATGGCATACGCATCCTGGGCGAAACCCACGACCTCACCTTCACAAATAATCGCATTGGCAACGATGAAACAGCAACACAGCGCATAGGTCTTCACATCGGCGAAAAAGCCGACCGCATACACCTCAACAACAACGACCTGTCGGGCAACCTCGACGTCGAAATCGAAGACACGCGACAAGTCGTTTCAGTCTAAACAAAATTGACTTTTTGCTGTGATCGCATATTTTGTTCACGACATTGAACATGATGAACAGAAGCGTTCGCTTTCGCAAAACCTCTCGCAATATCACAGATCGGTTAAGGAGCCCATGCAAGGTGTGCCAATCAATATTGATAACCTGATCCACGCCAGATCGGTTGAAGACAACCGCAGGGAGTTCAAAGCGACCTGGAATGACGCCGTAAAGGAATCGGTTGTTCGGAGCGTGTGTGCATTTGCGAATGACTTGCTCAATCTAAACGGCGGGTACGTCATCCTGGGTATCGACACAGATGAACAGGGTCGTCCTATATTGCCCTCGCGCGGTCTCGGTCATCTCGATCTCGATCATATCCAAAGAGAGATATACGGACAGTGCAATCGCATTGATCCCATGTACCAGCCACTCGTATTCCCCGAAATATACCGCGGTGAGACAATACTGATTATTTGGGCACCCGGCGGCGATAATCGCCCCTATCAAGCTCCGAAACGCGGACGCGGTGGCGAACGGGAATACTACGTGCGACAAGGCTCCAGCACTGTTGAAGCGAGGGGTGAAATACGCACCCAACTCATAGAGCAAACGGCACGGATACCATTCGACGACCGGCGCAGCCTGATTGCCAAAGTCGAGGACATATCTCCTATGCTGGTCCGCCGATTTCTTTCGGATGTACGAAGCGATTTGATACAGACCGGAACGAATGTCGCAGATAGCGACCTGTATCAGCGGATGCGAATCCTCGTCCGCCTCAATGACCACTACGCGCCGCGCAACGCAGCCATCCTGTTCTTCAACGAGACCCCGGACAGTTTCTTTGACGGTGCGCGAATCGAGATTGTGCAGTTCGGTGACGATGCGGGAGGCGATTTAATTGAAGAGAGAACAATTACCGGACCGCTCAACGAACAGATCAAACTCACTTTAGACCACCTCAATTCACTCACAGACGTTATGCTAAAAAAACGACCGCGAGAGGCCGAAGTAGATCGCGCGGTCACATATCCCTACGAGGCGATGGAGGAAGCGGTCGTCAACGCAGTGTATCATCGTTCTTATGACAACCTGCGTGAGCCTACGAAGATATATTTATACCCGGATCGCATGGAGATAATCAGTTATCCGGGACCACTTCAAGGCATTGAGGCACATCATCTCGTTCGGGATGGTATTGTACCTCCTGTACCTGCGCGAAATCGACGAATAGGTGAGTTTTTGAAAGAATTGAGACTGGCCGAAGGCCGGGGAACAGGACTGCCCAAAATTCGTCGTCGGATGGCAGAAAATGGGTCTCCAGAACCTCTATTCGACTACGATGAAGGGCGGACGTATTTTCGCGTTATCCTACCTGCTCATCCGCGTTACAAGGTTATTCATGCGTTGAGAGAAAGCGCGTTGCTGTGGTCAACAGGCGAGCGGGACGCGGCACTTTCACACTTGAAAAGAGCCTTTGATGCCCAGCCGAGTTCGGGCGCATTGGCAGGCCAACTCATAGACTATCTGATAACGATAGATGACCTCGCAACAGCGGAACGCGTTTTTACGCAGTTTGATTCTCAGCCCGTGAAGGCCGAAACTGCCCAGCCATACCTGGTGTATGCGGCAGCGTTACTCGACAGAAACCAACGGAAAAAAGCACGTAGAGTTTTAGATATGATGCCGTCATCCGACGCATCAGAAAACACACTTGAAACAGCAAGACTCCGGAAGCGGTTGGACGAATTTTGATTTTGCAATAACTTCCGACCATTTCACGAGCAACTACCTCTACAAATCGACAGTCCGGGGTTTTGGCTGGCTTTTGCGCCCGTGCAAATACGCGTCGTTTTCCGAGGGCCATCGCATGCTGTATTGCTTGCTGCGCTGACGTTTGTATCCGGCATTGTAATAATTGCTCGACGCCATCCAACTGAGCAAATCCGCGAACATCTCGCCTTTCACATCGGCGTATTCAGACCTATCCCAAACATTCCACAACTCTCCGGGATCCCGATCTAAATCATACAACTCGCCTCCTGCTTGCCCGATATAATACACCATCTTATGGGTCTGTGACCGCATCATAATCTGATAGTTATCCTCGCAAAAAACGTATTTCCGAGGCCCGGGCGTCTCCCCATTCAAATACGGCATCAGAGAGCGGCCCTCTAAATAGGTCGGAACAGCTATCCCCGCAGCCTCTAAAATCGTCGGACCCAGATCCATAAGCGAAACCAGATCGCGCGTTTCGCTGGGCCGATCAACAGACTGTGGCGTGCGAATCATCAGCGGAATATGCACAATCGGATCGTACATCAACCACTTATACGCCAACCCGTGATCGCCCAGCATCTCGCCGTGATCCGAACAAAAAATCAACAAACTATTCTCCAACCACCCCCGCGCTTGCAGGGCATCCATAATCTCGCCCAGCTTTTCATCAACCGTCGAAATATTTCCGTAATAATGCCGCTTCATCTCGGCGAGTTCATCATCTGTGCGCCCGCGCAAATCGATTTGCGATTCGTGATCAGTCGTCGCGTGCATCTCCAGATGCGCCGCATGTTGCGGCGGCTTCTCCTCCAACTCTCCATCGCGCTTCACACACGGCGGCATTTCTCGATCGCGATACAGATCCAGATGCCGCGGCAAGGGATCCCATGGCTCGTGAGGTCCCGTAAATCCGATCTGTAAAAACAGCGGATTATCGCCCCGGTGATTGTGAATCCAGTTCAACGCGGAATTGCCGATAAACACATCGCTGTGAAACCGCTCCTCTTCATGCCACACAACCCCCTGACATTTGTTGAGCCATTCGGAATCTGCCTTATTGCGGTCATTGGGCCGTTTCACATTGTGAAACGTCATGTACCTGCCCCAATCGTCATCTGCCCCACCACCGTCCAGCGCCTTATTCGTGGGATTTTCCACAATAACGCGCTCGTGAAAACCACCGGGAATATCGCGCGGCGTCAGGTGCATCTTGCCAATATTCACGCAATAGTAGCCCGCATCCGACAAATCCTGCACCCAGTTGCGGTGATTCGCCCAATGATCAAAACTATAAACGCCCGTCGTATGCGGGTACATACCCGTAAAAATCGCCGCCCGCGACGCCACACAGGTCGCCCCGGGACAATACGCCTGCCGAAACGACACACTCTCACGCGCGAGCCGATCCAGCGTGGGCGTCACCATGTAATCATATCCCCAGGCGTGAATGGTATCAAACCGTTGCTGATCGGTAATCACAAAAATAATATGCGGCTTACCCTCAAACATCCTGCCTCCTCATGTCCCCAACGCAAAATGCGCCCCCGACAAAACCTGTGACGAAGCCACGCGGTCAAGAATCCGCAGGCGCAACTGATTTTCAACCTCGGCCATCTCGGGCAAACCCGCGAGATTATTCACCTCATCGGGATCTTCTTGCACATTGAAAAGCAAATAGGGCTGCCCTTCGCGATTCAACACGATTTTCCATTCGCGATTCAACAGCATAATCTCCCCACCGTATTCAGATATCGCCTCTGTGCGGTGTTCTCGCGTCGGATCTTCCAGAACGGGACAGGCCGATTTGGCAAACTGTCTGAAATTCAGTTCACCACCTGCAAGCTCGACCAGCGTCGGTCCCACATCAAACCACTCAATCGGACTGTCACACACAGAACCAGCAACCTCGCTACTCGCCGTCCCGGGCGTGCGAATCAGCAGGGGAACCCGCACCGCGCCATTTAAGAGATTGCTCTTATAAATAAAACCATAATCCCCATTCATCTCGCCGTGATCCGACGTCAGCACAACGACCGTATTATCCATCTCGCCGCGCTGTTCAATCACATCGAAAATCTCGCCAATCTGATCGTCGATCAACGTGACATTGCCCGCGTAATTTGCGCGCAACAATTTCTCTTCCCCCAGTTCAAACGGTATCTTTTGCTTGGCGTCCAACAAACCCCGTGGGCGCTCGCGGCCATCATCTGGCGCCGCAACTGGATCGGGCATATCTTCCGGATTGTACCGGCTATAATGGGGTTCTGGCGTATCCCACGGTTCGTGTGGCCCCCCAAAACTCACCCAGCAGAACCAGGGTTGATCGCGGTCATACCCCGCCAGGTACTTCTTCGCCTGCTGCCCCACATACACATCCGCATAATCCTCAAAAGGCAATGTCGATGGCCGCGTCACCCAGGGCTTATTGCTAAAACGCTCCTCGAAATCTGCCTGATACGCATCCCACAACCCCTTCTCTTCCCACATCGCCGTCATATACGACAGACACCGCGCACTCGCCCTCGGCCCGCCGATTTCATCCACATCATCAAGCCCATAACTGTGCATCAAATGCTCGCGATCCCTCAAATCGCCCCCGTGCGGGTGTAAATGCGTCTTGCCAAACAGACTCGTGCGATACCCCGCATCGCGCACCGCCTGCATCCACGTTGGACAATCTGGCGACAACGTGTGGTTCTGATTATCCCACACCCCTGTATTGTGCGGATAATGCCCGGTAGCCAGACTCAACCGCGTTGGAATACACACCGGGGAATTGGTCACGCAATTTGAAAACCGCACGCCCTCTGCCGCAATGCGGTCCATATTGGGCGTCTCCAGCCAATCGCTCACACAACTCAGCGCATCCCACCGCTGTTGATCAGTTATAATCATCAAAATATTCGGTTTGCTCATTCAGTGTCCTTTCAAATTTGTTTTTATTGAAAATTTTATTGACGTGCTACAGGCTTTCCCAAATTGCCCGACTGATATCCGCTTGCTGCAAAATCCTGAGCAAAAGCCCACGATCGATATCACCTCGATGCGGATTGGGAATGGCAAGACGTGTTGTTTCTCGAATCATATAATGATGCTTGCCTCCAGGATACGGACCTTCAAATCCCAGTTGTCTCAAATAGCGAATTAGATTGCGGCGACTAATTGGCCCCAATTTGGGCATTACACGGACTCCAATACAGCATCCAAACGCACCCCATCCACTTCCGGAAGAGGATGTCCCATCCTCAAGCCGAGAATGATCCAACCTTCGAGCACGGCCTGCAATTCCTCGCGACACATTTCTAAAGTATCCGCATTGGCATACACGCCTTGAAAGCCCACAATTTCTCCATAAAACGTTTGGTCATCGAGAATCTCGTATCTTGCGTGTTTCATAGCTGATTGGATATATGTAGTTAGCATAGAACGCTCACTTCACTCTCTCGATATAAGGTTAAAACAGGAATCGTTTGTCCAATATAAACGCCCAAAGTGAAATTAGCAACGTTCTTAAGAATCCGCATCGGCATCTCGATTCGCCTGCTGCAACAGCAAAATAACCTGATCTAATCGCTTCATAAATCCATAGAGAAAGGCAAAAATCGTACACCACAATCCCACGATAAAAAGTCCTCCGGTAATCGCCATCAGAATCAAATCGTAGCGCGTAAAATCTGGCATCTTTCCTCCTTAAAATAAGGTATGCTTACTTGCTCGCTTGCTATTCTAATTCAATTGCCTTATGTTCCTTTTATTCTGAGGAACAAACATTTATCTACAATAGTCAAAAATAAAACAGCTCAAAGGATAATATCATGCGCCAATACCTTTGGATCGCAATATTTTTAATCGGATGCGGCGGCAACACCACACCGACGCCTACGGAACCTGAACTCACCGCCCAACACGCGCGTCTGGAACCCGTGCAATTTCAAACACCAGACGGATTTCTGTTATTTGGCACGCTCTTTTCTTCTCCCAATCATCCCGCACCTCGCCCCGCGGTCATCCTGCTCCACCCATTTAATGAAAACCACGTTCAGTGGGCGGACTTTGTTCCCGAACTCGTTGCCGAGCGGGGCTATCTGGCACTCGCCTTTGACCTGCGCGGACATGGCAACAGCATCTTTCGCAATGGACAACCCGTCACAATCCAGAACTTTTCCTTTGATGACTTCAACCAGATGCCGCTTGACGTCGTCGCTGCAATTGCATTTCTCAAAACCCGCTCAGAAGCCGACCCCAACCGCATCGGCGTCATCGGTACAGACATCGGTGCCAACATCGCCTTTGTAAGCGCGGGTCTGTATCCCGATATCAAAGCAACCGTATCTGTTTCGCCCAGCTTTCGCGAAAATCAGGCTCAGGAAATTCTCATTGGCACCAATATGCCCGGTTTTGCACCCCGCAACATTCTCTATCTCGCAGCTTTTGGCGATGGATATGCCTACACCTCATCCCAAAACATGTCTGAATTGACCCGGGGGGTTACTGCCGTAATCGGCTATCAGGGAACGGGACATGGACTCGATTTGCTCGCCCAGGGCAACGCGTGGACAACCGTCCTGGACTGGCTCGACAAAAATCTTTGAAACGATGTATGAAAACGCGTCATCTCTTCACACAGGAGGCAATCATGCGACCATCAAGATGGCTATCGATCTTACTGATTGGCACAGCACTATGCGCCATGGACCTGTCAGATATTTACGCACAGCGCGGTGGTGGCGGTGGTGGACGCGGCGGCGGTGGACGCGGCGGTGGCGGTGGTGGACGCGCAGATTTGAGCCCCCAGCAACGCAGACAATTTGCCGAATACCCCTGGGATGCCCAAAAACTCCTCGAAGCCAACGCGCAGATTCTCAACCAAATGCCAGCCCCCATACAGATGTACATACTCGATCAGGCTAAAAAATGGGACGATCTATTTCCCGTTCGCCACCAGCAACTCGAACTCTTTTTTCGCAAAATCCTCAACACTGACCGCCAGGAATTTAACGCAGTATTCGGCAATATCTTGCGCGAATTTCAGGCACTGCAGGGCGGCAGACAGGGAGGCCGACGAGGACAAGGAGCACGCGGCGGTGGACAAGAGCGTCAGGGACAAGGAGTACGCGGCGGTGGACAGGGAGGCCGACGAGGACAAGGAGCACGCGGCGGTGGACAGGGACGCCAGGGGCAACAAGGAACACGCGGTGGTGGACGCGGAGGTCCCAGTCTGAATATCACCGACTTTACACCTGCTCAATACGCCATGCTCGAACACGCTTTCGAATCTTTTGTCCTATCAGACCAGGGCTTGCCCAAAGGGCTGATCATCATTGCAATCACCGGATCGGGACCCGGATCGAATATCCCCGCCTATCTGACTTACAGAGGGGCATTATTTAACAATATCGACTACGGCAAAAAATCGCGTGATTGGATGACCACCGTTCAAACGGCTTCACCCAATGCAATCAAAGGCAAAAATCTCAAAATCCCTTCGCTATTTGAATATCACAACAAAGCCGTCGAGGACAAAACCCATACGCGCACACTGGCTTTCTATCAGTCCGGGGAAAAAGAAATCCCTCCCATAGTTAGCAAAACCAAGGGCTATGGTACCAGATACAGCCCTTCTACCGTCAACGCACCCAGCCTCGAAAAAATCGCAGACACCATAGAAGAACAACTCGGCACAGCTATAAAACAGGGCAAATCGCAGCGGTATATCGACCGCATAGTCAAACCCAAGCTGACCCCGGAAGCTCTCAAACTCAAAAAAATTATCAAAGATGAGGCGTTTGGGCGACTGGTATCCGGCGTATTGATGGACAGCGAAGAAAGCCGCAAACTCGACAGCGCATTCATCATCGAGATCGCGCAAAAAGCCATGGATGCCGCACTCCCCGATATTGTCTTCATCGAAATGAAAGCCGGCGATGTCTCTACCCAGACCATCTCGCAATTGCACGACACAATAAGCGCTATGGCACGCTATGGCAGCGGCGTGACATTCGCCCTATTCGATCAACCTGCTGCCCAGGCACTCATCATCAGTCCCAAAATCATTGGCGGTCAATCCTTTGACGGCCAAAGCCTCGAAAACATATCCGCCACCCTTGCCAGAGCGAGCAGTCTCATGCTCGACGGGGCAGCGGGAACACCTGTTGCAGAGGTGAGAATGCGTTAAAAGTATAAGCGATCGTCAATCGCAAGGGCGGACCTGTGGGTTCGCCCTATTTTTTGCATAGCCGAACGCGCCTCTCTTCACACCACCACTGCCTGCCTGCGTTTTACCGACTCAACCTCCATGAAGCACAGACGCAATGCATCAGCGGCACTTTCACCAGAAATCTCTCTGGCAACCTCCCCGCTTTCCACAGCATCTACCGCAGCTTGAATCTCGTTGGTAAATGCCACAACGGGATCGGCATCGCCCAAATCCGGTTCTCGCACCTCACCGTCATCCGTCAACAAAGTCACGGGCATCGTCACAACCGGCTTGCCCCCCAGAGTCGCAAACTCGAAAAGCACCGTAGCGTGCTCCATATAAACCTCAAACCCGTGCGTAAACGCCCTGCCCTGCTGAGAGATAGCACCAGAAGCACACGTCACGCACAAATCCGGCTGGCTGTCGTATTGATAACTCGTCGAAATATATTCCACATACCGATCTCGCACCAGCCTGCCCGAAGACACCACCCGATCTGGCCGACCGAGCAACACCAGGATATAATGCGTATCGTGAATATGCAAATCGACGCCGGGTCCCCCGCTCTTTTCCATATTGCCAAAAGCCGATGTCCAGTTAGGCTGCGAAATAACGCGCTTAAAATGCGCGCCGAGCACATTGCCGTATTCTCCGCCATCGACCACCTGCTTGAGATAGGCAAACTCCGGGAAAAAGGGCAAAACCTGTGCCACCATCATCAACCTTCCCGTCTCTTCGGAAACCCGCACCATGCGGTCGGCATCCTCCAGACTCAGCGCAATGGGCTTTTCGACCAGCACATGCTTGCCCGCGCGCATCGCAGCAATCGCAACCTCGCAGTGTTGCGACGTCGGCAAACAAATATCGACCAGATCAATTGAAGCGTCTAATAGCAAATCATCAATCTTCTCATACGTGCGAATACCCGAAAGATCTTCCACCCTCCCAGGCTCTCCAAAATTGCCGCCCAAACCCCGCCAATCTCCCGCCCGCTTTTTGGGATTGCGCGTACATATCGCAGCCACCTTACCTCCACGCACACTCCGAATCCCCCGGTAATGCGTCATACCCATAAATCCCAATCCAATAATACCTATCGAAACCATAACAAACCTCCAAAAGTAAGTGTCAGTGTTTTGCTACAAGCGCGTTTTCGCCCTGGCGGCGGGCTATCAGGGCAGTGCCACACGAATCGCTCCAGACATTGACCGTGGTGCGACACATGTCCAGAATGCGATCCACAGCTATAATCAGTCCGATCCCCTCCAGAGGCAGCCCCACAGAGGACAGAACAATAGAAAGCATCACCAGGCCTGTCATAGGAATGCCAGCCGCGCCGATAGAGGCCAACAAAGCAGTAAGAACAACCAGAAATTGCTGGGTAAAGCCCAGATCAACCCCATAGGCTTGAGCAATAAACAGGGCGGCGACACATTCGAACAGGGCTGTACCATCCATATTGATGGTGGCACCCAGCGGCGCAACAAAACTGGTGGTGCGATTGGAAACGCCAGCGCGTTGTTCCAGCGATTCAATGGTAATGGGCAAGGTCGCCGAAGAAGAACTGGTAGAAAAAGCAGTGAGAAGAGCCGGACTCATGGCGCGAAGGAGAGCCAGAGGCGATATGCCACCCACAAAATAGAGCACGAGCGGCAAGATAATCGCCGCGTGGACGACCAGACCAGCAAAGACAGTGAGGGCGTACAACCCCAAATCGACAAAAATTGACAGACCGGTAGTACCAACGACTTTGGCGACCAGGGCAAAAATGCCGATGGGTGCCAGACGAATAATAAAATGGGTCAATTGCATCATGGCCTCGAAAGCCGATTGGAAAAACCCACACAGACGCTTCTGGTGCGGATCGGGCAAGCGGATGATGGCAAAACCGAGAAGAAAGCAAAAGACGATCACGGGCAAAATCTGACCTTCAGCCATGGCCTTGAATACATTATCCGGCACCATATCCAACAACATCCGCTCAAGGGCGGCTTTGGGACCGTCGCCGAATTGAGCTATAGAATGGGCCAATTGTTCAGGAGGAGCTTGCAAATGCAACTGCGCTCCCTTGCCTGGACTTATGGCATTGACCAATACCAGGCCAGTAATAATGGACAACAAGCTGGAGCTCAGGTAATAGGTAAAAGTCTGAGCACTCAGGCGTCCAAAATGACCGACCTGACCTATGCCGACCACCCCGGAAACAATGGAGGTGACGATCAAGGGGACAATAATCATTTTAAGACCCTTGAGGAAAAGGGTCCCCAAAAAGGCAAAGTGGAGAACGGATTCACCTAACAGCAGGCCACTTATTGCGCCGAGGATCAACGCGCTGAGGATTTGCACATGGAGCGAACGCATGTTCATTCTCTCCTGGGATTTTGCAGTATTCTCTGGTCTGATGGACCAAACAAAATAACCCTACATCCCACCTTTACACCATTGTTTTTTGACCCTCTTTGTTATATTTTATATTAGCTGCCCGTCCTTTAACAAGTGGGAACATAGGCACCGCCTTTACGTATAACATACAAAGATCGGCTACTTCTCACTTCACACTTCTCACTTCACACTTCTCACTTCACACTTCCCAAGAGGTTATCTCATGAAAAAAATTCTCGCATTATCGCTCTGCCTTCTCATTGCATCATCTGTCCGCGCAACCGAAGCCCCTGATTTCAACCTGCCGGGCCTCAGTGGCGAACGGGTACAATTAACCGCGCTCCTCGAAAAAGGTCCTGTGTTACTCGACTTCTGGGCCACATGGTGCAAACCCTGCATCAAAGCAATGCCCAAGCTCGAAGAAATCCACGCCAAATACGCCGACAGAGGACTCACCGTTCTCGGCGTAAACGAAGATGGACCCCGTGGTCAAAATCGTATTCGCCCATTTCTGCGAGGGCGCAACATCACATTTCCAATCGCCATTGACGCCGATGGATCGGTTATGAAACGCATGCAAGTTCGCGCCCTGCCCACCACAATCCTCATTGCGCCAGACAGGGAAATTGTATTGCGAGAAGCCGGTTTATCCGATGGGAAAGCCATCATTGACGCATTAGAGGTCCTGTTACCCAAAAAGAAAGCATCAGAGGAAAAGGCAACGCCAGAAAAAAAGGAAATCCCAGATGAAAGCAAGTAGCCTGCTCTTTATCCTGCTCTTCACAGCCCCCATTTCTGCACAAATTACCGTCACGGGATTGACAGAAATGCAACGCGGTGAAATACCGGGATCTGACTCCACAGCCATCTCTACGGCCTACAACCAGTTGAATCTCGATTTTACGCAAAAGGGATTGCAGGTCGGTTTAAGAGCAGAAGTTTATAACACCTGGGGGGCGGACCGCGAAACGTATCAAATCACACAAAAATACGCCCGGTGGAACCATGGTGCTGCGAATGTGGAAATCGGCAATTACTACGCAATTCTCGGGCGGGGCCTCACACTTCGCGCATTTGAACTGCCCGGCGTCGTACTCGAAAGCCCCATTTATCGTCTGCGATATGCTCAGACCCAGGATCTCGAAGGCGCGACAGCCTCGTGGACTGGCAATCGCGTAGTAGCCAAAGCGCTCATCGGCCGATCAGCACTCAGCGATATTCCCCCAGGTGCCAAATCCGGCACCCCGCCACGCAGTGTTTCCCGTCGCGGAGATTGGGCCACGGGTGGCGAACTCGCCGTCAGACTCTCTTCCAACCTCAAAATTGGCGGTACGGGCGTTCACATCACCCCCAGAGATTCCCTCATCGACAAAAATTGGGCCTGGTCTGGTTTTGCCGATCTCGACCTCTCTAATATCCTGCAAAAGGCCGGTCTATACGGCAGCTTCTACGGTGAATACGCGCAGCGCGAAGGCGAATATGCGCGACGCGAAGACGACGAAAAAGGAACTGCTCTATACTTATCGAGCAATGTGGGCTGGAACAATCTGGGATTAAGTGTTGAATACAAAGATTACGACAACATGCATCTCCCCTTCAATGATCCACCGTCGCTTATCCGAGAACACACTGCCTTTTTGCTGAATAAAAACACACATCAACTACAGCTCACTGGCGAAAAAGGCTACCAGATCGAAGGCACTTATACGCAACTGGGCCTGGGTAATTTCACGGTCAATATCAGCCACGCACGCAATGACTTATCCGAGACTATACAGACCTTTTTTAAAGAAAGACATTTCTCTTTTGATCTGTACAAATTTGACAACCTGACCGCCACCTTCTTTTTTAACTGGGGCAAAGACGACCTCGAAAGCATCGACAGCCACCGCACGGGTGGCGTGCTTTTTGAAACCACAACCGTTCGAGGTCATACCCTCGGCTTCGACCTTCAATATCAACGCGCCGTCCATTATGAAAACGACCCGTACTTCTCCAATGCTTATGGCGCGCTCTCTGCACAACACGCGCGCGGTTTTGGCGCAGCTCTTGTCGTCGATCACACAACCGACCCTTTTGAAGTTGACCGCCCAGAAACTTTCGACATCGAAACGGGCAGCCGCACCTTCGTATCTCTCAACCTCAATGCGCGGTTTGGCACGCATTACGACGCCGTCCTCTTTGTGGGCGAACGGCGGGGAGGCACCGCTTGCACATCGGGGACCTGCTATCTGGTACTCCCCTTCAAAGGCGTGGAAATGCGCCTCAATACCTACTTTTAGTCACAAACGTATAAATCGGCTGTAAATTCACAGCCGATTTTTTTATATTTACCATAAGTTATACGGGAAACTTCAGACGCTATTTGCGCGTCTAAACACTTGCAAAATGGA
This sequence comes from Candidatus Latescibacterota bacterium, assembly GCA_965204375.1. GTDB lineage: Bacteria > Latescibacterota > UBA2968 > UBA2968 > UBA2968 > VXRD01. The sequence continues at coordinate 6,193,072 of OZ241986.1, read as the reverse complement.
ACTCGGCATGTCCCTGGATATTCTACATCGCGTTGAAGCCTATATCCAACAAGAACGCCTCCTCACACCAGGTGATAGAGTGGTCATAGCTCTGTCCGGTGGTCCCGACTCCGTCACCTTATTCGATCTGCTCCACCGCCTCAAAGCAAAATGGAACCTCACACTTTATATCGCGCATCTCAATCATCAACTTCGCCCCAATGCCGAAAGCGATGCCGCGTTTGTCAAACAGATCGCCCGCAACTATCCCGTCTATATCGAAAAGGAAGATGTTGTGCAACGGGCAAAAAATAAAAAACAATCTCTCGAAGAAGCAGCGCGCGATGCACGACGGACATTTCTCGACACCGTAAAACAGAAAACCGGCGCAAATCGGATCGCGCTTGGCCATACAAAAAGCGATCAGGCAGAAACCGTTCTGTTCCGACTCGTTCGCGGTTCAGGACTCACCGGATTGGGGGGTATCCGTCCAATCTCAGAAGCGTGTTGGATTCGTCCTTTGCTCTCAATTTCCAGATCGGAAATTGAATCTTATGTACGCACTCGCAATTTGCAGGTGCTGCGCGATGAAACAAATAGCGATCCAAAATTTTTGCGCAATCGCATTCGCACAGACCTGATACCCCACCTGCAAAAGGCGTATAATCCCCAAATCGAAGACCTCCTTTCACGCTTGGCGACCCTGCTACAGAATGACGATGCACACCTCGAAAACATTGCGGAACAGGCACTTTCAGAAACCCTCCTGTACCGCGACAGCCGAAAATTTATCCTTGATGTTAAGCGATTTTTCGGTTATCATATATCACTTCGGCGTCGCCTGATTCGAAAGGTGCTCTTTGCCCTTCAGGCCAGTGCCGAGGCCGCGCGTTTCCAGGTTGTTGAACGCATTCTCGAAATTTCTTCCACTCCTGGAAACAGCGTTCAAATAACACCAGAAATCTCAGCTTATCGCACGCATGACACACTCATTATAACCCAACCCGCCCGAGCTTACTGCTTTTTGGTTGAACCCGATGTGCCGCTCGATATCAACGGCAAATTCTCAACAAAAATATTAAACCGGGTCAACCAGGGGCACCTGAGAACGGTGTACAACTGCCACAGCAGTTCAAAGACAGCGGAACACACCGTCTTTTTTGACCTAGATCAACTTCCCAACCGGGCGTTGTATCTCCGTTCACCCAGACCGGGCGACTGGTTTCACCCTTTTGGCATGCGGGGGAAAAAAAAAGTCAGCAGATTATTCGGCGACAGCAAAATACCCCGCCCACTGCGCGGTGAAATACCACTGCTGGTGAGCGGTGCGACCATTCTGTGGGTCGTTGGACTTCGGCGTTCACAGGTCGCACCCATCACACCAGATACCCGGCGCGTGCTCAAAGCAACCTATAGTAGCATGATCACACAATGCGAAAAGAGGCATTTATGACCGACCCCAAAGACAGGGACTCGAAACCGGATGAAGAAACACAGTCATCCGACGAGACGCCTGATCGTGCTCCCACACAGCCTGAAGATGACGCGCCTGCAGAAAAAAAAGAACGGCGCCCCAACTTGTCAGTGCTCAATCGGGATAACGCTGATCGCAATGGGGCTTCGGAGAATGGCAAGCGGCCCTGGCGGCACATCTCAAAACCACTGGCTTTCTGGATATTTTTTGTCCTGGTTGCCATTTTTGCTTCCAAATTTTTTGGCAGCGACCCTTCCAGCGATGTCGTGCTCAGCTACAAAGAGTACAAAATGCTTCTCGAAGAAGGAAAAATCCAGAGCGCGATCATTATTGATAACGAATTTCACGGCCACCTCGTCGCAGAAGAGCTTACTCCCCCGGGACGAAGACAACAGCACACCTTTCGCGATTTTGTCGTTGACCTGGGCGTCGTAGATGCCCAGACCCGCGAAGAATGGCTCAAATACGGCGTTGACTTTCGCTTTCAAAAGCCCTCCAACTGGCTCAACATATTTTTTAATTTTTTGCCCTGGATACTGTTCATAGGGCTTTGGCTTTTCATTTTGCGCCAGATGCAAGGTGGTCCCAAAGGCGCGTTCAGCTTTGGCAAAAGCAAGGCAAAACTCGTCTCTGAAGATAAAACCCAAATCACATTCAAAGACGTTGCAGGTGCCGAAGAAGCCAAACAAGAACTACAAGAAATCATCGAATTTCTGAAAGATCCGCGCAAATTTCAACGTCTGGGCGGACGCATTCCAAAAGGCGTACTCCTGGTTGGTCCCCCCGGCACGGGCAAAACGCACATGGCACGCGCTGTCGCAGGCGAAGCGGATGTCCCATTCTTTTTAATGAGCGGCTCAGATTTTGTCGAAATGTTTGTCGGCGTGGGTGCCTCGCGCGTGCGCGATCTCTTTGAGCAGGGGAAAAATCACGCCCCGTGCATCATCTTTATCGACGAAATAGATGCTGTGGGGCGGCACCGAGGTGCAGGTATTGGAGGCGGTCACGACGAACGCGAGCAAACCCTCAATCAACTCCTCGTTGAAATGGATGGTTTTGAATCCAAAGAGGGCCTCATCCTCATCGCTGCTACCAACCGCCCCGACGTGCTCGACCCCGCCCTATTGCGCCCCGGGCGCTTCGACCGCCAGGTCGTGGTAGATCGTCCCGATATCAGGGGGCGCGAAGGCATTTTGAAAGTCCACACCCGCAACACCCCCCTCTCCGACGACGTCAACTTACAGGTGCTGGCACGCGGAACTCCCGGACTGGCAGGCGCAGACCTCGCCAATCTGGTCAACGAAGCCGCACTTCTGGCTTCCAGAAATAATCGAGACCGCGTAACCATGAACGACTTTGAAGATGCCAAAGACAAAGTCATGATGGGTGCAGAGCGACGCAGCCTTGTCATTTCCGACAAAGAAAAACGCCTCACGTCCTATCACGAAATTGGTCACGCGCTGGTTGCCAAACTCATTCCGGAAAGCGATCCCCTCCACAAAGTGACCATCATTCCTCGTGGGCGTGCCCTCGGTGTCACACACACCCTGCCCATCGACGAGCGTCACACCTATCCCCAGAGTTATTGTGAAGCGGTTCTCGCTTACGCATTGGGGGGAAGAATTGCCGAAAAACTCGTTTTTGGCGAAATCACAACAGGCGGGCAGCAAGACTACCGCATGGCCACCAATCTCGCCCGACAGATGGTTTGCGATTGGGGCATGAGTCCAAAACTCGGTCCTATTGCTTACGGGCAACAAAACGACGAAATATTCCTTGGGCGCGAAATGGCACAACGTCGAGATCACAGCGACAGAGTGGCCGAAATGATCGACGAGGAAATCAAAAACTTCGTACTCAAAGCCGAGTCCCGCGCCGAACAATTGCTCGGTGATAACATCGACAAAGTCCACATCCTTGCCAAAGCATTGCTCGAATTTGAAACCCTCGACGATGTACAGCTCGACCAATTATTAGAAGGCAAAACACTCGAAAAGCCAGTCGAGCCAGAAAAACAGTCAGAAAAATCGGAAGAAGAACAGGAAGACCAAACATCGGAACAACACACCTCTGAACCAGAAAAACAGCCATCGGATGACTAAAAAAAGAGATGGCGGTTGCCATCTCTTTTTTTTGTACACCTCACCCATGAAACACCCGCGCCCTGTTTACCAGCTTTCATGCTGCGGCACGCCCCTTCAATTGGGTCATCGAACACTCGTGATGGGCATTCTCAATGTCACGCCAGACTCGTTCTCAGACGGCGGCCTTTATTTTGAACCACGCAAAGCGGTTGAGCGCGCATTGGCACTGGTTGAAGCCGGTGCCGACATGATCGATATAGGGGGTGAATCATCCCGTCCAGCCGGACCTTATGGCAAAGGCGCGCCTGTCATCTCGCTAAAAGAAGAACTGAACCGCACCATTCCCATTATTGAGGCCATTGCTCCGCAACTCAACGTGCCCATCTCCATAGACACGACCAAAGCCGAGGTCGCCCGACAGGCCATTGACAACGGCGCAACCATTGTCAACGACATCAGCGCCCTGCGTTTTGATCCCGGCATGATACACCTGATTTCAGAAACCGGAGTTGCTGTTATCCTCATGCACATGCAGGGAACGCCCTCAACCATGCAACAGAACCCCGCGTACGACGATGTCGTGTCCGATATTCTCGACTTTTTAAGCACACAAATCAACAGCGCAGAAGAGATGGACATTTCCCAATCTCAAATTGTGATTGATCCCGGGCTCGGTTTCGGCAAAAAATACGCGCACAATATCGAGATACTCGCCCGACTATCCGAATTTCACACGCTGGGATACCCCCTTCTCATAGGTGCATCTCGCAAGCAATTTACCGCGCCCCAAAGCCACCCTCAGGAGCGCCTGCCGGGCAGCATTTCTGCAGCCACCTGGGGCGCAATTGCAGGCGTTCATATTATAAGGGTTCACGATGTCGCGGAAACTGTCCAGGCATTGGCACTATCGGACAGCGTTTCCCGTATGAATTTGTGAAACGCCTTGACATCACATGGCAAAACCCTGTAGATTTTTGGGTAACTAATATCTCGACCTAAATTTAACGCCCTCCAAATGTCGATGGACTATATATCTCTTTGCCGATGGCTGTGTATCATCGGCCTTCTGTCCCTCTTTTTTGCGCTCCCCAGAGCGCATTCTCGATCTATTACACTCGAAGAGAGTTTGCAGCACGCGCTATCGCACAATGAAGACCTGCTAATCGCGCGCGAAGATCTGGACAAATCGCGCCAACGGGTTCGCCATGCAGTAGCCGACGTTCTCCCCCAACTCGATATCACCATGCAGTACACGCGCAACTGGTTGCTACCCACCTTTTTCTTTGAAACGCCAGCAGGCCAGCAACAATTTACCGTAGGGGCGCACAACAACCTCATCGGCACGGTCGGCATTCGACAATCCATTTGGGGTGGGGGCAAATCTTTTTCGGCTATGCGCGCTGCGCGTCTATTCCGGCAATTTTCGATGGAAAAGGTACGCGCTGCAAAGCACCAATTACACACCCAGGTCGAAACGGCTTTTTACGACCTGATGTTGGCCAGCGAACTCACGCGAGTCAGCAAATCTTCTGTAGCGCGTGCGCGTGCAAATTTCAGGCGCGTCGAAAAATTGCGCGAGGCAGGTCGCGTATCGGACTACGATTTGCTGCGCGCACAGGTACAGGTCGCCGAATTGCTGACAGATTCCATAAGTACAGAAAATGCGCGTATATTGGCAGATCTCGCGTTCAAAAATCAGATCGGCCTTGATCCCGACGAATCCATTACACCTCGTGGGAGTTTCCGCGAAAAATCTCACCTTTTATCGACCAGTGCCGAGACAGGTTTGATTGACCTCTCAATGCAAATGAATCCCATTGTGCGCCAGTACCGCCTCGAGGTCGAAATGCTCCAGCATGCAGAGACCATTGCCCAGGCAGAATCTCGCCCAACCATAGATTTGATTGTCAATGGACAATGGCAGGCGCAAAAAAACGAATTTGATTTTGTAAAAGACGATTTTCGCCAGAGCTGGTTTTCAGGCATCGCCATCAACATTCCCATTTTCGATGGCTTTCGCACAGGTACACAGGTTGCGCAGGCCCGCTCGGACACGCGGCAAGCCGAACTAGTCCGAAATCAGACCGAGCGCGACGTGCGTTTCAACGTCCTGCAAGCGTGGCGCACTTTTCTCGAAGTTCGCGCCAGAAAAAGCACGCAAATACAGGCGGTCGATCTCGCCCGTAGAGGCTTGGAAATCGCGGAATCGCGTTATGAAAATGGCGTTGGCACCCAGATCGAAGTCATCGATGGACAACTCACCTTACAACGCGCCGAAGCCGAACTCGCGCGCGCAAAGCGAGACCTTGCGGTCACCCTCGTACATTTAGAACTCAGTGCGGGCATTTTGGGTGAAGAGGATAAACCATGAATTTATACAGGCTTTTAATACCCTGTCTCTTGATCGCGGTCCATCTGGGCTGTGGAGACGAATCTTCGGCACAAAAAGAAATGCCATTAGAGCGCACCACCAATGTATCCACATTTGTACTCAAACCCGATTCACTCGTCCAATACAGCAGGCTGTCTGCCACAGTAAATGCCTGGCGCGATGTGACCATCAGTGCACTCGAACCAGGAGAGGTCATCGGCACGTACAAAAATGTAGGCGATTACGTCAAACGCGGAGAGAATCTCGCGCAACTCAACATGAAGCTTCTGCAAGCCGCATTGATTGAAGCCGACGCCAATCTCAAATTTCAAGCCTACAATTACGAGCGCAGCAAACAACTTTTCTCGGAAGGATCGATCTCCGAACAGGCGTATTTTTCTACAGAATACGACTTCCAAAAAGCCAAATCAACGGCACAGACCTTAAAACATCGGCTCTCTTACGGGCGGATACAAGCGCCTTTTTCGGGCCACATCGCAAAGCGATACATCTCACAGGGGCAACATATCGCGCGAGGTGATGCAACATTTCGCATCGTTCAAACCGACAGCTTGCGTGTTGCGGCCTGGGTAGCCGAGAGCGAAATCATCGACTTTGCCGAAGGCGGCCTCGTCACCCTCGTCCTCGACGCTCTGCCGAACCAGACCTATGAGGGCACAATCGCCCATGTTGGCCCGGCAGCAGATACAGACCAGAGGGTTTTCCCCATTGAAATCTACCTGCCCAATCCAACAGGGCATATCCGTCCCGGCATGATCGGCACGCTGAAAGCCAGGCGCCGCATTCACCGACATGTCGTTGTCATTCCCCGCGAAGCCATTATCGAACGCGAAACCGGGCCTGTGGCCTTTGTCGTGAAAAACAACAGGGCACTTTTGCGTCCGCTCAGCCTGGGGCCATCAGAAGCCGACCGCGTCGTCGTCCAAAAGGGGCTTGCCTTTGGCGATCAGATCATCGTCAAAGGCGGGCGAGATCTCATTGATGGCGATCGCGTGGCAATAAAATATGCGGAACCCCTCCCATGACCATCACCGCGTACGCGCTCAAACATCGCATCACCGTTTACGTCTTTGTCGGCATCCTTATCATCTCGGGCATCTCGGCTTATCTGTCGCTTCCCCGCGAAGCCGCGCCAGATATTACCATACCCCTCATCATCGTCAGCACACCGTATATCGGAGCCTCGCCTCAGGATGTTGAAAACCTCATCACCCGACCTCTGGAAAAAGAACTTCAATCCATTGAAAACGTCAAAGTGATCCGCTCGAGTTCGGTCGAAGGCGCTTCGTCAATCACGGTAGAATTTAATCCCAATATCGACATAGACAATGCGCTCCAGCGAGTCAAAGACAAGGTCGATCTCGCCAAATCGGAATTACCCGATGATGCAGAAGACCCCGTGGTTCTCGAAGTCAACTTTTCTAATATCCCCATGATGATCGTCGCATTGTCGGCCGACTATGGACTTATTCGGCTCAAAGAAATTGCCGAAGACTTCGCCGATCATATCGAAACCATTCCCGGCATTCTCGAAGTACGCGTGGTGGGTGGCCTCGAACACGAAGTCAAAGTCGATGTAGATCCCGACCGCCTCGTCGCCTACAAACTCGCCATCCAGGAAGTAATAGAAGCTATTCAACGCGAAAACTTGACCCTTCCTGGCGGTAGCGTGGATATGGGTGCATACAAATACGCCGTACGCGTCCCCGGCGAGCTTGAAACCGTTCCCCAAATTGGCGACCTCCTCATCAAAGCGTCGCAGGGCCGACCGGTCTATATTCGCGATGTTGCCGATGTCGTATATGGGTTTAAGGACCGCACAAATTACGCCCGCCTCAACCACAAACCCAGTGTGAGCCTCGAAATTGTCAAGCGCAGCGGGGAAAATCTAATTGCCATCGCCGATCAGATTAAAAGCGCACTCGACGAATTGAAACCCACCCTCCCCGCAGGCACACAAATCACCATTTTGGGCGACCAGTCCGAAGACATTCGCATGATGGTCAAAGACCTCGAAAACAATATCGTATCCGGCCTCATCCTCGTCATTCTGGTGCTCCTCTTCTTCCTGGGCCTCCGCAATGCCTTTTTTGTCGGTATCGCCATTCCCCTCTCGATGCTCATTGCCTTTGTCATTATCTCCATTATGGGCATCACGCTCAATATGATCGTTTTGTTTAGCTTGATCCTCGCACTCGGCATGCTCGTCGATAACGCCATCGTCATTGTCGAAAACATCTATCGCCATCGGCAAGAAGGCCAATCTCCCATCCAGGGCGCGTTGGAAGGCACGGGAGAAGTTGCATGGCCTGTGATCACCTCAACACTGACGACATTATGTGCTTTTGCACCCATGATTGTCTGGCCCGGTATCATGGGCGAATTCATGAAATATTTGCCCATCACCCTGATCATAACCCTATCTTCATCTCTATTTGTGGGCCTCGTCCTCAATCCCACATTTTGTGCATCTTTCATGACAGTACGAGGAACAGTCGAAGAAACATCACCCCGCCTCCAGCGCAGCCTCAACGCCTATCAGCGTCGCCTCGAACTCGCACTCAATTACCCGGGAATAACTCTCTTTCTTGCAGCGAGTACACTCATTCTCGTCATTGTGGCGTACTATTTCACAGGCCGGGGCATCGAATTCTTTCCCGAAATTGAACCCAATACAGCCTATATCGATGTGCGCGCCCCATCGGGCACAAACCTCGAAACATCGGATCAACTGGCGCGCCAGATCGAATCCATACTCTCCGATATTCCCGATGTTGAAACCTATGTCGCCAACGTGGGTGTCTCTGGCGGCGATGTATTTGCTGCCGGAGAAGGCATTTCAAATGCCAGCCGCATCTCCGTTGACTTTATCGATGAAGACCTTCGACAGCAATCCTCTTTTAAGACCATTGAGGAAATTCGCGACAAACTCAAAAATCTGACCGGCGCTGAAATCGAATTGTCTCAGGAACGCGGTGGACCACCCGTAGGACCGCCCATCAGCGTTGAGATATCCGGCGAAAATTTCGAAATTTTGGGTCAGCTCTCCGCGCGTATCAAACGCATCGTGGCCGAAGTGCCCGGCGTTGTCGATCTCAAAGATGATTACGACCGGGGGCGTCCCGAAGTCCGCATCGTCGTAGATCGAGAAGCCGCTGCAATAGCGGGCCTCAATACGCGCTTGATTGCCGCTACGGTGCGCTCGGCTGTTTACGGCTCAGAAGCATCCGAATATCGATTGGGCGAAGACGAATACGATATTCGCGTGAGATTCAAATCCGACAAGCGCAACACCCTCGCCGACCTCGAACGCATCACCATTGAAAAAGATGGCAAAATCACGCCCATAAGCGCGGTTGCACGCATAGAAACGGGCGGGGGATTTGGCAGCATTCGGCGCAAGGATCTCAAGCGCGTTATCTCCATCGAAGGCAAAGTGCAAGACCGCACATCTGATGCAGCCATGCGCGATGTACAAGTAGCCCTATCCAATTTTCCCCTGCCACCGGGCTATCAGATCGCCTATTCTGGCGAAAATGAAGAACAGCAAAAAGCCACCGCCTTTCTTTCCAGAGCTTTGCTCGTAGCGTTGGCGGGTATCGCACTCATTCTGATTACGCAATTCAATTCCCTGGCCCTGCCCTTTACCATTCTCACATCCGTCATTTTGTCTATGATAGGCGTACTGATCGGCCTGATTGTCACCGGAACCCCTTTTGGCATTCTCATGACGGGCATTGGTGTGATCAGCCTTGCGGGCGTGGTTGTCAACAACGCCATTGTTCTAATCGGCTATACCCTGCAATTGCGCCAGCGCGGCCTTTCAGCGCGCGAGGCAATCATACGCGCAGGCGTCGTAAGATTTCGCCCCGTCATTCTCACAGCCATAACCACCATCCTGGGCCTGTTGCCCCTTGCCACGGGTATCAGTTTTGACTTTCTTTCCTTTTCATGGGAAATTGGGGGACGCAGCAGTCAATGGTGGGGACCAATGGGCGTAGCTGTCATCTTTGGTCTCGCATTTGCCACTGCCCTCACACTGGTCGTTGTACCCGTTCTAATCAGCCTTATCTGGCGATGGTTTGGCGCGCCCAAAATTGAATCGACATCCCCATATCGCCACACCGCTGCAGATTGACCCATTAAGGCTATGGAGACACCCATGTTGCTTCGTATATTTTTCATTGCCCTTGCGCTGGTCCTATTTTTTCGTTTTGTCGGTGGCCTGTTCCGCGCCATGATCATGCGCTCGACCACACGCACATCATCGGAAAAAAAACCACGGCGCGACATTGACGATTCACAAATTCAAGACGCGGACTTCAAAGATCTTTAGACTCAGATTCCCCGGATAACACAGAACATGGCTACCCGACGTCCTCGCAAAACTGGCCCATCGCCAGCTCAGGTTCTCGATGCCGCCCAAAAAGGCGAAATCTCATCTCTCTACTATTTCTACGGGGAGGAAGATTTCCAACGCGATCAGCTTCTCAACGCCCTCGTTGAAACCCTCATTGAGCCTGCAGCGCGCCCCTTCAACCTCGACATCTATCGCGCCGAAGACCTCGATATTTCGCAGCTCATTGCACAAGCACTCACCTTTCCAATGATGGCGCAACGCCGCCTGATTGTCCTCAAAAACGCCGACCGCTTACTCGATTCAGCCACCCCCGAACTCTTGCCCCTCATCGAATCCCCACCCGAAACAACGACCATAATCATCACAGCCACCAAACCCGATGGACGCAAAAAACTATTTGCCGAACTCAGAAAACGCGCGACTGCAATCGAATTTCGCCCGCCCTACGACAATGAAATCCCGGCCTGGATCCAGACACATGTCAAAACTATGGGTAGGCAAATCGCGCCCGACGCGGCTCACCTGCTCCACATGAGCATTGGGTCAAATCTGCGCGAATTGAACGGCGAAATCGAAAAACTCTTTATCGCTACCCCATCCAATCCAATCTCGCGCGAAGATGTCGCTCAGGTGATCGACAACACGCGGGGGGTCACGGTTTTTGAACTCGCCGACGCACTCGGACACCGTCAGTTGGACAAAGCACAGGTCCTCATTGGACGGCTCTGCGAACAGGGAGAACACCCTGCCGGCACGATCGCACTACTCGTCCGTCACTTTGGAATTCTGCGGCGCGCGCGATGGATATCGGGCCAGCGCCTACCCAGAAATGCAATGGCTTCTCGCCTCAAAGTACCCGCTTTTTTTCTCAATAACTACCTCGATCAGGCCCGTCTATTCGACGAACGAGCACTCTGGAATGCCCATGATGCCCTTCTCGATGCAGACAATCGCCTCAAGTCCAGCGGCGGGACACCACACGAAATTCTCGCTCACCTGGCCTACCGAATCTGCCGCGCATCCCCTTGACAACCCCATACAAATCTGGTAGTTTAGCACATTCTCATCAGAACAAAACCCAACCTGAAAGGAGTCTCAAAGTGGGAAGTCCATTGAATGTTACAGATGAAAATTTCCAAACAGAAGTTGTCGATTCCGATCTTCCGGTGCTCGTGGATTTCTGGGCAACGTGGTGCGGTCCGTGCCGCATGATTGCCCCCAGCATTGAAGAACTCGCTCGCGAATACGACGGTCGCGTTAAAATCTGCAAAGTCGATGTGGATCACGCCCAGCAGACAGCACAGGGGTTTGGCATTCGCAGCATCCCTACACTGCTCATCTTTAAAGACGGCAAACAGGCAGATCAGCTTATTGGCGCTGTTCCCAAAAGCGCGATAGAAGACAAACTCAAAGCTGTGCTCGCTTAAAACTGAGAAGCCGAAGACAGTGTCTCCGGCTTTGTGGTTAAAAAAATAAAAGCCCGATATCTTTTATGATACCGGGCTTTTGTTTTGTATCGCAGCGCGTCCTACCGAGCAGGTTGCAAACTGCTTTGTGTGGGATATGAGTCGAGAATGGCTTCAATCTCTTGTTGGAAACGCTCGAGAGGTTCTGCAACCTGGTGGCGAAATTCTTCGCGGATCAACTCGCAGTATTCCTGAGCCGCCTTCAACATCACCTCAGCATTGTGTTGTAAAGTGCGATAATCGTCTTGGAAATGATCAAACCGCCCGTGCAGGGCGTGCATCAACTTGCTCGCGTAATCACCGACACTCACCTCTTTATATCCCTCGCTAAAACGCTTCAGATGATCCAGCGCCTCATCCAAAAATGTCTGCACCTCATCGACCTGTAGAGCATCGCGCGTGGTGAGAATCAAATGACGGCCATGAATGGACATGCGTATGCCATCGCCAAAATCGCGGGGATGGTGCAAGAGCATGTGAGCCATAAACTTCCAGAACGTCCACCGATAAGTCCCGACCACTCCCTGGTGCCAAAAAGAGCGCAATCCAGCCCTGAGTTCCGTCCAACCAATTGGCATTGACGGAATCGGCCTGCGCGCGCGATGTGCATAATGCGTGCGGCAGCGTTCAAAGAAAATCTCTGGACTGTTCAGCGTTTCGAGAACCTTGCGATGGCGCGCCAGCAGTTCGTCGGGATCAATGATAGGCACATAACTCAACTCCCGACTGAAAATACCCGAATCACCCGTATATTTTACGTCTTCACGCAGGCGACCCAACCGCTTGTAGCGCTTGAAGTCGGGCGTGTCGCGCAGCACGCCCAAAACCCCCACCATAGCCACCGGAATACCCGCTTCTCTGATAAACGCAATCATGCGATCGGCAATATCATCTGGATCTGTATCCAGGCCCATAATAAAGCCAGCCTGAACTTCCATGCCATAGTCTTGCAGAATCTTCACTTTGTCCAGCAAAGGCGTATCACCCTGCAAATTCTTTTGCGCGCCCATAAACTTCAGGCTTTCTTCCACTGGCGATTCAATCCCCGCAAAAATTTTATCAAATCCAGCGAGGTACATCGCCTCTAACAACGCGGGATCATCACTCACGCGAATGCTGGCCTGTGTAAAGAGCTGGAAAGGATACCCGCGTTCCCTTTGCCAGGGAACCACCTCTTCTTCCAGTGTTTCTCGAATCTCTTCGCGGTTGCCAACAAAATTGTCATCAACCGCCATAACCGAGCCGCGCCAGCCTCTATCGTAAAGCGCGTCCAGTTCCTGAACCACGCGGCTGCTATTTTTCAAACGCGTTATCTTGCCGTAAAGCGCGGGGATATTGCAAAATGTGCAACTTTCGGGACAACCCCTTGTAATCTGAATCACCATCACTGTATAATCGTCAAAATTGATCAGATCCCAGTTCGGAAGCGGTGTGGTTGTGAGACTTTGAAATTCACCTCGCCGATCAATGTACTCTCGCCCCCCCTTATAAGGCTCGGCCACCAAACGATCGACCACATCCATAAAGCCATTCTCTGCCTCGCCCAGATAAAAGACCGCATCTCCCTCAATATCTTCGCAATACTGCGTGGGAAGCGGGCCGCCATTGAGCACAGGCACACCTGCGACATTGCACTGAGCAATAATCTCTTCGAGGGAATGCCAGTGAATAATCATCGACGATGTAATCACAACATCTGCCCAATCCAGATCTTCATCTGTCAGTGGATGCACATTCACATCCACCACGCGCAAACTGTAGTGCTCGGGCATCATACCGGCAATCGTCAACAACCCCAAAGGCGGAAAAGCAGACTTCTTTCCAACCAACCTCAAAGCCTCATCAAAACTCCAGAACGTCACCGGATTCTTTGGATATACAAGCAACGCGTTGGGCATACAGCTATCCTTTCACAAAATGAAAAACAAAGAACTTCTGATGGTTTCAATATACTACATTTTTTTCGTAACTCATAGAAAAAACGAGAGCATCCAGATTGGGCAAAATGTGTTCCCCTGGAGCATCGCGAACAATAAACCTTGATTTACACAGCAATTTAAGATAATTTTTCTGTATCCATCCATGGGGACAATAGCCGGGGCAAGGAGGCTAAAATGAAAACGACACAAAAGCCATATAGAATGGAATTTTCCCGCTTCACCAACCTACCTGCTATAATACTATTAATCGCACTACTCGGATGCGGTCAGGTATCACCCCCCACGGCCCCTGAGACACAAGAAGTGCGATCAGCAAAGACGCGAGTAACCGTACCTCTGGCGACAGATTCAGAACTATCAGACCTGGTACGCGGAAACAACGACTTCGCCTTCGACCTCTATCAAAATTTGCGCGAGGCAGAAAGTGGGAACCTGTTCTATTCGCCCTACAGCATCTCGTTGGCACTTGCGATGACCTATGCCGGTACCAGAGGCGAAACCGAACGCCAGATGTCAAACGCACTACACTTCACCCTGTCCCAGGACAAGTTGCACCCCGCGTTCAACGCCCTTGATCTCCAACTCGCTTCTCGCGGCGAAGGGAGCAGTGGCCAGGATGGCAAGGAATTTCGATTGAACATTACCAATGCGATCTGGGGCCAACAGGGCTATGACTTCCTGCAGAACTTTCTGGACAAACTGGCGGAAAATTACGGTGCTGGAATGAGGATCGCAAACTTCATTGAAGCACCTGAAGACTCGCGCCTCACAATCAACGACTGGGTCGCCCATCAGACGGAAGACAAGATCAAAGACTTGATCCCACCCGATGCTATCAACATCTTGACCCGATTAGTCCTCACCAATGCCATCTACTTCAACGCGGCGTGGCTCTACCCCTTCGACGAAAAAGCCACGGCTGAAGGCGACTTCCATTTGCTTACTGGCAACAGCATCAAAGTACCGATGATGCGACAGACCGAGCCCCAGCTATCCGGCTATGCGAAGGGCACGGGATATCAAGCCGTGGAATTGCCCTACGACGGCAGTGAAATATCCATGGTCATTCTGCTCCCCGACAAAGACAATTTTGATCCATTCGAAAATTCGTTAAACGCCGAACTCGTCAGTCAGATTTCGAAAGACCTGAGACCTGAGCACGTAGCACTCACAATGCCCTCATTCGAGTTTGAAGCCCAATTCCCGCTGGGCGCAACGCTCAAGAAGATGGGAATGTCAGACGCCTTTGATCCGCAATTAGCGGACTTCTCGGGCATGGATGGAACAAAAGATCTGTACATTTTTGATGCGTTTCACAAGGCATTTGTCCTCGTAGATGAAAAGGGCACAGAAGCCGCAGCAGCTACCGCCGTAGTCATAGGGATAGAATCTGCGCCCCCACCGTCGATCGTGGTCGCGGTCGATCGGCCATTCATCTTCCTCATTCGAGACATAGCGACCAGTACCACCCTGTTTGTCGGGCGAGTAATGGACCCGAGATAATAAAGGATATCACAACATGATCACAGAAGAAGACCTCTGGTATTTCAAAACCACTGGATTTTACAAAGTCCGCGAAACCCTGCCCGGCGACCTTGTCGATCGTCTAAACGAGGTCACCTCCCGGCAAATCGCAGACATGCGCGAACCCATCGTTTGGGAAGAAAAAGGGGATCGAGAACCGAAAAATGTTCGCCGTCTCTCAAAAATTTTCTTACGAGACCCCGCCTATTTTGAAGCCGCGTCACACCCCATCATCCTCAACGCCCTCGAAGGCATCATCGGTCCAAACATCGAAGTACTCACCAACAAACACAACCACGTCATGGTGCGTCCCTCCGGATCTTATCCCGTCCCCTGGCACGCTGGTGAAGAACCCTATGACCACACGCTCATCACCGGCTTGATCTACCTCGAAGAATCAACCGTTGAAAACGGCTGTGTACGCATCGTGCCCGGCAGCCACAACCGACCATTTCTCAACCCGCGCCGGCCACAGAAACAAAGAGACAATTTTTACGACAGCGACAACTATTACCGCGCGGTGCCAATCCCCATGCCGCGCGGTGGTGTCCTCCTCTTTAACGACTGCTGTTATCACGGATCTGACACAAATTGTTCCGATCATTCTCGCCGCAGCATGACGGTTGCCTATCGCGCCCACGACGCCCACGACGTGATCAAAGACGACCCGGAAAAAGTTCTCGTACGCGGCGAAAAAGTCTATACAGGACATCCACATCCCTATTCGCTTCCCGCCCAGGAGTAGGACATGCCCTCACTCACAATGCGACAAATCCAACTCTTTCGAAACAACGGTTTTCTCTGTCTTCCAGACCGTTTGCCAGAAGAAATGGTTGAAAACCTGAAGACCGCGATCATGGAAGACATCGAACGCGAAGCCGAACCCATCGTACGCAATAAGAATGGCCGCGCCGTGCGTATCTCTGATCTTATAGACCGCGCATCGATCTTTCGAGAAGCAGTCACACATCCATACGCGCTCGACCCGCTCGAATCGCTTCTGGGACCCAATATCGAAATCCTCACCAACCGCCACAACCACGCCACCTTACGCACGGCAGAGGAAAACAAAGGCGCGTATCTTCATCGCGATGTCAGACAGTGGACGCGCAACATCTACACCATCATCTTTTACCTCGAAGAAACCACCCTTGAAAATGGATGCACCCGCATTGTACCCGGATCGCATCACTTCCCCGGCGTCTCCACATCTATTCACGATGCAGACTGGGCAAGCGATGTCCTCGGTCAAGCACTCCCCGTACCCATGCCCGCAGGTGGCATGCTCGCAATCGACAGCATGGTCGTCCACGGCGCAGGCGAAAACCACACCGACGACACGCGCATGAGCATGACGGTTGGCTATCACAGCGTCGATGAACTCATGGACATTCCCAACCCCAAACGCCTGCTCGTACGAGGGGAAGGACTGTATAACGGGAATGATCGAAAATAGGATCAGGATTTTCAGGATTAAAGGATTTTCAGGATTAAAGGATTGCAAGCTGTGATCATTGTAGGCTACATTCCTGTGGTTGCATTTTACTTCTCACCTCACACTTCTCACCTCACACTTCATCATGACTCCCAACATAATCATCATCATCTCCGACCAGCACAATCCCCATGCGATGGGATGTGCGGGAAATCCCATTGTACAAACGCCCAATTTAGATACGCTCGCGCGTCGTGGAATCCGGTTTCGCAATGCGTATTGCCCCTATCCCCTCTGTGCGCCTTCGCGGTCGGGCTTTATGTCCGCGCAGTACCCCAGCGATGTGGGCGTCTATGACAACAGCGGCAGCCTGTCTTTTGACACCCCCACATTTGCCCATGCTTATGGCGCGGCGGGATACGAAGCCGTACTATGCGGTCGCATGCACTTTAGAAACCCCGACCAATTCCACGGCTTTGAAAAACGCATCCACGCCGACTGCGGCGGGCTATCCGCAGAAATTCTCGGCTCTGGATACAACCGCACAACGGGACAGACCAAATACGGCGTCCAAGTATCCGGCTATGGCGAAACAGGTTATCGCTACTTTGACAAATCCGTCACCGAAACAGCCTGCAAATTCATCGCCGACCGGCAAAACAGCGACAGACCTTATGCCCTCGTCGTCGGCTACATGAACCCGCACAATCCCCTGATCTGCGACAGAGAAGACTTCGAGTATTACATGGCGCAAATCCCACCGCTCGAACCCGAATCGCCCGAATACTTAAACGCCCTGCATCCGGCCATGAAAAAATGGCGCGAGCGACGCGGCGTTGAAGACATCACCCCAGAACAGAATCGTCGCGGATTGGCCGCTTATTACGGCCTGACGACCGAACTCGACCGATACATCGGTCAGATTATCCAAACCGTACAATCCTCCTCTAATGCAGACAACACCGTCATCATCTACACCTCGGACCACGGCGACATGGCCCATGAACACGGCATGTGGTGGAAAAGCAGTTTTTACGAAGGCTCTGTGGGCATTCCCATGATCTGCTCATGGCCGGGCCATATTCACGAAAACCGCACAGAAGATGCCATCGTCAGCCTCATCGACGCAGGCCCCACGGCTCTGGACATTGCGGGCGCAGACCCCATGCCCGATGTCTCGGGCAAAAGCTTTGCATCATTCCTCACAGGCGATCCACCATCCGATTGGCCCAATGAAGTCTTTGCAGAATACATCGGCTTACTCGGCGACCAGCCCGCGTGCATGCTCCGCACGGGACCGTGGAAATTGAACTACTACTCCGAATTTGACTCCTGCCAATTGTTCAACATCGACGAAGACCCAGAAGAACGCCGCGACCTATCCAATGATCCTCGATACCAGGACGTGATCCAATCGGGCCTCGAAAAAATCTTTGCACGCTGGTCTGCCGATGATATGTTGAAACAAGCCGAACAACAAGCGCGCGCTCGAGCACTCATCTCTCGCTGTGGACACAGCCATATCCCCCACGCCATCCCCCCATTTTCACCAGACATCGACGAAGTAAACGAATTTGACTTCTCACAATTACCAGAAGATCCAACATAGTATTGCACAAAGAGAATTATATACAATTAGTGCCGACAATGTTTCATCCGTTTACAGGGAAATACGATGTCAAGTTATGATAATTTTGAGCCTGAAATTTTTTTGAAGGACAAACTCGAAGAACTATTGAATGTATGCATCAGACAAAACACGAATGGCAATGATCCCCCTGATTTAGAATTTGAGTGGAATGGAAAGCAAATCGGCATTGAAGTCATGCGTATTACAAAAAAAATGGATGATGGTACAGATCATCTTTGGCTTAAAGATAACTTGGCTAAGACTATCAAGCCTTGTTTAGAAACGTTTGAAAAAAAATATGCCCGCGATATTCGGAATAAAGGTGAAACAAGACGGTTTTTTATAAACGTAACATATCAAGATTTTAAAGACAGTATGGATACCACCAGGGAAATATTTAATGCCATAAAAGACGACATCCCAAAAATCGTTACACAAGGACTTAAGGTGATTTTCAAATTGCCAGAAGTCCGAAGGGAAAGGTTTTTTTCTCAAGGAGAAAAATTAGATTTTAGTATCGTAAAGGATACTCTTGGAGAAACCACTTACGAATTGTGGCAATTAAACCGTTTTTGGGCTGGAAATTGTTGTCGTATCAGAATTGACAAGGGTAGTATCGAAAAGACAGATTTCGGTTACAGTATTGAAATAGATGAAGGATTTGATCTTGGCATATATTGCTTGCCTTTCCAAGGGACAGTCCCCGTTTCTAATGAAAAATTGTTTGACAAAAATCCTTTATGGAACATTAGTGAAGGCGCAGAACTTGTGGACAAGGAACTTGCTCTCCTGAAGAAGCACATTCAGGCAGCTATCTACCAAAAAAAGAAAAAGTGCATGAAGAAATTAGGACAACGCAAGGGTAACAATGATAAATATGACGAGATATGGCTGTATCTCTATGACGATATATCTGCCTTCCTTTCGCAGTTATTGAAAAGGAAACAGACAAAAGATATGTTATTCAATTTTGAGAACTATTGGTCAGAAGTCTGCATTTTTACTACTATCATTACTCCGAAATGGTATCTATCTTTGAACGGGCATCATAGATATGTTGCTGAATCATAAAGCGATTCAAACCATCTTCTGCACTATTGTATATAACAAAAAGAATAGAACCATGAATATCCTAAACGCGTCCGAAGATGCACACAACTGAAAGGAGACGCACTATGAGCATTCAAGGAGATGCACGCGAGCCGAGTAGCACGATTGCCTCGCAGATCTGCGAGGATCATCAGAACAATGAGGACATGTTGAGCAGCGTTATCAATGCCGTTGTTGCGCGATTTCCCGATATGGAGCAGTACGCTGACTATCCCAATATGGCCGACGTTATCAGTGCCGTTAATACGCGACTTCCTGATATGATTTCGGAGAGTTATAGTATCAAGACATACGTCTATCAATTCGCAGACGGAAGCGCGATTTTGTACACAGTGTCGAGTGACACGGGGTTTGAACACGACCCAGCCGGCTTTCAATCGCACAGATATATTGCTATCCAGAATTACAAGGATCCCGAGGAGATGATCGCCGCGTTAGAAGCAAAAACCCGCGAAGCGTTTGAAGACGTTTACCGCCCCGTGCCGTAGCTACAGGACAACAGCATCCCAGCATAGACAGACTGGCACGCATAAGTACGACGTAGTAGATTGTTAAATATGCTGTTGCACAAAGTCGAGATTGACGTATCTTATTTTTAGGAGGACGTTATGAAAGATACGATTCAGATTAGTTTACCTGGTTCGTTGCGTACACGATTGGACCAAATGGTTGAGACTGCCCAGATCACTCACAACGAAGTGGTAAGCGAAGCTCTTCGGCAATATCTTCAAAGAGAGGAATTTCAGCGACTCAGGCGTGTGATGATTCCTCAAGCACAAGCTCAGGGCGTTTATACAGATGAAGATGTATTTAGGAGAATTTCTTGAGAATTTTGCTGGATACAAATGTCTGGATTGCTGGATTAATCACACGAGGTGCTTGTGCTGAACTTATTGATTATTGTTTAAGTACGCATCAATTGGTGATATCTGACTGGATTTTAGACGAAGTTACAGAGAAACTCGCAACTCGATTTAAATACACGCCAGATCGTATTCGAGAAGTCGAATCTTGGATACTGGAAATTAGTGAACACTTCCTATTAGAAGGAACGCTGCCATCCGTATCACGGGATGTAGATGATAATAATGTGCTTTTAAGTGTGCAACAAGCACAGGCAGACTGTTTGATTTCAGGTGATAAGGACTTACTTGATCTCGAATATTTTGAAAATATCCCAATTCTGAAACCATCGGATTTTTGGGGTTTCGAAGATCAGCAAATCAAGTCGAAAATAGATGAAGAAGATTCTGATGTCGAATAAGTAAGATCCACAAAAGCGATGTGAATATCTTTTTTGGAGGAGACTATGACACGAGAACGATTGCCGATCTTGCTAATCGGCCTATTGTTATTGTCTGGGTGCGGCGGCGAACGCGATCCTGTCGTTGAAATGCAAAAATCGCTGGCCTCGGCACCGGCGTATATGATTGTACTGGATGACATACGCGAAGAAGGCACTCTCTTCACCACGTATTATCACCGGTATCTAATAACACAGGGAGAAAAAAAGGTACAATCAGACTGGATAGAAGTATCGGAATCCATCTATCGAAAATACGAACCATTTTTGGGAATGGCGCTGGTTGCCAAATCGGAGCAAGATGGCGTCAACAACACGCCACACCCCCCCGGATACCACTATGTGGGCAATCCGAGCTACGGGCGTTGGACGGATCGCGGAGGCACATCATTCTGGGAATTCTACGGCCAATACGCGCTCATGAGTCATTTGCTCGGTTGGGGCGGTGGATTTGGCATGAGTCGCTACGATTACGACGATTATCGGTCTTATCGTCGAGATCAACGTCCGTATTACGGGCGCAATCGGGAATATGGCACGCAGGGATCTGTAACACAGAAACAAAAACCATCGACATTCCAGCGGCGCCAGGCAAACATAGCGCAAAAGAGACAATCGTTCACACAAAAAGTGCAAAGTCGCGCGAGCCAGAGCCGTAGTGGATTTGGCAGTTCGCGTTCAACGAGTCGCAGCCGATCTGGATTTGGCAGCCGCAGTTTTGGAGGGTTTGGAAAATGATAGTACAGGACTTAATCGCAACGGGTATTTATCTCATCAGCGCGTTTGTATTATTCTGGATCGGCAAATTGGTCAAAGACTTGACGACAACGAGTTACAGCGTGCGGGAAGAACTGGTCGAAAAAGACAACGTCGCACTGGGTGTAGCCATGGCGGGATATTACTTCGGATTGATCATGGCCATTGGCGGCACCTTGTCCGGGCCATCTCAGGGATTGGAAAATGATTTGATCGACATCGGCATATACGGATTGCTGGCAATCATCTTGCTAAATCTGTCTCGTCTGGTCAACGACGGATTGATCTTACACGGATTCAAAATTCGGGATGAATTGATCGACGATCAAAACGCGGGCACGGGTGTCGTAATCGCCGCGTCGTATATCGCAACGGGATTGGTAATCTTTGGCGCGGTATCGGGTGAAATAGGCGGAATTGTGACAACAGTAATTTTCTGGGCATTGGGTCAGGCTGCCTTGGTACTGGCCGGGCTGGTGTACGAATGGATTACCCCATATAGTATTCACGATGAAATCGAAAAAGACAACGTCGCGGCAGGCGTCGCGTTTGCGGGCGCACTGATCGGCATTGGCGTCATCGTGTTTCACGCATCGGCGGGCGATTTTATTTCCTGGGCTGTGAACCTGCAGGATTTTGCGATTGAGGTGGTTGTGGGATTGATATTGCTACCCATCGCCCGTTTCATCTCCGATGTGATCCTCTTGCCCGGACAAAAACTGACCGACGAAATCGCCAATCAAGAACACCCCAATTTAGCCGCGGGCTTCATCGAAGCCACATCTTATGTGGGTGCTTCGTTCCTGATTGTATGGAGTTTGTGAAAAGAGGGAGTTTATGACAACACGACTTGAACACGCATTCGTCAAAGCATCCAAACTGCCACGTAATGAGCAGGATGCACTGGCAGATTGGTTGCTTGCCGAACTTGAATCCGAAAGACGATGGGATGAGTTATTTGCCAACTCTCAGGATGTGTTATCCAAGCTGGCTGCTGAAGCACTTGCTGAGCATCGTAGCGGTCAGACGCGAGAATTAGATCCCGAAAAAATGTGAATTCAAAAACGACAAAACGCTTTCGTCAGATGCTTGCAAAATTGCCGAGCGATATTCAACATCAGGCGAGGGAAGCCTACAGGTTTTTCAAACTGAATCCAAACCATCCCGGTCTTCAATTCAAGAAAGTTCACTACACGGAACCGATTTATTCTGCTCGTATCAATATTAATTATCGAGCAGTTGGTATCATGAGTGATGGAGAGATTGTTTGGTTCTGGATCGGTCCGCATGCAGAATACACTAACTTGCTTTCCCGACTTTGATTATTCTCTCCAACTCGGCGGGATGAACACCTGCCGAGTTGTTATTTTTTATGCGACAAAGCTACCTCTTAAAAGCCTGTATATTCGCCACGGGATGCGCGGGCATAGTAGCCGAATTTACATTGTCAACGCTGGCGAGCTATCTATTGGGCAACACGACATTGCAGTGGGCAGTGCTTATGTCGCTGATGTTATTTGCCATGGGGCTGGGTAGCCGATGGAGCCGATTGTTGACGGACCGGTTGCTGGATCGCTTTATCGCAATCGAATTTTATCTTTCTGCACTGTGCACCACCTGTGCGGTTGTGGCGTATTTTGGATCCGTACTCGCGTTATCGGCAGGCGTTTTCATCTATACCTATGCCTTTGCAATCGGCGTGCTAATCGGCATGGAAATTCCACTGGTAGCGCGCATGAACGAAGCATACCAGGATCTGCGCACCAACATCGCCTCAGTGATGGAAAAAGACTATTTTGGCGCATTGATCGGCGGACTATTGTTCGCCTTTTTTTTGTTGCCAGAATTGGGCCTGACGTACACACCGCTGGCATTGGGCGCGATTAACTTTATCGTGGCATCGGTATTGCTGTGGCAATATCGACACTTATTGGCGCGTCGCGGATGGCTACTAACGGCATTTTGGATCCTGGGCGCGGGCCTTCTGATACTGGGACTTTATATCCGTCCCATTGTAATATGGGGTGAACAAAGTCGGTATCGCGACCGCGTGGTCTATCAAGACCAGACCGCTTATCAACGCATTGTCATAACAGAATGGAAGGGCTACCACTGGCTGCACTTAAATGGCAACGTACAATTCAGCACCTATGACGAAGAACGCTATCACGAATCGCTGGTACATCCGACCATGCAATTATCGGGATCGCGGAACAACATACTCATTTTAGGCGGGGGGGATGGACTGGCTGTGCGCGAAGTCGTAAAATATGGAGATGTACAAGCAATCACGCTGGTAGATTTAGACAAAGCGATAATCGATCTGGCGCGCACACACCCGGTCTTTGTGGAAGCGAATGCGCGGGCACTGGACGACCCGCGTGTAAATGTGGTAATCGACGATGCGGGCGCGTTCTTGGCGCGTTCAGATGCGTTATTCAATATCATCATCATCGACTTGCCCGACCCCAAAGGACCAGACCTCGCCAGATTGTATTCGCGGGAATTTTATCGCCTGTGTGCGCGTCATTTAACACCCGATGGCGTACTGGTAACCCAGGCATCGAGTCCTCACAACGCGCGCCTTGCATTTCTGTGCATTGAGCGCACGATGACAGACGCTGGCTTTTCGACAATCCCCTATCACACTTATATACCAACGATGGGAGATTGGGGATGGGTATTGGGTATGAAAGCCGAAGAAATGAGCAAAGAAGATCTCATTCGCCGGATGCAAAAACTCACTTTTGAAGATATTGAAACGCAATTTTTGAATGCAGAAGCAATGCGGGGAATGTTGCACTTCTGGAAGGGCATGTTTGATGAAAAACATGCGATTGAGGTCAGCACAGAAATGGAACCGACAGTAGATCGATACTATCGGCAATCAGAATGGGGGTTTGAGTAAAGACGGGAAAATATCCGCAGATGGACGCAGATTAGAAGCACAAGAGGCTGGCTGATTGCTGACCGCTAATAGCTTGAGGCGATTGATGGGACGGCAACGGACTACTGACTACTGTCTCCTGACGGCAAAATATTACTAAATTGATATTCCTCGACGAACTCACCCACTGCGGCTTCAAAAGCGTCTTCAGCCCATTGCTCGATAGATAGGGTGTGTTCCTCTGACTCGTCGAGATAATTCCAGATGATAAACTTCTGTCCCTCGTCCCCGCCATCTTTGTAAAAAGATCCAACGGCTGACGAGATGCCATAGAACATAACCCCATGGCATCTAACTTCATCGGGAGGATCATCATTGTCGTGATCGCGCATATACCCACGAATATCGCCCTCAACATTGGAAAGGGGGATCTTGCGCGTCAGTATCCAGGAAATACTGTCGTCTTCTGACCGCTCGAGAAATGCCACATCATCGCCGCAGGTGAGTTCCCATTCATCCACGCGGTCACCTTCGTAATCGTAATAATGCTGCGCTGTAACCTGCCATGTTTTGAGATCGTAGTCGAGGACATAACCCAGCTTGAGATCGGACAGCGTAACACTGAGGGGATCGAGAGCTTCGGGTTCTTGTTTCTTCTTCTTAAAAGGATTCCAATTCATTTTCTCTCCAGGCAACCCATGAACCTTCTGCGACAGATAGAACGGGTGCGCGAGCGTCTCCCCTACAGGCACACCCAGCGTCAGTCTTTCGAAGTCATCCCCATCTTTGCTTTCAGTTCCGCAAGGCGTTGATCTGTGCCACTTGATGAAGTACTCAGTGCCGCGTCAATCTCCTCATCAACGCTCTTGGATTCACCGGCTATTTCGCCATAAGCCTGCGAGAGCGATTCATCTTCTTCAACCCGTTCTTTCATACGCTCGAGCATGGCAATTGTACCAGACGAATCGACTTTGGCGAGCTGCTTGTTGATTTTCTTCGTCGCAGCGGCTGTTTTTGCCCGCGCGCGCAGTGAAATGAGTTCATTTTCGTGTGTTGCAATGGTAGATTTGAGTTTCTCCACCTGACTTTGAAGCTTAGTTGCCATATCTTCCTGCATCTCGGCATCCTGCTCAAACTGAGAGATGCGGCTGTCGGCTTCTGATTTGCGACTGAGGGCTTCCGTTGCCAACCGGTCGGCTTCTCCAGCATCCAGATCACCGCTCTGGGCTTTTTGGAGCAAAACCATGGCCTTCCGCTCCCAGTCAGCAGACGCCTTCTTATTGTCTTCGGCCTGCTTTCGCAACCGAATGGCCTGCCCTTTGACCTCAGCCAGGCTGGTCATCGCGCTATTGAGATCATTTTTCAGGTCGCGGATACCCTGTTCGGTCATTTTTATCGGATCTTCAAATTTGTCAATAGCCGAATGGACTTCGGCCTTGCCCACACTGAAGAGACGTTGAAAGATGCTCATGAGATACTCCTTTTTTAAAAATGGTCAGTTTTTGTACGGGCGGGTTTTGAGCGATGTACAACTGCGTAGCAGTTCAACCCGCTCCCTACTGATGGCTATATTCGAGTAATTCTGCGGCATTATCGGCTAAGGCGAGTTCGAGCGCGGTGATAGAGCCTTCAAGCTCAGATCGGTCAAGCGTATCCAGGCGCAGGGTATCGCGAAAAAGAACCGTGCCGGTTTCATCGTCCAGGGCAAACGCCCCGTGGACGAGTGTGCGATTCATTTCGAGCAACCTTTTGTACAGATCCCCAGGGACATTGGGAATGGGCATAATAGCCTGCTCGATAATGAGGATGGGATCTTCGCAATCGACAATGAGGTGATTGACACCGCGATCTTCGTCGCTCACCACAACGAGTTCTTCAGCGGTATCTTCCTCGTCAACCGCGAGATTGAGGTCTTGAAGATAAGATTTGACTGTATTGAAATATTCTGACATTTTAAACTCCTGAAAGCGGTTAGCGGAAGGTGTAACGTGACCCTTCGTCCTGCCTATGAGATACTCAAGCGAAATATTGGTTTCAAAAATTAACGTTCAAATTGACTTCAAGTCAAGTAGAGATCGCATATACTCACTCTGATCAACCACTCTGGAGATTTTATGGAACCCAGGTACCCGATATGGAACATACGCCATAAGGGCGACTATCATTCTATTGCCGATGTTATTCTCACAAACCGTTCATTAAAAATAGAAGATTTGGCCGATTCTCCCGATATTCTGAATGACCCCTATTTAATGAAAGACATGCGCCGCATTGTAGAACGCATATCAGAAGCTATTCGCAATAAAGAGCGCATTGTCGTTTTTGGCGATTATGATGTAGATGGCGTCACGAGCACCGCTGTCTTGTTGGATTTTTTTGATCTGGTAGGTGCCAATGCCACATTTTTGTTACCTGACCGGTTCCGAGATGGGTATGGCATGAAACCGTCGGGTGTAGAGACGGCATACGCACAAGGAGCACAACTCATTGTAACTGCGGACAATGGCATTTCAGCTTTTGAGGCTGTTGACACTGCCAATGACGCCGGAATTGATGTGGTAGTCATTGACCATCACCATCCACAGGACAAATTGCCAGACGCTCTGGCACTGGTGAACCCCAATCGCGCAGATTGCGAATACCCCTTCAAGGGACTCGCTGCCGTGGGGGTGGCATTTAAGGTAGTACAGGCTCTGGCATCGGAGTTCCTGTCCGATTCAGAACGCCGCCGATATTTGAACTCGCTTTTAGATCTGGTCGCTTTGGGCACTGTGGCTGACATGGCCCCCATGGTTGCAGAAAATCGCCTGCTAACGCGAAAGGGGATGCAGGTACTCGATACCACCGGACGCCCGGGCTTGCAGGCACTCAAAGCCGTCGCGGGCACGACCAACCGTCCCGTTGACACGATCTCTATTGGATTCTTCCTGGGACCGCGCATCAACAGCGCCGGGCGCCTATCATCGGCAGATTTGGCACTCGATTTGTTGCGCTGTCAAAACCGGGAACAGGCGGCAAAACTCGCCGAAGAATTAAACAGTCTAAATGGCGAAAGGCAGACCCTGCAAAACGACGGCATAGCCGAAGCAGAACGCATGGTAGAAGATAACTGGTTGGATCAATATCGCATTCTGGTGGTACGCGGCGAAGACTGGCATCTGGGTGTGGTCGGACTGATCGCCGGGCGATTGGTCGAAAAATTTTCGCGCCCAGCGCTGGTGTGTACCAACTTTCGAAAAAATGGCATCTATACGGGTTCTGCGCGCACAGCAGGTGGATACAATATCGTCGAGGCGATCTTCCGCGTCTCAGATCTGCTCACCGAATTTGGCGGACACGCCGATGCCGCCGGATTTTCAGTCCCCGCTGAAAATTATTTCGAATTTCAAGACCGGTTGATCGCAGACGCTCAAGCGCGGCTATCAGAGGAAGCACTGACGCCCCAACTGGAAGTCGATGCCGCACTCAAACCATCCGATATTTCGCTGACAACCGTTGAAACCCTGGACAAATTGGCACCTTTTGGTGCAAAAAACGAGTTGCCGCGTTTTATAGCTCGCGATTGCCGAATTGCAGATGCACGCGCCATAAGCCGCGGGGCGCATTTAAAACTCACCGTAGATACAGGTGCTGACCTGTGCGATGCAATCTGGTTTCGCCAGGGCGAGCGAGTTTACGAATTATCAGTGGGCGACCGCGTCGATCTCGCCTTTGCACTACAGGCCAATACCTGGCAGGGCAGAACCAGCGTGCAAATGCTCATAGAGGACATGCGCTTGTCGAGTTCTGGTAAAGATACACTTGCCCAATAAGCCATCCAGGATATACAGAGGAGGCAGCAATGGCGACATCACAAGATAAAAATCTTACGCTGTCGGTCAAAGACTTTGGACCGATTTATAATGCAGAAATCGAACTGCGCCCGCTTACTGTATTTGTCGGACCGAGCAATACGGGAAAGTCTTATTTGGCGGTTTTGATCTACGCACTGCATAAGTTTTTTAATAGTCACGAAGGAAAAGAGCCTCCTTTTTTCTATATTAGCAGTCCGAGTTTCCCAGATGAGGCCGTGATACACGGGCAAGACATCACGCGTTTGATTGGCAGAATAGACGAAATCGTTTCACAAGTGAACGGGAATTCTTCTACTATTCCACCAGATGAAATTGCGTCGCTGATCCGTGCTATGTTCAGTCATCTTCTTCCCGCCAATGATCTTGCCGACGAAATAATGCGGTGCTTTGGTATTGACGAGACCAGAAGACTTATTCGCTACGGAAGTAAGGAAAGTGCTAAGATCACTCTCTCACCGGTCCCCCCAGAAGCCGAATACAACCACAGTTCATTGTATAAATTCACCATTGCAAAAGAGGCTTTTACCACTTCAATTCCCGATACCAATTTGCAGATCGGAAAAGACGCTCTTGAGGAGTATATCCAAGACGCATCCGAAGGCAAAATAAGGTTCGGACAAAAATGGACAGATAGTGATGAAAGAAAGTCTTTTGTGGCTACATTGATGAGTGGCCTTTCTGCGAACATCGCTTCTTACTTCGATAATCCAATAAGTCAGCCCGCCCATTATCTCCCTGCAGATCGCACGGGCGTTATGCACGCGCACAAGGTTGTTGTAGGTTCTTTGATCCGGGGTGCATCGCGAGGTATCCATCCCACACGGGCATTACCGGCGCTCTCTGGCGTTGTCGCAGACTTCATCGAACAACTCCTTGAATTAGGCGATTTGTCAAGCAGAAGGAAAAGACTGAATGAAAATCTCACCCAACGCCTTGAAAAAGAAATTCTGAGTGGTTCAATTCGCAACGAAAAATCAGAAACGGGGTATCCCGTATTTTCTTACCAACCAACAGGGTGGAAAGAAGACTTGCCTCTAATGAACACCTCATCCATGGTATCGGAACTCGCACCCGTCGTATTGTACCTTCGCCATGTCGTCTCACCTGGAGAAGTTCTGATCATCGAAGAACCCGAATCCCACCTGCACCCCGGAATGCAAGTCGAATTCATCCGGCATCTCGCTGCGGCGGTGCGTTCTGGCATACGGATTATAATTACCACACATAGCGAATGGGTGCTGGAAGAACTCGCCAATCTGGTGCGCCTCTCGGAACTTTCGGAATCTGACAGAAAAGGGATCGGTGGGGCGGACTACGCGCTCAGTCTCGACCAGGTAGGCACATGGCTGTTCGAGCCTAAAAAACGCCCCAGGGGATCAATTGTAAAGGAGATACCCCTTGATGTGGATTATGGTGGATTCCGGTCCGATTACGACGATATTGCGATTGGTACCCACAACGACTGGGCTACGATAGGGAACCGCATAATAGAAAGGGAACATGAGTAAATTCGTACAAGCTGTACAAGTAGAAATCCCCGAGAAATGTCAGGTTAAAAGATGTAGAAAGGAAGGATGTACGGTTTCCATGGCTGGAATAAGAGGTCAGCGCGTTATTATTGACCTGGACTGCGAAGATTTAAATTTACCGTCTGATCAGACACTATGTGATTATATCTTTTTGGGTGCAAAAGAACGAGACACAGACAAGGACTGGGTCGTGCCGATGGAGTTAAAAAAGGGGAATGTAGATATAAGTGAGGTTGCAAAACAACTTCAAGGTGGTGCTAATGTCGCCGATCAGATTATTTCACATGATGCAAGTATGAGTTTTATCCCGGTTGTTGCATCTGGTAATTTTTCGAAACATGAGCAGCGACAACTAAGAAACAGGTCCAACAATGTTCGCTTTCGCGGGAGATCGGCAATCATTCGGAGAATCAGGTGTGGAGATTCTCTGACACAAGTGCTGAGAGACACGGGATAACTGAAATATATGGACCTTGCCGAATAATTCTACAAAGAGAAAAAGTCAGTCATGACATGTGGAAAAATCCTGGATGAGAAGAAAACGGTAGATACACTGACCGATGCTCTGCACGATCTTCACGCAGCAATGGACGAGGCACGTGAAGAGGGGTTCCCGATACCATCCGAAATGGCTTTGGAAAATGCGAAGCATTTGTTGAGAGAAATGTACTTGATTTTACCCCGTCGTTTTGAGGTATATCCCACACCGGATGGCGAGATTGCCATTGATGCTCCGGGTGGATACGGACGATCAGTTTTGTTACTATGCGATTCTGAAGGCGGCGCGCTATGTATGGTCAACATGAACGGTAATCATAGACGTGCCCAGTATTCCACCACCAATACACTTCCAGACCGTTTTGTGCGTGACGCTTTGATCAATCTTTACCAGTAGGACTATA
This sequence comes from Candidatus Latescibacterota bacterium, assembly GCA_965204375.1. Classification (GTDB taxonomy): domain Bacteria; phylum Latescibacterota; class UBA2968; order UBA2968; family UBA2968; genus VXRD01. Next base: position 6,162,447 of record OZ241986.1, on the reverse strand, counting down.
AAATTCCTTGAGAGATTGCAAATCGAATAGGATCCACCCACACAAAATGAAACGAGCATGTATGAATCAGAATGTCAAAATACCCAAGAAACTCATTGAAGTTGCGCTATTCATAGACACGATCAACGCGATAAGCGGCACACAAAAATTCAATGAGACTTTAAAAACAACACCTGGGAGTAAACCATGGGCATTGCTGAAAAGTTAAATGTGGGAATTGTGGGGGCTGCTGGACGTGGAGGAAGTTTTCGGGTCGCTTTTGAAGCACATAAAACGGCCCGTATTCACGCGGTATGCGATGTGCGCGAAGAGGAACTCGACGCTGCTGCTGAACGATTGGGAGCATCTGAAAAATACGCGGATTACGAAACCATGCTCGCGCATTCAGAACTCGATGCGGTCGTCATCGGCACGCCCATGCATTTTCACGCCCCCCAGGCAATTGAGGCATTGAACCGGAACATCCACGTCTTAAGCGAAGTCACAGCCGGGGTCTCTGTGGCGGAATGCCGCTACCTGGTACACGCTGCTACATCGTCAAAAGCAATCTATATGATGGCTGAAAATTACACCTATACCCGCCCCAATGTCCTGGTAAAAGAACTCGTGCGTCGGGGTTTGTTCGGCGATGTATATTACGGGGAAGGAGAATATTTGCACGAATTGAAAGCCCTGAATGAAATCACAAAATGGCGGCGCAAGTGGCAAACGGGCATTGATGGTGTCACCTATTGCACCCACAGTCTGGGACCTCTTTTGCAGTGGATGCCGGGCGACCGCGTGGTGCGCGTGTGTTGTGCGGGCAGCGGACACCATTACACAGACCCTCGGGGAGACCAGTATGAAAATCAAGATTCGTGCGTCATGTTGTGCCAGATGGCGAGCGGCGGGCTGGTAAAAATCCGGGTAGATATGCTATCGGAACGCCCCCATGCAACCGGCAATTTTCAACTGCAAGGGACAAAAGGGTGTTATGAATCTGCGCGAGAGCGCGGTGGTATCAATCGCGTATGGCTTGCAGATATCTGCGGCGAAAAAAATGAATGGATGGATCTGGCAGATCTGGAAGAAAATTATTTGCCCGACATGTGGCGCAACCCCACTGAAGCGGCATTAAAAGCCGGACACGGTGGAGGCGACTATTTCGAAATCATGGATTTTATTCAAAGCATTAACGGCGAAATCGCCTGTCCAATTGGCATTCACGAGGCCATGGACATGACCTTGCCGGGATTAATCAGTCAGCAGTCAATTGTACAAGACGGAGCGTGGTTAGACGTACCAGACTCGCGCACATGGTTAGAGGAGTAAAATATGGGAATACTAAATGCTATTGATCTAAAACAAAAAATAAAAAAATCTGAATACAACGCCCGCATGGAAAAGCTGGAAATAAAAATGGGTCAACTCGAGCGAAAAGCACTGGAAAACAAAGTGCCCATCACAATCGTATTCGAAGGCTGGGGTGCTTCTGGCAAAGGGCGGTTGATCAACGAACTATTGCAAGTACTCGATCCCCGAGGCGTCAAAGTATATTCAACCCAGGTCCCCAATCAAGAAGAGGCTTACCGACCATTTATGTGGCGCTTCTGGACCAAAATACCCGAACGCGGGCGCCTGGTAATTTACAGCAGGAGTTGGTACAGCCGGTTCATTGTAGAGGACATGGATCCAACGATGGACAAGCTACCGGTTGATAAAGCGTACCAAGAAGTGAATAATTTCGAGCGACAACTCGTAGATGACGGCCATGTAATCATCAAATTCTTCCTGCACATCTCGCGCAAAGAACAAAAAAAGCGTTTTAAGCAACTCGAAAAAAATTCCCTGACCTCCTGGCGCGTGACAGATTACGATTGGAAAAAAAATAAGCAATACAAACCGTATGGGAAAAGCATCGAAGACATGATCTCACGCACGGATAGCAAATACGCGCCCTGGCATATTGTGCCGGCTGAAAACTGGCGTTTTGCAACAATTTCAGTATTTGAAAAAGTGATTAAAGTCCTCGAAAAAAAACTGGCATCTCTGAACAAAAAGACGCGGGGCAAATCCGTTTCTCTACCCCCAATCCCACACTCTATGCTCGAAACTTCTGATTTGTCCAGAGAACTCACGCGCAAAGAATACGACCGCCTGCGCCGCGTTTACCAAAAAAAGATATGGGAACTCGAACACGAAGTATATTTGCAAAGACAATCGGTGGTCATTGTGTACGAAGGCTGGGATGCCGCGGGAAAGGGGGGCAACATCAAACGCCTGGTGCGCCGCATGGACCCGCGAGGATACGACGTGTTCCCCATCGCCGCGCCAAATGATATTGAACTGGCACATCACTATTTGTGGCGATTCTGGATCAAAATGCCCAAAGCCGGTCATTTTGCCATATTTGATCGGTCGTGGTACGGGCGCGTTCTGGTCGAGCGCGTAGAGGGATTTGCGACAATACAGGAATGGCAGCGCGCGTACCGCGAAATCAACGAAATGGAAGAACAGATGGCAAATTACGGCACCTTATTATTTAAATTCTGGATCGATATCGACAAAGACGAACAATTGAAGCGCTTTCGAGACCGCGAAAAGGTACCGTTCAAACAGTGGAAAATTACAGATGAAGATTGGCGCAATCGAAAAAAATGGAATCAGTACCGCGACGCTGTGGATGAGATGTTGTATCGCACGAACACAGATTACGCACCATGGACCATTGTAGAGTCCAATTGCAAGCTACATGCACGCATTAAAACGCTGAAAACCGTGGTCAAAACCCTGGAAAAGCGCTTGATTAAGCACTGAAGGCGAGACGTAAAGTGAGTGAATTAGCCATTGAACTGCGAGATGTTCACAAGGTTTTTGTGACCGACAGCAACCGGGTAGAGGCACTCGCACAAATTTCTCTGCAAATAGCGCAGAGCGAATTTGTCAGTATGATCGGACCCTCGGGATGCGGCAAAACGAGCTTAATGCGGATTGTCGGCGACCTGGAAACACCGACAAAGGGCACGGTTCGCGTACTGGGGAAAATACCCGAAGCCGCGCGGCGCGAACGGTTGGTAGGCTTTGTATTTCAACATCCCTCGCTTCTCGCCTGGCGCACAGTAGAAGAAAATGTGCGCCTGCCCGCAGAGGTCTTTGGAGACGCAGAAATTTTAAGCCGGGTCTCTGAGATGATCGACATCGTCGGACTGGCTGGATTTGAGCAGGCATATCCGCGCGAACTATCCGGTGGCATGCAATCGCGGGTCGCCATCGCCAGAGTCTTGACCTTCCGACCATCCGTTTTGCTTATGGACGAGCCTTTTGGGGCATTGGACGAAATGACGCGAGAAAAGATGCAAATTGAACTGTTGAGAATATGGCAAGCGACCGGTGCTGCTGTCTTATTTATAACCCACAGCATCTCCGAAGCACTGCTCCTCTCCGACCGCGTTGTGGTCATGTCTGCCAGACCCGGCAAAATCGCGGAAGACCTGAGCGTTAATTTTCCCCATCCTCGAGAAAACACCTTGCGCGCCGATCCCCAATTTGTGGCAATGGAATCCCATTTGCGCGAACGGCTGGAAGGATAAAGGAAGTAAGAAGTAAGAAGTGAGAAGTAAGAAAGCCCCACCCTACCACCCAAAATCTGGTGTCTCATCATCCTTCACACTTCACACTTCACACTTCACACTTCATCCTTCACCCTTCATCCTTCCCACTTCACACTTCTAACATATCCGCTCCCCAGGGCTGTATGAGCGCGAGTTTTTTGTCCAAAGCGTGCATCAAATCGGGCAGATCATAAGATGCGAGAACGCCCCGAGGGATATTGGCAGCAGGCCAACTGACCAGGGGCGTTTGTGTCCATGCGTGATAGGACTGTGGATAGTTTTTCAGGGTAACAGTCGTCACTGCTGAATGGAGAAATCCGGCAAATAGCGCGTGAATTGCACCTTGTCCGCGACCGTAGAGATGAATTTTTTGCGCACCTTCATGAGCCAGCAGGTCGAGTGTGGATAACACATCGTGTACCCGCCGTCCCAGAAAGCTCTGACCGAGCATCAGACCATATCCATTGCACATATAGTCATTGCCATAAGGATGAAAAAAGTCGCGTTCATCATCGGCAAGCGATTCCCCCAGACCGCGCACATCAAGTGCATAGAGCGAGTGTTGTTCTTTGAGTTCTTTCGCCAAAGAGTCTTCGATCAGATCCACTTCTGCAGAAACATGTGGCAGATAGAGATGAACTTCGCGCTCGACATCGAGCGTATGCGAATAAGACGGATTGGACAGGCGTTTCCGCATAATAGCGCGAATATTGCCCTCGGTTTCAATCGCATACCGCGCCAGGCGAACGCCATCTTCTGTCGTACTGCGCAACCAGCGGTGATGGGGCAGGTCGCGGTCGTCAGACAAATTGAGCGTATTTTGCACACAATGGGTGAGTTCGTCTTTACCCAACTCTTTGCGTTTTGATGCAAGAACATCTGCTTTTTGGGCAATCAAATCGTAAATGGGCGTAGCCCTTTCGGGCACAACCTCGCCTTTTGGGGTGACATTTAAAACATCGCTCAAGTCTTCGGTCTCTTCCAAACGGGTAACCTGCTGAATGCCAGCCTGTGTTGCAAAAAATTGCACCATAGCTTCCTGGTTGTCGATAAAAAATCCGTGGCCTTCCGACCCGATAAAAATATCAGTCGCATTGGCTGGCGCGCCAATAATATCGTAGAAACGACGGATTTCAGAATAGGCTTGTTTGAGACCGCGTCGGTCAAAAAAGCAATAGGCTTGCCCGAGCAAGATGACGGGAGCCGGTGCTCGAGCAATAAAAAAATCGGCCATATCCAGGCCCGCGCCAATCACACCCGGCGGATACTGTTCCGAATCGGCGGGCAATTCATTTTCGAGATTGGCGGCAAACGTGGTGACAAAACAACTGGGGGCAGCCATAGTAAAACGCGCTTCCACCGGCCAGATCCAACTGGTCATAGTACCGCCGCCCGAATTGCCCGTAAGCCCGATATGCGCGGGATCGACTTCGGGACGGGTAAGCAAATAGTCGAGTGCGCGGATACCATCCCAGGCGCGCCACGCGCCAAACCATTCGCCCACGAGTTCGAGTTGTTTGCCCATCATATTGTGGGCATGTGTTGACGATCGCACACTCTCGCGACTGTGCAGGGCATAATATTGATCGCGCTCACCCTGATTGAAGGGATCGTAGATCAAGACGACAAAGCCATTGCGCGCCAGACGCTGACAAAAAGCCTGATAAAGCGGTGCATTTTTGCCATCGGCAGTATGACCGCAAGAGCCAATAATACCAGGTGCTGGCCCATCGAGTTTGTGGGGCACATAAAGATGGGCCGTGACCAAACACCCCGGGCGGCTTTCAAAAAGGATTTTTTCAATGCGGTAATGGCGGCGTTCAATTGTACTGACAACGCGCGCATTAAGCGGTGTTTTACTCGGCCAGGGGCGATAGGCTTTGTCAATTGCCTCGCGCACCTCATCGCGGTATGCGAAAGCTTCTTTTTTTGTTCGGATAGACGACAGTCGTTTTGCGCGGTCGGCATTTACAGCCCGCACGCGCGCGACATAGTCATCCAGCACCATGTGTCCATAACCATTTCGCGGCATAAGAATAGCTCCAGTAGTCAGTTGTCAGTAGCCAGTTGTCAGTCCGCCCTGTCCCAGCCCCCTTTGTGTCTTTGTGTCTTTGTGTGAGTTTTTTTTACCTCCTACACAATACATATATCCCTCGTATGGGGTCAACGGTTTTTTGGTCTATATAGCTAAAAAACTCGCGCGGTTCTCCTCATATATTCCAGACCGTTTTTGTTGCCATTATACTGTTTTTTACATAAATTAGGAAATCTATATTTTAATTTTGAGACCGAAACCTATGTCGGCAATTGCTGAGAACACAAAGCGCATTCAAGACCGCATTGACAGGGCTGCCCGGCGGTCCGGGCGATCAGCAGATGCGGTTAAATTGATTGTTGTAACAAAGACCTGGCCTGCCGATATCGTACAACAGGTCGTAGATGCGGGGACACGAATTTTAGGTGAAAGTCGCGTGCAAGAAGCCCAGCACAAGGTCCCAGAGGTGGCCGGCAAGGTATCCTGGCATTTGGTTGGACACTTACAGCGCAACAAAGTCAAACAGGCGTTGCCTTTATTCGACCTGATTCACTCGGTTGACACATTGCGCCTGGCGAAAGAAATCAGCCGGTGGGCCGTGCGGAGAGACACCCCGGCTCGCGTATTAGTACAGGTAAATACATCGGGCGAAGCATCCAAGTTCGGTGTATCGCCCGACGCGGCATTGGACCTGATCGGGCAGGTCGATGACCTGCAAGGCGTTTCCGTGGCAGGGCTGATGACGATTGGCGCATTTGATCCAGATTCCGAAACAGCGCGACCAAATTTTGTCTTGTTGCGACAAATCAGGGACCGCATCGCAATTCACAAGCCCCATATATCTGCACTATCTATGGGGATGACCAGCGACTTTGAAGTCGCAATTGAAGAAGGCGCGACAATGATTCGCATAGGCACGGCGATTTTCGGTCAGCGGGCGGTATAAACTATGGTTGATGTGGTTGCTCAGGCGATTATTTTAATCCAACAAGCCATTGACTGGATACTTGTTGCATTGGTTATCGGCATGGTGGCGTTGTTGCTATTACGCGCTATTTTGGTGCGTATGAGTTCTTTTGGCTGGTCTCAATATTATGTTCGGCGCATAACCGACCCGCTCGTGTGGCCCATTGCGCAACACATGCCTGGAAATACCGCTGCGGCACCGTTGATTCTGGTGATTGCGACATTGATCGGGGCATTTTTTTTTAAGTGGTTGACCAACGATGTGCTGCGTTCACTTATAGGATTGTTACACGGTATTTCTTCTGGCGAAATTCTGCATATCATCGGATGGTTGCTCTATGGCGCCGTTGCGGTTTTGCTGGTTTTAATTATCGCGCGTATCGTATTTTCGTGGTTGCCCTTTGTGCGCGGGGGCAGATTTATGTGGACCCTATATAGCTTGACTGAGCCTATTATGGGACCTTTCCGACAGATCGTTCCTCCACTGGGCATGTTCGATTTGTCGCCCATTTTGTTAATTTTGCTTCTGCAGGTTGTTCAGAGTGCCATTCAAAGTGTATTTGAGTTATAACCGATAGCCCTTAGGGGAGGGGAAATGTGAACATCACACCACTGGATATTCGCAAGCAGATTTTTAAGAAGTCTTTTCGCGGTTATGATCAAGAGGAAGTGCAGGCATTTCTCGATATGCTGGCTACAGAAGTCGAAAATCTCGGTGCCGAAAATATCGAACTAAAAGAACTTCTCAATGCGTTGCAATCAGAAGTGCATCACTATCGGTCAATAGAGCAAGCCCTCCAGGAGATGCTCAGGACTGCCCAACAAACGGCTGATGACGTCAAGGAAAATGGGCACAAAGAAGCGCGGCTGATTGTGAAAGAAGCGGAGATCCGCAGCAATCGGGCCATTGAAAAAGCGCGTACACAGGTGCATGATATCCGCACAGAGATAGTGGAGTTACAAAATCAACGCGATATGTTCTTGTCCAATTTTAAGGCTCTGGTACAGATTCAGACTGATTTTTTAGACCAATTGCAAGTGACAACCTTCGATGTGGTGCAAGAGGATATCCCGAAAGTAGAAGATAACGCCACAGATCAGGAAGGGGAAGATGCCTGAACAGATTGTCCGACTGGGTGTTATGGGCGGATCGGGTATTTATCACATGGAAGATGTGGAAATCGTAGCCGAACATCGCCTTGCCACACCTTTTGGCGCGCCCTCAGATGCAGTTGTCGAAACGCGTATAAGCGATCAATCGGTATATTTTTTGCCCCGTCATGGACGCGGGCATGTGCTACTGCCTTCTGAAGTACCCTATCGCGCCAATATATATGCCATGAAACAGATGGGCGTGACGCATCTGTTGGCGATAAGTGCTGTGGGAATTATGCAGGAATCCATAAAACCGGGTGATATGGTGGTACCCGATCAGCTTTTTGATCGCACCCGCGGCATTCGCGCGAGCACATTTTTCGGTGAAGGCATTGCCGGACATGTGGCTTTTGCCGATCCTTTTTGCGGTGAATTGCGCGACTTACTGCTGGCCGCTGCAAAAAATTCCGGAGTGACCACCCACGATGGCGGAACGTATATCTGTATGGAGGGACCGCAGTTCTCCACGCGAGCAGAGTCCCATTTTTACCGCCGAGAAGTCAATGCGACCGTGATCGGGATGACGGCCTTGCCCGAAGCCAAGCTCGCGCGCGAGGCTGAAATGTGTTATGCGATGCTGGCTATGGGCACCGATTACGATTGCTGGCATGAAGCCGAAGAAGATGTGTCGGTCGAAGCTGTGGTCGCTGTGTTAAAAGCCAATGCCGAGCACGCAAATCAAATTGTATGCACATTGGCTGCACAGTTGCCCAGAACATCGGATTGCGATTGTCTCAATGCCGCACAATTTGCGATTATCACATCGCCAGATGCTATTTCCAGCGCGGCAAAAGAACGTCTCAGTCTTTTATACGATAAGTACTGGACCTGACGTAGATGTGGGTTTCAAACCCACATCTACAATAACTTTTATGATCGACGATAGCTGGTACATACGTCCCAAAGGATTGCGAGAACGTCAGGCTGCGGGCGGTGTAGTCGTGCGTTGGGATGGCAATCAGATATTGCTGGCTCTGGCCTGCGAAAGAGGGCACACCGACTATGTGTTGCCCAAAGGGCACATTGAAGCGGGCGAGAAAATCGAATGTGCTGCCCGACGGGAGATCGAAGAAGAAGTTGGGGTATCAAAACTGCAACTCGTGGAAAAACTCGGTACAAAAGAACGACTTGATTTCCACAAGAAAGAGTGGAAAATAACACATTATTTTTTGTATTCGACCAAGCAGATTGATGCCGTGCCAACCGATACGACGCATCACGAAAGCATGTCCTGGGTACCACTCGATCCACTCCCCGTGTTTTTTTGGCCGGAGCAACGCGCGCTAATCGAAGAAAACGCGCGTCAAATTTGGGAAGCTGTGAATAGAAAGGAATAAAATGGAAGATCAAGAGCTGGAGTATTTCAAAAATCTCTTAGAGACCAAACGCACCTCTATCGTTAAAGACCTGGGCACGTTGCAGAGCCATTCCATGCAGATCACCTCGGCAGAATCGTCGGGCGACCTGACGTATTCAGATCACATGCCAGATTTGGGCAATTCGACCATGGAACGCGAAAAGGCTTTTCTATTTGCCGCACGCGACGGTGCTTATCTGGACCAAATTGAAGCCGCTTTAACGCGCATCCAAAAACGCGAATTCGGCTGGTGTCGAGTGTGTAAAGCTCCCATCCCAAGAGAAAGACTGGAAGCGGTACCGACCACAGAAGTTTGCGTCCCTTGTAAAGAAAAACAAAACAAATCGGCATGAGGTATACTTGTGAGATTTTTATGGATTACAGGTGTGGCACTGGTGCTGGATCAATTCACCAAATGGTGGGTGTTACAAACCATGACCCTGGGGGAATCTGTACCGGTATTGGGATCTTTTTTTAAACTGACCTACATTCACAATCCGGGTGCAGTATTCGGCATCCGATTGGGCAACCCATACCTGCATCTGTTACTGGCTTGTGTGGCACTTCTCGTGGTTGGTGGGTTACTGTGGCGGATCTCTCCAGAAGACCGTCTCGCAGCCATTGGTTTGACTCTGGTACTGGGAGGTGCAATTGGCAATATCATCGACCGCGTGCGGTTTGGCGTCGTAATCGATTTTCTCGATTTTGGCATTGGAACTGCGCGGTGGTGGGTTTTTAACCTCGCAGATACCTGTGTCAGTGTGGGAACCGCCCTCTTAATTTTTGCTTTTGGCATCACATCGAAACGCCGTGAGACGGTGTATAATCGTGATTCATCTAAAAATTCTGCCCCAACATGAAGGCCAGCGCCTGGACCGCTATTTGGCCGATCAACGCCCCGAATTTTCGCGTTCACGCCTTCAAAAACTGATTGTCGAGGGTTCTATATGCATCAATGGAAAGACGACGCGGTCGAGCTATCGGCTGGTGGCTGGCGATAGCATCACAATAGATATACCCCCTCCAATAGATAGTACAATTAATCCAGAGGATATTCCTCTGGATATTTTTTTTGAAGATGATCATGTGCTGGTGCTCGACAAACCTGCGGGTATGATTGTACATCCAGCGGGCGGCGTAACATCGGGAACACTCGTCAATGCCCTCCTGTCACATTGCACGCATTTGTCGGGTATCAACGGGGTTTTACGACCGGGTATTGTACATCGGTTAGACAAAGACACATCGGGGCTAATGGTCGTAGCCAAAAGTGATGAAGGGCATCGCGGATTGGCTGCCCAGTTGGAAGCCCGTGCAATGGAGCGGCGTTATCTCGCGTTGATATGGGGGGGCTTTGAAGAAGATGAAGGGCGCATAGAAGCGCCCATTGGAAGACATCCAAAAGATCGAAAGCGAATGGCCGTTTCTCAGAATGGAAGATATGCAGCAACGCGCTGGAAAATAAGGGCGCGTTACGATTTTCTCTCTTTGCTATCTCTCGCGCTGGAGACGGGTCGTACACACCAGATCAGAGTGCATCTAACGCACCTCAATCGTCCTGTATTTGGCGATCCGCTATACGGTGGACGCGAGGAGCGGCTGTCTGGGATTGCCCCCCTGTTTCGCAGGAGAGCAACCCACCTGCTCGCACAAACTAATCGACAGATGCTCCACGCGACTCAATTGACATTTGTGCATCCCGTAACAAAAAAAGAAATGATGTTTGAAGCACGCCCTCCGGAGGATATGCAGAAGATTCTTGCTTATTCCTCATCATCTTCTTCTGGCATAAGCACAAATTCGGGATAGGCGTCGATTCCCAATTCCCCAACATCCTGACCCAATTGTTCGACCTGCCGCGACACGCGCACACTCAACGTCATAGCAATCACGCGCCACAACACCCACGAAGTCACAAACACGAATGCGCCAATCGCCACGATGCCGATCAATTGTACGCCTAAGTTGCCCCCACCAGCGATGCAGACTGCTATGGTGCCCCAGATACCGGCGAACAAGTGAGCCGGTATCGCCCCGACCACATCATCGAGCTTGACCTTTTCCAGGAACTTGATCCCGGCAGTACACAAAACCGCGCCAATGGCACCAATAATAACCGACCAGTAGTGATCGACAATATCAGGTCCCGCAGTAATCGACACCAGCCCGGCGATTGCGCCATTCAACCCTGCAAACAGATCTATGCGTCCCAGAATGGGTCGAGAAACTAAAAGAGCCGCCATAACACCGGCTGCAGCCGCCAGATTGGTATTGACCAGTACATGACTCATCGCGATCGCGTCAAGCGCGCTTCCCAATGCCAGTTGCGATCCGCCGTTAAAGCCAAACCATCCGAGCCACAGGATAAAGACACCCAGCGTCACCACGAGAATATTGGATGGTGGCGTGGATTTAACCGTACCATCGCTGCGGAATTTGCCGAACCTCGGCCCAACGACCATCGCGCCAGCAAGAGCCGCCCAGCCACCGGTACTATGCACGATAGTCGAACCAGCAAAATCCTTGAAACCCATCGCACTTAGCCATCCCTCGCCCCATGTCCACGCACCGACGACGGGATAGATAATCGCCGTCAGCACCAGAATAAAAAGGAAAAAGGACCACATCCTGACCCGTTCGGCCAGAGCCCCAGAGACAATAGAAGCAGTGGTCGCGACAAAGACCATCTGGAAAAACCAGTTGGACATGGTGGAATAGCCGTTCTTAACTACCGCCGCCTTCGAGGCCTCATTTCCCGCTATCAGAGCAAGCTCATCGCCAGACGGTCCGTATAAGAATTTAAATGAACCGATTACACTCTCCACATCGACGTACATGAGATTATAGCCGATGAAATAGTAGGCAAGCCCGGCAATGGAATAGAGGCCGATGTTCTTCAGGCAAATCATGGAGGCATTCTTGGTGCGCACAGAGCCGGACTCGAGCATGGTAAAACCCGCGCACATCCACATCACCAGCACGCCCCAAATGAGGAATGAGAACGTATTGAAGACGAACAGGGCTTCCTCGTCAACCGCCGCATGCACAGCGGTTGTGGCACACGCAAGGAACCCGAGTACCGCAAGTGGTTTTCCCACCAGGGTAGTGAACCGGTGAGGAATAAGGGCTTTCGAAAACGTTCGCATAACTAATCCTCCCATAATGATGAGACAGTGCCTCCACTTCCTTTCAATTCGCTACCTCTTCAGTCGTCACCGCAGGCGGCACCAAAGGCAATTCTACTATCATCTCGGTAAATTCACCGGGTTCGGATACAACCCGGATATTTCCCCCGTGTTCGCGCACAATATCGTTGGAAAGGGCAAGGCCAAGACCCGTGCCTTTGTCTGTTGGTTTGGTGGTAAAGAAAGGATTGAAAATTTTATCGACAACCTCGGGCGGAATCCCATTCCCATTATCCCGTATGCTCACCTCTATCCGATCATCCAGTCGCCTGGTGCTCAGCGACAGCGTCGGAAAATAGGTCACACCATCATCTGATTCAATAGCACGCCGTTTCTCGTCGGTAGCATAACAGGCATTGCCCACCATATTGAGAAAGACGCGCCCCAGGTCCTGCGGCACTGCCTCGATTTGCCCCGCATCTGGATCGAAATCCGTCTCAATGGTCAAGTTGAAATCCGCATCAGTCGCTCGTGCACTGTGGTAGGCAAGGCGGGCGTGTTCATCTAGCAGATTGTTAATTTCAATGGACTGTCGTTCACCAGAGCCGCGCCCCATCATGAGCATATCGTGAACAATGCGGTCGGCGCGGGTGCCGTGTTGGAGGATGCGCCCCATGTTGTCGGTGAGGTCCTGGCATATCTCGTCAACCAATTCGCGCTGCTCCTCGCTCAGTGCTTCGGGAATTTCGTCCAGTACCTCCACCAACTCCTCCATGAGTTCTTCCGAAGCCTCCGAGAAGTTTTTCACAAAATTCAGCGGATTCTTGATCTCGTGCGCCACACCTGCGGTGAGTTCGCCGAGCGCGGCCAATTTCTCGCGCATAACAATCTGGTCCTGCGCCACCTGCAAATCCTCCAGCACTTTTTCGAGCTCTGCATTCTTAGATTGCAACTCTTCGGCCAGTTTTTCCACCAGATTCAGGCGCTGCACCTCCAGAGCGTGGCGACGAAAGACTTCAAGGGCTGCTGCCATGTCTGCTACCTCGTCGTTCCCACCGATCTCAACCTTGCCCTCCAGATCGCCATCAGCCATGCGGCGCATCCGTTCGGATAGTCGCTCGAGACGGGGCAATAGCATTCGTCCCACGAATAAATAGGCGATCAACAACGCGCCAGTAATGCTTATCACATTCAAGACCAACAGAAGACTGCGCCCGGTGCCGATGGCCAGTGTAGAAGCGTGGGTAGCTTCCTTTGCACTTATGCGGGCAGCATTTACCAGCCCTTCTGCTTCGGCGACCAGATTAAGGGCAAGAGACTGATTGCGCGCGAGCAGATCCCGCTGGTGCGCGACGTGTTCGAGTTCTCGTGTACGCAGGTCGAAGCCCCCTTCTTCCCCCAGCCCCAACTGGTACAGGCGGGCACATATCGGAGCGATCTGACTGCGCGCACGGGCCGTTCCGAGTGCCGACAAACTCCATTCAATCCTGTCTTTAGCAGCCTCAAATCGCTCCCGCAATGGCTCAATCAAGGGCGCATCTGAAAGATTGAAAGCACTCGACAGAAGCTGGATTGCTGTGGTGGCGTCTGCTTGCAATGCAGCCAGATGGCGATAGTGGTCGAACTCTTGTCTCGACAAGTGCCGTGCACGCGACGCGGGTGCTTCGCCGAGATTGCGATACCCCGTCATAGCGTAGAACAACTGGTCGTCAATAAGCGGAACCATGACACCAACCAGTTCGTTGCGCACTTTACCCAGTTCTGCACGCAGGGCTTCACTCCGTTCTTGCAGCGCAAAAAGTTCGGCTATGGAGCATTCAATTTCTTCGATATTTGAGATCAGCGTACCACCCTGGACGCGAATGCGACCGAAGCGTTCTTCTTCTCCACCTTGCTGCGTCAAAGCCGCCAACTGCACTTCAAAAGCACTTCGCTCTTTGGCGATCTCGTCAATAACCTGATCAAATGTCTCTGGCGTTGCAGCAGCGATGAGACGCGGTGCTGCGGCTACAATGGCACCGCTTTGTTGCGCAACCCCAAAAGCAGCCGCCATTCCGGGCACACTGCCTTCATTCACGCGACTTTGCGCGTCACCCACGCTGTTGAAGGAAAACCAGCCAACCAGACTCGCCCCCATCGTGAGGACAACAGCACCGCCAATACCCAGATAGAGTTGCGTCGAGATTCGGTATCGGCCTTCAAGCAGGTGTTTTATTATGTTAATCATGGCTTTATTGCGTCCCGCAGAGTTTGGATCGAGCGATAACTGCCATCGCTACCAATCACGGTGAGAAAAACAGCGTCTGAACCCTGATTGTCATTTGCGCCATAGCGAAGTTCGAAGCCGTCGAGATCAATGGTGTCTGTACCGCGCAAATTCTTGAGAAACCCAACGCGGTCAACCTCTTTGCCACAGCGTTCGAGAGAGGCGATAGCCAATCGTCCCGCCAGATAGCCTTCGTAGGAGACAAAGCCAGGTGTCGCTTCGGGCGCGTGGACAGATAGGGCACGGCGATAGGCAATACCAACGGGGAGAGTGTTATCTGTTGGAAAAGGTACGACCTGCGTGACGAAGACCCCAGCACCACTGCGACCGAGTTCCTTGGCCAACGCATTGCTGCCCACAAAGGAGATGGTCATGAACACGGGATCCAGCCCTATGTGTCGCGCCCAGGCAATCAGCGTTGCTACCGGCTGGTAGGCCCCTATCAGGATGACTGCATCGGGGTTTGCACTATGCAGGTTGAGCAGACCCGTCTTCACCGCCGTGGTATTGCGCGGGTACACCCCTATTGCCACAGGTTCCATGCCACGCCGCTCAAGTGCCTGCCGCACGCCGCGATAACCCGCCCGACCAAAAGAGTCATCCTGGTACATCACGGCAATGCGTTTAATACCCAGGTCTGTAGTCAAACGAGCGACCATAGCCTCGGTCTCCTGGTTATAAGACGCCCGCAGGTTAATCACGTTTTGCCACCTGTCTTCACGCAGGAAGGCCGCACCGGTAAAGGGAGCGATGTAGGGGACGCCCGCACTTTCAGCGATAGGAGCAGCAGAGCGTGAAGTGGGTGTGCCAACAGAACCAATCAGTGCAAAAACCCGTTCCTGTTCAATCAATCGCTGGGTGTTGGCGATGGCGGCTTCGGGTTCGTATGCGTCATCGAGAGACAACAACATCAGCTTCCGACCATGTATGCCGCCCCGCGCGTTAGCCTCCTGAAAAGCTGCCTCAATTCCGATCTGCATGTCCTTGCCCAGTTCTTGAGCGGGACCACTAAAGGCGGCGGACTGCCCGAAAAGGATATACAGGTCGGAGACCTCCGATTCTTCCGCACGGATATCTACAATCAGCAAGACGAGTAATAAAATCGCACAACTGTAGCGCGTTCTCCTCATCCATTCCTCCGCTTAATCAGAGTAAGATGATTCTTATTTTCCTCGCGGCGATAGTGGACATCATCCATCATAACGCGCATCAGATGGATCCCAAGCCCCCCTATCGGCCGATCTTCTATCCCCGCGTCCAAATCTGGTTCGGGGGCGTCAGCCAGAGGATTAAAGGCCTGTCCATCGTCTATAATCTCAACGGTGAAAACATCCTCATCCGAGGTCAGCGTGACCTCAATCTCGTGGCGTGCATCATCGTCGTATCCGTAGTTCACAGTGTTGACGATCAATTCTTCAAGGACGAGATCGACCTGATACACGAGATCGGGGGGCCAATCCCCCGCCTCGCCGAGTTCTGCCACGGCATCGTGGAGCCGCTCCAACTCGTTGAGATCCGACGCAATACATAGAGAACGTTTCACCTTCATATTCCTATCTCTCTGCAAAAAAGTGTCATACAGGTCATATCGTCGAACTGGGGCATATCGCCCGCGAATGCCTGTACAGCTTGAAAAACCGCCTGATTAATTTCGCGGACACCACACGAACAATACTCGGACAATACTGCACACAAGCGCTCCATTTCAAACTCCTCATTCTGGGCATTCATGGCTTCGGTGACACCATCTGTGTAGAGCACGAGGACATCGCCGGGCGACAGAGTGACTGAGTTTTGTTCGTATTCAACATCTGGCATGATACCCAGAGCAATTCCGTTGGTCTGGGGGAGCACAGTCGAGCTGCCATCCGCGTGGACGAGGATCGGGGGATTGTGCCCTCCGTTGGCGTACGACAGCACCCCATTCGCCGGATTGTATTCGGCGTAAAATACAGTGACAAACATCGCTGCGTCGTTGTCTTCCTGCAGGAGACTATTGACCTCGCTCAACACCTCGGCCGGATTCGATCTGCCAATTGCAGCTCCTTTCATCAACGTGCGACTGGACATCATGAAAAGAGCAGCCGGTACACCCTTATCGGAAACATCGGCAATTGCCAGACCGACACAGTCATTTTCCAGATTGATAATATCGAAAAAGTCACCGCCCACTTCACGTGCAGGCTCCATGTTTCCAAACACCTGATAGCCCGGTTTGTCGGGAAAGACCTTCGGCAGGATCGACTGCTGCATCTCATAGGCAACGCGAAGCTCGTTTTGCAGTGCCACCAACTTATCCCGCGAAGCCACAGCCTCGCGCCACATCTGCAGGTGTTCCAGAGTGCGCTCAATCGTGACCCTCAAATCCTGAAAATCAATGGGCTTGGTAACAAAGTCGAACGCCCCTCGATTCATCGCCGTGCGGATGTTTTTCATGTCGCCATAAGCCGAGACAATGACAGCCCGGAGGTCTGGATCGACCTGGGGCATCTGTTCGAGCAACGTGAGACCATCCATCCGCGGCATATTGATGTCCGAGAGCACCATATCGATATCCGGATCCGCGTTCAGCACCTCGAGAGCCTCAACGCCGTTGTAGGCAAAGACGAATTCGTAGTGTCCGGCGCGAACATCGCGCCGCATGCGCTGCCTCACGAGATGTTCGAGATCGGGTTCATCATCAACCACGAGTATTTTGTATTGCGCCTTTTTCATATACGCGCCTCTTATATTAATGGTGTCTTACTTATACTGAAGTTGTGCATTCTTTGACCGATGTACAATCATTGCGATAGTTCAGGAAGCTCACCTCTCTGCGTTGTAAGGGAGAGGACTACGGGGAGAATACAATACAGGGACAAATGCCCGGTCGGTCATTGTGTAATGACAAACTGCGCGACACCGGTTACTGAATTGTAGAAGGTTGGCTGTTATTCGGGAGGTTTTGAAAGCGGATATACAGGGCATGAGAAATACCCTGGAAAGTGATCTATGGACCAGATACACAGGAAAAACGGATCGGCACATGAATTCGAGAACGCCTGCAACCCGATTGAGGAAAGCACACAATAAGTCTGGCGAGTCTAACCCGGTCTGTGCAACAGGTTGAGATACGCCAGGCCCTCTCTACGGCTTGTGCGATAAAGCTAAAGGTCAGGTTATCCGCTCAGTGCGGCACAAGCCTCTGCCTGTGAGTCGTAGATCGAAATGATCTTGTCAAATCCGCTGATTTTGAAGACCTCTCCGATGGGACCAGAAAGCGAGCAAAGCGCGAATTCCGCATTGCGATTCCGGAGTGACTTGGCAACCAGCAAAATGACCCGCAGGCCCGAGCTACTAATGTAAGAAAGCCCCCCAAAATCTACGACCACGCATGTATCGTCGTCACTGATTGCAGAGCTTAATACATTTTCGAACTCGCGGGCATTGGCACTATCAACCCGGCCATTCACGTTCGCGATTAAAATTCCATTTTCTCTTTGGGTTTTAATCTCCATGGACCTTTATCCTGATGTGTGAAAGTATCTACGAAAGCTCTTGCCGTACCATCGCGTGCAGAAAATTCGACCAAGAGCCATTGCGCCCCATAGCGAGATGTATTCTTACAGGGAATTGAGAAGTTTAGCTAAAATATTACTTGTCTATGCGAAAGTCAAATCTTTTTTTTGACTCTTATTTCATAGTACACGACAAGTTGTAAAGTAACATATTAGCTCGTCTTTTGCCTTGTTAGTACACACAAAACGGGTTCACCTGTGATGGTCAATCCGTTTTGTGTGCCGGTATAAATTATCAATATACGTCCCTCTGATACGCCTCTATCTCACCCGCCTTGTAACGCCCCCAGTATTCTTTGAGCCTGTCTTTGATCTGTGGACTCATGATAATACAGCCGATAATATTCGGAAACGCCATTGCAAAAATCATCGCGTCGGAAAAATCGACCACACTCTTTAGCGCGGTGACAGACCCGATAAATACAAAGCACACAAAAACAATTCGATACGTCAGAGTAGATCGCAATCCAAAAAGATATTCCCACGCTCGCTCGCCGTAATATGCCCACGCGATCAACGTCGTATAGGCAAAGAACATTGCCACAACTGCGATGACATAACGCGACCCGGGCGCGAACGAATCAAATGCCACAGATGTCATCTGGATTCCCACGAGATACCCACTTTGTCCTTGAAATTCAGGCAACTGATACGCACCCGTAATCATACAAACCAATGCCGTCATTAAACATATAATAACGGTGTCAATAAAAGGCCCAATCATCGCCACTATCCCCTGGCGCACAGGCTCATCGGTTTTGGCTGCCGCATGGGCAAATGCCGCAGACCCCAACCCCGCTTCGTTGGAAAAAGCCGCTCTGCGTACCCCTTGAACCAAAGCCCCCATGAAACCGCCATACATAGCTTCAGGTATAAACGCCTGAGAAATGATATTCGCAATCAGATTGGGCAATTCGGTAATACGCGCGAGAATAATGAGAAAGGATGTGAGCACGTACAATCCACACATGAAGGGTACAATGCCCGCTGTGACAGTGCCAATGCGCTTGATACCTCCACTAATGACAACGCCTACTACCCCTGCCATTAAAAGCCCGACAACCCAGTTATAAGTCTTAAATCCCTCGGATACAGTACCGAGCATTTCAACTGTCTGATTCACCTGAAACATATTGCCGATGCCCAGAGAACCACCGACTGTCAGCACGGCAAAAATCACGGCCATTACGCGCCCCAAAATCCCAAGTCCTTTTTCTTTTAAGCCTTGTTCCAGATAGTACATCGGACCACCCGACACGCGCCCATCGGGATGGATTCTTCTGTACATCACCGCCAGAGTACAGGATACAAACTTGGACGCCATACCCAAAAAAGCCGTGACAATCATCCAGAAAACAGCACCGGGACCACCGGCACTCACAGCAATCGCTACACCCGCGATATTCCCCTGGCCCACAGTGGCAGACAACGCACTGGTCAATGCCTTAAAATGCGAAATTTCACCGGGATGATCCGGATTGTCATACCCTCCGCGAATCACATCAATCGAATGTTTTATTCCGCGCAGAGAGATCCAGCGACAATAAAAAGAGTAATAAATGCCACCACCTACAAGCACAATAATGACGAGTGGAATACCCAGGCCAAAATCAAAAAATATAATCGAAGATAGAAAATTGGTTATCGCACTTAAGCCTGCATTCAATACGTCAATAACCATCTGTATTGCGCCAGACGACTCGCCGGTCAAAGCTTCCTGTGCAAATGCATCACGGGATAGAAACAGTCCCATCAGAAAAGCGAAACGAGAACATCTGAAAAACATTGGAAAATTCCTCAGTTTTTGATTTATACTATCCAACGAAATACAGAATGAGACTAATGGAAAACATAATACAAACAAATTGGGGGGATGTATAGCACTTTTAAACCCTCTGTGACTTTATCCTTGCACTTTGCGCTTGCGTCAAGCAGAAAGGCAACAGCGTCTCCCTCACTCAATCTCTTGACAACACCACATCCCCGCAATACTTTTCCATCTATGCCACTATCCGACCCCAATCCCCTCGTCCTCGAAGCCCAGGCGCGCGTGTGTACAGGCCCCACGCAATCTCGTCCTTTGGGCAACAAATCCAGCGATCCACAGCCACAACCCGTACTGGATGCCATCCTCAATACGCTGCAAAACAAAGCGCATCATCCGGTCTCCGATATCCAGATGGGAGCCTTTTTTGCCGCGATGCGTCTGCGGCGCAATTACCCGCCCAAAACAGCCTGGAGCCAGGTGGAAATCAATACCTTTGAACAATATACCCCCCTTCTACAAACCCACCTCCCACCAGACCTGCAATATATCTTCGGCCTAAAAGATCACTGTCCCGCAGAATCACCCGACGAGCAAACCGTCATTGCCTCGCTAAAAACCATTCTCGCTGGACGACACCTCACCTACGACCAAACGCACCTTATGTGCGAAGCTATTCTCACCGACAGTGTTCGCGGCAGCCTCAAAGGTGCCGCGCTGATCGGCCAGCGCATGAACCTCGAATCCTATGACGAGGTGCGAGGATACCTCCACTCGACCTTTGCACCCGAACGCATCCACGCAGTACAGGTGAATAACCTCACCCACTTTGGTCAACCCTACAATGGCTCAACCCGCTACTTCAAACCCACCCTTTTTATTGCGGCACTGCGCGCGGCTCTCGGTCGCCCCACCGTGCTTCACGGTGTAGATGCCATGCCCCCCAAATGGGGTGTTACCGACGAACTGATCCTCAACGCCCTCAATGCCCGCACCAATTTGTCGCTTTCAGAAGCAGCAGAACGACTCGAAAATCCCGAGATTGGCTTTGCTTACATCAGCCAACGCGAATATGCGCCATTGGCTTACGCAGCCCGCGACCTTCGCGCCCACATAGGCAAACGCCCCCCGTGGTCTGCCACAGAAAAAGCGCAACAACTCTTCACCTGTGCTGGCAGCAATCACATTGTCATCGGTTATTACCATTCGGGATACGAAATCCCCCTTCTGAAAATCGCACGCGAGACCGGATTTACATCTGCAGTAGCGATCAAAGGGGAAGAAGGCACCAGCCACTTTTCCCTTCGCCTGGGAAAACCCACCGATAAAACGCGGAACGCCATCAATTTTTCACAGGGCTTTCGCGCCAATCAAACTTATGCTTGCGATATCAATCCCGCCACTTACGGCTTTCACTACACACAAAATCCACGCCCCAAAGCCGTCGATACACAGACCTTTGCAAAACTCGGCCTTGCATCTCTATCTGGGAAAAAAGGCCCTGTTTACGACCGCATTGTACTCAATACAGCCCTCACAGATTACCTGCTCGGTCTCACCGCCGATCCCCACGATGCAATTCGACAGGCGCGAGAAGCAATAGACAATGGCCGTGCCCTCAAACACCTTCGAGCATATCTATCTCATGCGTGACATCAGTGAATAATCACAGGAGAATTCAATGTCCCACCCAAACATCCTCTACATCCACTCTCACGACACGGGTCGCTACATTCAGCCCTTTGGGCATGCCATGCCCACCCCAAATTTTCAGCGCCTCGCCGAACAGGGCGTTCTCTTTCGCCAGGCATTTTGCGCCAACCCGACCTGCTCGCCAAGCCGAGCCGCACTCCTGACAGGACAATCGCCCCACAGTTGCGGCATGCTGGGGTTGGCACACCGAGGTTTTCGCCTCAACAATTATAGCCATCACCTCGTTCACACACTCAAAAAAGCGGGTTACACAACCGCTCTATCGGGTTTTCAGCACGTCGGTCGTCCCCCAGCAGCCGATCCCTCAGAAATCGGTTATGACGAAATATTCGACACCTCTAAAAATCAACAGGCGACCTCCGACGCAGCCATTGCATATATCAACCGATCTCACGACAAACCCTTCTTCCTCGACGTCGGATATACCGTCACCCATCGCAGCTTTCCCGAACCGGGACCCGGAGACGACCCGCGCTATTGCATACCCCCCGCGCCCTTCCCCGACACCCCTGAAACCCGATACGACACCGCCGCATACAAAACCTGCGTTCGCATCCTCGATACCGAAGTCGGGCGCGTCCTAAACGCCATAGACCATGCCGGACTTGCCGAAAACACCATCGTCATCAGCACCACAGACCACGGCATCGCATTCCCCATGATGAAATGCAACCTCACCGATCACGGCATCGGCGTCATGCTCATCATGCGCGGACCGGGTTTTTCAGGCGGCAAAGTCATCGATGGCATGGTCTCTCAAATTGACCTCTTCCCCACCTTGTGCGATGTGATCGGCATAGACCACCCAGACTGGCTACAAGGCAAATCCATACGACCACTCGTCCGCGAAGAAACAGATGAAATTCACGATGAAATTTTCGCAGAAATCAACTACCACAGCTATTACGACCCACAACGCGCCATTCGCACAAAAAAATGGAAATACATTCGCCACTGGTATCCCACACAGCGCCCAGGCGACATCAACTGCGACGGTAGCCCCAGCAAATCCTACTTTCTCGCCCAGGGCTGGCGGCAGAAAAACCAACCCCCTGAACAGCTCTACGACCTCATTTTTGACCCCCATGAGACCAACAATCTCGCCTCTGACCCCAAATATCAAGACGCGATCAACGACCTGCGCCATCGCCTCCAAACCTGGATGGAAACAACCGACGATCCATTGCTCGCAGGCTCAATTTCCGCCCCTGAAGGCGCGCGCATCAACGATCCTGCAGACCTTCAGACTTAAACTGCACAAAAAAAAGCCGCCCTTCAGCAAGGCGGCTTTTCTATGCACCCTTTTGCGGTTTGAAACCGCAAACTACTTCAACCTTCACACTTCCCACTTCTCCCTTATCACGGCATCATCTGCACGGCGAGAGCGAGTGATAGCTCGATATCTGTAATCGCCTGCGACATAGCCTGACCGATCAAATCCAGCTTTCGCACCTGATCAATCCGATCGGCAACACGCGCCAGTTCGCGTGCGGACAGAATCTCCTTAAATATATCACATGCATGCGCCAGACCGATAATCACGACATCGCGCGGACCGGGGATCTGGTCGCTAAACAACACCTCCATAATCCTCAGCTTGACCTCGCGCTCGGCTGTATTGTCAACAATGGGATAGCGTCGCGACTGGAATACCCACATGAACCGGTCCTCTTCGCGCCTGAGAATACCCTGTTCTAAAAGCCGATTGAGAGCCTCCTCTCGAATCGTATCGGCGCGAAGCGCGGTGCGCTCCACCCAAAAGCGCGCATCCTTAGTATCGTCCGCCTCTGCAATATCCGCCAGCGTCGGATCGAGCAAGCTATCCCCAACTGGCGTCGAATCGACGAGGATCAGTTTTTCGAGGTCTGTGTCAATCCGATTTTCCAGCGCCAAATCCATCAACACACCACCGGCAAGCGCATACCGCATCAACCTGTCTGGCACACGCGCAAACCGCCCATTCTCATCGTCGAGTATGAGAAGCATAAGTTCTTCGGCAAATCTAAGCATTACGAGTTCCCTCCAGCCCACCTCACGCCCTGCGTCACCAATTGCTGCATCCCCGCCCGCTCAAATGTACCTGGCCCGTGTCCCAGAGTCGTGTAAAATACGCGTCCTTCGCCATAACCCTTCACCCAGGCCATGGGATGCTGCTTATCGCTCCAATCCGCGGTTGCCAAAATGTGAACAGCGGGATCCCATGCCGACATATAAATCTCGTCTTCCACTTCAAAATCATCCACACCCTGTGTAATGGGGTGTGCATCATCCGCAATATTCACGGTGAACGTCAATCCCGGCGGATGCCAGTTTGCGTGTCCGCCAATCAAATCCACAGCCCTCCCGCCAATCCACCAGGCCGTACCGTGGATACCCACCAGACCTTTGCCGCCCACCACAAAATCAAATAATCCCGCTTCTTGCTCAGGCGTCAAATCCGGCAAGCGATTCACCGTTCCATCCGCATCCCGCTCTGTGCGCGTAAATCCCGTACCGTGTACCAGCACATCAAAATCGTTCAAAGCATCTGAAGTCAGCACATCCTTATCGTCTTCAAGCGCCACAGACAAATCGTCCTGAGCGCCCAAAAACCCATTGATAACCTCGGCACTTGCATCAAACCGATGGTTCGGTCCCGACAAAATCAGCACTTTCATTTTTTTCTCCTTTGTAGTGGTAATTTCCAAACTCGTATGAGTGTGTTGAGAATATCCCTCTGCATGGCTTCTGGCAGACGTTGGTCGCCGGTTATGAGCCAGAGGAAGATGTGAGTATCTAGCAGAAGCCTCATTTATCTTTTACCCTCAAATTCTTCAATCACATACTCCGGCAATGGATTGTCGAAATCATCGGGCACTGTGAACTCTCCAGCGCACAATCCAAAAGGGCGTGATGATTTGTCATTCAATCGCAGTTCTGCTCTAGCCTGTTCCCCTGGAATTACTTCTTCACCTGAATCGCGGAGATGGCGAATCTCCTCTATGTCTTCCAGGTCTTCCAATAAGGTCAACAACGCCTCCCAAGTCGCATAGTCAAGCAGCACCGATTTTTTCTCGCCGCCAGCGTCCACGACAAATTGGGCTTTTTCGAGTAGCTCGGGTACACTCATATCGACCTCCTTTCCAAACTTGCATCGGCGTATATAATACACGCCTGAAATTCGGTCAAGTGGTTTCCATTTCCAATCGTGCCGCTCTACTCACTCAGACTTGTGTCAACTGTTCTTCAAATATCCGCTTCATATAATTGTCTTGTTCCAAAAAAAGAATATGCGCATCGGCAAATTCTGCTACACCCCATGAACCATTGTCGTATCTCTGGTAGAGATCCTCGTATGGCGTAGCGGAAATAATATACGAATCCAGCGTTACGTCTTGTCTATTGCTTCTCATTCCTATTTCTCTTCCCAATTCAGGTAGCCTTTCGTGAAGCCTCGCTTTGTCGTCGTGCCTGTACGCATTCGCGTGAAGCATCCCATGCGGCTCTACGAAAACGATGTGCTGCTGCTCGGCTATGATCCATAAAATAAAGTCAGGATAGAAGCCCCTTTCCTCAAAAAAGCCGACGCCCCTTCCTCGTTCCAGATTCCGCAAGAGAAACACTTCCACCCCGGCCAGCAATTTGTCCTTTTCGCTTGCCCAAAAATTCTTCAAGTCCTGAATGAACTGCGATTCACTGTCGTTCAGTCCCAGGGGAGACGTCCTTATCTCATCCCTATGCGCTCTAAGCAATGGATGATAAAGGTGTCGGTCAAAATAAATGCGAGGCAATTCCTCTGTTTCTTCCTCGCAAAGTTGATCGAAGTCATTGATGAATTTTTGAATCTCGCTTATCAACTCACTCTCGGACTGTTGGACATTGATCAGGTACCTTCCCGCGTAATCGTCATCCTTGACTTCGTCCGAATGGTTGAAGCTGAGATTCGGATCACTCTCGCGGAGCGTCTTGTAAACCAGATAGCCCGATTCCCAACGCTCCCGTCTGCTCCGATAGAAGGCGTCCATATATTTTCGCAGAATATTGGTCACTGCTTCTTGCAGGCGAACCGCGTCCCCAAAAGACTGTGGCTTGACTACTGATTCGTCCGCAACGAGGCGGTACAGACTTTTAGGCTCGGTGTAAGTGAGAATCCTCTTCGGCACATCCGACTGTACAATTAAGTTGCCAAAGCCTTTGCGTTCTTTGTAATCGAGCAAGTCAAAGTAGGCTTTCTCCCAATCCACGAGCTTGAGACTTTTGTCCGGGATAGGTCCCGCATCTCCCGATTGCGCATCAGTAGCCACAATGTCCGCACCCCGGCTTTCCAGTGTCTGAACCTTCAGAGACATATCGACATAAACCTGCACAGAGGGGTCGGGATCCAACACAATATCCTCCTCTACCGCGAAATCGCGTTCATCCGGCACACGGGGTACAACAAGCCCTTTTTCCAAGAAACGCTTGTTGATTCGGATGGATAGGGGCAACTCTACCATCTCTTCAGTCTCTACTCCCTCTTTTTCCAGGTACTGCCTAAACTGAGACATATAGTTCGCACGCACAGCAAAAATATTAAGCGTCTCCAGCAGACCTATGTGGCCCGGATGTGTGCCGTTTGCCTGACCATTGGACGGAGATAACACAACACTTCTCTTAAGAGAGAAATTCTTACCCCGCAGACGCACCCCGCGACCGAAAAGCTGGATAATTTCCGATCCCTCACTACGACCGATATTTAGCAGGCCCATGTTCGAAACTCGCCAGGAATTCCAGCCCTCCATGAACTTTTTTGCGCCAATGAGGACATTGATGTTCGTATCTGGTTCGTTGATGTCATCAAACAGGGAACCGACGATGGCATCCTCTTCCAGCATCATCCCCGAGTCATCTTCCTCCACGAGCTTTTTGAAGTTACTGGTGTCACCGATGTAGATCAGACCGAAGTAGTTCTCAGCACCGCTCGCCTTCAGACCCAATTCTCCATCAGCACTCCGAATGCCGCACAGGTGCAGACCACCGCTTGCTGATGTGTAAAAAATTTTGACAAGGATGTCTCGATACACTTTCTCAGGCGAAAAATTATATTGTCGAAGATAAGTGAACTTTGCCTCAAACACATCCCGTCCACCCGCTGTAATCAGCCCTGTCTCACCTTGCATGAGCTTCTCAATTGCTCTAATCGCCCAGCCGCCCTTATTCTCCAAGACATGGTGAAGGAATCGCGCCACCGTCAGCACATCGCTGCGTTTCTGCTTGTTTTTGGTGTACACCGCGTTCACCGTACCGCCAACAAACACCCACAGTGGTTGTTCCAAATTATATGGGCGCAATACTTCTGCCTGCTCCTCGAATACACATTGCTGCTCGTAGAAGGACAACAAATTGCCCATCAAAAGCATTTCGGTCTGCTGCTCTGTCGTCTCTTCTTTCAGATTGAGCACGCGAAAGTCTTTGCCATAGCCGTCGCCGTGGAAATAGCGATAGGAATAGTCAAATACAATGGCCTTTCCGTATTCTGCCGTAAGTGCATCTCTCCCGCTTGCGGCCAGAGCTTGTCCAAACGTGGCACTGTATTCAAACGTAAAACCAGTCTCTCCCAGTGTGTCGCGGAAATACCGCCACGCCTCGCCCCCCGAACCTTTGTGCCCCTCATCTACGAAGATCAGATTATTGCCCTCAAATGCTTCCACTGGCACGCTCACCCCACCTCCACGCTTTTGCTCCACCAGCTTGGTAATCTCAATGACCCTCACCACATCTTTTGTGGTCGTTAGTAAGCCACTCTCGTTCAGTTCAAAGCGTTGGCACGGGACATTCGAAGCCGCCATTTCATCGAGATGTTGCTCGCTCAACCCCTCATTCGGTGTGATCAGCAGTATATTGTCCAGAGGCAGATTATTGTAGTGAAGGAATTGCCGGTAGTTGATATGCATGATGAGTGTTTTGCCGCTGCCGGTCGCCATCCAAAAAGCCAACTTTTTCAGGTCGGACGCCGAGAATTTAGCATCTTGTGATTCAGCAACGTGTGTCTCTACAAAGTAGTTCAACGAGCGCAGTGTTTCTTCGCGGTGGTTGAAATACCTATCAAGGAATACTTCAGTGTACAGCACTGCCAGATACTGGAAATACCGCAGCACGATCGGTTCAGACCTGCGGGCATTCATGGCATGCAAATGTTGGCAGATATTCTCGTCGTACCGACGCAGATTATCCGGCGAAATCTTCACCGCGTCACCGCGTGCTATTAAACGATGATAGATATAGCTGCAACCTTCAGCATCAAATCCTTCGGCAGAGTCTTTAATATCCGCGAGCAGGTCACGATTGTGCTCATACCCGAACTGATCATTAAGCCACGATAGCAGAATGAGTCTATGTTCCAGATTGCTATTTCGCGCTCGCTGCATCAGTTACAACCCTTCTCCAACGAGTGCTTCAAGTTGACCAATAAG
Source organism: Candidatus Latescibacterota bacterium (assembly GCA_965204375.1). GTDB lineage: Bacteria > Latescibacterota > UBA2968 > UBA2968 > UBA2968 > VXRD01. The sequence goes on along the minus strand of OZ241986.1, from coordinate 6,134,487 downwards.
CGGTGGCTAATCATTCTGTCCTCGCAAATATATTATTTTTTTTAAAGCCTCAAAATTTTCTTTAGCTCCAATAATCCGCCAATTGACATGCCGATCCAAATGTTTCAATATTCCAATCGGTTTGTGAACCAAACTCCCTGCGCAGACGGATCATTCCGGGAGGCTGGACTATGCGATTGATTCTTTTGCTAACTTCTCGAATAGTCTTTACTACCGTTCTATTCCTGTTCCGAGCGGGTTTGTGACTGGAAATGTCGCGTTGTGCTGTCGCGTAAGCTTTTCGGGTAAACGAGAGAATACGTTTTACGTCACTCTCCGTCGGTAAACTCCTTCCACCTCTTCGCCATGGGGTAAGTGCCGCGATCGGGTCACTGTGCAACATCTCATTCCACACGCGATCCTCATGTGCGTTTTGAGAACCATGATGCGGAACTTTGAAAAACGAGGCTTTGCAACTCGGCCGTTCGGAGGCATCAAGTATCTCCAACCAGCCACGCCTCTCAAGATCGGAACCAAGGAGAACCGCCGTATTGCCAATCTTGATTAATAGAACAACCGCAATTTTGTTAGGGGTCAAGGTAGAAAGAGTACGCCTTTTTGTTTCACGTTCCTGTGGCAGAAGAAGACCGATTTCCCGTAAGAACGCGTCAAATTCCTTATCAAAAGGTGAAAGTGCCCACACCTCGCAACCACCCCAATTAAAGATTCTACGATTGGCTATGGCGAATACAGGCTCAGAAGATCGCTCTAAAAGTAATGACAGGACTTTGTGAAGCTCCTGCATTCCAGAGCCTCCCCTGGACATAGGGCGATTAGCCAGAGCCCCTACCGCTGTGAGAAATTCCCGCGCACGAAGGGCACTTGCACAGCAGAAAGCCGCGTTGTCGCAGACCTCGACCAACTCTCCCATGCCGCGTATATGGTCATCATGCCAGTGGGTCGCCACGATAAGTCGAACCACTTCAGCAGGATTTAATCCCAGGTCCTGGAAGTATTTCAACGCTGCTGGAAGAGCCTTCGAATTAAGGCATGAATCGACAATTATCCAGCTTCCTTTTCCGATATGAAGGAGTATGCATTCTCCATAACCGGGACCTATAACCGTTACTTCCATTACATTATGTTCAGGTGGAACTCTAATCGCAGTCAGTCCTCCCACAACTGAGAGACCTTCTTCGCCCATTCCTCCCCCTCGGATATATCCTGCTTTGTCATGGCAGGAAGGTCACGAAAAACGATCTGTGAGACACGTCGCTTAGTTCCACTTGCAGAACGTTCGTACCCGATGACCCACCGAAAAACGCTACCGAGGCGCAAACGCTTGAGATCGTCTTCTGAGATCTCGGAGAGAGGAATGACAGCCTCTTCCTCCTCATGCAAGGCCCCTGCGGTCAGGTCTAAAAGCCGCACTGTGAAGTCATCCTCTCCTATTTCTATGACATACCCTTCCCACTCTTGAAGCGCATGAAAAGTTATCCGGGGCAAAGTTTGTAAACCTTGATCCAAGTCAGGGAAGTCAATGACCGAGCCAATATCAGAATCAATTTCAGTTGATGTCGGGAGGTGCTCCAAGGCAGTCTCTACAATCTCAGTACCGCGCATTGACGAATCTCGGCGCTGTTGTAGTGTAGCCGAGATCCAGTCTGCATATCCGTCCTGAAGCAACAATTGGTCAGGATTGTTAGGTGTGCTCGAATTTTCGTTGATGACTGATGAATTCTGAAAGCTATTATCCGCGATAGCGAATGCAGTCTCTGACATCTTTATCTCCTTGTTAATGACATAATATGATCAATAATTTGATCCGCACGCCGCAGAGATTCGTCAAAATTCTCCTCCAGCAACATAACGATTTCACTGGTTGCCATCTGGCTCTCTACGTTCTCAATAGTATAGTGGTCATTGACCCCAATGTAAACACCGCGATGGCCTTGACCGATCCGGTTAGATGGTTCCACGGTCACGTTTATTTGTCCGCCCGGCGGTCTGCCCTCTGGGTCAACCTGTCTCATGGTAATAGAAGTTACACCACCATGAGATCCGTCAGGTTCAAGTTTCTTACCCCACTCTCCCCAAGGGTCAGTAGGCGCAAGCAATCTGCCGAGTTGATCTCGCTCATCAAAGCTCTCCACTAAAAAATGCACTTCCCGGTTGATCCCCATGGTATTAAGAGGTGTATGGGACAAGTGCTCTCGGAAGATACGGACAGCCAGATCCTGTACGCGAACATAGGGAGCCTGAGTCGTGTTGATTAGGAAACGTTCAGGAACGACTTGTATATGGAGCCAATCCACATTGAAGTCTGAAATTTGAGGATGAACAATTTTCGTATTTGCAGTATCGACCATCTTTTCAGAAATAAGCCCATGCCATCCGAACCACGCAGGCGTAAAAATCGAAGGATTGAAATTACCAATCAAGACAACTGAGACACCAGCGATTTCAGGTTCGATTCTCATTTTATCGGTCCCTCCTGATAAATAGTCTTCCAGACCTTGTTGGGGAGCCAAGTTCCCTTTGAAGTAGGATCTTGATTCTCGCACTCATGCATCTATCTCCACAAATATTCGCTACTTGAACACCAGCCCATTTACATTATGCACTTTTAGTATCGTTATCTCTCGGCTTCTTGATCATTTGATTTCTCCGATAGCTTTTTCATCATAACCCGCATCATTTCGTTAAACATCTTTTTGAGCACCTTCAGATCTTGCCCCGTATATTCTTTCTTATAATCAAGCTGCGGTGAATAAAATTCCCATACACAACTATTCGAGTCCATTTCATTATTAATTTTTATACCAAAATTGTCACTTTTTTTTCCTTGAAAATCCCATAACTCAAATGTGAAGCCGGTAGAAATAGAAACCGCGTTTTCCGGCCAAGTGTCACTCTTATTTTTTTTTTCTAAGGAAAAATTAGAAATTTGGTTGTTAGTCTCTCTCACAGAAGAACTTCTACTAAATGTATGAACATCTCCAAACACGTCTGAAAACTGTTCGAGCTTCTCTTCACAATAAAAAAATAACGGATACAACACCTTGTCCGCATACTCTCTCGCATTCATTATCTCACCCGTGCCCTTTTCCAAAGAACGTTTGAAGATCGCGATCTCTTTATCTATATCCTCCACATCTTCAATATCCTCTCCCCGAGTGGCTTTTAGATGTAGATTCAGGGTATATTCGCAACAATGTGCAATGTAGGTGATAAACTCGGCTAAATCTTCGGTCTTATCAGCTTGCTCCAGTATTCCGATATATTGCTCTCTCTCCTCAATCGGGACTACAGCCACCGTGTACCCGTGCTTGATCAAAATCATATTCATCAAAAGCCTCGCCATGCGACCATTACCATCATCAAAAGGATGAATACGGATAAATCGGTAGTGAAATGTAGCGGCTATAATAATCGGATGCTCGCCCTCATCTTCTTGTCTTCTGTACCAATCTATGAGATCGCCCATCGCCGATTTCACCTGTTCTGGCGGTGTAAAATAATAAATCTCTCCCGTAGAAGTTCGCACATTGTTGGGCTGTGTCTTATATTCTCCGATAGCAATACGCCGTTTCACCGGCTGTCCATCTGGCGTTATCGCATCATTTTCATAAGGCTCCTTCAGCAACACTTTATGGAGATTCCGAATAAAGACCTCATTGAGTAATTCGTTTCTCTTAACCGCATCCTCCATTGCCTTTACCGCTTCATCATGCCCCTTAATATCCAGATAGTCGCGCAGGGGCTTTCCATGAACAGTAACCCCATGAAGAATCAAACTTCTTGTTTCTCCGAGCGTCAGACTATTGCCTTCTATGGCATTGGAGTGGTAGTTTGACTCAATTCGGAGCTTTTGTTCTACCCTTGCGAGGATATCAGAAGGCAATGGCCGCAATGTGTCCAACTCCTCTTTCAACCGATCAATTTCTTCAATGATCGTTGAGCCAGTCGAAACGCTGGGCACTGAGTCAGTTGAAGTGTTGGGTGCTAAATCAGTCGAAGAATTGACATTGCTCCTGGTATGTTCCTGTAATTCTTCGTCCCTTTCCTGCGCCGTGCCTATCCATCTCTTCCAAAATTTCCAACTTCGGGCCTTTTTGTCTTCGCGTGCCATTTATACCCCCGCCTCAGCAAACATCCGTGCTTTGAACATGGGTTCCAGGGCCTTCGCTTCTCGGATGAACGAATCGCCGTTGACAAAAATCTCATCCACACCATCGCTAAACTTCTGCTCGGCCACGAAGTCCTTGTCCCGCTCAAAGTCTGACTTCTGCCAGCCCTCGGTCTCACGCCAGATAACCGCCATCCTTCGTCCTTCTCGCGTCTGCCCGCGATAGACCAGATAGTACCGTCCATCGTCATCGTACACTCGCCTTGTTTCAATGTGCAAACCCATCAGATAGTTGAAGGTCTCAGGAATATCCGCCACCTTTTCGTAGGTCTGGCCATCGGCGCGAATATGCATCTTGTAGCAAAATGGACGGGATAGTTTCTCTACATTCAACAGCGTTTCACTTGCCCGCGTTTCCCATTTTATCATGTACTTGAGCAGGTAGTCGTCGAACTCCAAGGCCATCTGATTGGACGCCTCACCGAACGCGATATTGTTCAGTGCGTCTTCGTAGGATTCCAGACGCATATACTTGACTATACGCGGACTGCGCTCTGCTTCTTCCGGCGTTGCCATGCACTTGGGCTTGCCTTCTTTCCATTCGGGTGTGAAAGTGACTTTCTTGATGCGAGGTAACAGAACGGTGTCGAAATATTCGCCCATTTCGACGAGAATAAACTTGCGTTGCCCACCATCCTCGCGGTTAAGATTGATGACGGCGTGGCCGGTCGTACCAGAGCCAGCGAAGTAATCAAGCACTACACCGTGTGTGTCTCCAATGGCAAATAGTAGGCGCTCAATTAGAGATGCTGGCTTTGGATAATCAATCATCCCGCCGAGTCCCATGTTTTCGAGTGCCAAACTACCATCACTCTTGACGCTTAGAATCGACCGCAACAGAAATGTCTCCACTTCTTCGAGATATGTAATCGAACTCGGCTGTGTGGTCTCCGTAGCCGCGTACCATATGCGCCCCTTCATCATGCTACCGTCTGGTAGATTATAAGTCGGTCCCTGCTTTTCAGCATCGCGATATGTCTCTTCCGTCCAGCGCCAGCCTTTCTTCGGAATCGGTACAGGCTTATCTGTCACAGGATTGATCACCTCGTATCGTGGACCCTCTGTCTTGGGACTTGGCCAAGACATGTTTATCTTCCCCCAGATTTTGAAAGTAAGATCCAGTTCGCAATAGAGCGTAATGCCCCGATCATAGCCTTGTCTATCATAGAATTTCTTTAACTCCTTCTGAGTATCTTCTAACGACCTGTCCTGTAATTTGCAGCGATCAACAAGTTCATAGATATCCTCAAGCCCGTCCTTTCGCATGTTGTAGGACTGATTCAGTGATCTCCGTTTCAGAAAATCACGACAAATTAAAAAAATAAAGTCGTGAATATTGCCGATCCCTTTATCGTTCTTTGGTACCCGTTTATTCCAGATAATTGTCTCGACGAGGTTCGATGCTCCATAGACCTCTCGCAATAGTGGAGCATAGCTGTGCATTTCGTTTTCGTCGCAAAAGGTGAACACGGAGCCGGTATCCTTAAGAAGAGCTTCCGAAATGGAAAGTGTCTGGTGCTGCTGACACATCCAGCTAGAATCTTTATATTTATCCTTATAAAGAAAGTCGTCGCTACCAGTGTTGTATGGCGGGTCGATGCAGATACACTTTACCTGCTCTTGGTAGCTTTCTTGTAAAAGATTCAAAGCCTGCCAATTCTCGCTATGTATCAATGTCCCATCTATCATCTCGTCTAAATCGTCAAAACTGGCAAGCAACCTGTCAATGAAGTTGCGTTCAAAATGTACGGTATCGAGCACGAGCGTCGGACGCGCCTTTAAGAACTCGACGCGCTTACCTATCTTGTCCTTGCCTGAGGTGAACAGATCGGTTTGATCTTCGTCAATGCCAAATAGCTCTTTCCACTCATCCCACTGAGCCTCGCAGCCAGCAATATCTTCGTGAAAATCCTCGTCAATGTTGCCAATGGTAATGCAATACTGCGTCTCAGTGACAAACTTACGCTTTTCCCAAAGCATCTTCTGGAAATTTTCAATCTGGTTGAGGAAGTCTATGATCTGACCGCCGACGGACTTGATGACTCGCATCATTTGAAACCAGCCCTCGGCGCGATCCTCGCCAGCGGCTTCCATTTCGCCCAGACTCAGCACCTCGTTCTTCAGATAGAAGTCCAACTCGCGAGAGAGAAAGCCTTTCAAGTCTTTGTGAATAAAGTAGTCAGATGTGTTGCGTCGGGTGTACTGACGCAGGTGGTGTTCGAGGAGGGTGATTGGCTCGCCATCACTATTCTGAGATTTTTCAGCCCTCAGTGCAGCCAATGGTTCTTGCATTTTTTTTATTTTCTCGGGAATCTCCGTCAGGGCCTGGGTGAGAATCGTTTCCTGCTGATTCCTCTTGCCGTAGGTGATTTCCTCTTGTGTAGTCAAGGGCCGGTACTCAAAGGGAATTTCAAGCCGGTTGGCCTTCTGGTCATAGGTAATCGCCTCAATGCACGGCAAGAAAAACCGCTTGTCGCCCTTCACATTGTCCTGCTCGACATTTGCGGCTTGCACCTTGAAATGCACTGTTATGCCATTGGGTGCTTCGTATGTATAATCGTGGAAGTACTCAGCGGTCTTGACGTAGTACTGATCGCTGTTAGCCCAGTATAGATAAACTTCTTCACCATTATAGGGAATGGCGTACCGCTGATTCTTAGAGTAGCGCCGCTTAGAGATGAAATCGCCTTCTTGATAATAGCGGCTAAAGAATGCGTATAGATGATTAAAAATCGCAACTTCGAGAGCGTCGCGACCACGACTACCAGCGGCCCTGGACTGGAGGTTCAGGTACCTCCTGCCAATCTCGGACTCCTGAAACATAACGAGGTTGCCATCGGCATCAATGGCATCCTTGTCCAAATCATTCCTGATCTGATCGGCAACTTCCTTCAATTCTTCCGTAGCAAGCGACTGTTCGACCAACGCACCGCTATCCAGTTCGTCCGCTATGGCATTCGGCAAATCCTCCGCAATAAACTGCTCAATTACATCCCGTTTGTGATTCATAATGCGGTAGATGCCAAAGTCCAGATCAGAGCAATCGAACTGGAACAACTCGCGCAAGAGATCCTGAAATTTCTTCAGCGACTCATTCATCAATTGCTATCTCCAGTTTTGAAAAATGATACTGAAACTTCTATGCCAGTAATTATTACTGGCAAAATATATGCTCTATTTTTTACGAAATTGTGGAGAACAACATTCGAGTTGTAGAATTTATACACTAATATAAGGGAATCAGCAAAGAAAATACAAACAGCCCCATCCCTCACCTCCTCAACTTAAACCCCTGCGCTGTCAGAAACTCGTCCAATTCCTCACGCACATGGAATTGCCCGGTGCGCCCACCCACCACCGTCGTCCAGCGTTGGTCTCCTTCGTGCATCCCCTGTGACGCATAAAATTCCACCATCTTCTGATCGTAATCCTTCATAATCGCGCAATGCGTCTCATCGTCCAGATAACGCTCCCGATGCAACACCGCATCGACGGGCAAACGCGGTTTCACCTCTGGCTCCTGCGCCGGATACCCAATACAAAAACCCGACACAGCCGCAACATAAGGCGGCAAACCGAGCAATTCACCCACGGCCTTTGGATTATTTCGCATTGCCCCAATCATACAAATGCCCAAACCCATGGACTCCGCCGCAATAGCCACATTCTGCATCATCAGCGCGACATCCACCGTCGCAATCATCAACGCCTCGACATAATCCCCATCAAACCGCTCAACCCCGTGCATCTGATTCGCCATCCGATCCCGGTGCAAATCCGCACAAAAAGCCAAAAAAGCCGCACTCTGATGAATCTGCACCTGATCGGCACACAACTCGGCCAACTTCTTCTTCCGTTCGGGATCAGCCACATGAATCACCGTATAAGCCTGCAAATTGCTCGACGTACTCGCCTGCTGCCCGCACCGAATCAGCGTCTCCAACACCCCATCGGGCAACGCTCGATCTTCAAACCTCCGAATACTCCTGTGCGACATCAGCACATCAATCGTGGGATTCGACATAATAATCCTTTCTAAGGAACTGGGTTTTGCACGCTACATTTCACTGTGTGAATGAACTCATGAAACCAAACTTTGTCAAGAAACTTGACGCGAATTTCCTTTTTCCATTTCTTTTAGCATCTTCAAATTTCATCCACAGGAGAAAACATGACCCTCACCTTAAACCAAAAAGACACGGGCTATCGCGGGATATGGTATTACAATCAGCCATCGGGCGATGAATACGTGTACAAATACAGCGGTGGATTGGGCACGTACTGTGCCAAACACCGTCCCTTTGCCGTGTACCGTCCCGAAGTCGAAAAAACCTTCTTCTGTTACGGCGGCACACCTGTTGATGCACATCTCAAACACACCGAACAAGACCTCAATGGCGACCGCGCTTTCGCACGCAATCGCAGCGGTTTTCTCCTGCACATGATCTCCTACTTCGACCACAAAACTCGACAAGTACCCCGGCCGACCATCCTCCTCGACAAAAACACAGCCGATGCCCACGACAATCCCGTCATATCCATAGACGACAACGGCTATATCTGGATCTTCTCAACCGCACACGGCTTATCGCGCCCCTCGTATATCCACCGAAGCGCAAAACCCTACGACATCGATGAATTTGAACAAATTGACGCGACCTATCGCCTCAATGGTGAAGAACGCCCCATGGACAACTTCTCCTACATGCAAGCCTGGCACTTACCAGACCGCGGCTTCATCAACTTTGTCACCCGCTACAAAGACCCGGCCGACCGCACCCTCTTCTTCATGACCAGCCCCAACGGCGTCAAATGGTCTGAATGGACGCGCCTGGCCGCCATTGAAAAAGGACATTATCAAATCAGTATATGTTCCAACCGCAAAGCCGTCACAGCCTTTAACTACCACCCCGCACCTCACGGCCTCAACTGGCGCACCAACCTCTACTACCTCGAAACCCCCGACTTTGGACAAACCTGGCAAAATGCAGCCGGGGAACCCATTGAAATTCCGCTTACAACCCCACACAACAACGCCCTCGTGCGCGATTACGAAGCCGAAGGACTAAAAGTCTATCTCAAAGACATTCGCCTCGACCCACAGGGAAATCCCGTCATCCTCGTCATCACCAGCAAAGGTTATGAATCGGGACCGGAAAATGACCCGCGCACCTGGACCCTATTGCAATGGACGGGAAGTGAATGGCACGCCCACCCCATCACCACATCCGACAGCAACTACGACATGGGCTCCCTCTACCTCGAAACCGACGGCACCTGGCGCGTCATCGCCCCCACCGAAACCGGACCACAACCCTACAATCCCGGCGGGGAAATGGCGATGTGGGAACGCGGTGAACAAACGTGGAAGCGCATCGTACAACTCACGCAAAACAGCACCCGCAACCACACCTATGCCCGAAGCCCAGTCAATGCCCATCCCGACTTCTACGCCCTGTGGGCCGATGGCAATGCGCGACATGCATCCAAATCCTGCCTTTACTTCTGCGACAAAAAAGGCAACGCCTATCAACTCCCCGAAACAATGGAAAGAGACTTCGAGCACCCAATTTCCCTTTAAAAAATACGGGCTGGTAACCCCAAAAAAAATTTGGATTATCTGCCCAAATCCCTTAAATTTACAGAAATTCCAGTGTAACTGGCGGAAAAGTGGAAATAACCACGAGGAAGCACTGGACCATATCACATGCCGACCGCCTGGGCTAAAAACAATCACATCGCCCGGGCGTATTTTTATTTTGGGCATTCACATGGGAGAAAGCGACCATGGCAAAAATCATAAACGGCATAGACCTGTCCAAAACCATGCGTGCTGAAATGGCCGAAGAAGTCAAGAACCTCAAAGCGGAGCACAACCGCACCCCCGGCCTCGCGGTCGTACTCGTCGGCGACGATCCGGCATCCATATCCTACATCAAAGGCAAACGCAAAGCCTGTGCAGACATCGGCATATATTCTATTGAACACATCCTGACAGCCGACCAGCCCGAATCCGACCTTCTCGACACCATTGAACAACTCAACGACGACCCCACCATTCACGGCATCCTCGTTCAACTTCCCCTACCCGAAGGCTTTGACGAACAAACCGCCCTCAACAGCATCTCACCCGACAAAGATGTAGATGGTCTCCATCCGGTCAACCTGGGGCGTCTCATGCGCGGCGAAGAAAGCTTTTTACCCTGCACACCTCACGGCGTACAACAAATCCTCAAACGCGGCAACTTCGAAGTCGCGGGCAAACACGTCGTCATCGTGGGGCGCAGCACCCTAGTGGGCCGTCCCCTCGCCAATATCCTCTCGCAAAAAACCACAAATGCCACCGTCACCTTATGCCATACTGGCACGCGCGACCTCGGGCACTTCACCCGTCAGGCGGATATCCTCATCGTGGTGACAGGACATCCCAACACCATTACTGCCGATATGGTGCAAGACGGCGCAGTCGTCATCGACATCGGCGTCAACCGCGTACCCGACAAATCTAAAAAAACAGGTTATCGCCTCGTTGGCGATGTCGATTACACAGCCATCAGAAAAAAAGCGCGCGCCATCACACCCGTCCCGGGCGGCGTTGGTCCCATGACCATCACCATGCTCCTGTACAACACCATAACATCTGCCAAACGCATGCACGACCTCGCATAAAAAAAACCGCCGATTGCGTCTCAGCAATCGGCGGTTTTTCGCATTCCCCACTAAACATAATCTTCAGCATTATCCACGGGATTATACCCGATCTCTTCGCGCGCATTCTGAATATCCCAATACGCTCGCGTATTACCCGAAATGCCGTAATAAATCGCAAAATCAATTTTCTCCGGAGCCTCAATACTCCGCCAGGTCAGTTGCACCGTATCTTTATAACTCAACCAGGACGACAAAATGCGGTCACTGCCTCGATTCTGAACAGAAGAAACGGGCTGAAAAGACCCAATGCGATGGCAAATCACAGACAGGCCATACGCATCGACGTAATACCGTCCCAACGCTTCGCCATACGCTTTGCTCGCGCCGTAATAACTATCGGGACGCACGGGCATTTCCCAGGTCGTATAAATCGGGCCCTTCTTCTCGTACATGCCAGTAACGTGATTTGTACTGGCAAAAATCACCCGCTTCACCCCCTTGCGCTTGCACGCCTCGTAAATATTATAGGTACCGATAATATTTGCCTCCACGGTTTCTTCAAACGTCGCCCCACCCGACGGATTGCCCGCCATGTGAACCACCGCATCCATTCCATCCACAGCCTCTTCCATCTTCTCCAGATCCGTGATATTTCCCACCATCACTTCCTCGTCGTACTTCTGATCTAAAATTGTGCGGTTGTAAAGCACTCTCAACTGATACCGCTCGTACAAACCATCTGTGAGAACCACGCCAATTCGCCCTGCTGCACCTGTAATCAACACCCTCTTTCGCGCCACAATATCTCCCTTCAAAAGATGTAAAAATTTACGAATACTCATCCTCGCGCTTGAGTTCACGAGGTGAAACCATCAGAGTTTTTTCGTTCCGAATCGTGACCAGGCCCGGCGGTGCCCCGCGCGGCTTTCGCACATAGCGAACCTCTGTATAATTGACCGGCACGCTTTTGGCACCCCGCGCTTTGCTCCAGTAAGCCGCCAGACTGGCCGCTTCTTTAAGTGTGTTTTGAGAAGGCCGGTCCGCTCTGCCATCGCGTTTGAGAATCACATGGGACCCCGGGCATCCGTGAACGTGCAAAAAGAAATCGTCGCGACCCGAGCTTTTGGTAAGCCTATCGTTTTCCGTATTATTTCGCCCCACCAGCACGCGCCAACCATCCCGTGTGCGATACCGTCTGGGATGAATATCACCACTCTGGCGTTTAGACCTGACTCGCGGCCTCTTTTTAGGAGCTTTGATCAGGCGCGCATCTTCCAGTTCCCGCCGTATCTCGTCGAACTCAGCTTCCGAACGGACAGTATTGAGGCGATCTGTATAATGCAGAATTTCATCCCTCTCCCTCTGCGCGCCCACGAGACGTTTGGCGAGAATGGGGGTGCCTTTTCTCGCTTTCTGCGCCCGCTTGAGGTACGCGCTGGCATTTTCCGAAGCCGTGCGCCGCGGATTGAGAGGAATCACCATATCTTCCCCAGACGGATCAAACACATCGGGTAGCGTGATGGTATCGACATTCGGAGGAACCTGCGCGATGTGACACATCAGCACATTCCCCATCTTTTCATACAGATCTGCATTGGCCGCATCGTCGATATCTGCGCGGATACGCCCAATTTTTCGCTCGCAGACAGTCAGGCGATTTTTCAGATCCTTCTCGATATTTTTTTGCCGCCCTTTAAGAGCCTCAGACTCGACTTCGCACGCCACAACATCCGATATAGCGTCGCTGAGCGTACGATACGCTTGTTCTATCTGCGTATGCCGAATATCAAGCGCACAAACCGCGTTGCGATTATCCCCTTCGCGCACCCGCAGGCCTCCGTCACAAAATGGCGGATTCGCAAAAAACGTGCGAATCATCTCTGTAAAATTTGCGATATCGCTGGTGGAAAGCGGGCATTTTTCCCCAAAACCGGCAATATGAAGCAATTCGCGTGCAGATAAAAGATCAAGCCCCGCAACATGTTGTACAAGCGCGTCTGCGCGCGTATCTTCGGGAATATCGACCAAAAAGGAGAGCTTCGCGCTTTCCGGCGGCATGCGGTCAAGCGCTGGCGGCGGCTGATAGAACTTTCCCGGGGATATTTCCCGCACGCGGTTCTGGCGCGCGCGAACAGACCTGAGCGCTCCCAGGATCCGGTTCGTTCCCATATCGACGAGAACAACATTGGCATACCTGTTGATCAATTCGCATATAATGCGGGAATCAGTAGTTGTGCCAATGCGGTCGCGCTTGCGAACCAAGAGATGCACAATGCGTTCGTGGGGAACATGTTCAATGCCAATAATACCCGCACCGCGCAAATAGCGATCTGCCCAGGGGATGCGTACGCGCTGGGCCTCGATGGGCGGTTGGGTCAGCATCAGACAACTTCGACCCGGATGTGCGGAAAGCAAGAGATGCCCGGCATCGCCCAGATGCAAAAACAGATCGTGCCGACCAACGAGGAACACATCGCGGATCAGACGGTGGTCAATCTGAGGCCGCAATTCATCGCATAATCTGCGAAGTGTTAGTGGACTGAGATTCATAACTGTGTCTCATGATAACTTGACAGTCAGAAGTAGTATTGGTATTGTTTAGACACTTTCAGTATTACTAATCTGGATGGACTGAGAGCTTATCTCCAGTCCCCAGCCCCTTGACTCTGGAGTTTTTTTATGTCTGAAAAAAAACCTTTTTCTCCTGCGGAATTGCAAAAAGATCTCAAAAACTTCCTCGAAGAAAAATACGGGAATCAGGTCGTCTTTCCGCAGGGGGAAGCCGACGGAATACAGGAAGGTCCCCGCGTGGAAGAACCCGCAGAACAAACCATAGATTTTGACCTCAAACCCGAAGAACTGGAGGCTTATTTAAACGAATATGTGGTGCAGCAGTCCGAAGCAAAAGAAGTATTAGCCACCAAGATATGTACGCACTACAATCGCATGAAACTCGACCGCGAAGACCCGGATTTTTCGCGCAAAAATGTAGGACACATCAAAAACAATATTCTCCTGATTGGGCCTACGGGCGTGGGCAAAACGTATTTGATTAAGTTGATTGCACAACGCATTGGTGTGCCATTTGTCAAAGGCGATGCGACAAAATTCAGCGAAACGGGATATGTGGGCGGCGATGTCGAAGACCTGATTCGAGAACTCGTGCGTGAAGCCAATGGCAGCATTGAAATGGCGCAATACGGCATCGTGTACATCGACGAAATAGACAAAATCGCATCGGCCTCAAATCTGGTCGGACCAGACGTATCGCGCACGGGCGTTCAGCGCAACTTGCTCAAGCTCATGGAAGAAACCGATGTCGATCTCAAAGCACCGCACGACCTCACATCGCAGATGGAATCCATGATGCAATTTCAGCGCAGCGGCAAAGTAGAGCGTCAAAAAATTAACACGCGCAACATCCTATTTATCGTAAGCGGTGCATTTAGCGGTCTCGATGACATCGTGCGAAAGCGTCTCAATCTGGGCAAAGTCGGGTTTCAATCGGGGCGCGACACGTCTCACGAACAGAACCACACAGAACTTTTGCAATACGCCAAAACAGAAGACATGATCGAATACGGTTTTGAATCTGAGTTTGTGGGGCGGCTACCCGTAACAGCAATTTTAACGCCCTTGAGCGTGGACGATCTCTACGCGATTTTGCAGAGCCAGACCAGTTCGGTAATTCTGGGCAAAAAACGCGACTTCAAAGCCTACGGCATTGATCTAACTTTTGATGACGACGCGCTCAGGCTATTGGCCGAACAAGCCGCCCTGGAACAAACCGGCGCGCGAAGCCTGGTCAGCGTATGTGAACGCGCGTTGCTAAAATTTGAAAAATCATTGCCATCGACAAACATCGATTCGTTTCACGTCACGAAAAATGTGATTGAAGACCCCGAACACGCGCTTCAGCAGTTGCTGGTCTTGCGGGGCACGAGCGCGTTTGTCAAGCGATTCCAGGACGCCTATGGTATCGCGCTTACTTTTGACGATGAAGCACTGGGCGCACTTGCCGAAAAAGCCGCAAAAGAACATCGCACAGTTGACGAAGTGTGTCCGGATTTATTCGATGATTACGGACACGGGCTAAAGCTATTGGGTCACCAATCTTACGTCATTACCGCAGAAGCCGTGCGCCAGCCCAAAGACTTTCTCAACGGACTGGTAAAAACATTCTATCAAGGGGAACACAACAAAGCTTAATCCGCCAGAACCTTATTGATAACACCGTCGTTTTGCCGCAGTAATTCACGGGCTGTTTTTATAGAGACAGCCCGTTTTATCATGACAATCGCCGTTTTGAGATCGCCCTGTGCGTTGTCGAGTGCCCGGCGACTTTCTTCAGGAGTCAGATCAGATACGATCTCCAAAATGCGCTCGGCGCGGTCTATGAGTTTCTCGCAGGTCGGCGTGAGATCAACCATCAGATTTTCATAGACTTTGCCCAGGCGGATCATGGCCGTTGTAGTAATCATATTGAGCACCAGTTTGGTTGCCGTACCCGCTTTCATGCGCGTCGATCCGGCAATGACTTCTGGCCCCACTACAGGAACAATCGCGACATCTGCGCGCATCTTTTTTGCGACATCTGGATTGCATGTAAAAAACAAAGTCTTTGCGCCAATACATCGCGCGTATTCGAGCGCACCGAGCACAAAAGGCGTCACCCCACTCGCCGCAATGCCCATAACAACATCATCGGATGTGCAACCGCGATCTTTAAGTGCTGCTTTTCCGTCTTCTGGATGGTCTTCTGCACCTTCTTGTGAACGCGTCAAAGCGGGAATACCGCCCGCGATAACACCCTGAACGAGATCGGGTGACACACCGTAGGTCGGTGGGCATTCAGACGCATCGAGAACGCCGAGACGACCGCTGGTTCCAGCACCAACATAAAAGAGACGACCACCCTTTTGAAACGCCGATACCACGAGATCGACAGCCCTAGCAATATCATCTATCACAGCTTCAACAGCACGCGCTACTTTTTGATCTTCGGTATTGATAAGGCGCAGTGCATCCACTGTCGAACACCGGTCAATATGGGTGCTATTGGAATTGCGCTGTTCAGTGAGCAATCCAGCCCACTTTGAGACCTGTTTATTCATTTTCATTCATGCGCCGAAGAGTTTGGCGCAATGCCTCAACGCTTTGGCCATAATCGGAAAACGCGCCCGCCTGCAAGTGCTTTTGCGCCGTTTCAAATTGCCGATATGCCTGCTGGGCGAGTGCTTTGAGATCTTCTGGCAAATTTTCAGTATCTCGAACTCGCGTGCCCGTTGTTTTGGCAAAAACCCTGTTGAGAGCATCGTTGAGATCTTCGCCCATAGCGAGGCGGTCACCGTGAATAGCGAGCACGCGCTTGAGCTCTGGCATGCCATGTTGGGATGCGCGCAGATAAAGCGGCTCGACATAAATGAACGAATTGCGGATGGGAATAACCAGCAAATTGCCGCGTATGACATCTGACCCGCGCTGATCCCACAGAGTAATTTCTCGGGAAATATCGGTATCCTGATTGATGCGTTGTTCAATGAGCATCGGCCCGTAAATGAGCGTTTCCTTGGGCAATTTATAGACCACGAGTCGTCCGTAATTTTTTCCGTCACAGCGCGCAAATATCCAGCCGATCATATTGGGTTTATTGGAAGGCGTAGCCGGCAGCATGAGAATATATTCTTCGCGGTCTTCACCCTGCAATCGCGCCATCACATAATACGGACGCATGCGAATAGGGCGATCAACTGTCCCGTAGTACTCTGTGGGAATCTCCCAAACATCTTCGCGGTTGTAGAACACAATCGGAGTGGTCATGTGATAGGTATTGTAGAGCGTCGCCTGAATATCAAAGAGATCTATCGGATACCGCAGGTGTGCGCGAAGTGCGGGACTGATTTCATCGGCCGACTTGAACAGATGCGGGAAAATCGCCATATAGGTCTTGAGCAGGGGGTCACTCGTATCCCAGGCATAAAAAGTGACACTCCCATTGTACGCGTCGAGCACTACTTTGACAGAATTGCGGATATAATTCATTTCTCGCACATAGGGCCGCCCATAAGGCATCGAATAGGGAAACATATTGGATATAGTATAAGCATCCTGTATCCAAAGCAGGCGGCCTTCAACCACGGCGAGATAGGGATCGCTGTCAAAGCGGAGAAACGGGGCAATTTTATCAAACCGCCGCGGAGCATCTTCGCCAAAGCGAGTGCCAATATGCCGGTCAAACACAATGCGACTTTGGGGCGTTATCGCATCGGTAAAAAGAATAAATGGATCGACAAAGCGAATGGAAAATAAAAGGCGCGTCAAAAATCCGTCCAATGGCACGCCTCCGCGACCCTTATAAGTCGTGTATATATTCTCATCGCCTTTGGGATAGTCAAACTCAGGTGTGTTGGTCCGAACAATGACATATTCGCGCATGTCTTCCCCGTAGTAGAGTTCGGGGCGAACGACCTCAATACCATTCGATGTAACCGGCGGAATATCTTTCAGCACAAATCCCGGCAATCCTTCGGCGGCAATCTCATTGGCCGGACTCATGACCAGACCGTATCCATGCGTGTACACAAGATGCCGATTGACCCATGTATCCCCTGGTAAATCGCGCGGATTTCTCGCCAGTTCACGTGCGGCCAACATCACTTGTCGATACGTGCCGTCAATATCATAGCGATCCACATCGACACTTCGAAATTTGTAATAGGATCGAATTTCCTGGATCTGCGAATACGTATCCATAAGCGGGCGGCGATCCCACAGCGGAATACTTTGTATCGTAGCCTGATTATTTGCAATATCGTCCGCAGTCAGATCAGATTCACCGGGAAAAGGCACCTCCTCGATCTTGTCCAGACGATATGCTTTGCGCGTGTAACTAATGGCATGTTGAATATAGGGCTTTTCTCTGTCAAATTCATTGGGTCGCACAACCACCAATTCAAAAATAATAGGAATAAACCAACTCGCGACAATGAGCGCACCGAGATAGCCCGCCAAACCAAATCCGGGAATCTTCCATGTGCGAACGCGCACATTGTAAAAGAGCAACCCCGCGAGAACAATCAGCCCCAAAAGCATCAGATAATAAGCCCAGATCTGGATATTGAGATCTGTATAACCCGCGCCAAAAAAAGCTTCTTTGCGAAAAGAATAGAGCAACTCGTATCTTTTGAGCCAATATCCCCACGCGAGTAAAAGAGCGAGGATAGCAGCGAGAATCGAGACATGTGCGAGCACATGTGGGGTCGTAATCCAGCGCTTGTCATCGTATCGAACCGCTCTATCCTGATGATAGGAAACAATCGAGGCAATCCCCGTCACAATAATTGCAGAAATGAGCCAACCCTGCAGAAAATTGTACAGCGGCAGGCTGAAAACATAAAATGCTATGTCGTGACCAAATATGGGATCAGCCAGATCAAAAGAGGTGGGATTGATGTACTTTAGAACAACTGACCAGGCCGAAGTGCCTGCAATACCCATAAAAAAGGACAACAGCGCGACAATGCCGATCCAAGCGTAACGCTGTCGGAGAGAGTGATCAGGCGGTATGGGAACATCGCCATCGATAATAACCTCAAGTGCCATGATGCGGGTGGGCTGCCCATAGCGCCGAGCAGCGACAATACTGATACCGCAGATCAGTGCAAAAACACTTCCAAATGCGAAAAAGGCGAGGGTTTTGGTGCGTATAATGGTGATAAATGCGTTTTGAAAATCGAGTGATGAAAACCAGAGATAATCGGTATAAATCACCGAGAGCAGCCTCAGCCCAACAAAAGCTGCAAAAACAGCAAAACCCAAAATGAGGATAACAAATGCGCGTTTTGGCATAAAAAATTCCGTTCAGAATGATGGCAATAGCGTTTTTAAAGTAAAATAAACAAACAGGTCGGACAAGGTTTTTGTCCGCGCCCAGACTTGACAGATATATATAGCGGGTGTATTATAAATAGTTTGCACACAGGCGTAACCACACCTTGCATCTCACTAAAAAGGCAGAAAGATGGACGTTATCGAAGAAGTATATGCCCCTCGCACAAAACCGCCCGTCGATCTCGAGGACCTCGCGCATCGCGAGTTGCGTCGGGACGAATTCTGGCGACATATCCCCGCTTTTACAGACATAGACGCGCACACCTTTCACTCGCACATCTTTCAGATGCGCCATTCAATAACCAGCGTGGGCAAATTGATGCGAGTACTCGAGGATCGGGTATCCAATGACTTTTATCAAGAAGTCGCAGCGGGCCTGCAACACGCGCCCATGAGTGTGCGGATTTCGCCGTATATTTTGAGCTTGATCAACTGGGATGACCCGTATCGCGATCCAATTCGCAAACAATTTTTGTCTCTCAGATGCGAGCAAGAGTGCGATCACCCCGAATTGCACCTCGATTCGCTCAATGAATTGGGAGATGCCCCCGTTGAGGGATTGACACATCGCTATCCAGACCGCGTGTTATTCCTCGTATTGGACACCTGTCCCGTATATTGCCGATTTTGCACCCGCAGCTATGCCGTGGGACTGAATACAGAAGATGTGGAAAAAGTTAATCTGCGAGTCAATCGCGAACGATGGGACAATGCGATTGGGTATATTCAATCGCGTCCCGAAGTCGAAGACGTCGTAGTCAGCGGCGGCGACATGTATCAGCTCAAAGCCGATCAACTCGAAGAACTGGGCAATCGCCTGTTGGATATTGACCACATACGGCGATTCCGCTTTGCGACCAAAGGCCCGGCGGTCATGCCGCAAAAACTCGTCACAGATGATGCCTGGGTAGATGCGCTGACGCGCGTAGTAGATCGCGGGCGCAAAATGCACAAAGAAGTCGTTCTGCACACCCATTTTAATCACCCCGCCGAAATTACCGGCATTACCCAGGACGGGCTTAATCGGCTACAGTCGCGCGGAATAACAATACGCAACCAGGCAGTACTCCAAAGCGGCGTGAATAACAGCACCGAGACGATGAAACTCTTGGTCAAGCGGTTGAGCTACTTAAACGTGCAACCCTATTACGTATATTTCCACGACCTCGTACGCGGCGTTGAAGACCTGCGCACAACGCTCGACGATGGCCTCGCCATTGAAAAAACCATACGCGGTACCACATCCGGGTTTAACATGCCCACATTTATTGTAGATACATTGGGCGGTGGCGGAAAACGAGACGCGCACTCTTATGAGTATTACAACAGAGAGACCGGGATCGCCGTCTATATCAGTCCCGTAGTAAAACCCGATACATTTTTCTTTTATTTTGATCCACTCTGGCGTTTGCGCGAAGATATTCAAGCGCGATGGCAGGATGATGTGGAGAGAGAAAAGATGAAAGCCGAGGCCATAGAGGCTGCGCGGTAATGCACAATAATATAAGTATCAAAAAAGGGGCAACCAGAAAAGGTCGCCCCTTTTTTTAGAACACATCTGCAAGTGACAATTGCCACCCGGGCACGACATCGCCACCGTCAATTGCGTCGTCCTTTGTGAAAATGCGAACATCATCTAAACCGCGATAGACAGTTGCCGTGCTCGTTTTGGGATCGAGAACAATAACCATCTTCGCACCTGCCCGCAGCCAATCAAATGCTTTTTCCGTCACTTCGGACGCGCGGTCATTAGGAGAAATCACTTCAACGGCGAGGTCGGGCGCACCGGGAAAGAACCCTTCTTCGTCTATGGCTTCCGCACGTTCTTTCGACACAAAACTCGCATCGGGCGCGCGCACCGTATCGGGCGCAGTGTCGATAATAAATCCGGTTTCGGCGGCATAAGTTATGCCAAGATCATTGTTTTCGACAAATGATCCAAGTCGAATGCCGATTGTCGCTGCAATTCGTCCGTGCTGACTTCCCGCTGGAGCCATCTGGCGCAATTCTCCCTTTATGAGTTCATAGCGATAGCCATTGTGCGGCATCACCAGAAGCTCATCGGCTGTCATGGTGGCAACGGTTTGTAGGGCCATACCTGAACCTGTTGTGTTTGGGTAAAATGATGGTTGTCATTAAAATAATACTCAGGAATAACAGGTCTGTCAATCCATCTCTCCATTCAGCCAGCGCGCCAGAGCTTTATCTGGATCGGCAACTTCATCCAAAGAGGTGTAATAATAATCTTCCCAGCCGTGTTCTGGCAGACCAGTAAAAAGCATAAGATTGAGCGCATAGTCTTCTGAATCGGTGCAGCGGCGAAAATCGTCTCGAAACAGAAAGGTCTTTTTCCCCAAGGCAATGGCAATCCCCAGCTCAACCATCACACCTTCATCGGGCGGCGTACCATTGACAATGGCAAATATGGCATCTGATTCTTTGACATCGCGCACATCTGCCTGCCCAATTTGATACGCCCATCCAGGCTGCGCCTTGTCAATCTGATTATTGCGTTCAAAGGGTTCCCACACTTCTGCGCCGAGAGACTCGAGTACCTGAACAAACTCGGGCAAAAGTTTTTGTTTTTGTTGAGACGAAAAACCATAGGGACTGGCGAGATAGATAATTCTGGACATAAAATTCTCCTTATTTAAAAAATCAATCTATAACTAAGATATAGAAACGCGTCTTCCAATTGTCAAGAAAGGAACAATAGCGGCGCACGCCACATCGCATACAACACAACTTTCATCTTGCATCCCCCGCCTGTGCAAGATATAATAATGCGCCAATTGTAAAATTCTCCAAGGAGTGAAAAATGCCCAAACAACCCAATATTCTATTCGTATTTACCGACCAGCAACGCTGGGACACCGTTCACGCGGCTGGCAATCCGCATATTCGCACACCAGTGATGGATCGATTGTGCCATGAAGGAGTGAATTTTACCAGAGGATACACGCCATCGCCCGTTTGTGTATCGGCGCGTGCATCCCTTATCACCGGACAGTATCCGCACAAAAATGGGTGCTTTGACAATGGATTTCGACAACCGACAGACCGCCCATCGCTGATGGACCTCCTCGCACAGGACGGGTATCTCTGTCACGGCGTGGGCAAAATGCACTTTACCGGTGATCGAAGAGGATTGCGTGGGTTTCACGCTCGAGATGTACAGGAAGAAATCTCGGGAACAATTGATACAAAGGATTATCTACAATATCTACACGCCCATGGCTTTGACTATGTCCATGACCCAATGGGCGCAAGAGGAGAAATGTATTATATCCCGCAAATTTCACAACTGCCCGCACGCCATCATCCAACGGCCTGGGTTGCAGACCGCAGCATTGACTTTCTGAAAAACCGCGACACATCCAAACCGTTCTTCCTCTGGTCGGGTTTTATCCATCCTCACCCGCCCTTTTCACCGCCAACGCCCTGGAACAAACTCTATCGCGGTTCCTTGATGCCCTTTCCCAAACGCCCCGATAACATGGAAGACCTGTGGACGCATTTCAACCGCCATCAGAATCGATACAAATACCGCGATGCGGGATTGGACAATCGCATGTTGCAGGTCATGCGCGGGTATTACTGGGCGTGCATATCGTTTATCGACTACAGCGTGGGCCGAATCATTGACGAACTCGAACAACAGGGCGAACTGGACAACACCCTCATAGCCTGGTCATCGGATCACGGTGAACTACTGGGGGATTACAACTGTTTTGGCAAACGCAGCTTTCTCGATGCAGCCGCCCGAGTCCCCATGCTGGTGCGATATCCCGAGCGTTTTCCCCGCGGTATAATAGAAGAAACACCGTGTGGATTGATGGACCTGATCCCCACATTTTTGGGCGCAGCAGGTATTTCCGATCACAACGCAGATTTAGACGGGCTGGACATGGCCGACCTCGTCGGCAATGGGCGTGAACGAATGATTTACGGTCAGATTCAGCGCGGACAACGGGGTATGTACATGGCCTATGACGGCAACTTGAAATACATCTATTCAGCGGGCGACCAAAAGGAATACCTGCTCGATCACCGCACAGATGCAGAGGAAACGCGCAACTGTGCGTACAATATTTTGTACGCTTCCGAGGTAAAAACAATGCGCGAAAATCTAATTGGCTTTTTCCAAAACGAAGGCTATACCGAACCTCTGGATGGCAACCAATGGAAAGACTTTGGCGCAATAGTTGAACCCAAAAGCGTGGATGCAAATTTGTTAATTCAGGATGCGGGATGGGCGGTTCCGCTCTACAATATTCCCGGATATTCAAGAGACTGAATCCTCCTCTTCCAGCTTTCAAATATTTCAACCCATCATCCACATTGTGAACAAAAGATTCACATCAAAAAGAAAAAAAGCCCATTTTATGGGCTTTTTTCTTTGGCACAAACATTGCTATCTATATCCCCAAAAACCACCATTTCAAACGAGACATTATGTGTGACCACGCTCTATCCTGGCTGGTACTCTACGCGGTACCGGGCCTGGGACCCGCTGCCTATTGCGCTCTTCTCGAGCATTTTGAAACACCGGAAAATATTCTCTTACAATCTCCCAGATCACTGTGCGAAATCCCCGGCATTGGTCCCAGTACCGCACAATCTATCTCTACCAATCGAGATTGGACATGGGCGCGAGATCAAGTCGCACGCGCAAAAGACCTCGACATCCAGATCTGCACGCTCACGGATCCCCTCTATCCCGAAATTCTAACCCAAATCTACGCCCCACCACCTCTGCTCTTTGCAAAAGGCGACATAAGCCATTGCCACAGCCCCACCATAAGCATTGTCGGCTCGCGCTCTTTCACAGCTTATGGACGGGAAACCGCGCATCGCCTGGGAAGTGATCTCGCCAGAGCGGGCATAACAGTAGTCAGCGGAATGGCCGTCGGCATTGATACCCATGCACACCGGGGGGCACTCGAACACAGCGCAACAGCAGCAGTGCTTGGCAGTAGCCTGGATTGTCCCTATCCACCTGAAAATCGCACCCTATTTCAACAAATATGTGAACGCGGTGTGGTCTTCTCAGAATTCCCACTGGGCACCAGCCCTGAAGCCCACAACTTTCCAAGACGCAACCGCATCATCAGTGGATTGAGCCTCGGCACAGTCGTTGTTGAAGCGGGCAAACAGAGCGGCGCACTCATCACCGCCCAATTTGCACTTGACCAGAACCGCGATGTCTTTGCCGTACCAGGTCCAATTTACTCGGGCAAAAGTCGGGGAACAAACAGCCTTCTCAGTCAGGGGGCCATTCTCGTGCAGACATCGCAGGACATCTTGAGCGAAATTGAACATCGGTCAGCGCTCCCCCCCGCAACGGATCGGAACGAGCATCAACCCTCTCTATCCGACCGGGAACAACGCGTATGGGACGCTCTTGACAACCTATCTGCCGATGTGACCCCCGCACATATTGACGCCCTCACCAAAGCTGTGGGATTCTCTTCTGGAGAAACCCTCGACATCCTCTTGAGTCTCGAAATCCAGGGCAATGTCGAACAACTGCCGGGCATGCATTTCAGGCAAAAAAAATAAAAAAGAGAGATCTGTTAAGACCTCTCTTTTGTTCTATCACGCAGTGGCATTCTGCCTCGTCTAAAAAGACCGCATCAAACCCACGATTTTGCCAGCAATACGGAATGTCTCGTGGCTTTCTCCCACCACAATGGGTTGGTAGGCTTCATTTTCGGGCATCAACTTGACCTGCGAACCCTCTCGATAGTAGCGCTTAACCGTCGCTTCTTCGCCAATCACAGCCACAACAATCTCACCTTGATGGGCGGATTCTTGATGGCGCGCGAGCACAAAATCGCCGTCTAATATTCCGGCGTCGCGCATGCTATCACCCTCAACCTGGAGAGCAAAAACATCGCCCCGCGGCACAAACCCGGAATCAACCGCAAGCGTACTCTCGATATTTTCCATCGCCAGAATCGGTTCACCGGCAGCAACGCGCCCAATAACTGGCACTTCGCGCACATCGCCGGAAAGCGATGCATCCTGGTAATCCGTCAACTCAATACTGCGCGACAACATGGCAGTTCGTCGAATATACCCTTTTTTTTCCAATGCAGACAGCGTGGTTCGCACGCCATTGGTTGAAGCAATGCCAAAAGCCTCCATAATTTCTCGGATCGTAGGCGGATATCCCTGGTTGCGAATCACCTGGGCAATAAAATCGTATATCTCCTGTTGGCGCGCAGTTAGTTTTTTTCGCATAATACACCTCCTTATTTATTAGTCAAAAACGCATATATCAATAACCTGCACATTTGAATATAGTGAACGTTCGTGCATCCGTCAAGTTTTCATCTCAAATAATTTTTAAAAAATGTACTATCTTTCCCTATCTCATCTACACTAAACAACGTAAATACATCTACATATCCTCTCTTGACACCGCAAATACCCACTTGTATCTTATCTGTGTGAGCGCAGACGCACGAGCACGGACGGAAAGAGCACCATGAAAAACCTCATATTTGACGAATACGTACCCTTTGCCTGGCATGGCATTGGCCTGACCATACCATCAGAATGGAACCCGGGCAAAATATCGGGAGAGGCCAACTCGGGCGAAGTGCGCCTCGACGATTCTCAAATTGCACGCCTCGAACTCGAATGGAAAGAAGCGCGAGGGGATGACCGCGTGGCGCAAATTGTAGATCGCTACATCGAAGGTCTGGCAAAAAATGCCAAAAAACAAAAAAGCCGCCTGCGCGTTGAGCGCAATCCCAAAGCCATTGACCTCGACCTTCCCGCCATGCAAAACACGCAGTATTTTGTGTGGGAATCGCGTTACACAGTACACACGCTCGCAACGTATAGTCCCGCCTCGGACCGTCTCATTTTTATTCGCATTATGGGGCGCACAGATGAAAATCTCGTCCCTGTTCTGCCCCTCGTCCTCAACACCCTTCGAGACACCCCACCCGGCGGTCCCCTGACCTGGGCACTCTACGATTTGATTTGCCAATCGCCCCCAGAATACGAACTCGAAAATTTTGAACTCAAATCCGGGCATATAGGCTTGAGATTTCAAAAAGACAGCACGCGGCTCAATATTGACCGCTTCAGCCTGGCACGCACAATCCTCAATGGCAAAGACCTCGATGAATGGTACGTTGAATTTTTTACAAAAGACCTCCGACATATTCACGTTGAAACCGATATCCAAACTCGGGATTCCAACATCGTACTCTCGGTCAATGGACGCCCCAAAAGTCGATGGCAAGGCCTTCTTCAACCCTTGCCCTTTTGGAATATGCGCCCCCGCCAGAATCTTTCGGGACGGGTTTGGACCGATATGGAAACCAATAAAATTTTTGTTGTACAGACCTTCTGGAAAAAATCCGAAGGTGCCCCAAACCTCGATGCCTATTGCAAGGATGTAACAGCCATTTCCTGACAGAATATTGTTCTGTCTATTCGCGGAGTCCTGTCATGCTATTCAAAAAACAACCCAAAATTGGCCGCGAAGCCATGTTCAAATCCAAGCCCGTTCGCAACAACCAGGTCGAATGGGAAAAAAACGACGATGGCGAGATCCACGTCACCCTCACCCGCGGCGATTCGTGGAAAGTGCGCACGCTATCTAAAATTTTTTGGATTCCCCAACAAAAAACACTGGTACTCGACGAAATAGGCGCACAGGTCTGGGATATGTGCGACGGGCGCACAACCGTCGAAGCCATCATCAGACGCCTGAGCAAAACCCACCAGCTCAATGTAAAAGAAGCCGAAATATCCCTGCTCGCCTATCTCAAAAAGCTCGGACAAAAAGGGCTACTCGGCTTTGCCGTTGCCAAAAAAGATCTGCCCGGCAGCAAGCGTCGCAGGCGCGCCAGCGGCAAGGCCTGGGGATAGTGAATTCAACGTTCTATTTTTCACTCACCCTGCATGTGTTTATCTCGTGAGAGGCACGGCATACTCCCCAAACTAACACCGATCTTGTATGACATCTAATATATTACTTTACAACAAATTATTTTTTTAACTTTTTTTATTTTTAATCTTGACATTTTTGTATGCTTTAGGTAAGTTTGCCATTGTACGGCTTACTTTTTAGACCTCAAAAGGAGTTCTACAATGAGTTCACAGGCCCAGGAACTTGAAACGCTCGCAACGAGTGATTACAAATTTGGATGGGTGACAGATATCGAGCAGGAATCTGCGCCCCCAGGTCTGAATGAAGACATTATTCGATTTATTTCTGAGAAAAAAAATGAACCCGACTGGCTGCTCGAATGGCGCTTAAAAGCCTATCGCCACTGGCTGACCATGACAGACCCGCTCAAACGCAAAAAAAGCGAACAGTGGGCCATGGTCACCTACCCCGATATCGACTATCAAAGCATCGTGTATTACGCAGCGCCAAAAAACGCAGGCGATGGTCCCGCAAGCCTGGACGAAGTCGATCCCGAACTGCTCGCCACCTATGAAAAACTCGGCATCCCTCTCGAAGAGCAAAAAATGCTCGCCGGTGTGGCTGTCGATGCAGTCTTTGACAGCGTCTCTGTCGCCACCACCTTTAAGGAAACACTCGCCGAAGCGGACGTTATCTTTTGCTCTTTTTCAGAAGCCGTACAAGATCATCCCGATCTCGTGCGCCAATATCTCGGTTCTGTCGTCCCGCACACCGACAATTATTTTGCCGCCCTCAACTCGGCTGTCTTTAGCGATGGGTCCTTTTGCTATATCCCCAAAGGCGTGCGCTGCCCCATGGAGTTATCGACTTATTTCCGCATCAACGCCGCCAACACCGGGCAGTTTGAGCGCACGCTCGTCATTGCCGAAGAAGGTGCTTATGTATCATACCTGGAAGGCTGTACGGCGCCAATGCGCGATGAAAACCAGCTTCACGCAGCCGTGGTCGAACTCGTCGCACTCGACAATGCACAGATCAAATACTCCACCGTCCAGAACTGGTACCCCGGCGACATAGACGGCAAGGGAGGCATCTACAACTTTGTCACCAAACGCGGCGCCTGCCGGGGCGCAAATTCCAAAATCTCCTGGACACAGGTCGAAACCGGATCGGCCATCACCTGGAAATATCCGAGTTGCATTCTTCAGGGGGACAACTCAGTCGGCGAATTTTACTCTGTCGCCGTCACCTCCCTCAAACAGCAGGCGGACACCGGCACCAAAATGATCCACATTGGGAAAAACACCCGAAGCACCGTCATCTCCAAAGGCATATCCGCCCTTCGCGGACAAAACACCTATCGCGGTGCCGTACAAGTGCTCAAAGGCGCGCACAACGCCAGAAACTTTACCCAATGCGACTCCATGCTCATCGGCGACCAGTGCGGCGCACACACCTTTCCCTACATCGACGTACGCAACCCATCCGCGCAGGTCGAGCACGAAGCCACCACATCCAAAATTGGCGAAGACCAGATCTTCTATTGCAACCAGCGCGGCATCTCCACAGAAGACGCCGTTTCAATGATCGTCAACGGTTTCTGCAAAGAAGTCCTCGCAGAATTGCCAATGGAATTTGCAGTCGAAGCCCAGAAGTTGCTCGGCATCAGCCTCGAAGGCAGCGTCGGGTAGTTAGCTAAGGAGATACGCATGGCGAGGATTTACACAGCCAAAATCCAAGAACGGGATGGTGTAGAAACCTATACTGCCCAAATTGAAAAAAATGGCGAAGGGTGGATTGGAAGGATACGAGAAATCCCCGAAGTAAATTGCCAAAAAAGAACAAAAAAAGCATTGCTGGACACTTTGGAAATTGAGCTTCACGAAATTTTGGAAGCCAATGCAGATGCTTGGGATAAACAATTTGAGGAAGATGTGAAAGCGGGAAAGCTCGATCATCTCGGCAAAAAAGCCCGTGAGGATTTTCGGACAGGCAGGTGTACCGATCTATAAAGCGACCCCTGATTTTTGGGTGTGTTATCAAAACCTCCCGCGCAAGATACAACAACTCGCAGATAAAAATTTTGAACTGCTGAAACAAGATTCCAAACATCCGTCTCTGCATCTGAAGAAGGTCGGCGCGTACTGGTCAGCAAGAGTTGGCACGCAATATCGGACGCTGGCATTTGAAGATGAGGGCATTTTGGTCTGGTTTTGGATTGGAAAACACGACGAATACATGAGGCTGATAAGCTCACCCTAACTCAAGGAATAAAAGAATATGCTCGAAATTCGGAATCTGCACGCAGGTGTGGAAGGCGCGGAAATTCTTCACGGCATCGACCTCACGGTCAACACTGGAGAAATCCACGCCATTATGGGACCCAACGGGTCGGGCAAAAGCACATTGGCCCAGGTACTCGCGGGTCACGAAGCCTATAGCGTTACAGAAGGCGAAGTCATCTACGAAGGCCAGGACCTTCTCGATATGGACCCGGATGAACGCGCAGTACAGGGCGTCTTTCTCGCCTTTCAGTACCCGGTAGAAATACCCGGAGTCAACAGCGCGTACTTCTTGCGCACAGCACTCAACGCCCTTCGAACGGCCAGAGACGAAGAAGAAGTCGATGCCATAGACTTCCTCGCGCTAATTCGCGACAAACTCAAACTGGTCGAAATGGACGAAAAATTCCTCAAACGTTCGGTCAACGAAGGCTTTTCTGGCGGCGAAAAAAAACGCCATGAAATTCTGCAAATGGCCGTTTTAGAACCCCGCCTCGCCATACTCGACGAAACCGATTCTGGACTCGATATCGACGCCCTGCGCGTTGTAGCCAACGGCGTCAATACACTCCACAGCGCGGACAAAGCGACCATTGTGGTCACGCACTATCAGCGCTTGCTCAACAATATCGTGCCCGACGTGGTCCACGTTATGCTCGACGGACGCATCGTGCAATCGGGCGACAAAACACTCGCCCTGGAATTGGAAGAAAAAGGCTATGACTGGATCAAAGAAGAACACGCGACACACAGCGTCTAATCACACATCCTGGATTCAAAAGTTTGAATCCAGCCTCAATGGTCAGCCGCTGCGGGCATTGCGTCAACAGGCAATTGCCGACTTTGACCGCCTGGGATATCCCACCACGGCGGATGAAGCCTGGAAAAGCGTGAATCCCTCAGCGCTCATCAGAACCGATTTTGAGCCTGCAATTCCTACCGCCCTTGCAGACGCAGAACTGGAACCCTTCATCTATCCCGACCTGCAGGCCATCCGCCTCGTATTCGTCAACGGGTATTACGCGCCAGAACACGCATCTGACATACCAGAAGGCATAACCATCGCCAACCTCGCCGATGTTTACGACCATCCACTCGTCAAAGCGCACTTGGGAAAACTCGCACAAACCAAAAATTTGGCCTTCACCGCCCTCAACACGGCATTCATGCGCGATGGCGTATTCATCCATGTTCAGCGCAATATCACAGTCGAAGCCCCCGTTCATATCCTCTTTATCACAACAGCGTCAGAAATCCCCACAATATCTCACCCGCGCAACCTGATCATCGCGGATGAAAACAGCCAACTTTCGCTTGTCGAAACCTATGCGGGAACGGGCACAGAGACTTATTTTACCAATGCAGTCACAGAAATCATCGCCCGCGACAACGCAAGCGTGAATTGTATCCGCCTCGAATTACAGGGAACAGCGGGTTTGCACGTCGCCAATTTTCAGGCACAACTCGGGCGCAGCAGCAGGATGACCTTTCACGATTTTACCCTCGGCGGAGCATTTGTCCGCAATGACGTAAGCGCGTACATGCGCGGCGAAGGTAGTGAAGCCACTGTCAATGGATTTTATGCCCTCGAAGGATCCCAACACGTCGATAACTACACCCTGCTTGAACACGCCGAACCCCATTGTCCCAGCCACGAACTCTACAAAGGGATTTTGGGAGGATCTTCTCGTGCGATTTTCCGGGGAAAAATTCACGTCCATCAAAAAGCGCAACACACCGATGCCTACCAGCAAAACGAAAATATACTGCTTTCGGACAATGCGCGCGTCAACACCAAACCCCAACTCGAAATCTACGCCGATGAAGTTAAGTGTTCGCATGGCGCAACAATAGGCCAACTCGACGAAAACGCGCTCTTTTACCTGCAAGCGCGCGGCATTCCCAAAACCGAGGCAAAGCACATTTTACTCCGCGCTTTTGCCGATGACATTATCGGGCGCGTGACCCTTGCCCCCGTGCGGTCGCACCTGAGCGACTTAATCGACACCCGCCTCGAACACATCGACGCAAAGGACACGACATGAATTCGCCTCTGGACATCTTAACACTCCAACCGCCCGAGCCAGCCGCGCGTCCGGCACAGCCCTTTGACGTGCGCCGCATTCGCGCGGACTTCCCCATTTTGGGCCAACAAGTCCAGGGTAAACCGCTCGTGTACCTCGACAATGGCGCCACAGCGCAAAAACCCCGTGCGGTCATCGATGCCCTCTCGCATTATTACACCGACCAGAATGCCAATGTACACAGAGGCGTACACCACCTCTCGCAAATAGCGACCGATGCTTACGAAGCCGCCAGAAGAAAGGTGGCGACCTTTATCAACGCGGCCTCAGACAGAGAAATCATCTTTGTACGCGGAACCACCGAAGGCATCAATCTCATTGCACAAACCTTTGGACGCGAGCAAATCCGCGAAGGTGATGAAATCATCATCACCGAAATGGAGCACCATTCCAACATCGTCCCCTGGTGGATGCTCTGTCGGGAAAAGGGAGCCAAACTACGCATCATCCCCATGAACGACCGGGGCGAACTCTGCATGGACACATATCAAACCCTTCTCTCCCCGCGCACAAAACTCGTCTCCATCGTACACATCTCCAATGTGCTCGGCACAGTCAATCCCGTGCGGGAAATCGTGCAAATCGCGCACGCACACGGCGTACCCGTACATATCGACGGCGCACAGGCCGTACCCCATCAGCGCGTGGATGTACGCGCCCTCGGCTGCGAGTTCTACACCTTTTCGGGACACAAAATGTTTGCACCCACAGGCATTGGCGTCCTGTACGGCTGCGAAACATATCTCGATACCATGCCGCCCTATCAGGGTGGGGGCAGCATGATCCAGAACGTTGACTTTGACAATATTACGTACGGAAATTTGCCCAACAAATTTGAAGCGGGAACGCCCAATATCGCGGGCAGTATTGGCCTGGGTGCCGCCATTGATTACCTCAACAGCATCGACTTTGACGGCGCGGCAAAATACGAAACCAATCTGCTGGAATACGCACACGACGCACTGCGCGACGTGCCAGACCTCAACCTGATCGGCACAGCCGAGCGCAAAGTAGGCGTGCTCTCATTTACCCTCTCCGATATTCACCCCCACGATGTGGGCACCATTCTCGACCAGGCCGGTGTCGCCGTTCGCGCCGGGCACCACTGCGCGCAACCCATTATGAAACACTACGACATATCCGCAGCAACGCGCGCTTCCCTGGCATTTTACAACACGCGTGAAGACATTGACGCGCTGGTCTCTGGTCTTTACACCGTGCGAAAGATTTTTGGCTGATGTCAGATTTACGCGAACTCTACCAGCAACTCATTCTGGATCACAACAAAAACCCCAGAAATTTTTGCGTGCTCGATCCAGCAGACCGCTTTGCCGAAGGCTACAATCCCCTTTGCGGCGATCAAGTGCAGATCTATCTCCAACTCGAGGGCGACCGCATAAAAGACATCGGCTTCCAGGGTTCGGGATGCGCCATTTCCAAAGCATCGGCTTCCTTAATGACCGAAATCATCAAAGGCAAAACCCTCGACGAAACAGAAACCTATTTCAAAGACTTTCAAGCGATGCTCACCGACCCATCCAGCAATCTCGGCCTCGATCAGATGGGCAAACTATTCGTTTTTGCCGGCGTGCGCGACTATCCCACCCGTATCAAATGCGCGACTCTATCGTGGCATGCGCTTCGGGCAGCCATAGACAATGTCCAAACGCCCATAACAACAGAGAGATAACACATGAGCCTCCTGAACATCTTCCGCAAAGACACATCTGAATCCAGCGATGATTCTGACCATACTGAAGAAATGCACAATATTGAAGCGCCAGAATCACCGCCCGAAAAACCCTCGCCAGAAGGCCCCATCGACACCGAAGCCGTAAAAGAAGAAATCGTAAAAGCACTCAAAACAGTATATGATCCAGAAATCCCTGTTGACATTTACGAACTGGGCCTCATCTACGAGATCAAAGTAGAAGAAGATGGCAATACCTACGTACAAATGACACTCACAGCCCCCAACTGTCCCGCCGCGGGTATTTTGCCCGGACAGGTCGAATCCGCAGCCCGATCTGCCGAAGGCGTTTACGATGTCAAACTCGACCTCGTATTCGACCCTCCCTGGACGCCAGAACGCATGTCAGAAGCGGCCAAACTCGAATTGGGCATGTTTTGACAGTGCCTCTCACTGAAAAGGTTCTTTTATGAAATTGAGCACACAAGAAGAATACGGCCTTCGCTGTCTCATGCAGGTAGCACAGCGCGCATCTGAAACGGGCGGTAGCATTTCGATTCCCGAAATCAGCCGCGCCGAAGGATTATCCACCGCCCATGTCGGCAAACTCGTCCGCCTCTTGCGCCTGGGCGACCTCGTCGAAAGCGTGCGAGGTCAAGCCGGCGGGTATAAATTGGCTCGTCCCGCAAGTGAAATCCTGATCTCCGATGTACTCGGTGCCCTCGGCGACCCGTTCTTCAACGAAGGCTTTTGCGACGAACACACCGGCTATGAAGAATGCTGCACACATTCTGTCGATTGCTCAATTCGCTCCCTCTGGAACGCCATCCAATTTGTGGTTGACCAGATGCTCGACCGCATTACATTGCAAGACCTGATGGGAGATGGACACCAGCTCGAAAATCATCTCGCGCACAAAGCAGACGAACTCTTACAAGTCACAATGCCGTAATCGACACAGGAGAAACTCCATGGACATCACCGTCACAGACGTTGCACAAACAGAAATCACCCGCTTGATAAACGAGCAAGAACAGGTGATTACAGGCGTGCGCATCACCGCCGAAGCAACATCGCCCCTGCAGGCCAATTACCGCCTCGCTTTTGTGGCTGAGGGACAGGACACCGACCACGACACCGCGATACCATACGACGGCTTCAAAATTTACATTGACGAAAACAGCGTGCCTTATACCCAGGACATCACGCTCGATTTTGTCGATGGCCTGATGGGACGCGGCTTCAAAATTGACAACCCGCACAAAGTTCCTCCACACCTCAAAGGCAGCGTGGCCGAAAAAATCCAAATGGTAATCGACGAAAAAATCAACCCGGGCATTGCCGCACACGGCGGTCACGTATCACTGGTCAATGTAAAAGAA
This sequence comes from Candidatus Latescibacterota bacterium, assembly GCA_965204375.1. Taxonomy (GTDB): domain Bacteria; phylum Latescibacterota; class UBA2968; order UBA2968; family UBA2968; genus VXRD01. The sequence continues at coordinate 6,100,446 of OZ241986.1, read as the reverse complement.
GACACGGCCTTTCTCCAATTTGGCGGCGGATGCCAGGGCTGTGGGATGGTCGATGTCACTCTCAAACAGGGCGTGGAAGTCATGATCAAAGAAGCCGTTCCCGAAATCGCAAATATCCGCGATATCACAGACCACGCCGAAGGCACCAACCCGTATTACCAGACCACGCAATAAGACTCTATATTTCACCTTTAAAAAAGCGCGTGCCCGATTCTCTCAAACAGAATCGGGCACTCTATTTTTCATGGCCAAATTCGTCCAGCAAAAAAAAATTCCCTAAACCAAAACACACTCGCCGCGATACCTGTCTAATAAAGGACGTAGAATTCCACCTGTAACTTAAAATCTCACATGCCCCACATCATTGTCGAAAACCTCGTCAAAACCTTCCAAATCGCCCAACGCCAGCCCGGTGTGTGGGGTGCGCTACGCGGCGTCGTGCACCGCAACTACCGACAGATAACTGCTCTCGCCGGCATCTCCTTCACAATTGAACCCGGTGAACTCATCGGTTATATCGGTCCCAATGGCGCGGGCAAATCCACCACCGTCAAAGTCTTGTCCGGCATCCTCGTACCCGATTCTGGCCGCTGTGAAATCCTCGGCCGCATCCCCTGGAAAGAACGCATCGCCCACGTCGCACACATCGGCGTAGTATTTGGACAACGCACGCAGTTGTGGTGGGATCTGCCCGTCATCGAATCTTTCGACCTGCTCCGCGACATCTATCGCGTCAACCATCAACAATACGCGCAAACCCGCGATGAAATGATCGCCATTCTCAACCTCGAATCACTACTCGACATACCCGTGCGCCAGCTCAGCCTGGGCCAGCGCATGCGCTGTGACCTCGCCGCTGCCCTCATACACCGTCCATCAATCCTCTTCTTAGACGAACCGACTATTGGCCTCGACGTCGTCTCTAAACTCGCCGTGCGCGACTTCATCAAACGCCTCAACCAGGAGCGCGATGTCACCGTCGTTCTCACCACTCACGACCTGGACGACATCGAAGCCCTCTGCACGCGGATAATGGTCATAGGACAGGGCCAGATACTATCCGACGGCCCACTCGAAAACCTTCGCGCTCGCGTCACAACAGAGCGCCGCCTCATCGTCGATCTCGAAGGCACAGAAGACATCACCGACCCCGACGCATCTGTCGTATTGCGCGACGGACACCGCGTACACCTCACATTTGACCCCGACCGCGTTGCCACGGCAGACCTGATCGCCCGCATCACGGCGCAGCACCCCGTGCGCGACCTCTTTGTCGAAAACACCCCCATCGAAGAAATCATCTCGCGTCTCTATGCCGAAAATCGCTAACCGCACATCATCGCTGGCTATCAAATCCTACATAGCTGTCCTCTCCGCCAGATTTCGCACCCTCTTGCAATACCGCGCTGCGGCCTTCGCGGGATTCGGTACCCAGTTTTTCTGGGGCCTTATCCGCGTCATGATTTTTGAAGCCTTTTACAGATCGACAACGGCACCCCAACCCATGACCGCCGATGAAGTCATCACCTATATATGGCTCGGCCAGGCATTTCTCGTTCTCATCCCCTATCAGGGTGCCGACCCCGACATACGCGCAATGGTGCGTTCGGGCAACGTCGTCTATGAACTCGTGCGCCCGACCAACCTGTATTTCTTCTGGTACAGCCGCGCCATAGCGCAGCGCACAGCGCCCGGCGTCTTCCGCGCCCTCCCCATGTTTATCATGGCCGGTCTTTTCTTTAACATGCAAATGCCCCCCAATATCCCGGCTACATGTGCCTGGCTCGTATCGATGCTCTTTGCCGTCCTCATCAGCGCAGCCATTACCAATCTCATGACCATTTCCCTCTTGTGGACCATATCTGGCGAAGGTCTGGGCCTGCTTCTGAGCAGTTTGACCTGGCTCTTCAGCGGCATCATACTCCCCTTGCTCTTTTTTCCCGACTGGGCACAGGCAACCCTCAACATCCTCCCTTTTCGATACATCCTGGACATCCCCTTCCGCTTCTACCTGAGCCACATCCCGCCAGAAGAAATCTGGTATCACCTGCCGTTTCAAATCGCCTATGTGATTGCGCTGATCACTATTGGGCACCTCATCCTCACCCGCGGTATTCGCCGCCTCGTCGCGCAAGGAGGATAATGCAATGACCAATGCCCTTCGCCTCTACATGCACTATCTCGGTCAATCTATCCGCAGCCAAATGCAATATCGCGCATCATTTATCATGCTCTCATTTGGGCAACTCCTCATCACCGGCATCGAATTTCTCGCCATCGCCTCCCTCTTCGCGCGATTCAAACACATCCAGGGCTGGACACTCCCCGAAGTGGCCTTTCTCTACGGTCTCATCAACATCTCCTTCGCTTTTGCCGACGCTGCCTCACGCGGCTTCGACATGTTCGGCACCATGGTCAAAAGCGGCGACTTCGACCGCCTCCTCCTTCGCCCCCGCAGCACAGCCCTGCAACTCGCGGGCTATGAACTCACCCTCCGTCGCATTGGCCGCCTGATCCAGGGCCTGATCGTCTTCTCATGGGCCAGCTACACCCTCGACATCGCCTGGTCTGTACCAAAAATCTATCTCGTCTTCACCGCCATCTTTGGAGGCGCTTGCCTCTTTATCGGCCTCATGATAATTCAAGCCACCATTGCATTTTGGACCACCGAATCCCTCGAACTCATGAACACCATGACATACGGCGGTGTGGAGACCGCACAGTACCCTTTACCTATTTACCGCATCTGGTTTCGCAAATTTTTTACTTACATCATACCCCTTGCGTGTGTAAATTATCTACCATCACTGGCAATTCTCGAACGCGGCGACCCTATGGGATTGCCCATCATCTTGCAGTGGGTCGCGCCCCTGATTTGCATTATCTTTCTCATAGTCGCACTCCAGATATGGAAAATCGGTGTGCGCCATTATCGCTCCACCGGAAGTTGAAAAACGAATAGACGAATAGACGAATAGACGAACCCCGCCCTACCGCCCAAAAATTATCCACGAAGGACACAAAGGACACGAAGGGTGTTCTCTTTCGTAGATGAACTGCTGGCGCAGTTGTACCCCGTTCCGTAGATTCGCACAAGAGGTTAGCTTTGAACAACACCACCTTATTCGACACCGCGTATGCAAACCGCAAACGCCCGCTCCTCGAAAAAGCAATCGATCAAATTCGCCCGATTTACACAGCAGAGGAACTGGCTGCGCTTCGCATTGACCCCATCAATCGCGCGATCCTTTCGCAACGCTCAGGCCGCGGTTTTGTCAATCGCGACCTGCTCGAAACCGTACTCGGCAACCTCCTCGAATGCGTCGCACCCGGTTCTCACAATGCATCCGAAACCGCGCAGGCGACCCTGACTGAAAACATCGAAGAAATTGCCGATCAGCTCTACGCTATGATCTACCAATCGCTTCAAGCCGCGCAGGGTGAAAACGGTCCCATAGAAGACATAGCACTACAATCAGCCTTCGCGCTCATCTCTCGACTGACCCAACTCAAAACCCGCGCACTCTGGAACCGATTTGCATCGCTCAAAGACCCCGCCGTATGGGATGCGTATCTACGCAAACTACACAACCTGGATGACAGCGACCTCGCCGCCCTCACATTTGCACCTACCATTGACAGAGCCATTGAAGCGCGCGACTTTGATCTCTACGAAACCTTTCTCGCCGAAAAGGGCCTGCAATCTGCCTTCGCATATCAGATGCAACTCGTCGCCAGTGCCTATCCCGGATGGCGCGTCTTGTTTTACCACGACATCGCCAACGCCCTCACCCAAACCGGCGTGGTTGAAAATTTTAATTGCACGCCCATCCCCCTCCTGCCCCGTGCCATTTCAGAACTCGGCGGGCGTTATTATCAGGCCGACCTTCACCCGGAAACCACCATTGCAGACGCCAACTTTCTCGAACACCCTCACCGCGGCCTCACAACCGGTCAAACGGGCATCATAGGCTATGGATGCATCATCTACCCCTGCACACTCGGCGGACTGACAGGAAGAGCGCGGCAACGACATCCCACCATTGGCAATTTTGTAAGAATAGGCACAGATGCCACCTTGCTCGGTCCCGTCATCATAGGCGACCGCTCTACAATTGGCAGTGGCACAGACATCTACGGCTTTGTCGAAACCGGCATCGGCTGCCAAATCGCATCATCAGTCGTGCTCGGCACCGTGCGCTCAGGTTCCCGAGACCCGGGAAAAATCATCCTTGGAGATCACGTGCGCGTGGGCGACGGCACAATAGTCGAAAACAGCACCGAACTGGACCTCATCATTCCCGAGAAATCCGAAATCCCCGCCCGCTCTCACATCGTCAACGACGGCTTTGGCAACCCCAAATACGCGAGAGAATAAAGAAGTGTGAAGGATGAAGTGTGAAGTGTGAAGAAGCACCCGCTCTGGGGAGGTGTTGGGTGGCTTCTCACTTCTTACTTCTCACTTCACACTTGATCTTCAAACGGCATCACCGCTGAAGCTGCATCAGAAGCATCAAAAGAAAGCACTCGATCATACAGCGTGGGACCATACAACTCGCGATAATACGCGAACAAATACTCATTGCAATAGCCCGCCCACTTGCCCCATCGCGCCTCGCCCCACTGGCATATCTTCGCATCTGAACCCGTTACACCGTACCATTCTCGGGCAAATTTTCGCACCCATGTATCAACCGGAACAGCATAGAGCCGACCCAGCGCGAACAGATCAATACACCGCGCCACCTTAATGCCAACCCCACTGCCGGACAGCGCGTGCAAGTCATCAGAAATACACCGCCAGGTATCCAGGTCTGCCTCATCGCGCACCGACCCTGCGATAAAACGCGCGGTTTCAGCCACCCGCTCCGAACGCCAACCAAAACGGTAACGCCTGTAAAATCCGCTGTCCAACTCAGATAGGGCATCGGGTTCTGGAAATGTCCAGTACGTCTCGCCCTCAAAAACCCGTCTCTCGCCCAGAGTTCGCGCAATAAATCCGATCCGCTTTTTGGTCAACGACATATGTGCTTGAACCGAGAGAACATAAGAAATAATACACTCGAATGGCTCCTGGCGAACAAATTGTAACCCCTTCAACAAATCCCGCGCCTTTCGCAAATAGGTATCCCCGCGCGGTACCCTGATCCGGGGCATGTGATCCAATCTTAAATACCACCTCAAAAAATCATCAATCGCCATCTCGCCGCAGTATGTAGCCACCCGCTCAGACGACGCGCGATATTGGATCTGATCTCCCATCTGTCTCAGGTGCACAACCACGCCATAAGCAATACCCTTCCACCACCCATCGACATCTCGTCCCCATCGAAACACCTGCCCCGATCCCAGTGTCAATCCTATATTAACCGACGTGCTTTCGAGTATGCCTGCAAAACAATGCGTCGCCATAATCTAATCCTCTCCGATTGCGATATATATTGACAAAAATAAAAGTTTCTTTATGATAAGCGCAATCAGCAGTCAGCTTCATTCAGGAGATTGAGAATGAGTACCCACCCGACCTGGCACTTCTTTGTACTCTGCTTTGCTCTCATGACAGCTTGTGCTTCCGCGCCTCGCGTGCAACAATCCCCTGTCCAGCCACCTCGTGCTTATCAGACAGAAACCGCCACAACAACACCTGCAGACACCCTTTGGTGGACGACATTTAACGATAGCCGTCTCGACAGCACAATCGCACAAGCACTCGCGTACAACCACAATCTGCACGCTGCTGCAGCGCGTCTCAAAGCCGCACGCGCACAGGCCAAATTGGCCGGCGCACCCCTATACCCGCAACTCAGCGCGGGATCATCGGGATTGAGACGGAAACAAAACTTCATCGGATTTCCCATCCCCGGTCAGGCGCCTGGAGAGGTACTCTCAAATACCAACACCACCTATGGCGTTTCCATCAATGCCGCGTGGGAAATTGATCTCTGGGGACGGCTTGGCGCAAGTGCTGCGGCTGCGCAGGCCACGTATCAGGCAACACAGGCCACGTATCGGGGCGCGCGCATGTCACTGGCGGCACAAACCGCCAAAGCGTGGTTTGCCACCATCGAAGCCAGGCGTCAACTCGAACTCGCGCAAGCAACTTACGAAAATAGCCTCACCAACCACAAACAAGTACGCACGCGCTACGAACGCGGGGTGCGATCCTCGCTCGACATGCGCCAGAGCCAATCGGAACTCGCGCTATCGCAAGACCGCCTGCACCAGCGCGAACAACGCTATGAAATGGCTATTCGCCAACTCGAAGTGCTCATCGGTCGCTATCCATCGGGCACATTCGCCATAGCTGATGACCTTCCCCAGATACCACATCCAGTGCCCGCGGGCCTTCCGGCAGATCTCATTTCTCGACGCCCCGACCTCATTGCAGTTGAACGCCAATTTGCCGCGTCTCAGGCCAATCACAAAGCCGCCAAACGCCTGCGTTATCCGCGCATCAGCCTGACCGCATCGGGCGGAACCAGCACCGACGCACTGGGCAACCTGCTCAATGGAGACTTCAGCGTGTGGAACCTGATCGGCAACCTCACACAACCCCTCTTACAGGGCGGGCGCATACAGGGCAACATCGACCTGGCAAGTGCCAGGGAAAACGAAGCCGCCGCACTATTTGCCCAAACCGTTTTGCAAGCATATGGCGAAGTTGAAAATGCACTCTCTGCAGAAGCGCATCTGGCAAAGCGCCAGACCGCTCTGGAAACCGCCGCTGAACAGGCGAGGGAAGCACGCCGCTTGGCAGAAGATAGATATTACAGAGGGCTTATAGACCTGTTGACCGTGCTTCAAACGCGCAACACGGCTTACCTGACCGAAAGCCAATTGCTCGTTGTGCGCCAGCAACGACTCCAGGCGCGCATAGACCTTCACCTCGCATTGGGCGGCGGGTTTCCCAACCGCGAAACCGTAATAACACCATAATAGGGAGGACCACACAGTTTCACCACGCAAATAATCCAGAGCAGGGACAGCCCCATATAAAACCTCTTGCTCTCCAACACCCATTTTTTGCAACCGTCTCTTTTTCAGGAGGTACCTCGTGAACAACAACAAGCAAATTATCCTGGTGATTGGCATTGCCGCCATCGCACTGGCCCTTCTCTTGTACATCGCGTTTTTGCCCAGCGAAGAGGAAATTATTAAGGAAAGTCCCTACGTCATGCAAATAGAAGAAGAAGCCAAACGCGATGCAGCGCTGATAGACTCTCTAAATATGGTAGTCGAGGGACTAAATGTCCGCATTGATTCCGTGCGTGCGCAAATGGATAGTGCCAGCACATCGAATAAGGTTTTGCTGACCACACTCCACCGCGTTACCAATGAGATGAAAGAATATCGGCGTCTCACCGTGAGTCTGCAAGGTGATCTCGAACATGTTCAAGCCGCTCGCGACAGCCTTCGCAACAGCCTCTTCGAGCAAACCAGTCGCCTTCAACGCGTAACAGAGGCCCTCGAAAAAGCTCATAAAGAAAGCCAAAAATTGCGCGAAGATCTTCAGGCTACCCAACAGGATCTTCAGGTCACCAAAGAAGACCTCCAGGTCACCAAAGAAGACCTTGAGGATGCCAAAGAAATTATCAGTTCAGTCCTCGTCTATGTCGGCATTGAAGATAACCTGAAAGAACAGGGGTATCTCCATACCTGGCGAAGGATTCGCAAAAACTACAAAATTATAAATTTCCCCGATGTTGACAACACCGACGTTAAGAAAGTTGCCATCGGAGAAAACATTACTGTACAGGGCGAACTCGCCGCCGTATGCGACGACCATGGCAAACTGAGCAAAGACAAAGAATACGCACTCAGCGAGGATAAAGAAGCCCAAACCCTCACCATCTCCTTTTCCGATCCTTTGCTCGTCGGTCAGCGCATCCTCATTGTGTTGAAAAATTAGATCGCGGATTACGGGGATTACGGGATGACGCGGATTGGGGCCTGGCAGGAGATAGGGGATGCGTTTTCAGTGATTGAGAAATATTCGCGCCAATCTGTGATTGCGATTAAGGAATGACATGACGGGCTTTCACAACAAAGGATGGTTGAGAATCGCAACCATCCTTTGTTTTTTCTTTTTATTGGATCAACAAGTATGTGCAGACGGCGTGCGCCCTGAGTATCAGGTGGTGAGTCGGGCAGAGATAATAGAGGCGATGCGGCAGTGTAGCGATTACGATCCGACAGCGACGACCAATGGTGCGCGTTTTCAAGCAGATGTGGTGTCTTATCTCGCGCGAAAGGCACGGGAGCGCGATCCGCAAGGACTGCCGCTATTTATCGGGTATGAGGACTGGTTTCGGGCATTTATGGAAGTGACTGCACGCACGGAAGACGCGATGCCCCAGTACGCACAGTTATCCTATCAATACAAACAGAATACGGAAATAGATTATCGGGCAGATCGAGTCATAAACAAGGTAAAGGAAGCCCCAACGCCAGAACTGGCAGCAAATGTACGAGTTTGGTGGAAAGACCAGCCCGGCAAGCCGGATCGGTATTCGTACCGGGATACGCTCTCAATACCGAATTTGAGAGTAACCAATCGACAGGTGATATCCTTTCGACTGCTGGATTTTGGAAACTGGATTGCCTATGATGAGTTCGACGGCGTTACAGCGCGCCCAACATCCGGCGTACTGGGTTTTCTTTTTCGGTTTATCGGCGAAGGACGCATTTTACAGACTCGCATGACAGTTTCAAAGGACGGCCTCCAGGTCATGCGAGCGACAGCAAAAAAGGGATTCATAGAAAAGACGACCACCGTGACCATATATCCCGATGGAAAAATGGAGAAAGATGTTCCACCTGACCGGCCCGATCTCCTGGAACTGGAAAAACGAATCATGCAGCCGCTGGAAATTGATTATGCGAAGTTATCGGGCGATAGATGATACCCCCAAACTGTCTGGCACCGCGTTCTTGTGCTAATGGATTAAGGGATAATATGACGAACTTTCACTACATTGGAGGGTTGAGAATCGCAACCCTCCTTTGTTTTTTCTTTTCGCTGGATCGGCCGGCATGTGTCGAAGCAGACGGCGTGCGTCCGGGGTATCAGGTGGTGAGTCGGGCAGAGATAATAGAAGCGATGCGGCAATGTGATAATTACGACCCGACAGCTACGACCAATGGTGCGCGTTTTCAGGGGGAGATGATCCTTTATCTCGCACAGAAGGCAAGGGCGCGTGATCCACAGGGACTACCGCTATTTATTGGGTACGAAAACTGGTTTCAGGCATTTATGGAAGTGACCGCACGCGCGGAAGACGCGATGCCCCAGTACGCGCAGTTATCCTATCAACACAAACAGAATATGGAAGTAGATTATCGGGTAGATCGGGTCATCCGCGAGGTAAAGGAAGCCCCAACGCCAGAACTGGCAGTAAATGTGCGAATCTGGTGGGAAGACCAGCCCGGCAAGTCGAATCGGTATTCGTACATGGATACGCTTTCGACGCCGAATCTCAAAGTAACCAATCGGCGGGTGATGACCTATCGACTGCTGGATTTTGGAAATTGGGTTATCTATGATGAGATCAAAGGGCTTACAGGGCGCCCAACATCCGGCATCCTGGGCTTTCTTTTTCGAATTATCGGCGAAGGACGCATTTTACAGACTCGCATGGCAATTTCAAAGGACGGCCTCCAGGTCAATCGAGCGACAGCCAAGAAGGGATTCATCAAAAGGATAGACACAGTAACTGTGTATCCCGATGGAAAGATGGAGAAAGATTTCCCCCCCGACCGACCCGACCTCCTGGAACTTGCCAAACGCATCTCCCAGCCACTGGAAATTGAGTATGCCGAGTTATCGGGTGAAAAATGACCGATCCAGATAAACATATTCGTGCTGCAGCATTCGTCGCCATTGAAAAAATTTCACGTCAGTGTGGCGAGCAGGTCCCCTGGGAGGCAATCAGGATGGGTTTCCAAGTGGATGGCGAACATGTGTTGTTCGCCAACCGAGCGAAAGGTATCTTCAAGCCACGACAGATGAGTGCTGCTCTTAGCATCAAGACGACAGTCCCTCGCACCGGAAGGTCGCGATGGTATCGCGATCAGGATCTCGATTCCCTGGACCACGATACCGGTCTGCTTCGTTATGATCTCGCACGCGGCGGACGGAATGACCCAACCAACCAAGCACTATTAGCCGCAAGGGAACGGAACGCACCGCTTATCTACTTCAAAGGTCTCGAACCAGCTATATATCAGCCGATATTTCCGATCTGGGTCAAAGATTTCAAACAGGAGGAAGGATACGTGCTACTGGTGACGGCAGACTTTGAGGTCCCGGAGGTAGCAGCTATTACCGCGAGAGATAGCATTGAAGCTTCCTATTCCCGAAAAATGACACGCATCAGAAACCACCAGGCCTGGTTTAGCTTTCGTATTAAAACGGCATACCAATGGAGATGTGCATTCAGCGGATTACCGGTGCGCGAACTGTTGGTCGGTGCCCATATTATACCTGATGCCGAAGGTGGCCCTCCTTCGATTCAGAATGGGATATGCATGTCTGCACTGCACCATCTCGCCTTTGATCGGCACTTGATCGGTGTTGACCCCGATTTTCAAGTCCATGTGTCGCCGCAGTTGCACGATCAAGAAGATGGCGATCTTTTGGTAGCTCTCAAAGACCTCAATGGAACGCAACTCCGGCTTCCAAGAGAACAGGAAGATTGGCCGGATCGTGATTTCCTTGAGCATCGCTTCGTGCGCTTTCGGAGTTCGTCCCTATAACTCTACATAGTCTTGGCGGTTGGCAGGTGAGTATGGCATAAGAGACGAATAATTTGATATTTGCACCGAATTTGGATATTATAATACTTTGAACCGCGCTTCCGAAATAATTGTAAGTTAGCGTAGAAGTAATCTGGAAAATCAGATATAAGCGAGGATTGAAACGCGATGTTGAAACGCTTGCAGATACGAAATTTTCGCGGCTTCAACGCGCTCAAAATTGACCAATTGAGCGGGATTAATCTCATGGCCGGAAAAAATAATTCTGGCAAGACCAGTTTACTCGAGGCAATTTTTTTGCTAGCTGGAGCAGGAAACGTGCAAATGGCGAGAAATAACAATGTTATTCGAGGCCTAGAGTTTTTTCCGGCATTAGTTCCACCAGGTGAACCATTCTGGAAACATCTCTTTTCTGACCTGAACATGGGCCAGTGCATTGAGATAGAGGCAGATCATACGTCACATGGTCAATTGGCTTTAAAGATCTCATTAGAACGAGAGCCCACCACTGAGATTTCTCTTGATCGCACAAATGGAACTTCGATGACAAATTTTTTTGACGAACGTTCTCTCGTATTTCAGTATACCGGTCCTTCAGGTAAAGCGGTTGAAAGCTATATACGTATAAAGGGACAAGGTTTGGAGACTTATCATCCTGACACAAAAGCTCCGTTTAATGGGATAATTCTCTTGTCTCGAATCGGGAATATCCAAGAAGATGCCGTAAAGCTAGGCAGATTAAGACAGCAGAAACAGGGAGATATGCTCTTAAAAGCACTACGGGTCTTTGAGCCAAGATTACAGAGTATCGAAGACAATTCTTCCAGCGGCACTCCCATGATCTGGGGAGATATTGGTTGGCCCGAACTTGTACCGCTATCCGTAATGGGCGAAGGTATGACCCAAATTGCCCGTCTTGTTTTATCCATAGCTTCCGTACCGGATGGTGTCGTTCTGGTAGATGAAGTTGAAAATGGTATTCACCACTCTGTGCTACCCGATGTCTGGCGGGTCATTGAAGAAGCGGCCAAGCAGTTCCGCGTGCAGATATTTGCGACCACGCATAGTTTTGAATGTATAGAAGCGGCGTATCAGGCCCTTGGCTCTGACGGCTTTCTCTTACACCGTCTCGAAGTCAGTGATGAGGAGAATCGCTGTGTCACCTTTAAGCCAAATGGAATCAGTGCTGCGATTCGACACGAGCTTGAGGTGCGTTAAATGCGAAAAGACCCGGATCATTTCGCCCAGGAATTGCGTTTGGCTGCCGCTGTGAAATGGTATGAAATAGCGGTGGTTTCCCAAAGCCGAGCGGCTGAAATTTCGGGTCCATCCCGCAGTGAATTTATCGCGGCACTGGATCGGTTCAAGGTTTCAGCATTCCAATACGAGGTAGATGAAATAGCGGAGGAAGTAAACCGTGAGTGAGGGGTGGAGGAAAATCAGAATGTAGGGCCATCAAATGTTTCAATCTCATCTAATATTTTTTGGATTCGACCTTTGTCTTTACTCTTTTCGAGGTAATGTCGGTAGCTTGCTTCTGCATCACGGATAAGTTGCTGATACGTAACGACGCGGATATGCTTTGCTTCTAAAGCCTTTTCTGACTCCTGTCGCGTTTCTGTATCCTCCCAATCACTGAGCCCTTTCCCCACCAGACAAATCGCTTCAACTGACCCATCTTCGTTAGCTTCACGTAACTGTTTCCTCAATGCTCTGATGTATTTATCAACTTGTTCCATAAGACGAAAGGATGAAATCCTAACAGATCCTCTTTTCAACTCAATAATCACATGCTTACCCGATGTTTTCTTGTATCGAATATCCAAACGCCCACGCTTTTCTTCTTCGCTCAATTTGTCGGAAATCTTCTCAAAAGTCGTCGTAACAGACTGTTCTAAAGTCGGCGTTTCCGTAGCCATATCCCACGAGGGGTCCAGTAGCCAGAGATGAGTATAAATATGCTCTTGAATAATCTTTTCCAGCACATCTTCATCAATGTCATCAGACAACTTCCTAATTACATCCAAACGACCTTCCGTAATCTGGTAATACCATGATGCTTCTATATCATCCAATTCAGAAAAGAGCTTCACAGCAACCTCAAGATTGTTGATATCGAGTTGTTCAAGTTCGTTTAGTTTTTCCTTATGATGCAAGTGTTCAAACGCCAAAACCCCGTGTTTATAAAGTGTTTTTCTGTGGTCTTCGTCGGTTGCTATTTGGTTAATCCTGCCGAATAGTTTTTTGGCGGAGGTTTTCGTATCTCCCTTCAATGACTCGTACCATTCCTTGACGGCAGGAATTTCCGCGGCTTTCTTCGCCCCTTCTTCATCCTTTAATTTTACTCGTTCGCTTGCCAAATATTTTAGTTCCTGTTCAACAAATGCCCTCAGTTGAACGAATCGCTCATCGCTCTGAATAAAATCCTGCCTGCTGGACGTAGCAATATCGTCATCATCTGTTAAATCAAGGAAGTCCGCCTCTAATTCACCTATGACATATTTTGTATATAGGCCGCCTTCTCGATAGGAATCCAGGATATCTTCCAGTGCAACCTTACCCCTGGCGAGGATGGATATTTTGTTCAAATTATCCGCGCCATCCTGCAATGCTCCTGATTCTTTGACCAAGCCGATCCAGCCGCGAACGGGATATTTTCCTGCCTCATTTACGGTATTTTCCTTTCGTAGAACCACATATCTCTCATCGTGCTTAAAATTAGATTTTTCGAAATCGCCGTACACCAGTGCATATTCCAATTTACCGAAGTAGTTCCTATCATTTAGTGTTATCTCGACATCATTAACGAACACTTGAAAATCTTTGGAAATAACCGAAAAGCGGCGAGCTACACGCTGGCGCAGATAGGCGTCAAGTGATGCATTAACCCTTTTCTTAAGATCGCTCAGAACGAGTGCCGTGCCAGAACTCCCAAGATCAATATCTCCTGGCACATTTATGACAGGGGGATGATATTTTTGTTTTTTTTCAATTGCTTCTTGGATTTTTTCAACATCTAACTCAATTGCCAGAGGGGCGGTGTCCTCTTTTTTTGTATAGACATACACTTTCCGGGCAATAGACAAGACAGACAGTTTGCCAATGCCCTTTCTTCCCATAACTGGCCGCCCTTTGCCCGGTGTTTGATCACCACTTCCTGTGCTCCGGCGTTGATAACCAACGGTTAGAAATTTCTTACGCAAATCTGCATCATTCATCCCACAGCCATTGTCTTGAATGATAATGCTTTTATCTTCACCCTGTTCTTTTACAGATACATTTACCCGAGAGGCATCAGCATCCCAGGCATTGGCAATCAATTCCGCCAAGACAGCGGGAACATTGCTATACAGGTTCAATCCCAAATGATTGAGTACATTTAAGTCAATGTCCAGAGTGTATGCTTCAGGCATGTCTTTCAGTCCTCCCCTGATTAAATCATTCAGGGGCATGTTTTCTCAAGTGACCTGTAATTGCTTTCCCGATAGCATAAGCCAAAGATGGCGGAACAGCATTGCCGATTTGACGACCGATTTTCAAAAATGACCCTTTTTCATCGGGCGCAACAAACTGATATTGTCCAGGAAAAGTTTGGAGAATTGCACCTTCTCTCAAGCTCAAAGCTCTGTCTTGTTCTGGATGTCCATAGCGTCCGGTTCCATAGCGATAAAATTGCGTAGTCAGCGTAGGCGCTGGCATATCCCACTGCATACGTCCGTAAACGCTTCCATAGCTTAAGCCGCTGGCTTTCTTATAGCAATCTGGCAATAGTTCAGTAGGCCAATCTCGCCAAGTTCCACCGGGCTTAGAGCGCCGGATGCGTTCCAGGTTAATTGGCTCTAATCGAGAACAAACATGCAAAGGATCAGTCTTGCTTGATTGTCCGTGCTCAAGAGGTGCGAGGTGTCCAATTGCTTGCCTAACTGTTTTGGGCTTTTGGGGGTCGGGTTTCGGCATATTAATCCTGCCCAACAAAGATCCCAGCATAACCAAACGGCTTCGAGTTTGCGGAACCCCGAAATCGGCACAGGATATAACCCCATCAGAAACACTATACCCTGCATCGGCTAAGGCGCGCTTAAATTTATTATAAATTGGCTTGTCCATGAGTTGAGGCACATTCTCCATTGAGATAATCTCTGGCCTGCCTTCAAGAATTATTCTCAGAAATTCATCAATCAGATTCCACCTCGAATCCGACTCACCAGACTTCATTTTGGCTGTATGGCTGGAGAATGGTTGACAGGGCGCGCAACCGACAAGCACGCGATATTCCGCATCATTAAAATACCTTGAAATATCTGAAAAAGAGATTTCCCTAATATCCGCTTCAATAAAATCCGCTTTGCAGTTATTTTCATAAGCGTAACGGCACGAACCATCAATATCCAAACCTGCATTGACCGAGATTCCAGCCCTTTTTAGCCCATAGGTCAAACCTCCAATGCTGCAAAACAGATCAAACACTTGTGCATTGAATGGACTGCTATCGCGGTTGTTCACCTCTTGATTAAGAGATTCATTCATGCAACCACCTCCAATGTACAAACAATTAAAGGTTGGCGTAAATATAACCTATCTCTTTTTGAAAGAAAATAGCACATGCTTGATATTTGGGCAAGAATAAACTATACTTTTGTGCAGTATATTAGCTTGAACCAAGTCGTAATACCACATACTTGATCTGAAAAAACCGTGAACAGCACCCATTTTCACCTATTATTCACTAAAATTTGACAATATACCGTGAATAGGGTATTCTAATGATATGGCAAGCAGACAACCGATAAAAAACCGCATCCAGGTTCTGAAACGAGAGTACGATATCTTGCGTCAGGGTAAAGAATCGCTGCTGTCGATGATTGACGAAGTAGAGGTACCCGAGAGTGTGTACAACTCGAACGCAATTGAAAATTCCACCCTCACCCTCAATGAAACAGAAAAAATCCTGTTGGAGCAGATGTTATCTCGGAATGTGTCTGTGCGGGAAGTCTTTGAGGCGAAAAACCTGGCTCGTGTCACAGAATATAAGCGCAATAGAGCAAAAGACAGTGAACTGAACAAAGACCTGATGCTATTCTTGCATCAGATGCTTATCGGCGGTATTAACGATGACATTGCAGGCCGCTTTCGCCGGCGGGGAGAGTACGTGCGGGTGGGCACTCATATTGCACCAGCACCCGAGCATGTAGAGCGCATGATTGATAATATCCTCGTCGAGTATTCCAGTGATTTCGACACCTACTTCCTGGACAAAATAGCCCTATTTCATCTGGACTTCGAGACCATCCATCCCTTTTGCGACGGCAATGGTCGCATGGGGCGGGTCCTCATCAACTTTCAACTCCTGCAACTCGGCCTGCCGCGCCTTATCATTCGCAACTCAGAGAAAGAGACGTACTATCGGGCATTCAGAGACTACGGAGATAGAAGAACAACCAGAACGATGGAAGGGATTCTATCACTGGCTCTCATAGAGTCGCTGCACAAGCGACTGAGCTATATGAAGAGAGAGGCAATCATCAGGCTATCGGATTATATCAGACAGAATGGGCTTTCGGCACCCGCTGTCACCAACGCCGCCCGTCGCCAGACCATTCCCGCTTTTCGAGAGAAAGGGGTGTGGAAGATCGGGCAAGAGTTCATCTACTGATTCCACAATAGGCTCATCTCCTAACCAGCGGCAAGTGCCTTCTTCAAAGATCGGTACTTTCTTCTCATCGGTTTCCCGTGAATATCCTTTCACGATGATATGCAAGAAAATCCTCTCCTGTCGCGTCCATCTTCTTCTGTTTGACATAGCTATCCCTGTGACTTGCTTAATCCTACTTGAATAGTTTTATAAGCCACTCAACAAAGCCCTGGCAGAGAGATCCATCAACGTTCAAATCACGCGAGAGAATGGCTGAACCCATCTGCTTGGGATCTCTTCTGGCCGCCAGCCAGGCATAGAGCTTGGCTCTCAGCATCTTCTTCTCAGTAAATTTTCTATCATCTTTCGGAATCCCGTTAATATATTGCTGAGACAACGGCCACACTGAATCACCGCCGGGAATCATTTGCACAACAAAATCCTCAAGTTCGCCACTTGACTCATTATCGGGCATCAGCCAGATACCGACGCGGGGCTTGCCTTCGATGATTGTTCCGGCTGGTTCAGGAGACTGCGGAAATTGAATGTTCGCCATTCGAAGTCTATATCCTACAGCATCCCAACGTGACCTCAGATTATCATTTGCATCCACGAGAATACCAATGGCTTGCCGTCCCGGAACCTTGATTTCGAGGTTAATGGAATCACGCAGTTGCTCAAAGTTAAACTTATTCAGAATGTCAATGGTCTGCCATCCTGGAGATTCGCTTTCTGGACTACTGAATTCAAGCAGATGGTCAATGTTATCCACAATTTTAAAAGACGGGTAACGACTGCAAAGGCGACGAACAACATGCTTATCGCTCTCCCCTTCGACCAAAAGGACGCGATTCGATGTATTTCGATTGACCATAATCTATCTCACCTCAATGCTTTGTTCGCCCGCGATTAGAAGCTCTTCCTCGGAATATTCGACAGCACGCATGTGTTCGTCATCTCTCTCAAGACGAACGAGAACGCCGTCCGTTTTCTCTGAATCTACTGCCGCTTGTGCAAAACCGACCACGCAATCCCAGCTATGAGTTGTAGCGAAAACCTGCACATTGTTCTCAATAGCTGTCCTCATCACCATCTTCCAGAAATCGCGCTGCACCGAATGGTGAATACCGTTTTCCGCTTCGTCAATGACCAGAAAACCATCCTGGCTATTGGCAAGTGCCAAAGCAACACCAAACAAGCGCACTGCGCCGTCACCAAGGCTTTTTAAAGGAACCGGATCTTCTTGACCTTTGAGTTTCACAATCGCCCGCCGACCATAACGACCAGAAGATCTTTCATCACCAATCACAACAACACGCTCTACTTCATTGCCATAAATTAGCCGTAGTGCGTGTACTGCTCGGGCTTCATCATCTGTAAGGGCTATGCTATCCCAGAATCGAGGTATATCATCATCGCTCAACAAACCTGGCCCCATAGACACACACTGAATTTCAGATCGCCGTTTGGATTCGTCAACCCGCGGTCTGCGATAGGGAGGATAACTACGCGTACGCAAGAAGAAACGCATAGGAATTTCTTGCTTTGTACCCTGAAATCCAATTTTAATTAAGGATTCATAACCAATTTCCTGGTCTGAATCAAACTCAATGCTGAGTTGCTGCGCCTTGCTACCCGGACCTATGGATATACAAGAATCCAACGTGGAATGCCGACCATAGAAAAGAGCCTCAAAATCGGGTATAGTTCCCTCATCGCCATCTTCATCAACAATGACCGTAAATTCTTCTCTGTTCTGCAATACACGTCTGAACTCAGTAAGGCTGCCGCGTGAGGCATAGATACGGACAGCATCGAGCAAAGTGGTCTTGCCAACCCCGTTCCTCCCGGCAATCAGCGTCACGCGCCCCAACCGTGGAATCAAAAGGTCTTTGATCCCCTGAAAGCCTTTAACCGACAGGCTGGGAAGATGTAGTTCCTCGTTGGATAATTCTGCACACATGAGCTACTCTCCTCCGTTTGGTCACTGATTTTACTCAGGATGTAAATACGTAAAATAAAAAAGGACATGTATTGAGCGAATGTCCCTGCCTCACGTCGGAACATTTGGCTCTGCCTTGGTCATCACCTCCAGCACAGCGGTTTTGCCCTCTCTATTCGCGGCGAGTGCGCGATGGATCGCGGGCGCGAGTTCATCGGGCGTATCCACGCGCTCTGCCTGTGCGCCCAATCCCGCGCTCACCTGGGTGTAATTCCCGCTCAACTCATTGCTCCCAAAGCGATCTGAAGCATACGGCATATGCGAATCGTACTTCGTCATGACCCCATTATTGAGCACAACCGTAAAAATTGGGATCTCTGCCCGAACAGCCGTCTCCAGATCCAGCCCTGCCATCCCAAACGCGGCATCGCCCATCAAATTGATCACCTGCTTCTCCGGCGCGGCCAACTTCGCGCCCACTGCCAGACCCAGGCCATAGCCGAGCTGCGTTGACTTGCCCCACCCCAGGTACCCGCGCGGCGACACGGGCTTCCACGTCGGAACGAGTTGATCGCGCGGATAACCCGAATCGTGGGTAATAATCGTATTGCCCACATCGACCGCATTCTCCAACTCTCGAATCACGCGATACGGACTAATCGGAATCTCATCCGACGTAAAATGTGGCTCCCACAGCGCTGCAAACTCCCGGGTCACAGCGGCAACTCGGTCCTCGGCATCGTTCTCGCGCCCATTCTCGCCAACCTGTCGCTTGACCTCTTCAATCATCTGCCGCAACACGATCTTCGCATCTCCAAGCGCGCCCACTGCAATCTCGAAATCCTTGCCCATATCCTCGGCGCAATTCGTCACCTGACCCAGGGGAACCCCCTCTGGCATAGGCGTAGTAAACGTATTGCGTGTAAAACTCGTCCCAATCCCCAGCCCAAAATCCATCGACTCCAAAAACCGCTTAACCATCAACGTATATGTATGCCCACCAGTACCCAGTGAAAGTGGATGCGTCTCTGGAAACGCACTCTTACCCGCAAGCGTCGTCATCACGGGAACACTGGCCAACTCGGCAAACTCAATCAACTCCTCCGTCGCCTCGGCATACAACACCCCCTGCCCCACAATAATAACCGGACGGTGAGCGCTGAGAAGATCTGTAACCATATCGCGCACATCTTCAGACGCAGCGGCAGAGCGCCGGACCTGAACCGGCGTATAAGCGACCTCCTCACCGGGATATTCGGCAGCCATAGCCTCCCTGTGCATCTCCAACAACACGGGACCCAAACGCCCGCTCTTCATCTGTACAACCGCGCGACGCATCATAACCGGAATATCCTCTACCGCGTATATTTGAGCCGCCCACTTCGTAATATGACGGTAATTCCGCACCGCTTCAAAAGTCGGATGAATGCCCTGACGCGACAGTGCTTCTCCGCCGGGCAAGTGCAACACCGGCACCGAATCTGCATAAGCCTGTGCCACACCCCCAAAAGCATTTTCCGCACCGGGACCTTGCTGCATCGTAAAAACACCAAACCTTTTTCCATTAGAAACGCGACTAAAACCATCGGCCATATTGACACCCGCGCGCTCCTGACGGCAAATAATAGGGGTAATCCCCACCTTCGCCGAGGCCTCGATCAGCGTCTGATGGGGAAATGCCACCAGAAACTCCACGCCTTCTGCCTTGAGCACACGCGCCATAGCATCGTAACCAGTCATAAAATTCTCCGTTTTGTGTATTGTGAAAAATGGATAAATTGTTACCTTATGCAGGGTCGGAGCCAAAGATATTCTGATTGCACGAATAATACAATGGGATTTTGAGACGCCATATCATTAACCATGCCCAACTCTCCAGCGGACA
Source organism: Candidatus Latescibacterota bacterium (assembly GCA_965204375.1). GTDB lineage: Bacteria > Latescibacterota > UBA2968 > UBA2968 > UBA2968 > VXRD01. The sequence goes on along the minus strand of OZ241986.1, from coordinate 6,080,232 downwards.
TCTGTCCGCTATGCAAAAGCCAGAACACAACCCACTATCTCCGCGACGCATACAGAGAATATCTGATTTGCGCGGATTGTTCCCTCGTCTTTGTCCCCAAAATATTTCACCTATCGGAAAAAGAGGAAAAACAACGCTACGACCTGCACAGAAACGACCCCGCAGACCCGAAATACAGAGCATTTTTATCGCGGATTTGCAACCCCCTGAAAGCGCGTCTTCCCAAACGCACGCACGGCCTGGATTTCGGATGCGGTCCCGGACCGACATTATCCCTCATGTTGCAAGAATGCGGACATACCGTCGATATATACGACAAATTTTACGCGCACAACCCCGAAGTCTTCCAGCGCGAATACGACTTTATAACCGCAACAGAAGTCGTCGAACACCTGAAAAATCCCCAACGTGAATTGCAAAGACTTTATCGCCTTGTCAAACCTGGCGGCATACTCGGCATCATGACCAAACTCGCAATCGACAAACCCGCATTTGAAAATTGGCATTACAAAAGAGACCCAACGCACATCTGTTTCTTTTCAAAAACGACATTTGAATGGTTGGGAAACACCTATAAAACAGAAATCGAATTCATCGGAGCCGATGTGATCTTAATTCACAAAACAGGAAAAGGACACAAATGAAAAAATCATTAGACGTAAAACTCGCCGACATACGCAGCAATCCCAACAGCGATGCATTTATCATCGCGTATGCCGCTGATCCCGACATGTCAAAAGGACTTGCAACACTCACAGATGCCACACCAACTATACAAGCCTATTACGATGACCTTGTGGATATCACTGAACAAGCAAAAATCGACGTTTTACTGACCTCTGTCTCCACTATGGATGTCCTGGCACATGAGAAACGGCTCTTTGACACATCGCCCGTAACCCCTGCTGTACGCGCCAACGACACAACCGACCTGTGGGATGCAACAGGCGCAGAATACACCTCTCTGCCATCCCGCCCCTTTGCCTCACCCACAATAGAAGAAGCGCAATACGGCACACTATTGCCCAAACCCGACCAGAAACCAGACATTGACCTCGGCCTGTACTCCATCACATTCAACAACAATCTGGACGCAGACTGGCTTTCACTGATGCAGTTTAAAGCCTTCAGAACAGAAGCCACGCGCAAAGGATTTCGATACTTCCTCGAAGTCTTTAATCCCAATGTAGCAGACTGCGGGTTGAATCCAGAAGAAATCCCCAAATACGTAAATGACCAGATCGCCCGGATGCTCGCTGGCATACCCCGGGCATCGCGACCCGAATTTTTGAAAATCGCCTACAATGGCCCAGAATCTATGGAGAGCCTCGTCAATTACGATTCCACAGTCGTCGTCGGCATACTCGGCGGACCAACGAGCACCACGTACGATTCATTCAAACTCATATCCGAAGCCAAAAAACACGGCGCGCGCGTCGCCCTCTTTGGCCGCCGCATCAAAGGCGCCGAAAATCCCAGAGCATTTGTCGAAGTCTTGCGCGATATTGCAGATGGCCTTGTCAGCCCGGAAGAAGGGGTCAAAATCTATCGAAACGCACTCAAAAAACTCGGCATCGCGCCCTTGAGAAATTTTGAAGACGATATGGTACTCTTTACGCCGGGACTGGTATAGGTGAGATCCACGAAGGACACGAAGGGACACGAAAAAAAGAAAGGCGAGAGTGTAGGATCGGTGTCTCTGTGCCCTGTCCACCAACTTTGGGGCGTGTCTCAATAAACCAAATACAAGGAAAATAACATGCGCGTCACACGGCTACTCGATGCACCCATTATCACCCCGGATCTGCACCCGAGTATCGGACACAACATCCAGGGACCCTCGCTAATCCGCGTACCCGACTGGGTACCCGAACCGCTCGGAACGTATTACCTGTACTTTGCCGACCACAAAGGCAGGTACATCCGCCTCGCATACACAGATAACCTGTGCGGACCATGGAAAATACATCCACCGGGAACCCTGCAACTCGCCGACTCCTATTTTCCCACACAGCCAATCTCAGCATCAGAAAAAGACATAGCGAAAATCAAAGCACGCTGGCACGCGGAAAAAGGCCCTCAAAAAATATCCCACGACCTGATGACAGAAGCCACCACACCGCATATTGCGTCACCGGATGTACACGTCAACCACGCCGATCAAACCATCATCATGTACTATCACGGCCTTGAAAAACTCGCACATCAAATCAGCCGCGTCGCCACATCCCCCGATGGAATCAACTTCACAGCGCGCCCAGAAACCTTTGCCAAAAGCTATCTCAGAATCTTTCGACACGCGGGTTATGTCTATGGCATGGCAATGCCGGGCCAATTTTATCGGTCAGCTAACGGATTCTCCCGCTTTGAAGAAGGCCCATTGCTATTCAACAAAAACATGCGCCACGCAGCTCTGTTAAAACGCGAAAATACACTGTATATATTCTGGACACAGGTAGGAGACGTGCCCGAAAGCATATTGCTGAGCACCATTGACCTATCGGCTGACTGGCAAAAATGGCGTGAAACAGAAAGCATAGAAATCCTGCGCCCAGAACATCCATGGGAAGGCGCAGATGCACCACTGGAACCCTCTATCCGCAGCGTAGCTTATGGACACGTCAACCAGTTGCGCGACCCGGCAATCTTCGAAGAAAATGACCACATCTATTTGCTATATGCCGTCGCAGGAGAAAGCGGCATAGCCATCGCCGAAGTGGAACTATAGACCAAACTATCTATTCACTGTGAGGACAATAATGTCAGATTTGCACCCTGATAAACTCCTGGAATACTCCGTCGTCTATACAGACCGTGCGCTCAATCACATGTCGCAGTCATTCCAGGGCGTCATGCGAGATATCTCCACCACACTCAAAAAAGTGTATCACGCCAGCGCGGTCATCGTCGTACCCGGCAGTGGCACTTATGGCATGGAAGCCGTAGCGCGACAATTTGCCACAGATAAAAAATGCCTTGTCATTCGCAATGGATGGTTCAGCTATCGCTGGACCCAAATCTTCGAAATGGGCGACATCCCATCTCAATCCATTGTCCTCAAAGCGCGGCGCACAGGCAATGACAAACACGCCCCTTATGCACCTGTGCCCATCGAAGAGGTCACAGAGACAATCGCATCGGAAAAACCGGACTTTGTCTTCGCGCCACACGTCGAAACCGCATCCGGGATCATACTCCCCGACGACTACATCCGTTCTGTAGCAGATGCCATACACGCTGTTGGCGGCCTGCTGGTATTGGACTGCATAGCCTCGGGAACCATCTGGGTCGATATGAAAACCTGCGGTGTCGATATCCTCATCAGCGCCCCACAAAAAGGCTGGAGTGCCCCTGCATGTTGTGGCCTCGTCATGCTCAGTTCTTCCGCACTGAAAAAAATTGAATCCACAACCAGCACCAGTTTTGCCTGCGACCTGCACAAATGGCTTCAAATTATGGAAGCCTATGAAGGCGGCGGCCATGCATATCACGCAACCATGCCCACAGATGCCCTCACCGTATTTCGCGACGCAATGAAAGAAACCGAAAATTACGGCCTTGATAAAATTTGCGCCCAGCAACGCGAACTCGGCCACAAAGTTCGCGCACTCCTGGACAGCAAAGGCATAAAAAGCGTAGCAGCAGAAGGATTCCAGGCACCGGGAGTAGTAGTCAGCTACACCGAAGACCCCGACATACACACCGGCAAAAAATTTATGGACGCGGGCCTTCAAATCGCCGCTGGCGTACCCTTGCAATGCGACGAACCAGAAGATTTTCAAACCTTTCGCCTTGGCCTATTCGGCCTGGACAAACTCCAGAACATCGACCGCACCGTCCAAAAACTCGACGACGCCCTCTCGCAAATCCTCCTTTGAAAGGACATCCATCATGTACGTAGGCACACAGTACTTCGGCACATCAAAAATAGAAATGGAATTTCTATCTCGCCATGGCGTCACCCATTTTGACGCCACAGTTGATGGCATGGATGCTGACACCCTCGCGCGGCACAGAGAAGAAGCCGCCGCTTACGGAGTCGAACTCGAAATGATTCACGTCCCCCCAATGGACAGCATCCCCATGGCAAAAGACCCGCAGCGCGACAGAGACATAGACCTGTTCTGTCAATACATCGAAAACGCGCACAAAGCCGGACTGCGCGGTCTGAACTACAACTTCTGCGTCTTGCGCGCACCTTCCGGCGGCCTTGTACAACGCACCGGGCGCAGGCCGGGTCGAGGCGGAACGACGTACAGCTCTTTTGTTCTCTCTGAATACGACAACGACACCCTCACCGAAATCGGTCGCGTGAGCCGGGAAGAAGCTTTCGAACGGGCCGCATACTTTCTCGAACGCATAATGCCCGTAGCCGAAGAATACAAAATACAGATGGCCTGCCATCTCAACGACCCGCCAGCACCCGTGTTAAACGGCGTGGAAAAGTGGAATTATCCCGTATTTGAAGGCCTGAAGCGATTCAGCGAACTGGTTGACAGCCCCTATCACGGATTCAATTTTTGCTGCGGCGTAGCCGCCGAAGGACTGGAAAACCCGGCCGAAGAACTCCCCCCCATCGTCAAATATTTCGCAGAAAGAAAAAAAATCTTCAACGTACACTTTAGAAACATCCGCGGAGGCCTGCACGACTTCTGCGAAACCTGGCCAGACGAAGGCGACGTCAACATGTACGAAATCGTAAAAGCTTTACACCAGGCGGGCTATCCCTACATGCTCATGCCCGACCACGCCCCACGCCATCCCGACGACACAGCCCCCGAAGGCGTCTCCAGCCGCGTAACCCAGGCGTGGGCATTCCAATTTGGATACATCATCGCATTGATCCAGGCAGTCGAAAACGAGAGCAAATAGAACAAAAACAGGAGAATACATGGCAATTGTACAACCCACCCCCGATCACGTATTGGACAAAGCGACGCGAGAAGCACTCAAGCGCGTGAACACAACCGCTGTAGTCGATGTGCTCGCGCGCAATGGGTACGACGCGCGATACACGTATATGCCCAATCTGCAAACCATGAACCCCGGAAAGCGATTGGTCGCCAGAGCAATCACCGTGCGCTTTGTGCCCTCACGCCCCGACGCCGACGAAGAAAAACCGGGCGGCGAAGAATCCCCTGAATACGCCGCCTTTGAACTCGCCGGTCCGGGCGATGTCATCGTCATGGAATCCATGCGCACCAAACTGATGTCCATTGGCGGAGACATCAAATTTCTACGCTTAAAACAGCGGGAAGTAGATGGACTGATCTGCGATGGCGGCATCCGCGACATGCACACCGTCAAAGACTACGGCGTAATGTTGTGGGGATATGGCAAAACATCAAACCTCGGCACCCGCGTTGGAACGCCATATTCGACCAATGACTGGGTACAGGTCGATGGCGTCCTCGTCAGACCGGGAGACTACATCGTAGCCGACGACGACGGCGTGGTCGTCATTCCGCGCAAAGTCGCGCCAGAAATGGCTCAAAAAGCGATAGAATACGACGACCTCGAAGAATGGATCAGAAGACGCCTGGACACGGAAAACCTCTCCCCGGGCAAATACTATCCGCCAGATGAAGAAACATTCGAGTTGTATCGCAAATGGAAGAAGGGATTATGATAGAGATTCGTCGGGGGCGACGAAAAGATGCACCCTATATCATAGATTTTCAAATCCGAATGGCAAAAGAAGCAGAAGATCTCACACTGGATCGACCAACCGTTGAAAAAGGCGTACACGCCGTCTTTGACGATCCGCACAAGGGAGCGTATTGGATTGCCGAATTAGACGGTGAAGTCGCCGGCTGCTTGCTCACCGTCCCCGAATGGAGTGACTGGCGCAACGGAACAGTATTGTGGATTCATTCGGTCTATGTAATTCCCAGCGCACGGCGGCGTGGCATTTTCCGGATGATGTATGAAAACTTAAAAACCACAGTCGAGCAATCTGCCGACCTGCGCGGACTCAGGCTTTACGTCGAACGGGAAAACGAACGGGCGCAAAAAACTTATAACGCAATGGGAATGGATGGCAACCACTACAAAATGTTTGAATGGATGAGGGAAGGATGGTAAAACTCACGCTTCAAAAAAAATCAAAACTTTCCAAAATACGCAATGCGAAGTTCCCGGTCGGGATGTGGATTTTGCATGCCATTGCGGAAAATATTCTTCAAATCAAATTCCAGAGCAAATGCCTCAGACAGCGTCCATCTGATCCCGGCGTTGAGAAATCCCTTTCCAGAACCCAGACTATTGTCTGAATTATCGTTCAATCCAAAATCGTATTCCGCCAGTACCACCACATATTTCCCAAGCCCTGTATCCACACCGACATAACCTGTAAAATCACTATCGTCATCGCCGTCTTCAAAACTTCGGTTCGCGCCAATATGAAGACCCGTATGCCCCAAAGGCAACTTGAAATTTTTGCTGGCAACGACATAAACCCCCTTGGACTTGCGGGTATAGCGCTTCAACTCATCATCGAACATCCCGTATCCCTGCGATGTATAACCCATTGCCAGAGCCGGAATTGTATATCCCTCTTCAATTACCCGCACGCGACCTGAGAACTCGATCCGCGGGTTCAAATCCAGCGCCTCGTTTCCCAAAATATCGCTTCCACCAAAAGACACCCCAACCATACCCCGGCTGAACAAACCGACCGACACACCGCCCAAAATCCCATCACCTCCATAAAACCGAAGATCCAACCCCAAACCGCGACTGGGCAACAAACCCGCCGTGGGGGCTTCAACCAATTGCCGCGGCTGTAAGTCTTGCTGTGCCCAAACCGGTACAAATGCCACAACGCAAACACACATGGCAAGCGCACCGTGTGTAAACCAACACATCCAAATGGATCTGCGATTATATTCTCTTTGGAACACGTCACCCCTCTGAAGCGGTGTACAACCTCGTCCTGCCCGAAGCCGAACGGGGCTGCGATTTAATCGTCAGGTTCCGAACCATCTCCCCCGCATGGGAAAAATGCACATCAATGGCATGATCGGGAATCAGATCGCCCCCCAAATCTGCCCACTCAATCAAACACACCCCCTCGCCGTAAAATAAATCATCACACCCAATCTCATAGAGTTCGTCGGGACTGCCCAACCGATAAAGATCAAAGTGATACACCGGCATCGGCTTTCCATCGGGCGAAACCCCCGCGTATTCATTGATGATAACAAAAGTCGGACTCGTCACATAATCAGTCACATTCAAGCCCGCGCAAACACCCTGTACAAAACAGGTTTTGCCACTGCCCAAATCCCCTGTAAGCGCAACGCAATCGCCCGGCTCGAGCCGAGCCGAGAGATCGCGTCCAAACCCATGTGTTTGATCGGGCGACGAAGACACCCGTGTGATCTTTCTATGTGACATGGTTAAAAATGCAGAATGCACCTTTCTTATAGGTCAACGAACCGCTGCTATACCCGTTCCGTCTGTTCGTTGATTCGTCTATTCGCCCTTTATCTGTGTTCATCTGCGTCATCTGCGGATTATTCGTCTATTCGCCTCATTTCCCGCGCATAATAGCAACCGGCAAAATACACTCTTCGAGAGAGATTCCCCCGTGTTGAAAACTATTGGCGTATTTGGCCTGGTACTCGTTGAAATTGGTGGGATACACAAAAAAGTAATCTTCCCTGCAAATAATGTAATTGGTTCCTTGCCCTATACTCGGCAGGCCAAAAGCCTCGGGATCTCGAATATGCATCGCGTGGCGGTTATCGCATCGCAAATTTTTGCCGTATTTGAAGCGAATCCCCGTCGAAGTATCCCGATTGCCATAAGCCAGAGAAGCCCGCGTACTCAGCATACAGCCGTGATCTGTCGTCAGCACCACTGTCGAGTCGGTCTCGGACAGCTTGCGCAACATCTCAAAAAGAGAAGAATGCGAGAACCACGACCGCGTCAAAGACCGATAAGCAGGCTCATTGGGCGCCATTTCTTGCAACAATTCGGATTCGGAACGGCCATGCGTGAGCATATCCAAAAAATTGACCACAACTGCCATAAGCGGGAAAGACCGGTAAGAATGCACCTTCTTCGCCAGCCGGTTACCCTCTGCAATATCCAGTATTTTGACGTAGCGCGTATCCAGATCCAATTCCGGATCAATTTCTGCGAGCTGTTGATCGAGCAATTGGTGCTCGTGTCGGTTGCGACTCATGTCGTCGTCACGCGCGACTTGCCACTCATCGGGATACATTCCCGCGAGATCAACGGGAAAAAGGCCGCTGAAAATGGCATTGCGAGAATACGGCGTCGCAGTCGGCAAAATAGAGTAGTGGTAGTGTTGATCAATATCAAAAATATCGGACAACAATGGCAAAATGGCAAGCCAGTGATCCAATCGCATACAATCGACCACCACAAAAAACACCTGTTGCCCATCTTGCACACAGGGCGCGACAAATTCGGATACAATATCCACAGAAAGCATGGGCGAATCTTCTTCGTCTTGCACCCACTGGCTGTAATTATCCTCGATAAACTTGCCAAACGCCAAATTGCAGGCGCGGCGCAAATCGTCGTGCATAGTGCGCAAGCCCGGATCGTAAAAGCGATCCAATTCCAAATCCCACTCAGACAGCCGCACGTGAAGATCGATCCAATCTCGCCATGAATCGGCCAGTACGAGGGCTTCGCGCAATCTGTTGGATGCAGCTGCATAGTCCAACCCCATGCGGTCTTTTTGAATTTGACGTGCATCGAGCAACTTTTTGCACGCCAGCAAAATCTGACTCGGATTCACGGGCTTGGTCAAATAGTCGTCAATCCGCTGTCCAATGGCCTGTTCCATCAACCGTTCTTCTTCGTTTTTCGTAATCATAATAACCGGAATATGCGGATTGATATCCTTAATCGCCGCCAGAGTTGACAACCCATCTCGTCCAGCCATCATTTCATCGAGCAATACCGCATCAAATCCATGCCTCTGAACCATGGCAATAGCATCATCGCCATTGGTCACAGGGGTTATATCATATCCCCGATCCTTGAGAAAAATTTGATGGGGTCGCAACAAATCGATCTCGTCATCTGCCCACAAAATCTGCTTAGTTTCTTGCGTTTGATTCACATGCACCTCTGCTTTTAATGATTGATAAAGGATTATTAGTCATCTATATCTGCCGGAGGTAAAGGCAGCAAAATGACAAATGTCGTGCCCTGATACGGCACACTTTCTTTGATAAATACTTTTCCGCTGTGGTAGTCTTCCACAATGCGTTTCACAAATGCCAGACCGAGTCCCCACCCGCGTTTCTTGGTACTGGTACCCGGCAAAAAAACCTGCTTAAACATATGCGAAGGCATGCCCTTTCCCGTATCGCGCACTTCAATAACCACCCGGCGTTCCTCCACGCGCGACGACACATCAATGCGGCCCCCTCGGCCTTCCATTGCATCGGCGGCATTTCTAAAGAGATTTTCAAACGCCCACCCCAGAAGTTCCCGATTGATCGGAACAACCGGCACATCGTCCAATTCCTCCACAATTTGCACATTCTCCGGCAAGCGCGCGCGCAAATAACCCGCTGTTTCAGCCACCACATCGCGCACCTGATCCAATCGCAATTCGGGCGTAGAACCAATCAGACTAAAGCGAGAAGCGATCTTATCCAATCGGCTCGTATCCCGATCCATTTCTCCCAGGATATCTTTCAGCCTCTGACTGCCCTCTCTATCACCTTCTGCATCCAACTCGTCCTTCAACAGTGCCAACCAACCGTAAAGCGAAGACAACGGCGTTCCCAATTGATGGGCTGTTTCCCGCGCCATCCCCACCCAGAGAGATCGCTGTTCTCTATTCTTAATATACCGAAAACCGAGATATCCGCCCCCAGTAAATACGATCGTCACCCCAAAAACGACCCAGGGCAACCAGTTCAAACGCTTCTCCAGCGCGGACGCCCCCCAGTGCAATCTCCAGATTTCCGGTTCCTTCTTGACGGGTTTATTATCTGGCCCCCATTCTGTCCCGGGCCATTCAAACGGCAACGGGTCATTTTCCCGATCGAGTGCGTAAGCCTTGTCCATCACTTTGCCCAGCTTCTCGGGAGTACGGTCACCAAAAGGGGGAATGTCAATCGCTTTCCAGTACCGTGGAATACCCTGCTCGTCTGTGATTACAACAGGAAAATTGGGATTCTGGACAGTGTGAAAAATGACATCCTCATAAAATCCCTTGACCTCAATTTTCTCCAATATAGCCACACTGTGCATAAACGCGTATAACTCTCCCATACGTCTGGCTTCTTGCCGCATGGGTTGCACCACGTAAAGCTGTGTATAAATGAGGAATGCGATGACAATAATAACCGCCAAAAGAAAAAAATAAGCCGTTAAAAAACTCTGGCTGGACAGGCGTACGTGTAAGTTCTTGAGCTTGTCATCGATCTCATTTTCATTTCTCGATTGCATTCACCCCTCCGTTTTGTGATCCTTTCTCCCATCCAAAAACGCCCGACACTTTTTTGAGTTCCCATTCAAAACCAAAACCCGAAAATCCCGCCTTAAAAATAAAAAATGCCTTGAAATGAACAAAGACGTTTTTTATAGCGAACAAACTCAAGGCGTATAACAGGTGGAGCGACATGGGAAAAACGGGTTGCAAAAGTGCGGGACATTTTATATGTTATATTGAAATTCGTTTTGGTTATTCATCACATTTTCAAAAGAAAGGGGTGAGTCCCGGCATGCCTGGTGTCCTCGTACGCGACGACGAACCGTTCGAAAGAGCACTCAAGCGGTTCAAAAAGGCCTGCGAAAAAGCCGGTGTTATTTCCGACATGAAGAAAAATCAGCACTTTGAAAAACCGAGTGAACGTCGGAAACGCAAAATTGCCGCAGCAAGACGCAAGCGGATCAAAATGGATCAGCAATACACCCGCTAAGTCTTTCGCAATTATTCGAATTAAGCGATAATCACTCAGGGTGGCTATCGCTTTTTTTTTATCCATTCCCATTTTGCACTTCAAATGAACATCGTCGATCTCATTTTTGCCCTCGGCCTTTTCTGGTTCGCTCGAAAAGGATGGCAAATTGGGCTGGTACAAAGCCTCATCATGCTGTTCAGCGTGATATTGGCCTATGGTTTTGCCCTCACTTATGGCGAAAAAACAGCGCGCGCTTTGTTCGATACAACAGAAGACCTCGGCAGCGGCGCCGCGCTATTCGGATTCCTCGTCGTATTTGTGGCTGTCCTGGCCGCCTGCTATTTTCTCGGGCGCGCCCTTCACGGAATGCTGCGGACCTCTCCCCTCGGCGCGATTGACGCATTTGGCGGCATTGCTCTGGGGCTGGTTCAAGGCGCATTGATTTTAGGCCTGATCGCCATATTTTTTCGTGCCCATCCCATCCACAGCCGCGTGCCCGAATTCATCGACAATTCCACCTTAGGCGCACCGCTTCAAAAATCCGCTCGGATGATTGCCGACGGTGTACAGGCCATGTTTCCCGACGTAAAAACCCTGCTCGAAAAACTGGGCATTCAGATTGAGAAAACGCCTCCTCTAATTGAAAAGCTGAACAAAGAAGCCGGTGAAGCGCGAAAAAAAATCAACGAAATGCTTGAGGAATCCAAGTAGGATCGGGTTGAACTGGTCTGAGAAGCGACCAGTTGTACATCGCTCGAAACCCGCTCCTACTATCCACCGAGACGACCAATGTCCATAACCAGCGACCTGCTCGTTTCCCCGGGCAAATACTGCAATTCGCTCACGGAATACGCCCGCTTCAAAACCCGCGAAGTCGATATCGGGGGTGTACCACTCGGCGGCGACAAACCCATCCGCGTGCAATCAATGACCACAACCGATACCATGGACACCGAAGGCACGGTCGCCCAGTCCATCCGCATGATCCACGCCGGATGTGAATACGTGCGCATAACAGCACCCAGCCAGAACGAAGCCCGCAACCTCGAAAACATCCGAAAAAAAATCAGATCTGCGGGCTATACCACCCCACTGATAGCCGATATTCACTACACGCCCAATGCCGCTGAAATCGCCGCCCGAATTGTGGAAAAAGTGCGCGTAAACCCCGGCAATTACGCCGACAAAAAAAAATTTCAGATCATCGAATACACCGATGCACAATACGCCGGGGAACTACACCGCATTCGCGACAGATTCGCGCCACTGGTCAAAATCTGCAAAGAATACGGCACAGCCATGCGGATAGGCACCAACCACGGGTCGCTCTCAGACCGCATTATGAGCAGATTTGGCGACACCCCACTCGGCATGGTCGAATCCGCACTTGAATTTGCGCGGATATGCATTGACTTTGACTATCACGACATCGTATTTTCCATGAAAGCCAGCAATCCGCAAATCATGGTTCAAGCCTATCGCCTGCTGGTAAACAAAATGATGGCCGAAGGCATGAACTATCCGCTCCATCTGGGAGTCACAGAAGCTGGCGATGGTGAAGACGGACGCATTAAATCGGCCGTGGGCATAGGCGCGCTACTCGAAGACGGCCTGGGCGATACCATTCGCGTCTCCCTCACCGAAGAACCCGAAGCCGAAATCCCCGTAGCGCAAGCACTGGTCGCCCGCTATCGCAACCGAAGCGATCACGCGCCAATACCGGAAATTCAAACATCTCATATCGATCCATTTTCCTACACCCGCCGCGCAACGCGACAGATTGAAAAAATCGGCAAACCGAGTGTCCCAATCGTCATAGCCACCCCACAAGGCACCATCGCCCCCGAATCCCTGCAACCTTTTGGGTATTCGTACGACGCGGCACTCGACAAATGGCACATTGCCGACATGGCCGTTGACTTTATCAACATCGGCGATCGCACCCTGGACTTTGAACTTCCGGGCACACTTGGCGTCATTCAAAATGCCCGGCTCTGGTCGCCCGCATCCGCCGCATACCCGATTTTTTCTGCAACTGCATACTTACAAGCCAATCATATATCCGAGCGCATCACCTTTGTCCGTACCGAACTCGACGCACTCGACGCACCACTTATCCATGCGCTCAAGGCCGATCCCGGTGCAGTGCTCGTCCTGCAAACCCACAACACCCACGCCATGCCCGAACTGCGCCGCGCATTTTGCCTGCTTGCAGATTGGCATTGCGACATACCCGTAGTCATCCGCCGTACATATAGCGCAACAAAGTACTCAGCCAATGACGCCTTCATGCTCTACGCCGCCACAGACTGCGGGGGGCTGCTCGTCGATGGCCTCGGCGATGGCCTGTGGCTCGATGCATCCAATCACATAGACGACCACACCCTCACCCGCACGGCCTTCGGCATCTTGCAAGCCACGCGCACCCGCATCTCCAAAACCGAATACATATCCTGCCCTTCGTGCGGGCGCACCCTGTTCGACCTCCAGGAAACCACCGCCCTGATTCGAAGCCACACCAACCACCTCAAAGGCGTCAAAATTGGCATTATGGGCTGCATAGTCAACGGCCCGGGCGAAATGGCCGACGCCGATTACGGCTATGTGGGCAGTGGTCCCGGTAAAATCACGCTCTACAAGGGCAAAGACATCGTCAAACGCAATATCCCCACAGAAGGCGCGGTTGACGAACTGATTGACCTGATACGCGCCGGCGGCGATTGGGTTGAGCCAGCGAGTTAGCCCATAACATCTATTTACATCTACCATCTCCTCTCCCCGGGGAGTTCCTTATATGCCGCGCATTCCAGAAACGATCATCGATCAAGTGCGCCTGTCTATCGACATCGTCGATGTCGTAGGCGATCACGTTGCACTGACCCGCCGGGGCAAAAATTTTGTCGGCCTGTGTCCCTTCCACGACGATTCCACCCCCTCCTTAAACGTCTCACAAGAAAAACAAATCTACAAGTGTTTCGCCTGCGGTGCGGGCGGCAACAGCTTTACATTTTTGCGCGACATAGAAAACATCAGCTTTATCGAAGCCGTTCGTCAACTCGCCGATCACGCGGGCATAGCCCTGCCCGATGCAAAACCAGCAGACCCGGACCAGCAGGAAGTCTTTGACCAGCTCTACCGCGCCAATGAACTCGCGGTCAAATATTTTCACCACCTGCTCACACAAGACGAAAAAGCCGCCGATGCAATGGCCTATCTCGAAAATCGCGGTATAAACCGCGACATAATCGATGCCTTTTCTCTCGGTTATGCGCCCGATCAATGGGAGGGCTTCTTGCAAGTCGCCACCCGCCGAGGATTCTCTCCGCAAATACTCGAACGCGCCGGACTGGTCTTACAAAGGGAAAAAGGAGGTGGTTTTTACGACCGCTTTCGCAACCGCATCACCTTCCCCATTCACGCAGCCACAGGTCGCCCGGTCGCTTTTGGTGCGCGCGCCCTCGACCCCAATGAACAGGCCAAATACATCAACTCTCCGGAAACCCCTGTGTACAACAAAAGTGCCACCCTGTACGGCTTGTGGCGCGATAGAGACGCCATTCGCGACGCGGGAACAGCACTCGTTGTAGAAGGGTATATGGACCTCATTGCTCTGGCGCAGTATGGCATTGAAAACGCAGTCGCATCCTCTGGCACAGCACTCACGCCTGACCACGCGCGTCTGCTCAGACGTTATGCGCCCAAAACCATACTCATTTTCGACGGCGACACCGCCGGAGCAACCGCGGCAATGCGAGGGATCGGATCGCTCTTTGAAGTGGGCCTCGAAGTGCGCGTTGTCACCCTGCCCGAAGACCACGACCCCGACAGCTATGTGCGCGCCCATGGCCCCGACGGCCTTCTGCGCCTCACCGAAAACGCCGCACCCGCCATCGATTTTCTCATAGAACAATTTGCCCAACGCGACGACCTCTCCACCGTAGATGGCAAAACCCGAACGACAAACGCATTGGCCGAACTCATTGGGCGCATCACAGACAACGCCCTCAAACAATTTCTCATCAAAGACATCGCTGAAAAAATCGGGATAGATGAAAAAGTCCTCATTGGCATTGCCCAAACGCAACGCCGCTCCACGAGACCGCAAAATGGACAACCAGAACCCGAATCTTATGATACGCGGCCCCGTTCTGAGCGCGAATTGCTCACCTTCCTGATGCAACATCCCGAAACCGCCGATAGCGTATTCAAGCAAATTTCTCCCGACAACTTTACAAACAGTACTTACCGGCAAATCGCCGCTCTGATTGCCCGCAACCGACAACAGAAACAATCCATTGAAGCCGCGCACCTCATCAATCAGTGCAACGATGATCGCCTGAGCCGCATATTGACCGACCTATCTCTGGAAATCGGCATCGAGAATCCCAACATCGATGTTCCCATTCAAGATTATATTCACAAGTTCCAGCTCAAAAGTCTCGAAGGCGAAATCGAACTGATCGAAAAGCAATTGCGCCAACCGCTTTCTCCCGACGACCTGCGCGCCACACTGGAAAAACACCGCCACCTCACCGCCCAGCGAAAAGCGATGGCTGAGCCAAAATAACTTTCATAAGTATCTAATTTTCGGTTGCATAACTTATCTCTGTTCCGTATCTTTATTCTTCGTTTGAATTAGCAAAAGTAAATTTGGGGCGCATAGCTCAGTTGGTTAGAGCGACGGACTCATAATCCGTTGGTCCGGGGTTCGAGTCCCTGTGCGCCCACCATCAATCATCGCGGTGACCATCCAGCGAGGTCGCCGTTTTTTTGTGAACAGCCACTTCATTATTTTCTTGATACTCCGCCTTATTTTTATCAAACCATCCAACCGCTTGGTATTTTTTGTGGAGGGTAGCGAGTGCAAACCATCACCAAAGCAGACCTGGCAAAAATACTTGCAGATGAAATTGATTGCAAAAACACGATGGCGAAACAGGCTGTAGATGTACTCTTTGAAACCCTTGCAGAAGCTATCATCGAAGGTGAACGGATCGAAATTCGAGGCTTTGGAAGCTGGGAAGTCAAACGCACCAATGCCCGTCCTCGCGCGCGCAATCCCCGAACGGGCGAAGAAGTCTATGTGCCTGCGCGACGCAAAGTGGGGTTCAAACCCGGCAAAATACTTCGAGACGCCCTTTCAATACCCCTCAAAGATCTGGAAAAATGAAAGGCACAATAATCCGCAGATGGACGCAGATGAACATAGATGAAACGCAAAAACACCGCAGCAGATTTGTTGCGGTGTTTTCTTGTAACACGAGAATATGTTACAAAGCCTCATAAAGGTTTTCAATCTGCTGTTCCACCAGACGCAACCGACGGCTGAGGCGGTCTCCTCGCTTGAAATCTCTTTTTTCAAAAGCCGATGCCATCCCCCGTTCCAATCGCAATTTTTCATTTTCCAGCGCCTCAATTTGTTTTTCAACCTCAGAATCGATCTCTCCATCCGGCGTTTTATCTGATCTCTGTTTTGCCCAAAAATCTGAAAAATTGCCTACATGGGACTCCAAATTCAGGTCGCGCACTTCAATCACGCGCTCGGCGATTTTATCGAGAAAATAGCGATCGTGTGAAATCACTATGAGTGTACCGTCAAAGTCTTCAAGGGCATCTTCCACCTGCTCGCGGGATGCGATATCCAGATGATTGGTAGGCTCATCTAATAGCAACATATTGGCCCCAGACACCATCAAACAGGCCAATTGAACACGGCTTTTTTCTCCGCCGCTTAAACTGCCGACTTTTTTGTCCAAATCACGCCATCCAAATAAAAACCTGGACAGCACCCTACCTCCTTGATCGCGGTTTAGCCCACCCGACAAACAGATCTCTTCGAGAATGGTTCGGTTGTCATTTAAGGTCTCGTGTTCTTGTGCGTAATATCCCAATTGAATGCGTGGACCAATTCGCATAGTGGGGTGTTCCCAGGCAGCCTCGGCAACAATATCCTTAAAGAGCATGGATTTACCTGTCCCATTACCCCCAACCAATCCGACGCGCTCGCCCGATTGCACCAGCAAATCAACATCTCGAAACAGCGTGCGCTTACCCGCTTTGCGCTCGTATTTCCGCAACTCTAAAGCAATTTTTCCACTACCCTGAATTGCGCCAAATGCAGGATCAATGCGCTGGCGATCCATGACTGGCCGATGGATCCGATCTATGCGGTCCAGCATTTTTCCCTTATTTCTCGCACGCCGTATATTCTTTTCTACACCCCACAATTCAAAACGCTTGATCATCTCCTCCAGCCGTTGAATTTCCTTCTGCTGGTTATCGTATGCCGCTTTCTGCAAGAGCAATTGACGCATTTTTTCTGCGCGGTAGGCCGAATAATTGCCCATATATGTGCTGGCTTTTCCATCTTCAACTTCCACAATCCGATTCACAACCCGATCCAGCATATAGCGGTCGTGCGATACCAGAATCACCGTTCGGTCCAAATTTTGCAAAAATGTCTCTAACCAGGCCAACCCTTCAAAATCGAGATGATTGCCCGGTTCGTCCAGCAACAGCAGGTCAGGCTCGCCCAGCAGAATTTTTGCCAAGCCCACCAGATTCTTTTCGCCGCCACTCAGTACATCGACAGATTGGTCCCGCCAGGCATCTATACCCAGTCCGTCTATGACCGCATCAATTTTTGCCTGACAAGCATAGCCATCTGCCCGCTCAAAAGCCTCCTGTAAACGCCCATACTGTTCCATCACAGCGTTGATCTGATCGGACGCACCGTTTGCCATCTGAGCTTCCAGTTCGCGCATTTTGTGCTGCATCTGATTGACTGCTTCAAATACCGAGGCAATTTCTTCTTCAACACGCCTTCCCGCCTGAAATTTCAGGTGCTGCTCGAGATACCCCGTAGATCTACCTTTTACCTTACTCACAGTGCCAGAAACGGGTGTTTCAATACCTGCAATCAGTTTCAAAATGGTGGACTTCCCACAGCCATTGTCACCAATCAAACCAACCTTTTCGCCTTTATTGATCTTAAAAGACACATCGATCAGCACATCCTGAGCACCGTAAGCCATTGCAATATGATGTAATTCTAAAATGGTCATTGGTCGCACTTTCAAAAAAAGAAAAGGCCGTGGTCACAATGTGTGCCACAGCCTTAAAAAATAAACTACAATCAAGCCTAAATCGTTCATTTTATTTGTTTTATGAACAAATCAGGCAAGGTCTCTTCTTTCGCGCTTGGACACACCTATCCCCTAAAACCCGTCTTCAGGACGCGGCCTTTCTCACCAGCAAAACGATCATAGTCTGGTGAGCGATAGATGTATGCGTGAAAGAAGATGTCATTAGATTAAACCTTAAAGGTGATGTTTTTTAAAGCTACATATATAAACAGGCAATGTCAAGTTTTCTCAAATATGAATCGCCTCATTCTCCACATTCAACGCGGCCTCCTTTAGCGCCTCTGGCAGCGTGGGATGTGCGTGCATTGTTCGCGCAATATCCTCTGCACTCGCGGAAAATTCCATTGCCAGAACCCCTTCGGCGAGCATATCGGACGCGCGTGCGGCCAAAATGTGAATACCCAACACGCGATCTGTCTCTTCGTGGGCAATAATCTTCACCTGTCCGTCCACCGCCTGTAGCGTATGTGCGCGACCATTGGCAGCTATTGGAAACTTACCCACCTTGTAGGGAATGCCATCCGCCGCAACCTGCTCCTCTGTCAGCCCCACCGATGCCAGTTCTGGATGCGTGTACACCACATTGGGAATCGCGCCATAATTCACATGCCCCGCCCTTCCCGCCATACATTCCACCGCAGCCACACCCTCTTCCTCTGCCTTGTGCGCCAGCATCGGACCGGGAATCACATCGCCAATCGCATAGACACCAGGCAAATTTGTCTCAAATACGTCATCGACCAGAATGCGTCCCTGGTCATCCATCTCCAAACCCACATCTTCGCCACCCAGCCCATCGGTATTTGGCCTTCGCCCAACAGCGACCAACAATCGGTCACACACCTCCGAAGTCATCTCCTCGCCCTGTGCGAGAGTCACAATCACCTTCCCATCGCGAACCTCAGCCGACTCCGCACGCGTTTCAAACGAAAACCTCAGCCCCTGTTTCTCCAGCACCTTCTGCAAACCGCGGGACAATTCGCGGTCCATCGTCGGCGTCACCCCATCGAGAAATTCCACCACATGCACCTCTGCCCCCAGGCGATGCCACACCGACCCCAACTCGAGACCGATTGCACCTGCGCCAATAACAATCATTTTCTCGGGCACTTCGTCCAGCGACAACGCCTCGGTCGAACTGATCACATACTCGCCATCATAAGGCAAATTGGGCAACTCAATAGCAGAACTACCCGTAGCGATCAAAATGCGCTCCGCCGAATAAACATCTCCCCCAACATCGACCTTTCCATCCCCAGCCAACCGCCCCAGCCCCGCAATATGCGTCACATTATTCTTGCGAAACAGACCGCGAATACCGCCCGTCATCCTCCGCACAATACCGGACTTGCGCTTCATCATACCCTTCAAATCCAGTTCCACACCACCGGTCTTCACACCGTGAATACCCAACGAAGACTCCGCCTGGTGAAACAACTCACTCGATTCCAAAAGGGCTTTACTCGGAATACAGCCCACATTCAGACAGGTGCCACCCAATGCCTGTTTCTCAACGCATGCCACGCGCATGCCCAATTGCGTCGCGCGAATCGCCGCGACATACCCCCCCGGTCCAGCACCGATAACAATGAGATCGAATGTATTATCTGCCACGAGAGGCTCCTTTCACACTTCCAGCATCATACGCGCGGGATCTTCGAGCAGGTCTTTTACGCGAACGAGAAACGTGACCGAAGTCTGACCGTCAATCAGGCGGTGATCATAAGTCAATGCCAGATACATCATCGGGCGAACAACCACCTCATCCCCCACGGCGATGGGCCGATTCTGAATCGCGTGCATCCCCAAAATCCCCGTCTGAGGCGGGTTGAGAATAGGCGTTGACAACAGCGACCCAAACACCCCGCCATTAGTAATTGTAAACGTGCCCCCGCTCAACTCATCCAACCCCAACTTGCCTTCTCGCGCAGAAAGAGCCACGCGCTTAATTTCAGACTCAATAGTGGCAAAAGACATGCGCTCTGCCGACTTCAAAACCGGCACGACAAGACCGCGATCAGTACCCACAGCAATGCCCATATTGACATAATCGCGATAAACAATATCAGAACCATCGATACTGGCATTTACATCGGGATATTCCTGCAAAGCAATAACACTG
Organism: Candidatus Latescibacterota bacterium; assembly: GCA_965204375.1. Taxonomy (GTDB): domain Bacteria; phylum Latescibacterota; class UBA2968; order UBA2968; family UBA2968; genus VXRD01. The sequence goes on along the minus strand of OZ241986.1, from coordinate 6,060,064 downwards.
GCGCGAACAAAAAAGGACATCAGACCCAGAGAGATACCGTGTACATCTGCAAACATCTCTTTGTATTTCGTGCGCAAATCAAAAATACCGCTCATATCTACTTCATTAAACGTCGTCAACATCGCCGCTGTCTGCTGAGCAGAAACCAGACGCTCGGCAATGCGCGTGCGAATTTGGCTCATGGGTTCGCGCCGCTCGCCATCGCTCGAAACAGCAGGAGCAGGAGGTGATGCAGGCGCTTCGGGTTCAGAAACGGGCGAATCGGGTACTTCAGACACTTCTGAATCGAGGTACGCCAGCACATCTCCTTTGGTCAATCGCCCATCTTTTCCCGTACCCGTAATCGCTGCGGGATCGAGGTCGTGCTCTGTCACCAACCGGCGCACTGCCGGACTCAAACCATCGGCCTCTACAAGCTCTACAGGCGTATCGACCTTCTCCGATACTTCAGCCTTTGAGACAGCTTTGCCATCCTCATCAATTGTGGCAATGGTCTCGCCGACCTCAATTGTATCGCCATCGGCCTTCAGCGTATGCAACACACCCGCCGAAGGCGCGGGCAATTCGACATCGGCTTTATCCGTCTCAATAACCGCAAGGGGTTCATCCACCGCTACGGCGTCACCATCCGATTTCAACCACTCCACCAAAATGGCATCGGCCACTGACTCTCCCAATTCGGGCAAAACCACATCAACAGGCATGTACGCGCCTCCTTAAAAGCAACTACAAGCGAATCAACGGAACGGGGTACAACTGGCCGCCTCTCAGGCCAGTTCATCAACGAACCCCGCCCATCCCCCCGAAATCAGTATGTATTGCCATTCGTCTATTCGTCTATTCGTAAAGCCATCTCCACAATCTCTTGCTGCTCGGCCAGATGCACCGACTGAATCCCCGTGGCCGTTGCAGCCGTAGGCTTTCGTCCCAGATAGCGCACTGGCTCTTGGTTATCGAGCAACCTGCGGAGTTTTGGCTCCATAAAATCCCAACTACCCATATTTTGCGGCTCCTCTTGTCCCCAGAAAATATCCGCATCGCCGTATTTTTCGAGTATAGCACCCACCTCATCCCACGGAAAGGGATAGTGTTCCTCAATCCGCACCAGTGCGAGCCGTTCCTCGCCTTTTTTGTCCCGCCCCTCTTTGAGGTCAAAAAAGACCTTACCCGTACAGAAAACAACGCGCTTCACACCGCTGGGATCGGGCTGTGCGGGATCGTCTAAAACGGGATAAAACGCGCCCTCGGACAAATCCTCAAGCGTGGAGGTCGATTCTTTGTGCCGCAACAAACTCTTTGGCATCATCAAAACGAGAGGCTTGCGAAATGCGCGCAGCATCTGGCGGCGCAGCAAATGAAAATACTGCGCGGGCAGCGTGGGGCAGCCCACCTGCATATTGTCTTCGGCACACAGCGCCTGAAACCGCTCTAACCGTGCGCTCGAATGTTCTGGACCCTGGCCTTCAAACCCGTGCGGCAACAGCATCACCAGCCCGCTCATCTTATGCCATTTTGCCTCTGAACTGGAAATAAACTGATCGATAATCGTCTGCGCGCCATTGGCAAAATCGCCAAACTGAGCTTCCCAGATCGTCAACTTATTGGGATTGGCATAACTCACGCCAAACTCAAAGCCCAGCACCGCCAATTCCGAAAGCATCGTATTATAGACCCTGAACCCCCCCTGACCATTCGATAGATGATTCAGCGGTGAATAAATCGAACCATTTTCAATATCGTGCCACACCGCTTGTCGATGGCTAAATGTACCCCGCTGAGAATCTTGTCCGGCCAATCGCACCGGGAACCCATCGACTAACACACTGCCAAACGCGAGCATCTCCGCACAGCCCCAGTCCATACCCACCTTGCCGTGGACCATTTGCATGCGGTAATCGAGTTGGCGCATCAATTTGCGATAAGCGTTAAATCCCTCGGGCACCGTCGTCGCCTTTTGGGCAATATCAATCAACTTCTCTCTATCCACCGCAGTTTTTGCCGTGCGATCTGCGCCCGCCTTCCCAAATCCCTTCCACGCGCCCCCAAATCTTGGCTCACGCGGTTTTGTCTTTTGATCTTTGGCATCAGCGAATGCCGCCTCGAGCTTCTCGCGTACACCCTGCTTCATCGCATCGACATCATCTTCTGTTGCGATATTTTGCTCAATCAAACGCCTCGCATACAGATCGACAACCGTTGGATGCTCGGCGATCTCAGCAGATTGCAGGGGCTGTGTAAAAGCGGGATCGTCGGATTCATTATGACCGTATCGGCGATAACACCACAGATCGATAATCACATCGTTTTTCACCGCCTGGCGATAAGCCATAGCCATACGCGCCGCGTGTACCACAGCTTCGGGATCATCGGCATTGACGTGAAAAATGGGCATCTTAACGATCTTCGCCACATCTGTTGGATACGCTGTAAAACGGGATTCCCGGGGCAGTGCTGTAAAACCAATCTGATTATTCACAACAATGTGAATCGTACCCCCATTATCATAGCCATCCAGATGGGACAAGCAAATCGTCTCAGGCACAATGCCCTGCCCGGCAAAAGCGGCATCGCCGTGGATAATCAACGGTACGATATGCTCGTGCTGAATATCGCCTTTTGTCTCTTGCTTCGTACAAACAATGCCCTCAATCACGGGATTGACCAACTCGAGGTGACTCGGATTGGGCGTCAATCCCAAATGCACGGTGTGACCATCGCGCGTGACATACTCATGGGCAAACCCCATGTGGTATTTTACATCGCCCGACCCCTCGGAGCGCCCCACCTCAACACCTTCAAATTCACTGAATATCTCCGGATAGGGCTTTTGCATAATATGCGTGAGCACATTGAGCCTGCCTCGATGCGCCATCCCCATCACCATTTCTTCGACATTTAGCGCAGCCCCAGTTTCAATAAGCGCGTGCAACATCGGGATCAGCGCTTCGCCACCTTCAATAGAAAATCGCTTTCTCCCGATATATTTAACGTGCAAAAATTGTTCAAACTCCTGTGCCTCGATCAATTTTCTCAGCAGATCTCGGCATTGTTCTGCGCTAAGTTTCGGTCGATTTAATATTGGCTCCATGTGCTGCTCCAGCCACTCGTGCTGGCTCTTATACGGTATATCGGTGTATTCTACCGCCACAGGACCGCAGTATGTTTGCCTGAGCTTTGCAACGAGGTCGCGCAACGTACCGTCCGTGGGACCGAGGAACCCGCCATTGCCGACAATTTGATCCAGGTCCTCTTCTGTAAAGCCGTATTCGGACAACTCCAATAGCGGATACGGTGGGCGCGTATAACTCATCGGCGCGATATCGGCAACAAGGTGCCCCCATGTGCGATAGGCATTGACCAGAGCCATAGCCCCCTGTTGCCTATTCGCATCCATACGGGTATATTCCTCCAACGTGTCATAAGCATCGAGAAACGCCATCACATCTTCCTCAGCCTGGCTCTCACCTGACGTATCTGGAATCACTTCAGCCTCATCGCGTTGCATCCCCAAATCAAAACCCGCAAAAAATATATGCCATCTTTCATCCACCAGATCTGGGTCTTGTTTGTACTTCTCATACATCGCGTCGATATAATCGGCATTGGCAATTGCAGCAATATCGAATGACATAACAATCCCCACCTTTCTGTAGCCTTTACAAGAGGTGTATCGTACACACCCGGAAAAAGTAACGCCTACACCGCATCATGTCAAGATAGCACCACTCATCCCGCCCACAACGACTTCGTCTTCCGCGCGAACTGATAGAGCCTGAAAGAATGGCGCAGCAGGGGCAGCGCACCCCATCCGAGATGATATTTTCTTCGAATACCCCACATAGCCCGATCCCGATCTTCGCGCTGGCTTACACTATGTGGATGCACCCGATAATAATATAATGCCTCGGGCACATACTGCCCAATCCCCCCCTGTATGAGCGCGATATTCAGCCACAAATCCCAATCCTGATATCGGCGCACAGCGGGATCGAATCCGGGAAATCTATCAGCTCGAATCAACGCAGCGAGATCGATATAATTTCCGACGCGCAATCGCCGCACATCAAACGGACCAGACACCTCCCGCTCGCCCTGCTGCACATCGTCATCGGCAAACACAATGCGATCGCCATAAGCAAATGCCGCGCGGGGAACCTCTTGCAACGCGCTATAAAGCACATATAGAAAGCGCGGCATCATCACATTATCGGCATCAAAAAACGCGACATAAGGAGTCGAAACCTTCAAAAACCCAAAATTCCGGGCGCGATTGCCATTGCGAAAATCCACGCGACAGTACTGCACATCGGAAAAAGATGCCACAACATCTGCCGCATTGTCTTCACTCGCATCGTCAACCACCAGCACCTGACGGGGCAAAAGCGTCTGTGACAAAACCGATTCCAAACACGCGGCGAGATAATGCCCGTAATTGTGCGTAGTAATCACCACCCCAATGTCTGCTCGCGCACTCATACAGACCAATCCGCCTGCTTTAACAGGCCAACTTGATACTGCAAATTCTTCAAAGCATCCGCACCGGAAACAACAACACGCCCACCTTCTCCACGCACATGCTTGCCAAATTCATCGATTAAAATATGCATAAAATCGCGGCAAATCACAGCCTCGTCTCCATGGACCAGCCGCGCGCGATAAATACCCTCATCATCGGCAAACCCCTCCCAGTTCACCAAAAAGCCATTCACGCCAAATTGCCGCACGGGAACCCCTTCATCGATATCGCGCAAAACAAACCGCACATCGCACCGTCCATTGGGTGTAATCACCTCAAACCGCGCGCGATTTTCCCGCTCGCCTATTGCACACGAGACCGTTGCCCAATCAATTTCTCCCCCTGGCAAAAACCCCAAAACCAAACTCAACGGATGGGAAACCACATCAATCCAGATATCTTCCCGCGCCTTTGGTCCCCCGCGACCCTTCACCTCCATCTCCATCTCAAGCGATTCAATCGCATCCCATGTCCCGCGCACACGCGTGTAAAAATCGCGATAAATTGAAATCCCCGCGGGATATTGTGCGGACATCACCAGCGATCTGCCCGCCTGTTCCGCCGCCTGCACCACAGCCTGTCCGTCTACCAAAATCTCATCTAGACTCCTATCCACATCCCAGCACAGGGGCTTTTCACACACAACATGGCACCCACTTTCCAGAGCCATAATTGCATGCTCTCTGTGCAGATTAAAAGGACTTGAAACATCGACCACATCGGGCTGTTCTGCCGCCAGCATCTGCGCCACATCTGTATATGCGCGCCCATCAAATCCAAAATACGCCTGCAATTGCGCCCGGGTCTTTGCGCACGACTCTTCCGAAGTACCCACAAATGCCACCACCTGAGACCCCGACAAATGGTGCCATCGCGCGTGGTGCTGCCCAATACCACTCGCACCAATAACAGCGACTTTTAATCTATCAGGCATTTCATACCTCCTCATTGCAAAACATCGCTGTAAAATAGACGGTTATGTACAAAGTGCAAAGTGCAAAGTAAAAAAGTTTTGCTTTATCCTCTAAATCATTAAAAAAATATTGACATAAGCCCAACACTTGTTTTATTTGTTGGGCGAGTGTTTTATTAGTAAAACAATTTTATAGACTGCCAAACAAAAAAGGCCATCTGTCGGCTGGCCTGATCATCTGGTGGCGCACCAGAAAGCGCCGCATACATCGTACATAAAAAAGGGCGATCGGTTCTGACTTGCCCGGCCATCACCGATCACCCACACGCGACAAAGGGATCAAACCCTCTGCGCTTGCAAGACACAATATAACAGCACGCCTTTTCAGCGTCAATAGTCACACAGGGGAGGTTTATGAAACGACTTTTTTTATTTCGTATCTGTCTAACGCTCGCGCTGCCCATAAGCATCATGGCAGAAGACCACAAATCAGCACCCAAAATTAAAATCACGGGATACGGTGAACTCATCTACTCCCACTTCGATTACGGTCCCGACCAGAAAAGCGGTCCAGCGGGTTCGCCGCCAGATAGCCGCGCCACCATAGACATTGCGCGTTTGGCACTCGAAATGGAACTGCGTCTGCTGCGCGGTGTAGAACTGGAAACCGAAGTGGAAATCGAACACGGCGGCACGGGTGGAGCCCTCGAAATCGAATACGAGGAATTTGGCGAATACGAAACCGAAGTGGAAAAAGGCGGGGAAGTCATCCTCGAAGAACTCTACATCAAACGCGAATTTAGCGACGCCTTCAACATCCGCCTGGGCCACTTCTACGTCGCGGTGGGTCTCACCACAGAGCAATACCATCCCACAGACTTCTTCGGCACCCGACGCCCCGAATCGGAAACCGCGGTTATTCCGGCAATATGGCACGAGACCGGTATTGAAATCAGTGGGCATACCAATCGCCTGACCTATCAACTCCAACTCGTCAACGGCTTAGACGCCACGGGATTCAATTCGCAAAACTGGATTGTGGGCGGGCATCAAACGCGCTTTGAAGAAGTCCGCGCAACCAACATGGCCCTTGTGGGTCGGTTGGACTACCGCCTCGTCGATGGTCTCACCCTGGGCGTATCGGGCTATCGCGGCAACAGCGCCGACAACCGCCCCAAACCCGACATGAAAGATGTGGACGCCTACGTATCCATTTTTGACGTTCACGCTGTGCTGCGATACAATCGCCTCCGCGCACAGGGCATGTACCTCTACGGGGACCTGCAAAATGCGGACATTGTCAGCGAACGCAACCGCACATTGTCCAACAACCTCGACGTCTTGAGAACGCCCGTTGCCCGTGCAGCGTATGCATTTTACGCCGAAGCCGGTTACGACATCATGCCCTTTTTCACTTCGCGCAAGGAGGATCAATGCCACTTATTCTTTCGATTTGACAGCTACGACACAATGGCAAAAATGCCACAGAACTTTTTTGACAACCCGCGCTTTCAACGCCGCGTTTACACGCTCGGCATCAACTACACCATGGGCAATGCCGTCGTCCTGAAAGGCGACTATGCCATGCGTCGGTTGGGCACGGGCAACTTTAACGGCGAAAACACCGCCAGTTTTGCACTCGGTTTTCAATTCTAACTTTTCTAAAGGAGAATCACCATGAAACGCATTAAACCCTTACTCGGTATCATCCTCGTCTTTTCCCTCGCGGCATGTAGCAGCGAGGGCGAAAATCCGGTCGCGCCAGAACCAGAACCCGATCCCGGATACGATTTTTCACCCATCTTGACCGACTTTGCCGACAAAACAGTCATCCCGACCTACAAAGACCTCGCCAACGTCGCCACAGAACTCCTCACAGCGGTGCAAAATCTCAAAACCAATCCCTCGGCAGCTACGCTGGGAACAGCCCGCGCAAAATGGGTGGCCTCGCGTACTCCCTGGGAAAAAAGCGAGGGTTTTTTGTTCGGTCCCGTTGACTATAGCGGCTATGACCCCGCGCTGGATTCCTGGCCGGTCAACCGCACGGATCTCGAAGGCGTCCTGGGCAGCAGCGATCCCCTGAACAAAACATCCGTAAACAACCTCGCCAACGAACTCAAGGGCTTTCACACCATTGAATTTTTGCTCTTTGACGAAGGCGGCAGCAAAACCATCGACGACTTCACCCCGCGCCAATACGATTATTTGATCGCGGCAACAGAATTGCTCAAAGATGCGGCAGTATCGCTACACACCAGTTGGATCGCATCCGGTGAAAACTTCCGCGCACAGGTGGTCAATGCCGGCGCGGGAAGCAGCACCTACACCACGCAAAAAGCTGCTGTCCAGGAAATGGTCAACGGCATGATTGGCATTGCCGACGAAGTTGGAAACGGCAAAATTGCCGATCCCTTTAACGAGAAAGATACGCGCCTTGTGGAATCGCAATTCAGCTTTAACTCCCTCCTCGATTTTCAAGACAACATGCGCAGCATTCAAAATGTTTACCTGGGTGGGTACAATGTTGAAGCCGTGGGACTCGATGAATTTGTCAAAGACAAAAACTCCGCCCTCGACCAGCGTTTTCAGGCTGAAATTCAGGCGGCCATTACAGAAATTGGCAAAATCTCCTTCCCATTCCGCGACGCTCTCGCCACCGATGCCGCGCAAATAACAGCGGCTCAACAGGCCATTGCAACCGTGCAACAAACACTCGAAGGCGATATTATGTCTCTGGTACTCGCAGAACAGTAAAAAAAGAAAAACCGATAGGGCAGGCACTACAGATGCCCTATCGGCCAATTTTCATCACCTTCTACACCCTTTGAATCAGATCAAGAGTTTGCACTCGTGAAAATACATCTTTTATGCACCATAGCCGCAATGTTGTTCTTTTGGGCTTGTGGCAGCGACAAGCCCGTTGGTCCCGATATCGTACCTTCGCCTGACAGCGCCCTATCTGGCGGACAGGCAACCGTCTTTGACGCATCCAGTCAGGCTTTTGAAATGCCCATACCAACACTCTCGCCCGACGAACTCGACAAATTTTTTGCGGGTGACACCGCCTTCGAACAGGTCTTTGTCACAGCGCCCGCAGACGTCAACCCCGGCCTGGGTCCCGTATTTAGCCACACCTCTTGCGTGGGATGTCATCTGCGCGACGGGCGAGGCCGCGGTGCATTTGGCGCTGAACCGCCCTTTGTCGGCTCCATGCTCATGCGCGTCAGCCTGCCCGGATTCACCCCGCACGGCGGCCCTGTACCCGTCCCCGGCTTTGGCGTCCAACTCGGCGACCGCTCAAACTATGGTGTCGCACTCGAAGCGCGTGTCCAGGTCAGCTTTTATGAAACAACGGAAACCCTATCCGATGGCGAACAAGTTTATCTAAAACACCCCATCTACACCATTGTTGACGCATATCAACCACTACCCGCTGGCGTACTCCTGTCCGCACGCATGGCCCCGCCCGTATTTGGACGCGGCCTCCTGGAAGCCATCCCCGAGTCCGATATTCTCGCCCTATCAGATCCCGGAGATGCCAACCGAGACGGCATATCGGGCCGCCCCAATTACGTGTACAATTTCCGAACGGGTCAAATGGAACTGGGACGCTTTGGACTGAAAGCCAACAACCCCGATCTCTTGCAGCAGACCGCCGGCGCGTACAACGAAGACATGGGCGTTACCAACCCCTATTTCCCTCAAGAATCCGTCCTGGGACAACCCCAGCACGACGGCCGCAACGACGACCCGGAAATCTCACAGGAAATACTGGACATCACCACATTTTACTTACAAACACTCGCCGTACCCGCGCGGCGCGATTGGGATGATCCACAGGCATTGCAAGGCGAAGCACTCTTTGAATCAACCGGTTGTGCAAATTGCCATACCACCACATTTAAAACAGGCAACCACAGCATCTCATCCCTATCGGAACAAACCATTCACCCCTACACCGATTTGCTACTCCACGACATGGGCGAAGCCCTCGCCGATAATCGCCCGGACTACGAAGCCGATGGCCGCGAGTGGAAAACACCTCCACTGTGGGGCATTGGACTCACAGAAACCGTCAGCGGTGTTCCGGCCTACTTACACGATGGCAGAGCCAGAACCTTGCTCGAAGCCATTATGTTCCACGGCGGCGAAGCCGAACAATCGCGCGAAGCCGTGCGAAACTTATCCAAAACAGACCGCGACGCACTGCTCGCTTTTTTGCAATCATTGTAGCGTTCTGTAAAAAAAATAAAATGCCACCGGTTATCGCCCGTCAAAGCAAAAAACCGATGGCAGAGAGCCACACCTCAAAGGAGGTGCAGCATGTTCTAATAACATAAAATTTATGCCCCATTGACGCAAAAAGAAAATGGCGTTGTACAGATTTTTAAAATTCTCAACCCCAATGTCTCATCAATGCGGAGAATCAACATGTCAAATTTTTATCGGTTACTATTGCTCGTTGTTTTCGCGATCTATTCAACACCGGTCCTCGCACAAACAAATACTATTCGCGGACAAGTTTTAGATCAAAAAAATAATCCACTTCCCGGTGCGAGCATTGTGCTCAAAAACACGCGCCTGGGTGCTGTGGCAGATAACCAGGGGTACTTTGTGATTCCCAATGTGCCGCACGGAGACCATGTCCTGATCGCGAGTTATCTCGGTTATAAAACCATTGAACAAACCATATCTGTCACCCCAAAGCAAGTCCCCAAAATCGCAATCACCCTCATTGAAGACACGCCATACATCCTCAATGAAATCACAGTTGTCGAAGAAGGGTATGCCTCAGACCGCACCACTGCAACGCGCACCAACACCGCTTTGCGCGACTTGCCCCAGTCCGTCCAAATCATCAATGGCGACCTCGTCGAAGACCAGGGGCTGACCTATCTCACTGACGTGCTGCAAAACGTCAGCGGCGTCAATCCCTTCAGCGAATACCTCGACTTTAACATGCGCGGCTTTCGCACCACAGGAGACGGCGCGGTCAAGCAAAACGGTCTCAATCAGGTACACGGCTTCTTCAACCGAATGCGCTTAGACGACGTAGAACGCGTCGAAGTGGTCAAAGGTCCTGCTGGCGCGCTCTATGGGCAATCGCGACCCGGTGGATTTATTAACGTCATTACCAAACAACCAAGTGCGCGACAAAAAAACGAACTCAAGCTTACGCTCGGATCCTATTCAAAATCTCAGGCAAACTTCTCTTCAACAGGACCCGTACCCGTAACCCCTGGTTTTGGTAAACTGCTCTACAAAATCAACGTCAACCATGCCAATGATGATGGATACCGCCAACACGAACAATTCATTTACTCGTCCTTCAACGGCGGTTTCATATGGCTGCCTACAGACCGTACATCTATTTCAATAAACGGCGAATGGTTTGACGAACTCAATAAAGGCCATCGCAATAGAGGCGTCCCCTTTTTCAACCACGAACTCGTCGATCTTCCCCTCGATTATACGGTCAACGAACCCGACGATTTTATCAGCATCGAAGCCTATGTCTATCGCCTCCGCGCAGACCACCGCTTTTCAGACCATCTTAAATTTGACATTTCGGCCAGTTACCTGACCAACCAACGGCGGCAAGAATATCACGAACCCCGCGGCCTGCTCGCCGACGGCGAAACCATGCTGCGCGAATTCCGAGATCAGTATCGCGAAAAACAGCAGCGAGCCGTCAACGCAAACCTGATCTACGATATCAACGCCGCATCAATCAGCCACACGGTACTTTCGGGCGTGGAATACACCCTCACAGAAGGTCTTTACCGCTTTGCAACCGCTCGAGACGCCAGCCGGGGCGGGCCGGTGCCCAATATCAATATCTTTAATCCCATTTTCGCGCAAGCAAACAACCCACTCAAATATTCCTATTACGGGGCAGATATTCCGCGAGGGATTTCCCAATTGACCACGCGCCTCAACAACCGCATCTCGGCCTTCGGTTTTTATCTTCAAGACCAGATCGCCCTCGGTAATAAGCTCAACGTGCTGATAGGTGCCCGCTACGACTCATTCGAAGACAAAGCCGAAGAAGGATCGAACAACCGGGCCAGCGATTCTCAGTGGTCTTTGCGCGGCGGTGCTGTGTTCAAGCTCATCCCGTCAATCTCGACCTATCTGAGTTATAGCCAGGGATTTGAACCCGTCCGTTCCAGCTACACATTTGACCCCGACCGATATGGCGGCCCCTTTGATCCTGAAAACAGCTGGACAATAGAAGGCGGCGCGAAATCGTCATTCTTAGACAACCGTTTTAATACCACCCTCGCGCTTTATCACATCACCAAGGAAAATGTCATTCTCAGAGATCCAAACCCGCCCGAAGACATGCCAGATCGCAGAGTTCAGGTTGGCGAAATTCAAAGCCAGGGTTTCGAACTCGACATGGCCGGTATTATCACCGACCGCTGGAGTGTACACGGCAGTTTTGCGCGCAGCCTCAAAGCCGAAATTACCAAAGACACCAACCCGGACAATGTCGGAAAAAAGAACCCAAATAACCCAAAAAACACCATCGGATTCTGGTCTCGCTATAATATGCCACTTTCTCCAGCTTCTCAAATCGGTTTCGCCCTGGGCGGCAGTTATCTCAGCGAGCGCACGACGTTCCAAACAGACGACAACCTGCCTTCTTACTTTGTCGTCAACGGTGGCATATTCATCCGCTACGACCGATTCAAAATCGCCGTCAATTTGCACAACCTCACAGGCAAAGAATATTTCCCAGGCGGTTATGGCGGTCGCATCGGTGGGTTTAGAGGCACGCCCAGAAGCTTTGACACGACCGTCCGCTATCAATTCTGATTAAAAAAGGCCTGAACAACACGGCATCTAACGGGATAGAACGGCAAAATGAATTGGCGCAAGATACTTTTTCGCCTGCACGGCTGGTTGGGGCTAAACACTGGCTTGCTGCTTTTTGTGGTCTGCTTTTCCGGATCATTTGCCACTCTATCCCATGAAATAGACTGGTTGTTCAATCCCGCAATGCGCGTCGAAACCCGCAACGCGCCTTATGACTGGAGTGCAATGTACAAAACATTGGGCGATGAGTTTCCCGACGGAATCGCGTCGGGCATTTATGCACCCGAAGGCAATGGTTTTGCTGCCCTGGCGTATGTATCCCTAAACGGACAAACGCGAAAAGTCTATCTCGACCCATATACCGGCGTACTAAAAGGCCATACCAGTTTTTTTAATGTGCAGCGTTTTTTTCGCACTTTTCACCGGCGTTTTTTTGACGGCACGCGGGGCATCGTCCTCGTCACGCTCACCGCATTTGCATTGCTCATATCAAGTCTGTCTGGATTCTTTTTTTACAAAGGCTGGCTCAAACAATTGTTCTCACTACGCGCAGATAGAGGACCGCGCAGGCTCTGGTCAGACCTGCACAAAACCACGGGAATATGGATACTTCTATTCGTCTTCCTGAGTGCGGCCACAGGCGTGTTCTACTTTGTTGAAGTGTGTTTTCAAGCCGCAAACAACTACAAAACATTGCTGCCACCGCCTCTTCCTCAGGTCGATAAAACATCACTCGACAATTACGGTCCACAGCCCACGCTGCATGCGCCCAACGAATACGCAAAACGCGCTCAGGCGGCGTTTCCCGGCCTAACAATCCGATCTCTGCGCCTGCCAACCCGCATTGGCGCACCGGTCTATTTAGACGGACAAGCGGGCAATCCACTCGTCAGAGATCGCGCCAACAAAGTACTGCTGCATCCATTTAGCGGCGAAGTTATTGCCATCCAACACAGCGCAGACCTCACAGCCATACCTTTCATTACAGATCTGGTAGATCCCCTTCACTTTGGCTATTTCGGCGGTCTCGCAACCAAAATCATCTGGTGCATCTTTGGATTGATGCTGTCGTTTTCAATTTTAGCAGGTACGTACTTATGGGTAGTGCGCAAAAAATCTATTCCTGCACAAACATTTCCGTGGCTGCGCGGTGCAACCGTGTCCTTCATTCTCACGCTGGCATATTTTATTGTCGCGGTATTCTCCACAATTGAAGGCATTTACAATTACGGCGCACAAACCGCCCCGCCATTTGTCATCACGGAGCAACCCGTTGGCCCCTATCAAATAAAAATGACCTGTGCAGTTCCTTGCAATCCACCAGAAGGCATGCGACTCACCGCAAAATTTTTGGGCGAGGGTTTTCCAAATTACAAAGAGGTCTCTATAAGCGAATTGGAGGGCGAATCCGTCAATTTGAAAGGAATGGCATCTGCACCAACGGCCACCCTCACCACAAAACCCAATACCCCGCTTCAATTGCAAATCGCAATGTGGGACAATACCACTTACAAAACCGTATTTGAGGGGCCAGGCGCGATACCCGGCCCACCAGTTGCATCTTCTCTGCCCGATACGCCAACGGGCGTCTGGGCTACTATCGCAATTTTCGCGGCCCTCACTCTCGGGGCCATCATCGGTTGGTTCTATTTGTTGTGGCGCAGTGCAATGTGGCCTTCGTCCAGAGTCAAAGAGGAGCCTGTGACTTGACAACCAAAACGCTCATTTTCGTGAGTAGTGGGGCATCCTTGTTGCTGTGCATCCCCTCTGGCGTTTTCATCTGGACACTCTTAATGGCACTCATTCTGGCGCACAATTTGGGTAGCGAATATAAAAAAAGATCGCCCACCCCATCCAACTGCAACCAAATCACTAACTATTTGGAGGAACATACCATGGACAATTCACAAATCCTGGCGAACAACACCGAAGGCACACACCCAATCTGTGTTTATCGCTACAAAGAGGACCACGTCTGCCTCTTTTACGGCTATGTCAATATCTGCATGTGCCTGACTTGCTTTGCAAAATTGTGCCAATCAATTTTTGCAATACGCAGCCAGATCGAACAGGGCACGGTTGAGGCTTCACATATCACGGTCAATTATGGATCGACAACACTGGTGCTTCCAGCAGATGACTTTTGCCTTATGAGCGACAGCCTCGCCAGCGCCCAGGAACGCCTGGAATTTATCGAAGACTGCGAGATCGCAGGCATTTTGCCCACGCGAAAAGAATGCGACGACTTCCCAAAAGAATGCGACGACTTCTCAGGTATGATACTACCACCCTTGCCTCAAACACATCACAACCCACAACACATTCATCTCAACTAAACCAATACTATTTCCAGCAGCAATACCTGGAAAAGAGGCTCTTATGAGATACGTAATGAATGGAATGAAATGGCTTGGACTGCTCCTCTTCCTGATCTGGCAATGCAATGCCGTCGCTGCAAAACACGAAACGGGCCGGATTCAAGGGGTGGTGCAAACATCTGAAAGAACGCCGCTGCCCAATGTGAATATAACCATTGCAAATACATCACTGGGAACTGTAAGTTCATCGACAGGACGGTTTTCTCTCAACAATGTGCCAGCTGGTGAATACGTCCTTATAGCGCGTCTGGTAGGATATCATCCCATACAAAAAGAGATAAAAATCTCGACAAACATCACCGCTCGAATGACCATCATGTTGACACCCGAGAATATTGCATTGCCGCCGATTGTTGTCACAGGCACCAAATCGTCTCGCAAAGTCGAAAATGCGCCCATCCAAACGCAGGTCATTACCAAACGAGAAATCGATGCATCTGGCGTAATAAATCTGAGAGGCTTGCTGGCCGAACAAACCGGGTTGGCCGTCATATCCGATCACGGCATGGGCGTTCAGATGCAGGGATTTGACCCCGATTATACGCTTATTCTCCTCGATGGCGAACCCATCATCGGACGCACAGCGGGAACACTCGACCTGGACCGCTTTTTGGTAAACAATCTCGAACAAGTAGAAATCGTCAAAGGGCCAACATCATCGCTCTATGGCAGTGAGGCACTCGCCGGTGTGATTAACCTCATCACGCGAATGCCTGAAAAACCATTCTCCATATCTGTGCGTCCGCGCTATGGCAGCTTTGGCTCCTTAAATTTCACTGGCGAATTAGAAACCCGCCAACGCGATATTGGAATCTCATTCTTTATCGACAGAAGCCAAAGTGACGGATATGACCACACCCCTGAAACGATTTCTCCAACCGCGCCTGAATACGTCACCTACACGTTAAATCCCAAAATCGTTTACCGCCCCAATCAACGAACCACGCTATCGCTTGCAGCGCGGGTATTTGTAGAAGACCAATACAGCCTGGATGAGATCTACGCAAACAACGCGATAGAAGCCATCCACAGCGATGCGCGACTGACGGATTGGAATATCAATCCCAAAATCGTCTTCCAATGGACCCCCGGTTTCCAGATAACGGGAAAATTTTATACCACCAGGTACCGCACCAAAAGCGCACTCACCTATCGCAACAGCGGCGAGACCTACTCTGCCTCAACTTTTGTCCAAAACTATCACAAAGCCGAAGTACAGGCCCAAAAACTCCTGGGCAAAACAAATCTGCTCACAATAGGCACAGGAAGCATTTGGGAATCGGTCAAAGCAGACCGCATCACAGGTGGGCGGCAAACCTCGCAAAATACCTTTGCTTTTTTGCAAGAAGAATGGTTGCCCACCACCTATCTCAACATCGTCCTCAGCGGACGCATTGATGCACACAGCGATTACGCAACCCGTCTGAGTCCCAAAGCAGCACTCCTCATCAAACCGATACCCTCTCTGCGTCTTCGCGCCTCTATCGGCAGTGGTTTCAAAGCACCCACCTTTCAGCAATTGTATCTGGATTTTACAAATCCCTCCGTGGGTTATTCTGTTCTGGGATCAACATACATGCGCGAAGGACTGGCATTACTACAACGCGAAGGCCGTATTGCCGCCGTCTTGCAAGATGTTGAATCACTGGAACAGATTCGCGCCGAAAGTGCGGTTTCGTATAACGGAGGCATTGAAATCACCCCCCTACGCAGTATATCTGCCAAAATCAATTTCTTCCACAATAACGTACAGGACCTTATCGAAGCCTCACCCATCGCGCGTAAAATGAGCGGGCAGAGTGTCTATACCTATTTCAACCTCAATCGCGTCTTTACCAAAGGCATAGAAAGCGAACTCACACTAAACCCATTCTCAGGCGTGACCTTATCCGCGGGCTATCAGTATTTGGAAACCGGGGATCGAGAAGTCCTGGACAAAATCGAAGCCGATCAAATTGTAAAAATTGACACTGAAACCAACAAGCTGCGCCACGTTGAAATATCCGAATACGGCGGTTTGTACAACCGCTCAAAACACATGGCTACTATGCGATTCTTTTTTCACAATGAAAAACTCGGTTTTAGTGGAAGTTTGCGCGGTATTTATCGGGGACAATACGGTTATCGTGACCGCAACTTAAATACCATCTTAGACGCACCAGAAGAATATGCACCGGGTTATGACCTCTGGCACATCTCCTTATCTCAACACATACGCAAAGTCGCGACAGTCCAATTGGGTATCGACAACATATTCGATGAAAAACGATTGGACTACACCCCTTCACTACCCGGGCGAACACTCTATGCGGGATTGACAAAGAGCTTCTAATCACTTCACATTTTCAGGGAGGATACCGTCGTGAAAACTCTAAACCTGTTATTCTTTTTTATTTTTGTTTTAGCAACAGCACCAGCCCTGGCACAAACACCGTCCAATGCCGATTTTGACGGCAGTGGCACAGTCGATTTCTCCGACTTTCTCCAATTTGCCCAGGCTTTTAACACAACAGAGGCCGTATATGACCTCGATAATAATGGAACGGTCGATTTTTCTGACTTCTTACTCTTCGTCCAGGTATTCGGCAGCGAAGTCGCGCCAGCCCCTGAGCCGATTACAACGCTGACAGAAGTGGTCGTTCAGGACATTCCCGCCGACCCAAATCGGCAGGACGTCTTCACGTATTACAGCCTTCGAGACAGCGCCATTGTATCGCCAGCAGATTCCAATTCCACAAAATGGGACCTCGCATTTAAAGCCACAACTATCCTGATCAATGGCGGCAGCAGTGGTCCAGGCCAGGGCGGTGCAATCGTACTCACAGCAACAGATTACGATACCCTTTCCACAGCACCCGAATCGGAATACGCACAGGATCAGCCGGGCCTACCCGCTATCGGCAGAGCCTGGTACACATATACAGGTCCACCAAACCATCATATCCTGATGAACCCGGGGATCGTACTGGTCATCCGCACTGCAGATGGACGCTATGCCAAGCTCGTGTTTACGAGCTATTACAAAGGCGGTGAAGCAACACCATCTGCCAGCGCACAATCGCGTTTTTACAATTTCACCTACACATTTCAACCCGACGGATCGCGTTTATTTGCCGAACCGTCTCCAACCACCGAAATCACAACACTAACAGAAGTGAACGCACGCGATATACCCGCCGACCCGAATCGGCAGGACATTTTCACGTATTACAGCCTTCGAGACAGCGCCATTGTATCGCCAGCAGATTCCAATTCCACAAAATGGGACCTCGCGTTTAAATCCACGACCGTCTTAACCAACAGCGGCAGCAGTGGTCCGGGTCAAGGCGGTGCAATCGCACTCGCAGCCACAGATTACGATACCCTTTCCACAGCACCCGAATCCGGATATGTACAGGACCAGCCGGGCCTACCCGCTATTGGCAGAGCCTGGTACACATACACCGGATCTGAAGGTTTTCCACCCCATGCCATCTTGATGAACCCGGGGGTCGTACTCGTTATCCGCACCGCCGATGGACGCTATGCCAAGCTCAAATTTACGAGCTATTACAAAGGCGGTGGAGCAGTACCATCCGCTGATTCGCAATCGCGTTTTTACAATTTCACTTACACGTTTCAACCCGACGGGACGCGCTCGCTTCGGTGATTGAAACACGAGACAGGAGGTCTGTTATGGTAGCTGTAGCCAATCGCATTTTTGTAAATCCGGAATACGCCGAGCAATTTGAAGAGCGTTTTCGCAATCGCGCACACCTGGTAGATGGCATGCCGGGTTTTATCTCCAACAAAGTATTAAGACCCAAAAAAAAGGATCATCCCTATATCGTGCTCACCTTTTGGGAATCACACGAGCATTTCAAAAACTGGGTCAATTCCGAGGCATTTCAAAAAGGCCACGCCAGATCGGGATCGTTGCCCAAAGAGGCGTTTACAGGTTCAAACCAATTGGAAATTCACGAGGTTTTTCTGGACTCTGACCGCAAGGAGACAGTCTAATGCGTCGCGTAATCATTCTTCTAATCCTGTGTTGTGGGTTATTCGCACAAAGCCAAGCCGATGAACACGCACAGCGCGTCGTATCGGTAGGTGGTGACGTCACAGAGATTGTGTACGCACTCGCCGCCAATTCACTTCTGGTAGGTGTAGATACATCCAGCCAATATCCCGAAGCCGCGACCTCCCTGCCCAAAGTGGGATACCAGCGTCGGATCTCAGCCGAAGGCGTATTGTCTCTAAATCCAACCCTGGTATTGGCCAGCGCAGATGCTGGTCCGCCCACGGCCCTGGAACAAATTCGCCAGGCCGATGTGCGGGTAGTGGTACTGCCCGACTCACATAGCGTAGATGTGGCTATAAAAAAAATCCGTGCAATTGCCAGCGCGCTGAAAAAGACAGAAAAAGGAGAGACTCTCGCACAAAAATTATCTGACGATATGCAGCAAACGCGCCAATTGCTTGCGAAAGTATCTCCGCGTCCCCGCGTATTATTTATCTATGCACGGGGACAGGGCACAATGTTAGTATCGGGCAAAAATACATCTGCCGATGCCATGATCAATCTGTCAGGTGGCGTAAACGCCGTGACCGAATACGACGGATATAAACCTTTAACATCTGAGGCAGTGGTCGCTGCTGCACCCGATGTCATTTTGATGCTCGACAGTGGGCTGGAAAGCCTGGGTGATGTGGATGATCTGCTCGAAGTCCCCGGTGTGGCTTTGACACCGGCGGGACAGGAACGGCGCATTGTGACGATGAATGGCCTTTATCTGTTGGGATTCGGTCCCCGGTTGGCCGATGCCGTGCGCGACCTGTCTCATCTATTACACCCACAATTGAAAGATGGGTCATGAGCGCGGCACCAACGGTTTTAAAACGGGATGGTATTCGCATTTCTCGCCTACAAATAAAACGAACTTCTCTGATATTACTGGCACTGTGCGTCTTGCTATGCGTGTTGATAGTGGCCTCAGTGGGCATTGGCGCAGTATCCGTTACACCCATGCAGATTTTGTCGATTTTTGCAAAACGAATGGGGTTTTCTTTTAGTCAAACATTTCAATCGCATCAGGAAGCCGTTGTCGTCGCCATTCGGCTGCCGAGAGTTCTGTTAAACGTGCTCGTCGGAGCGGGATTGGCTGTATCTGGCGCTGCCATGCAGGGGCTTTTCCGCAATCCATTGGCCGATCCCGGTTTGATTGGCGTGTCAAGTGGCGCCGCATTGGCTGCGGTATCAGTGATTGTCCTGGGCGCGACTGTATTGAAGGGCCTGTCGGAAATTTTGGACATCTATACACTGCCCATTGCCGCATTTATCGGTGGGGTCGCTGCAACACTATTGGTCTATCAATTGTCCGCGACAAGCGGACGCGTAGCTGTTGCAACAATGTTGTTGGCCGGCATAGCCATCAATGCGTTGAGCGGTGCATTAACGGGTTTATTGACATTTGTGGCAACAGATGCACAGTTGCGAAATATCACATTTTGGAGCATGGGCAACATGGGCGGCGCGACCTGGGATTCAGTGGGCGCAGTAACGCCTTTTATTGTTATCTCGCTGTGTTTGCTCGGTCGCTATGGACGCGCGCTCAATATCTTTTTATTGGGCGAAGCCGAAGCCAGACATCTGGGCGTATCTGTCGAACGCATGAAGCGCGAAGTAGTGGCACTGGCTGCACTGGCTGTGGGCGCATCGGTTTCTGTGGTGGGCATAATCGGATTTGTCGGCCTGGTAGTGCCACATCTTCTGCGGTTATCAATTGGGCCAGATCATCGCTACTTAATTCCGGGAGCAGCACTCCTGGGGGCTTCTCTGTTAATGGGTGCAGACCTGGTAGCACGCACGCTTGTCGCACCTGCCGAATTGCCCATCGGCATTGTAACAGCAGTCATCGGCGTGCCCTTTTTCCTCTTTTTATTACTACAAAACCGCAACCGACAGGTGTTTTGATGTTTGAAGCGCGCGGGGTCTCTGTTCTGATAGATGGACACCATCTGCTCAAGCGCGTCTCGATCCAGATCGCGCCGGGCAAAGTTGTAGCTATACTTGGACCAAATGGCGCGGGCAAATCCACATTGGTAAAAGTGATGTGTGGCGAGTGTATCCCCTCTGAAGGAACGGTCCGGATAGATGGGTGTTCGATTGCCGATTTGACACCCGTTGAATGTGCGCAACAGCGCGCGGTTTTGCCTCAGCAGTCTTTTTTAACTTTCCCCTTCCGCGTTTTAGACGTGGTGCTCATGGGGCGCTTCCCACACATAAAAGGTATCGAAAGCGCGCGGGATTATGCGATTGCACAGAAGGCTTTGAAATGGGTAGGCGTATCGCACCTGGAGCAACGCGTTTATCCAACGCTATCGGGAGGCGAGCAACAGCGGGTACAATTTGCGCGCGCACTGGCCCAAATTTGGGACAAGCATCTCACCGCAGGGCGATATCTGCTACTGGACGAACCAACAACAAGCCTGGATTTGTCGCATCAGCATCAGGTGTTGCAACTGGCGCGGAAATGGGCCAGCAATGAAACAGGTGTGCTCTGCGTATTGCACGACCTCAACTTAGCTGCCCAATATGCCGACGAGGTACATGTATTAAAAAATGGCGAACAAGTGGCCAGTGGTGTTCCCGATCAGGTATTGACGCCAGACGTGGTTTCAGATGCATTTGATATTCGCGTACAGCAAATTATCCATCCCGTCAAAAAATTTCCTCTCATTGTACCCATATAAAAAAGCACCCTCGGTGTATCTGAGGGTGCTTCTGTCTTCAGTCTGCCTGCGGACACGAGCTATCTATCCCCCCATATCCCGATCCAACAAAAACAGACCATAAGCGTCATCGCCTACCAGCTTCAACTTTTGCACAATACTGCTGATTTGCGCCTCCTCTTCTACCTGTTTCTCGATAAACCACTTCAAGAAAATCTCCGTTGCATGGTCGCGCTCATTCAGTGAGAGATCGACCAGATCATTGATCATCCCGCTGGATTTTTGCTCTTGCTGATGCGCATCTTCAAAAACCTCCAGAGGGGATGCCCATTCAGAAGGTGGTTCGGCGATCTGCTTGAGCAGAACTCGACAGTTTCGCGCATTGATATAATCCACGATCTTGAGCGCGTGCTGACGTTCTTCTTTGTATTGCTCGCGCATATAATGGGCAAACCCGTGCAGATTTACCTCGTGAAAATACGTCTCCATGGCGAGATAGTGAAACGCCGAATGGAACTCAAAATTGAGTTGCTCGTTCAAAGCCATGAGGACCTTTTTGGGAATCATAACAAAAAACAAACCTCCTGTTGGGTGACTCAGGGGCCACACTGGGGTAGTCAAATGCTCCGCGTTTAGATACTATAAAGTTTTACGCAATTTCGCAAAAAGAATCAATAGAAAAATTCGCTACACCATTGGGGATTTCTTCTATAACTAAAGTATAATCAATCAATTATTTTAATAGGTTGACAAAACCCATATTTTTCTTATACTTATCCCCCCTTTTTGGATACTGTTTTTCTCCCTATCGCAACAGGAGGACACCATGATTAACACAAACATAAACGCCGCGCTCAATGAGCAACTCAATATGGAATACTACTCTGCGTATAGTTATCTGGCAATGTCCGCGTATTTTCTCACGCAAAATCTCAATGGCTTTGCCCATTGGATGCGCGTTCAAGCCCAGGAAGAACTCACCCATGGCATGAAGATATACGATTTTCTCGACGACCGGGAGGCCGATATACGCTTTAGCGCCATTGAAACCCCCAAACAAAGTTGGGACAGCCCATTAGAAGTATTCGAAGATAGCCTTGCCCAAGAGCAAAGGGTCTCTCAAAGCATCTACAACATCGCCGATCTCGCCCTGTCCGAACGCGACCACGCCACCCATACCTTTCTCCAGTGGTTTATCGCCGAACAAGTCGAAGAAGAAGCCGTTGTCAGGGAATTGATCGACACGATCAAGCTGGTCGGCATAGAGGGCAACGGCTTGTTTTTGCTCGACCGCGACCTCGCCCAGCGGCAACTCAACGGCACAGACACTGCCGAGGACCAGTAGCAAGCCTGTAACTCGTTAAACAAGAGTTATTTATTGACAAATGAAACTCTATTTATTATTTTCCCTCAATATGCCAATAAGTATTTCATCTAAAAATATGGCTTTGCGTTGCAAAATATCAGGAGAATAGCATAGAAAAAGAGTTGCATTACAGAATTGAATCCACTATCTTGTCTGCCCAAGTATTATTTTTCCCCTCAATACTTGCCACACACACTATGATTTGGTCGAGCACACCGCTCCCCTGCGGCCCGTGGTCGTTTCCCCATCCAGATCAACTCCCCAAAGTAACACTCCCCTAAACCAGGTTGTCACATAATCAGGCCATTGGTATCCCCATGATCGATGTGCCATATATTCTGACAACAACCGATTCTCTCCCATACAAGAGTCGGAAGGTATCACAGTACTTATTGTGAACCTTTGACGAGTTGAAACACAAGACACTCGATCAAGAGAGTCGATTTCTCAGTCACGGGGGAAATACATGTCTGCCGCACTTATGAGTTACAGGACCTCAAACGGAACAAATGGAGGCAGTAGTTCTGCACTGGAACTCTATTTCAAAGACATCGCCTATAGCGAATTGCTCACGCCACAAGAAGAAATTGACCTGGCCAAGCGCATTCGCAAAGGAGACCGCAAAAGTCTCAATAAAATGATCGAATCCAATTTGCGATTCGTCATTACCATAGCCAAAGAATATCAGGGACGTGGCCTGCTCCTAGAAGACCTCATTGCCGAAGGCAACATGGGTCTTGTCCGCGCAGCCACCCGCTACGACGAAACCGTAGGCGTCAAATTCACAACGTATGCAGTCTGGTGGATTCGTCAGGGCATCTTATCGGCATTGGCAGAAAAAGCCCGCATGGTGCGACTGCCCGTCAACAAAATCAAACACCTGAGCAAATTGGAACGCATATCCTCAGAACTCAAACAATCGCTGGGGCGCGAACCGCGCATTGAAGAAATCGCTGCACAGGCCGAACTGCACCCCAAGCAAGTGCAAGACCTCCTCAGTGCTTCGCGGTGGCATATTTCATACGACATGCCCCTTGAAGACGGCCCTGACACCAGCTTGCTGGAAATGTTGTCAGACAACGATCAGGAAACCCCTGAAGAAGCCATGCTCGAAAGCTCCATGGCAGAGGAAATACGCACCGCGCTCAACACATTGGCTCCGCGCGACGCCCGCGTGTTGCGTCTCTATTTTGGCATTAACAGCGGTGAAACAATGACGCTGGAGCAAATCGGCAACATCCTCAATCTGACCAAAGAGCGCGTGCGCCAAATACGCGACAAAGCCCTAACAGCACTCAAACATCCCTCTCGCATGCGAAAAATGAGAACCTTATTGATGGAGAATTGATCCGGTGGCCAATCGCACGGAATCGGCTGGCCTGGGCATCACGCGCGTCAGCCATATCACATTGGTTACAGGTAACCTCGAGCGCGCATCGGCATTTTACGAAAAGCTCCTGGGGCTGCAACCCATTCCCCGGCCAGATTACGACTTTGCAGGTGCCTGGTATCGCTGTGGCGATGTCGAAATCCACCTGATCCTCGCAGAAGAATACCCCCGTCCCTCGCGCCGCCACATCGCCTTTGAAGTCGCCGACTTCGATCGCGTCATCACCTCGCTCGACCGCGAACGCGTGCGCGTTGCCTCCGGTCCCGGCGTGCGCCCACACGACGGCACGCGCTATGTTTTCGTACACGACCCGGATGGCAACCTCATCGAAATCGGTCGTCCGGGAAATACGTAAAAAAAATGGGTCGCTATCTCGAAGGATAGCGACCCATTTTTACTCAGCTCTCCATCCCCTCACACCAAACCCCACATCTGATCAATATCCTCCTGATACGCACAAACCTCGCCGGATATCACATCGCTCACCTTGACGACCTCTCCACTTTTTCCAGACTCGTAAATCGCCTCGCTCACGGCCTTGCTCTTCAGCCCCTCTTCGGCGTCGATTTCCACATCGCGCCCAATACTCAGCGCATCGATAAAATCCCACAACTCAATCGCCATGCCATCGGTTAGCCCATAGGGAAAGAGGCGGTCCTTTTCACTCTGCCCCAGTGAACCGAGAAACATATCTTGAAGTTGGGACACACCATAAGCCGTACCATCTATAAAATTGCATTCGCCACGCGCCTGCGACGCCGCCGGATGGAAGATATCGCTCTCGACAATCGTGCCCTTGCTCCCGGTGAGATTGAGCTGCGTAAAACCCTTTCCCGGCGCGCTAACCGTCCACGACCACGTACCGATCACGCCACTTTCGAAATTGAAAATACTGGTCCAAAAATCCTCGCGACTGTCATCGACCAGATCATCGCCTTTTTTGTGGGGACGCTGTTCCATTTGCTCCACACGCGCATAAACACTCTCCACTTCCCCAAACCAGTAACGCATGGTATCAACCCAGTGTGCACCGCTATCCATAACCATCCCGCAACCGCCGAGTTTGCGATCCACGCGCCAGTGCCAATCGGGATAATTCGCGGGATCCTGCCATCCCGACCTGATAGCGTACCACAATCTGGGTTCGCCGAGCGGCCCACCGTTAAACGCCCAGTGAATCGTGCGCTGTCCAACACTCCGACGACACTGTTCGGCATTCGCGGCGATCTTATTGCAGCGTTTGGCTGTATCGATAATTTTTTGCGTGGCTTTAACAGTTATGCCAATGGGCTTTTCGCACAAGATATTCACACCGCCTTCGAGCAACTCGCAGGCGAGCACATGATGCAAACCGTGGGGACTGCATATATCGGCCCCATCGAGATTGGACTCTGAATTGAGCAGATCTTCAACCGAAGGATAGCTTTTAACCTCCCATCCGGTCTTGCCATTAATCTGATCGGCAAATGCCTGCGCGCGGCTGATATCGCTATCAACCGTAGCCACAATGCGAAAACGGTCTTCGCCCTTATCGATAAGGTCTCCATACCGCCGAAGATGCCCACCGGCAATACCGCCACAGCCAACGAGCGCGAGATTTACAATTTTTCCTCTGGACATTACGCTTCCTTTCTCGTGTTGTATTCCGCCATCGCCTCCCAATAATACGGCGTGGGAATCGGACTCTTGAGCGACGGATCATTTACATCTTCCATCCATTGCCACAGGCGCTGGCTCAACGCATGATACACATCCCGATATTCGGGTTTATGGGCGACATCCTCAAACTCATTGGGATCTTTTTCCAGATCGTAGAGCTGTGCCACCGGTTGTTTGATACGCGGTCTTGGGGGATCGGTCATATCAACTGGCCCATCTATCAATCGCCGCGGACTAAAATTGCGAATAAACTTGTAGCGATCGGTGCGAACACTGCGACTATCGCTACCCTGAAAAATGGAAAAAGCCGCATCGCGCGTGGGTTCCGCATCGGGATATTTGAACATACTGGCAAAACTCAAACCCTCCACATTATCCGGAATGGGATGCTGTATGAGATCCATAAGCGTGGGCAAAAAATCGACATTGCTGAGCAAATGATCACAGGACTGTCCACCCCGAACATCCCCACCGGGCCAGCGCATCAGCAATGCAACGCCAATACCCGCGTCATAGCAAAACCACTTCGCCCTCGGAAATTCAATACCGTGATCAACCGTAAAAACCAGCAGCGTATCGTCTTCCAAGCCACTCTCCCTCAATGCATCGGTAATAATCTGAACCGCCTCATCAACGCGGCGGATCGCACCTTGTTGCAGAGCCAGTTCCCGGCGCGACGTCTCGTCATCAATTAGATAAGGCGGCACATCAACACCCTTACTATCATCAGGCCCCACATCGCCAAAATCGTGCGGACGATGGGTCTCAAAAAAACCGACTTGCGCGTAGAACGGCGTCTTATAACCCGCGCCTGCCTTGAGAAAATCCGCCAGAGCCTGGGCAACGACAAGCGCGTTTGCACGGCGACCCGTTTCATCGCGCTGTGCAAAAGTCGCTTCAAAACCCAGATCATCCGTATTAGACGCCTCGTGTTGCAAACCAAAAAGAGCCGTATAATAGCCCGCATCCCGCAAAATATGCGAAAGGTGTCGCTCCCCCTCATTAAAACACCAATCCCACGGCGAATGCGTCAACCCAATCAAACCATTGCTCTGCGGATAGCGCCCCGTAAGCATAGCCCCCCGGCTGGGGCTACACACCGGACTCGTCGTAAAATAATTGGTAAACTTAAACCCATCGTCGGCAATCGCGTCAATCGCGGGTGTATGTACCGTATCGACACCATAACACCCAAAATGCCGACCTGTATCGTGCGTGGTAATAATGATAATATTCGGCATAAAAATCTCCGGAAATATTTCTCACTTCTTAAAGTGCTCGATAAAATGACAACGCCTGCAACAGACAATCACATCCTCCACCCCCTCATTCCCCAGCGTCTTGTAGTGCAAATGATGCACGTGCAAATGCTCTTTGCTCCCACACAAAACGCACTGACAATTATAATGGGCGAGAAACTTCTGCCTCTTAATCTGCCATGACTTAGACCGAATATACCGGTCGTAATCGGGCGGCGGGTCAGCCTGGGACAACTGCGCCAGCAGGCGTTTTCTATCCACCTTGCGAATCCCCTTTGGGTGCGGCGTGGATTGCAGAATTTTCTTTCGCGTCTGTTCATTCATAAGACCATGATAATGAAAAATGAAAAATGAAAAACGAAAAATAAACTCGCGTGGGTCGCGTTTTTCTTTGACTGTTCAAAAAGATGTTATATGATATGACACCAAGTCATTTTGACCATTTACAGGAGGAACGAATGGAACTGTGTTATTTTGCAGATGAAATCGACAAAGCTGATTTTGATAAATCTGTGCGCCTGGGCGTAGAAGCAGGTGCAACGGGCATTGAACTGCGCGGCGGCATCTGGGGCAAACGCGTACAGGAAATCGACAATGACGAACTGCAGCGCGTCCAGGACGTACTGGCAAAATACAATGTAACCGTCATGTCCGTCGGCTCGCCCGTGGGCAAATGCGCGCACGACAGCGACGAAGAAAAATCCGAACACCAGCGCATGTTTGACCGCATGATCGAACTCGCAAAAGCATTTGATACAACCGTCATCCGCGGATTTTCCCTGTGGAATCCCAATCGGCGAAAAGGAGACCGGGAAAATCGACCCGGCGTTGAGAATTATCTCGACGTCATCGTGCCATTTCTCGACCCCATAGCCAAAACAGCCGAACGCGAAGGCGTCACCCTATCGCTGGAAAACGAAGGCGCAACCATTGCCGGCACCTGTGCGGAAGCGAGAATGGTCGCCGACGCCCTCGGCGACACATCGGGATTCAGCTTCTGCTGGGACGTGAACAACGGCATCGGATGTGGCGAACAAGCCATCCCCGAGGGATACGAACAGATCAAAGGGCGGATCACCCATCTGCACGTCAAACCCAACCCCGACAAAGAACTGGACCCCATTCGCGAAAGCAATATAAAATACGAAGACCTGCTCAAAATGGTCTTATCAGACGGCTATACGGGCAACGTGAGCATCGAACACTGGGGCTCCCCAGAGCTAATGCTAAAAGGCGTGCGGCAACTGCGCGCTGTACTGGACAACTTGTAAAATGGACTTACACAAATTATTCACAGATGTATTTCATCCCGAACCCGACGAAACAATAGCAGTCATTGCCGATGTCCCGCACGGTGAACTGCGCGATAGCGAAACCTGGCGCGAGCGCAGAGAAATGGCCGCCGAATGGCGTGCGGCCTGGGGATCGCTCGGCGAACAAATTGGCTTTGACGTCCTGCCCCTCATCACCTTTCCCGCGACCGGTACACACAATGGCAATTTGCCCCTCGACAAAGGCGACCCCATCCCCTTGCGGGACGGCCTGACACGAGCGACAATCGTAAATGCACTCACGCAATTCTCCGCCACAGCACCGCTATCTATGTGGGCGCGTTCACACAATGATTTTCGCGCCGCATCATTGCCAGGCGTTGCCCGACGTATGGAAGAAACCGCGCTCTCTGCAGATTATACCGAAGTGGCGCGACGCTGCCAGATATTAATGGACGCACTCTCCGAAGCGGAATACGCGCGGGTTATTTTTTCCACCGGACACAAATGGACCGTTGACCTGCGCTACCGAGAAGCCCACAAAGACGACGGGCAACTGCCCCGAGAAAAAGCAAACTCGGCATTTCCCATCATCAACTTGCCGAGTGGCGAAAGCTTCCAGGTACCATACGAAGGAGAAAAAAAGGGTGAACCGAGCCGCACGGAAGGCGAAATACCCGTCAGTGATAATGGCGACGTCATCGTATTTCGGGTCGAGAACAATCGGATAGTAGATGTCGCGGGAGAAACAACACAGGCAGCGAGCTTCAAAACCTATTTCGAGGAAGACCCGATACGCGGCAACATCGCCGAACTCGCCCTGGGATGTAATCCAAAAGCCGTTGTCTGGGGTAATGTCTTAGAAGATGAAAAAGCGGGCTTTCACTGGGCTTATGGACGCAGCGAACATCTCGGCGGCACAATAGGACCAGAACATTTCAAGTCCCCCGCGCACATTGTTCACGAAGACATCGTCTATGCCAAAGACAGCCCGATACAAGTGGCGTCACTCCTGTTGATTTCAGCAGACGGGAAGACACGCCAAATCATCCGGGATGGCGCATATCTGGTTTAAAAGGAGATTCACATGTTAATCGACGCGCACAATCACCCGAACTGGCACGGATTCAACGCCGAAAAAATATTGAAAAACATGGACGAGCAAAACATCGACCAGATGTGGCTCTTTTCCTGGGAAGCGCCAGAAGACGAATACAGCCCCAGTTATCACAAAGTATTGCCCCCAACAGGCGTGTGCATCCCCCTCGAAGACGTGATACAGGTAGGACGCACAGCCCCTGACCGATTTGTACTGGGATATATGCCACACCCAAAGCGGCCCGATGCGATTGACCGCTTAAAAGCAGCCGTAGAAATTCACGGGATTCGGGTTGCCAGCGAACTAAAGGTACGAGTCGTATTCGACGATCCAGACGCCATCAGACTGTACCACGTCTGCGGCGAACTGGGCCTGCCGATCACCATCCATCTCGACTACCCCATCGATCACGGGCGAGGGGATTACCCGCGACCAAACTGGTGGTATGGCGGTAGCATCGAAGCATTTGAACGGGCGATTATCGCATGTCCCGAAACCAATTTCATCGGCCATGCGCCTGGATTCTGGGCGCACATTTCCGGCGACGGCAAATTCGACAAAGAAGCCTATCCCAACGGTCCGGTTGAACCGGGCGGCAAAGTGCCCGAGATGCTCAGGCAATACGACAATCTATACGCCGACCTCTCCGCGGGATCGGGACTGACGGCAATCAGCAGAGACGAAACATTTGGCAGGCAATTCCTGATCGAATTTCAAGACAGCCTGTTATTTGGAAGGGATTATTTCGACACGCGCTTAATGGACTATCTCCAGCGCCTGAACTTACCTAAAGAAGCATTTGACAAAATCACATATCAAAACGCACAGAAGTTATTAGGTGATGATTGAATTTACTGCGAGGAGGTAAGCCACCATGAAATGGTCAGAAATCCTTGAAGACAAAACTCTTGAGGACCTCCCTTACAAAATTGAACAGGATCAATGGGGAAATA
Source organism: Candidatus Latescibacterota bacterium (assembly GCA_965204375.1). GTDB lineage: Bacteria > Latescibacterota > UBA2968 > UBA2968 > UBA2968 > VXRD01. The sequence continues at coordinate 6,029,727 of OZ241986.1, read as the reverse complement.
TCGTCATGAGTCCAGCATCAAACAAACACGGCTTTATTCAGACACTCTTATCCATGATGTTAGGCCAGCACAGTGAGAGTGGCATCGCCTTTGTCGAGTGTTCTGTACAGACATCAAAAGGTGTAAAAGTTGCCGATGTAATCTGGGCTTCGAGACAATTCTTTCAGAATAATGGCCTGGAAACACCTTATCAGAGCGCGCCAGAAATCTGTATTGAAATCAGATCGCCTTCAAATTCTATGGCAGAGTTAGAAGAAAAAAAAGAACTGTACTTCGCCCGGGGTGCCCGTGAAGTGTGGATATGTGACGAGTCAGGACAGATTCATTTTTATAATCATATCTCTGCAATAGATAGCTCGAAAATTTTTGCCACCTTCCCCTGCGATATTTCAGATAAAATCGAAGATGCTGGTGGGCATGCGCCGTCGATATAATGGTGTCAAATAAGTTATGGGGTGTATATCCATGCTGGATTGACTTATCTAAAAAGATCAGATATGAGAACCGATACTGAAATACGAGTACAGGGACTACGCGCACTGGTAGATGTTTTGGGTATCGTTGAAGCTGAGAAATTTATCAGCTTGATCTTGCGAGAGCCATTCGATTATACGAAATGGCAGCAAAACCTCTGGCCCGATAGAAATGTCGCTGAAATAAGTGGCGCAGCGATGGAATCGCGAAGAATACCGGATAAACGTGGGTGATATATCCGCTTAAGGTCTTAGACCTAATCCAAAAATGGAATTATGTGAGGGGTGTGCATAATTCAATCCCAGACCGCCTTGATGTATGAAATGGCTCATATAGGCAGTCTTCCCGACGCTATGGGAACTCCACCATCCACTACACAAAATTCAGCAACGCGCTAACCTAAGTTGCTGATTCAATGAAAATAACACTATGACCGATTTGACCAACAAATCCGATGCTACTTTTCGCGTCTTGCATACAGCCGATTGGCATTTGGGAAAAACATTAAATGATCAACCACGGGATGAAGAACATGAGCTATTTCTCAACTGGTTACTCAAAATTATTGACGAATGTGCTGTCGATGTACTGGTCATTGCAGGCGATGTATTCGACTCCGCAAACCCTCCTCAATTGGCACAGACTCGATATTACGATTTTGTTTCTCAACTTTACAAAAACACCAACTGTTCACTCATCGTCACTGCAGGCAACCATGATTCACCATTACAATTAGAAGCACCGCGCCAGGTACTGCATGCACTCGGTGCCCATGTCGTGGGTTTCTTGCCCGAAGATCCTGCCTCTCGCCTTATTGTCTTGCCTTCACCTGACAATCCACGCCTTGTCATTGCAGCTATTCCCTTTTTACGAGACAAGGACCTGAGAAAAGGCTATGCCGGTCAGGATGAAAGCGATATTCAACAGGCACTCACGGATGGCATTAAAAAGCGTTATGAGGAGACCGCCGAAGCAACAGCTAAATGGTCTAAAAAGGGTGTACCGATATTGGCAACAGGCCATCTCACTGTCATGGGTACCTCAAAAACGGATAGCGAAAGAGAAATCCATATCGGTGGTCTTGGTGCCGTTAGCACAGACGTATTTCCCGATATCTTTTCTTATGTCGCCCTGGGACATCTGCACCGTCCACAAACACCAGATAACCACGTATGTTATTCCGGCTCTCCCATCGCATTGAGCTTTAGCGAAGCAAATGATACCAAAGAGGTTCAAATACTCGATTTTGCAGACGGCACCTTAAAAACGCAAACACCCATTCCGGTGCCTGTATTCCGCAGATTGACCCAGACTCGCACATCGTGGGATGACCTATCAGAAGCCATCAGCAATTTTAATCCTGACACTGGCGAATTGGAAACCTGGGTCGAGGTTGTTGTCAAAGATGCAGGCTTTGGCGAGGATATCAACGAAGCCGTACAGAGTTTGGTAGCAAAGCGGGAATTTAAAGTGTTAAAAGTATTGCGAGAAGGTGCGACTCTGCCAGAGCCCCCCGTAGGTAACGAAGACATCGAAACACTTCTCGATGATCCCACAAAGGTATTCGAGCATCGACTGGAACAAGAACCCAATATGGATAAAGAACATAAACAGGAACTTAAAATTGCTTTTGCTCAACTACTTGACCTCTATGAAACAGAAGGCACAAACGCATGAAAATCCAACGCATCATTCTCAAGAATCTGAACTCTTTACGCGGTGAACACACCATTGATCTGACCGTTGAACCCTTGTCAAATGCAGGCCTGTTTGCAATTACTGGACAAACAGGTTCTGGCAAGTCAACATTGCTCGATGCCATTACCCTTGCTCTTTATGGTCGTGCTGCTCGTTATGGCAATCAGCCCAGTCCTGAAAACATGATGAGCCGCCGCTGTGGGGAGTGCTCTGCTGCAGTTGAGTTTGAAGTCCCCGAAGGCAAGTACACGGCCGTTTGGCAACTAAGACGCGCACGCGGTAAAGCAGATGGCAGAATCCAGTCTCCACAACGTTATATATACGATATAGATGGCACTACGCTCACACAGAAAGTGCGTGAGTGCGACGAGAAGATTGAGGAACTGATAGGACTTGATTACGACCGTTTCTTAAGAAGCGTCATGCTCGCGCAGGGTGAGTTTGCGCGGTTCTTAAAATCCAACGCAAATGAACGTGCAGCACTTCTCGAGTGCCTTACGGGAACAGCTATCTATTCAGACCTTAGTATCCGTGCTCACCAGGAAGCGACGCGCCGTGAGAATGATCTAAAGCTCAAACAGCAAGTACTCGAACAAATTGAGATTCTTCAAGATGAAGAGCGCGAAGAAGTCGAAGATCGTATCACCAAGTTAAAAGAAAAAAAATGTGTGCTGGAAAAAGATCTCGCTAAAAAATCAAAAATTGTTGGAAAAATTGATGAACTCGAATCGGCAGTAACAAAACATAAAAAAATAACAAATGGTTTAGAAGTTTTGGAAACAGAACGCCAAGACGCCAAATCCGAATTACAACTCCTCAAAAGACACCAAAAGACAACGCCCTTTCGGGATGATCTCATTCACCTCCAAAATGCAGAAAATACGCTACAAACTAATGAAGCAAGAAAACAAGCAGCACAAGATAAACGCGACGAAGTATATGAACAACTTCAGCAGACAAAATTAAATTATTACAGAATCCTGCAAAATGAAATCGCCGAACAAAAATCGACAATCCAAGATGCCAAAACCCGTGCGTGTGAAGCTAATGAAACACTGAAAACAGAAAAAGGGTGGCTGGAAGCCCACCAGATAGATGCCGATCTTTCAGGCCACATCGCAGATCTTGCTGCTAATCTGGCAAAATTGAAATCCAGACGTGAAACGCTCAAGCGAGAATGGGAACAAGTATGTGATACAACATCTGTATTGACAGAGATACGCAAATATAGTGGTATAGTTATTAAAAAAATTAAATGGGAACAAGTATCTGACATAACATCGGTATTGACATCTGACGCGATAGAACCGTGGCTACTTGAAAAGGCAAAAGAAGACGAGTTAAAAACAATCCTCGATACAATTGTAGAAAAATTTGCAGAAGAAATTGAAAATGCTAAAGATGAGCGAACTTCTGCTGAGAAAAATCTCAAACGTTGCAGGGATCATTTACATAAAGCTCAATTAATTGCGGATCACGATACACATCGCGCTTCCCTTGTAAAAGGCGAACCATGTCCGCTTTGTGGTGCAACTGAGCATCCTTATGCAGAAGGGCAGGAACCGAGTTTTCCATTTGAGGAACTCGAGGCGGAAGTCACCAAAGCAGAGGAAACGCGTAACGCCAAAAACGAGCGGGTTTTAAAGCTCTATGAGGCTCGCGAGAAACTAATCTCTCAACAACCTGTCACTATAAAAGCATGTCAAGATCGGACAGAATGCGAAACGGAGCTTCTCGACAGCCTTAGCATGTTTGGAGTTACATTACCAGAGACAGGCAAAGAGGAAAAGGCGCGAAAATCTCTTCAAAATCGTGAAAAGGCGTATCAAACACATAGGGATAATTGTGATAACGCAGAGGAAGTGGTCGAAAAAGCGCAAGAAGGTGAAAACAATGCACAGGTCTTGCTTGAGAAATATATCCCTGCTTTTGAACAACTCAAGGATATTGAACCAGAAGATATTGATGGAGAGGATGAGGTTCCTGAGTGCCTTGGCGTGGAGGAAGCAGAAAAGGATTGGACAAATAAAAGGACCAAATTAGAAATTCAAGAATCTGAACTCAATGCCAGAGTAATAGACACAAAAGCCGCGCAAGAATCACTGAAAAAAATTCGAGGACGCCTTATATCGGCTTTGGAAGGATCCGATTTTCAAGATTTGGATGACCTGCGTGCTGCCAAATTGGATCAGGCAGAAGCCGACCGTATAGAAAAAATCGAAATAGATCTCAATAACAGAGGCACGGATCTAACCACTCGATTACAAATTGCTAAAGAGACTATCAAACCTCTTCGAGAAGCCCAAATTCCAGAAGGAGATGAGGCAGAACAGTTCAAATTAGAACATCAGAAATTACAAGATGATCGGGATACACTCATCGAAAACCTTATAACTCGGCAAAGACAGATTGAAGATGACGACAAAAACCGTAAAAAACTCGTCGATCAGCAGAAATTATTGGAAGAAGCAGAAAAAGACTTCGCCATCTGGAACCGTTTGCGTTTGTTGATTGGCTCTCACGATGGCGCAAAATTTCGCAGATATGCACAAAGTATTTCTCTGAATATACTCATTCGCCACGCCAACCAACATCTAACCCGATTGAGTGATCGGTACCGAATTCAGAGGCGTACAGAGGAAGAACTCCAGATCGAAATCGAAGATTTGCACCAGGCAAGCGTCACACGACCTATGGCCAGCCTTTCTGGCGGCGAAAGTTTTCTTGCAAGCCTGGCACTTGCACTCGGTCTTTCTGAATTGGCAGGAAGAAATGTCCGTATTGAATCGCTCTTTATTGATGAGGGTTTTGGCAGTCTGGATTCAGAGGTTCTCGACCTCGCCATTGGAGCTCTTGAAGGATTGCATCAGGACAGCAAAAGTGTAGGTGTAATCTCGCATGTCGAACTTCTAAAGCAGCGTATCACAACCCAGATCAGAGTCGAAAAACTAACAGCCGGCAACAGCACATTAAAAATCGTTGAGGGTTAGCTTCACTCCTTCTTTTTCCGCACTCCAAATCCCACCACCATCCCCAGAACAGGGAATATCGCAAGCACCATAAACACCTTCTGGTACGCGTCGAGGGTTAGCCAAATTCGCATCAAAGAAAAACTGCAACAATCACAGGCTTGATACACAAGCCCTAAATACTCCACTAAAACGATGCTGTTGCCGAATTGGTCAAGAGGTGGTCAGCAGTTGTAAAAACGGCTGTTTGTGACTTGAATACAAGCTCTGTCTAAACAGAATTCAGAATTCGGCAACAGCATCTAAAACAGGGTAACCTCCACAACCCAAGACTACCCACTCGATTCACCGCCTTCCGATGGCGTATCATTTGACGGTTTATTTTTAAATAGACCTTCCATTTTTCTTATTTTTTCCTGAACTTTGGGGTTAGCGAGTAGCTCTTTTGCTTCGACATACTGGCCACCTCCAGATGTTACGTGTACCGTTAGCTTTTCAGAATGGGTTGCCATTTTACTCCCTCCTTTTATTTTTGCCAATGGTTTTCTGCCTAAGCAATTGCACTCTTTTAGGGGCACTAAACAAAATGATAGATACGATTCGAAGAGAAGTGATCGTTTCGATTTGTAAGCAGGTATTTGGTACAAATCATAGAGTAAGTTCAGTATCTAAAATTACCCCTATTTCTGAGCAGGGAATACCCAGAATAGATGGTTGTACCCAACATATTTGCTACCATGTATGTTGCCATAATTCAACTAAGAGCTATGTGTTTCGCTTTTTCCGGGATCTTCCAAATAGAGAGGACCGCTATATCCATGAAGAAGGTATTTATAGGCTTCTAAGCCAAGAACTGAGTTTGCCTGTACCGAAAATATTATATACTGATCACACCAGACAGCTCGTTTCTACTAACTACATCATAATGGAGTATGTTTCAGGAGAGCATTGGCAATTTCTTGCTCATTCGGACAATCCCCGCACTAATTCTATAGAAAAAATGAAGATTCAAGAGCAAGTAGGTGCTTTGTGCGCTCAGATTCATGGATTGGAAAAATCCTCTCAAGACAATCAAAGCTTTATACAGACTCTGCTACGGTCAATAGAAAACCTCGAGAGATGCGTAGAGGATGGGCAATATCAGGTGAGTCTAAGTGCTATTTCTGAAGCGAAAGATCTGATCCAAAAAGCACCTTGGCTAAAACTCACAAAGCATTCCTTGTACAAAGCAGATGCTGAGATTTTATTTTCTAAGGACCATAGGCAAAATTGGGATGTATCTGCTATTATCGATGTAGAAGCAATGGATTTTGGTGACCCATATTTAGACTTAACCAACTTTCTTTGTGAGCCGACGCCGATTTGGAAACTAGAAGAACCTCTGGAGGTTGTTTCGCCTGAAGAAACTCGAAAGAAACCTCTCTTTCGTGGGTATGAATCAGTCAGGAGCATAGATTACTCGAGGCTCGCAAAAGTCTGCATTGCTATGCATTTATCTATTATGTGTTCTACCGCCGCGCAAATCTACCGGCCTGAAATTAGGCAATATATCAATGTAAAAAAGAGAGAAGAAATTTATGACAGCCTTTTAGATGCTTGTGTAAATCGTTATTTAATTGGCTGATCTTAATATGCTCTGATCAGAGAGCCCAAATATCATCAATGTCCTGGGCAATAACGTCCGAGATACCTTCTGGACCGCATTAATACCAAGTCTAAAAGGATTGAAACTTTGATCGCTATTTTGAAGAACCAGGCGATACGCTCGTCGATGGCATCGCAACTGATGGACACCTATGAAGAGTGGACTTGACCCCGCAAGACACCCAAAACCTTCCACTCTTGTAAACTTTTTCACACCCTCTTTTCCCGCAACCCAAATCCCACCACCATCCCCAGAACGGGAAATATCGCAAGCACCATAAACACCTTCTGGTACGCATCGAGGGTAGCCAGATTTGCATCGAAGAAAAACTGCAACACCACCCCGATCAAAGCCGTACTGATCGCCATACCCATAAACCGCAACATGCTATAAAGACCCGCAGCGGCCCCCATCTGGTCTGAATCGACAGTCCCCATAACCGTACTGTGCAGTGCAGCCAGCATCAACCCCGCCCCAAGCCCATAATACGTCAGCAGACCAGCAATAACCCATATCGAAATCGCATCGGACAAATGGGCAAAAGCCAACATCACCGTCAACTGCACAAACATCCCAATCATCACCAGCCACCGACTCTGAAAACGATCGGACATCTGCCCACCAAACCGAACAATCAGCGTCATCGCCGCAGAGCTAATAATCAAAAACACGCCCAACAGTGCCGGACCCATGCGGTGAACATCGACCAGATACAGCGGCATCAACACCCCAATACCACCCTGCACAAACATCCGCATCGAAGCGCAAAACGTCACCCGGCAAAACATGCGATTGCCAAAAAAATTGAGCGGAAGAAAAGGATCTCTCCGCCCTCTTTCCCACCACCAGAAACCCGCAAAAAACAACCCCGCGCCCGAAAGCAACCGCCAATCCTCAAACGGGGCAACCCCCGTCACAGACCGACTGGACAGATAAAACATCAGAAACACAATCCCACCCGACAACAACCCGACCCCACCCCAATCAAACTGCCGCAAAAACCTGGAAGCCTCCCCAACCACCTGAGAAGGTACCCCCCTGTAAATCGCGACAAAAGTCACCACACTGAGCAAAAGACCCGGCACAAAAGCGGCGCGCCAACCCCAAAGAGCAATGAGAAGACCCGCGACAAACGACGACGAAAAACTCATCGCCGGACCCACCGCACTCCACGTCCCCAGGACGCGCCCGCGTTCTCCCTCACTAAAAATCGACACAAGCAGCGCCATACCCATCGGCGTCATCCCCCCCACGCCAATCCCCTGAATCGCCCTGCCAGCCATCAACCAGCGCATATTCGGCGCCAGAAATGTCATCGTGGAACCAACGCCGAAAATCACAGTCCCCGCCAAAATCAACAACCGCCGGTCAACGCCATCGCTCAAACGCCCATAAATCGGCATCAAAACGACAAAAGGCAGCATAAAAGCTGCCAGAACCCACGCCGTCAAATCTGCGGGAATCCCAAAATCATCCCGAATAACCGGCAGTGCAACCCGCGACATGCCAGACACCATAGGCATCAGCATAGACGAAAACATCAGGCTAATCAACACGCGCCGAGCCGCCCGAGGAGACAGCGGTTCTGCCTCCCCGGATTCAACCTGTGCCTTAGACAAATGTACCTCGCAATTCAACCAATCTTCATACCGCACTCGCGGCCATGTGCTTCGAGCAACGCCTTCCCCGCATCGTAAATCGCCCCAAAAGCATCCAAACTAACCATCACATCGCCACTCATGTGCTTTCCCGCCGCACGTACCTTATCACACGCCGCCTCATAAGCCGCTATGCACTCTGGATGATTCGGCTCCCCGGGATACCCCATAGACTGCGCAATATCTTGAGGACCACCCGCAAAAAACATAAGCCCATCAACCTGAAGAATCTCATCCAAATTGTCAAAAGCCGTCTTGCTCTCGAGCTGCGGCACAATAATGGTATTGTCATTTGTAAACTCAAAAATTTCTCGACTATCGCTGGTATCATTCAAACTATACGCCACGCGCTGGCTCATCGCGCTCCGCCGTCCCAAAGGCCCGTAAAAACCAAACTGGACAATCTGCTCGGCTTCCTCAGCAGTCTGCAAATTGGGCACCGTAATCATCTGCATGCCCCGGTCCAGAGCCGTCAAAATAGCCGCCTCGGACTGATCCACAACCCGCATGGTTGGCGTCATACCATAAGCATCGCAAAGGCGACAGACCGTCTCAATAGTCGGCAGCGTCAATGCGCCGTGCTGCCCATCCAGCGAAATAAAATCCATCCCCATCTTAGCCGCCACTTCGATCACAATTTCTGAAACAAAACTCATCTGCACGCCAACGGCTTTTTCGCCATTGCGATAACGCTCGAGAATGCGATTTGGTGTAGCCATAAAAACCCCGCTATGTTGTAGTTACCTGAAAACCCTAAACCCTCGCAAATTTTTGCAACCGCTGTCCCTGTCCACCCATACCGATCTCAGCCACATAAATACTACCCTCGTCATCCACGCAAAGCCCATGCGGCGACTGCACGGCGCTCTTATCTTCAAAGCGGCAAATCAACTCCCCATCCGCAGACCACACGCTAATGCGTCCCCCGCCCCCTTGCTCCGCCACATAAATCGTATTGTCATCCGTAATCCACACATCCCCCGGCATCATCACATCGGTCCACATCTCCATAAACTCGCCGTCTGGATCGAAAATCTGAATGCGGCTATTCTCCCGGTCGCACACCAGAACCCGCCCGGTCTTATCGCACCCGATATTGTGAACCAATGCAAACTGCCCCGGTCCACTCCCCCCTTCGCCCCACACCGCGAGATGCTCGCCCTCGCGCGAATACTTGTGAACACACCGGCTGCCATACCCATCCGACACGTAAAACGAATTTCCATCTGGCGCATAAGCAACACCCGTTGGCATATTGTATTCCCTGCGATGAAACGTCGGACCGGGAACCCCGCGGGTACCCCATTCGCGTTCCAACTCGCCCAAACGGGTATAACGCCTGACAATATGCTGATACGAATCCGTCAAAAACACCTTATCGTCCGGATCGATAAAAATACCGTGTGACTGACTGATCAAATTCGGCGAAATGCCAAAATCGCCATAACCCCACGACGTAATAAAATTGCCAGCCTTATCAAACACAACCACGGGATGAATCCCGCGCGTAAATGCGTAAATGCGGCCCTGTGAATCCACCGCAGCATCCGAAACCTGCGTAAACACCCATCCCTCGGGCAACTTCGCCCATCCCTCGACTTCCTCGTACCGATAATCGCCTTCTCCGAACAACATGTTACACCTCCTTGAAAAATGGGCAAAATACCATCAAGTACCTTCATATTGCAACTGGTAGAGCCGGGCATAGATCCCATTCTGCTTGAGCAGCGTATCGTGGTCGCCTTCCTCGCGGATTTGCCCGCGGTGCATCACCAGAATATTATCCGCATTTCGAATGGTCGAAAGGCGGTGTGCAATCGCAATCGAAGTCCGCGACCGCATCAATTTTGCCACCGCATCCTGAATCCACATCTCGGTCTCCGTATCCACATTCGCCGTTGCCTCATCCAGAATGAGAATATCTGGACCAGAAGCCAGCGTACGCGCAAAAGATATCAACTGACGCTGCCCGACCGAAAGAGAACTACCCCGCTCCAGGACCTCGTGCGCATAGGTATCGGGCAACCTGTCGATAAACCGGTCTGCATTGACATCGCGCGCGGCTTGCTCGACCTCCTGGCGGCTAATGCGCGGATGTCCCAAACTGATATTGGCCTCAATATCGCCGGCAAAGAGAAAAACATCCTGTTGCACGACCCCAATGCGTCTGCGAAGCTCCTCGACATCCCACTCGCGAATATCGACACCATCCACCAGAATCGCACCCCGCTGAATATCGTAGAACCGACACACCAGACCAATCACCGTACTCTTGCCCGCGCCCGTCGCCCCGACCAGTGCCAAACTCTGCCCCGGCGCAACGCGAAAAGACACATCGCGCAGCACCCATTCGCCTTCGTTGTACGCAAACCAGACATTTTGAAACTCAATCTCGCCCTTCAAGTGATCGGCCTTCACAGAACCACCAAGTGATTCTGGCTTTGTATCCAACAACTCAAAAATGCGCTCTGAAGACGCCATCGCAACCTGAAGCACGGTAAAACGATCGGCAATATCGCGGAGAGGCATAAAAAACCGCGGAACATACTGCAACATTGCCACGAGCACGCCCCACTGAATTTCCCCATCCAGCACCCGCACGCCGCCATACCACAACACCAATGCAGACAACAAAACACCGCCCAACTCCATGATCGGAAAATAAATCGCATGGTAAAACGTACTCTTTAATCGCGCATCCAGATACTCTTTATTCGGATCTTCAAACCGCTTCACACAGCGATCTTCGCAACCAAATAACTGCACCACCTCCATCCCGGACACGGTCTCCTGTAGCGAAGAACTAAATCGCGCGAACAGCGTGCGCGCAACGCGATACGCAAAAAAGGTCTTATTCTGCAGCCATACGGTTGCGACAAAAGCCACGGGCAATGCGAGACAGATCATCAAACCGAGCGTGACATCCATATAAAAAATGTATGCGAGAATCGTGACAATCGTAAAAATATCGCTGATCATCGACACAATGCCATCGGTAAACAACTCGTTGAGGGCATCCACATCATTTGTATTGCGCGCCATCAAGCGCCCCACAGGCGTGCGGTCGAAATATCGCATGGGCAACCGCTGCAAATGCATAAAAATCTGCAACCGCACATCGTGCATAGCCCATTGACCGATCATATTGGTCGTCCAACTCTGGCAATATCCCACGCCAAATTGCGCGACAAGCAGACCGACATAGAGCATGACCAGATAGGTCAACCCATCCACATCTCCCGGCACGATATAATCATCCACTGCAATCTTGGTCAAATAAGGCCCGGCCTGCCGCACAATCGCCGCGACAATAATGAGCACAAACGTGAGGACAACCCACCGCGCGTAGGGCCTGAGAAAGTTCAACAGGCGCGCCATCAAACGCAGATCAAAACCCTTATGACCAATTTCCTCTTCTTCCATTACAATATTTCCAATTCTTGAGCCAGGTGCTGGCGTCGAAACATATCCGCATAAATCCCATCGTACTCAACCAATTCATCGTGTGACCCCTGCTCTACAATGCGCCCCTCATCCAGCACAATAATATGATCGGCATCTTTCACAGTCGAAATGCGATGGGCAATTAAAATCGTCGTACGCGAAGCCATAATCTCGCGCAAATATTTGAGAATCTCTTCCTCTGTCCGCGTATCCACGCTGGCCAATGCATCGTCCATAATCAGAATCCGCGGCTCTCGAATCACCGCGCGCGCAATAGCGGTGCGCTGTTTTTGTCCCCCCGAAAGCGTGACCCCGCGCTCTCCTACAATCGTCTCCAATTGCTCGGGAAAAAGGTGCAAATCGGGAGCCAATTGCGAAATCTCGGTCGCGCGCACAACATCGCCCTCTGCCCGCGTACCCAAAGCCACATTTTCCCGAATCGTATCCGAAAACAAAAATGCGTCCTGCGGCACATACCCGGTCGCGTCTCGAATGGTCTCAAGCGGTATATCTTCCACCGGCTTGCCATCGATAAAAACCCGCCCTTCATTCGCCTGGATCAACCGGGGAATCAACCGCGCCAGCGTGGATTTTCCCGACCCCACGCGCCCCACCACGGCAAGCGTACTTCCCGCTGGAATCCGAAGATTGATATCTTTGAGTACGCGCTGACCATTATAAGAAAAACTCGTATTGCGAAATTCGATCTCCCCTCTGATATCCCCCATTGTGCCACCCACCACATCGGGTTGCGGCGATACTTTCAAAACCTCTTCAATACGCCTCAGCGAAGCCACGGCGCGTTGATACTCATCGACAATTCGCCCCAACATCGACATCGGGCGACTCATCCGCAGCAAATACGCATTGAACGCCACAAATGCCCCCAGGCTCAAACTCCCCTCAATCACCCGCAGACCACCCAGCCACAAAATCACAATCATAGAAACACCGCTCAACAAAAACGTGAACGGATAATACAGACTGCGGATTTTAATCAAATGGCGGTTGCGCGTGACGTATTCTTCATTGAGAATTCCAAAATCCACAATCTCAAGCGGGCGCATAGCAAAGGCTTTGACCATTCGCATACCCGTCAAATTTTCCTGAATTTTTGAACTAACGGCGGCAAACTGTTCCTGAACCCGTCGGTAGCCCACGCGCACCTTTTGCCCGACCCACCGCGCACAAAAAGCCATCACGGGCATAGGAGCCAGCGCCAAAAGAGCCAACTGCCAGTCAATAATGCACATCAAAATGAGACTGAGCACAAAACTCAAAACCGCCTGTAGCGACAGGCGATACGCAAAATAAAAAAACCGCTGAATCGCTTCCACATCATTGGTCGCCCGCGCCATTAAATCGCCCACGCGTTGCGCCTGGAAAAAACTCAGCGGTAGCCGCACAATATGTCGCACATAAATCGTGCGAATATCGCGCTCTATAAAGCGAGAAGCACTGGCAATAAACCAGCGCATCCCAAATGACATGCCCCATTGGGCAATGCCAAGTGCAACCATGATTGCCCCGTACATCTGCAAATCGCCCATCGGGCTACCCGTGATTGTATCGACCACATCGCCAGTAAGATCCCCGGCATCCAGCCCCGCTTTGGCCGTATCAATCGCCCATTTCATCAACAACGGAACGAGCGCCTGAACCCCTTGCGTACCCAGCAACAGCACCAATCCCCAAAAAATCTTCCATCGATGGGGATATACATACTCCGCAAAGGGCTTAAAAAAATTGAGACTCATAAACTACGCCATCCCTCTCACCTGCTCCAATTTATCGTACAACCGCTTTGGCGACACCTTTTGCGCCGTGCCGAGTTCCTGTGCAAAAACCGACACCCGAAACTCCTCGACCATCCACCGCAGCGCCTGCACGGCAGCGCGCTTTGCACCCGTCAATTCCGAATCCATCAATTCATCCACCGCATCTTGAAAGGGTTGAACCTGCTCGGCCTTTTGTCGGTCCTTCATCGGATCGAGCATCGCGCGTTCGGCCCGTATCACAATCGCCTTCAAAAACCGACTCAAATGCAACACCTGATCATACGGCGTTTGTCGCAAAAAATCCGGCGGCATCAAACGCGCGAGATCGGCCTCCACCTCGGGATATCCACCGCGCAACAGGCGAATTTCTCGATGCGTTTCAAACAGCGATTCCATCGCCTGAATCAATTGCGGTGCCAGATGCTGCAAATACAACCGCGCCTGTTGAACACGCGCTTCAAAGCGCTGGCGCGTTATGGGAAACGCCGCATCCCGCGTGAACAGATGCGCCATTAAATTTGCGTACGCGCCCTCGCGCAAAGCCTCGCGCCCCCCCTCAAATTGTGCCAAATCGCCCAAAGACCGCTTCAACGCCCGCATCTCATCCCGCATTTCGCGCTCGCACAACCGCATCCAACCCGCCCGGGTCTCGCGTTCCGCCTTATCCGCGCGCTTAAACAAACACACATCCACGCGATCCCCCTCGCGCTTCAACCCCACATAGCCAAACACCGGCATCCCACCGGCTTGCATCACCTCTACGCGCTCGGGCAATTCACCCAGCGTCTGCCCCGTCACATCCCGGCACGCCACCTGCTTCTGCGCCCGCAACCATGCATCGGACTGCACATCTTCTTCGCGCGCATCTAACTGCTCGCGCAACACGCGCAAATCCCGCGCTGCCACAACCGCCTTTTCTTTCTCATCCCGAACTTCCACGCGCATCTGCAAATGCTCGGGCAAATCGCGCACATTCCAATCGCTTTGAGAAATCTCAATACCGTATGTACCCAGAATATGGGCAGATAGCGAATCCAAAAACGCACCGTGCGTTGGCTGCAACGCCGCGGCAATCTCTCGCGCCTTGTCCGGCACGGGCACAAACCGCTTGCGAATACTTTTTGGAAGCCCGCGCAACATATATGTGATCTTTTCTTCCAACAATCCCGGCACCAGCCAGTCCAGCACCTCCGGCTGTACAAAATGCACCAGCTTGTACGGCAATTGCAACGTCACGCCATCCCGATCCTGTCCGGGCCGATACGCATAAGAAAGCGGCACCTCTTCGCCATCCACCTCCAAAAAATTGGGAAACGCATCCCGATCAAAATCCACCTGCTCACCCGCCAGATGCTTCTCGGACATCAGCAAAAAATCCGCACCCTTTCTCTTAATCAGGCGATTCAAATCGTGCGTGGAAGATATATTCTCCAATCGCTCGGCATAAAACCGATACGCAGCCTCGTCCAGATCCAGAAATTGCATCAAACGCTGTTGCATCTGCCATGTTTCCACGCGCGCGCGCAAATCCCGATTCTGAGCCACAAATTCATAAGGCAACGCCACCTCATCATTCACCAGAGCCTCGCGGATAAAAATCTCCGTCGCAGCACTGGCATCTATACCGCCATACCCCACGCGCTTTTGCCCCACCTGCAAACCGTGCAGCGTCAATGTCTCGGTCGCCAGCACCCGCCCCGACCGCCTGCTGTAAAACGGCTCCTTATAAGATGCCCGGCACAGATGTCCGCCCAACTCCACCAGCCACGACGGCTGTATGCGAGCCACAGTGCGCGCAAACAAACGCGACGTCTCCACCACCTCCGCAGCCACCACCCAACCGGGCGTACTCTTTTTATCTTCCTCTCTGCCCTCTCTCCGTTGAAACAGGCCAGACCCCGGGAACAACATCACATCGCGCCCACGCGCTGCGCGATACATATTGTCTTCCTTCTTCTGTGCCACATTGCCCAACAACCCACTCACCACCGACCGATGAATCGCGTGGTATCCCGCATCGTCCCGGTTCATCCGAAAACTGCCCATCTCACGCAGAGTATGTCGAATCTGCATATAAATATCGCGCCATTCGCGCATGCGATTAAAAGATAAAAAATGCTGCTTGCAAAATCTCCGCATCTGGCTCTGAGTTCTCAATTTCTCAAACGTATCGTGATACGTCTTCCAGATATTCAGCAACGCTACAAAATCCGATTCTCCATCTACAAATCGCTTGTGCTCCTGGTCTGCCGCCTTCTCTTGCTCGAGCGGCCGAACGCGCGGATCTTGAATGCTGATTGCCGACGCAATAACCAGCACCTCGCGCAAAGCGCGTTCTTTCCGAGCTTGCAAAATCATCCGCGATACCGTCGGCGCGAGTGGCAAACGCGCCATATCGCGCCCCAACGGTGTCAGACGCTTGTGATCATCAATCGCGTCCAGCGCCCTCAACACATTAAATCCCCCCTGAATCGCCTGAGAACGGGGGGGATCAATAAATGGAAACGTCTCGACATCGCCCAGCCGCAGCGCAATCATCCGCAAAATGACCTCAGCCAAATCCGACCGCTGAATCTCGGGCTGCGTGTACTCTGGTCGCGCGAGAAAACTCTTCTCATCGTACAGACGAATACACACCCCATTTTGCACGCGCCCACACCGCCCTGCCCGCTGCCTGGCACTGCTTTGAGAAATCTCCTCCACCGGTAGCCGATGCGTCTGATTGCGCGGATTGTGCCGGCTGATTCGCGCCAGCCCCGTATCGATCACATATCGAATACCCGGAATCGTAATCGACGTCTCCGCAATATTCGTCGCCACCACAATGCGCCGATACCTCTGCTTGTAAAACACCTTCTGCTGATCGCCCGCTGTCAACCGCCCAAACAGCGGCAAAACCTCTGTAAAGCGAAGTTGTCGCCCCTCCAAACGCCTGCGCGTCTCGTGGATATCCTTCTCCGTAGGCATAAAAACCAGAATATCGCCTCGTCCCGCATCAACCACCATATCCACTGCGGTCACCGCCGCATCGATATACGTCTCCCCAGCGAGATCTTCTATAGGCAAGTATTGCACATCCACAGGATACATCCGCCCGGACACCTCAATAATCGGCGCATCGTCAAACGCCTTTGAAAACGCCTCCGTATCAATCGTCGCCGATGTAATCACAATCCGCAACTCGGGGCGTCGCTTTTGCAACAGACGCAAATACCCCAGCAAAAAATCGATATTCAAACTGCGCTCGTGCGCCTCATCAATAATAACCGTATCGTACTCATACAAATTCGGATCGCCCTGAATCTCCGCGAGCAACATCCCATCCGTCATCATCTTGATCCGCGTCTCGGGCGCAGTCTCATCCTTAAACCGAATTTTGCACCCCACCTCGGCACCCCACGCGACATTTAACTCCTCTGCAATACGCCGCGACACCGATAGCGCCGCCACGCGCCGGGGTTGGGTACACGCAATTTTCGCCGCCACACCGCGACCGGCCTCCAAACACATCTTGGGCAACTGCGTCGTCTTCCCCGAACCCGTCTCACCCGCCACAATCACCACGGGATGTTCTCGAATCGCCCGAACAATCTCATCCTTCCGCGCCACAATCGGCAACGCTTCTGGATACGTCAAGTACAGCGGATTATCTCCCCGGTCTTTACGCAACGCAGCCGACCGCTCTGCCTGCACCTTCAGATTCTTCAACCGCACCGTATCGCGCCGCTTTTGCCGCTGTATTTGCCGCAACTGCCGCGCAATCTCCATGCCGTCTTTGAGCATACACGCGGGCAGCAGCGACCACACTGCTGACATCAGACTTGGCCGCTTTCTGCGCGGTCCGCGTTTTTTTATTTGTTGGTTTTTACTCGCCATCCTATCCTTTTGTATTCCAACGCGGAATCCGCCTACAGTCCATCCCAATACGCCCACATATCATCCGGCGTCTCAAAGCGCATATCGTTATTATCCCTCCGCCGAAAACGACTCACAAACGCCATGCGAATATCCCGCCCGCAATTTACCCCCGGGCTGTGCAACATCAGATGATGCCAGAACGTCACCGTGCCCGGCGGCCCCGTAACATCAACCGGCGTGGGAAGGCCGTAATACTCCCCCTGCGCATTGCGAAACGCATCTAACCCATTCACCAAACTGTGCGTCTTAAAATATTCATAAGCCCGCTTGTGCGCGCCGGGCCATATCGAAAACCCACCCGAGCGCGGCTTAACGTGATTGATATTCACCGTCACCGCGATCGCAAAGGTATCCACCACGCCTTCACACGTATAGCCATCCAGATGCATATGCCTGGCCGGCGTCCAATTGTCGTGCCCTTCGGGATAAATCATCTTGGCAAACGTGTAATTCGACACAGCCAGGGTCCCTTTACCCACCATCTCCTCGCACATATCCTGAATCGGCGTCTCCGTCAACGTCGCCCGCACATCGGGATGATTGCTGCATTTCAAATTTCCCTTCGGTCCTGCATTGATCCACGTTTTGGGATCATCGCGATCTGCCTCAATCTCCTCCCATACCACATCCACCGCCTTATCGATCAAATGCATCGGCACGACATCGCGTTTGACAACATACCCCTGTTCTTTGAAATGCAATTTCTCTTCGTCGGTAAAATAAGCCATAACCTTCTCTCTCCAGGTGAAGATTTGTAGAAATCGAACGGTTAAAATATCGGTTCTTTTTTCTCATAAAGCAACCGCGATTATCTCACCCCATTGAGAGCGTTTTTTGTCTAATAACGAGCGACCGATTAAAATACTCTGTCGCATAGTAGCCGACATTTACCCGTCTATTCTAACCGACAATAAACAGATTTCGGCGTGTAATATCAACAGGTTAAAAAGAAGGTGAGTATCTGGTATGCCATTTGCAGAAAGACTGTCAAAACACACATCCCTAACCCATCCCATACGTGGTCTCCTATGCCAGATCAATTGCGTCTCAGCTCGCTTTTCCGCATTCCGCAAGCAAAGTGGATTGTATTTACACTTTTCGCACTCCTCCCTTCATCTACTCACGCAGCCTTTGAATTTCATCCCATTGGCGCCCATACCGCAGGTACTGGCGATGCAGGCGTGGCACTGGCAGCCGGTGCCTCAGGCGCATTTTGGAATCCCGCAGCACTGACATGGGGCAAGCGAATGAGCTTATTTGGCATGTATGACCGACCCTTTGGAATAGCCGAACTGGCAACCCATGCGTTCAGTGCTGGCCTGCGGATTGGACGTCATGGCCTGGGCGCGAGATATACGGGATTTGGATTTGCGCTATACAAAGAGCAGGTATTTGGTCTCGTTTATGGACTGCGCGTCTTCCAAAAACTGAGCCTGGGACTCGGCATACGCGCCTTACAACTCAGCACAGCGGGAATCCCCACACAACACTGGTTGGTATTCGATGCGGGCATAAAATTGCAGATACGCGAAGGCGTCTTTCTGGGCGCAGCAATCTGGAATGCAGGTGGCAGACACACCTCGCTTTTGGGACAGAGTGGCACCGTGGGAATGGGTATTGCTATCATGCCTCAAGTCGTATTGGTAGCAGATATACAGAAAGAAGCGAATTTTCCTACAGGTGCGGGCATTGGGATCATGTATCATATCCATCCCCAACTGGTACTACGCACAGGAGCAGGCGGCCGACCGGAAAGACTGAGCGCGGGATTTGGCCTTAAAAAAAGTGACTTTGCGATTGACTATGCCGGAGTATGGCATACAGTACTGGGAATCACGCATCGCGCTTCAGTGACCTATGAGTATTAACCCCTTGTAATAAGGCATCCGCGCTTGACAGGATTTGGGCCTTCGGCTATTTTGAGATCATGAATTTGGCCTTGAAAATTTTGCGCGAAATCGCTCTTTTTGGTGCGTGTGCCATATTTACGGCAATAATCGGATTGATTGTAATCGATCAACTTGCAATGCCGATCTATGTGCGGCAAGGCGTAGAAGTCACTGTCCCCGATCTCATCGGACTTACCCCTGCACAGGCGCAGGCGCAATTACAAGACAAGGGCCTGCGCATGAAAGAGCGAGAACCGCGATGGGATACTTCTGTGCCTGCAGGACAAATCGTATGGCAAAATCCGTCTGCCCTCTCGCACGTAAAACCCAACCGCACGGTCTATATTGCGCTGAGTTTGGGACAGCGTCTCCACGCCGTACCCGATCTTCGCAACCGCCCTTTGCGACAGGCTCAGTTGTGGATTGCACAGGCGGACTTGACCGTCGGTAAAGTCACCGAAATATCATCGTCAGAAATAAAAGAGGGCACTATTATCGACCACAAACCCAAAGCTGGCGAGAAAGTCGCCCAGGGGACACAGGTCGAACTGATTGTAAGCACGGGTCCTCCTCGCGCCTTTGTCAATATGCCCCGGGTTACCGAGCTAAAATTGGACGAAGCCCGGCGTCTATTATCGTCGCTCGGTCTGCAGCCCAATAATATCCGATACGAATTTAGCACCGCTTATGAACCCGACATCGTAATCCGCCAGGAGCCAGAATCGGGCACGCCAATAAAACGCGGGTCTCCTGTCCTATTGATTGTGAGCAAACTGTGAAAAAGTCTTATTTGAGGTTAAAATGGTAAAAATCGCCCCATCATTTCTCTCTGCCGATTTCCGCACACTCGAAAATCAGGTGCGCCTGGTCGAAGAGTCCGGTGCAGAATATATCCATCTGGACATTATGGACGGGCATTTTGTGCCTAATATCACATTTGGTGCGCTGGTCGTTGAAGCCATTCGCAAAACAACAGATCTGGTGCTGGACGTGCATCTCATGATCTCTGAACCCGGTAAATATCTGCAAGATTTTGCCGATGCAGGCACAGACATTTTGACCGTCCATGTCGAAATCGAAGAAGATGTGCCCGCACTGTTGGATCGCATCCGAAAAGCCAACATGAAAGCCGGTGCTACCCTGCGCCCTGGCACGGAGATCGAGACATTATTTCCACTATTACCCAAATTGGACCTCGCACTCATTATGTCGGTCGAACCGGGCTTTGGTGGCCAGTCCTTTATGCTGGCGTCTCTCGATCGGGTGCGGGCATTAAAAGCCGAAATTGTGCGGCAGGAATTGGACATCGAAATAGAAATTGACGGTGGCATTGGCGTGGAAAACGCGCGTCAGGTAGTCGAAGCAGGCGTGCAAGTGCTCGTAGCGGGTTCGGCGGTATTTCGCGACGGGGCCATTGCAAAAAACGTACAGGCCATTCGCCAGGCGGCACTGGGATAGGGATTTTTCGACAGCTTATTTCTTGCATAAAATCGGCGAATCTTCTATATTTCTCCGTCTTGCTCCGCTATTTTTAAGGGTTTTTCATGTTTGAAATGTTGACAGAGCGCCTCAATGGCGTATTTAAGCAACTTCGCAGCCGCGGTCGATTGAGCGAATCGAACATCGACGACGCCATGCGAGAGGTGCGCCGGGCATTGCTCGAGGCAGATGTCAACTACAAAGTTGCCCGCTCGTTTATTGCGCGGGTCAAAGAACGCGCCATAGGGCAGGAAGTGCTCAAAAGCATCACACCCGGGCAGCAAGTTGTAAAAGTTGTCCACGACGAATTGATCGCGTTGATGGGCAATCAAAATGCCGCATTGCAATTTGCGGAATCGCCGCCCTCAGCAATCATGATGGTCGGGCTTCAAGGATCGGGTAAAACGACAGCCTCAGCAAAATTGGCCCGATTATTGGCATCGGAAAACAAAAAACCCTTGCTCGTGGCGGCTGATATTTATCGTCCCGCAGCAATTGATCAACTTTGCGTGCTCGCCGAGCAAGTGGGCGTGCCCGTACACCGGGCGCCAGAAGGCACCGATCCGGTCGATATTTGCACGCAAGCGATGGATCGGGCGAAAAATGAAAATCGCGATGTCGTGATACTCGATACAGCGGGTCGGCTACACGTTGATGACGAGCGCATGGATGAAGTATTTCGCATCCGCGAAGCCGTATCGCCCTCAGAAATTCTGTTTGTGTGCGACGCCATGACCGGGCAAGATGCCGTATCGTCGGCTTCTGCCTTTTACGAAAAACTCAAATTCTCAGGTGTAGTACTCACGCGCATGGACAGCGACACCCGCGGCGGCGCAGCTTTATCCATCCGCGAGGTTGCGGGCGTCCCGATTAAATACATCGGCGTCAGCGAAAAAGTCGATGGTCTGGAAGTATTTCATCCCGACCGAATGGCCTCTCGCATTTTGGGCATGGGCGATGTGGTTACACTGGTGGAAAAAGCACAGGAGACCATTGACGCTGAACAGGCCAAAAAAGTCGAGCAAAAACTTCGCTCGGCATCGTTCACATTTGACGACTTTCTCGAGCAAATGGCGCAAATCAGGCAGATGGGACCCTTAGATCAACTGATGAAAATGATCCCCGGTGTAAGCAAGTCCATGCCGGACTTGCAGGTGGATGAAAAGACCTTCACGCATATTGAGGCAATCATCTATTCAATGACCCCAGCAGAACGCGACAAACCGCATATTATTAATGGCAGCAGGCGCAAACGCATTGCAAATGGCAGCGGGCGCAGTATTCAAGATGTCAACAAATTGCTCAAGCAATTCAACATGATGCAAAAAATGATGAAACGCATGTCCCGTATGGAAAAACAGGGCAAAATGGCAATTCCGATGTTCGGATAACACAAAGGAGTTTGATTTGGTTCGACTTCGCTTACGTCGTATGGGCGCCAAAAAAGCGCCGTTCTACCGCGTAGTAGCAGCCGATGCCTCCTCACCTCGCGACGGTCGGTTCATCGAGGTCTTGGGGCATTATAATCCGACAAAAGATCCCCAGATCATCGAATTGAAAGAAGACCGCATAAGGTATTGGTTGGGCGTGGGCGCACAGCCCTCCGATACAGTGCGTAGCTTATTTCGCCAAAAGGGTCTGCTCGCAGAGACTCAGGATCAGGACGCACAACCTGAGGATGCAGAGTCAGACGCCCCATCTGAGGAATGAGTCTTGGAGTCGGATTTTGTCGCGGTTGGCAAAATTATGAAACCCCGAGGCATTCGGGGTGAAGCTTTTTTGCTACCGCTGACCGATTTTCCACAACGATTTGACGATTTGGATTCTGTGCGCGTTGAAGCACCCGATGGCACATACTCTGCATTAAACGTGGCTTATGTACGCGCTTATGGTTCTCGCCTGGCAATCAAATTTCAAGACATTGACACCCCTGAACATGTGGGGCGATTGCGCGAGCACTTTATTCTGGTGGCTCGCGATGCCGTGCATCCCTTGCCCGACAATTCGTTTTACGTTTTTGAACTCGAGGGATTGCCAGTTGAAACAGCATCGGGCACCATGGTGGGACATGTCGTAGAAGTCCTGTCGTATCCGGCCAACGACGTGTATGTGGTGGATCGCAACGGCGAAGACGTATTGATCCCGGCCGTGCGCGAGATTGTCCACGTGGATCAAAAAGCCGGCAAAATTATCGTGCAGGAAATCGAAGGGCTTTTGTAGGACGATCATCTGTGATGCGAATAGACGTGATCACAATTTTTCCCGATTTGATTCGGGATGCGCTGAAATACAGTATCCCGCGACGCGCCATTGATGCGGGATTGATCGACGTTTTGGCGCACGACCTTCGAGACCACGCAGACGACAAGCACAAAACAATCGACGATACGCCTTACGGCGGCGGCGCGGGGATGATCTTCAAACCCGAACCCATTGCACGCGCGATAGAAGCACTCCCCACAGGTGGCCGCGTGATTTTTCTCACGCCTCAAGGAAGGCAATTCACGCAATCTGTGGCCAATGAATTGTCTTTATCGGATCATCTGGTACTGTTGTGCGGACACTATCGCGGCATTGATGAGCGCGTCCGCGAAAACTATGTCGATGATGAAATCTCGATTGGTGATTATGTCCTCAGCGGCGGCGAATTGCCCGCCCTCATTTTGATCGATGCGTTGATCCGGTTGATTCCCGGTGCCATTGGCAATGCCGAGTCAGCACTTGAAGATTCGTTTCAAAATGGCCTGTTGGATTGTGCGTGGTACACGCGACCCCGAGAATTTGAAGGCTTGACCGTGCCGGAGGCATTGCTCAGTGGAGATCACAAAAAAGTCGCCCAATGGCGGCGAGACAACGCGCGACAACGCACGCTTGAGCGACGCCCCGACCTGTTGGAATAGACGAATAGACGAATAGACGAACCCCGCCTCACTACCCAAAATCACTACGAGCTTCGATTCGTTGATGAACTGGCCTGAGAGGCGGCCAGTTGTACCCCGTTCCGTTGATTCGCATTGAACTTTAATTTTTTTCAGGAGTATGTAAATCATGGATGCCATTTTGAAATCTGTTTCTGAAGCACAACTG
Source organism: Candidatus Latescibacterota bacterium (assembly GCA_965204375.1). GTDB lineage: Bacteria > Latescibacterota > UBA2968 > UBA2968 > UBA2968 > VXRD01. Next base: position 6,005,688 of record OZ241986.1, on the reverse strand, counting down.
CGCGATGATGTGCCCGAGTTTGAAGCTGGCGATACCGTGCGCGTGCATGTCCGCGTGGTAGAAGGAGAAAAAGAACGCATCCAGCTCTTTGAGGGTGTGGTCATCCAGCGCCGAGGACCGGGTATTCACGCGACATTTACAGTTCGCAAAATTAGCACGGGTGGCGTTGGGGTAGAGCGCATCTTTCCACTGCACACGCCTCGCATAGCCAAAATTGAAGTACTGCGTCGCGGTAAAGTGCGGCGATCAAAAATTTATTACCTGCGCGATCTACGCGGTCGTGCTGCCCGCATTACAGAACGTCGATAGGAATTCTATTATGCCTCCTCGCCGAGCGCGACAACGTCCCAAACCCCGGCCAAAGTTGCCCTATTCAGAACGAAATATGTGGCTTTTTGGGCTTGGGCTTATCGCCATTGCACTGGGCTATGTTTTTCTCTCCCTACCGCCAGTCGATGGCTTTATGTCGCTCACGCTTGCCCCGCTGCTACTCGTACTCGGTTATTGCGTATTGATCCCAATAGCCCTGCTCAGCTACAAAAAAGAAGATGAGCCATCAACCGATGTGAGATAGATTTAACATTATCCGGGCGGTTAGCTCAGCTGGTTAGAGCGCCTGCCTTACAAGCAGGAGGTCACTGGTTCGAATCCAGTATCGCCCACCATCAAACACAAAAAGGGGTTACGTAAATTGATGCGTAGCCCCTTTTTGTTTCGCTTCTCTCCAACATATTACAAATTGACAACGGATTGAATTACCGTAAATTCAGTTAGTTGTCTAACACCACCATACCACTTGAGATATGGCTAACCCAGAGATGGTCATTTACTGGAAGTTGGGAGGTCAATATGAAAATGCTCAACGTAGTAGGATTGCCAGAGGAGAAGGTGAAATATCTTCAGAAACTCATTAAGAGTTGGCAACTTAAAAAGACCCAAAGTGCTCCGACTGGAATCAGGTAGTCAGCATAGAAAGTCTTCTTCGGACTGCTACCATGACTCTGTAAACTCAGAACATCAATCTTTTTTTTAGGTAACCTTAGGCAATCTTTCTGGGCAACACAAAGACCTGATCCTCCCTGCCAAAGAAGCTCTCCCTTCTGTATTTCACTCCGCTCAAGTATGTCCTTTACATTTTCGGGTTCAAAATCCTCGAATATTTCCTGAAAGACACCGATTGCATTTCCAACCTGGATAAATTCACGCCATTTTGTGAGATAGCGTCCGAAATCTTCCTGTTTTTCTAATGGCAGAACTTTGGTATGGACTAAAAGACGTTTAATTATAGGGGCTAGATCAGAAAAAGCATCTGCGCGCCACAGCCAGGGAAAATGAGCAACTGCAGAAATTTGTATCAGAGCTAATTGTGCTTCTCGCGGAGAAGGCTTGTCTTTCAAATTTGCCAACACCCACACAGCAATGGCAGCGGCAAAATCGGTAGAGGCAAAAGACCGGCTGAAAGCGTGTGGATCTTCGGATTCCTGATAACGTCTGTCAAGATAACCGTGGTATTGTCCTGAAGAATCCGTTTCAGACTGTATAATCTTGAAAAAAAATACATTCCAAACCCGGCGAGTGAATTCGAAGTATTCATCTTCAGTGAGCCAGTTTATTCCCAAACCCGGTGCTTCTTCATTTATTGCAGAAGTCATTAGTATAGCTATGATCGCTAAATCTTTAGCAATCAGATCTGGTGATCTTTGCAGCAAATAATTCTCATCAGAAATGGTATTGATGATCGACTCAAAAAACTGGAGGGTTCTTTGACGGTTTTTCTTTTGCTTCACCGGGTCATTATCAGGATGAGAGTCTTTTGGAGATGGTCCAGCAAGGGATCGCTCCAGCTTTCGTGATTCCAGTTCGTCTGGACTGATTGAATCATCTTCCGCTTCTTGAGGATCCATCGTTTCCTCTTCCGATGGATCTTCTTCTTGAATCCATTCGACACCAAAATATCTGAGTAGCAAGTCCTTCAATCCTTCTACTTGATTCTGAATAGCAATATCAGAAACAGTTGACGTTTGCGAGAGGAGTCCGAAACCATCGGCAAATACATCCTCGCGTGTGAATCGAATGACTCTCTCAGAACCGCTACGCCCGTTCTGTCCACCCCTCGATGTCTTATGTGTTGTTAAATAGTCCAGGTGATCTTGTAGCAATCTTAAGATTTCATTGAAAGCCGGCAGACCCCAGGTATCCTGCTTTACATTCTGTTGTATGGTCTCAACCAGTGTGCGTTCTTTAGAGGTCGTGCACAGTTCAAATTCCTGATCTATCCAGATGGGATTCGAGCAGATCTTCCCTAGTGAGCCCTCTCCTTCCAACTGCAAAACCCGGTTGCCCTTACCAGGTATGGTCTGAGGAAGAGGATTCGCTGTGAGTTCACTTTCGTTCTCGATCTTGAATTCAACGGGTTGGTTGTCGATCAAACATCTAGAAATTTCAATATTTACATCTTTCTGAAACCGCACATTGATACCTTCAAATCTGTCAAAACTCGCGGCCAAGGCTCGCAACGCATACGTTTCCGGTTCAGACACATCATCCCGCTCTTGGTGAGATTGAAGCTCTGGTGGTTCGTCTGCTATATGGAGTTCCTGCAGAATATGTTGCTCGAACTCTTTCTTGCTCATCTCCTTAATCGCCACCAGTTCCGCGTTTCCCCGATTGCCAGGAATCATCCAAGCCGCATTCGAACAGTTGGCGCTTCCAAGAAGAACCGTAACTCGCCTTTTTCTTTCAAGACCATAGAATTTGGCATGCAAGAATCTGGTTTTACCATCATTTCCATTGTAGTTCACGGATTTAAGCCGAACATCCTTTGTCTGTGCTTCCGCAGCTTCGGAAGTAAAATTGGTTTCTTTCTCCTGCAAGAGTACCCGAGTCTCTTTTGCCTCGAACTTTTCTTTTAAAGCGTTCAGGGCTTCTGCCCGAATATCATAATAAGGAGCACAGATCCAGAGTCGATCAACAGGTTCACTCGAAATTACATCGTCCAAACAGTCTATCAGGCTCGGGCCACTTCCTGCTCGACCAATCAGCCCACCACTTTCTGCCAAATAAGAGACCCACTGCTTTCGCTCCTGCGAAAAGGCATCTGCAATTTCATGCTCTATGGTCTCTGTAAAGGGGACAATCCTCAATATCTGTTTCAAGTAATCCCGAAAGAAGGCAAAAGCGGGTGCTGCTTGTTGATCTTTTTCATCCAGCACATATTCTACCCAAATCTCTCCATTCTCTCGCCATCCCCCAAAACCTATGTTTCCGCTTCCAATAAACAGGTGGGCACGTTGCCGTGCGGCAAGTAACACAGCTTTGGGATGAAATCGAAAGGGATGGGGAAGGTTGACGGAGACCATACGATACCTGCGTCCCAGTCCGGAAAGATAGAGACTCTGACGTTGAAACGTATCGATCGCACAGGTGCTCTCAGCAAATACGGTAAGCATGGGGTTACCAGCCCGCCTCAACGTTGGCAGAAGGATAGACTCCAGGAAGACGCAATCGATGTTGTGAGTGAGCACAATCGCATTCTCCAAATCCTTCAAGTGTCGCATTTTGCCAATTAAATCCGTTCTCATCCTATCTTTTCCAATTCAGCAAGCACAGCTTGGCCTGCTTCTGTAGTGGTATACTTCCCTTTCTGCGGGGAAGTGAGCAGACCTAAGTCTGCCAGCATACGCATTACATTGCCTAATCTTTCGCCGCTAAATCCAGGCATGGTGATGGTTCCCGTTGATCTGAAGGCTTCTCCGTCCCAAAAAAATCTGAGTGAGCATTTCTGCCCATTGCCCATCTTACGCCATGTCGTTTGCAGATGAGGTGTAACGGCGCAATCACCTACAAGCTGAGACAGAACCTCAACAATAGACTTCCCCCCAGCCTGATCCAGAATTTCAAATGCGAAATCCAGAGGTCCTTTCTCGAAAGTCCGAAGCAATTTATTCTCACGCCAAGGTTGTGAATGGCACCAGCAAGACACAACCAGCAAGAATCCTAAAAAGGCTTGTATATGTGGGCGGGAGTTCCTGGACTCACCAGTTGATGGCGTTTTATGTAGCAACAGATTTTCAGGAATTGATGCAAGAAATTCCTTCCAAGACAATTCCCAAGGTGTATTATGGATTGCTATGGCACTACGCAGATATTCCGGGATTTCATCTTCATCTATCCACTCACTGATAATCTCATCCAGATTGGCAGTGACAAGCGTTTTGAGTGTGTTACTGAAGGCTGAGAGAAGTAATTCAAGCCCCCAATGCCCTCGGCGACGCAGTTCGTAATTCACCCAAGCAACCCGAACTGCTTCTAAATTCGCATTTGAGCCATTTCCAAGACACTGACTATATTCCTCAGCAATCAGATCCCCAGGAGATGAAGGGTTCTCTCTAGCCCGCATCAGGATCCATTTTAATGTGCCACGGAACCGTTGGTAATGAGGCTCATTTTGTGGATTCTGGGAGGTTAAAAAAAACGATACGAGCAAATTCTTTTCTTCGGTCCCAGCAGCCGATAGCAATCCCGTGATAGAAAAATGATCTCGCCAAGTGAGAATATCTTCGGCTGTGACTTTCCCTCCGGTGAAGAGATTGTCAATAAAAGGACATCCTACCAGCAATCGCTGCTTTGCATCATATAGCTTTCGTCCTCGCTCAAGCAATTTGATAGGGGCACCGCTCTCCAAGATATCAAACCCCTGACAGGGCCTGACATATGTCCGAGCAATCGCCCCACCGCCATTCGGTTCCAATTCTACATATCCCGAATCTTGTAACTGCAAGAGTAAGTTTTTGTGTGTGTCTCGACCTAAGATACTCGTGGTTTTGGGAATACTTTCACCAGGTTTTGTAAGAGAAGAAGCCGCGAGGATGATGACTTCTAAGCGGCTCAAAAAATGACGCAAATGCTGATAGTCGTACTGAACACTCGTTTGGGCTTTTAATTCTCTTTCATAGTATAATGATAACGCCCAGGGTAGCAAGGAAAGATATCGAGTTCGGGGTGAAATCGTCGTGATGCCAGCAACCCACTGTTTTTCCATCGCCTGGTCAATGCTTCGGACATTCAGGAAGTCCAATCCCTGGACTTTCTCTCTTTCTCCAGAATTCCAGAATATATCCATAATTCAGATTTCCTAACTTGCAGTAATGCCCACTCCTGTCCGTTGCTGAAGTCGGTGATGGGCTTCATCAAGGGCTTCCTCAAATGTGTTTAGATGTCCGGGGCCGTGTCGCCGAATTTCGATCAGCGCAAATCGAACTTCCTCAGGAGAACACTTCTCAGTCCAGGGAACGTGTGTCCGATAAGCTTCCGGCTGACGTTCCAGAAGGGCTTCATACGTCTCGTAAACTTGGGGAACCTTCTCGCTATGGCTGCGACAAATCAAGTCCGTGTAATATTGTGAAAGCCCTTCCTTTAGAGGATGATCACTGTTGTAGAAATCAAGGGAAGCCCACCGATGTCCATCAATATCTGCACCCAAATGCGTATACGCATGTCCGAGTTCGTGGGCGTGGACTACTGCCGTCAATGCCTCTACAGATTTATCAAGGTACTGGGCAACCAGCCCAATGATTCCCCAATACAGTTCAATATGAGCACTGAACGGGTCTCTGATAATGAATAACAATGTCTAAGGCCCATCTGTTCAAGATAAACTTTCCGCGCACCTGTAGCTCCTTCATTGGCGTGAAAGGCGGCAGGTACAAGACCCCCTGTTATTACCTCTATCATTTAGAAACTGCTCATTTCTTTTCATAAAGACTCTAAAGAAGTCTTGCTTGCCTGTAGTTTTCTTACCATTGATCTCTACAACCTGATGCCTGAATAAGCACTGCACCGCTTTTTCCAGTGGGTATCAGAATGTTGTTGAGTGTCTGAATAACTTCATAATAAGCATAAACTTAATTCCAAGTATGACTTGAAAAAAAAACATTGTCAAGCTTCAAAGTGGTTGCTACCTATGACGGTGTCAATTAATCGTAACAACATCTAAAACGGGTTAATCTACCCTTGATTTTTCAGTATAAGAAGCTAATTTGAAACATCGTGAGTAATCTGTATTCCTTTCCGTCTTTTGAATTGAGGACCCCATGAAAATTACAGACATCGAAGTGATTACATTCCGCACGCCAGGCGGCAGGTCTCGACCGAGTAAGTGGGGCTACGGCGTCTGGGGAGAAAAGCAAAAAGAGTCGGCAAGCTCAATCTTCAAAATCGTAACAGATGAAGGCCTCGAAGGATATATGGTCGGTGGCGACCGGCGATACCTCGAAGGCCCGATCAAGCGCATGTTAATCGGCGAAGATCCCCTATCCCGTGAAACCATCTGGAACTGGATGGACCAACTCGTCACCTTCGGTCATTCATTGCCCGAACATGTTATGGGCGCAGTCGATTGCGCCCTTTGGGATCTGCTCGGCAGAATGGTTGACCTGCCCGTTCACAAAATCCTCGGCGGTGCCCGCGACAAAGTAAAAGCTTATGCCAGCACGTATCCAAACATCGGCAAACCAGAAGATTATGCCGAACATGCTCTTGAGTGCAAAAAACAGGGATACAAAGCCTACAAAGTTCACGCGTACATCTGCTGGAACCCACACACCTGGGAACCTGCCCCACAGGTACCCGGATTCCCCAAAGAAGACATAGAAGTATGCAAAGCCGTGCGCGAAGCGGTTGGCGACGACATGGTCTTAATGCTTGATCCCTTCGGCGTATATACCCTGGAGCAATCTTTGTGGGTCGGCCGCCAACTGGAAAAACTGAACTACTACTGGCTCGAACACCCCATGGTAGAAACGCGAACAGAAGCATACCGACGATTGACCCGCGAACTGGACATCGCCATTCTCTCGCCAGAACACATTCCCGGCGGCGTCTTCACACGCGCCGAATGGGTACTCCAGGGCGCATCTGACATGCTGCGCATCGATCACAACTATGGCGGCATCACGGGATCCTACAAAATGGTGAATGTGGCACAGGCCTTCGGCATTCAGTGCGAAATGCACTATGGCGGATGGGCAAACTGCCAAATCCTGGGCGCAACAACAGAAGCAACCTGTGAATACTACGAACGCGGCCTCTTGCGCCCCGACTTCGACTACGAAACCCCACCCCCCTATTTGAATTCCATTGTAGATCCCCTGGATGATGACGGCAATGTCATCCTACCCCAGCTACCAGGTCTGGGATTTGATTTCAACTGGGACTATATTAACGACAATCTGATTGAGCCATAACAGGACGTTGGCCGCCAGGACCAGAAGGGCAATAGAAAAGGAGACCAGCTATGGCTAAAACACTTGAAGAAGAGGCAAACGGCGCTGTCGTCTATCAGATCACCGACGACCCACTCGAAAAATCCAATATTTACTGCGAACAGCCCTATTGTTCGGCGGACTCCCGGGTTTTTGTGTACGAACGGCAAAATCCGAAACCCGGCCCGAATTATAATGAATATGTGACCTGTGAATTCGGGACCTGGAAGAGTGAGGTTATAGGACAGGGGCTGCGAGCGCCGGGAATGAGCCACACCGGGATCTTTTACTACCGCCACGTACAGGAGGGAAAATGCCTGGAACTGCGGCGGGTGGATCTGGCCACGGGCGAACGGGAGGTGATCTTCGAATTTCCCGAAGATTTTCAGCACCGGGGGATGGACACAGTATCTCCCGACGAGCGCTACTATGCCTACGGCGTAACCCTCAGCCTGGAACCCCAGATGTTCGGGATCGAACTGCTGGATTTGAAGACCGGCACGCGGGATCTCATCCACACCGATCCGGATATTTGTAACCCACACACTCAGTTCGAGCCTACCTGGGGCAAGCAAATTATGGTACAGCACAACCGGGGGTGCAAGGTGTTGCCCGACGGTACCAGGGCGATAATTTTCGGGGAGCAGGGTGCCACAGAATTTCTCCTGGATATCCCGAGCGGAAAGGTGACGCGGTTGCAGGTGGGGGAACCTTATACGCCCAGCATCGTGGGACACGAGGCGTGGATTGCAGGAACCAACGAGATATTGCTCACGGTCCGTGCCCCAAACGCCCGGGGGCTACACAGCCCCGAAGAATGGTATTTTGCAGAAGGCGACTACACCCCCGAAAAGGGCAATCTGCTGGGAGTAAAAGCCGGAGGACCGCCCCGGGTCGTCTCGCGCGGGTACCGTTTTAATCACCTGGGGACATCTCCGTGCGGCCGGTATTTTTTTGCCGATGACTGGCAGGGATCCGGCAAGCTCATACTGGGATCCATCCAGACGGGAAAAAATGCGGTCGTATGCGACGCCCGCACCTCAATTCTCGTCAAAAAAGCGCATCCGCACGCCTATGCCTCTCCGGATATGCGGTGGCTGGTATTCACCTCCGACCTGAGCGGACAGCCCCAGATTCACGTAGCGTCCATACCGCCGGATCTCGTGACCGGACTAAACGGAACAGCGTCTTAAAAAATACTTCTGCCGAAAGGAGCGAATTTTGAACAGTGATCCAGGACTTCCCATTGTTGCACCAGAAGATGTGGGACTATCAGCTACGCGCTTGCACCGCATCAATCGCGTGATGCAACGCTATATCGACGAAGACAAACTCGTCAGCATTATAACGATGGTTTGTCGGCAGGGCAAAATCGCGCATTTTTCATGTTTTGGCACGCAAGACAAAAAAGTACCCACAACGCGCGATACGATCTTTCGGATTTATTCAATGACCAAACCCATCACAACTGTCGCGGCCATGATGCTCTTTGAAGAGGGGCTTTTTCAACTGGATGACCCCGTATCGGATTTTATTCCAGAATTAAAAGATGTACAAGTCTTCGCCGGTACAGACGCTCCGCCAGAGGACCTGGAGCGAGAAATCACGATTCGCCATTTGATGACCCACACATCGGGGCTGACTTATGGCTTTATGGGCAATTCGCCCGTCGAACAAATGTATAATCAGGCAAAAATTAATCGGCCAGACCATTCGACAAAAGAAATGGTACAAACACTGGCAACGCTACCCCTGGCGAATCAACCGGGTACAGCCTGGCGCTACAGCGTATCGACCGATGTACTCGGGCACTTTGTCGAAGTTATCTCCGGCATGTCTCTCGATGCGTTTTTCAGAGAGCGAATTTTAGATCCCCTGGGCATGGAAGACACGGAATTTTGGGTACGCGAGGGACAGGGACATCGGTTTGCAACAAATTACGGCCCGGCACAAGAAGGTGGGATTCGAGTAATTGATGACCCGACGACCAGCAAATTTTCCAGTCCGCAAAAATTCTATTCTGGGGGGGGCGGATTGGTCTCCACAGCCTCTGATTACATCCGCTTCTGCCACATGATGCTCAATGGGGGCGCGTTTCAAGGCGTGCGGTTGCTGGGGCGCAAAACCGTCGAATTGATGACAATGAACCACTTGCCCGACGAATTGATGCCCATTTCTTTGGGACTGGCAAATTTATCGGGTGAAGGTTTTGGATTGGGAGGCGCAATTTTGCTCGATGCAGCCGCTGGCGGTCCCGGCAGTGTGGGAACATTTCGCTGGGGTGGCGCGGCAACAACTGCGTTCTGGATCGATTATGAAGAAGAACTCGTCGGGCTATTGCTCACGCAATTTATGCCCGCAAATTACTACCGCATTCGCGCTGAATTTAAGACACTGGTGTACCAGGCACTGATTGGATAATGATTTTTTGATAATGGAGGCAATAGTGAGCGGACGATTTGGCTACAACATGGACAAAAATACACCCCTTGAAGAAGGCATTGTATGGGGTGCGGAAAATGGATTTCGCTATATCGACTTTCAGGCCGATATGCCCCCAAATAATCTCGCCTCTTTTGACAATACACGCATAAAACACATTCGAGACCTGTGTGAAAAACACGCAGTGCAAATCGGCATCCATCCCTCCTCCGCCATTAACAATGCCGAATATGTCCCAATTTTATCCGAGGCCGTCGATGTCTATGTAAACGCCAATTTTGATCTGGCGGTCCAGTTGGGATGCGGCTGGATCGTCGGCCATGGGGGCTATCACTTTGGCGATATAGCCTCGCGCCGAGATGCTGCCATAGAACGCATGAAACGACTGGTACATCGGGCGGAAAAAACCGACGTAGCGATCTATTTTGAAAATCACAACCTGGAACCCAAACACGCCGAAATTCACTATTTGCCGCACAATGTCGAAGAAACGCAATGGTTTTTTGATGCTATTCAATCCGATCACTTCAAGTGGGCTTTCAACGTCGCGCACGGACATCTCGTGCCCGAGGGTTGGGATGGATTTCTCGATACCTTTGGCGTAGATAACATCGGCCAGGTACGCGTAAATGACAACAATGGCGATTATGAAATACACCTGGTACCCGGGGAAGGAACCATCGATTTTGGCGCACTCTTCAAACGCTTAAATGCCATGGGCTACGAAGGATGGTTCAGCCTGGGCTTTGGAAATGCAGCCGACAAAATTCGCATAAAAAACGAGTTTGAACAAAAACTATAAGGAGAAAGAACCTTGTCGTTAGTCACAGTTATCGGACGTGGGCATTCGGGCACGCGGTTGATCTCCCACACGCTCTATGCCAGCGGTATGTACATGGGGCGCTTGATCAATGCATCGGGCGATAAAATGCCCCCCCAGGCGCTGTACGATGCGTGCCGCGTAATGGCAAAATACGTGAAATGGAATGGCGACCTATCGTGGGATTTTGATGCCTTGCATACCATGGACATTGATCCCAAATTCATCCACCTCGTCGAAACCTATTTGCAAGACGTGCTTCCCCCCAGAAATCGGTACGAGAACTACGGATGGAAATTACCCGAAACCACACTGGTCTATCCGTGGATTGTACGCATGTTTCCCGATGCAAAATACATTCACTGGGTACGCGACCCGCGCGATTGTATTTTGAGTGGACACAAAACAGATGATTTGCGCGACTTCGATATTCAATATCCGCACACAGATGACATACGCGAACGGCGGGCAATTTCCTGGTTGTATCAGTATGAAATCATGAAATCCACGCCCGTGCCCAAACACTGCATCACCGTGCGATTTGAAGATGCGATATTAAATCAAGATGAGACATTTGCGCGGGTAGAGAAATTCCTCGGATTTCCATTGGGCAAAGTAATCGTACGCTCCGATTCCGTAGGCAGGTGGAAAACCGATGATGGCGTCCATGATTTTGAGTTCTTACATCCCGCCATGAAAGCATATCAATACATTTAGAACCGCGAACATGCCTTACAAAACCTTCGACCGCTCCAAACTCAAACTCCGCCCCCTCAACCAGCGGGAACACGACCTCTCTATCGACCAAATTCCCGACCTCAACGCGCCAATACCTCCCTTTGACAACCCCAACCTTCCCATTGTCGCAGATCGAATAGTACGCGCCAGACAAAACAATTGTGCGGTCATATTCATGATCGGCGCACACGTCATTCGCGCCGGTGCCGCGCGCTATCTCATCGACCTGATGGAACGCGGCCTCATCACCCATATTGCGGGCAATGGCGCCTGTGCCATTCACGACTACGAATTTGCCCGCATCGGCGCAACCACCGAAAGCGTGGGCAAATATATCCGCACCGGAGAATTTGGACTGTGGACAGAAACAGGCGACCTCAACCTCATTGCCCAAACAGCGGCGCAAAAAAGCATTGGACTGGGCGAAGCCGTTGGGCGCAACATCCTCGAAAGCAATTACCCACACAAAGACATCAGTATTTTTGCCGCTGCTGTCCGACTCGATATCCCCATCACCACACACGTCAGCATCGGTTATGACATCGTCCACGAACACCCCAACTGCGACGGTGCAGCGATTGGCGCGAGCACCTACACCGACTTCTTAATTTTCACAGAATCCATCTCCCACCTCGAAGGCGGCGTCCTCCTCAACATCGGCACGGCCATCATGGGACCTGAAGTCTATCTCAAAGCCCTCGCCATGGCCCGCAATGTCGCCCGCCAGGAAGACCGCAGCATCGCCAGATTTACCACAGCAGTCTTCGACCTCATCCCCCTCGGCGACGACCTCGACACCGAAGCTCCCAAAACCGACCCCCGCTACTACTACCGCCCCTTCAAAACCATCCTCGTCCGCACCGTGCGCGACGGCGGAGAAAGCTATTATATCCAGGGCGACCACCGGGAGACAATCCCCAATCTGTATCGGTTAATCACAACCCCGTGCGTTGATGAACTGGCCTGAACCAGTTGTACCCCGCTCCGTCTATTCGTCTATTCGTCTATTCGTCTATTCGTCCACTCACCACGCAACATGGATCATATGCCCCTGCCCGTGGAACCAGATCCAATCCACAACAACACCGATTGCCGTACCAGCCATATAAGCGACCATCATCCCCAGAAAAAGCGGTGTCAACCTGCGATAGCGCTCCAAGCCGCCAAGGCGCAACACAATCGTCTTCAAAGCCCAAACCATAAAAATCGTCAGCGTCGTATTGCGAAGCGGTGCAGAAGCCGAAATTGTAAACCCAATCGGATGAAGCGGAAACCCCGGAAACCGATACCGCAAGAAAAACAACAATCCCGTAAATGCGGCACCAATCCCCAAAAAACCGATGCGATCCCAACTCGTGCCCATTGTCCCGGCTTGAATGCGCCCCACGGCGAGTTGGTTAAACCCCGCCAGATTCAGCGCCCCAATGCCCCGAAAACTCACAGTTCCAAAATTGTAACTCCCCATCACATAATAGCCATAATACAAAATAAACCCCACCGCCGTCACAGTCCCAATCAACGCCCCCAACATCACGCCCGGCGCGAGCACTTTGCGCAACCTGCTATTTATCGCCATCCCCAACCTCGGCACATGCGCCATAGGCGTCATCGCAAACGTCTTGGCATCGCATGCAAACGCATTGGTCAGCGTCAAAATCACCGCACTACCCGGACCCATGCCCAAAACGCCGAACAAATGCCAGGTAAAAGCCTGCGCCGTGATCGGCCCGCGCAAAAAAATAAGCCCGCTCTCCACCATAATCCGCGCCAATCCCAAATACAAGACCAGCGTAGCAAAATAAAATGCCAAAATGGGTCCCCAGGCCATACCCGCGCTCTTCAACCACAACAGAAGATATGCAGAGCAGCCCAGCATCATCCATACAGAGGTCCGATACGACATCAACTCCCCGGTATCATCCACGCGATCATCACCCCAGAACGCTTTGCGAAAAACATCCCGCAAATGCGACCGCGCAATCCACAGACCCCAGCCGACAAAAACGATCATCCCCCCAAAACTCTGCCACCCCACCGCCGCGTGAAAAGACCCCCACGGATCCACACTCCCCACTTCCAGACCAAAGCGATTAAACACCCCCGCCTGCACAATAGCCAGCACATGAAAAAACCAGATTGAAAACAGCACTTCCAGATTTGTGAAATAGCCAAACACCAGTGTCAAAATACTGAACCGAAACTGAAAAGGCGGAAAACCCCGCGCAAGAGGCAACAATTTAGACGCAAAATTCCCACTCAAAATGGGCGGCGGCGGCACAGCCACATAAAACCAGGTGAGCATAAACCAGCAAATAAGCAGAAAGGTGATCGCAAACCCCACCAGAAAAAAACGCGACCGCACCAGAGATGAAAGTGTGCCGCGCGTTCCAGACACACCCGTCAGTTCCAAAAGCGCGCGCGCCACGGGAAATGCCAGCCGCTCGTGCGCCACCCACTGCTTTCGCAAAATCACGCTCAAGCAGAGATTAACACCCAGTATAGCACCCAAAAAAGTGCCCCACCAGAACAGTGGGGCAATCCACAAACGCCATGGAAACCCCTCCCCAGGCGGCAATCCCTCGTAAAAATGCGTCACAGCCTCGCGGTCATTTACCACAGCCCACCCCGGCAAATGCGGCAACAACAATTCGCCCCATCGGTTCTCTGCCGACGCAAAATAGTGCGGCATAGTAAGCGCTTCGAGAAAATAATTCGACAACCACTCCCCTTGCATACACGCAGCCACTATGCCTATACAACACACGACCAACAATTCAGATGGCGACAAACCACGCCGCCCCAGAAACAGATTGCCCACCAGCAAAAACAAATACGGGATGAGCAGAGCCACGGACAAATGCGCGTGATCAGCACGCGTGGAATGCAGCACCAGACTCGCGTACACAGGCCAAAAATTGACCCACGCCGCCATGATCAGACCGATTACAAGCGACCGCCGCGTCACTTTTGATAGAATCGTACTTTTCAAATTCAACCTTTTTTAAGACTGCCCAAACTCCTGGGTAAAGATCAAAAAATCTCCAATACCAATCTGTCCATCACCATCCAGATCATATCGTGCATCGTAGTTTGCGTGACCAACTGCGTAACCAAAATGAGATGTGAAGAGGAGAAAATCACTTATCCCTACTGTACCATCGCCATCAAAGTCTGCCCTCAGTGTCCCCTGTTGCGAAAACCTTAAGACCACAGGATTGGCAAAGGCTTCAAATTGTCCAGACCGTCGAATACGTGCATATCGCAGTCGTATTTGCCCCGTCTGAAACGTATCCGAAACGCGAAAACGTATCGTGCCAAGCCTCACTGACTCCTGTGCAATTTTCTCACCAAATGACGCTGCCATCACTTCAACAGAAGAAGGATTGGGAGGATAATAAGGCCCTGGCGAGTGTCCATTTGGAATACCATCTCCAATATCAAAACCCTCGTAAGCCAACAATGGTGCATCAAAATCAAACAAAGCGCGAAACCCAATTGCATCCACAACCTGCTGTCCGTGAATTTCGACAGCAATCATACCATCCGAAGGCGTGACATACACACCCTGATTTTCAGACGCATTTGTTACAAGAGATAATGTAAAGGAAGTCGTTTGAGATTGAAGCCCCTTTCCAACAACCGGGAAACCGACAGCAGGCGTTTTGGAATCGTTACTATAAATGGTCACACGCGCTGATAAATCTCCAGCTCTGTTAGGCTCAAACCGAAGCGTAAAAAAGCCGTTTTGCTTTGCGGGAATCACAAATTGTTTGGGCGTAACACTCACCTGTGCATCACTAACAGTAATATCTGTAATTGACAGGGAAGCATCTCCAAAATTTGTAACAGTCACAGTCATGGACTTTGAACTACCGACTTCAACACTACCAAAATCGCGCTGAGAAGCATTGATCGATATTTGCGGAACGGGAACAACAGGTTGTCGAACGCCTTGTGCTCGTAATGTCACAGTGGCCTGCGGTAAATTGCTCAAAATGGTCATGTTGCCAGATTTATCGCCCACACTTTGGGGAGCAAAAGTGACAGAAATCTGTTTGCTACGACCCGGTGCAACGGTATGAAAAGATTGAGAAAGGCTGTAATCACTGGACGGCAACAGGATATTTGTAATAACCAATGACGCCTGACCCGTGTTGACAATTCCAAGGTTAAGAGTTTGGGATGACCCCAATAAGACCGCACCAAAATCGAGCGCAGTGCGCGAAATATTCATGATGGGCGTACCCACTGGAAGCAGAGACAACTCCAACCTCCCATAGCCATAGACATTATCCCGTCCAGCAACCCCCATATCAACCACAGATTGCACCAGCGCGTCATACAAATTTCGCGCATTATAGTGAACGGGATCCGCAGATTTTAAGAGTGCTGCCGCCCCGGCGACATGGGGCGTCGCCGCTGATGTTCCAAAGTATAGCTCGGGGCTATAGCTTATGGTACTAACGCCAGCAGGTGCAACCAAATCCGGTTTAATTCGCCCATCAAACGTAGGCCCTTGAGAACTGTACTCCGCAATAGGCCCTGTCGTCCATTGCCAATGATGCAATGCTCCCACAGTCAGCGCACCACGCGCATCCCCCGGTATCGTCAATGACCCTGCAATGGATACAGGTCCGTCGAGCGCATGGGTTGTACTGAACAATTTAAAAAGAGTAACTTTGGCGTCCGGTGCTCTCCAAATTGCCAAACCATAGGTTCCCGATTCTTGAATCGTATAAACAAGACCTTCGAAAGGCTGTGACTGATGTTGTTTGGTATCTGCACGCGCAACAACCTCGGTACTGCCATCTACCCTGATTTTTACGAGCAAAAGATCGTAGTCGTGAGACGTGAGAGGCCATTCATTCCAGGTCAACACTGCGCTTACTCTTTCTCCTACTTGGACATTTTTTAAGTTGACGATTTCATTGTCTCCATCAAAGTTATGAAATCCATCATCATCCGGGTCACTTAACAGTGCAGAGATCTTGCTTTGGGCCTCGTTTCCCGCTGCATTCACCCACAAAACATTATTCTGAAAAGCATCATCTACAATTTCACACGCAATACCTGTTCCATCGCCAAAACCTCTGGCGAAATCCCATCCCAAAGATACCGTGACAATGTCAACGCCCTCCTGAATTGCCGCATCCTTAGCGTTTTCCAAACTAACCATACCGCTTACTTTATAAAGATAAATTTCAGCATCCGGAGCGATGTCGTGAACAATTTCAGCACAAGCCGCCCCATGCACCTTTGCGCTTTCAGAAAGACGACCTTGTTGAAAAATCCCTTCTCCTGTAAAATCTCGGTAAGACAGATTGGGCGGCAATTCGCCTCGATTTTGCAGGGATGGCACTCCGACAAACCCGATGTCAATGACTCCGACTTTTACGTCGCGCCCGGTAAAACCACTGCGCGAATAAACCTGTGCTTTGATGCGCTCCACGCCCTCGCTGACAACGAGCGGTTTTGGCTCTATGGGCAATCGCACAAATTGTACGCCATCCACCTGTGTCAACTTTTCAAGCGCGGCTATGGGCGCAGACACCTCAACCAAATGCCGCGATTGAGCAACAACCCTGACGCCCAAACTGGACAACGCCCCAAAATCAATACTTTCCGCAAGCCTCCCAGGGCGCGGCTCCAATACTACAATAATATTTTCGCCTTCAATAGCTGCTGCACCATATTGTCGTGCCGTCGCCTTGGCCAACGCCCGTTTTTGCGCCACCCAGTTCTTTTGAATCCGAGCCAGCACGCCTTCCAACTTCGGGGGATGATCTACCTTTTCGTACTCAACTGGAGGTGCTCCAAAAACCACAGTATTATAAAAAATCAGAACGAGCGCAGAGACACCTAATCGCTTCAAAAAGGAAACCATCACCCATTACCTTTTGCCGAAGTTTTCAGAGAAGATGAGAAAATCGTCGCCATCAATATCGCCATCATTGTCCATATCACCCCTTAAGGATGAACCCGTGTTGACTTGAACAGAATTGCTTGACCAGGTCGTGATACCCTCTGGGGATAATGTACGAACAAGCCCATTGCCGCCTGCTGTCGCTGTAAGTTCTGCAATAAGTCGATCCCGGTTATCCTGTATTCCAACGTATCCCTGTTCGTTTGCGCCAACGATCCAAACACCGAGAGTGCCATAGCTATTACTTACCCTGATCAATCCATTATCGGCTGTGTTTGAACCTGCAGTAATAAGTTCTGTACCTGTTTTGGAGAAGATTTCCAAGACCCCGCTTCCATCAGAATGTGTCCCCAAATAGTCAGAATATGTCCCCAAATAAGCAATCGTCTTGTCGTTGTTATTCCACAGTTGTAGATGACCAGACATATCCTCTGCAAACATAGACACCATATCTTTTCCCGATTTGTTACTCAAACTCAAAAGTCCATTACCCAAAGTACTTGCACCCAGATACGCCAAATTTTCCTTTCCAGTTTTGTCTATTCTTATCCAGCCAGACCTCTCGCTCGTATTCAAACTAATCAAACTCTCTTCATTTCTGTTTCTGATATTGATGAGACCATCTCCAGTCTCAAAATTTGATCCCAGTTCAATCAGGTTCTTTTCTTCTTTTGAATTGATCAATACCAATCCATCGCCGCTTGAGGCTGACGAGCCAATGTAAACCAATTTTTTTGATGGAACTGAATCATCAGTGACAGAGATTGAACCTTCGACAGAGATTAAACCTTCAACCCTGATAACAGCATCCTCGAACCTGACCCAACTAATACCAGGGGCGATGGAACCCATCATATGAATAACCCTCTCTCCTGCATCGTTTACAATCTGCAATTCCTTTGTACGAATCACATCGTACGTCTGTGCCGCCACTTTGCCCGCTCTATGTGCATCTGGATACCTCGCAGCAGGTATATCTTCTTTTGGTAAATCGGGAACTCCGACGTTGCCTTTGGGCATTGGGATGGGATTAAGCGCTGATTTCGCCTGAAATGGCGATATACCATCCGTTGCAGCAACCGTGACACTTGCCACCAGCAGTAGACACAACAAGATATTGAAATTGCGGTAGCGCGTTACGCGCATCTCTAATTGGTTCAAACGTACTTCAAGTGGATTCATCTTCTTCCCTCCGAAATATGAATATCGATATCAGCATCGATAAAGTGATTTATAATGGCAAACGTTTCTTTTTTATTCCGCACTTAAGGCTTTATGCAAAATAAGACGGAATTTGAAAAAGGCAAGGCTACTCTTTCGGAATGTGGGTATATTATGTTGGTGAGGTGGAAACTGGTCTGGATCGCGGATGAAGCAGATTACGCGGAAGACGCGGATTAGGAATTGGAAATAGTGCGGAGAATGAGGTTGTGATCCGTGAAATCCTTTCATCCGCGCTAATCCGCGATCAAAAAGGAGAAAAGAGAATGAGCAAACCACTCAAGATATTCATTACCTATTCGCATAAGGATAAAGCAGCAAAGAATGAATTAATAATGCGCCTTGATGTAATGAAAAAACAAGATATGATAAAGATTTGGCACGATAACGAAATCCTCCCCGGTGACAAGTGGTATGAGGATATTTCCAACAACCTTGCCGATTCGGACATTCTGCTCTACCTCGTCTCCGCTTCGAGTCTTGCCTCTGAAAACTGCAATAAGGAATTGGGCGAAGCATTAGATGTCGATAAAAAAGTCATCCCCATTATCCTTGAGGATTGCGATTGGCAAAAGCATCAACTCGGAGCCATTGAGGCTCTCCCCGACAAAGGCAAATCCATTAACGAATGGCAACCTGAGAGCAAAGGCTGGCAAAATGTGGTGGATGGTATCCGAAAAGTCGTTGGCGAAATGCAAACTCAGGCATTTGATAGTGCTCATCAAGAAGCATTACCTGAATGGATATTTCAACAGGGTAACTTCCTGATGATGATAGGACAAATCGACAAGGCGATAGAAGCCTACTCACATGTAATTAAACGCAACCCGCGCTATCCCGTTGCCTATTACAATCGCGGCAGAGCTTATCACGGAGAAGGCGAGCTTGACCGCGCTATCAGGGACTACAGCAAGGCCATAGAATTGAAACCAGATTTTGCCGAAGCATATCAAATGCGCGGTATTGTTTACTACGGAAAAGGCGATTATGACCGTGCCATTAAAGACTATAACAAGGTGATTGAGTTGGAACCGAATAATGCCAAAATTTATAACATTCGCGGGGTAACTTCGTTACACTTGAGAAATTGGAATAACGCCAGATCAGACCTGACCATTGCCAAATACATGGGCGTAGATATTATTTCGATATTTCGTGAATTACATAATAATGTGGCGGAATTTGAGCGGATATATGCTGTGAAGTTGCCAGAAGACATCGCGGCGATGCTGACGCAAGGGTGACGGACACCAGCGAGTAGGAAGGGGAGATAGATCAAAGTGCATTGTACTGACTGACGGCGGCAGAAATTGCGGCGGTGGAAACTGTCTGGATCGCGGATTTAGTAGATTACGCAGATTACGCGGATTAGGGGTTGGAGATTATGAGGAGGTTGGAAAGTATGCGGAGAATGAGGTTTTAATCCGTTTCGCCCTTTTACACTTATACGGATACTACCGACATGAAAATTGCAAATATTGACTTTCCCAAACCACTGTTAAATGCCTTGCGCGACGGTGAACTGGTGGTTTTCGCTGGGGCTGGCGTTTCGATGGGTGAGCCTGCTTGCCTTCCGAATTTCGAAGACTTAGCGAATAGAATCGCGAAAGGAACCGACAAAACTTTGCAGGACGGAGAGCAGATAGATCGTTTCCTTGGACGATTGCAACATGATGGAGTAAATGTCCACGTCCGCGCCGTAAAAGAGCTATCACCACCAGGTCTGAAAGCTACTGATCTGCACCGGAATCTTCTACGGCTCTATTCCAATACCGGGCAAGTTCGCATCGTTACTACGAATTTCGACCTTTTGTTCGAGCAAGCGGCAGAAGGTGTTTTCAACGATAGCCAGCCCGAGGTATTTCGGTCACCCGCATTGCCCCTGGGGCATCAGTTCAACGGCATCGTCCACGTACACGGCGCAGTCAGTCATTCTGATGAGATGGTGATTACGGACGCAGATTTTGGTCGTGCCTATCTGACTGAGGGATGGGCACGGCGTTTTCTTGGCGATTTATTCTCTTCTTTCACAGTTCTTTTTGTAGGCTATAGCCACGATGATACCATTATGAATTATCTGGCGCGTGCCCTTCCAGTAGGCGAAATTGACCGGCGTTTTGCTTTAATCGGTGACAAGATCGATAACGCAGACCGTTGGGACGTACTCGGGATCGAACCTATCAGCTATCCACAATCAGACAATCACGATTATAGCGCACTATACGAGGGCGTCCGCCGTATGGCCGAATATGTCAGACGCGATGTCCTTGGCTGGCACCGCGAGATTACCGCAATCGCGGAAAAAACACCACCTCTTGACGAAGAAACCGCAGATCTCATTGAGGATGCACTTGGGGATGCTACAAGGACCCGATTCTTCACAAAAGCGGCATCAGATCCGAAATGGATTGATTGGCTTGATAAGCGCGAGATTTTAAATGCGCTGTTTGAGGATGGCACTCTCAACGATAGAGATCGAGACTTGTCCCGGTGGTTGGCAGAGAACTTCGCATGCGATCAGGCGGATAAGTTATTCCTGCTGATTGGTAAGCACAATATGCGTCTGAATCCGCATTTCTGGGATGCTCTGGGTTGGACTATTGGGAGGGAGGAAACTCCGCTGGATAAGGACATTTCATCCCGCTGGATTTCACTTTTTCTTGCTACCGTTCATGATGATGTAAGCACCGATCATCTGTTATGGCTGGGAGAACATTGTATTAAGCAGGGAATGTTAGACAGTCTGTTGCAGGTTTTCGATGCAATGGCGAGCAGCCGCCTAATAATCAAGAAAGACTTCATCTGGCCTGATGATGATGAAGATAATGAGAGTTCTTCTGTCGATGTGGAATTGCTGCTGATAGACCACTTCTACTTAGAAAGACTGTGGGAGGGCGGTCTGAAGCCAAAATTATCTCAAATAGCCGAACCTTTACTTGATCTGGTTATCAGGCGTCTAAAAGAACAGTACCTCACATCGCACGCCTGGCAAAAGGCAAACCGCGATTATGAACGTGCGAGCCATAGACGCTCGGCCATTGAGCCGCACGACCAGGACAATTATCCTAAACCGATTGACCTGTTGATTGATATAGCCCGCGACTGCCTCGAATGGTTGGCCTCGAATCAAGCAGAAACTGCGGCGCAGTGGTGCGACCGACTTGTGGATTCAGATGCACCACTGCTACGCCGGTTGGCGGTGCATGGGGTATCCAAACGCGAAGACCTGACAGCAGACGACAAAATTGATTGGTTGCTAACACATATAGGGCTACACGATTGGTGTGTTCACCACGAAATATTCGTAGCAGTAAAGAGAGTCTATCCCGAGGCTGGCTCGGAACATCGAGAAGCCCTCATTAAAGATGTGCGGACATATCGCTGGTGGAACGATGAGGACCCCGAAAGGGAAAGGCGCACCGCCTGTAATCATTTCGATTGGTTTGACTGGCTCCATAAATTAGACCCTAACTGTCCCCTGGCCAAGCAGGCCCTGGATGAGGTATTAGAAAATTACTCGTTCGAGCCAAGCGAACATCCAGACCTTACACACTGGTTTGAGTCAGGCCCAGTATCCTTAGAAAGTCCCTGGACTGTTGAAGAATTACTGGCAAAACCGCCTGTTGATTGGCTTGACAATTTGTTGTCATTCCAAGGTGAGAAATGGGATGGTCCCAGCCGTAGAGGACTCCTGGTTGTTGTTGCAGAAGAAATAAAACAAAATTTTGATTGGGGGATTGAATTGGCCGACGCATTGGCCAGGGATGGAAAGTGGAATGTTGATCTCTGGTCAATCTTGATAAGATCCTGGTCAGAGATGAAGTTGGATGAAGACAAGCACAGTAAGGTGCTCCGCTGGCTCGGCAAGAGCACTTTGTATCCGGAACATCACAATGCGGTCGCTGATGCACTGTACGCGCTGGTAAAGAATGGCGGTACTTCCTATGCCTTGAACTTACTCCCACAGGCCAATAAAATTGCTTCGAATTTGTGGCATCATCTTGATCAGACCTCGCCGGTGGAGACCTTGATCAATTTTTGGCTATCGGGGTTTGTACTCTGGCGACAGCAGCAAGACCCCGTGCCAACGGCTCTCAGTGATGAGTATCACCAGGTACTGTCGGGCATCATACAGGACCAAAAGCTACCCGGCAGACGTGGACGGACAATTCTCGCAGGCCGATTTGCCTTCCTGCTGGATGTTGATGAAGCATGGACACGGGAAAATTTGCTCCCGCTTTTTGATCCGGGAAATAGTGATTTCCAAGCAGCATGGGACGGCTTCCTCACTGGGGGACATCTCAATTCGGCTGTAGCTGATGTCATGGCTGATCTTTTCCTCAAGGCGGTTGAGCTGGTTGACAGCGATCTCGCTGATCAGCGCGATCAGTTTATCAATTACTACACCGAAATGCTTGTATATTTCGTTGATGACCCTTTTGATAAATGGATTCTCGCACTTTTTCAATTGGACAGTCCTGAGGCCAGACAGGAATTTGTATTCAACCTGAGTCGCTGTTTGCAGAACCTGGATGAAGCCGCACAACAGGAATTGTGGCAACGTTGGCTCAAGCAATATTGGAAAAACCGTTTACAAGGTGTGCCAGCGGCTCTTGAGTCTGGTGAGATCGTATCCATGCTTAACTGGCTACCGCACTTAACAGCGGTATTTCCCGAAACCGTTGATTTAGCAGTCCAGATGCAAAAGGTCCAATTGGAGAATTATTGGGAGATAGATAGACTCAATAAAAGCGATCTATCACAGCGTCATCCTGAAGCGTTAGCAAAGTTGTTGATTTATTTATGGGAATGCACGAACTATACATGGGTTGCTTCAGGACAGGAACTCATCGATAAGCTTCTAAAACAAGACATTCCATCGGAACAGAAACAGAAACTGAAGGAAATAAAAATTCAACTATAACTGTGGAGTTTTCTTTTTGGGTAGCTAAGCGTTTTTTGTATTTTTTATTATCTATCGCCAAGCCACAACTTGAATGAAAATAAAAAGGGGTTAAGCACAGGATTCGGGATGAGAGAGATCGGACAAGAACGCGGGATAAGATCTGTAGTTTGGATTCGTTCATCACACGAGGATCTGAAGAAATTTCCCGCAGATGTTCAAGATGAAATGGGGTATGCGCTCTATATCGCACAAATTGGGGATAAACACCCGAAAGCCGGACCTTTAAAAGGATTTTCGGGCGTCCTGGAAATCCGAAGTAATTACGCAAGCAATACCTATCGCGCGGTGTACACCACCAAAATCGGTGATGTAATCTATGTGCTACACGCTTTTCAAAAGAAATCCAAAAGAGGCATCGGAACACCGAGACGAGAAATCGCTCTCATCAGAAGTAGATTAAAGAGAGCGCAAGAGTTGGCACAAGGAGAATAAATCATGGCAGACTATACCCGCAGTTCGGGAAACGTTTTTAAGGATCTGGGGCTTCCTTCCTCCGATGAAAGATTGGCAAAAGCGAAGCTGGCATATAAGATCAACCGCTTGATTGCCGATCAGAGAATGAGCCAAAAGAAAGCTGCGGATTTTTTGGGGATAAGTCGATCCAAAATGGCGGAACTGAGAAACGGTCGATTAAAGGGTTTTACCATCGACTGCCTGTTCTCGCTATTGGGAAAACTGGATCACCATATTGAAATCCGAGTACGTCCAAAATTAAGCCACAAAAAAGAGAAAACTATCGATGTGGCTTTAATTTGACAGTGTATAATTTGCAGAAACTCAATATCCCTGCTACACGGAGTTTTAGATGAAAAAGCCCAAACTTGTCGTTGGACGCCTCTTGGATGACCAATTACTCGTCAAATCTATTGCGACTTCCAAATCCTTTGATTGGCTCAAGTGGTTGGAAACCGAGGAACTCGTCGAGTTTTTCGCGCAATTGCTCTCGCTGGTAACACAGATATCAAAAAAGAAAAAAGATGCCGCAGTGCTTTCGACTTTTCTCGCTGAATGGCGTGAAACTGCTTTGCTCAATTTAGAGCCGGAAGTCATAGAAGACATTGCTGAGGCGGAACGGGAATTGGACGCTGGCAAAGGAAAGGCGTGGTCCCTGATCAAGGAGGAGATTGGGCTGTGAATCATCATCGAATTTATTAGACAAAACAGTTTTTTAATCCGCGTCATCCCTCAATCCGTTTCATCCGCGATCCCACTGCGACAACGCGCCTGGCAAATTGGGAGAGATCATCCATCAGGGAATACATCGTGGGCAGGAGAACAAGCGTCAGAATTGTTGAAATGGACAACCCCGATACTACTACCAGACCAATGGGACCCCAGCGGCGGGCTGTACCTTCGGCATGGCCAAAAAGCATCGGAATAACCAGCGGCATCAGGCCAATAATGGTGGTTGTGGCGGTCATCATAATCGGACGCAGGCGATCTTGCCCTCCGCGAATAATGGCATCGCGGCGAACAAGTCCCTGTTTTCGGTATCTGTTGATGTGATCGACCAGAACAATACCATTATTCACCACAATGCCAAAAAGCACCAGAAGGCCGTACTTCGCATTGCTATCCATAGCGATCTTAAAAGTGTAGAGACCGAGTGCGACGCCGATGAAAGCAAAGAAAATGCAGAACATAATGGTAAGCGGATGGACATAGGATTCAAAGAGCGAAGCCATGATAATATAAATGAGAATCAGCGCGAAAATCATCGTCTCAAAATCCTGATCTCGTTTTGCATCCATAGACTTGAAGCGGCGGTCCATCTGATACGTATATCCCTCAGGCAGAGGCACATCTTCCATGCGAGCTTTCATAATCTGTCCCACGCTGAACACTGCTTTTTGCTCTGTACTGGCAAAAACAGTTAGCGTGGGCATGCGATCTTCGCGGGAAATGGCATTGGGTCCCTGTATGAGATTGAAATCCGCCAAACTCGAGAAAGTGACCATCCCGCCCTTATCGCTTTCAAACTCCGTTGTTTTGAGCTGCTCGAGATTAGCGCGATCTTCTTCGCGGAGTTGAACGGTAATATCGATTTCACCATCGGGTGTCTTGAAGTGAGAAGCCCCGCGCGACCCGAGTGCCGAAGCGATATTCGTAGCAATATCGCGCGGAGAAATGCCATACCGCTGTGCCCGTTCGCGATTTACAACCACGCGAATCTCTTCCATACCCGTCTCCAGGCTGGTTTCAATCTCGTGAACGCCGGGCATCCCCTGCATACTCATTTCAATATCCTCTGCCAGAACCTCCAGAATTTCCTGCTTGCGTCCTTTGAGTTCAACACCCACCCCCGCAGTCCCGCCTGACTTGCCCCCGCGAGGTCTGAAACGCACACCGGGAATATCCTTCGGAAGAAGCGCGATGACCCTGTGCTGAACTTCGTCTGTCGTCAACTTACTCTCTTCTGCAGACGTGAGATAAATGGTCAAAAGTGCATTTCTCTTTCCCTGGCGATTACCCGTATTGAACTTCGTCGCAATAGCCTCTATGTCGAGTTCCTCTTTCATAGGAATGAGCATATCTTCAGCTATTTTGAACGTATTACTCGCCTGCTCCAAATCGTACGTGCGGGGCATCTCCACTGTCAGCCTGATCGCGCGGGTGGGTTGATAGCGGAAGGGGGCTTGTTCTATTTTGCCGTAGATGTGATTGCCCAAAAAGAGAAGAACGCACGCAACGGACAGCGTTGCCCAGCGATAGTGCAGAGTATTGGCGACCACCCGCGCGTAGAAGGCTCTGGCACCAATGCCGCGGTAACGAAAATACAAAAAAATCGTCAGTGCCATTGCTGCGGGAAAACCAATTTTGGCAAATAAAGGCAAGCCAGCGATGGTACTCGCAAATGCGTCCCACAGACCGGCGTAATCAATCTTACTAAAATCCGTATAATACATATACGCCCCCACCCCGACACTTGCTGCGAGTACAAAAATGCTTTTGAGAACGCGATCAAGCGTTTGACCGCCTTTATTAAAGGCACGAGATGCTGCCAACGGAATCAGGGAAAGTGCGACACAAAACGATGCAATAACAGACACGACAACTGTCACGGAGAACTGCCGCATAAAGAGCGAAGTGCCCGAATCAGTCACAAAAATGACCGGAACAAATACACACACCGTCGTAAGCGTAGCAGCCAGAACCGGAAGACCAATTTCCTCACTGCCCTCAAGCGCTGCCTGTGTTGCACTCTGACCCTCATCAAAACATTTGCGGAAAATATTCTCCAGAGCCACAACAGCGGGATCCACGAGCATCCCAATAGCGACCATCAGTCCCATCATCGAAATCAAGTTCAAGGTGATATCAGTGCCCGATTGCCGCAAAAAATACATGATGAGAAACACCGTGAGCGCACTAATTGGAATGGCGGAGCCAATGATGAGCGTACTGCGGAAGTTGCGTAAAAAAATAAAAATGGCAATAACGGCTAAGAGACCGCCCATAATCGCCGATTGACTGAGGCTGGTTATGCTGGCAATAACATCCGTTGACTGATCTCGCACCAGAAGCATTCGAAATTTATCTTTGCCAACCTCTTCGTTGATGCGGGCGAGTTCTTCGCGGGCGCGCTTGCAAACATCGACCATATTTGCCGTTGAAGATTTATGCACAGAAAGATAAAGAGACGGTATGCCATCGAGGCGATCAAATCGACGAGCGGGGGGATAATCGTAAGTAACCGATGCTACATCGGACAGCGTCAGATTTCGGCGAACGGGCAAATTGCGAATCTGGTCAACGGTCTCAAACTCGCCCACACTTCGCACAGCAAATCGCCTGTCGCCATCGGTGACATAACCCGCCGAGATATTGATATTATTTCTGCGAAGCGCGCGATTTATCGTGCGAAAATCTAATTTGTGCGCTGTCATAGCCCTCTGATCGACCTCGACGAGGAGATCCTTTTGCTGTAAACCCCTCAATTCAACACTTGCCACGCCATCGAGCCGCTGCAATCGCGGCAACAGGCGCTGGTTATAAACCACGAAGAGATCTTCGGGATCTTCACCGAGCCACGAAACAGTATATTCGAGAGCAGGAATATCCTCGGTATCAAAACTTTTAATACCAATATAATCCACATCTTCGGGCAGGTCGGCGCGAACCTGATCGAGCCTATCGCGCAAATGAATACCGACGAGATCCATATCCGCATCCATTGCAAATTCCAGGCGAATGGTCGAAGAAGACTCATTGGATGTGGATCCCATATTTTCAATGCCGGGCATAGTGCCCAATATCTCTTCAACTGGTCGCGTGATAAACCGTTCAATTTCCTCGGGAGACGAAGAAGGATACCGGATAGACACAAAAAGGACCGGAAACGTCACACTGGGCAAATATTCAAGCGGCAACTTGAACAGTGAAATAAAACCCATCACCACGAGACTAAGTGCGATCATAATCGTGCTGATAGGTTTAAAAATGGCAAAGCGACTGAGCTTCATGGCTTATTTTTCATTTAAGCGATCAGGGCCACAGCGCATCGGCGGCCAGCAGGTTGGAGAACTGTGAAAATGGAAGAATCTCAATACCGTCTGCAGTTTGTAATTCAGGTCCTTCGGGATAGACGACAATGCGTCTGCACAAACCCTTCAGGCCGGACAACGCTCTCAATCCCTTGCACCAAGCTTCTGAAAATGTGCCACCAGACTTGACCTCAATTGCGACAAATTCTTCCGCGCGTTTGAGCAGGAAATCGACTTCTGTTTGAGTCTGTGCAGCTGTTGCCCAGTAGAAGTATTCGTCACACAAA
The DNA here is from genome assembly GCA_965204375.1 of Candidatus Latescibacterota bacterium. Classification (GTDB taxonomy): domain Bacteria; phylum Latescibacterota; class UBA2968; order UBA2968; family UBA2968; genus VXRD01. The sequence continues at coordinate 5,977,545 of OZ241986.1, read as the reverse complement.
TTGCGATAGTCTTTGTAGGATCGAATCAACTGTGCAATCAGCCCTTCGAACAGAGCACCGCGTTCCTCAGGCGTTGGGGACGTCGTGACCTTTTTCATAGCACGCACAATACCGGGATCACACCAGTACCATTTGGGCAATTTGCGTTCGCGCACGCGCAATCTGGTTTCATAAGCCGGAAGTTGAAAGCAGAGAAGCGTTTCCTCCAGAATATCCAGATAACCCATCACAGTCGTGCGTGCAACCTGGGCATCTCTGGCAATATTGGCCACATTCAGGGTTTGCCCGTGAAAAAGCGCTGCAATCGGCAGAAAACGCGCGAATCCCGGAAGGTTGCGCACCAGAGCCTCAGCTTGAATCTCTTCTTTGAGATACATTTGCGTATAGGCAGTCAGCGTCTCTGCTCTGTCCTCTGAATCCCATACAATGGGTAGCAAACCGTGTTGCAAAGCATCGTCGAGTGCGAATTGTTCCCCCAATTCTTCGGGAATAAAGGGATGCATTGCGCGATACAGGGCACGACCAGCAAGCAGATTAACACCTGCCCGTTTGAGTTTTCTCGCACTCGATCCGCCTAACACAAAGTGCAGCCCCTTTTCCTCAATAAAACGGTGTACTTCATTGAGCAACGCTGGCAACCTCTGTATTTCGTCCAAAACCACCCAGCGGTCGCCAGACACAGCCCGAAGTTCTGCAGACAGGAGGCCCGGATTTGCAAGCAGACGCTGGTAAATATCTTCGGCGAGCAAATTGATGACGTGAGCATTGGGAAAAGCGATTCGCAAATACGTACTTTTTCCAACGCCGCGCGGACCCAAAAGAAAAAAGCTTTTTTTGGGTGCTTCAAAAATACGTGGAATTGTCATTTGACTACCTTGCCGTCATTTTTCACAACAATTTGACGACAATATATACATTTTTCACAGCATGTCAAGATTTGCGCTTTCAACTCATCATTGATTTTCGACACACAATTGCGTATCCTGAAGTGCTCACAAATACAAACGACACCAGAGAAAGGAAAAAAAATGAAGCTCACGTACATCATGTTCACAAAACACCTCGAAGGTATGGACATCCCCGAAATCATCGAATCCCTCCAATCCGTGGGCGTGCAGGGTGCGGATTTGTGTGTGCGAGAGGGATATCCGGTAAATCCTGACAATATCGACAAAGCACTGCCCAAAGCCGCCAAACAGTTTGAAGCCGCGGGCCTGTGCATTCCACTCGTAACAGCCCCCGGCGATTTTAGTCGCCCGGACATCGATTACGCCGAGCGTTATTACGGCGCGCTGGGCGAAGCCGGCGTGGCGCATGTAAAACTGGGCTACTGGCACTGGTCGGATGCCAAACACTATTGGGATCAACTGGATGAAATCCGGGGCTGGATGGAAGACTTTGAGAAATTATCGAAAAAATACGGCGTAAAAACCGTAGTACACAACCATTCGGGCAAATCAATGGGATTAAATTCGTGTGCCGTCATGAACGTGGTCAGGGGATTCAACCCCGAACACATCGGCGTATTTTCCGACCCAGGACACCTGTCGATATGCGGCGAACCCATAGAAATGGCATTGGATATCGTGCGCGAGTACCTCTCAGTCCTGGCATTTAAAGACCTCATTCGCCAGCGACCTCTGGGACGAACTGTACAGGGTACACCCTCTGGTGGGACAATGCGACTGGGACAGGGGTTTGGCGATTGGCCCGCAGTCGTAAAAACACTGGATCGATTAAACTTTGAAGGTCCCGTAAGTTTCCACAGCGAATACAGCGGCGAGCCAGTAGAAACCGTAATTGACCTGGCGCGCATTGATGTGCGCTTCTTTAACGCAATGCGAGCAGAACACGAAAGCGCGTAATCTGTGCCTAACCTTCTCTACATCTTCGCCGATCAACTCCGCCCGCAATCCTGTGGCTATATGGGCGACAACCGCGCCCGCACCCCCAATATCGACCGCCTATCATCTGAAGGCATCAACTTTGTCAATGCCACCTCGGTCTATCCCGTGTGCAGCCCGCATCGTGCATCCCTCTTTACGGGCTGTTATCCCACCACCAATGGCTACGTCATGAACGAATTGAGCGCCCGCACCGACCTGCCAACGCTTGCCGGCACATTGACGCGGAACGGCATAAACTGTGCCTACATCGGCAAATGGCACATTTACGCAACCGAAGGCAAGGTCTATAAACAGGCCGGAGATTTTCACAAGAATCCCGCCAATCAATTCGTGCCCCCAGGCCCGCACCGACTGGGATTTGACCACTATTGGGCAGCCTACAACTTCAACCACAGCTATTACAAGGGATTTTATTACGAAGACAAATTTGAACGCATCGACATCCAGGCCTATGAACCCGATGCCATGACCGACCTCGCCATCTCCTATCTCGAAAACGCGAGCGAAAATCCAGAACCTTTCGCCCTCTTCGTCTCTTATGGCACACCTCATCAGCCCTGGAACTGGGACAACATCCCCGAAGAATGGGGTATGCACTTCAAAGACATGGCCTTTGACCTGCCGCCAAATTACCGGGACGGATCAGGAGAATACTGGCACGCATGGTTCGACCGCGATTGGTGGATGAAATCCGTCAAACCCAACCTCGTTGAATGGCAGCGAATCTATGCCGCTATGACTGCCAACCTCGACTGGAACGTGGGCCGAATATTAGACGCGATAGACAGATTCAACCTCGCGCACGACACCCTTGTCGTCTTCACATCAGACCACGGCGAAATGTTTGGCGCACACGGTCGCGTTCAGAAAAACATCTACTATGAAGAAGCTGCTCGCGTCCCCTTTCTCATGCGCTGGCCCAACCGCATCGCACCCAACTCTGAAAGCGATGCCTGCCTCAACACGCCCGATATCATGCCCACGCTACTCTCACTTATAGACGTCGATATCCCCGATGGTATCGATGGATTTGACCTTTCGCATTGCGCATTTGGTCAGCCGGGAAAAGAACCCGAAGCTGCATTTTTGCAGGGCATGGGTCCCAGTGTCGATTGGGACGATGGCTTTGAATGGCGCGCTTTGCGCGACAAACAATATACCTATGCCATTGAAAAACATGGAGAATCCCTCTACAATCACCGCGAAGACCCTCTGCAATTGCACAATCTCGCCAGCCACCCTGACCATGCCAGAACAATCCAGCATTACCGCGACCAGATTCGGGCGCGCATGGACGCATTAAACGACACCTTTGAACCCATTACCTTTTACCGCGATCACTGGATCGAAAATGGCCGCGTTATCAGAGGCGCGCGCGATTGAGGAGACCACCATTGACATCAAAACGCCCCAACATCCTCTGGATCTGCACCGATCAACAACGCTACGACACCATCCACGCCCTCGGCAATGAACACATCCAGACACCCAACCTCGACCGCCTCTGCGCCGAGGGCGTCGCATTCACACATGCCCACTGCCAGAGCGCGATATGCACGCCCAGTCGCTCCAGCTTTCTCACCGGGCTTTATCCCAGCACCGTACACGGCAATCGCAATGGCAATGCCTATTTCCCGACAAATGAACGCGTGCAACTCATCACCAAACGTCTCGCAGATGTCGGATACGATTGCGGCTTATCGGGCAAACTCCACCTCGCCTCTGCCTGGAACGGCGAAGAACAACGCGTTGACGATGGATATCGCAAATTCTGGTATAGCCACTCACACAATCAAGGCATCGGAATTGGCAACCAGTACACCGACTGGATCACCGAACAGGGCATAGACCTCGGCGACGTCTTTCAAACAAAAAAAGACGGCACATACGGCAACTATCGTCCCGACATGAATCCCCAACACCACCAGACCACCTGGTGTGCGGACCGCGCCATTGAATTTATCGAATCCCCCCACGACGGCCCCTGGCTCATGAGCGTCAACCCCTTTGACCCGCACGGACCTTTTGACGCCCCCGACACACACAAATACAATCCCGCTGACCTGCCACCGCCGCTATTTTGCGAAAACGACCTGCAAACACAAACGCGACTCAAACGCTTTTTTGCTGACAAGGAAGGCAACCCACCCGGCGACCGCGAACAGCACAACAAAGCGTCATACTACGGCATGATCGCCCTCATCGACGAAAACGTCGGTCGCATGCTCGATGCACTCGAGCGCACGGGTCAACGCGAAAATACCGTCGTCATCTTCACGAGCGACCACGGCGAAATGCTCGGCGATCACGGCCTCACCGGCAAAGGCTGCCGCTTCTACGAAGCCCTCGTGCGGGTTCCTCTCATCATCTCGTGGCCCGGTACCTTTCTCCAGGGCCACCGCGCAGATGGCCTCACCGCGCTCTTAGACATAGCACCCACCCTTGCCGACCTCGCCGGCATCTCTCTCGAATGGACACACGGCAAATCCCTCATCCCCATTCTCACGGGCGAAGATCCCGGGCACGCGCACCACGAATTTGTCCGCTGTGAATACTACGACGTCGTCGATAAATTCGCCCCACACGCCTCTGAAAAACACAAACCCTGTTGGGCGACCATGTTGCGCAACAACCGCTACAAACTCGTCGTCTATCACAACGAAAACTATGGCGAATTCTACGATCTATGGGAAGACCCCGATGAATTTCACAACCTCTGGGAAGACCCATCCCACACAGATTTGAAATACCAGCTCATCAAACAAAACTTTGACCACACCGTGATATGCGCCGACCCCGGTCCCAAACGCATAGGAAGATATTAGCATGAACCAGCGCCCCAACATCCTGCTCATCATGAGCGACGAACACGACCCCGCAGTCACCGGCTGTTACGGTCACCCCCATATCGAAACGCCACACCTGGATCGCCTCGCATCCGAAGGCACCACCTTTGACAACGCCTATACCGCCTGCCCGATATGCGTACCGGCACGCATGTCCTTTATGACCGGACAATACGTCCACCAGATCGGCACCTATGATAACGGATCACCCCTCGCGGGAACAATCCCCACAATGGGCAGCTATCTCGAAGCCGCTGGCTATGAAACCGCGGTCTGCGGCCGCACCCACTTCATAGGCCCCGAACGCCTGCACGGCTTTGGCGTGCGCCTCATGGACGACGCCGAAAAATGGAAACACTGGAGTATGAGTGCCCCCTCGCGCACACCCGACAACCGGCGCGGCAGCAACAGCCACGTCACCGAATGCGGCCCCGGGGAAAACTGGCAAAACGACTACGACAGCACAGCTACTGACCTCTCCGAACGCTTCCTCAAATCCCGCGCGCAATACGCCGACCGTCCCTTCTTCCTCTACACCGGCTTCATGAACCCCCACTTTCCGCTCCTGTGCCCGCGGGAATACTTCGACCGCTACTATCCCGACCGCGTCATCTTGCCACAAACGAGAACCGAACCCTGCGACACCCAGCACCCTTCCATCCAGCAACTCCGCCACTGGCTACGCAACGAAGAACCCTTGCCCGACGCCATCTCCACCACGGCAACCGCTGCTTACTACGGCCTCATCTCTTTCACGGACGACCTCATCGGTCGCCTGCTCGACATAGTCGATAACTCCCCCTTGCGCGACAACACCGTCGTCATCTACGTCAGCGACCACGGCGAAATGGGTGGACACCACGGTATATGGCAAAAACAATGCTTTTACGAACACTCTGTACGCGTCCCCATGATCATTCGCCACCCAAACGCCGAGGGCAACCAGCGCATCGCCGCAGGAGCCAACCTCATCGACATCCTCCCCACCCTTCTGGACCTCGCCGAACAGGACCCCGCGCCATTGCCCGGCAGCAGCCTCCTCCCCGCCATCCACGGTCATTCCTTCCCCGACCGCCCCATCTTCAGCGAATACCACGCCCAGGGCACGCTAAACGGCGGCTTCATGATCAAAAAAGGCGACTGGAAATACATCCACTACGTCGGTCTCCCCGACCAATTATTCAACGTCGCCAACGACCCCGATGAAACCGAGAATTGCGCCGACGACCCCACCTGTGCCGACATCCTCTCCGACCTTCGCGCCGACCTCCACAACATCGTCACCCCCGAAGAAATTGACCAGCGCGCCAAAGCAAATCAAAAAATCAAAGGCATTAACAGAGCGGCCAGAGGTTAGAATCAGCTCCCGGGATCTAAAACCTCGTAATCCCCCCGCTCCCACGCAACCAATCCCGACGTATAGAACTTGGAAAAACGGCGATCAGAAGCCCCCCCTGCAACATTTGCGTGCAACACATCCTCTCCAAAATCGCAAATCATTCGAAAAGTAGGTGCAAGCGCGCCGCCTTTGAACAAGCCAGCCTGAGAAACTGTTGACCGACTCCCAGTATTTGCAAGCGAATAATCAAAACCCAAAAACCGCGGCAACTTCCCCCTAAAAAACAGATGCTCAATATAAACCCTACTCACCTCGCCGTGCGGCACGGCTTTTTCCCTCAACCCGCGCTCAATCGCCGTTCGATACAGGTCTTCCCGCGACTGATCTCCAAACCAAACCGACGCCTCGCTCAAAAGAATGCGATCAAAATATCCATGCAGAACACTGAACAGCGTCGTACCATCCAGCAGATGAACTATCATCTCGCGCCCCAAACCACAATCCCCAAAAACGAGCAAAACGAGTTCGCGATAAACGCGCTCAAAAAGCGTCGCCCCCAGAGAATCCGCACCATAACACAAATCCCAATCCCGCAATATCTCCCCATTTTCCGATTCGGGTAATAACGGGCGTATAACCGCCATAAACTCCCTGGCCTGAATTGCGTAAACATCGTAGTGAATCCGCTTCATATCTTCTACTGTTAAGTCATCCCTTTCCCGCAACATCTCGCAAATTCGATCCGCGCGATAAGACGAAATCGACAATTTCATCGGCTCAGTCTGCCCCATAAAATTGAGATCCTGGTTTGCCGTCACAATAAAATCACATTCGGGATTGACCGCGCGCGGATACAATTTTGGATCGACCATCCCATCCCAATTCTGTCTCTCATCCCAACCCAAATACGGAAGCAAACCCGATGAGCCTTCGGGTTGTTTGGGCACCAGCCCCCCGAGTTGATAGCCAATATTCCCCGCCCGATCTGCGAACACCCAATTAAACGGACCAAACGTCAACCCCTCAAAATAATCCCGCGCCTCTTCAACGCCTTTTGATCTCGTAATCCGCAAAACACAATCCAGCGAATCCGCACCCGTCCCTTTTTGCTGCTTACCCGTCCACGCATAACACAGGTAAAACCCATCCTCATTGACTTCACCCTCCAACAAACCGCGATCCGTTTCGCAAACGTGCACCCCTATCGGATCCCGTTTTTTCGCCCGGATAACCTCTTCCCGAACGCGCAGAGGCATCCATTTATCCCCACACCTGTACTTCCCATCCCTCACCTCCTCCACAAAATAATCACACACATCGGCAGTACCATAGGTCGCTGCCCACGACAAGTGGGGTGATCGTCCCATAGCCACAACCGGCAATCCCGGCAGAGTCGCACCCATCAAATAGTCCTGATCGCCAGACAAAACCGCCAGATACCACACCGAAGACAATTGCAATTGCAGATGCGGATCCCCACACAACATCGCCCATCCAGATGCCGTCTTTGACGGACGCACAGCCCAATTATTGCTCGCGGAAAAATCGGGCAACAAATCGCGCCACACAACAGATGCTGGAACCATCGGACGCACCAGACGCACCTTCTTTATTAGATCGATGTACTCTTCTGATACATCATCTCGAATCGCCGGAAAAAGTTCCTTCAACCGCTCCGCATCCAGACCCTTTTGAATCAACTGAACAATCAACTTCTCCATATCGCCCTGCATTTGCGAAAGCCCCACAAACCCGATCAACTTGACCATCAGCAGTGCATCTGCTGGCGTCCAATCATCCGGTCGATATCCCATCAGCTTAAACTCAAAAGGTGTTCCCGTTGCGCGAACCGCCTGATTCACCCCCTTGCAATACGCATCCAGAACCGCTTGCACATCAGATGACAAATGTCGTGCTTCCCGATCCGCATCACCCGCTATATTGAGCCAGCGCATAAACCGATCTGCCTCAATCAAATTCTCATCCGCTTTCAAATATGCCGACGCATTCCCGCGTCCAATGAGCTTGAGCAACCACATATGCATCTGCCGATCTCGACCATGTGCATAACCCAGACCGTAATACCGATCCCCTTCATCCCGCGCCGAGATATGAGGAAACCCATGTGCCATCCGCCGAATACACACCTCGCCCTTTAAACCTGGTATTACTATTTTTTTCGCGTCGCGTTTCATGCATTGACCTTGTTCTTTGTTACACATTCTACTTGTTTCTGTTATAAAATCACGCTATTTTTGAAAAATTAAAAGGGTAATTCAATGAATGATTTTGTAATTTGTATCAGCAATGAAAGTAATCCCGCAAGTCTAATTGTGGGCAAAGCCTATCGCAAATTGCCAGATGCAGATGCAGAAAGCAAGGGCCTGTCCCGTATTATTGATGAAGACAAATCAGAGCTTGATGGCTACCTTTATCCATCGTCCATCTTTGTACCTATTGACTTGCCAGAAGTAGCGGAAAAGGCTCTCATGGCGTCGGGAGGTTAATGGTAAAACTCAAATAGATTGAGTAGAATACAAAAAAGCGGAGCATCTTTCAAAGCTCCGCTTTTTGTTTTACGATTCGTTTGTCATTGCTCAAGATGAGTTTATTAGCCAAGTTTGAACAGAATGAGCGTTCCGAGACTGAGCAAGGTAGTAATCTGGATTCCGATAACCCAACGGATACCGCTTTCAAGCCCTGTCAAGCGGACGTTCATTTGCTCAACAATGCCTTCAATGCGGGACAAGCGGGCGTCATACTCTGCCAGCTTTTCACCTGGTGTTGGAATCTGCATGGTTTTCCCCTTTTCGATACTCCTGATGTCATAATATACCGTCATGGACATCGTTTTACAATCGCAATATTACTCCCACAATCGTCTATCCAGACTTCGGTATTGAATTGCCTCGGCAACATGGCGCGATTGGATATCCTCTTCGCCCTCCAGGTCTGCTATCGTGCGGCTCGCCTTCAGGATTCGATCATACGCCCGTGCCGACAGTCCCAATCGCGTAATCGCCATCCGCAACAACTCCTCGCTCCTATCATCAATTTTGCAAAACATCCGAATCTCTCGCGACCCCATATGCGCGTTGCTAAACAAATCTCTATAATCCGCAAAACGTTCCAATTGTATATGCCGCGCGTCTTGCACGCGCTTGCGAACCTCTGCTGAAGACTCGCCAGCGGGTTCATTGGCCAGTTCTTCATACTGCACAGCCGGAGCTTCTACGTGAATATCAATGCGATCCATCAACGGTCCCGAGATCCGATTGACATAGCGCTGGATCACCGGTGGCGAGCAAATACACTCGTGGTGTGGATCGCCCAAATACCCGCATGGGCACGGATTCATAGCACAAACGAGCATAAACCGCGCGGGATACGAAAGCGACATCGCCGCGCGTGCAATCGTCACAAAACTATCCTCAATGGGTTGTCGGAGAGATTCCAAAACCTGTTTCTTGAACTCGGGAAGCTCATCCAAAAACAGCACCCCGTGATGTGCCAGCGACACTTCTCCCGGCCGGGGATAGGGACCGCCACCGATCAACCCCGCATCTGAAATCGTGTGATGTGGCGAGCGAAAGGGCCTTATCGCCACCAGTGCCGTATCGGGCGGCAACAACCCCGCCACCGAGTGAATTTTTGTCGTCTGCAGAGCCTCGTCCAGCGTCAGATCGGGTAAAATGGTCGGCAATCTCCTGGCAAGCATCGTCTTACCCGATCCGGGAGGCCCCATGAGAATCGCGTTATGCGCGCCTGCCGCCGCCACCTCCAGCGCACGCTTTGCATGCTCTTGCCCGCGCACATCCTTAAAATCCACCCGATGCATCCGCGCCTGCCGAAAAATCGCCTTGCTATTGATTTCAAAGGGCATGATATCGCAATACCCCTCGAAAAAATCCAGTGCCTCACTCAAATCGCACACCGGCAAAACATCTACCCCGCCTGTAATCGCCGCCTCTTGAGCATTCTCCACAGGGACGAGCAACCCTTTTAAGCCAGCCTTTTTGGCTTCCACAGCCATTGACAGCGCCCCGCGCACGGGCCGCACCGTGCCATCTAAAGCCAACTCACCCAAAATGAGATATTGCGACAGTTTCTCGGGGGAAATTGAATCGCCCATCGCGGCAATAATACCTATGGCAATCGGCAAATCAAATGCCGAGCCTTCCTTTCGGATATCTGCCGGTGCCAAATTCACCGTAATCCGATTGGTTGGAAATGTTCGCCCGGCATTTTTAATCGCAGCCATCACCCGATCCCGACTCTCCTTCACCGTACTATCGGGCAGTCCCACCACTGAAAATGCGGGAAGCCGACGCGAAATATCCGCCTCAATATGCACGATATACGCATCAATACCCAGCGTTGCACAACTCAACACACGCGAAGTCATCAAAACCTCCTTGCCTGAAAGGAACCTGCTGAAAGAAGCAATAGAATCAGGCAAGGAACGTGCCAGAACTACTTAAAACAATAACTCATTGTTTTAAAAAAATTTACATCATATCAAAGCGGACATGTGTTGAACGATCTATTCACAATAGGTAGTTCGGAGAGAACAAAATGTGCAGGGGAAGTGCGGGGTGCGAGGGCTTCACACAAAGACACGAAGACATAAAGAAAGGCAAAGAAGGGGCTGAATACTTGAGACTGGGAGTTGGGCGGACTAACCACTAACCACTCCAAAAAAACAAACTCTCTCGTTCTCGACAAAATTCGTAAAACGCCTTGAAACATCGGTTGGCTTTTAATGCGTCCTCTGATTGTGGAATGGCAGAGAAAAATGCCTGACTGCCCACCACAATCAACTTTTGTCTGGCGCGTGTGATCGCCACATTAAAGCGATTGGGATTGTTCAAAAATGGACTGGTGACATAGTCGGGATCAGATGTGGTGAAAGCATACAAAATGACATCGCGTTCCGCGCCCTGAACGCGTTCTACCGTATCGATCAAGGGCAATTTGGCATTGGCATCGCCCAGTCGCTTTGCAAGGCTGTCAGCGGTGGCGTTATTTTGTGCGCGGTGGGGAGAAATCAGGGCGATTTGATCGGCATCCAAACCGTGTTCGGCGATCAACCGATGGGCGAGTTGGGTTGTGATCTCGATTTCTTCATCGGATTTCTGGTGGTGACCGCGGTGATCTACGATGAGGAGTACGACCGGTTTTGCCGGGTCGAGAACGCGATCTAACAGGTCGCGGTGGTCGGTGTATTGCAGCGCGAGGCGGTTTAGCGCATTGCCAGCGTCTGCGCGAAGTTCGCCATCATACCACATGTGACTGGGAAAAGAGCACAGGTCTTCGTTCATTCGATACGTGCGATCCAGGCGGACGCGGTGGGCAGAGTCGTATTGACTGAGCAGATAAGACAGCGCGGAATGGTGTGTGCCATTTTCCTCCTTGCGATCTGACAGGACAATGGGTGGCAATTGTTTGGTGTCTCCGGCAAAGAGGAAATTCCCCTTGCCATAGAGCAAGCTCAACAGGGCCTGGGGAATGAGCATCTGGGATGCCTCATCGAATACAACCCAATCAAACACCTGTGGGAAAGTTCCCTTGTGACCTTCAAAAAGCTGATAGAGGCCAAATCCCGTGGCACCCAAAATCGCATAAGAAGACTCTGCGAGTGTTTCTACATCCTCTAAAGGTTCTACCCCGTGCTCTGTCAAATCCCACCGTCCCAATTTGAAGCATCGTGCGGGAAAGCCTTGCAAGCCGTGTTCTTCCACGAGCGCGACCACTTTGGCGAGCACCTGGTCAATGGCCTGATGCGTCAACGCGCTGACGGCAATCCGCAACGGCCTGCTCTCTTCTTGAGCATGCAGGATCAATGCAATGAGTATCCAACCCAACAAGTGCGTTTTGCCCGTTCCAGGCGGCCCTTCAATCAGGCTCAAGCGATGTGTAAAAGGCAATGATAGTGCCTGTTGTTGCGTCTCATTGAGTCCTGCTATCGCGCCAAATCCGCGCATCCAATTTTGCACCCATCTCAACGCATCGGGTTCTCGCGCCGCCTGCCAGTTGCCGGACAGAAGTTGTGACAGGGGATGCACGCGGTCTTCCGAAAAAACGGTCTGAACAGCGTGAACCAACCGGGGGCCATTCCAATCGGTCAAATCCTCTTCCAGAGAATACATAAGCCTCGGATTTAAGGCCAATCGCCCCTGCCGAGATTGCACCGACAAGTGCTCTGAGCTGTGATCTGTAAGGATGACGGGCAAACCGTTTTGCACATCTGACAGGCCAATGGGCGCGAGTTTGAGAAAATCGCCTGCGCGGAATTTTGAGAGGCCGGTTTCTGGTACAATCTGAAATTCATAGAGAAAACGGCCTTCGTCGTCGAGCGTCGTTTTTTGAAAACGGATGGGGCCCAGGGCGCGAAAGCGTTCCACGCGCTCAGACAGGGGAAGGGCTTGTACGGCGAGCACATCTTCTTCGCGGAGCCGCCGCTCCTCGGACAGAAAATTCAAATAGGCCGTTTGTGTGCTCTGCATATCATCCATCGCGGGATCCCATTCGCCCTTTTCCCACGCGCTCGTCAAGTGCGAAGACACCCATTGCCACAGCGATATTTGCAAGCGCAATACGGTGTTGAGATATTCGACCATTTTTTCTTCTTGTATCCCTTCGCCATCATCAAAATGAAACAGACTTTGCGGCTCATTGAGTTCGGCATTGAGACCCAACAGGCGGTTGAGTGCGAAAAGCGTGGGATTGCCCGGCATGGGAAAATCGAATTGCGAAGCAATCAGCTTTTGCAAATCTGTGCGGTGGTTGCGATGGGGCAAAAACAAAAAAGACAGATCTTCTGATCCCTCGCACCAATCCTCAAAAGTCTGCCAGCAGCGCGTTCCAAAGTGGAAAACATGTGGCCCTCGTCCGTCTTTGATACCTCGATTCCAGACGGACAAAAAACGCGCCGTGAAATCCCGCAACGCCTCTGGCAACTCGCCCTCTGATGCGACCTCGAGGATCTGGCTCTCGACCACCGTTTTCCCCTGCAGGGCGCGCCAACCTATCGCGCGTGGGTGTCCCGAAACGGGGTCTTCTGCGATGTGTATGAAAATGGCTGTGGATAAATTACTCGGATAAGACCGCGTTTGTTCGTCCTTCAGACCGATTTTATTTGCTTGTAGCGCGGCGAGTTGGCCCGAAAGTTGTGTTTTCTGGTGTGGGCTGAAAAGATCGTCCCCTGAAACGGAAACAGATTCAAACCACGCATGGGCAGATGCGATGGTTTTGAGATCGCATTGGCGAAACTTTTGCAGCGCACCCGCGCTCAAATGCGGCACAAGCTGAATATCCTCTTGAAGTGCATCCCGATAACACGCCTCAAAATTGGGGCACGTCGTACAGTGGGTTTGGAGGTGATAACGCGCGCGGGCTGGGGCGCGTTGCAATACGCTGTTCATATTTCGAAACATCATCTGAAGGGCCGTCAGGTAGGGTTCGAGATCAAAAACATGTGGTTCGGGTGATCCGTCTACCCCTTTGGAACGCAGCATCAGAAACCCCGAAGACGCCACGCGCATGGGCAACTCGTGTTGCGCGATCACGCGGTCGAGTATATAGGCGTAAAATGCAACCTGCCACTTCTGTGTCTCGTAGGGCCTGCGGCTGTTCTTGATGTCGCCCACTTGCAACACAACGCCGCGGTCTGCTTTTGAAATGCGGATGAGATCGGGAATGCCGATGCCATTTACATGGCTCATCCAGTGGTCTTGTTGCCCCAAAACAGATGGCTGGATCAGGACGGCTTGAAACAAAAATGTCGATTGATCGGAAATTGCGTCTGTGTCTCTTAACAGCGCGAGGGTGGTTTCAAATCGCGATTTCAGGGAAAGTCGCCTACCCATGTGGTCAAACGCCGCCACTTCGTGCAAAACATTGACCTCCCGAATGCGATTCAGCACCTGTTTTTCGTGCAGATTTCCCCGTTCCATCCGAAGCGCGTTCAAGTCTGTATCGCTATCTCGCCATTGGGTTTGTTCAGCGGGTACAAAATTGAGGGCCAACCAGCGTTCACATTGATGGTGCAAAAAATACGCGCCCACCATCGTGCCCGTAAGCGACCTCGGGCGATAGTGCATGTCGGATGCTGTGTGTCGGTCCGCGTGCCACCGCTGTCTTTCCCAGGTGAGCAGATCTGTTTGTATTTTGGTATCGAGAAAAACCGCGTGAGATTCGATCTCGTAAATAGTTTCCGCGAGCAGAGCGGGATCACCAGACGCGATTTCCGAAGGACGTTTTAGATAGTGCTGGAAGGTTTTGGCAACGCGCGGATCAAAAAGAAAATCCGCGATTTCTTCGACCAACAGGGCGCGGGGCAATACCTCACAAAAGGCATTGAGAGGAAACAGGCTGTACAGGGATTCCAGGTGTTCTTTCACCCAGTGGGCAAAGTCTTCGCGATCTTGCGGGAGAGGGAGTGCTTGAAAATTGACCCAATGAGAACAGTCTATACCGATACTATCTGAAGTCACCGTAAAATCTTCCAGATCGCCATACTCGCGTTCAATGATCCACTGTAACACGAGATTGCCCACAGAACCGAGATAGGTGCGATAGCGATACAGGCCGCCCAAACTGCGTTCAACTTCAATGCTATTGTGCAAAACAACCGTGCGCTTCAGACTTCTCGCTGCATCGTTGAGCAATTTTCGCGTGCGAGAAAACAGGCCCAACGCGCTTTTTTCGGTATCCTTATGAAGAATATCTCGAACCGATTGTGCGACTTCATAAGACACCCGAAATCCCGCACCCAGCCAGAAAAGCTCTTTCTCGTCTATTCGATCTGTCGGTTGGGCAATCACTCTTTTGCGTTCACCCGTTTCAATATTCAAAACGCGCAATCGCTTGCCCGTCAGTTGCACGCGGTCATCGAGTTCCAATTGTCGAACGATGAATTTGGGCAAATCTGCAATGGCTTCGCCCGCAAATTCCAGCACATAATCCTCTTCGGTCTCGGGGAAATTGCTCCAAATACGCCGTTCTAAAAAATAATCGCGATAGCGTCGTCCCCCCTTAAAAAGACCCGTGACGCGATCTTTTCGCAACCACTGTTGCCGCGCCATCGCCTCAAACAAATGGGCGATCATGTCCCGCTGATCGGGAAACAAATCGCAAAGAGCAGACTGCGTGATGGTTTTCTTTTCGTACAAGCAGGAGAGCATTTGCTGGACGAGAACGCTGGGCAGGGTTTTGGGTTGTGGTGTTTCAATATGGCCGCGGCGCGCCATGTTCAGCATGCCCAAAAATCTGAGCAATTGCGTCTGTGCATCTGCGCCTCGGCATATCCCCCAAAAGTGCGTGCGCCCCTCCCGCCTGTTGGAGCGACCAATGCGCTGGAGAAAAGCCGATGTGGCATCCGGCGGTTCGTAGAGCAAAACGCTATCCACATCGCCGATATCAATGCCGAGTTCGAGTGTGCTCGTGGCAATGCAAAGGGCGTGTTCGCGGCGGCGAAATCGGTATTCTACGGCGCGACGCGTGCTGGCCTTCAGGTTGGAGTAGTGGAGGTCGGTAACACCTTGAAACGCGCCTTGACGCGACAAAAGAGAAAACAGCCGATCACAACATCCTCGGCTGTTGGCAAACAACAAAATTTTGCGATACTCGTAGGTTTCGTAGAGATCGTTTAAGAGTGCTACGAGTTCGACTGCGTCGTTTTTGAGATGGACAATATGGGGGACGATATCGCGTTGGACAGATTCAGTCAGAAAGACGGTATCGGGTCGAAAGCCAAAAAAACGGGCAACCTCCTCGACATCAGCGAGCGTGGCGGAAAGGGCGATCTTTTGCACGGGAGCGGCGATGCGGCGTTGCAAGCGCGTGAGCAAATAGGCCAATTGCCGCCCGCGATACTGGTGAATGAGGGGATGTGCTTCATCGATAATGACCGTGCGAATGCGCTGGACAAAATATTTCAAATCCGCATTTGAACTGCCCAAGAGCACGTCAAAAGATTCGGGCGTCGTCAATAACAGATCGGGCAGTGCCCCGCCCGCCCGTTTGAAATCGCCCGTGCGTATCCCCATTTGCAGGCCGAGTCTATCCTTCAATACAGGTGTGAGACGGCGTTCTAAATCTACGGCCAAGGCCCGTGTGGGAACCACATAAAGCGCGGTGTGTTGCCGCCCCGACTGGATAATGCGCTCAATGCACGGCGCCAGCACGGCTTCGGTTTTGCCAGAGCCGGTCGCCGATTGCAAGATCAGGTCTTT
Source organism: Candidatus Latescibacterota bacterium (assembly GCA_965204375.1). Lineage (GTDB taxonomy): Bacteria > Latescibacterota > UBA2968 > UBA2968 > UBA2968 > VXRD01. The sequence continues at coordinate 5,961,218 of OZ241986.1, read as the reverse complement.
GCCTTGTAAGATCGGTTCAATACTTTGCTTTTGAAAGGGATAGAGATAGGGAAAAGAGCCGTAAAATGCGCGATAGGCATTGGGCAATTGGCGCAGTGGAGAGATGGATTCAGACATGGAGGTTACGAAATTTGAGCTTGATGGGCGAGGTCTAATTCATCGACCAGACCTTTGAGTCGATAGCGCGTCTCCTGCCCTTGCATGCGAGATAATCGCCGGGTCATTTCGCGCCGCACAGCGGCCTTGAGTGGCTGCCATTGATAGGCTTTAGCATGTAAGTGCATCAACTTCTCGATCAACGCGTGCCACTCTTTTGCAGACAAATCGTGAAGTAGATAGCGTTTCATATCTGTCCATGCACTGGCGTAATCTTTCTCAAAATACGGAATTTCCTCTTCATTGCGGATTCGCACCCGGTCGTATTCTTCTTCATCCACTTTTTGAAAAAAGTCGTCTGTAAAAGCAAAAACCGGATAAATAGATGCGGATGGAACGGCGGAGAAAAGCATCTGATCCAAATTCTGATAACTGCGACTGCGGCTGGTCACGCGCACTTGAGAGATCGATTCTCCCTCATCAAACAGCAACACCCATCCGCGGTAGCCCATCAATTGAAAAAGCCGCCCCAATCCGCGAATTACTTGCAGGTAGGGTTCTGCACCTTTACAGGTGAGCGATGTATCATTGTAAAAATCAACCTGTCGGTATTTGAGCGCGTGGCGCAAGCGATAGACTGGCACCACATCACCTGAAAGTGCGCGGGAAAGCAGGTAGGGAAATTCGCGCGGGCGGTATGCCGCGTGTTTTTTAGTGCCGCGCTGTCGCTTTGAAAGGGAGATTGTTTTTTGAGCCATCGCGGTCAGGACAGATCGGAACAGGTGCGGCATTTCCCGCTGCAAAAGCGGCGCGACTCGGTCCTCAAAGTCTTCGCGTGATAGGTCACTTGCCCAGGCGCGCCATCGCGCTGCCAATGCGGTGTCCACATCTGGAAATTTTAGATGGGCAATGAGTGCTTGATAGACCCGTCGCATATCGTGAAAGGGAATCTCTCGAGGATCTAAATTGATGAAGGTGGTTACAAAATTTTCGCGCAGGGCCAGATCGTGGATGTAATTCAAACTGTGCGATTTGCCCTGCCCATAAGCCCCACAGATGCACAGATGGGTTGGCTTATTCTGGCCGAGTTGTTGAAAATCGCGGTCAATGATTTTTTTTAGATGGCTTTCGCGGGCTGTGAGCAGACGAACCGCAACAGGATCAAAAAGTCCTTCTCGCAGGCGTTCTATGGCACGCCGAAGGTGGAATGCCGTTTCATTGGATCGCGTTTGGAGAGAGGTCATCAGGCATCCCACGTCGGTTGAAGTTGTTCAACTTTTTCTTGCTCCATTTCTCGCTGGCTGACCACGAGTTGCTCGGCCATATCCATATCTTCGTCTGGCGGCACACCTTGCTCGGCCATGTCGAGTATGCGAATGACTTGCTTGATATAGAGCCGGACCTCGCTTAAAAGCCCCATGCGCTTTTGAGCGACACACATTTTGTTTAACAAATCTTCGCCGACCTGTTCCTGGGCATCCCATCGGTAGGACAGTTCGTGAATGCGTTTCAGGCAAAGCCCCAGATTGACCAGTTCGCTGGTTTCCAAAGGCGTTCTGTGAAGATCAACCAACACGCTGCGGTAATTCAGCCGTTTGTTTTCGCCAATAGAACGCACGCGACTCCACAGCGCGTCGTAGGACTTAAATCCCTTTTCCGAGAGCGTCACATCGGGAATAATGGACATAAAAATGTGCAAATAAGACGCTTGCTCGGCATTGTCGATCAGCAAGCGGACATTTTCATAAGACGCATTGCGAATGGTTGTCGATTGGGCGATTACGGTTTCCAATTCGTCCATCAACAGCACGAGGCCCTTGTAGTTGAGATGCCGCAAAAAGACAATGAGCGAGGTCAGAAATCGCTTGCTGTTGGTCTTATCGAGGGCTTCAAAAATCTGGAACGGTTTGAGTTCTCGCTTGCTCACCCGCACGCCTTCAAACCACTGGTAGAGAATTTCCCGCTGATATGCACGCGCCTCTTCGTCTTCACCTGCTTCGAGCGGTCTGAGGCGATTGTCTGCCAACCCGATCAGCGCATTGGCAAAATTGAGATCCATCCCAGAAAGCGCACGCAGGCTTTCCCCCACAGAGAAGAGTTGTTCTTCGAGAGGTGCATCATCTGTCAGATCGGCTTTCAGATTTTCGACCCAATCATCCACGAATTGGCGGATACCTACGCCTTCAAAAGAACCGCAGAGCTGGCGCGCGATGGTTTGATAGACAATCTCAAATTTGTGTATGGGCACTTCGCGCGTGAGCACCACAAAAGACACGGCGAACTTTTTTTCAAGCGCGAGGTGCCTGATAACCGACATAAAATGCGTTTTGCCATCGCCGTAGTCTCCGTTGATAAAGCGAACCTTCGCGCCCCCTTCGGCGATGTAGTTATCCAGGTCTTCTTCGATAAATTTTAACCAGTTCTGACGCCCCACACTAAAAAAGGGCACGTAATCAATCGGCACGCTGCCTTTGCGGAGATCTTCAATAATGGCCCGCGCCTCAAAGGGTTTGAGTTGCTCCAGAGCTTGCAGTGTCATTTTTCAGGCCCTTTCTCGCGCTTGTTCAAAAAAGAAATGCGCGTAATCTGTCGCCGCTCTCCATCGCTGTCAATAAGCCATAGCGCATTGTTCCGCCCCGGTCTTAGCTGCACGGCATAGCCATCTGAAGTGCCCCCAATACCGGCTTGAAAATAACGCCATAAATCAACCGCAAATTGATCCAGACTATACCCTCGAAATTTTCCCTTATCCATGTCCTGAAAAAATGTCCGGCTCTGAAGAGATAGCACATATTCCAGGTACAACTGCTGCATGGGGACCGGGTGGCCTATTTCTTGCGCCTCTTTTTTTAGAATTTCCATGTATGCGTTATACAACTCATCAATAAACACCTGTGGATCATAAGGGCGGTCATAGAGTTGCTGCTTTACCCTGCGGAGAGCAGTAATGATGCGCTTTGGATCAACGGATTTCAGGATTTTTTTATTGATCACAGTTTTCCGCTGTGCAAAGTCAACATCTCCCTCTATGCCTTTGAGCACCTCAATACGCGGAAAATCGACCTCTATTGGAAGTTCCGCTTCACGCGCCAATGTCGTCAGATCTTCTATAAATTGGATTCGGTATCGCTCCACCTGTTCATCCGCATAAGTACGCAATTGATCTAAAAACTCTGCACCGTCCTTTAGTCCCACTTCTTCTTCCACATCCCGCGCCATTTTGGACTTGAGCAATTCGTCGAGTTGAAAAAAGTCATTTCGCCCGGCACTGCGGATGCACTGTTTCACAAAATCGGCCATTCGCTGACGGCGGTTTTGCTGCTGTTGATAGGGCCTGACCACGTCTGTCAATTTCTCTTGCATTTGCTCGAGAAATTCTTCTCGATCTACCATTTTGATTACCTTCTGTTTTGGATGTAAGTGATTTCCGATCGCGTGTAATTTTATCGCTGTACACAAAATGTGTCAAGTCGGAAATATCGGCGAAACAAACGCGCTTACTTCATCCGATCCAGCACAGGCTGTAATTTTTGTCGCGCTACCTCTGCTTCTGCGCCTCCATCGACAATTGGATGTTCTTCCAACTCATCTGCTGCAACATCGTACAAATCGCCCGTATCGTAGAGCTTCCAGCGTTTATCCTGTGCCCATCGCTTTAAATAGTACCCCTCCTTACCCCATCCGGGCAGGGGATCGTGATGGGCAAAAATCCACTCGCGCGGCGTTCCCGCCTCGCCCTTTAACTGCGGCAAAAATGACACCCCATCAAACACATCGTCCTCGGGCAAAGGCGTGCCAGCCATATCCATCATCAACGGCACAAAATCGCTACAATCGATCAAATCATCACACACAGACCCCGGTGGAATCGTACCCGGCCAACTCGCGACAAATGGCACCCGCGTACCCGCATCAGTCGAAAGACCCTTTCCTCCCTGGAACTCGCGGCCATTAATAATAGAAGTCACCTGACGGGGCGAACCATTATCGCCAATAAACAAAAGCAAGGTATTCTCTCTCAAACCGAGTTCATCCAATTTATCCACAATCCGCCCAATCACCACATCCATATACTCAACCATATCTTTAAAATACTTCACATCGCTATCGTGTCGGTTTTCCGACCATATTTCACTATGGGGCGTGGGTTCAAACGGGCCGTGTGTCAGCGCCATGGGATAATAAACAAAAAACGGCTCATCCTTGTGTCGCTCGATATAATCACAAATATAAGCCGTAAAAATATCCGGACCGTACTTGCCCTCTGTATCCTCCAAATACGCTCCATTTTGCTGAATCACCGGATCGGCATACCGCGACCCCTTATCCTCGGTATGTTCCGTATGCCACAAACAATACTCGTCAAAACCCGAATCTTCCGCCAATTGCCCCTTACCGCGCCACTCAGGCTCAAAATCCGGCGGATTATAGCTATACATTTGCCATTTACCCGAAATACACGTTTTGTACCCAGCCTCCTTCATCAAATGCCCAAAAGTGCGCTCCTGGAGGTCCATCACGCCAAAGGCTCTCCAGTTGCGAAAATTGTATTTACCCGTCATCAACTGTAACCGCGTCGGCGTACACAACGGCAGGACATACGCATGGTCAAAACGCATTCCCTCCTTGCTCAACCCATCCAGCACAGGAGTTTGATACGATTCACCCCCATAACACCCCAGGCATTCATATCCCAAATCATCGGACAAAATCAGAACAATATTTGGTTTATCAGAAGCCATAAAATCTCCTTTTAGTTGTCAGTTGTCAGTCCACCCAACCAACTCCCAGCCCCTCTTTTTTATCTGCATTCATCTGCGTCCATCTGCGGATCACAACTCCCCAATCCGCTTCTTCTCAAAAAATTCCCAATCCCATTCGGCACCCCATCCGGGACTATTGGGCGGTGTAATATGACCATTCTCGGGCAATGGTGGATTGAGCAACCCAATCTCACGACCGCGCACATCCCGGGAGCCTCCGGGGAAAAACTCATAATAACTCGTATTCGATATGGCACAAACCAGATGTGCATGCACCAGCCCAAATAACCCACCCGGTCCATTAAATTCAATATTTGCACCGTGCATCTCCGCCAAATGTGCCAACTTCAACGTCGGAGTTGTCCCCAGCCGCGCATTGGCGCGCAGGGCATCCGTTGCCCCGGAAATAATCCATTGCGCGCTCAAATCTACATCGTGCATCAAAGTCTCAGGCGCCAAAATGGGAATATCCAGCGCATCGCACAAACGCTGCAAGTTCTTTTGATCTCGATCTGCCAAAGGCTCTTCAAACCATCCAAACCGCAACGCCTCTAGAGTCTTACCCACCCGAATTGCATCTTGCAACGTATAATCACATCCCGCGGCATCGTGCAAAATATCGACATCACCTCCCACCGCATCGCGCACAGCGTGAAAACACGCGATATTTTCATCTGCCGTACCCCCAAAGTGATCTTTTACAGCTAAAAAACCCCGTTCCACTGCCTTTGTTGCATCGGCTACAGCCTCTTCTTTTGAGCCACTTCTAAAATTGTAATAAGCCGCACAACGAGACCGCGCCCGACCAATCAGACCGTGAATGGGCAGCCCCGCAACCTTCCCAGCAATATCCCACAAACAATTGTCAAAAGCACCAAACCATCCGGGTCGCGTGAACATGCCGCGTGTCGCTTTGTGTAATTTTTGCGCGAGCCGCTCCCGATCAAATGGATCTTCGCCAATCGCCAGCAACCGCAATTGCTCCAGATCTTCAGAGCGCATCGTCGTGTACCGCGCATCCCCCACCGTACATACCCCTTCGATGTCTTCGTCGGTCTTCACATGCAAAACGTGTATATGCTCTGCCGACTTACCCGTACCCCGCTTTGCCCATCGCTTGCGGGCACCCTGACCGGTTTGTTCCATCCGAAATCGACCCGTATTGGCAGGCAACTCAAAAACCGAAATCGCAATCGCTCGAATCTTCACTTCCACCTCCAATCTTTCAAAGCAAACTCCTGCGTCCATACACACTACAAATGCGGCATTGATGGGGGTCATGCCCTCTCGCAGGGCAATATTCTCGTCCAAAAAAAATAATCTGCAAATGCAACTTATTCCAAATTTCCGCGGGGAAAATGCGTTTCAAATCGCGCTCGGTCTGCACCACATTTTTGCCATTGGACAATCCCCATCGATAGGCGAGACGGTGAATATGCGTATCCACGGGAAATGCTGGCACGCCAAAAGCCTGAGCCATCACCACCGACGCCGTCTTGTGTCCCACGCCGGGCAATGCTTCCAAACCCTCATAAGATTGGGGCACCTCGCCATCGTGTTCATCCAGCAAAATACGGGACAAATCGAAAATCGCCTGCGCTTTGCGAGGCGCCAACCCACACGGACGGATAATGCCTTCGATTTCTTCAACCGACAGCGCAATCATTTTCTCTGGCGTATCTGCCCTTGCAAACAGAACGGGCGTCACCTGATTGACCCGCACATCGGTACACTGTGCCGACAACAACACGGCGACCAGCAAGGTATAGGCACTCCCGTGTCTCAGCGATCCTTCGGGATCGGGATACAACTCGTTCAAAATCTCGGCAATTTTTTCGGCTTTCTCGGCTTTACTAAAACGCTTTTTCAAATTCATCCTCCAGGGGAGCATTCATTTTGTGGATAAACAACTGAATACCAATCGTCATCAGAATAACCATACTACCCATCAAATAGGGCAATCGCGCATTGAAATGCTCTGCAACAAGGCCGCCGAGAAGCGGACCAAATAAAAATCCACTCCCCACAATCGCTTCGTGAATACCCGTGCGACGGCCACCTGGCCCCTCGGCGTATAAACTGTAAAAAATACTCGCTGTAAACGTCACCCCAATCAGCACACCCAACAGCAAAAAACCACAGGCAAAAACAATCGGCTTTGTACCTATCCCGATCAAACCGAGACCAAAAGCGGCCAAAAGCTGAGCAAAAATAATGGGTGAAAGGCGAAATTGCCATCGATTTGTCCGCGACATAAAATAAAAAACCGCAAGTTGGGTCACAGCGATCAGCGCGAGCAAATACCCCAGCAAACTCGGTGAAATGTCGAGGTCTGTCGCCAGTTTTGGAAATAGCGCACGTATAAGCCCAATCGCAAAAAACGTTGCAAAATTAGCCAGCAAAGCGAGCGGAAAAAAATATCCCGACGTTGCGGCAACCGTCCGTCTATCCGCAACATCAGACTCCGATTCCAAAATCGGGACAACGAGCAGACCGACAAATAGCAGAACGACCAAAAAGCCGCCCAGAATAAATCCGCTAAAAGGGTGGAATTCAAACAACTCACCACCTGCGGCCGGACCAATACACACTCCCAATGTCCACGCCACATTGAATCGCCCCAACGCGGGTAACAGCCTGTCTCGCGATTTCCCACGTCCAAGATAGGCTTGCATCGGAGGCCAATAATGTGCAATAGCAACAGCGGTAAGCACAGAAAGCAGAACAAAATGCCAGATGCGATTGACACCGATATATCCCACAAATGCCAGCGCGAGAAAAATACACCCAATAGTCATAACCAGACGATAACCCAGGCGATCTGCAAGACGTCCCGACACGAGACTGGTCAGAGTATAAGCCAATGCCCCCCAGGCATTGATGTGCCCGAGATCGTCATAAGTCGCACCAAAATGCAGGGCGTGCAATGGCACGCAAACGCCCACAATGGCAAAACAACAATCCATTAAAAAGGCATTGATATACAAAAAAGTATCTTTTTTCACAAAAGGAGGTATCTCCTACAAAAAAAGGGACTCACAAAGAGTCCCTTTTTATTTTTATCAAAAATCACCGCGCTACTTACTGTGCCTCTTCTTCTCCACCGCCCATTGGATTGAGGATGCGATCGATCTGGTCTTCGCAATATTTCTTGTATTGGCGATTAGAGACCCCTTTTTTGTAGTGCGAAATCGCTCTTTCTTTTTGGCCAAGCTCTCGATAACAATCACCCAGAATGACATTGGCGGGCACTCTCCATTTAGACGAAGACACGGCTTTATTGGCGTGCCTGATCGCATTTTGGTATTGCTTGAGTCCAAAATAGGGTTCAGCTATCCGATAGTTTGCCTCGGGAGTATTCTTAATCCCCAACGCCCTTTTGTAGGAAGCGACAGCATTTGTGTACTGTCTGCCATCTGCATAGGCTTTGCCAAGTGCTGTGTGAACATCTGCATTTTTGGGGTCAACCTGTGCCGCTTTTGAAAGCACGGAAATCGCTTTGCTATTTTGCTTCATCGCCTGATAGACTGCTGCCAGGTGCAAACGAGACCTCGTATCTTTGGCATCGGCTTGAATCGCCTTTAAGTACGCGCTTGCTGCGCTACTATTTTTTCCGGTCGCCCTGAAGAGATCGCCCAAACCGCGATGAGCTTTGCCATAGTTCGGATTCAGTTCAATGGCTGTTTCAAGTGCTTCGCGCGCGGCATTTACACTGCGAGCACTTCTATGTGCCAGGCCCAAATTGTAAAATACGGTCGCATCCGAAGGATCAACTTGCGTGGCACTTTCATACTGAGCCGCGGCTGCCTTGTAATTGCGCCGCCTGAACAATGTAGTGCCTTCTTGAAGATAAGCCACCTTTAACCTTTCCCGTGCTTTGCCGTCGGCAAAATTGGGATCAATCGCCAGCACCTTTTTCATACTTGCCTGGGCACCTGTATAGTCTTTGGTCTGCAATTGCAATTCGCCCATCTCAAAATAAGCGGCTGCGTAATCCGACTTAATCGAAGTCGCCATTTGATAAGCTTCAATGGCCTTTGTGTAATTGCGAAGCTTTCGATATGTCGTGCCTATCGCGCGATATGCCTGCGCGTTTTTGGCATCAATTTTTACAGCTTCCTCAAAGGCTACGAGTGCTTTTTGATACTGTCTTTTTTTGTATAACTCCTGTCCGGAATTGTACTTTTCCGCTGATTCGGGGCTCACTCCCTGTGCAAGAGCAGAACCGGCCACCAACACAGACAGTGAAAGCATCGCAAGGAAGGAACGCATGAGCATGGGAAATCTCCTGTATTTTGAACCTTTACAAAGACTTAAAATTCGGATTAGGCAATATATATTGTAAAATTTCGGCGTATCTGTCAAGTATTGTTTACATATTTACACAAAAAAGGCCATTGTACGCCCTGCACAATGGCCTTTTGCAAACAAAATAGCCACCTCAGTTCAAGCGGAAAGACATCGGCTGTGTCATCCAAACAGAAACCGGTTTGTCATTTTGTTGGGCTGGTTCAAACCTGAATTGCAAAACAGCATCAATCGCCGCTTGCCGGAAAATTTCTTGACCTCTAAGTATGCTCACATTGCTTACTCGACCATTCTTATCAACCAAAAACTTCAAAAACACTTTCCCAGTCAACCCGGCTTTGCGGGCGATTTCGGGATATTTAGGGTTTACCTGATGAATGACTTTTGGTTTTTGCTCAACCATATAAAACTCGAGGATTTCTTCTTCTTCCTCGTATGAACCCGGTGGCGGTGGCGGCGGCATATCGACCATTGCATCGTCAAAATCGAGATCTGTACTCTCAATAGTCACGTCGTCGGGCACATCGTCGCTCTCTGTTTCAATTGGCACAGCAGGTCGCGGCGGCGGTGGTGGACGTTTAATCTGCCGGGTTTCTGGAATATCCACATTTTCAATAATGATCTGTTTCTTCTTGCGATCACTCGCAGAGGCTTCAAAAGTTGGAAAAATCACAGCCACGGCGGTGTGCAGGACAAACGTGATCAATGTGCAATATCCAAAAACCTTATTGTAAGAACGTCGCAAATCGGCTTCTGGTGCTTTTCCCCGAATCATTGCCATAGCTTACCCCTCTCGGTTGGTCGCAAAGTTGATGCGTAGCGCATCGGCCTTGCGCAATTCTTCCATCACACTGCTGATCAATCCATAAGGCGCGCGGTAGTCACATTTGAGTGATACGACCATGCGGGGATCTTTGAGGCGGCGGTCGTAAAAAATCCCGGCTATCTGATCGAGATTCGCCAGCTTGTCGTCAATATAGATTTTGCGATCAGCAGAAACCCATAGATAGTTGATGTGACGACGTTTCTTGAGTTCTTCGATTTTTTCGGCCTTGGGCATAATAATGCCCGTCACGCGGTAGCGGACAAAAACCGTAGATACCATAAAGAAAATGAGCAGCAAAAAAGTAATGTCGGCCATAGACCCGGTGGGGATGCTGTGTGAGACACCACCTTTTTTCTTAAAATTCATGAAAACCTCCTGAACTTACTCACTGGGCGAGGCGAGCGAAATTTTATCTGCCCCTGACAATTTAATCTCGTCGAGCACATCAATGAATTGCTCATAGGGCGTTTCTTCGTCTGCCTTTAATGAAATGATCAGCTTATCATTTTGCGCCAATCGCTGCTCAATATCTGCTCGAAGCATATTCAACGGCACACTTTGTTCCAAATTGATGAGAATATCCCCATTGACATTGACCCAGATGTTGCAAATGTTCTTCTTCTGGATTTTCTTGGACTCGCCCGGCGGAGGCAAGTGCATACCAATACCCTTATCCTGGTTCATCGTGGTCGTCACCAGAAAAAACACCAGCAACAAAAACACGATATCAGCCATAGACCCGGTGGGGATTTCAGGTGAAGATTTTTCGCGTCTCTGAAGGGCCATGTTTTAGTCCTCCTTGCCGTAGCCCAACTGAATCAGGTCATCGACAAATTGATTGGAACTTTCCTGGAGATCGATGATGATCTTGTCAATCTTTGACAGGAAGAAATTGTATGCAGCCTGTACTGGAATAGCAACCACCAGGCCCGAAGCTGTTGTAATCAAAGCTTCAGAAATACCACCGGCCACAACACTGGGATCAACATCGCCAGCAGCGGCAATATCGTTAAAAGCCCGGATCATACCCGACACAGTGCCAAGGAAGCCGACAAGAGGTGCCAGATTTGCGACCGTGGAAAGCCACACGAGACCACGCTCGAGAAACGCCATTTCGATAGCGCCGGATTCTTCAATCGACTTTTCCACATGTTCAATACCGCGATCCAAACGCAACAGCCCTGCGTGCAACACCGTGGCGACCGGGCCGCGCGTATTGGAACACAACTCGGCAGCACCTTCTGGCCCATTCTGCTTGAGGGCATCCTGAAGCTCTACCATAAACTCTTTGGCATTGATATGTGCCTTAAAAAGCGTGTAAAAGCGCTCAATCATCACCACAACACCAAAAAACAACATCACCAGCAACGGATACATAAAGTTTCCGCCTTTAATAAAAAGATCAACCATGCCACATCTCCCAGGTTAGGTTATGAATTGCGAAAAATGGATTAACAACACAAAGCCTTTTTACTTCTTACCTTCTGTTTCCACCTCCTCCTTTTTCTTTTTACTACCCTCAAAAAATTCTCGACGCTTCTTTTCTTCTTCTGTCAGGGGTGGATCAAGTGTCAGGATCATTGCGTTGGCATTGCCCTTCCACTGCGGGTCTTTCAACGCCCTTCTATACCATATCAAGGCATTGATCGAATCCTGTTTTGCACTTGAATTTTCCCACCTGTTAAAATAATGGTTGCCCCTCATATAGGGGTACAGACCGTTGTTTGGGTCTTGTTTCAGACCTTTATTGACCCATTTGAGGCTCCCGGTCAACTCGGCTAATTCTTCGATCACCCCCAAATTCTCGGGATCCATGTCGTATAATTTTTCAAGCCGACCAACCACCCAGCTTTTGGATTTACTCAACCTCTTGCCCAATTTAATGGTCTCTTCCAAAAAGAAGATACTCGAATCATCATTTTGATACAATTTTTCAAAGGCATCAAAGGCTTTATCATCATCGCCTCTTCGGTCGTACATACCCGCCAATTTTTCCAGCGTAGCATAATCATCGGGATTTATCTCCAGCACTTTTTCCATTTCGGCCAGAGCTTCGTCCTCGCCGCCTGTTCGCAGATGTAATTTACCAATCATATCCCGCACTTCGGGATCATCGGGAGCCAATTCACCCCACTTTTTGGCATACTCCAATGCTTGTTCGTACTCTTCTATTTCAACATTCAAACTGACCAGCGCGTGATAATATTTAATTTTTTCCTCTGCCGTGAGGTTAAATCCCAGCAACGCTTCATAATTCCCAATGGCTTTATCGGGCTGTTCCTGTATAATATAGATGCGTGCCAATGCGATGTGTGCGATCTTCGTGTATTTGCTTTTGGGGTCAAGTTCAACAGCTTTTTGATACCACTGAATCGCATCTTCGTATTTTTCTATTTCTTCGTACAACTTACCCAGATATCGAGCTGTTGTTGATCTTTTGGGATTAAAACCCCATGATTTCAAAAATTGTGTTTCGGCGTCTTCATATTGCTTGCTCTTGAGATATCGAGCACCAAAAGACAGGTGTTGACTGGCCTTCTTAAGAGAATCCGCCTGTGTCATCTCGGGTTCGCCATCTTCGGCAAAACAAAGTGACGCTGTACCCAGAATAAAAAAACTGCCAAACAAAGCCAAAAAACCAGATCGGAATTTCCAATTTAAAATCATGGTCCCAATCTCCATACTATATAGGGATGAAAATTCGCAGAAAACGACACATAACAGGCCGTTTCCCTGTTGAGAATAATTTATATCCAAAAATCATTGCGATTACAGGTATCAGGGCTGAAGAATCTAATGAATGAAAAAAAACCTGTCAAGCCAAAATCTGCTTCAAATTAAACGAAATACAAATCAATAGAGTTCCCGGTATATCCAACGCTGCAACAATGTTTTATGAGAAGTGTTAATTATCTCAGTTTTAAAAATGTAAGGTGACTAATTAACTAAGAGTAATATTAGAAGTTTGAGTTAATTAAAAGTAAAATATAAGCCGTAAAGACCGATGTCAACCCCTTTTCCAGAGACCTTTGAGAACAAAATTCTATTTCACGCATATTGACAGAACAAAAGAGAAGCGGTATATTTGGCAAATATAGTCGCGATTTGGAGAACCACCATCATGCACCAGAAGTTTTACACTTATTGTTGTCGCAAAAAACGGCGGTTTACACCGCCGCCAGGCCTCAGAGCGGAGTGTGTAACTGTGCCTGCCTCCTGAATCCCCTTGATGTGTCTGCGTCAAGGGGATTTTTGTATTCGACTCAAAAGAGGGAAAATAATCCTCATCAACTTTCTCGACTTCACTATAGAAAGGACATGTGATGGATAAATCAACAGACAAAATTGTCAAACAAGGTCTCACCTTTAACGATGTTTTGCTCATGCCCTGCAAATCGGAATTTTTGCCCAAAGACACCGACCTCGGCACGCGACTCACGCGAAACATAAAACTCAACATCCCTCTGGTGAGCGCCGCTATGGACACCGTAACAGAAGCGCGTCTCGCCATTGCGATGGCGCAAGAAGGCGGCATTGGAATCATCCATAAAAATCTCTCCGTTGAAGAGCAATCCCAAGAGGTCGAAAAAGTCAAGCGGTCAGAAAGCGGTATGATTGTCGATCCCGTGACCCTATCACCCGATCACTACATTTCAGAAGCGCTGGAACTCATGCAAAAGTATCGCATTTCGGGTGTCCCAATCGTCGCCCAGGGCAACCGCCTCGTCGGCATTTTGACCAACCGGGATCTGCGCTTTGAAAAAAATCTCAATCGTCAAGTCAAAGATGTCATGACATCCAAAGGGCTGATAACAGCCAAACTGGGCATTTCACTTGAAGACGCGCAGGAAATTCTGCAACAACACCGCATAGAAAAGCTGCCGGTTATCGATAATGCGGGCGTCTTAAAGGGCCTGATTACAGTTAAAGACATCGAAAAGAAAATCCAATATCCCATCGCCTGTAAAGATAATCTCGGACGTTTGCGCGTTGGAGCAGCAGTGGGTGTGGATGGGGATGCAGAAGAACGCACCGCCGCGCTGATTGAGCAAGGGGTAGATGTCATCGTAATCGACACCGCGCACGGCCATTCACGCGGCGTGCTCGAAGCCGTAGAGCGCTTCAAAAGCAAATATCCCGAAACTGACCTCATCGCAGGCAATATCGCCACAACAGAAGCTGCAGCCGATCTGACCGCGGCAGGTGCCGACGCCATCAAAGTCGGTATGGGACCCGCAACAATCTGTACCACGCGCGTGATCGCCGGCATTGGCGTGCCTCAAATTACAGCCATTATGGACTGTGCCGAAATCGCTGCCAAAACCGGTGTTCCCCTGATCGCCGATGGGGGCATCACACAATCTGGCGACATCACCAAAGCCATTGCCGCAGGCGCCCATTCGGTCATGATCGGTTTCCTATTTGTAGGCACGGACGAAAGCCCTGGCGAAACCGTTATCTATCAGGGCCGTACCTTTAAGGTCTATCGGGGCATGGGATCATTGGGCGCAATGCAGCGCGGTAGCAAAGACCGCTATTTCCAGGGCGAAGTTGAAGCGACCAACAAACTCGTGCCCGAGGGCATTGAAGGACAGGTGCCTTACAAAGGATCTCTCTCGGGTTTTATCTATCAACTCATAGGTGGTCTTCGCGCGGGTATGGGCTATTGTGGCACGCGCACCCTCGACGAGTTGCGCAACAACGGGCGCTTTGTGCGCATCACCTCTGCCGGCATTCGAGAAAGCCACGTTCACGACATCGCCATTACCAAAGAAGCACCCAACTATCGACTCGACTCGACATATTAATACCATGCCAGATCGCCCCAACATTCTCGTCCTCATGACCGACCAGCAGCGCGCAGATGCCATGGGCTGCGCTGGAAATACAACAATCCGCACGCCCAACCTCGATGCACTCGCCAGTTCAGGTATTCGCTTTGCACAGGCCATCACGCCCACCCCCGTCTGCGTTGCCGCACGCATGAGTTTTATCACCGGTCACAGAATGTCCCGACACCACTGGACAGACAACAGTGCGCTACCTGGTCCCTTACCCGAACTTCCCACGATCATGACGCTTCTTCTGCGCGCCGGGTACTGGACGCAGGGCATTGGGAAAATGCACTTTCACGGTCGGCACTACGGCTTCCGAAATCTCCTCACAATGGAAGAATGCATCGATCACCGGGTCAATGACGACTACCTCCGCTACCTGCGAGAAAACGGTGTTCGCACCCGTTTTCCCAAAGGCATCCGCGATCTGCTCTTCTTCCAGCCCCAAACCTGTGGCATACCTGTTGAACACCACAAAAATACCTGGGTCGCCGACCGATCCATTGACTTTCTCCGCGAACACACGCGCTACCGCACCAATCAACCCTTTTTCCTGTGGAGTTCCTGGATATCGCCGCATCCGCCCTTTGCACCCTGCGAACCGTACGACGACATGTACGACCCCGCCGACATGGAACTTCCGCCCTTTGCCGACCGCCCTATCGAAACTCTGCCCCCCAATTTTTACGGCAGCCGCGGACGTCTGGATGGTGCCCATCGCGATCCAGACCGCCTGCGCCGCCTGCGCGCTCTTTACTATGGCCTCATCTCCCATGTTGACGACGGCATCGGTCGCATTTTGAATGAACTCGAAACCCTCGGCCTATCCGATAACACCGTCATCCTCTTTGTCTCAGACCACGGTGAAATGATGGGCGAACACGGCCTTTCGCAAAAAAACTGCCCTTATGAATCCTCCGTCCGCATTCCATATCTCCTCCGCTGGCCCGGCAAAACACAGGCGGGGCAACAACGCGATGACCTCGTCAGCCTGCTCGACTTCTTTCCCACCCTCATTGAAGAACTCGGCCTCCAGTACCCAGAAGAACATGGCCCATTGCCAGGGGCGAATCTCCTGAGCGCAACAGGTGGCGGCCTGTCCCAGCCTCGAGAATTAGAAATTATAGACTACGGCAAGGGCAAAAGACGCTGGATTTCAGCGCGCAACCAGAAACACAAATATGCCTTCTTTGCCCACGGCGGAATCGAAGAACTCTACGACCTTGAAAATGATCCACACGAACAGCACAACCTCATCGCCGAACGCCCCGCACTGGCGGCAAAATTTCGCAATCAAATCATCGCCTGGGAACGCCAGCACGGCCTGAGTAATTCACTTGACGGCGATAGGCTGCGCTCATATCCCGGTCCAGCCCGCATTCCCACAGAAGAAGAATGCCGCACGGTCAACCTCAACGACGGCCCCTGGCCCAAACGCTTGCCCGACGATGAAAAAGACAGCATCGAAACTTTCGCCGAAGCATTTACCCGCGCCATCGGCAAAGAAACCTCCTTATCGTCCGACAAACTGAGCATCAAAAAATATAAAGAACAAGTGCTCAAACGCGATCCCCGAGATATCGCCGCAGAATCGCTCGAAGGTACGCCCTGGGAAGACGCCTGGCACAATGCATAAGCCCATATAAAAAGGAGAACCTCATGCCTCCCAACAACAACCCTGCATTTGAACCCATTGAAGATGACCCCAGCCTTCCTCGCGTACTGATTATAGGGGACTCCATCTCTATCGGTTATACCCTATCTGTGCGCGAATTACTCAAAGGCAAAGCCAATCTCCACCGCCCGCTCACCAACTGCGGCCCGACAAAGCGCGGCACAGAAGAAATCGAAAACTGGCTCGGTGACGGTTCCTGGGATGTCATCCACTTCAACTGGGGATTACACGACATCGTCTATATGACAGAACAGGGTGAGCGCGTCGATCCCCCGCAGGGCCAACATCAAGTACCCGCAGACCAATACGAACAAAACCTCGACTCCCTCGTCAAACGCCTCAAACAAACCGGTGCCAAACTGATCTGGTGTGCCACCACACCGGTTCCCGAAGGCGCGTCCTTTCGCAAACCCGGCGACGAAGTTGAATACAACGCCATCGCACAAAAAGTCATGGAGGCACACGGCATTCCCACACATAATCTCTATGGATATGCTATAGAACGCCTTGACGATATACAACTCCCCGCCAATGTGCATTTTTCAAAAGAAGGCTCTGCCATACTGGCTAAATCTGTTGCGCGACATATATTGGATACATTGGCCTGAGGATCTTTTTTAGGAGTTTCACATGTCTTATCGCATTGGAATTGTTGGTGCTGGCGGTATCTCGCGTGCTCATGGTCGGGCGGCTGCACAATCTGACCGCGCAGAAATCGTTGCAGTCTGCGATGTCTTGCCCGAAGCGGTTGAGAGATACCGCGGCGAATTTGACGTCCGAAAAGGTTATACAGATCTCGACCTGATGCTCGACAATGAAAACCTCGACATCGCCATCCTCTGCACATGGGGCCGCTTTCACGCCAGCCTGAGCAATCAAATTGCAAAATCGCAAAAAGTTCGCGCCATCCTCTGTGAAAAACCCATCACACAAACCGCTGCAGAATGCCGCGAAATGGTCGCCTGCGCCAAAGCCAACAATATCCTCCTCGCCGAAGCCTTCAAATTCCGCCATCACCCCTTACATCTCAAAGCCAAAGAAATTCTCGACAGTGGAAAAATTGGCCCCCTGATCAATATTCGCAGCACCTTTTGCACGGGTGTTTCAAGAGACCGCCGAAAACCCGAACTCAACTGGCGTTTCAACAAAGAAAAAGGCGGTGGCGCAGTCTATGATCTGGGGTGTTACAATACCCATCACGCCCGCTTCATAGCCAACGCCGATCCCATCCGCGTCTATGCCACGGGAGAATTTGGTCGCGAAGTGGATGAAACAATTATCGCCATCTACGAATTTCCCAATCACGTCACCGCACAACTCACCTTTAGCTTCAAAATGGCCTCCTCACAATATTTTGAAATCTCCGGCATCGATGGCATGTTGCGAACAGAACGCGCCTGGAACAACGAAAACCAGCCCACGACCCTCGAAGTTCACACCCGCGATGGCATTGAAACCCATGAATTTGAACCCATCTTCCAATTCCTGAATCAACTCCACCATTTGTGCGACTGCCTCGACACCGGACAAGCGCACCGCATCCCGCCCGAAAACAGCATTGGCAACATGAAAACCATGGACGCCATTTACGAATCCATGAAAACACAACAACCCGTTGACATCTCTTAAACTACATTATCTCCAGCACGTGCCCTTCGAAGGGCTGGGTAGCATTGCATCCTGGGCAAAAACGCGGCGTGCTCAAATCTCACGCACGCGTCTCTTTGCCGGCGAGGCATTGCCATCAGCCGATGAAATAGACCTGCTGGTCGTCATGGGGGGACCTATGGGCGTCTATGACGAATGCGACTGCCCCTGGCTCATACGAGAGAAGGAATTTTTGAAACAGGCGATGGATACCGATACACATGTACTGGGCATCTGCCTGGGTGCCCAACTCATAGCCGACGTACTCGGTGCCAAAGTCTATCCAAATAACCACAAAGAAATCGGCTGGTTTCCCATTGAAGGCGTGCAAACGCATGAAAAAATCGGGCCGTTACTCGCACAGGCTGGCAAAGTCTTTCACTGGCATGGCGATACTTATGACCTCCCCACTGGCGCGACTCATCTCGCCAAAAGCCATGCCTGTGAGAATCAGGCATTCTCGGTAGGCGATCAGATCCTCGCATTGCAATTCCACCTGGAAACAACGCCCAACGCAGCCCGGGCATTGATCGATAACTGTGGAGACGAAATCGTCGATGCGCCCTATATTCAGCCCGCCTGCGAAATACTGACAGATCAACACGAGTTTGAACGCATCAATCACCTCATGTCAGAATGTCTCGACCTGATGATACCAAATAAAAAAAGCGACCATTAAGGTCGCTTTCTCCATAGATAAAACTGCTCACTCGCCTCACTGAGATCCCGTAATCCTCGGCACAGTCCGAAACGCGATCTCCCTCGGGTAAAAGAATCCCCGTAACCGCCCGAGAATTCGCCACTCATTCAAATCCACCACTGTAAGTCCCGGTCCCCCAGCCTGTTGCACAAGCGTTGCAACATAAGCTCGAGAGCCATCGGGCGAAACCCCGAGCACCGTCGAATCATTTCCCAGTCGCAATGTGCGAACAATCAAATTGTGCTCCACATCAATTTCCAACAACACGCCCTCCGCGCTCACGTACAATAACTTTTTATCGGGCGAAAACTCTGCACCAAACGAAGACCCCTGATCAATCTGAAGCGCGCCCACCACCTGATTGGTATTGAGATCCAAAACAGAAATCACACCGCGCGTCAAATTTGTCACATAAGCGCGCGCTCCATCCTGCGTAATTGCTATCTCCCCCGTAAAATCACCAATAATTATCCTCGCCGTAACCGTCATCGTTGCCAGATCGACAACAACCACATTTCGATCATTTAGATTTGCCACATACAACTTTGTGCCATCGGGCGCGAGCGCGACATCAAATGGTCGATTGCCCACCAGAATAGAATCTACGGTAACGCCATTCACTACATCCACTACGCGAACCAGATCCTGTACTTGATCGGTCACATAAGCCCGCGTCTGATCGAGACTCAGTACCGCTTTACCCCGCGATTCAACAGGCACGCTAAACTCCACCTGATGGCGCGTGTCCATCTTGAAAAAGCCAAACACCTCCGACACATAAATCGACTGCTGATCGGCAGACACCATTACCCCACCCGGACCGCGATAGGGCATATAATCGAGTATCAGATGTGAATCAGAATCCAGTGCCATAACCGAACTATCATCTACATCCGCCACATAAATAATATATCGATCTCCGCTCGATTCGGCAGGTGTCTTCGCTTGACCATAAGAAGAACTAAATGCCAAAAAATCGTTAAAATTCGTGACCCCGTCCTCATTCAAATCCGTGCGGGGATCATAACTCTCATCTTCAGGATCCGCATTAAAACTATTGACAAAGTGCAAAAAATCGGTAAACGTCACCTTGCCATCGCCATCAAAATCCGATCCCATAGGGCCGTCAGCTACCCAAAACACGCGCGTTTCAGCCCGCAGTTCCTCTCCGTTCAGGGCCATAAGCATACACAGCACAGCGCAAAAGCGTAAATTCATCGGGATACATCCTTTCTCAATTGTCAGTAGCCAGTCCGCTCAACCCCACGTCCCAAAAGTATATCACTCCCTATCTCGTTGCCCTTCAAAAACGGACAACAATTCATAAAGCATAACCCCTGCAGCTACAGACACATTTAGAGACACTTTTGTTCCCAACATTGGAATATGTACAACGCCGTCGCACAAACACAGTGTCTCAGGACGCACGCCCGTCACTTCATGGCCCAAAATCACAGCCACCGGCCAGCGATAGCAAAAGGTTCGAAAATCGACACTATCTGGCGTTTGCTCTAATGCGACCACCTGAACACCTTGTGAGCGCAAATCGCCAATTACCTCTTCCGTATCCCGTTCATAATGCCAGGGCACGGCCTCTTCTGCGCCCAACGCCACGCGACTGATTTCCCTGCGCGGGGGACATCCCGTAAACCCCGTCAAATAAATCCCCGATGCATTAATCCCATCTGCCGAGCGAAAAATCGCGCCCACATTAAACAGTGAACGAACATTTTCCACAACGGCATAAATGGGATAGCCATCGGGTTTGGAAAGCAAATTCATCAGATACAAAAACGCAAGAAGTAAAAACGCTCTCGCGTCTTACTTCTCGCGTCTCACCTCTCTATTCGGGTCGTTCAATCCAGAAACACACCCATCCTGAAATTCTTCTAATCTATATATCCCGCTTCAGCAGGTGATTCCTGAGATTTTGCGGAACCATTAAAACGGCTACGCACGCGCTGAACGGCCTCTCCCAGGCGCGAGCGCGTATTTTGCCCTGCTTCCGTTTTCAACAAAAATCCCAGAATAGCGAGAACACCAAGAGCAAGACCAACAGCAAGCCCTATCCAGAAAAAGTCGCGATGCACTTCTTGTCGGCGCCACATAATACACTCCTTATAGAAATATCTCCCGATTATTTAGCCTACAAAATTAAAATGCCCGTCTAATTTCAACCATACACGACGCGAAGTCAAGTGGAAATAGGCATTCAGGGGCAGGCGAACCGACCGAAACAATTTATAGCGCAAAAAAAAATAATTCCTATTTTAAGGTATATGCCCAATAAATGGACACAAAAACTCGACCGTGCCATTGACGCTCAGCGAAAAAAAATTGTACGCGTCCGCCGCGATCTGCACATGTATCCCGAACCCAGCGGGCGAGAAGTGGAAACCACGCGCTATCTCGTCAAATTGTTACAACAGACCGGATGCCATATACAGACGGGACCCAGAGGTTGTGGCGTTATAGCCGACAATACATTGAAAAAAACGCGTATAGGCATGCGAGCCGATATCGACGCACTTCGCATACAAGATGCCAAAAACGTACCCTACCGCAGTCGCGTACCAGGCGTGATGCACGCCTGCGGACACGATGGTCATACAGCCACCGTGCTCGGTGCTGTTCTGGGCCTTCTGGAATGCGACCGGGTATTGCCGTGGCCTGTACACTGGCGCGCCATCTTTCAACCTGCTGAAGAAACCAATCGCGGCGCCAAAGACATGATCGCCTTTGGAGCCCTCAAAAACGTCTGTGGCCTGCTCAGTCTTCACCTCGATCCCTCGCGACCAGCAGGTACTGTGGGCACACGCAAGGGCGTACTCACAGCCAATTGTGCCGAAATAGAAATTTGCATCCAGGGCCGGGGCGGTCATGCTGCGCGTCCCCGGGAAACGCGAGACCCCATCGTCGCTGCTGCTCAGGTCATCACTGCACTCTATCAATCATTGCCTCGCAATGTAGATACCTACGACCCGATTGTCATATCAATTGGGCATATCTCTGCAGGCGAAAATCCCAACGTCATACCCGGCCAGGCTCTGCTTCGCGGCACCCTTCGCACCCTCAGTGGCAGTTCTCAAGCCCATGCCATGGACCACATTCTCAAAATAGCCAATGGCATAGCCAATCTCACCGACACGGAAATCGATGTTCGCTTTCTCACCGGTCCCTCATCGGTCAACAACGATCCCGCACTCACCGAACTGATCCGCCAAAATGCCATCGATCTATTGGGCCAAACACACGTTCAAACCATCGCCAGACCGAGCATGGGGGGAGAAGACTTTGCCAATTATCTCGACCATGTGCCCGGCAGCTTGTTTCGCCTGGGATGCATGCCCGCCGGAGGCAGTGCCCCGCCCCTGCATGCCCCCGACTTCGACATCGATGAACGCGCCCTCGTCATAGGCGCCAAAATACTCGCGCGCAGCATCGTCAACTATTTCGCTCCATCGCGAAAAAAGAATGGAGACAGCCCATGACCCGGCTTGATTTTAATCCCAGTAATCAACCCACCCTTGGCGTGGAAATAGAACTGGCTCTGGTCGATGCCAACACCATGGCTTTGTGCAGCAAAAATGCCGCGATTCTCAATCGCATTCCCGACGAATATGCCGACAAAATCAAGCCCGAATTGATGCAGTGTTATGTCGAAATCAACACCGATATATGTGAAAGTGTCAGCCACGTAGAAGCCGACCTCAAGCCCAAACTCCAGGTATTATCCAGCGTAGCGGCCGCCGAGAATGTTCAACTCTACTGGTCGGGCACACATCCATTCTCCACCTGGCGCGAACAAAAAATCACACCCAATGACCGATACATGGGTCTCGTCAACCTTCTCCAGGACACCGCCCGACAACTGGTCACATTTGGCCTCCACGTACACGTGGGCGTCAACAGCGGCGACAAAGCCATAATGATCTGCGACCGAATACTGCGCTATTTGCCCGTCTTGCTGGCGCTTTCTTGCAACAGCCCATTCTGGGAGGGTCGGGTCACGGGCTTGCACTCGTGGCGATCAAAAATAATGGAGGGCCTCCCCACTGCTGGGCTGCCCCCCTTAATGCGCAATTGGAGCGAATATGTCTGGCTCATCAACCACCTCATCGACACCGGCTATATCGAATCCATCCGCGAAATCTGGTGGGACGTGCGCCCCCACCACGCATTTGGCACCGTTGAAGTCCGCATTTGCGACATCCCTGGCACTCTCGAAGACACATTGGGATTGGTCGCACTCATACAGTGTTTAATTTGCAACCTGTCCGACGAAATTGACCGGGGAATTTATCAACACGACAGCCACCCTATGCTCATCCGTCAAAACAAGTGGCATGCCTCGCGATACGGCATCGCAGCACAACTGGTTGATTCCACCTCTCACGACCTCAAATCCGTCCCACAAATAACCGAAGAACTCGTCGAAAAACTGCTCCCCATGGCCGAACAGCTCAATTGCGTACCCTATCTCAAACACGTCCTCGACATCGCGCACCAACCCACCTGGGCACAACGACAGATGGACCTGCTTGCCCTCACTGGCGACCCCGCCGAAGTCGTTCGCCGTCTGATTAATGACCCTTCACATTAACATCTCCCCCTTCGGAGTCATCCTGCCCCTCAATGTACGGTGCCTCTAAGATCTCAAGCATGGCTCGCGCATAGTACACCCGGTTGCGCTTAGCCGTCCCAACAGACATAACGATGCCTGCTGCCTCCAGCCGATCCAGAGCACGCCGAGCCGTGGTATAGGCGACCTTGAGCGTTTCTGCAATTTTGCTCACAGTCCAGAAGGGATTTTCGACAAACAACTCCAACACCTTCTCTGGTTGTCCCGATTGGACTCCGGCGAGTTGCTCCGACCAGTGCTGGAACAACTCGTCAATGCGTTGAATCCGACCAATAGCATCTTCGGCCTGGATCGCCACACCTCGTAGGAAGTATATCAGCCATGCTTCCCACTCCCCATTTTGAGTTACTGCCAACAGCCGTGCGTAGTACTCCTGGCGCGTGGCTTCCAAATAAGCACTCAGGTACAGAAGCGGTGAGGGCATGACCCCCTGTTCGACAAGCAGGAGCGTAATAAGCAGGCGTCCAACGCGCCCATTCCCGTCCAGGAACGGGTGAATGGCCTCGAACTGAGAATGGGCAAGCGCAGCATGCACCAGGGGAGGCAGTGTATCGTCGTGGAGGAAGTACTCGAAGGCGTAAAGACATTCCATCAATTTATCAGCAGGTGGAGGCACGTAAATCGCATTGACCAGACTACTTCCAGGCGAACCGATCCAATTCTGACTTTTTCGAAACTCGCCAGGAGTAGCTGTGTCACCCCGTACGCCGCGCATAAGTTGTTCGTGGATTTCTCGAATGAGACGCAGCGACAGAGGCAGCGTATTCAGACGCTGTATGCCGTATTCCAGTGCGACGACGTAGTTGGTGACCTCATGCAGATCCGCAGGATTCTGCGCGACCCTTGCTCCGGCCTGTGAAGCGAGCAATTCGCCCAGAGTCGTCCGGGTGCCCTCAATGCGACTCGACAGCACTGCTTCCCTGTGCAGGAATGGCTTGATGAAGAGATGCGGGTTCGGCATCCGCCTGCCTTCGCCAGCGAGCCGACCTATCGCCCGGTCAGCGCGGGAAAGTGCAGTGACGAGTTCATCATCCCAGGCAATTGGCGGTGGAAGGGGTGCCGGGACAAACGCGTAGTAACCGCCTGAACATTGAACCAGACGACCATGGGGTTGGCGTTTTCCATCAATGCCAGGTGCCACAATCCCCCCTTATTTTCAAAAATGAAATAAGAATAATGCTTATTAGCGTTTATGGCGGTATTCGCTAATAACATAACAGGAATAGGCAAAAAAGAAAAGCATCATCTTTAGACAGATGTACGTCCATCTGTCACCTCGCCTTTACTGCAACTTCCACAAGCTCACATTTCCATTTATCGCACGCAATTGCACCAGTGTATCGCCACCAGAACCCAGAGTACCAGAAAGCCTATTTTGACGACTACCCGAGAGATTCTGTGCTATAATCTAAAATGCCCTGCGAAACCGCACCCACACCCGCCAATCAACCGGATCATTCGCATCCAGCGGACGGCAAAAAACACGCGCAAATTATCGGTCTTTAATCCAAATCCCACATTCGTTACAACCCGCGTTCCCGCAGGCTCCCAGTCTGAAAACCACGCCTTACCCGCATCAAAAAATACACCGATGCCAACATCATCCAGAGGCCAATCATCCCTGAAATGAGCTTCGCCATCAACCCAATAAATCGCATTAAACAACACCATGCGATCTCCCTCATAAGCATTCAATCCTTGACATACTCCCACAGCTAAAGCCTGTGGGATTCTCGGTGCTTCAGCGAGGATTGTGGTATCAACAGCGACAGCATACTATACGAGCTATGTCTTACGTCGCCTCCTCCAAAGGTGGATGTCCCCACCTGTGAATGTTTATTGCTGCGTTGAGGTCTCTGTCTATGACGAAACCACAATCGCAACGGAATGTTCTGTCTCGTAGTTCAAGGTCTTCTTTGACCGTGTCACAAGCGGAGCAGGTCTTAGAAGTAGGCAACCACTGGTTGAGTTGCACAACCTTTTTGCCTGTCTTTTGTGCGACATACTTGAGTGTGGCCAAGAAGTCAAAGAAGCCGAGGTCACTAATTTTCCTGCCCCATAGCCTTTGCATGGCTTTGATATTGAGCTTTTCAAAGCACATGACGTCATATTGCTTGCAAAGGTGGTGGGCAAGCCACCAGTGGTATTCTCGCCTCTGGTTGGCAACACGCCTATGCACCCTGGCAAGAGTTAATCTTGCTCTGTGGCGGTTGTTGCTGCCCTTCTGCTTGCGAGACAGGTTGCGGTTGGCACGCTTGACCTTACGAGAATTACGAGAAAAGAACAAAGGCGATTGTATTTGTGTGCCGTCACTGGCAGTGAGGTATGTTTTCAAGCCGAAGTCAAAGCCTGCGGTTTTACCCGTCTTGGCAATGTCCAGCTTGATACCTCCTGCCAGAGCAACAACACACAGCCACAAATCACCTACGCGGTCACGCTTGACTGTGACCGCCTTGATACTGTCTGTATCGAAGTCTCTGCTTTTGTGGTATCTGAAGACTCGCTTACCTATACGCACTTTGTTGCCTTCAAGAAATTTGTAGCCCACTTGCTTGAGTGTATAGGACTTGTATTTGAACCAGCTACGAAATTGTGGTGGTCGCTTGTTGTCTTTGGCAAAGAACTTCTGATAGCCAAAGTCTATGCGCTCAATCACATTCTGCAATGCCTGAGACGGCAACAAGCACCAATGAGCAAA
The DNA here is from genome assembly GCA_965204375.1 of Candidatus Latescibacterota bacterium. Taxonomy (GTDB): domain Bacteria; phylum Latescibacterota; class UBA2968; order UBA2968; family UBA2968; genus VXRD01. Next base: position 5,935,028 of record OZ241986.1, on the reverse strand, counting down.
GCGGGCGGTCTTCTTCAGCTTTGTCAAATGCTTGATCAATGTGAACTTGCTCGGATACTTGCCGAACATGCGATAGTACCGCTTGTGCAACGCAATGAAGTGGTTATACACACCAGCAAAGGCGTCTATATCTCGGTGGAGATATTTGTTGCGATCACACCGACTATACAGCTTGTATTTGCAGGTCAAATACATGGACAACCACCAAAGAAACAGCCCGCTCTGGTTGTCCACTGAAAGCCAATAGCTATCAGACCAAAACGGGCTGTTATAGACACAAAAAATGCTATTGGTTTTCTTTTCAGTGGACATTGATAATATACTCAAATCGTGATGCTTTTAGCAAGGTTTTTCACCACACCCCCGCGAGCTAAAGCACCCCAAACCTTAAGCCCTTCGCCATGCGACCCACGCCTAAAGGCTGTGGGTTTTACGGACTGAAGGATAACAGCAGCCCAATCCCCAACAATATTATCCATCGACGCAACATCACCTGCCCCCTTTGTAAAGCGTAATGGCAAATTGCTCAATTTCTCTTCCCACCCTCAATGAATCGGGACCGCCCTCTGCCGCTTGCGCCACATCGCGCACGTCAAAAGACGTATCTGCTGTCAAAAAATAAAACCGCTCCCACTTTGGGGCATCATCCAATTCATAAGAATAATCCAGCGGCACGGGATCGCCCTGTATCAAGCGCACGGATCTCGTTCCCGCTGCGGGCAAATGCCGCGTCACAGTCCCGCGCCCATCCACAGACACAATCACCCCAAAAGGCTTGCCCGCTGCGCGATAAAAAATCTGAATCAAATCGCCTGCATAAGCCACACTGCTATCCGCCAATTGTTCAACCTCAGACACTCTTTTTCGATACAACAACAAATCCGGCTTTACGCCTTTTAACCGAATGCCATCCATGCCTTTCCGATCCCAGGCTGGTGGCACTTCAGGCCCCGGCAAATAGATCGAAAAAACAACGGCGAGCAACACCACCGCGGCCAATGCCAAACGCGGACCGAACCGCGATATACTCGGCACCCCTCGCCTCTCCGACCGGCGCGCAACCTGCCGCGCAACCCAATCAGTCGGATAGGACGCGTGAATTTCTCGATCTGACCCTTCCAGTGCCTCCAGACGCGCTCTCAAATTCGGATCCTCATCCAGCACCTTTTGAATGGCTCTCATTTCTTCGTCCGGCAATTCATTTAGCCGAAAACGCTCCAGCTTCCAATCGGAAATATCGCGTCGCCTCGTCATAGTTCCTCCAGCTTCTCCAGCGATTCTCTCAACCTCCGCAACCGTTTTCGCACCCCAGAAACCGACATCCCAACCTCCCGAGCGACTTCTGCCAATGTTAACCCATCCACAAAATGTAAAACCGCAATTGTTCGCGTCGAATCTCTGTGCCGGGCAAAAAGCCGGTCCAGCATCGCCCGAGCATCCAACCGCGATTCCATATCTTCAATCCCAGCAATGTGTATCAACTTCTCATCACCCGGCAGATCGAGCCGCTGGTCTCGAATGCGATTCAAACACACATTGGTCGCAATGCGATATAGCAAACTCGACGGATAGGTCACTTTCAAATGATCCCCGCGTTGCAATACCCGCACAAAAACATCTTGCATGGCATCCATGGCGCGATCTTCATCTCGCAACAACCGCCGACAGCACCGCAACACCATGGGACCGTATTTTTGATATAACAATTCGACGTCCATAAACAACCCATCGCTTTATTTTTTAACACATCACACAGATCAAAATGTTACTTTTTTTTGGCAGGCACAAGATCGAGATGAATTTAAACGCTCACCTGAGGAGGAAAATTTGGTTGCTTATTTTTTATATCCTTTATAAATTCTTTATTCTGCCTAACAACCTCCATCCCTCAAAAACGATTCCACAGGTTACAAACTATGAGCACCCCCGAAACAACACGCGAAACGGCTGGCGATACACCAGCCAATGCCCCTTCAGACGACGCGCCCACTGTCGAAGAACTCGACAAAAAATACGCCGAAGACACACCTGATACCGAATTTGCCACATTGCTCGAAGAAAGCGATAAGCAGAGTCATCGCGAAGTTTCTACCGGCGAAAAAGTCACCGGAACCCTCCGCGAAATCGGTGACTCCACAGCTTTTATCGACTTTGGCGGACGCAGTGAAGCATCAATAGACATCCAGGAACTACGCGACGAATCGGGCGAATTAAAATACAAAACTGGCGATACTATCGAAGCCTTTGTCGCCAGCACCGATGGCGAAATACGCCTGGCATTTTCGTTACGCGTTTCCAGCCGTCAACTCCTGCGTCAAGCACACCAAAACGACATGCCCATCGCCGGCAAAGTCACCGGCTTCAATACCGGAGGCCTTGTGGTGAATATCGGCGGCCTTCGCGCATTCTGCCCCATGTCACAAATCGACACGGGATATTGCGACGATCCAGCTTCGTATGCGGGCCAAACCCACAACTTCAAAATTGTTGAACTGCGGGGACGCAACAATGTCGTCGTTTCACGCCGCGCTTATCTGGAAGAAGAAAACCGCAAAAAAGCCGATGAGATGCGCCAACAACTCTCAGAAGGTGAAGAAAGAACGGGAACCATTACACGCATAGAACGCTTCGGCTCTTTTGTTGACCTCGGAGGCGTTGAAGGTCTGGTACACGTCTCGGAAATCAGCCACACCCGCGTAGAAAATCCGCGCAGTGTCTTAAAAAAAGGCGAAGAAGTGCGCGTGAAAATAATCGGCCTCAAGAATCTGGGCAAAAAAAATGAGCGCATATCGCTCTCCATCAAAGCATTGGAAAAAGATCCCTGGGATACAATAGCAGAGCGCTACCAATCGGGCAGCATCATCACCGGCAAAGTCGTTTCAATCCAAAATTTCGGTGCCTTTGTCGAAATTGAACCCGGTATTGAGGGGCTGATCCACATCTCGCAGTTCGTTTCGGGAAAACGCATCTCAAACCCCAGCGAAGTCGTTTCAGTTGGTCAAGAAGTCAAAGCCTTGATCCGCGAAATCGATTCGGGTAAAAGGCGCATTTCACTCTCGATGCGCGCCGTTGAAGAACAAGATAGGCAAACGGCTGAAATTGAGGACATGGCCGCATTTAAGTCCAAACAAACGCAAGAGTCTCAAAGCGACAATGCCATGGCCGACGCCCTTCGCCGTGCAGGACTGGCCTGAGAGGTCATTAAAATTCAGCGGTCAGTTTTGCGCCATCACGTCTCATGGGGTGATCGTTAAAAACTGACCGCTTATTTTTTATAATCCAAAATGCCTAAAAACACCGACAAAAACGCGCTCTTGAAGGATGTCCAATTTCAAACCATGCGCGGGTCTGGCCCTGGCGGTCAACACCGCAACAAAGTTGAAACCGCCGTACGCGCGACCCACATACCCACGGGTATTACGGTCATCGCCACAGAACACCGCTCACAGTACCGCAACAAACAACTCGCTCTCGAGCGTTTGCAAAACCGCTTGAACGAACGCAACAAAAAGCGCAAACCGCGCATCAAAACCCGCCCCAACCGATCTTCAATCGAAAAACGCCTCGAAAAAAAACGCCAGCGTTCAGAAAAAAAACGCCAGCGACAACGCGTGGTCACGAGAAGTTAGAAGTTAGAAGTTAGAAGTTAGAAGTTAGAAGTTAGAAGTCCACCCAACACCGCCCAAAGGCTGGTGCCTCATCATACTTCACACTTCATACTTCACACTTCATACTTCACACTTCATACTTCACACTTCATACTTCATACTTCACACTTCATACTTCACACTTCATACTTCACACTTCATACTTCACACTTCATACTTCACACTTCATACTTCACACTTCATACTTCACACTTCATACTTCACACTTCCCCAAAATGATCATATCCCAACTCTTCCAATAGCACGCGCTTTCCATCCCCATCTTCTATCATCACACGACCATCGCCAGCTACAACCTCGCCAATGCGACAAATAGAATACTGCTCTGCCAGTGCTTCAACCTTATCGACCTGTGTGTGAGACACAGAAAATAGCAACTCAAAATCTTCCCCTCCAGTAAGTGCCAGATCTAATTTTTTTTCACCACTCACCTCACAAAATTTTATAAACGCCCGCGACATGGGAATCGTCGCTGCCCGAATCACAACCGACACGCCACTTTGCCGGCAAACATGGCTCAAATCCGAACCCAATCCATCCGACACATCGATCATCGCTGTCACCGCACCTGTCTTCGCCAATGCCTGTCCCAAATTCAACCGTGGCTCGGGTCGATAGTGCCTTTGTAACAACGCGGTTCTCACCTTGCCCGGCAGATCCACATCACCCAACACCACCCCCAAACCACCTGCAGCATCGCCCAACGTCCCCGATACATAGACCGCATCACCCACTTGCGCCCCAGACCGATAACACACCTGATCTCGCGCCATCTCACCCGTAAGCGTCAAACTCAAAACCAGCGCACCAGACGTGCGCGTTGTATCCCCCCCCACAACAGCCACATCAAACCGATCTGCACAGGCAAAAAGCCCGTTGTAAATTCGATCCACATAACCCACATCACAATCACCCGACGCACTAACCGCCACAACAGCATCTGTTGGTTTCCCGCCCATAGCAGCCACATCGGATAAACTCGCAGCCAGTAATTTGTACCCCACGCCTTCTGGCGGTGCCTGCGACAGAAAGTGCACGCCCTCAACCATCGCATCAACCGTCACCAATCGCACGCGCTCCTGACCGGCAGCCATAACCGCGCAGTCATCTCCGATTCCACACAGAACCCGATTGCGCTGTGCGTGCGCGGCAATGCGATCAATAAATCCGAACTCTCCTATGTCCTTAAAACGATCCATAACCCTGCCGTGATGATGGGCGAGACCTGCCTCGCCCCTACCATTTCACCCTTCACACTTCTCACTTCTTTCTTCACACTTCACTCTTCCCCCTCGCCCATGCCACAACATCGCGATACGCCACATCGCCCCCAAAAATATCCAGCGCACTGCCAATAGTCAGATCTACCCGACCCTGGCCCAGCACATTGACGCGGTGCATATCCGATAGCTCTCGCACGCCACCTGCATAAGTTACCGGCACGGGTGACCATTTGCCCAATAATTCCACCAGAGGTTCTTCTACACCTGCGCGTTTGCCCTCTACATCAACTCCATGCACCAAAAACTCAGCACAATAACCGGCCAACGCACTCAAAGTCTCCTCACCGACAGTCACATCCGTGAATCTTTGCCAGCGATCCGTTACAACAACATAATCATCACCGCGCCTTCGACAACTCAAATCCAGAACCAAACGCTCTTTGCCCACAGCCCGTATCATCTCATCCAACCGCCTCATATCAATTTGCCCATCGCGGAAAACATAAGACGTCACAATCACATGACTTGCACCCGCGCGCAAAAATTTTTCCGCATTATGTGGCGTGATACCCCCACCCATATGCAGACCCCCGGGAAACGCCTCCAGAGCCTCCAACGCCGCCGCTTCATTGCCCGGCCCAAGCGCAATCACATGGCCGCCCCAAAATCCATCCTCGCGATACAGCCGTGCATAATCCGCAGGAGAGCGTTCGGTCTCAAAATTCGTCACCGCGCGCTGGGTTTCCCCATCGCGCAACGTGTCCCCCACGATTTGTACAACCCGGCCATCTTTCAAATCAATACACGGTCTAAATTTCATGTGATCTACCTGTTTTATTTCAATAATGGGGGTTGCTAACATAGCATATATTATTTTTATTTCCATATCAACATCAACCGCAATCATCCCCAGGAGAGTCCATGCAAGACCCTCGCCTTGAAAAACTCGCCGATGTCTTAATTCGCCACTCCACAAAATTACAAGCGGGCGAAACCGTCCTCATCCAGGGCTACGACATGCCCGAAGACATGATCATTGCACTCATTCGCAAAGTGCGCGAAGTTGGCGGTATTCCCCTAATATCCATAAAAAATAACCGCATCCAACGCGAACTCATCCATGCAGGAGATGTCGCCACTATGCAACAAGCAGGCGATTACGAAGCCTTCCGAATGAAGCGAGTACAGGCCTATATCGGTCTGCGCGGCAGCCGCAACATCTCAGAATTATCAGATGTATCCAGCACCGCGATGAATATTTACGAAAAACACTGGCTCAAACCCGTGCATTTTGCTATCCGTGTACCGCATACCAAATGGGTAGTCTTGCGATGGCCCACGCCTTCTATGGCACAACAGGCACAACAAAGTACTGAAGCTTTTGAAGATTTTTACTTTGACGTCTGCACGCTCGACTATGGCAAAATGGCCGAAGCGGTCGTACCCCTCCAAAACCGCATGGAACGAACCGAGCGCGTGCGCATCACAGGAGTCGATACCGATCTATCCTTTAGCATCAAAAACATACCAGTCAGACCGTGTACGGGACTTCGGAACATCCCCGATGGCGAGTGTTTCACCGCACCGGTTAAACATTCCGTAAAAGGTCACATCCATTTCAACGTTCCCACCATCTATCGCGGTACGACATTTTCAGATATCAAACTGACCTTTCAAGCGGGTAAAATCATCGACGCGACCGCAAATGATACCGATAAACTCAACGATATTCTCGACACCGATGCAGGCGCGCGTTATATTGGCGAATTTGCCATCGCATTCAACCCCTATATCACATCGCCTATGCTCGATATTCTCTTCGACGAAAAAATATCGGGATCATTCCACTTTACACCTGGCAATGCCTATCAAGATGACGCAGACAACGGCAACCGCTCTGCCGTACACTGGGACATGGTCTTCATCCAAACCCCCGAATACGGCGGTGGAGAAATCTACTTCGACGACGAGTGCATTCGCAAAGACGGACGTTTTGTCGTAGAGGACCTCAAAGGGCTAAACCCCGAAAACCTCAAATAAAATAGCTTTCACAACTGCCCATGACAAAAACCGAACATCCCATACAAACCCTGACCCTCTCCATCGAAGGCATGAGTTGTGCCGCCTGTGTGGCGCGGGTTGAAGATGCCCTCAAGACCATCTCCGGCGTCGCAGATGCCCAGGTCAACTTTGCCACCCATCAGGCCACGGTTCATCACAAAGCCGTCCCGTTAGGCACGCTCGTAAATGCCGTCTCCAGTGCGGGTTACAAAGCCTCTTCTCACACTTCGGAAGACACCGAGCAAATCGAACGCACCATCGAATATCGCAAGTTGCGTTCTCTATTCACTGTCGCCGCAATCTTCTCCGCACTCATCATGGCGACGGGCATGACCCGCACCATGTGGGGCGCGAACACACCTCCCCATTACATTCACATATTGCTCTTTGCATTGGCCACACCAGTTCAATTCTTATGTGGCTGGCGTTTTCTCAAAGGGGCATGGGCTGCACTGCGCCATCGCACAGCCGACATGAACAGCCTGATAGCTGCGGGAACCCTCGCCGCTTATTTTTACAGCACCGCAGTAACCTTTGCCCCACTCGGCACGCAGAACATCCAGACCTACTTCGACACCTCTGCCATGATCATTACACTCGTCCTGCTCGGTCGTCTGCTCGAAACGCGCGCCAGGGGCCAAACATCGTCCGCCATCCGAAAACTCCTCAACCTGCGCCCCAAAACCGCCCACATCGTTCGCAACGGTCGGGATGTTGAAACACCCGTTGAACACATCCAGGTCGGCGATCACATTCGCGTTCGGCCCGGTGAAAACATCCCTGTCGATGGCCTCATACAAAATGGACAATCCGCAATTGACGAATCCATGCTCACGGGCGAATCCTTACCCGTTGACAAACAATTAGGCGACACAGTCACAGGCGGAACGCGCAACACAACCGGTAGTTTTATCTTCAAAGCAACACAGATCGGTGCCGATACAGTCTTGTCTCAAATCATTGATCTCGTGCGACAAGCACAGGGATCTAAAGCACCCATACAACATCTCGCCGACCGCGTCGCCAGTATCTTTGTCCCGATCATATTCGCCATCGCCCTGCTGACCTGCGCCCTGTGGTGGATTTTTGGCTTTGGAATCGAAACCGCTCTCATCAATGCCGTAGTCGTCCTCATCATCGCATGCCCTTGTGCAATGGGATTGGCCACCCCCACTGCCATCGCAGTCGGCACAGGACGGGGCGCGCAACTCGGCATCCTCATAAAAGGAGGCGATGTGCTCGAAAATGCACACCGCCTCAATGCCATTGTCCTGGACAAAACAGGCACGCTAACAGAGGGCAAACCCACTGTCACCGATATTATCCCCGCAGAAAATTACCACCGCAATCACATACTCAAACTCGCAGCCTCTGCAGAAAAAGGATCGGAACACCCCCTTGGCGAAGCCATTGTTCGCGCCGCGCAAGAAGCCGGCCTCTCCCTGCATCCAACCACAGATTTTGAAGCCATACCCGGCGTTGGTATTGCCGCTACAATTGACGGACAGCGCGTCGTGCTCGGCAACCCACGCACCATATCTGACCGCGCAAAATATCCAGCCGAAAAACTCGAAGCCGAGGGCAAAACCGCCGTATTCGTCACCATCGATGATCAGCCTGCGGGCCTCATCGCCATTTCAGACAACCTGAAAGCCGACGCCGCGCAAGCCGTTCGAGACCTCCAGTACCTGAGCCTTGAAGTCTCCCTCGTGACAGGCGACAATGCGCGCACGGCCAAAGCCATTGGGCAACAGCTCAACATCGATCAGGTCTTTGCCGAGGTCATGCCCCAGGACAAAGCTCACAAAGTCGCGCAACTCCAGAAAAAAAATGTAAATGTAGGCATGGTTGGCGATGGCATCAACGACGCCCCTGCACTCGCCCAGGCCAATGTCGGCATCGCCCTGAGTTCGGGCACAGACATTGCCATAGAAAGCGCGGGCATGATCCTCATGTCGGGTAACCTATCGGCCATAGCCACATCTATCCGGCTATCGCGGCAAACCATGCGCATCATTCGCCAAAATCTCTTCTGGGCATTTGCCTACAACACCCTTCTCATTCCCGTTGCTGCGTTGGGCCTGCTCAATCCCCTGGGTGGTCCCATGCTCGCCGCAGCTGCTATGGCCCTCTCTTCTGTCTCCGTTGTCACCAATGCCCTGCGCCTAAAGCGATTTTCTCCGTAATATCCTAATACCTCTTCGCGTAATTTAATATCCCGCGAAAAATTCGATTCGCATCGGAGTCGCGCCTCTTGTGGGACCGCAATGCCCATGCTTCGCCTTTATGGTGTACATTGCGTATCTCCACCAGAATTTCTGCCTGCGCCAGATTGCCCCGCAACACCGCCAGATTGCGTCCCCCAATTTGAGCGGGCACATCTGGCAGATCGAGTGCCCTTTCCATAATCCGCGCAAATGACCGGGACCGGGAATCGATCTTCCCGCGCCTGCTCCAATAAATAACCAGCGGACCCTTTGAGCGATTGGGCGTGTTGTCTGCATGCAGGGATATAAACAGAGTCTTCCCGCGCCTTGCAAAGAAACGGTTGGCTATTTTTACCCGCTGTACAATATTATCAAGCCCCGGACGCACTGAAAAACTATTTCTTCTGTTGACACTTACATCGTTATAGACTTCGTTTTGTTCGTGTACAAACGTCCTTGCAGGCGGATTATTTTCCCGAATGAGATGATTTGGACTAATCACCGTCATCTCCACCTCGGCACCTGCAAGCCTCAGTTTTTGGTACAAACGCAACGCGATATCGTAAACAAATTCGTCTTCGACCACATAAACCGAACGATTATTGCCATCTAAATTGGAAACAATAGCACCCGGGTCGCGTCCACCATGCCCCGGGTCGAGCACAATGCGCCAGCCTTTCAACGGCTGTGATCGGCTATCTCGACGCATATCAGAATTAATATTTGCATTAAACACGCCCATCAAATTGCGGGCACTCCTATAATCTTCAATCGGCTTTTTGGGGGGCACTTCCCGATATCTCCGACTGCGTTGCACAGCAGCTTTGGGACGATAAAAATAATACGGCCCATTATCCATCGTGATCTTTGTTAACCGAGTCCGTATCTTTAACCTCTGGCCCACATAAATGCGATCTGCCCGGATACCATTGCTCCGCTTGAGTTCAGTCAGGCCCATAGAATATTGTGCGGCAATTTTAGAAAGTGTATCCCCCCTTCTCACCACATAGTCCATTTCTACGTAGCCAGAAGATGGACGGGAGCGAGACGGTTGCACTGTGGTGCGAGACGATTGCTCAGTATAAGAACGGGAGCGAGACGGTTGCGCTGCAGAAGAGCGGATACGAAGCCTTTGTCCGGGATAAATATTATTCGACCTCAAACCATTGATACGCTTCAGTTCGGACACACTCATAGAAAACCGCGCGGCGATTTTAGAAAGCGAATCTCCCCTTCTCACCACGTATTCTACCCCACTGGAGGAGCGCATGGGAAGCCTTTGTGAGCGAATGAGCAGTCTTTGTCCGGGATAAATGTGATGCGACTTTAACCCATTGCTCCGCTTGAGTTCGGCCACACTCATGGAAAACTGATCGGCAATTTCCCACAGAGAATCCCCTCTTTGCACCACATAAGTCTCTGTTAAAGCAGGCGCATGTGCCGCACACGACAAAAGGAAGCAGGCCAATAAAGACACTCGGATATATCGAAGCATAAAAAATTCAGTATATAAAGTAAAAAAGTAGTGACATTTGAGACCAACTTGCGACAAACCGATAGATAATAGACCTTTTAGAAAAAAAAGACAAGATATGACCCTCTAAAAATTGAAAATTTGGTCTCTTTCGCCAGCACACATGGCAATTTTTACCAACTCTATCGACCTGTCCCATTTCTCTAAAACATCTATGTATATAAAAAACAACATTTAATATCACATCACACTCCTGGCATAGACTTTGCATAAAAAGAATGCGACAACAAAAAACATCAGAATCCCATAAATGTAGCACCTTGTGAAAGGAGTAAATCATGGCACGCGGAATTTTTTACAGAATGGCCGACATCGTCAAAGCCAACGTCAACGACCTGATTACCCGCGCCGAAGACCCGGAAAAAATGATCCGCCAGATGATTCTGGAAATGGAAGAAGCCGTCAACAAAGCCACTGCCTCAGTCGGCACGGCTGTAGCGAATGAAAAACGCCTGGAAAGACAATATCTCGAAAAACAGGATCAAATCGAAGCCTGGCAAAAAAAAGCCGAATTAGCCGTTGAAGCCGGCGAAGACGACCTTGCCCGCCGCGCCCTCGAGCGCAAAGCTGCAAATCAGGAAGCCACACACGACCTTGAAGTCGCCCTCGAAGAAAGCCGTAAAACCTCGTCCCAACTCAAACAACAACTCACCCAACTCAAAGCCAAACTCGACGAAGCCCGCACCCGCCAGGGCACTCTAATTGCCCGACGTCGTGCAGCCGAAGCCCGCAAGCAAATCGCCAGGGGCCTCTCGGGAGTAGGTGAAGACGCATTTTCGAGCTTTGAACGGTTCCGCCAGCGCATCGAAACCGAAGAAGCCGAAGCCGAAGCCCATCAAGAAATGGCGAGTGCTGACCCCTCTCTGGAAGAAGAATTTTCCAAACTCGAGCGCAAAAGCACAGTAGAAGACGAACTCAATGCACTAAAAAAGAAAATGGGACAAAAAGATGCGTGACCTGGAAAAACTCGCCGATGAAATCGCCAGCAAAATTGACCGCGCGGTCAACAATGCGGAGCGAAAAATAAAAAAGAAATGGAAGGGAAATTGGGAGGCGCGCGTTCACAGCGCGAGCAGCGATTTCCAAACCGCAACCAATTCATTCAAGCGCGTGCCCGACCGCCTCTCTGACCTCGCCACCGATGGGAGTTGTGCCATGCGTTATCTCTTCGCTTATGGTTTAATAGGAATGGCCGCACTTATGGGATTTTGCGGCCTCATGCTCGTACTCATTACACTGGTAGAACATCCCCCCTGGGCAGACACAAATCCATTCAGACACGAAGAACTCAGTGTTGGCCTCTGTATAATCGTCTTCTCTCAACTTATATGGTGGGCAGGTCGCCGGGTCAAAAGATCGGGAGACAAAAAAGCACATGCCAAAAATCAGCATCGCATACTCCGTCTCGCCCGAGAAAAAGGGGGCAGCCTCACCGTAACAGAAGCTGCCATGGACACCAGAATAACAGTTGAAAAAACCGAAGAAATCCTGCGAGAATTAACCATAAGTGGTCATGCGGAAATGCGAATCTCAGATTCGGGACTGGTCGTTTACCATTTTCCGGAAATCGAACGCTGGGATGAAAAATACCGCGCGAGACCCATCGATGAACTCTAATGTGTGTGGGAGGGCAAAATAATGGTAATGTTTGAAATTGGAATGATGGTAGCGATAATCATTCTCGCATCAGCGGCATACAAATACGTCGAGCACCGCACCAGAAGGTCCATCCCCAGCGATGCAGAAGAACGCATAAACGCGAGAATGGACGAACTCGAACGCAGACTCACAGACATTCAAGATGTCATGATCACCATTGATGAAAAACTCAGCAGAAGATAAGGAGGGGTAAAATGACTAATGTTATTGGTGTCACTATGGGTGGCATATTGATGATCATCATTGTAGGCGCCATTGCGTCAGCAGTACACAAATACATTGATCGCCGCACCAAAGGGTCCATTCCCAGCGATGCAGAAGAACGCTTGAATGCGAGAATAGATGAACTCGACCGCAGGCTCACAGACATTCAGGATATCCTCATCACCATGGACGAAAAATTCGACCGATCACCCACTGCGCGCTAATTTACAGGGAGGGCACCATGCGTATCTTTCTTACAATCACGGTTGGTATCAGCCTGATTATTCTTGCAAGCGGCACAATTGTCTATATCGAAAACCCAACATTGGGAGGTGGTCTCGGCCTGGCGGCAGCCTGGGGGGCTATGGCTTTCATCACCTTTTTTACTATCACATTCACATTTGCGTCAGAAGACGAACGAAGAAATAGATCAATAAAAAACAACAACCTGTCTGAAAAACTGACAAAACGCGTGAAAGAACTCGAAAAACGCCTCATTGACCTGCAGGACATCGTCATCACCAACGACGACAAACTCGAGCGTCTCGAAAGCAAATCACTCGCTACACCATCTCCACCTCCGCAGACCATCTCGGATTGACGGACAACCTCAAAAATAAAAAGGACATCCCATGTTGGCAAAACTCATCGGCATCTTATTCATCGTCATCGGCGGCTATATTGCCTTTACAGTTCTCTTCCCACTCATCGGCTCTCTACTGGAATCAATCTTGCACCTGATCGGACTTCTCATCGCCGCTATATGTATTGCGATCGGTTATCGCTTGCTCAGAAGAGACTGACGGAAAAATCCGTCTTATCACAATCAAAAGAGTAGTAATTAACGAATTACCTTAACGAATGGAGAAAAAAGTGAAAACACAGGATCAAAACCTGATTCGCGCATCCCTCTCTGGCGACCGCCGGGCATTTGAAACGCTCTACCACAAATATCAAAGTCAGATCTACGGCACCCTCGCACAGCGCCTTTCAGACCGCGACACCGTTGACGACCTGATGCAAGACACATTTTTTCGCGCCTATCGCTCGCTCCACACATTCAAAGGCCAGGCAGCATTTTCGACCTGGCTCACGCAAATTGCCCTCAACGTCTATCGATCGCACCTCCGCTCGCAGCAAGTGCGGCAAAACTGGGTCTATCAAACCGAAGACCCCGAAGTCGTACACAACGTCCTCCGCGACCTCATACCCGGCGCGCTACCAGACCAGATCGTAGAAAAACGCGAACGCATACAATTGGTCCACAAAAGCATACAAAACTTGCCCGAACGCTATCGCAAAGCCATGTGGCTGCGCTACGTCATGGACTGGTCCTACGAAGAAATTACACAGGCACTTCGCGTTCCGCTTGGAACCGTAAAAACCTGGCTGTGCCGCGCCCGCCGCCAGCTCAAAAGCGAATTTCGCAAACTCGGCTTACAACCCGGATAAGAAATAACCCTTGCTTTTCGTCCCTTGCATGAACAAATTTAAGAATAACAGATTCCTACACCTAAAATAGTTGATGGAACGCGCAATCGATTTCTGGAGGTTAATATGCAGGCATGGTGGTCAGAACTCGCGCCTCTCAATCAGGCATTCTATGGCTGTGCTGTCTTCTTCACCCTTTTGTTTCTCTGGCAATTTATCACAACACTCATCGGCCTGGGCGATTCCGCAGACGTCATGGACCATGACAGCTTCAATGCCAACGATGCGGGGCCAGATGTCGATAATAGTCCTTATGATCACGGTGTCGCCACCTTTCAACTGCTCTCGCTGCGTTCTGTAATAGCCTTTGGCATGCTCTTTGGCTGGGCGGGCGCACTCTACCTCGACCTGGGCCTCTCAATCGAAGAATCGGTTCTTCGCGGCCTCGTATGGGGCGGCGCAGGGATGGTCCTGGTTGCATATTTCTTCTACAAAGTGCAACAACTCTCCGAATCGCATAACCGAAACCTATCGTCCTGTATCGGCAATGAAGGCGAAGTCTATATCGACATCCCCGAAAATGGCGCCGGTCAAATTCGCGTAATGGAAAGCGGGGCTGTCAACTACGTCTCTGCACGCAGCAAAGACGGGCAGTCCATCCAGAATAAAACGCCGGTTCGCGTATTGCGAACACTCGACATAACCACAGTCGAAGTAGAACCCATTCAATCCTAAACAAAGGGGACCCTATGCCCACTGAATTCATCCTCACCGTCATCCTATCAGCCGTTGTATTATTGCTGTTCCTCACATTTATCTCGCGTTACAAACGCTGTCCATCCAACAAAATACTCGTCATCTACGGCAAAACAGGGGGTGGCACAGCCGCAAAATGTGTACACGGCGGCGCAGCTTTTATCCTGCCCCTATTGCAGGACTACGACTACCTCGACCTCGAACCCTTTGTCGTACCCATTGACCTGGACAACGCGCTATCACAGGAAAACATCCGCGTATCCGTGCCCACCACAGTCACAGCAGCCGTCTCCAATCAACCCGGCATCATGCAAAACGCGGCCATCCGCCTCCTGGGCCTTTCCCGCGAACAAGTTCAAAGCCAGGCACAAGACATCATCCTCGGTCAGATGCGCGCAGTCATTGCAACCATGCAAATTGAAGAAATCAACCAGGACCGACAGGCATTCATGACCAAAGTAAATGACGCCGTCTCCACTGAAATGGAAAAAATTGGTCTCTCCGTCATCAACGTCAACATCAAAGACCTCGATGACGAAAGCGGCTACATCAAAGCCATCGGCCAAAAAGCAGCGGCTGAAGCCGTGAATCAAGCATCTATCGACGTAGCCGAACAAGAACGACACGGGCAGGTTGGTGTGGCCGAACGCGCACGCGATCGGCGTCGGGACGTCGCCGCTGCCGAATCAGAAGCTGAAGTTGGCGAAGCAGAAGCAGCGCGAAACAGACGCCGACAGGTCGCAGCACTCGAATCAGAAGCAGAAATTGGTGAATCTGAAGCTGCGAGAGACAGGCGACGACAGGTCGCAGCACTCGAATCAGAAGCAGAAATCGGCGAAGCAGAAGCCGGGCGAGACAAACGCCAAAATGTCGCAGCTCTCGAAGCAGAAGCCGTACAGGCAGAAACAGAAGCAGAAGCAAAAACAGCCGGCTATCGCGCGGGACAACGCGTGGCAGAAGAAGAAGCGCGCCGGCAAGCAGAAGAAGCGACCAAAGCCACTGACGGCGCTATTCGCGTCGCCCAGGAAACCGCGGAAAAAGCAGCCGAAGAAGCCCGAGCACTGCGCGAAGAAGCGCGTTTACGCGCAGAAATCGTCGTTCAGGCAGAAGCCGAAAAAGAACGCCAGGTCGTTCAAGCAGAAGCCGAAAAAGAACAGCGACGACTTATTGCCGAAGGTGAAGCCGCTGCCATTCTCGCAGAAAAACAGGCCGAAGCCGAAGGGACTCAGGCCATTCTCAATGCCAAAGCCGAAGGATACAGACAACTCGTTGAAGCCTGTGGCAGCAACGACCAGGCAGCAGCGGCCTTTCTAATCATCGAACGTCTCACCGAAGTCGCCAACATCCAGGCCGAAGCCATTAGCAACTTGCCCATCGACAAAGTGATGGTCTGGGACAGCGGCAATGGCGAGAGTGGCATGTCCAACCTGGGACAACGCCTCATGGGTGCCATACCGCCCATGCACGATCTGGCGCGTCTCGCCGGGCTTGAATTGCCCGAATTTCTGGGCAAAATGAACGGCGAACAAGCATCTGGAGAAAACGGCAAACCCGATACCACAGAAGACGAATAGACGAATAGACGGAGCGGGGTACAACGGGGCGTTTCCCAGCCCCGTTCATAGACGAACCCCGTTCCGCAGATTCATACAACCATGACCAACACCCTGAACATAGCCACAGACATAGAATCCCGTTTCCAAATGGCGCTGCAACACGCACGCGGGGCAGCACCAGGCTCGGGCGACTACAAAAAAGCGGTTGAACACCTCGAATACATTTTGTCTGTCGATGACCAGGGCGAAGAAATGGACCGTGTCTGTTTTTTGTTGGGCAGCTTGCTCGATGACTTCCCGGAAAACGCATCTCGAGCCATAGCCGTTTACCGCCGGGGTTTAGAAGCCGATCCCCTCTTTGCGCCCGGGCATAACAACCTGGGCGTTTTGCTCATGCAAAATGGGCAAATCCTATCGGCTCTTGGCGAGTTTAAAATCGCCATACACCTCGAACCCGATTACATGCTACCTTATCGCAACCTCGCCCGATTGCTCTTTCAGCACATGAGCCCGGCACAAATGGAACGCGAATACGCAAGCATCACCGAAGAATTTGGCGTCAGAGCATCGAGCATTCTCGCCCGCCTATCTCTCGAACTCATAGACCTTGGGCGCGCACAGGTCTATGAAAGCCTCTACACGCACGGCCATCGCATCAAAAACCTGATGGGGCTCTCCGGCAGCCGAATGCGTCGCGCCATACGCAATTTACCGCCAAATACCGACTGCCTGGATGATCTGAAAGACATCGCACACGAACAAGAACACATCTACAGCCAATGGGTTGCCTACTTGCGATCTATGAAACAAGACACCCTGAACCCCGCGCTGGTCGATGTGCCCCAACTCATTGAAAAAATGACCCACAAACTCTCTGCACGAGCAGGGGACAAAGAACTCATCTTTGCCGCCGAACCTCGTGTACCTCAGGTAAAAGCAGATGCTGGCATGTTATCTGAAGCCGTCACAAACCTGACCCTCAACGCCATCGAAGCCGTTGAAAATAATGGCGTGGTGAGAGTACAGGTCGGCGCCGATACAGAGCGCAGTTCGGTATATATTGAAGTGGAAGACAATGGTCCCGGCATTCCCGAAAACTTGCAAACCCGCATATTTGACCCCGGATTTTCAACGCGGGAACGGGGCAATGGCTATGGGCTGAGTATATGCTCTCGCATTGCAGCAGCACACCGCGGCACGTTGCGCGTAATCAGCCGCCCGGGCGCAGGCGCGGTTTTTCGCATTGACCTGCCCGTCGATTTTGAAGTCTCAACACAACACGACAGCATTGGCCTGCAACACAGCGTACCCGACACCTCGCGCGATCCAATAGCTGAAGAATTTATTCAATAAGCCCCTCGTCCCATGACTGAAATTATCGTTGCTGACGACCAGATAGAAGTCCTCGACATGCTGATTCAAAGCCTGCGAGACGACACGCGCAAAATCCATGCCTTCTCTACCGGACGCGAAGCACTATCATATCTGCAACAGCATCCCAATCAGATTGGACTGGCCATTCTCGACCTCGATTACGGACCCGATGAACCCGATGGCCTCGAAATTTTACCACAAATGCTCGAATCGGTTCCCGATCTGCCCGTCATCATGCTCACCGGACAGGGCACAATAGATACTGCCGTAGCCGCATTGCGATTGGGCGCGACAGACTTTATTGAAAAAGACTTTTATATCGAAGACAAAATCGAACTCAGCCTTGAAAAACTCGACCGCGTGTATCAAGCACTCAGGGAAAACGCCCAACTGCGGGCCGAAGTTCAGGACCTGGGGCGCGAAAACCAATTCTACCGAGACGAATTTGGCAAGCGTTATCAAATCATCGGCTCCAGTCCCAAACTCCAGCAAATCCTCCAGCGAGCGCAGACCGTAGCCCCCATCCCCCGGCCCGCGCTCATCACAGGCGAACCCGGAACGGGCAAAGAACTCGTCGCCGCTGCCATCCACTATGGCAGTGACCGCAAAGACCGCCCCTTTGTCAAAGTCAACTGCGCCGCCATTGCCGACCAATTGCTCGAAAGCGAACTCTTTGGACACGAAAAAGGGGCTTATACGGGCGCAACAGAAGCCCGCACGGGCAAATTTGAAGCCGCGAGTGGCGGCACCCTATTTCTCGATGAAATTGGCAATACCACCCCCGAATTTCAGCAAAACGTATTGCGCGCCATAGAATACAGCGAAATCCAGCGCGTGGGCAGCGCGACCCCCATCTTTATCGACGTGCGCGTTATTGCCGCCACGAATACCGACCTCGAAACGGAAATTGCCGAAGGCCGATTCCGCCAGGACCTCTACGACAGATTGCGCTTTGAAGTCTTGCACATGCCCCCGTTGCGCGAACGTCGAGAAGACATTCCCGCATTAGCCAATTATTTTGTCGCACAAATCGTCGAAGAAGTACCAGGCCTGCAAAAACGCGATTTTTCCGACGCGGCAACAGAACGCCTGATGACATATCGCTGGCCTGGCAATGTGCGCGAACTCAAATTTGCGGCCGAACGCGCGGCCTGTGTCGCCCATGGAACAGAGATTGAACCCGACGATCTGCCCCCCGAAGTTACTCAACAAGCATCCCAATCACCCGAATTGAGCGACGGCTTTGAATCACAAGTGCAATCCTTTGAACTGAGTCTATTGCGGCGCATTCTCAATAAAGTCTCCTGGAACCAGCGCGAAGCCGCCAAACAACTCAAACTCAGCTACGACCAATTTCGCCACCTGTACCGCAAATACAAACTCAACAAAGAAAAACCCTGATTATTATGGCTCTCGATATCCCCGTTCGGGCAAATCTCCAATACTTCCGCTGTCTCAACGACAGCATATCCTCCTGGGCGAGTCACCTGCCTATTTTGTTTCTCGCTTCATTTTTGGCAATACTCCTGAGTGTGATATCGGGCACTTTGCTCCTGGGCAGCTTATATGCTGGCTTTGCCATCATGATCTTGCGCGCACAGCAAGGGGAAAAACCCCGTATGCGAGATCTATTTGGGCAAATCATTCGTTTCGTCCGTTTTTTTTCGATGAACATTTTTATCTTTTTATTTTTTATTCTCGGCTTAGTCATCATTTCGGTACTGGTGTTCATGAGCAGCGATTTCTTTGCATTTCTGCTCAATGCATTCAAACAGGCCGTTGCCCAAGGAACGCCCTGGGTTATCCCCGTTGGATCAGAACACATTGGGAAGTTATTAGAAGAAAAAAATATCTTTTGGGCCGTCATTCTGGCAGCTTGTCTCTTATTTTTACCCGGCATCATTTTTGTTGTCAAATGCTTCTACATCTATCTTCTGGCAGCAGACCGGGGTGTACACATTGATGAAGCCTATGTCGAAAGTCGGAAAGCCGTTGAACGCTACGGCTTCTTTCGCCACTGCGCGCTTATACTCACCGCGCTCGGAATCCTCATAGGCTCAGTTGCACTCACCAGGAATATCATCGACAATGCCTTCGTCCAGTTCTGTGTCTTCGCCCTCTTTCAACCCCTCGCACTCGGGATTTTTGCATCGGCCTACAACCAGACCCTTTGCGAAGAAGCGCGACAGTGGGAGAGCTACAAACAACAATTTTCGGAAATGCGCGATGAATTGCAAACAGCACACGACATGCAAATGGGTCTGTTGCCGCAATCCAGCCCCGACCTGCCGGGTTTTGCACTCGACGGAACGTGTATTCCCGCCAACAGCGTGGGAGGGGATTACTATGCGTACCGCTGGTTGGATGAAGACAAAACAAAACTCGGCATAGTCGTTGCCGATGTCTCTGGCAAAGCCATGGAAGCAGCCGTGACCGCCGTGCGTTTCAATGAAATGCTCCGCTATGAATGCCAAAATCGCGTTGCACCAGCCGATATTCTCGACGGTCTTAATGACTCACTGGAAGGTCAGATTGACCAGGCCACATTTATCACATGCTGCATCGCTGTGCTCGACGTACCCACAGGCGAAGTCACGCTTGCAAGCGCAGGACACTGTCCACCGATCCATCTATCCAACCGATCTCAATTTATCGATCTCGTGGGATATCCCCTTGGCATTCCGGCACTCGTACGCCCCCAAACTCCCTATCGAGTTGAGCATTTAACACTCGCGCCCGGTGATCGCCTCGTGCTCTACTCCGATGGTGTCGTCGAAGCCCAAAATGCCAAACGCAACTTCTTTGACGACGACCGATTTATACGTTGCCTCGAACGCGCATCCATAGATCGGACACCCACAGACCTGATTGCCGACCTCGTCGCCGATGTCAAATCCTTTATTGGCAAAGCGCAGCGCACCGACGATATAACCCTCGTTATTCTCCAGCGCGATTTATCCCTTAAATCCTGACCCATCTCATGACGACCAACGACCGCTTCATACTCATACACTATCACGAAATTGGCCTCAAAGGCAAAAATCGGGGCAAATTTGAACGGCATCTGATGACCAACATCAACCGCGCACTCAAAGGCGTACCCTGTGGAAAGGTCGAGCGTCTATCGGGTCGCATGATGCTCTCACTCACCTCAGAATCACCCATAGATGTTATCCGCGAACGACTCCTGACAGTCTTTGGCATCGCCAACTTTTCCGAAGCAGTTATCGCCAAACGCAATATCGAAGCCATTCGAGAAACGACCTGGACACTTGCACAAAAAACCGATTTCGAATCCTTCAAAATTGTCACCAGACGCGGCGACAAAACCTTTCCGCTCAATTCGGACCAAATCAACCGGGACGTGGGCAAGCATATTCAAACTCTGTCGGGTGCCCGCGTCCTGATGGACAACCCTGACCTCACCTGTTTTATTGAAATTGCCCCACAACGCATATTTATCTACGCCGAAAAAATTCCGGCACCAGGGGGTTTGCCCGTCGGGTCCAATGAAAGCGCAGTAAGCCTCATCTCTTCGGGCATTGACTCACCCGTGGCTTCTTACAAAATTATGAAACGCGGTGTCAAACTGACCTATGTACACTTTCACAGCCAGCCCTATACCAATCGCAACTCCCAGCGTAACACCGAAGACCTCGTGAGACTCCTCACCCGGCATCAATACGTGTCGGACCTCTACCTGGTACCATTTGTCGAAATTCAACGCCACATCATGACGCGAGCACCTGCGAGCTACCGCGTCATTCTCTACCGCCGCGCCATGCTGCGCATTGCAGAAACCATTGCCGAAAAAGTAAATGCCCAGGCACTCGTCACAGGCGAAAACGTCGGACAGGTCGCCTCGCAAACCCTATCGAACATGCGCGCTATCGAAGAAGTGACCCCACTGCCCATCTTGCGTCCCCTGGCCGGTGACAACAAAGAAGAAATCATCAATGAAGCGCGACGCATTGACACATATCAAATCTCCATCGAACCCTACGAAGATTGTTGCTCTGTCTTTGTACCCAAACACCCGGAAACGCGCGCCAATTTGGAAAAAGTCCTCGAAATCGAATCCACGCTCGACCTCGCCCCCCTCATCGAACAAACCCTTACACAAACCGAACGCAAAACATTCAAGTTTTAGCATACGCCACTCACTTTGCACTCCCCACCTTCTTTTGCCAGATATCCAGCCCCTGGTATGCTTCAAAAATCGCCTCAATCAAATGGCGAATCGCCGCACTAAAATAGCGTCCACGCCTCCACGCCACGCCGATCTCGCGGCTAAATGCCACCCCTTCCACATCCACCACCTTTAACGCCCCGACATCCAGGGATTCCTGCACAGTTAGCATAGACAAAAAAGAAATCCCAACACCAACTTCCACCAGCTTTCGCATTGCCTCTGGGCTTCGCATCTCCATCACCACGCCGGGAGACACGCCTGCTTCTGCGAATCGCTCATCCACAATTTTGCGCGATATAGAATCCGTGTGAAACAGGATCAAAGGCTCTTGCACCACCTCTTGCAAAGTCGCGCTTTTTCGCACAGCAAAAGGATGAGATGCCCCCACCACAAGCGGCATAGAATCTCGATAAATCGACACCGTCTCCACGCGCGGATGATCATAAGGCAGTGAAATAACCGCAAACTCAGAGCGATTCATCAGCAGATCATCCACCAGATAACGCGACGGCGCCACCTGTGCAGACAGAGAAACATCGGGATAAACACGCCTGTAATCCTTCAAAATATCCGGCAACAAATACGTCACAGCCGCATCAATTGCGCCAAACTGAAACCCCTCCCCAGGCAACACATCGCGCCGCTGCAAGTGGTCTTCTACCTCTTCGACCAGATCCTGGATCTGCATCGCATAATTCACCAGCGTGCGCCCTTCCATCGTCAGCGCCACGCGCTTACCACCCCGGTTAAAAAGCCTCACCCCCATTGTTTTTTCCAATTCGGCAATACCACTGCTCACCGTTGGCTGAGTCACATGCATCTCCCGTGCTGCCTGGCTAAAACTCCCGGTCTGTGCAACAGACAAAAAATAGCGCAAATGATAAAGATTCATATCTCGCTCCAATTCAAAACACAATCTATAGATTTTGTCTATAAATAATATAGCAATTATTGATTTGTCTAATAAGAAAAAATCACAGACATTTTGTCCGACAATACCTTAAACACCTTTCTCTTTAAGGAGAAACACATGTCCTCCAAAGTCCGAGTCGCCATCATCGGCGCAGGCAACTGTGCATCCTCCCTTGTACAGGGCATCGAATACTACAAAAACGCTTCTGAAGATGATTTCATCCCCGGATTGATGCACCCCAACCTGGGCGGCTATCACATCCGCGACATTGAATTTTCTGCTGCCTTTGACGTCAATGCGGAAAAAGTAGGCAAAGACTTGAGCGAAGCCATCTTTGCACATCCCAACAACACCATCAAATTTGCCGATGTCCCCCACCTCGACGTTCCCGTTTACCGCGGCATGACCCACGATGGCCTGGGCAAATACCTCGATCAAGTCATCACAAAAGCCGAAGGCGACACCGATGATATTGCCGAAATCCTCAAAGCCACGCGCACAGACGTCGTCGTCAATTACCTGCCCGTAGGCAGCGAACAGGCCACCAAGTGGTATGTAGAACAAGTCCTGCAAGCCGGGTGTGCCTTCGTCAACTGCATGCCCGTCTTTATCGCCAGTGCCGGACACTGGCCCGAGCGCTTTGAAAAACGCGGCTTACCCCTCATCGGAGACGACATCAAGTCACAGGTCGGTGCCACCATCACCCACCGCGTGCTCACCCGCCTGTTCCGCGAACGCGGCGTCAAACTCAGTAAAACGTATCAACTCAATTTTGGTGGCAACACCGACTTTTACAACATGCTCGAACGCGAACGCTTAGAATCCAAAAAAATCTCCAAAACACAGGCCGTCACCTCTCAGCTCGACTACGACCTGGGCAAAGACAATATCCACGTTGGCCCCAGCGATCACATCCCCTGGCTGGAAGACCGCAAATGGTGTCATATCCGCATGGAAGGCGAAACCTTTGGCGGCGTACCACTCAACCTGGAGCTCAAACTCGAAGTCTGGGACTCACCGAACTCAGCGGGCGTGGTCATCGACGCAGTCAGGCTCTGCAAACTCGCCCTCAACCACGGCCTCAAAGGCCCCTTGATGGGACCCTCGTCTTACCTGATGAAATCACCTCCCAAACAATTCAGCGACGATCAAGCACGCGAAATGACGAGTGATTTTATTCGCCAGTACGGCTTGAAAGAGTAAAACCTCTCTCCCGCACAGTGCTTGCCATTTGGCAGGCACTGTGTTTATCTTATATTCTAAGCGACCCTGGGCTTTTGCCCCTGGTCGCTTTTTTTATGTTATAACATTGAAAAAAAATAGTTTGATTTCTATTTTTAAGGGGCTAATTTACCCGATAGGAATCCCGCAAAAGCACAAATTCAGAGGCAACCATGCGTATTGGCACTGGAATTATCGGTTGGGGAGCCATTGCAGAAAATCTGCACGCCCCGTGTTTATCGGGAATGGAAGAATGCGAATTGATTGCGGTTTGCGATACCCGAGAAGAACGCCTCGCACATGCCAAAAGCGAATACGGCTGTGAGGGCTATCGCGACATCGACAAATTTCTCGCGCATTTCCTCGCTTTCACATCGCCTGTGAAAAAGGCGACCTCATGGTAATGATCGATCGAAACCACGAACACTGGCTCCACAAAAGAATGGACGGCAAAGAAAAGGAAATACAAAAGATCCCGGACCCACCCAAATTTCACTTGCAAAGCCGCCCCTTTTATCGAAATATTTTCGCTGCAATCAGAGGCGAAGCCTCCCTCATCGTCACACCTGAACAGGGCAGAAAATATGTTGCAACCGCCGACGCCATTATGCGATCTGCTCAGGAGCATAAAACCATCCTCGTCGATATTTAACAAAGGAGACCGTCATGGACAAAGTACTCATCATCGTTGGAGACGCCACAGAAACCGTCGATACGCTATACCCATTTCTCAGAATACAGGAAGACGGCTTCACCCCCGTTGTCGCGGGACCAGACAAGCGGCGCTATCAAATGGTACTCCACGAAATCTCTCCCGGCTGGGACATCACCGAAGAATGGAAAGGGTATTCGATCAACGCCGACATCGCCTTTCGAGACGTTGACCCCTCCGAATACGTCGGCATCTTCTTCTCTGGTGGACGCGCCCCCGAATACATCCGCGACGACCCCGACCTCATCCGCATCACGCGCTATTTCTTTGAACACAACAAACCCGTTGCCAGCGTCTGTCACGGCGTTGAAATCCCGTGTCGCGCAGGCGTAGTCAAAGGACGTCGCATGGCCTGCGTTTGGAAATGCCAATTTGACCTCGAAGTCTGCGGCGGCATCTTCGTCGATGAACCGTGCGTCATCGATGGCAATCTGGTCAGCGGCCGCGTGTGGAACGACCACGGACAGTACATGAAACACTGGATGAACCTGCTCATCGAAGAACGAGAAAGAATGAAAACCCGCGAAACAGTCGCAGCCGATTAAAGGATCCCAACATGATCATCTCAGACCTGCGCGAGATTGAAGGCCGACAATTTCCCGCACGCAGAAGAACACAGCCTGTTGCAGGTGCTGGCACCCCTATCCCCACAGAGGAATTCTCCGTTGGATTCGTCACCTTCGAACCCAACGGGGGACAGGTGCCCTGGCACAATCAGGCACAAGAAGAAATCTACTTCGTCATCGAAGGCGAAGGCGAAATGTGTCTTGGAACCGAAAGACAAACTCTGAAAGCCGGTCAGGCCGTGTACATACCCCCGGGAGAATATCATCAACTCACCAACACGGGCGACGTACCCCTGAAAATGATCTACTGCTGTGCTGCGGGCTTTATTGCACACCCGCAGCAGGAAATGACCGGCACCCTGCCGAAGGCAGGCATCGACGTTCCTCCCCTGCCCGATGGCGCGCAACCGCAACGCACAGCCCCACCATAAACGCGAACAAGGACGGACCAAATGCCAACTTCACAAACATCATCCCCGCACCTGGGCCGCTTTCAACCCCGTGGCACGCGCCGTCTCATCTACGTCAGCGACCCTTCAAACACCACCAGCCACTTCAGTGTCCCCGCGGCCAAACCCGAAGAACTGCGTCAGATCGTTCGCAATTACGCCTCTGCGGGAAGTATCGACACCCTCGTACAGGAAATCTTCGCCGAAGCAATGACCATGTTCTGGCGAACCGACAAATGCCCTTACGACATCCGGCACCAGCACCAGCGCCTGATACCCATAATGGACAGCGGGATTATGCCCGTCGAAGTCTATATCGACGAATGCCATAAGCAGGGCCTGGAATTTATCGCTGGTTTTCGAATGAACGACCGCCACGGCCACCACACAGAATTCTTCAAAAAACTCTGCGACGAAAAACCCGAATGGGTACTCAGAGAATACAAACCCTCCACCAGACGCGCACCGCCCGAAAGCCGCAAATACGGATGCTCCTTAAACTACGCCATACCAGAAGTGCGCGCCTTTCTCCTCGACATCATGGAAGAAGTCGCCAACCGCTTCGACATCGACGGCATGGAATTTAACTTCACCCGCCTTGCAGAATGTTTTCCCAGAGCTGAACTATCACACAGCCACAGCACCATGAACGGCTTTATCCGACAAGTCCGCAACATGCTGGACAATGCCCATTCCCCAAAAGGTAGAGACCGAAACCTCATCCTCGGCGTTCGCGTACCCCAGCAAATGGCGGGCTGTAAAAATCTGAGCTTAGACGTACCCACCTGGATCAAAGAGGGCCTGATCGACTATGTTGCACCTGGAGATTTTGGATTCACCGATTTCAACGAAAAATACGAAGACTTTGTATCAATAGCCCGGCAACACAACTGTTATGTCTATCCCCAGGTACAACCCAGACTCAGTATAGATACAGAATTTCTCATGGACATGCCCCAATACCGCGCCGCATTGCAAAACTTCTATGCCGCAGGAGCCGACGGCTTCTCGACCCAGAATTACTTCTTTCACTGGGGACCCCAGTTTGAACCCCCGGGAACTAATGGTGCAAAAAACCCCGCAATGTATCCAGCGGCGATGAACGACCTCGTAGAATTAAAAAACCCGCAAAGCATCGGCCCAGATCGACACTACACATTCCGTTCACTCTGGGCAAATAGCAAAAGTTTGGGCGAGGTCTATATCAAAGAAGAACTCGTCCTCTCCCGCCAAAAAACGGGACAACGAGACACCTTCAGATTTCGCCTGTGTGAACATCTCCCCTCAGAACCCATTCCCTCAGAAAACATCCTGACCTTCTTTACACAGGGCTTGTCAAAAGACGACGCACTCACAGTTGACATCAACGGCACAAAAATCCCATCTCAAAACCTGACATGGACATGGCCCGATGATGACCAACCTCCATCGTGTACAATCGCCCTATCAAACCCGCCATTTATTTATGGCGACAACCACCTGGGCCTGACCATCTCAAAATCTGCGGAAAATATCGAAGAGGATATCATCGTCGATCACATAGAATGCATAGTTCGCTCCCAGATAGATAATCAATAGCCTGTGGATAAATACAGAACGCCCCGCCACAAAAAACAATGGTAAAAGCGGGACTTTTCTTTTTATCCTAAGATATGTATCTTAACTTTATGGGATTTTGGCGATGCCCTGAACAAACACCACAAAGCCTGCATCCAACTTATCAATCAAACTTGCCATGGCTTTCAAAGTAAAAATCAAAAATATCGGCAAACTCGAAGATGTGGAAGTCTGCATCGGCCAGTTCACTGTATTTGCAGGACCAAATAATACGGGAAAGAGCTTTGTCTCCAAACTCCTGTATTCGCTATTTAACGCAATGAACGCGAACCATGTCGAGACATATCTAAACAATCTGTTCAGGCCAGTTTATGATTACATAATGATGTCGATGAGGCTGTACCCAGAGGAGCTTTCTGATAAGGCTATGTTCTCGTGGCAGTCTTCAATGCAAAATGGAGCTGAAAAATTAGAAGCTCTTGTAAAGAAGGCTTCCATTGAAGAGTTCGAGAGCGAGGATATCGTTTTAGAAGATATTATTCCTGACCTTATCAGCCAAATGGAACAAATGGAACAAATAGCCGCTGAGATCCCGCAAGGTTCTACAAAAAAAAGTGCAGAGAGGAGACAGAGAGACCTGGATAGACTGACAAATTCATTGATCAAGGTAAAAAAGGAACTTCACCAAACAAAAGCGGAAAATTTTCTTATTGCAGGTATAGATTATGAACTTTCACAAAATCTGATTCAGAACTTTCAAGTTTCAATTGTTTCTGATCTAAGAAGGAAAGAAGGAACACCATCAGAGGTCGTGGTTGAGAACTTTGGAAAAATCTCATTCGCGGACGAGAGGATCGGATTCGCAATAGATAGATCCTGGGTAAAGCAATTGCAACAGTACTCCAGAGTAATCTATCTGGAATCACCAGTTTACTGGAAATTGAAAACCTCGTTGGAAAACACCAAGGATTACGTTCAACAGCGATACGGCAGGGGAACACTCAGTGGTGTTCCGGGATATTTTTATGATCTTGCAAGCGCATTGAAGTTTGAATACACCGGGGCCATGGCCTTCCCGAATGTATATGCAAAGCTGACTGGAAAAAATGTCATGGGGGGAAAGATTGCAATTTCCGAAACTAGCAATTTATCCTTCCAAGAAAATGGTCGCAATTTCTCATTGCCTGTCACCGCGATGGGAATCGCTAATCTCGGCATCCTGGCATTGTTGATTGAGCGCAAGGTACTGGATAAAGGGACATTTCTCTTTATTGATGAGCCAGAAGCACACCTGCATCCAGCCTGGCAGGTCGTCATGGCAGAAAGTCTCTTTGAGTTGTCCCGCCAAGGCGTAAACGTCGTGATTGCCACGCACAGCGCAGATATCCTCCAATGGCTGGACGTTCATGTAAAGAAGAACCCGGACGATGAACAACTAATTGCACTCAACCAATTTCCTGTCAAAAAAGATAAAGCTGAAGAGGATTTTGAAACGAAGATGGGAAAGATTATGCATGAATTGACCAAGCCCTTCTCTGATCTGTACATTGAGGGGATATGATTGACCTCGAAAAATTCCTGGAACCGATTGAACTTGCTGGTACACCTCTTAAAGACCACCGTGCATACCGCATGGATGGCGAATCGCCGCAACCTGATATGCGGAAAGATGTTGGTTTAGGTCCTTGTAATTGCTGTGATTATTTCCTGCTCAGCAAGGACGATACTATTATCTTGATCGAAGAAACCAGGCTCATAGATCAGCACAGGAATTTGCAAAACGAATATCATTATCTCGAAAGCACCGATCAAAAGCAATTTATCGACAGGTACATCCGTCAAGAAAATCGACTAAAAGCTTATGGATCAATGCTCGTATTATGTCGCCTATCTGCGGTATGCGAAGACGCGAAAGAACTTCTGGAAGCAAAAAATTACAAGTTCTGGATCGTGGTTAGTGGCAGGTATTCGACAAGGGACGCAAGATTTTTTCGCAATCTGAAAGATCCTTTATCCAATGAACTGAAAGGTGTTTTATCACCCAACATTGTCGATGAGGTCGAAATTTTGCCGTCCGATGAATTTGTCGGCAAACTCTCAGAACATGCAATTACTTCATGAAATACATTGACATGTTCAAAATCTGATACATCGTGGATTACTTCGTCGTGCCTGCGGCGTGGCGGTTCAACACCGTGCCGCAATAGTCCCCAAAACCTTCTGGATTGCGGCTAAAACCCTGCCGCAATGACAAGCTCAAGGAGCAATACGTCATCCACCAAGCTGCTCACAGGCCATAACGGGCCAAAATAAAGGAGAACTGTCATGGATACACAACCAGGCAGACAAGATCGGACGACATATCCGATACAAGACGATGTGCGATTGGAAGTCTATTGGCGGAACGACCGCGCGGGTTACGGACCCGCAGCATCTGTTTATGCATACAATCAGGAAGTTTTGCGTCTGGACTGCTTTGGAGAGGCAAAAAAACACGGCGGGAAAGGTCACTGCCACATCAACCTGAAACAGACCCGGGCAAGGCAATGGATGTACCCTCCCGGAACGGTTCGAGACCATATTGAGCACGCGATGCACGACTTGACACACAACCTGCGTTTTTGTCTCACGACAAATTTGGATGAAAGGATACAGCAAATCGAGATCGACCAGGAAACACTACAACCGATTGCCCAGGAGGTTGAAGCAAAAATGCTGGCATTTGCAGACAAGCTCGACTTATAATCAGGCGTTCCTTGTGGCTCTGAGAGGGGCTGCAAGGAATATTTGATCGAATTCTCGAAACGCTATTGCAGAAACATCTCGAATAACCGGAGCGTACGATGGGCACCCTGCACGGACATATTATCGACAGCGCGACAGGCGAACACATCAACGCCAAAGTACACGTCCTGACCGCCAACGGTCGTTTTTGCCACCCGCGCGATGCCATGCTCAAACGCGGACCCGGCACGCCCTTCTTTTTCTGCGATGGCGAATTTGAAGTTCAAGCCTCGCGCGGGCGCACCGACATACTGGTCGAACGCGGCACGGAATACGAACCCATCCGCACCGTAGTCGAAATGCCGGAAAACGGCGTCAAAGACGTCGAAATCGCCCTCAACCGCTGGTATATTCCCCAAAAAAACAACTGGTATCCGGGCAACACGCACATCCACTACGACGAAAAAGAAACCCGTCCCGACGACCGACTCGCCATTGACTGTAGCGTGGAAGGCTACAACGTCACCGTCGTAAGCGTCCTCGACAGAAGACAACTCCCCTACGCCAGCAACAAATATCCCATCGGCGTGATGAACGAATTTACCACTGCACACCACGTACTCGACATCGGCGAAGAAAACCGCCACTACGGCGAAAACTCGCCCTGGGGGTTCGGATATGGGCACGTCATGTTCCTCAACATCCGCAACCTCATCCAACCCGTCAGCCGCGGCCACATCCTCACCGCGCAATTCGACCCCGACTATCCCCCGCTGTGCTTTTGCTGCGACGAAGCCCGCGATCAAGGCGGCATTGTAATATGGTGTCACAACGGTCGCGGTATGGAAGCCCCTATTGCCGCGGCACTGGGCAAACTGGACGCCTTCAACCTGTTCGACCCCTTCTGGATGGACCCCGAATACGACCTGTGGTATAAACTGCTCAACTGCGGCATCGCCTTGCCTGCCTCTACCGGCACCGACTGGTTCGTCTGCTCCAACAACCGCGTCTATGTCAACACCAAAGGCGCGTTCTCCTACGAAAACTGGATTGCCGGTATGAAATCGGGCAACACCTTTATCACCAATGGTCCCGCCATTGATCTAAACGTAAACGACCACCCCATGGGTGCCACGGTCGAATTGCCTTCTGGCGGCTCGCTCGACATAGAATCCACATTCACATCCTTTTACCCCATTCACTGCGCTGAAATCGCGATGAATGGCCGTATCATCCACAGAGAAAACTATCCCGAAGGTAAACGCGAGGGTGCCATTCGCCATCGGGTAAATATCAATCGCGACGGCTGGGTCGCAGCCCGGCTGTGGGGCAACCAGCGCGACAGCTTTGACCAATCGATCTACGCGCACAGCAGCCCGGTTTATCTTACCTGTGGTCGTCCACCTGCCGAGCGCAACGAATCCGCACAGTATTTCCTCAACGGCATCGAAGACGCGCTCAAATGGATCGACACCTATGGACGCTACAACACCGACCAGCAACGCGAAGAAGTCAAAGACCTGTTCCGCCAGGGACGAGAAGCGTATGCGAGTTTAGTGAAATAATCTCACGATCCATAAAAAAGAAACGATAGCACCAAACCTGAAACGTTATAATTGACGGAAATATCACAATGACCAGTAGCTATGATGATTATTGGGAATTGCTTTTTGAGTTTGAGTCAATTCCCGATATCTCAAAAAGCATATTTGATATAACAGGTTATCCCCACTATGAAAACGTAAGTAGCAATATATTAGCATTTTATCTTAACCCAAATAATGAACTATGAAGAATTCTATATATATTTTGAAGCATTATAATTTAGCAGCCGATCTTGATGAAATCAAAGACGATTTGCTTAAATGGTTTGATTTATTGCTGCAATCAGAAAAAAACAAAAGAAAATCATAAATACAATTATCCGTATCTACCCGAACAAGATACAACAGGAGGTGTATCTTGTATGTATCTCCCAATTGGCTTGCGTTATGTATCTTTTTTGTCCCTTCATTGATTGTGTGGTTGTTTTATAAGAATCTCAAGGTTCCTTCAGAGAAACAGTATTTAACCCGACTAATTCATGAAAGTTGAAGAATAGGATAATTATGTAATCATTTCGGTGTTCCAAGCTCTCGTTCATTGTTTTTCTGTTCTTGTCGGACTCGATTGGGTCTTTACAGGGGTCTGTTTGGTCCATTTCATCGGGTGTGCGTGCCTGTGGTTGGCAAAAAGGACAGACACGCCCCTTGCCTGCCGCGTCTTTGCACAAGGCGGTGTATGTGTCGTGTCCAGTCAGCAAGTGATGGTGTCTGCCTCCCCTCCCCCGTATTTTGCGTTAGGGGAAAGCCTTTGCCAGATTGTGTAGGATTTTATGATACAGATGTTGCACTGGAAAGGACGCAGGCAAATGGAACGTAATCTTCGTTTTCAATTCACAGATGCGTCCGGCGACTTTGAGAAAGCGATTTTGTATGGTATTGACCTGCGCGTTTGTCCACGTTGTGCCTTTCAATCCGATTTGCGCCAATGTCTGTATCAGGACATAGGCAGCCGAATGGAGGAAGAGACGGAACTGATTGGCAGTAAAGCTGTGACAGGATGTGCGGTCAGAGTGGAGAAAGGTTTTGTGATTTTTAATGAAGTTTTCCATCTGTCCGCGCGCACAATACACGCTTTGGTAGATAAAGGAGGCTTGTGAACTTTCAAGGTTGGTCACGACAAAGCGGGTGTTTTGGCCTCGGTCACTGATTTCTACCTTGCATACGATGCGTTGTGCCTTGTTCCAACTCTTTGCTTGATAGCAAAACGAGGTAAAAAGACGCACAGGCTTCTTTGTATGTGCATAAAGCCTTTTCGCCTGCTCAATCAGGGGCTTTGCCAACTGTCTCAACTTCGCATTGCTGGTCTGTCCAAGGATAAAATACAGGTCACTATCGGCACACAACTGATGGACTTGTGGACAAGAAAAGTGGGCATCACCCCGCAAGATGATCGCCACATCAGGCCAAGCCTGACGCAGATAGGCCACCAAACGCTTGAGTATGGCGACAATCTGTTGGCCTGTTGGTCGCACACCGGGACGCAAAACTGTGGTGATCAACTTGCCGGTTTGTCCTTCATAAATGTGCAAGGGCTGATAGCAATAGGCACCCAAATACCCATTGAATAGGGACAACTGCTGTGTCCCATAAACTGTATCCTGTGTATCATCGATATCTAAGATAATCGCAGCAGGGGGCTGGGCATAAGAGGCGATAAAACAATCGAGGAAGGCACAGGCAATGCGATACAACTCGCTTCTCCTGATCTGGTTCTCAAAACGACTCATCGTCGGTTGACTGGCTAAGTCGGCACCTGAAAGGGGCAAGACACCACAGGCAGCCTTGATGCCGGGATCACTGCGTAAGGCATTGCAATCATTGGCATCTTCATACCCGCAGGCAATCTGGAACACGCGCTGTTTAATCAACTCTGCCACACGATGAGCCACATAACTTTTATGCCGGCGATCCGTGATGGCATCACCGATGCGTGCTAATAGACCTGATCTGGCCTCCACCTCTCGAAGCAATAAGGCGCCGCTATCACTGGTGAGGATGCCCCCATCAAAGGCGATATTGACACGTTTGCCGAAAATGCTTGCCAAAGGAACCTTGTGATGATTATCTTGGGAACCCACGGTAGTTTCCTCCAAGTTTATTGTTCAATGGTTATTGCCATAACCTATAATAATACAATAACTTGAATAAGGAAACTACCTTTTTTATGAATTTTTCAGGTTAACCTTTTGTCCCAGATTCTGGGCAAGCTTTGTCGATAGTCTTGCAGTATGGCCATTGCACACCATCCTCGATTTTATTCAGAAACCCGACAGCTCTGTTTGGTTACTCTTAACCGTTTCATCTCTACGATCTCTTCTATGGATAATTTATAGCATATACCTGCATGGAACGTATGGGCAAACCATCGGCAAAATGGTTACCCGAGTTAAAATCGTTGATGCCAAAACACATAATCCCATATCTTTCAGACACGCCATAATGCGGGATAGCATCCCTACTTTATTTATCATCGCCTTCACAGTGTACCATGCTTACTATTTCGCAATTGGAACAACGAGTATTCCCCCAAGAGGACTTGCCTTACTTACCTCAATGTTTTTATTATGGTATGCAGTAGAATTGTTTACCATGCTCACAAATGAGAAACGCCGTGCCCTGCACGACTTTATTGCCAGTACGCTCGTCGTCCGCACAAATATTGAAGACCTTGACGATTGATCGCCACAAAAGGAAGCGATAGCCATGCTCCAGATCGAAATTCACTCACCCGACCTCGAGAAAGAAGTGAACGCCCTGATTGACGCGGGGCTTTATGCCGACGCGCATGCGTTGATAACCGATGCCCTTAAAAAACTGGTCACTACCAAAAAGGAATCTCGCCTTGATGCCGCAATTTTGCTCTATCAACAGCATGAAGTGACGCTCGCCAGAGCCGCGGAATTGGCTGGAATCCACCGTTTTGAGTTTGAAGCCATGCTGGAAGCGAAAGGCATATCAAAAATTGTCGAAGTCGATGAAACCGAAGGCTTGCAAGCAGGTATTTCGCTCATCAAACGACAGTAGAAATCAAACGACAGCGCCAAAGGGGCTTAGTCGTGGTTTTTATTGATACAGATGTGCTTTCCATATTCGCTAAAATTCAACAGCTACCCTTGCTGTTTACAGTACTTAATGAGGACCTGCTCAGCATTTCCGCTGCTGTAGAGAACGAACTCCAAACGGGTGTCGCTAAGGGATTTGACTTTGCACAACACATCATGGCGTTGCATTCTCAAGGGCGAATCGTAACATATCATCCGACGGCTGTTGACCAAAGGTTCATGGCGACCTTGCCCTGGACGCTTGGTGCAGGAGAGCGCGAGTCAATGGCACTCTGCAAGCGGTTGAGTGCCATTTTTGTTAGCAACGAGCGACGGGTTAAGCATCACTGCCTGGGAAACGGAATAGATTGCGTCAACTTGACTGAAATTTTGCGTGCGTTATGGGTACATGGGATTTTGATGCAAGCCGATGTGAGGAAGGTCATTACTGAAATCGAGACAAAAGACAATCTCAAATTTCGAACAACAGACCCAATTTTCAAATAAGCCCAAAAATACGCTCGTCGTCCGCACAAATATTGAAAACCCTGAATCGGAAGATTTACAATGACTGAAGACGAAAAATATCTCTTTGACCTCAACGGGTATCTCGTCGTTGAAAACGTTTTAACCGAAGACGAACTCGCCCTGGCGAACGAAGCGGTTGACCGCCACCTCGACAAAGGGCGCACTCGCCCGAGAGAACAGCGTCTCGACGGCGAATCACCAGCCCTTGAGGGCACGCATGGTCGCGGCGAACTCGGCAGCCTCATCCACTGGGACGAACCCTGGTGCAATCCCTTCCGCGACATGCTGGCGCACCCCCTCATAGTGCCCTACCTCAACGAAATACTCGGCAAAGGCTTTCGCATCGACCACCAGATGTTCCTACTCTGGATGGATAAAGGCGCCGAAGGCCATCGGTTTCACGGCTCCTCTGGACCTGGATTTGACCCCAACCAGTATTATATTTTTAAAAACGGCAAAATGCACAACGGCCTCACCGTCGTCTCCATCCAACTCACCGATGTCAACCCGGGCGACGGCGGTCTCTCTCTCATCCCGGGATCGCACAAAAGCAATTATCCCTGTCCGCAGGAAATGCGTCTCTACCAGAAACACCAGGAACACATCCGCCAGATCACCTGTAAGGCAGGCGACGCAATCATCTTCACAGAAGCCGTCACACACGGCACCCTGCCCTGGAAAGCGGACCATCCACGGCGGTCAACGCTCACCCGCTACACCGCCGGCAACATGGCGTATGTACGCGCCTACGACATACCCGAATGGGCAAACGAACGACAACGCGCGGTCATGGAACCGCCCTATCACACGCGGCTAAATCGCCCAACACTTGAAGAATGATCAAGTCTGGGCATCCTGCGAAAGAGCATATCCCGTATGAAACCAATAACGAGAAGAGCACTCATCCGTTCCGGTCTTGCCTGTTGCGCGATCGCCCCCTGGTTGAAAACTCTGACAGTGGTCGCCAACACCGGCCAGCTTGAACCACAAACAAGGAGGCACACCATGACACGGACATCATCTGGCATCACCGACACCGAGATCATACTCGGCGTATCCGCTGCATTCTCCGGTCCATCCCGGGGTTTGGGCATCGAACTGTATCGCGGTGCCAGTGCGTACTTCACACACATCAATCAGCAAGGGGGTATTGCGGGACGCAAAGTAGTTCTCAAAACCTATGACGACGGCTACCAGCCCGACCCCTCTGTCAAAAACACCCTGAAATTGATGTTGGAAGACGAAGTATTTTTGCTCTTCGGTTATGTCGGAACGCCCACCGTAACCCGCGTGCTCCCCATGCTCAAAAAATTCCAGGACAAAAACATCTTCTTATTCTTTCCATTCACCGGCGCGCAACCGCAACG
Organism: Candidatus Latescibacterota bacterium; assembly: GCA_965204375.1. GTDB lineage: Bacteria > Latescibacterota > UBA2968 > UBA2968 > UBA2968 > VXRD01. The sequence goes on along the minus strand of OZ241986.1, from coordinate 5,898,481 downwards.
AGAACCACCTTATGGCGACTTTGCCTTTAATCTGCGCGCTTCCTACCGCCAGGAAACCGCCGGTCTCGTGGATAATTTTGTTCGCATCAACCGAAAACGCATTGCCGTATTCTATCAAGCCGATGCTTATGGTCGCAGTGGATGGGCAGGCGTAAGAAGTGCCCTGAAGCGGCACGGAGAACAAATAGTGGGCGAAGCCACGTACCGGCGCGGAGAAAAATTTACCGGCAGCATGCGAAAACAGGTCGAAATACTAAAAGCATCAGACCCGGAAGCAGTGATCTGCATTGGAGCCTATGCAGCTTGTGCGGCCTTTGCGCGCGACGCCGTCAACCTGGGCCTGCGCGTTCCCATTGCCAACCTGTCCTTTGTCGGAAGTGAAAACCTCTTGAAACTCCTCACAGAAGGACAGGACAACAGCGACTCATACACGCAACTGCTCGTAAACTCTCAGGTCGTGCCCAGCTACGAAGAAACATCCACGCCAGCCGTCCAGGAGTACCGCGAAATGATGCAACAATACGCCCCGCAACCACCTGAAGAACTGGTGACAGAAGACTACACCCCCTTCGCGCACAGCTTTGTCAGCCTCGAGGGATTTCTCAACGCCAAATTGATGGTTGAAATTCTGCGCCGCCTCGGCGACACCCCACAGCGAAGCCAGCTCGAAGACGCGGTCTTCAGCATTCGAGATTTCGATCTGGGCATCGGCGAACAGGTCTCTTTTGGACCAGACCGACGACAGGGGTTACAGCGAGTCTATTACACAGTTGTCGAAAACGACCGTTTTGTCACGCTGGATAATTGGGAAGACAGGTTTGGCATAAAATGAAAATCAAAAAACTCTTTCAAAAAACGCGGTTCGGCATCTTCGCGCTATTTGGTGTGATCAGCCTGTCAACATCCGCCCTGTGTATTTACACAGTCGATACACACCTGTCAGAAGAATACGAGAATAACAGCAAGAATATCGCGAAGACCATCGCCGATTCCAGTGTCGATATTCTCTTAAATCGGGACCTCGCGGCTTTGCAGTCGCTCATCGATCAGTTTGTCGAAATCCAGAGCATCAAATACATCTATATCACAGATGAATCAGGTGAATTTCTCGCCCACACATTCGTGCCTGGTATTCCCGAAGTCATTCGAACAGACGACCCATTCAAAACAGAAGCCATTGAACGCAATCTGCCAGGAATGGGCGATTTCGTAGAGGTTGGCAGTCCGATCCTCGCGGGCATTGCCGGCACAGTTCACGTGGGCATGGACACGGGGTTGATTGCGCTGAAAATTCAAAGAGCAATCGGAAGGCAGGTCTATCTCATCTGCATCATACTCGTAGTAGGATTCTTTGCAGCTATATGGCTCGTCAACCTCGCGGCGAATCCCCTCGGCGACCTCCTCGCTTATGCAGTGAGTCGCGCGCGCGGTGAAAATGGTGCCTCGGATGAAAAATTGCTATCGCGCGACGACGAGGTTGGGCATCTGGCTAACCTCTTCCTCTATGTTTCTGAGGGGAAAGAAACGAATAGACGAATAGACGAATAGACGGAGCGGGGTAAAACTGGTCGTTTCTCAGACCAGTTCATAGACGAACCCCGCCCTACCACTCAAAACCTCTGGATTACTGGCGTTGTGCTTGCGCGTGGCGGCTAAAACCATGCCGCAATGACGGCTCTCATGTACATTACCTGTTTCATTGATTCGTTGATTCGTTGATTCGTTGATTCGCTACCGGACACATAAAAATGGCAAACCGAGAAATACAGATCCCGCGTTCAGTCATCGCGCTCTTATGCACGCTCCTGCAACTCTGTTTCGGCACTGTGTACGCGTGGAGCTTCTTTCAAACGCTTCTGGTCAGACAACTCGGCTGGACATTCACAGAAACCGCATGGGCTTTTAGTATCGCGATCTTTTCCCTCGGCACATCCGCGGCCTGGGCAGGTGCGACGCTACCGCGATTCGGACCTCGCAAACTCGCAGTCGCGGGCAGTATCATGTTTTCCGGCGGCTATATGATCGCGAGCCTCGCCCTTCATCTTGACTTTATCCCACTCTTTTACCTGGGATACGGCGTTATCGGCGGTGCGGGCATTGGGCTTGGCTATGTGACGCCGGTTGCAACCGCGGCAAAGTGGTTTCCAGATCGCAAGGGTCTGGTAACAGGCATCGTCGTGATGGGATTTGGCGTGGGCGCATTTCTCTTGAGCAAAGTATTGGCCCCCTTTCTCGTACTGCGAACAGAATCGGATCTGACCCTCGTCTTCTTATGGCTCGGCATTGTATTTGCCTGTATCCTCTTGCCCTCCAGCTTTGTGCTGAGCGATCCCAAAGCCGTACCCGCTGTTGCCGACGATGACCCGATGGAGTTCGAAGACACCGTCGCGCCCTATCTGCGATCTTCTGAATTTGTCCTCATGTGGATCGTATTTTTCTTTAACATTGCCGCGGGCATCTCTGTCATCAGCTTTCAGTCAGAACTCCTGCAAGAAGTTTGGGGATTTGCAGATCCATCTCTGGAACCGGTAACACTCGCCGAGTACGGCGCCACGCTCATCGCCGTCAGTTCCCTGTGCAACGGCGTGGGGCGGCTCTTCTGGGGCTTGCTATCGGATCGCATAGGGCGCGTTGGCGTCTTCAGAATTTTGCTCGCCAGCCAGATGATCGTCTTCGGTATCTTAATGACAGAACGCAACCCCTGGATCTTTTCCGCACTCGTCTGTTATGTCCTGTTGTGCTTTGGCGGCGGCTTTGCCACAATGCCATCTTTTGTGCTTGACGTTTTTGGCAGCAAAAAAATGTCCACAATCTACGGGGCAATTCTAACCGCCTGGGCAGCAGCGGGAATCTGTGGTCCCCTCTACGTGGGGTATCTGAAAGACCAATACCCCGACCGCGCAGTTATATATTGCTTCTTAATCGGAATTTTTATGCTCGGCCTCGGCTACGTCTTCTCCTATCTGTTAAACGACGACCACATTCGCCTTAGCAAGCCAACACTGGAAAGCACCCTGCGCCAGTATGGCATTTTGCCCCGATAATAAGGAATACACATGTCTGAACTTCCACAACCAACCGAAGACCTCGCACAGGTCAAAACACAACTCGACACCTGTGGTTATGGCCTGCTCGCCAACGCGCTCAATGCGGAAGATCTGTTGCAAATAAAAACCCGTCTAAAAGAACAAGCCATAGCCGAAAAACAACGCGGGCTCGCATTTGAAGACGGGGGTGCCAAACAGAACTGGGGGGATTTTAGAAATAAAAAAGGGCAGGTACGCGGAGGGGCGTTTACACAATCTGCAGGAGGCGTCAACCAGCGCGTGTGGATGCTGATCAACAAAGGTCGGGTATTTCAAGACATGCTTTTACATTCAGGGGTTCGCAACATCATAGATCACGCACTGGGCAATGATTATCTGTTATCGAGCCATTCGGCCAACATCGCCAAACCCGGCGGCGTTCCCATGCGCCTGCACACAGACCAGTGGTGGATGCCCATGCCAACGCGCGCAAACCGAACGCATCTACCCGCAGGGTCCATCACCCGCGAACAAACAGATGCACCCGATACCACATCCATCTGGCCTCGCGTCGTCATCAACGTGGTATGGATGATCGGCGACTTCACGGCAGAAAACGGCGGCACCCGCATCGTCCCCGGTAGTCACCTGTGGGGGCGACGCCCAGACAACCCCGATGACAACGCCACTAAAACAGTCGCCCTTGAAGGTCCAGCTGGCACAGTTGGATTCCTCGACGGACGCATCTGGCACGGCACGGGAGCCAATATAAGCGACCAACTGCGCTGGGCCATACTCACCACATTCTGCGGACCTCAATTCCGTCCACAGGAAAATTTTACCGTAGGCACGGCTCCTGAAGTCCTCGCCGAGGCATCGTCCGATCTCCTGTCTCTACTCGGATTCAAAGTGTGGAATGCCTATGGACGCGTCGAAAGCCCAGCCGTAGAATATATCCAACCCGGGGAGCAATCTCTGGGTGAACTGCGCCCACACCCTTGAAGAAACCCTTGAGCGCGCAGCTTTGTCAAAATAGGTAGGGGGCGAACGGTTCAAGGTGGGCCGCCTGACATTGGTCGGTGGTGCGGGTAACCGCATAGGGTTCGATGAACTTCTGTCGAAGTTGTACACCGTTCCCCTCACCCTCTGCCAGCCTACCCAAACATCTCTTTTGCAAACGCCAGATTCTTCCTTCCCGATGCGATGGGATCAGCGCCTCCTGGCGTTTCAAAAATCAGCCAACCCTCATAACCGATCTGTGCAATCGCATCTCGACACGCGGGAAAATCCACATCGCCCTCGCCCAGATCAGAACGCCGCGTATCTTTAATATGAATCAATTGTGTGTGTTCAGGTAAAGTAACGAGCATATCTACCGAATCGTACCCGTATTGCAGCGCATTCGCAGTATCTTGATACACCCCCACCATCTCAGACCCCACGCCATCGCAAATCGTCCTCAACAATCCCGGAGAAAAACTCGTCTCCAGCGCAACCTTAATACCCTCGTCTTCAGCGACAGGGGCACATCGCTTCATATCCTCAATCAGCAATTCTGCATGCGCGCTCGACATATCGCGATTCTCCGCATCGAAATACGGAAGCAAAATACCGACACCCCCCATCCCCTTACATGCGCGAATCCCCTTTTGCACGAGATCCACCACGCGGTCGCGCACAGCCTCATCTTCCTCATTTCCCTTGTATTCTCGAAACAGGGCAAAACTGATAGAACACGCTTGCGCGCCCGTCTCCTCAACCCATCGCCCAACCTCCTCCCGACCCGCAGCACTCAAAAGCCAATCCAGCCGCTCCTCCTCTCGCAGCACAATCTCCACCCCATCAAACCCAATATCCCCCGCTGTGGCAAAAGCATCTTTTCCCCAATCCATATTCAAACTCGCATTGCGAATTCCATACAAATACATAGCAAATCCTTTCATGAATTCAGCACGATTACTTCAGTGTATTAACATGTCCATAATCAAGTATCTTTGCATCCACTGTCAATAATTGGCAGTTGTGGACTCTCGCCGTAGCAACAATAATCTGATCCGCTGGATCTTTGTGGAATCCAGCAGGCAATTGTGTGGACTCAATTGCAATTTGTGGCGTCAAATTGAGAAACCGAATGCCTGGATATGAGAGTGCCTGATCCATCCACTCGCCAACGGTACAAGGCAAGACGAGCCGATTATACTCAACTAATTTAGCAACCTCCCAACACGATATTGCACTCACCCCAAGACCTTGAGACTCATACTGTTGCAACCACGCCACTTGCTTGCTGGTGAGATTAGCATCTCCCTGAACCCACCAAATCCAGATGTGTGTATCAAGCACAATCACTGTGATACACTCCAATCGCCATCCGCTACGGGTTCCGTGGGATCAAGGTATTTTATTGGGGTGCCGCGCAGTGGATATCGGTCTTTCTCGCTGCTATTTTTTCCCTGTGCAGACGGAGAAGGGCAGGAAAAAATAAGGACTTCAACAGGCTCGCCTTCTCGAAAAGGTAAATTCTTGAGCACAACTGTTCTATCTTGGCGTATAACCGTTTCAACGCGATGGGCATTCATATCTATCACCTCCGGATTGTATGCCAGCACTGAGTTAAAAAAGTTCGATCGTACATAACAATACCGTAAACAATTTCAAAAGTCTAATCTCAGAAGATGCAAGTCATGACACTTTCTTACCAAAATTATGGGAGTTATATACAATGTTAGCCATATTTCAACCAAAGCAAAAACAGTACAGCTATGACAGCACAAAAAATCATACCAACTCGCTCCCCTTTGTCTGCTTCAACAAATTCTATGATAGTATCAAACACCTCTCTCACAAACCAAACAAAGAGAGCCACAATTAAAATGATCAGAAAAACCCACCACGATATAATGATAAGACCAAACATGTATTTTCCAAAAGGCAAGAGTGAAAGCCAGAGTCAAGGCAAGAGATAGGGCAAATGGTGGGTTGAAAGCTCCTGCGGATTGCCCCTTAACTGGACATCGAATTTCAGGGACGGCTCAACCCTACTACTGGCGTTGTGAAGGCGAAACATAATAATCCAACCCGTGTCCAAAAATTATCGACAAAAATCAAAAAATCACCAACCCCAATCACACCATTCCCATCCAGATCAAACCGCGATTCATATCCTCCGTCACTCCGACTGAACCCAAACTGATCAACGAATAGCAAAAAGTCAGGAATACCAACAATCCCACCCGGTCCATACGACATGATGTACGCACCATCCCTGAAATCGTGCCACAACCTAAAGGCATGTCCAAGTTCATGAGCGACCACTTTCCAGCTAAATCCGTCAGCAACCATCGCAAAACCACCACTTCTCCCCCTACCACCTCCGACACCTCCCCCAAACAGTCCTGTACTATTGACGATAAAGTAAATATTCTTCCCGACATCAAACACCTGTCCAATCTCGTCAAGCACAGTACGAGATGTATTATTATAGTGAGTATCGGGATGCTGACCATCCACGCGATGAACCACTGGTTCGCCCTCAACATCGGTTTCAAAGCGAAAGGTCTTGCGGCCATAGCCGTGTGCCTCCATCTGATCAGCTGGATTGCGGCTAACACCCTGCCGCAATGACAACCAAAACCTTCTGAGTGCAACTCAACTTCATCCCGCAATGATAGGCTGTTGCTCGTCACGCCTCTTATTAAAACAAGCAGAAACAGGCTCTTACCTGTGGCGATTACCATATCACATCAATTGAATACTCCTGAAAGGACCTGTCTCTGCTAACCACAGGTATGTCCTCTACCATAGCCTGTGCAATGATCAAGCGGTCAAACGGGTCGCGGTGATAAAAAGGAAGTTCGGTATATCTTGCAAGATGGGGTAATGAGATAGGTAGAACATCTATTTGGTTTATCAGAAGTTGCTCTGGGATGAACTCACTGAAGGCACGCGACAGACTCAACTTCCCGATACCATACTTAATGGCTATCTCCCACAGGCTCCCTATGCTCAGTAGCACCTCATTATCCATATCAGAGATCATTTGCTCTGCGCTCTGGCTGAGCCTGTCATCGTCTTCTATGTACCACAAAAAACTGTGCGTATCGAGTAAAAGGCGCATTACATATATTCTCGGAAATCTTCGAGCGGTTCGTCGAAATCATCGCTAATATGAACAAGCCCTTTGGCACTTCCGGGTCGCCGGCGACGCTTTGTTTGAACTACAGTTGTATCCTGCTCAATAGCCACAAATTTAACTACGGGCTGATCGCGCTCCGTAATAATGACATCCTCACCTCGCTTGGCTCGCTCAACGAGTTCACGGAACCGTTGCTGTGCTTGATCCAACTCAAAACAATTCATCGCAAAATCCTCCTTATCCGCCTTAAAAGCCGAGGTCTCTGAAAATCGAATCGCCGTCACCTAAAAGATTACCCAATTTCATATTTAACACCAATAGCGAAATATCCGAGATGGTGTTAGCCCAAAACCCCTACGCCTCATACGGCACTCCGGTGCGCCGCAACTCCTTGGTCACCGCAATCTGACACGTAACATAACCGCCCATATAGCCCGTAGCATAGCCGGGCCGCGCATCGCCAATCGTGCCCACGATCATATTGGCGTATTCATAAGTGGTATCGTAACGGTCAATAATCAGCGCCACCATCTCCAGCCATGCCAGCCTGAGCACCTCGCCCCACTCAGCCGCCCGGGCACTCGTCAGATACTCCTCGGCAGCTTCTACCACCGTAGTCGTCTCCACCACCGGACTGCTATTGGGAAACCCGGGAGAGCGATCCACCTTTATAGTAACCGCCGCATCGATTTCGACACCCGCACCGGTCAACTCGCCATCGCCCATCCGCGCATGGACATCGCCCAGTGAGAGCAATCCCCCGGGCTTTTGGGCGCGAATATGTACAGTACTGCCCGGCTGAACCGCATTAAAATCCATATTGCCGCCGTGGTCAATCGAATGGGCAGCCCACGGTTCGAGTTGAACCACGCCAACCATAGGACGCACCGGCACCACAAAATCCGGCGGAAAGTGGATCAACCCATCGCGCACAGGCGCCACGCAGCGCCAATTGCCCCAATTGGGACCCCCATTGCGATAAAAACCGTAGGGACCCACCTCAATATCGATGATCTCGATAGCGACCCAGTCATCGGGCGCAATCCCCTCAATGCGAAAAGGACCACCACGACGGGCATAGCGGCGGTGGCTTTCTCCAGACGTAATCATCCCGGCACGGGTCTCACCAGCAGCCTCAAAATCATTATCAGCCCCGCCAATCGTCTCAATAACCACGGTCTCGCCCAGGGCAAGCGTACCCCGCACCTCGCCAATAGCCGGATCATCCGGCCCGCTATAATAGGGCGTGCGCGTGAAACGACGCATAGAAAATCTCCTTCTGTAATAGGAATCTTTACCGCGGCTATGCCTCAAAAATCATTCCAGTTGACCTTTATGCCCCGCCTCAATCGCTTCGCACAACATCATCGTCTTGATCGCATCCTCAAGCGTGCTCCACGGCTGCGTATCGTTTTGGATGCACTCCACGAAATGCCGGGTCTCGTTGAAGTCGGGACCACCAACCGATTCCAGATCCAACTCGCCCTCGAACGGCTCTCCGGCAGCATAGATCTCACACCTGGGGCCACTCGTGAGATCCACATAAGCACTGAAATCTTCCGCATGCGCTTCAAACCGCTGAATGCGGTATCCAACAGCGTAGTGGCTCATCATCACGCCTCCGCAGCCGCTTTCGAACTTGATCACGGCATTGTGGCGCATCTCGGCAGGGTGGGAAGGCGCAGACCACGCCTCTGAGTAAACCTCGACAGCGTCACCTGCCAGCCACCGCAACAGATCCACGTGATGGATCGCGTCCAATCGAATAAGATGTCCGACATCCCGGACCTTGTCCCCAATATGCGGCTTGTTGTACGTCGCCGCCACATGAACGGGTCCGCCTCGATCTTGCAACATGGCCCGAATCGCCAGCACTTCTGGAATGTACCGCCGGTTCACCGAGACGATCGCCCTGGCGCTGGATCGCTGTTCGGCCGCCATCATCCGTCGGGTCTGACCCGAACTGATACCCGGCGGCTTCTCTACAGAGGTGTGCAGTCCGGCCTCCAGACAGTCAATCACAATGTCGGGCAGTGGTCCCGGAAAGGTCACAACATATACCACGTCCAGTTGCACCTTCTCGATCATCTCCCGGTAATTCGTAAAAAGGGACGTCACGCCGTGCGTTTCTCGCGTATGCGCCAGTCTTTCTGGATCCAGGTCTGCAACCGCAATCAAATCCATTTCCGGCTCGTCCTGGATCATCCTGAAGTGGCTCTGTGCGTGCCCCCCCGCACCGATAATCCCCACTCTTAGCTTTGACATCGTCGTACCCTCTCTCCCTGAAATTTCAAATACAGTGAGACCCGAACTCGCGGTATTCGCGCACGGGCAACTCGTGATATTCGCGCACCAGCTTTTCCAGGCGTTCACAAGCCAGTTCAAAAATGCGCGCGCCCTTTTCCGCACTCGCAGCAAACGCATCGCCCATAATACCCGTATCCTTTTTCGTATCCCGCCTCCGCTCGGCAAATTCCGCAAATAACAGCTCATCGCTAAACGGTCTCGTCCCCGTCATATCGCTGTCAATACGGCTCTTATCAACCAGATGTTCGCGCAAATGAAGCTGCACAGCCGTCTCCCATTCCCCGGCGTGACCCACGCCCTCATTTGTCGCACTCCACTCCCGCAATTCCTTATCCACCATATCCCACCAGCTAAATGACAGCGTAAAAATATTCTCCTCTGCCACCTGCCACGAAACAGCGCGACAGGGCGCGGCATTGCCCCCGTGTCCATTCACAGAAATAATCCGCTTGAACCCATTGGCATAAATACTGCGAAAAATATCTGCCAGCAAATTCTGAAACGTCTCCAAACGCAAATTAATCGTACCGGGAAACCCCATATTATAATGCGTAAACCCCGACCACACCGGCGGCGCGACAATCACGGGAAAATCATCCACGCGCTGTGCCACAGCCACCGCCATATAGAACGGCGCTGAAATATCCACATCCATCGGACAATGCGGCCCGTGCTGCTCCACAGATCCCACCGGCACAATCACCACGGGATCGCGCTCCAAAGCGTCTTCAAACTCGTGCCGCCACATCTCCTGCCACATCACCTTCTTATTGCTGCCATCGTAAGAAACTCTATACATAACGAATCCTCTCAAAAAATAACACAACCTACCCAAAGCGATCCACCTCTAATGCAGACAGATCAACAGATGGTATCTCATCGGAAATCAGTTCTGCCACCAGCTTCCCAGTAATAGGACCCAGAGAAATGCCAATCATCGCATGACCGGCAGCCACGATCACATTCTCAACCCCGGGAGCGCGACCGAGAAATGGCACCCCATCGGGCGTACAGGGCCGCAAACCGCACCAGGTTTCTATCATCTCGAGATAATCGGGATTCAAATCGGGAAAATACTCGGGCACAGCCTTGAGAATAGCCTGCACGCGCCGCTCGTTAATCGAAAAATCGAGACCTGCCAATTCAAGCGTACCCGCAAACCGCAGCATATCTCCCATAGGCGTAATACCGACCTTTGCTTCCCCCAGAGAAAATGGCGTTATCGGGCAAACATCAGGCCGCTTAAAAGTAATACTATACCCCTTGGCAGGTTGAATCGGCAGATTGATATGAAGATCCCTGGCAATCACAGGCGACCACGACCCGCCTGCCAAAATAACGTGCTCCGCCCGAAAATCACCCCGAGTCGTCTTCACCGCAACCACGCGACCGCGCGAAATCTCAAACCCCAGAACCTCTGTCTCCCTATGGATCCGAACACCCTTTCCACCGACATACTCCGCCAACCCACGCACAAAGCGATGCGGCACGAGATGGGCATCCTCGGGAAAAAATATCCCCCCAAGCACCCGTATCCGAACCCCGGGATTTAATCCCACAATCTCATCGGCATTGAGAACCCGTGTCTCAACCCCCATCTCCGACAAAAAACCCGCATCTTTAACCGCCTTTGCCAAACCCCTCTCGGTTCTATACGCCGTAATCGTCCCCCTCTTTTCAAACCCAAAATCCATACCCTCAAGCGATGCCATCTCTTCAAACAACGCCACACTCGCCATATTCATCGCTCGAATAACAGGCGTTGCCCTCACAACATGCTTCTCATTGCACGCACGGCGAAAATGCCACAACCAGGAAATCAAATCCCGGTCCAAACGCGGCTTAATATAAAACGGACTCTCCGGATTCAACATCCACTTCAGGCTTTGCGACACCACCCCAGGAGCGGACAGCGGCATGCTGTGACTCGGCACAACAAGCCCCCCATTCCCATACGAACACCCCGAACAAATATCGCCCTTATCAACCAGCGCGACATCTCTACCCGCAGCATTCAAATAATAAGCCGAGCAAACACCGATAGCCCCACCGCCAACAATCAATATCTCTGCCTGTTCACTCATCTGTACAGACCTCAACCTGCGCGATGGTCCAAAACGACCGCTTTGAGTTGCGCCACGATCTTTCGATATGCGGGATCTTCCACACAATTATTCAATTCACCCGGATCTCTTGCCAGATCGTACAGCTCACAGGGCGTCCCCGTTGGAACATGCAGCGTAAAGCGATAATCCTCATTCCGTACCCCGGTCCAATCCTCAATCGTCGAAAACACGTACTCATATCCACCCGAACCGCATTCCAACATCGGCAACAGTGATTGCCCACGAGCACCCTCTGGCGGTGCGACCTGCCCGATATCTGCAATTGTCGAAACCACATCGATCAACTGCGTGAGATCGCTGCAAACCCCTCTGCTCTTGCGATCCGGCGGACTGACAATCAGCGGAACCTGAACCGACCCCTCGTAAAAACAGTGCTTTGCCCACAAATGATGTTCGCCGAGCATCTCGCCGTGGTCCGCGCTGTAAATAATCCACGTATTATCAAGTTCCCCCAACGCATCCAGCGTATCAATCACCTCGCCAATCTTCTGATCCACCAGAGAAACAGCACCCAGATAATGCCTGATACCCTCCCGCACAAAATCATCCGTCATCGTCTGAACCTGAGAATGCCTTTTGAGCCGTTTGACCTTTTCTGCCCAAATCTCATTCGTAGCTCGCGGCATCGTCATATCGGGCAATTCGATATCCGCATCTGCATAATAAGCCGCCCAAATCGGATCATCCATCAGCGGAACATGCGGCTGCACAAAACCCAGATGAAGATAAAACGGCTTCTCAGAATCGCGCGACTTCAGCCAATCCATCGCGTGATCGGCAATAAAACTGGACAACTCGCATTCTTGCGGCAACACACTCGTCTCGCCCCGCCAGTGCGTGGGCGTAAGTCTGTAAATCCCCTTAATCTGCTCCTGATGCGCCTTTAGGAGACCTCGCCCTTCGAGAAAATCCATATACGGACTTTTCACATGGCTCTGAACGTGTCCATACCGGTCGTATTCCTCCATCACATAATCCCACCCAAAACCCTTCACAAAGTCCCCAAACTGCCGCGTATCAAAACTCTCCCCGCGCTCTCCCGCCCCCAGAGAACCGGGCCGGCTGTGATAGTGCGTCTTGCCAATCGACGCAGTCTCATACCCCCCACCCTGCAACTGCTTCATAATCGTCGGCCACGCGGGCTTGAAAGGACTATCCGCAACCGTATCCCCGCGATCAGCCGTAACATTAGACGTAAACCCCAACTCATGCGTATATCGCCCCGTAATCATCGTAGCCCTGCACGGCATACAAACCGGACACTGCGTCCACGTCCGCTCAAAACGCATACCCCAATCCGACAGTCGATCCAGATTCGGCGTCTGGACCAGCGGATGCCCGGCGCAGCCCAGCACATCGTGACGGTGTTGATCGCTAAAAATGAACAGAATATTGGGCTTCTTTGCCATTGGCCTCTCCTCACTTACACAGGCATCTGCCTGATTGAATATCCACGAAGGACACAAAGGACACGAAGGATACTTGCATTTCATCTGCGTCCATCTGCGTTCATCTGCGGATACTTTCACACAGGCATCTGCCTACCCGAAATTGCGCGACCAATACGCGCCTGATCTTCTCCACCGCCAGAGAGAATCCTGACGCCCCAATCCATCAAAAACCGAATATTTTCCTCCGCACTCTTCGAAGAATCCTTCCACGAACACAAAAAATGAATTCCATTCTCATCACACGCACCCTTCACAATACTTCGAGCCTCCTCCATAACCGGCGGATACGGTGGATCGTGTGCATCGGCAAAACCGTAAGACATACCCATATCCCCCGGTCCCCACTCTGCAAATGCCAGACCCGGCACCTTGCATATATACTCGGCATTCGCAACGCACTCCCGATCCTCAATTTTAAGACCCAGCATCAACTCCCCATCTGGATTCAGCGGCCACGGATCCGCTACCTGCGTGTACTCCGGACCCTTGAGACCCCAGATCCCCGCGGCATATCCCTGACCGCCCGCCCCGCGCTGCCCCTGCACCAGCCCGCGATCCAGCCCGGCTGTCTGAAAGGGATACCTGCACTCCTCGACAAACGCCCTCACCGCATCGGCCTGCCGCGCATGGGTATGCAAAATACCGTGCACCCCCGAACTCAAAACATGCCTGATCTGCCACGCATTGGCGCGAACCTCATGCACGGTACGACAATTGGACGGCAGCGTCGCAAACACAGTCGGCGTGCGATGCCCCGAATTTGTGGGACCGCCATCCACCAGCCCCTGCATAAACGCGCGAAGACCAACCACATCAAACGGACTATGCTCGTAATCCACCATCAAAAAATCCGCCCACGTCTTTGCCTGCTTCTTCCCATTCGCATAAGTAAGAGGGCCAGCACCCGTATAATAGAGATACTCGCCCTGCTCGAGAAGCTCAATACATCTGTTAATCCGTTTCTTTCCCATTATTCGCTCCTATTGGTTATAGAGATCCCTTGTCCTCAAAAATCATGCACGACATGACCGTGCCCATAAAAAAAGATATGATCGATCAACGTCGAGAAAAACACCGCAAAAGCATAGCCCACCATCAAACCGATAAAAAACGGCTGCCCCCTGCGGTACATTGCCACACCCCCAAACTTCAGAATAAGCGACTTATAGACCCACACCATAAAAACCGGAAACACCAGACGACGTGCCATGTACATACCTTGCAGCGCCAGACCAACAGCGGGCAAAGGCCACCAGATAAAGTTGTATCGCAAAAAAGTCAACAACAACACAATCACCATCCCAGATCCGGCAAACGTAAGCCTATCCCAATCCGGCGGTTGGAGATTGCGGATCCATGTCACGGCTCTTTGATAATTATTCCGGACGCCCGCCACCCTCGTCAACCCTCCCAGATTGTAGCCACCGTGCCGATAAGCAGTATAAACCGTATCGCCGATAGATCCCACAAATCCCAGCATCAGTGCAATCGCAATCGCACCGATCAAGCGATTGCGCCGAAACTTCAACCCACTCGTCAACTTCAGCGTCTGCGCCAGAGGTGGACCGAGAAACCCGCGCGTCGTAGCAAACAGGGCATAGATAAAACCCTGACTCACCATAGAAGGTGCTGAAATCGCACGCGACCCCAAAATATAAATAGGCGCAAAATTCAGTGCCGTATCCGAAATATTCGCATAAGGCAACCCCATCTCAGCCACAATCCGGGACAATCCGATATAGGCAGTTAGGGCAAAAAACATATACAGCACCAGCACCTTCAATTCCATACCCGCCAAATGCAACCACCCACCCACATAAAGCAACCCAATCAACATCCCAAACACCGCTGTCCGATAAGACAACACCTCCCGCGAATCATCCACCTCAGCATCACCCTTAAAAGCTTTTCGAAACACCGCCTTCAAATGACCTCGCGACATCCACAAACTCACCAGAACAATCATCACAAACGCGCCAAAACTCTGAGACCGAACCGCCTCCAACCCGCCCTGCCCAACAGAAGACCCCACACCGAGGCGGTCAAACACAGACATCTCAATACCCGTCAAAACAAAAAACACCCAAAAACTGAACAGCGCCTCCACACGCGCGAAATACGCAAAGCCGATAATATAAATACTGATCTGCACCCAGAACGTCGGTGCGCCCTCCATCCAGCGCAACCAACTGGCGGCATTCGGCGTCGTGGGCAAACGCGGTATCAGAGGATAAAAAAAGGTCACAATATTCCACAAAACAGCCATAGCACCTAAGAAACAGCCAACCTTAAATCCCCGCTGTCGAACCATATGCGCGATGCCCTCGGCATCATCTGACCCAGCAGCCATCTTAATACTCACATTCATCAGCGGATATTCCAACCGCTCATTTTCCACCCACTGCTTCCGCAAAATCACCATAATACACAACGTCAGCCACCCAATAGCGCAGATCAATGATCCCCACCAGAAAAGCGGCACCACCCACGCGCCCCATGGAATCGACTGATGCGGGGCAAGACCCTCGTAAAACAGCGTTGCTGCCCCATCTTCATTATGCAACACAATCCACTTGGGAATATGCTCGTGCAAAAGCTCGCGCCAGCCATTCTCCGGCGTATCCAGATAAAAGGGCGCCGCAATCACCGTAGGCAAAAAACTCGCCAGACCAAAAAATGGGAAAAACGCCCCAATCAAACCCATACCGAGCGCAACCTGCAACTCAGCCTGCGAAAGTGCCCATCTGCTCTTCGCCCGGTCAAACGCGATATTTGTCAAAACCAGAACCACATACACAAAAAACAGCCCCATCGGCAGATAGGACTTATTCATGCGAGAAGCCAGATGCATCATGCCCCAGGTGATATAGGCTTCGGATAGGAGAATAACCACAATGCCGACCAAAATGGCCTTCAGCGTAACGGCTTCTCTTACAAACCGGGTGGGTGCAACAGATGGATGTCTTTCTTGTGCCATAATACTCAATTCTTATTCAGACAATCGGCGAGAATTGAAAGGATCTCCGCAATAGCGTCCCGTCCACCCCACTCGGACATAGATTGACGAAGCGCGTCGCTCTGATCGCACAAATCGCGGATAGCTTTGCAAAGCGCGTCGGGCGTGAGACCATCTTCTGAGAGAACAAGGCCATAACCGGCATTTCGAAATGCCTCGGCATTATCGATCTGATCTCCGCGACTGGCTTGCAGGGAAAGGGGAATCAAAAGCGCGGGTTTTTGGAGCGAAAGAAATTCAAAAAGTGTGGTAGCACCAGCGCGAGAAACAATAAAATCGGTCGCCGCAAAAAGATGGGGCAAGTCATCCGCGACATATTCAAACTGCGCGTAACCTTCGATCTGATCGAAAGTAGAGTCGAGATTGCCCTGCCCACACAAATGACAAATCTGGTAATCGACAAGCAAATCGGGAAGTGCGGCGCGAACTGCCTCATTAATCGCACGCGATCCCAGGCTACCTCCCATAATGAGAATAACGGGTTTCTCGGACGTAAAAGCGCACAAACCGCGCCCTTTTTGAGCATCGCCATTTGCCAGTTCTGCGCGAACCGGAATACCCGTATGAACCGCTTTGCCAGCAGGCAAATATTTGGCAGTCTCGGCAAAAGCATAGCAAATGCGTCGGGCAAACGGAAGAGAGAGCTTATTGGCTAACCCCGGCGTGAGATCCGATTCGTGACACACGACGGGAATGCCCAGCAACCACGCAGCCCAGATAATGGGCGGCGTAACAAATCCCCCCTTACTAAAAACGATATCGGGCCTGATACGAACGAGAATCAACAGCGACTTGAGAAACCCAAACTTAATGCGAGCGAGATCGGTAAAATTTTGCCAGTCCAGATAGCGGCGGAGTTTGCCTGCGGGAACCGCGTAATAGGAAATGCCCTCCCGTGCGATCAGTTCTCTCTCTATACCGTCCCGCGTACCGATATAATGCACATCGTATCCAGCATCGCGCAAACCGGGCAACAGCGCGATATTTGGCGTAACATGCCCGGCAGTACCCCCGCCAATGAGGACAATAGTAGGCAAGAAAAACTCCTATATGGTCGGAATCGTTATCACGCAAAAATATCGACCATGGCATTTGGCTCGTGCCACTGGCGTTGTTCTTCGATCCACTTATGGGGCTTGAATGCTCTGGCAACATCTTCTATAGCAGTTCCGAGAATATTGATATTGTTGAGATCTGTCACACCAATGCCGAGTTGATTGGCGTAATAGAGCAGCCCCTGCTTGGCGGGTTCAAAACCCATAACACTGGTCATAACCGCATCCACAGCGAAAACATCCACACTCGCCGCGGCAACGCCCAGATCAACCGAATCCGTCCCCCCGGGACCATTACCCTGCAAACCCACAGTACCATCAATTACGCCAACATCAGGCGCCAAATACTTGGCGAGCCGAATGAGATTGACATTGAGCCGTTTGGACTCGTTGGGACGCAGACGTTCTGGATGGGAAGGAAACCCGTGCATCTTAACGCGGTCTTCTTTCCGGATCGTACCCATAATCATATTCTTGAGCGCGAGCGTGACAACTGTGACATCGTGGGTTTTGGCAACCGCCATCGAAATCGTGCACGGACAATCCAGCACTGTTTTGGGCATATGTATAACGTATTCCGTACGATCATCGAGGAAAATGGGCACAGTCTCCCATCGGGTCTCAGAATTGAGATCAATGAGTCGAATGGGAATATCGTATTCGTCTATTAGCGCGTGATACCCGAAATTGTCAAAAGCTTCTCCCGGAATATCTTCATTACCCCCCTCGGCAATGAGAATTTCATCCGGTGGACTGGGCGTAGTGAGCAAAAAATCAATAGCCCCTCGCATCGCATCGGGATGAGAAGACGCCAGTTGATTTTTAGACGAAAGAAAATTGGGCTTGAGCATCACCTGCTCGGCGAGCCTGGGAACCACATCATCTCGGATAAGATCGAACGCACCAAATACATTCTGCCGGCGATTTTCGCGGCGGGCAAGACCAACATTAATTCTGGACATAAGAAACTCCTTTTATTGATTGCTGGATTTATCTTTCCCATGGAAACGCAAAAGTGGGTGGATTGACATAGCGTTCTGTTTTAAGTGTAAATCGCGCACCGCAGCCGGGACCAAGGCGAACGGACATCCACGATGCATCAATATCAGATGTACTACCATCGACCTCCGCAGCAATAATCTGGTGTTCGGCATAAGCACCGCTCTGGACAATGAGATCGCGGTATTCGGTCTGATTGACATTCACGAGTGATAACACAACACCATCCGCGGTCAGCTTTTCCACAAGAGCAGCCACATCCGACGGCAATCCAGGACGGCGATTCTCAGGATCAAAATAACGCACACGACAATGTAAAGGCTCGCCGTGGCGCGGCGCTAAACCACCGAGCTGGAGTTGAATGAGCGCATTCACAGTAGTCGCGGGATTATAGGGCAATGGATCGTCGGATAATCGGGTATCCGTAGAAGACGTATCATTGCGCACACTCTCCATCTTGCCGCGAATCGCGCTCAACGCATTTCGCAACGTGCGCGCAGGATGATCGGGATTATCTCCTCGCAGATAGTCTATCCATGGATCTGCGGAAATATACTGAAGATCGGCATCATCCATTGTCCAGTAATACACATCGAGCGCACCCTGATTAAAGGGCTGGGGGCTATAGCTATACCAACCATCATCGCCGTGCATATGCGGATATTGTATTTCCCCATCGACATCCTTGCTATTGCTATTCACCGCATTGAGCATCGTGCGCCAGACAATCGGATATTTCTGGTCTCCCGTCAAAAGAAGCGCATTGCCAAACCCTGCTATACCACGGGCTATGGAATTGCGGTTGGCAAGATCCCCCGTTTGCGGAACAACCACCGTAAATCCCCAGCCGTAACAACCGCCATACCACTTGCCATCACACGCACCGCCAATCGTACCGTCAAGACCGATATTGGACGGAAGAATACCGTTATTCTCAGCCGCGCGACCAGCCCACGCATCCACGTATCCCAGCAACCATGAGCGGTATTTCTCCTCACCAGCCAGCGCGAACGCATTGAGACCCAGCGTAGTCGCCGCGAGATTCAGGGGATGATCGCCAATCACATCGGTATAATCTTCAAAATGCATGAGCATCTCTTCAAAATTGCGCTCACCGTGGCGCGGCGCGGGAAAGCGCCCCTCAACCTCAAAGGGATCCCCTGCCCAATCAAGCCCCGTGGCTTTTCGCAACAAAGGCCCTCGACTGCCATTGAAAAGGCTGCGGATAACTTTGTGCTCGGGATCGTAATTCTTCGCCTGAGGATCTTCATCCATATAAAAACCAGCGTAGCGACGCACGCGGTGACCAAATGTAACCTCATGCGGATCGGACAACCCCTGCAAATTAAAAATAGTGAGCGATTCCCCGTGGTGGAACCAGTCGAAACACGCGGGAAACTCCTTGTAATACATACCGTCACGCCCGATAGGCACAACCTCGGTTTTAGCCTCCGAATACTGTTCGATATGCCCTTCCCACGCCTGCTTGTAAAGATCGAGAATATGCGCTGGACCACCCAACGTATGCACCATCGAATACCCCGTAAGATTTTCTATCGCATCATCTGGCCCATCATTACCCCCCCACCGCGGAATGCACTTAAGATACCCCCGGATGTCGAAATAGCGGTGATAAAAAACTTCGCACGCCGTGGCCTGCGCGCGCATCAGTTCCCGTTGCAAAAGTGCCCACTCAGGGGGGGCAACAGGTGACGTAATATGTAAAACAGACATAAAAATCACTCCTCATTTTGTTGCTTACGACGCCCAGCTTTTCGCAATTCCTGTGCAAAACGTTGAAGCTCCATCGCATTTTGCAACCGTTCTTCATGGGAAAGTTTGAGATTTCTGCGAATGAGTGTTCGATCAACATCCTTTTTGTACACCTCAATAATAGGATCGAGTCCGCGCGACCGGTTCATCTTGTTTCTCCTCTTTTTTAATTCTAGCCCCTAACCTCTTTCCCACGCGAGCGAATAGTCTCGCTCCTCGGGTCTGGGATGACCCCCGGGGCCATAACCCTCGTTGGATTGTGATTCTTCGGTCAGAGGAATAAATGTAGGGGTTATATCAGCGTCTGTCACGTCAAAACGATAGAACCCTAACGTGGGATCGCCATCTGCCCACCGGTCAGTAGCCTGGGGCATCGCTATACCCGCGCAGCGGTAAAAGGAAATACCCTCAACAACCTGGGGCGGACGACGACAGTGAATATGCCCGCTGAGAACAATGGACACACCGGAATTTTTAAACGCCTCAAAAATGCGCTGTCTATGTGGCGGATCAATAGAAAAATACCAATCTCGGTACTCGTCCGCCTTTGTAATATCCCACTTGGGTTCATCGAGCGTATCCATAAAAAGGGTATAGTGCATCGTCACAACGTGATGCGCCGCACGGGGAAGGGACGGCAACTCACTTTCGAGCCAATCCCACATACGCGTCTCATGGGGCAATCCCGAACCCGCCACAGCCGCATAAAAACCGCTAAAGCGCACACTCTTATGAACAAAACTCCAGGGAAAATCGCCGAAAAAGGGCACAAACCGATCCAATTGCTCGGCTGTGACATTCAGGCGAATATCCTCGCGCCCGGTAGCACCATTTTTATCCGTATGCTTGTTGCACGTATCCATATTGCCGGGAATCGCATAATACGGATAAGGCAAAGCATCGAGTTCGCGTTTTGCAACCTCATACTCAAAATCGTGGAGCGCCCCATCCCGCGTGAGATCGCCACCTATGAGCATCAAATCCACATCGGTAATATCTTGAATCTGTCGGTACGCCGTCTGCCAATTGTCCATATTTCGCTGATTGAAGCGATAGGACCGGGGCGAACCGGGTTGCATATCGCAGATATGAAGAAAAGACCAGGGTTCCATGGTGTCTCCTTTAAAAGGTTTTGTTTTCACAAATCAAAATTATGGACGGCTCTCCAGCCTTGTCAACGACTTTCACGTATGCGGTCACAAATAGCTTTAAAAAAATGCCCCGGCATCAACTGTACCAGGGCATTTCTATTCGCGATTGACAAGCCTCTTTGACTCAAATGTTTAAAACAGGCAGAAAATCACTCCTCATTTTGTTCCTCTTCTCGAATAGCTTCAAGTTCTGAAATTGCTTCGAGATCTTTGGGTCTGCCTGCCGCTCGTTTGACACGACGCCCAGCTTTTCGCAACTCCTGTGCAAAGCGTTGAAGCTCCATCGCATTTTGCAACCGTTCTTCATGAGAAAGTTTGAGATTTCGGCGAATGAGTGTTCGGTCAATGTCCTTTTTGTACACCTCAATAACAGGGTCGAGTCCCCGCGACTGGTTCATCTTTTTCCCCTTTTGTGGATTGTGACTCTTCGGTCAGCAAAATAAATGTAGGGATTATACCAGCATCTGTCACGTCAAAAGGTGATTCTAAAATTCAAGTGCAGACCCCCCCTATCTGCTCGCATTGCGGCTATCGAAAATTTGCAACGCCTCAAGCAGTTGCTCCGTGCGGCGGTCCAGGTGTCCAGTCTGGAGGCATTTCGGGATATATTAGATAAGTGATGCGATCTCCCATCTTGCGCCTTAAACAGTATTCAGAAAAACAAAAGCCCGACCTGTTCTAATCAAGTCGGGCTTTTGCACATATTGCATTCGGGCATAAGTGCAATATGGTTGGATACACCTCCATCCTGATCATCCTTTAATCCTGAAAATCCTGATTCAGACAGCTTACACACGCTCGGCATTGCGCCCACGTCAGTTTACCACCCCAAAACAACAAAGTGTTAAAAGGAAAAGAGCTACGGCCCCTCTCTCAGAAGCCGAAATCCAACGTTGTTGGCCCGCCCGCCGGGCCAGTAGCTGAAGCGACGCGCCGACCGCACATCCTGGGCGTAGCCGTAAAAGTCGCCGCCCCGCAGACCACGACCCGAGCCTGAGTCTGACGACGGGCCAGCCGGATCCACCGATGGAGAAGAACGATAATAATCACTATTCTTCCAATCCTGCACCCACTCCGATACATTGCCGTGCATGTCATATAACCCCCAGAGATTCGGTCGCTTTGTTCCTACGAGATGACCATACATTTCCTCCACATCCCACGCATTAATATGTTGGGCAGAATTGGGATGGACTTGGGAGAGAAGGTTTATATAACGCGGCGAGAAGTGCTTGGAAAACAAGGATTGATCGGGTTGAAAGTGCAGAGATTGTGATTGCGGTATTTGATTTTCCTTAATAATAATATAACGCTTGCTCACTTGTCAAGAGTTCTTATATTTTCAAGCATGAAAACTCTACTAATAGCATTGGCAATCATATTTCCCGACTTTGACGGAAACGGGACATGCGACTTCGCAGACTTCCTTTTGTTTGCTCAGAACTTTGGTTCAGCATCGCCCGCTTATGACCTTGACCAAAGCGGCGATGTTGGTTTTTCTGATTTTCTGATATTCGTTCAACACTTCGGGGAACGTGACCCGTCCACTGGTTTCAATATCGAAGTCGCTTTTATCGAGGATCACGGATTTACACAAAGGGAAATCGAGATAATTGAATCTGCGGCGAGACGTTGGGAGGAAGTTATTGTCGGGGATTTGTCAGACAAGGATTACAGTTCAGAACCCTATAATGATATTTTTTACCCATTTAATGAGAGTCAAATTTATGTCGGCGATGTTGTGGACGACATTAGAATTTTCTTTGGGAATATCAGACTTGAGATTTTAGCAGGTCAAGCAGGACCACAAAACATTTGGTATATTTATGACCCTGATACTGATAGATTTATTTTGGATAGACTCCCAAGTATTGGTTATGTCGCTCTTGACGCGGGGAAATTCAGACACAAAGAAAACACAGACTATTGGGAGGGTCATTTTTACCGTTTATCTATCCATGAAATAGGACATGTTCTTGGAATAGGGACTCTTTGGGGTGATTTTATTTTTGAAAGAATGGATAACAGTTTTTTATATTTGGGACCTCTTGCAGTAAAAGCGTTTAATGATTCAGGAGGTATTGGGAAAATACCCTTAGATGAGGAGGCAAGTCATTGGAAAGAACAGACACTGGGTAACGAAGTTATGACACCACGACCATCGCAAAATTTCAACACCCCTCTTTCCGCAATCACAGTTCAAGCACTCGCAGATTTGGGATATGTGGTTGACGTATCGAAAGCGGACAGATACAGAGTTCCAAAACTGATAGCGACAAGCGCAAAAGTATTTGGTTGTTCTCCTTTGATACCCGTGAGGAATTTATATGATAGAACCAAATGAGAGTTTTCGTACAGAAACATCAGTGGGTTTTATATCTGTACGAAAACTCTTGACAATTTTACTCTGCTATGCTAAAAGGAGAAATAAATGACAGGTGGGATTTTGCTAATGGAAGGGGTAAGCATGATACTGGACAAGGTAAGACAAAAAGCAAAATCAGAATCTTCGGAAGACACGGACGATGCGGTTCAAGACTTGGCAGATGTTGTTTCATCTATTGACCAGCGTTTAACAAGTCTTGAGTCTGATAAAATCAACCCTGTGATAAAAAACATAATAAATACAAATGAAACAAACAGAACTTCTAAAGAGATCGCTATGTGGTTTTACGACGAAAAAGAAACATTGACAAATCTGGACACAGGAAATCAAATCGTTTTGAAAGGTACTAAAATAGTGTTAAAAGGTGAAAATTTCCAAAGAGAACTTAAATCTTTTGGAGACGAAAACTCAGCACATGTGGGTTTTATGTCTCTGATACAACAGTTAGAAACAAAAACCTAAAGTATAAAATGTAAGATTTCAAAATGACGTACTACTTGGTGTCGAGCATCAGAACCGTCTTCAGTGTATAGGGAATGGTTTCCCGCTTGCGAATACGCATCGCCGACTCAGTAGGAGATACCGCCCGTCCATCCTCTTTCACTTCAAAGTGTTCGGTAGTCAGAAATTCACCCCTTGCCCATCGGAATCTTGCACCTGGAACATAATATTGACAAAGCTGGGCAACTCGGTCTCGACCTGGTATTTGGTCAACTTAAAATCGAACGCCACGACCTTGATAGTAATCGTCTCGGTATCTGTTCCCCCCATGCCATCGTCTCTGACTATGATATAAGACATGATATCATCCCAAAATAGTCGGATTGGCTCTTATACAAGACCTATTACGGTCCCTAAACTATATTACATCAGTGATATTCGAACCGAATTTGCGTAATATCAGTACATAAGCTTGCATCCAAAATACATTTTGTAGCGTGATAGGCAAGCCTATTGACATGCCCATAACGCGTAGTGCCCCTTCCAGAACTACCAAGAGGATACAAAAAGGCACTAAGGACTGGTGGCCGAAGGAAGTGCTTCTCTCTCCAACTCCAGAAACCTCAACGTATCTGCCGGTGAATTGGGCGCAACACCTTCGGGCAGGACGAGGGTCACAGCCCCATCAGAAGTATCGGCAATACCGCTCCGCAAATTCACAGTATGCGCGGCAACACCTGTGGGTGTGACAAAGTCATGTGATGGTTTCCCTATACTCTTCATAAACGCAGCCCATATCGGTGCGGCACCACTCCCGCCGGTAATCTGGCGTCTGCTCCTCTTCTCGATCAGCCGACGGCCGCCCTCGCGGTTGTCAAAACCGATCCATACACTGGCGACCAGATCGGGTGTAAATCCCGTAAACCAGGCATCTGTATTGTCATTTGTCGTACCGGTCTTCCCCGCAGCCGCACCCTGAAACCCAAATGCGCGAATCGCGCGACCCGTACCGCGATTGACGACAAGCTGCATCAAATTGACCATAATCACCGCCTGTTCGGGATCGATAACAAGCATGGGATGTGGCTGATGCTCATAGTGTATTTGCCCTGTAGTATCCTCAATACGCGCGATAAATGTCGGCATCACGCGAAAACCGTAACTCGCAATCGCGCCATAGGCAACAGCCATATCGAGCAACGTGACCTCCTGCGCGCCCAGAGCAATACTGGGATACGGTCTGAGTTCACTCTGAATACCCAGACGTCGAGCCAGATCGACAATGCGTTCGGGACCAATATCCATTGCAATTTGTACACTCGTCGCATTTGCCGACTTGACCAGAGCATTCGCCGCAGTGGTAAGCCCCAGATATTTATCTGCAAAATTCCTGGGCGACCAATCCTCATCGTTCACGCGATAGGTGCGCAACGTATCATTAAAAAGAGAAACCGGCGAAAAAGCACCGCTCTCAAAAGCCGCCAGATACACAAAAGGCTTAAAACCCGACCCCGGTTGACGTCGCGCTTGCGTAGCCCGGTTGTAATAACTAATAAAAATATCGCGCCCACCCACCATCGCTTTGACATATCCGGTGCGCGGATCCAGGCAGATCAACGCGCCCTGAACATAATCGGCGCGCTGTCCAGATGATGCACTGCCATAATCTGAAAACCCCAGACGCGCATCCAGATCCGCCAACCCTCTCGCCACGGCACGCTCGGCAGCCTGTTGCATAGACAAATCGAGCGTCGTATAAATATTCAAACCGCCAAAACTCAGCGCCTGAGCACCCCATAGGCGTGTAACCTCGGCTTTAACAGTCTCGACAAAATACGGAGTCCGATTCTGGGGCATGCGATCAGAAACGAGTTGCAATTCCGAAGTTAGTGCATTCTCTACTTCCTCTGAACTAATAAAACCCAATGCCTGCATGCGATTTAAAACAAGCCTGGCACGCGCCAGAACGCGAGATTGATCTTTGCGAAAAGGATTGAGCACACTCGGCGCATTGGGAAGCCCCGCAAGTATTGCAGACTCGAGAAGCGTCAGATCCGCGGCGCGCTTGCCAAAATAGGTCTGCGCTGCATCGGCAATACCATAAGCATTGGCACCGTAAAAACTGCCATTGATATAAATCTCGAGCAATCGGTCTTTATAGCCCGCACCGTAGTGGCGTTCAAAAAGAGCTTCAAGCTGCGTTGCGAGAAGAATTTCTTTTAGCTTTCGCACATAAAACTTTTCTCGCGTGAGAAAAATATTTTTTACAATCTGCTGCGTGATCGTGCTACCACCCCGCACCCTGCCCCAGTGTCGGATATTGCCCAAAAAAGCACCAACCATGCCCTTAATACTGTACCCGCGATGATGATAAAAATCCGCATCTTCAATAGATAGCACAGCCTGGACAAAACGCGGATGCACCTCGTCGAGACCAACGCGACCAACGCGCTGATTAACCGTATAGAGCAATTCCCCAGAAGCTGCATAAATATTGATCCCGGACTCTGCCAATAAGCTATCGGGATCCTCGGGCAGCCTCGGCAGGGTAATCACAAGATAGCATGCCGCGCCCAACACAATCAGCAAAACATCGGCAATGATCAAAAGAGCGAGAAAGACGCCGCGATGTGAGATTAATTTCATAAGATGTGCCATTACTCCACAATTTCGGAAACAGCACCCGCCTCAATTTCAAAAACAACAGGTACCCGACTTCCCTCGCGGAAAAGCTCACCGCGAAAACGACCAAGATCGCGATACAGGAAAATTTGTGCAATCTGTCCATTTTGATACGCGGTGATCAGGGCGTCTTTTTCGCGCAGTCTCAAATCGGGAATAACTGCGGTAGCGAGTTGAGAAAAAACAGCAGCCTTGAGCGAATCGGGATCGGTTACGCCCAGCGTGTCTGGCGCAACAGCCTCAATATCGCCAACCTGGGCGTAGAGACGATCAATCTGTTTGCGCACCTCCGCGTGGAAATGCACATCCGGCAAATACAATGCTTTGACAATCGCAAGCCCCTGGCGGTAAACGCGCAAACTGGCAATCACATCGCCGAGCGGTCTGGTATTGAGATCAACACCGGGCAGTGGTATCTTGTAGATCGCGACATAGCTCGGAACACCAGATTCGGGCACGCGCGAACCTTCAAAACGACTGCGTGTAACCGCATCGGGCAAACCCGCTCGTGGCACAGGCAAAGGATCGGCTGTATCAATAGCTTGCTGGGTTCTCACCTGTGCTTGAATATCATGCCAGAGCGCGCCTGACTGGGGACGCAACGCATTGGTCGAAAGCAAAAATGCCCCAAGGCGTCGCGCAAACCAATTGGTCTGGTATTCGCTCCAGGCAACGCCTGCACCGAGCAAAGCGATGAGAACCAGTGTCACCATCAACGAACGCAGATACCTTACGCGACGCAAAGCCACACGCACACGCCTGAGCCAGCGTTGAAAACGCGCACAAAAATGGAAAAGCACCGCCTTGATATTTTCGGGAAATCGAATCATAAAAAACAAAATGGCACTCGATAGTCTGCAAGTCAAAGAAAATGTAGCATAGTACAATGACTTGCTTCAAACCAAAGATGTATTACATTACGTCATACATCATTTTAGGATCAGTAGAGACGGAAGAACTGACCCCTAACAGCTAACAAACAGGAGCCATACCATGATAAAAATAGCAAAGGTCGAAAAGCGTTTCAAGAGTCCAGGTCCCCAGCCCAATGGTTTGCAAGCCGCGCCGGATGGCCTGTGGATAATCGACCAAGTAGATCTGAAAATATACAAAGTAGATTGGGAAACGGGCGACATATTATTTGAGGCGCAAACAGACACAGAGCATTCCAGTGGAATTACCGTCGGTGGCGGATATGTGTGGATTGCATCCACATTTGAATTGCAAATAGCAAAAGTCGATATGAAAACTGGCAAAACCATTGCAAAATACGATTCTCCCGGCGTTGGCGTCGCGTCCTGGCGCGAGGGCATGCCGGGCGCCTCAGAAACTGGTGCACACGGACTGGAATGGCGCGATGGCAAAATTTACATTGCGTCGCCCCCTTCCCAATTTGTACATGTGGTAGATGCCGAAACCTGGACAGAAGAACACGCATTTCGAACACCGGGACTCCGCAACCACGGCTTGGCCTGGCAAGACGACAAACTATGGGTAGCGGACACATCCGCAGGCACGGTAAACTTACTGGGCACAGCAGATGGCCGCGTGTACGACGTAATTCGCGTAGAAGCACCCGATGAAGTACACGGAATGACCATGTACGACGGAGTCCTGTGGTACTGCGACGCTCACAATTGCGATATAGGTCGGTTGATTGTATGAATTACCAAAGGAATTTGAGTGTAGATATGGTGTGAATTTGCCGGAAGACATCGCGGCAATGCTGACACAAGGGTGACGGAGAACGAGATAACAGAGGTAACGATATGAAAATAAGCGTGAAAAACCTGGGCGTCCTGAAACAGGCAGAATTTGAACTGGGCGAATTGACCCTTATTTGCGGCGGCAATAATACGGGAAAAACCTATGCTACGTATGCCCTTTTTGGCTTTTTACAGCATTGGGAAAGCTTACTGAAAGTCGAAATTCCCAATCAAACTATCGATGCTTTACTGAAGGATGGTGTAACGCGGATTGATATTGAGCCTTATGCCCTAAAAGCAGATGACATCCTTAGATGGGGTTGCCGAGAATACACCCTGGAAATACCGAGAATCTTTGCTGCGAAGTCAAATCGCTTCAAAGATGCGACTTTCCAGGTGTCTCTTGTACCAGAAACGATATCATCTATAAAGAACC
This sequence comes from Candidatus Latescibacterota bacterium, assembly GCA_965204375.1. Classification (GTDB taxonomy): domain Bacteria; phylum Latescibacterota; class UBA2968; order UBA2968; family UBA2968; genus VXRD01. The sequence goes on along the minus strand of OZ241986.1, from coordinate 5,869,791 downwards.
GCACTTTTGACCATAGAATGCGATCCGCTGAAGACGATTTTCTTTCGTTATTTAAGGAAGATGGAGAAAAGGACCTGGTGGTCTCATTGCTCATGGATAAGAGGATGAGCGTATTGCCCACTAGCATGACTAGAGTGATTAGCGAAGTAATATCAAACGGAATTATTAAATTACTCTTTGACCCATTTTTCCCCCGATCTTTTATCGCCAGCGCGGAGCGCACCGGCGCGGCAATTTTTCGCCAAGAACTGAATTTTGCTCGAAACCGCTTGCTGGAAGAAATGAGTCAAGCGGACAGCAGCGAATTTGACCCGATGGAACTGTTGTTTAAATCCTATCAGGACTATCCTCTACCCGTCAAAGTCAACGTAGATTTTATCCGAAGACTTGAGAATATTGCCAGGGAAGACAACTTTCTTGTCGAACACCATCCACAAATCCTGAATGATTTTGCCGATATCATCGGCGGTGAATACATCGCGGAAAGTAATGACACGATCTATTTCAAACCCGCAGGCAAACAACAGAAGCTGACAATGGACGAGAGTTCCAGCGCAGTGCGTTCCCTATTAGACATTGGCTTTTATCTGCGCCATGTCGCAAAACCCGGCGACCTGCTGATGATAGATGAGCCAGAATTAAACCTGCATCCGGAAAATCAGTGTCGCATGGCTCGGCTCTTTGCGCGTTTGGTCAATCTGGGTATCCGCGTCTTCGTAACTACGCACAGCGATTATATTATCAAAGAACTCAACACCCTGATTATGCTAAATCAGGACAAGCCCTACTTGAAGCAAATCGCAGAAGAAGAAGGCTACCAGACCGAAGAGCTTATATCTGCTGACAAAATCAGGGTTTATATCGCAGAGGAAGCATTGATGAAGTTGGAGACCAGGAGCAGGAGAAGCCGACACCAAACACTCGTGCCAGCCAGGATAGACCCAGAACTGGGAATTGAAGCACGCAGTTTCGACGAGACCATTAATAAAATGAATGAAATTCAGGAAGCCATTGTGTGGGGTGGGGATGAATAATGTCCGATTTTGACATACTGCGAGACTTAATCCAGGATGAAGCATTGGCCTTAGCTGAGGATGAATACAACAAAAAAATTATCGTCCTGAAGGAATCCGGCAATCAACAACCAGAATATTCTCTGAAAATACGCAACGTGCCAGATGACATTATCGCGTTCAAAGCGGATGCTTTCCCGCCGCCAAACAATATTTTCAAAAATAGCAAAGGAGAATGTAAGCGGGCCGATTATGTGGTCATCGCCAGTGATGATAGAGCAAACTGGATTGTTCACATAGAAATGAAAAGTGGCAAAGGCGATTCGGAAAAAAAAGTCGCGCAACAATTGCGTGGGGCACAATGTCTCGTTGCCTATTGCCGTGCCATTGGTCAGGAATTCTGGCAAGAGCAGGATTTTCTCGAAAAAAAGAATTATCAACAGCGTTTTATCAGCATTAAAAATATTGGGGTAGCAAAACGGGAAACGCTGATAGAGCCAAAATCTGGTCAGCATGACATTCCCGAACGCATGCTAAAAATCAACGCACCTGCCAACAGCAATTTGCAATTCAAAAGGCTGGTTGGAAAGGCTTAAAAAAACAAAAAACCTTCTGGATTACTGGCGTCATGCTGCGCGTGGCGGCTTTAAGCATGCCGCAATGACAACCGTCGTCCGTCTTTGAAAGACTACTTAGCGCAGAGAATTGCTGCGTTGAAAAAACAGGTATTTAACCATCCGATAAATGAGGATTCTAAAATGACCTCCAAAGACTGCGAAGTTGCGGATATTGAACACATCCTTCTGCACGTCCCATTTCATCCGCGGTGTGCAAAAGTAAAACAAATCCGGGTACCGTTTTGGGCACTTGTAGATGTGTGCAAAATAACGACCTCTGCGGGCGTAACCGGATATGGCGAAACCCTGACGCGATATACGTGGGGACAATCAAATGAAAAGCAATTTGCCCGCGTGCGCGGAAAGAACATATTCGACCATTTGTGGGATGACAGCCTGGGCGCGGGCTTGCAAATGGCACTCTTCGACGCAGCGGGAAAAACACTCGGCGTGCCGTGTCACAAACTGCTGGGCGTGCAATATCGAGACGCGTGCCCCGTATCGTGGTGGTCGCAGGACCGCACCCCCGATGACTGGGCTATGGAAGCGCGGGCAGCGATAGATCACGGATTTACGACAATGAAAGTCAAGACGCGCCCCTGGTTTTATCCCGAAGAACAATTTGAAGCCATAAGAAAATCTGTACCGAATTATTTCAAAATCGATGCGGACTTCAACAGCCTGTTGCTCGGCGTAGATCATGCCGCACCCTTAATTCGGCGATTAGAAGATACATATAGCCAACTGGCAATGGTCGAAACGCCAATCCCGCAAAACGACGTAGCGGGCAACGCCCTGTTGCGGCAAAAAATCGCCAGCCCCATTGCCATGCACTTTGGTAACCCACCCTTTATGACAGCCGTGCGCGAAGGCGTATGCGACGGATTTGTCATAGGCGGTGGCGCGAGTCGCGTCATGAAACAGGGCACCCTCGCAGCAGAAGCCAACATGCCATTCTGGCTACAACTGGTGGGATCGGGGTTGACCACCATGTGGGGCGTGCATTTGGGCGCAGTATTATCGCACGCACGCTGGCCCGCGATCCCCTGTGTGAACATCTGGACGCATCCACTCGTCAAAAACTTCAAAGTGGAAGGCGGACATATTCGCGTACCCAATGCACCTGGATTGGGTATTGAACTGGATTGGGACGTCATTGAACGCTATCGCGTTGACCCAGATTTTAAACTCGAAGAAAAACGACAAATTCACACAATATGCTGGCCCAACGGACGACGAACGCATTATCCAGACGGAAGCTATCGCGAAGACTTTTTGGCGGGCCGGCTAACGGGCTTTCTACCCGGCATTCGTCTGGAATTAAAACTGGATGACGGAACGGAAGAATACGACCGAGAATATCGGGAATTATTTGGATAAAGGAGATCATCATGGCATTTAAACTCGGATATTGTGCATTGCGATGGAGAAACCCGGATTTGGAGCCAGCCCTTGAAGCCCTCAAAAAATCGGGCTGGGATGGTTGGGAATGTCGGTTACCGCTGGACTGGTTGGGACCAGCGAGTCGAATTCGGCAAATATGCGACAATGTGGGATTGCCCATGGCCGTGTACACAGCACAAGGATCGCCCGAACTATCCGGTTGGGAGCACCAGGAACGCAACAAACGGCGGATTGATTTTGCCGCCGAAATGGAAGTAGATTGCTTTATGTACATGAGCGGTCCCAAACCCAAAGATCGGGATATCTCCGAAGACGATATTAAACAGGCTGCTGAAGCAGCGGACAACTGGGCTGATTACGCGGCGCAATACGATCTGGAACTGAGCTATCACATCCACACAAATCTGCTGGTAGATACAAAAGAAGACTGGACGCTGTACATGCAACACCTCGAAAAAGCAAAGTTGTGTATCGACGTATCACACGCACAACTCTGGGACTATGACGCCGCGCAATCGCTACGCGACTTTAAAGATCAGCTCAATTACGTACACTTGCAAGACTGGACAGATGAGAACATCACGCGGGATGCAGAGGGACGATTCACGCCCGCCTGGGTCTCTGTAGGCGTCGGCGAAGCCCTGGATTTCCCAGACCTGGCAAACGTACTTGAAGACACGGGATATAACCGGTGGGTAACAGCCTGCCCCGGCGCGCCAGCTTACGAAGGCGAAGACGCGATAAATGAAGCGACCCGCAGTGCCAAAATGTATCAGTATTGTCGCGGTGCGGGATATTAACCATGCCGCGCAATACACCAGACAATCCCTTTTATCATCCCATCATCGATTGCGATATTCACAACGAACTGCCCGGTTTGGACACCCTGATTCCATATCTGGAAGAACACTGGGTTGCGTACATCAACGAATCGGCATTTGTGGGACCCAACGCGAATGATTATCCCGCGCGAGCACCCACATCTGCGCGAAAAGGCACAAAGCCGAAAAATGGTCCACCGGGATCTGATTTTGAATTGCTAAAAAAGCAGACACTGGACGCATGGGATGTCGAAATTGGGATCTTAACCTGTGCTTACCGCGTGCAAAGCGTACACAACGAAAACCTGTCCGCATCGCTTGCTACCGCGATCAACCAGTGGCAAATCGACGCGTGGTTAAACAAAGACAACCGACTGCGCGCATCCCTCGTAGTGCCCAGCCAAAACCCGGTACTCGCCGCACGCGAAATCGAGCGATTCGGCGACCATCCGGGCTTTGTTCAGGTCATTGTACCGGTCAGATCATATCAACCTTATGGCAAGAGCTTGTACGACCCATTATTTGAAGCAGCCGTAAAACGCGACCTCGCCATCGGGATACACTACGGCGGTGCCTCGAGCTTGCCGCCCACGCCCGTTGGGTGGCCTTTGACCTATGCCGAAGAAATGGCCGACATGGCGCAAATATTTCAGTCTCAGGTCATGAGCCTGGTGGTAGAAGGCGCGTTTGATCGGTTCCCCGAATTGCGCGTGGCACTCATCGAAGGCGGCTGGACATGGATGCCCGCACTGATGTGGCGCATAGATAAGGAATGGAAGGGCTTGCGACGCGATATCCCATGGGTCAAACGCCCACCGTCGGAATATATCCGCGAACACATTCGGATGACACTACAGCCCATGGACGCCCCGCCCGAAGCCGAATATCTATTGCAAGTTATGGACCATCTGGAATCGGATGACATGCTGATGTTTTCCACAGACTATCCACATTGGCATTTCGACGAGCCAATTGACGCAATTCCCAAAGGCTTATCGGATGCATTACTGGGAAAAATTCTGTACGAAAATGCAAAGGCATTTTATAGATTTTAAGACCCTACCATCGTCCATCGCAAGGAGCCTCCCCATGAAAACCCTCGTACTTTTGATCCTCACCTGCCTGATCACAGCACCGGCCTGGACCAGCGAAGTAGATTCGCTCTACCACGCTGCCCTCGCCCGCATGAACGAGATTGAACCCAAAGAAAGCGTAGAAGAATTCAAGCAAGTGCTCAAGAAAAACGGCAAACACGCCTCGGCACTTGCACAACTGACCCGCCTCTACATTCGCCTGGACACGCCCGAGTTTCGACGTCGCGCAGTAGAAGCCAGCGAAAAAGCGATTCGGAATGAACCGGAAAATTTGCAATATCAACTCTTGCACGGCGAGGCATTGTGGAACAGGGGCTTTCAGCGCGAGGCCAAGGCGCATTACGAAAAAGTCATTAAAAAATTTCCCAATGCAGCCGTAGCAGCCTATGATGCTGGTCGTCATGTATTCGGCGAATACATGATCACGAGAGATCGGATCATTCAGCGGCGAGGTGCGATTCGGACCTTTGCCAAGAACGAATACGACCAGGCTGTGATGCTGTTAGAAAAGAGCCTGGAGATCGATCCGGACTATCAGGACTCCTATTATCTATTGGGACTGGCGCATCTGGAACACAGAAGAATTCCCGGCATGCAACGGGTGATGCGGCGGATGATGCGAAGATTCCCTGGCGACATCAACGCGCAATTGTTCCTGGCCTACTCGCACCAGCTTCAGGGCAATCTTCCAGAAGCGAACAAATTATATGAAAAAGCCATTGCAGAAATGGATCCCGAACAGCGCAAAATGATGGAATCGGTAGATATCATCGCATCAAAAGAAGACAGCGCGCGCATCGCAAAAGCCCTGCAAGTCGGCGACGATGGCGAGTGGAAGGATTCTGCGGCATTGAAGGAATTCTGGAACAAGAACGATCCGCTATTTTTGACCAATCACAACGAGCGAAGGATGGAGCACTACGGTCGCGTGGCCTATGCAAATCTGCGCTTTAGCGTGCCTGCCAGAAACATCGAAGGATGGAAAACCATTCGCGGCCAAACCTATATCAAATACGGAAAATATCAGCGGCGAACAACGGGCGTGTACCCCATGTTTAAGGAAACGTGGTACTACGACGGATACCATTTCGTCTTTCAAAGTGTGAATGGCGTTGACGGTTGGGGATTTGCAGGCGAAGTAGGACCGAGCAGCACGGTCGATGTGACGCAAGCAGCCAGAAGGGGCTCGTTCGGGAGAAGCTCGAGGAGGTTGGGAAGTTCGAGTTCGAGGGCGAGAAGTTCGATACCGAGGAGTAAACGAATCCTGGACGAGTATTACGACATACAAAATCGGGCGGCATTTAAGAAAGTGGAAGCGCGATTTGTCGATCCATTCCACAGTCGGAAATACACCCTGCCGTACCAGATCACCGCCTTCCGCGCAGGCAAAAATATGCGCATGGAAATCGCTTATGCCATTCCCACGAACAAACTAAAAGCAAACGACGACCAGATGATCGTCATGGACGACGGGCTATTTATGTTCGATTACCGGTGGCGAGATATCTACCGCAAAGTCCGACCGCTTGGACAGAAACGACCATCGGGGAAAAATGCACAGCAGTATCTGTTAAGCCAACGTCCCCTGGAACTTCCCCAGGGCATGTATAATATCGTGGTCGAAGTAGGCGACAGAATCAGCGGCTCCATCGGCACATTTCGCACAGAACGCCTCTTGACCGTATCTGAATCAAGTCTGGACATGAGTGACCTGTTACTCGCCCAGAAAATTGAAATGATCAATCCCTTCCCCGAAAAGCGAACAGACCTGCGCATTGCACCCAATCCGCTCCGCGCGTATCGCACTGGACAATCGGCCTATGTCTATCTGGAAATTTACAACCTGAAAAAAGACGAATTTGGACGCACCCAATACCAGATTGTATATAGCATCAGCGTACCTGAGAAAGGGGAAGTAGATCCCTCGATGTTCGGTGCCATAGACCTTACAGAGCTGGACGGATTGCTCATTGTGTCGCCGCCTGGGCAATCGGCCAGAGAACGCTCGGACAATGAAAAACCCGCCAGTGGAAATGCACAAACGCGCAAAAAGCGCGCAAATTTGAGAGTCCGATACGTGCTTGCCGAACGCAATCAGATGGCCGAATCCCTCGAAGAACTGCGCCGAGCCGGACAGCAGAGCAGCACATCGGTCACTTCAGTATATGCCGGCAATAAATCCGACGACTTCACCTTCCTGGAAATCGACCTCTCTACGATGCCGCGTGGCATTTACAAACTCGAAGTCGCGGTAACGGATTTGAAGGAGAAAAAACAAGTAAAGCGCAACGCCGTGTTCCGAGTTCGCGAATAAGCAAAAGAATCCTTCATACGGAGATTACCATGAAAGCCCTCTCGCTTTTAATCCTCACTTGCCTGATCACAGCACCGGCCTGGACCAGCGAAGTAGATTCGCTCTACCACGCTGCCCTCGCCCGCATGAACGAGATTGAACCCAAAGAAAGCGTGGAAGAATTCAAGCAAGTGCTCAAGAAAAACGGCAAACACGCCCCTTCACTCGCACAACTGACCCGCCTCTACATTCGCCTGGACACGCCCGAGTTTCGACGTCGCGCAGTAGAAGCCAGCGAAAAAGCGATTCGGAATGAACCGGAGAATTTGCAATATCAACTCTTGCACGGCGAGGCATTGTGGAACAGGGGCTTTCAGCGCGAGGCCAAGGCGCACTATGAAAAAATCATAGAAAAATTCCCCAACACAGCGGTTGCAGCCTACGATGCTGGCCGCCATATATTCGGCGAATACATGATCACGCGCGACCGGGTAATACCGCAGCGGCGAGCCATTCGGACCTTTGCCAAGAACGAATACGACCAGGCCGTGATGCTGTTAGAAAAAAGTCTGGAGATCGATCCAGACTATCAGGACGCCTATTATCTGTTGGGATTGGCGCATCTGGAACACAGAAGAATTCCCGGCATGCAACGGGTGATGCGACGGATGATGCGGAGATTCCCTGACGACATCAACGCGCAGTTGTTTTTTGCCTATTCGCATCAACTTCAGGGCAATCTCTTAGAGGCGAACAAATTGTATGAAAAGGCCATTGCGGAAATGGGACCCGAACAGCGCAAAATGATGGAATCTGTGGATCTCATCGCATCAAAAGAAGACAGTGCGCGCATTTCCAAAGCCATGCAAGTCGGCGACGATGGTGAATGGAAGGATTCTGCGGCATTGACGCACTTCTGGAACAAGAACGATCCGCTATTTTTGACCAATCACAACGAGCGGCGGATGGAGCACTACGGTCGCGTGGCGTATGCCAATTTGCGCTTTAGCGTACCCGCGCGGAACATCGAAGGGTGGAAGACCATTCGCGGACAAACCTATATCAAATACGGAAAATATCAACAACGGACAACGGGCGTATATCCCATGTTCAAGGAAACCTGGTATTACGGGGGTTACAGATTCGTCTTTCAAAGTGTGAATGGCGTTGACGGTTGGGGATTTGCAGGCGAAGTGGGACCGAGCAGCACGGTCGATATCACAGGCAGGGACCCCAACGCCCTGAGAACTCGCAATGTGGATTCAAGGCAGGTATCGGAAACGCTCTTCAGAAGATCTACTAACCCGCGATGGGCGAGCGACAGGATGCGCGAAGGGTATTTTGAAATACAAAATCGCGCGGCATTTAAGAAAAAAGAAGCGCGTTTTGTCGATCCATTCCAGAACAGGAAATACTCCATGCCACACCAGATCACCGCCTTCCGCGCAGGCTCAGGAAAAGATATGCGCATGGAAATAGCTTATGCCATTCCCACGGACAAATTGAAAGCAAATAAAGATGAGATGATCGTCATGGACGATGGGTTGTTTATGTTCGATTACCGGTGGCAAGATATCTACCGCAATATCCGACCTCTTGGACAAAAGAAACCCGAAAATGGCAATGCACCGCAGTATTTATTGAGCCAGCGCGCCATGGAACTTCCCCAAGGCACTTATAATATCGTGGTCGAAGTGGGAGATAGGCTCAGCGGCACCATCGGCACATTTCGCACAGAACGCCTCTTGACCGTATCTGAATCAAGTCTGGACATGAGTGACCTGTTACTCGCCCAGAAAATTGAAATGATCAATCCCCTTCCCGAAAAGCGAACCGACCTGCGCATTGCACCCAATCCTCTCCGCGCGTATCGCACCGGGCAATCGGCCTATGTCTATCTGGAAATTTACAACCTGAAAAAAGATGAATTTGGGCGCACCCAATATGAAATCACCTACACCATCAGCGTGCCCGAGCGAGAAGAAGTCAATCCCGCGATGTTTGGCGCCGTAGCCCTCAAAAAGGTCGGCGGATTGCTCATTGTGCCAACCGCTGAAGAATTGGCGCAAGCGGGAGAAGAAGATATTCGCGCCAGCAATGAGAGACTCGCCGAAGGCAGCGCGCTCGACGGCACAGATGGCAGAGTTGTCGAAGACGCCATGACAGATGAAGAAGCCCTGCCGCGCGATGCCATGGCTGGCGGTGAAGAAAATCTCAAACCCAAACCCGTAGATTTTGAAGTGCAATACATGCCGGCCGAACGCAACCTGATGGCCGAATCCCTCGAAGAACTGCGCCGAGCCGGTCAGCAAAGCCGCACATCGATCAGTTCGGTATATGCCGGCGATCAATCCGACGACTTCACCTTTCTGGAAATCGACCTGTCCAAAATGCCGCGCGGTGTCTATAAACTCGAAGTCGCAGTAACGGATTTGCACGAAAAGAAAAATGTCAAACGCCGAGCCATATTCCGCGTGCGCAACTAAACGATCACATGAATAACAACACGCTGGAGATAGCGGAACAGAATTTATCTGCTGTTTCCTGTGACAACGTGCTGCGCGATCTCAAAACATTCTCGTCGCAGCGAGATGAAGACAATATCGTTCTGGACCTGTCGCAATTGGGTTTTGTCGATCCCTATGGCATGGGGATGTTGTGTTTAATTGGCCGGCACCTGAGTGCCAAATACTGGGATATTACATGCCGACTGCCCGAAAACACAGACGTCGAGCGCTATTTGACCCGCATGAAAGTATTTGACGCACTGAAGACTTATGTAACAGTGGCGCGCGGACCGCAAACGGGACAGTCGCGAACACACAACGAAAGTCTGCTGGAAATAACGACCATCGAGCAGCGAAGCGATATCGAGCAAGTTCTGAGCGTAATCGAATCGCGGGTCGGCGCCATCTTGAGTGAAGAACTGCACTATACCGTGCGGGAAATTACGGGATTTAAAAATGTCGTAGCCGAATTGTGTCACAATATCCTGGACCACAGCGGAGATAAAGGATTTGTGGTCGCACAGCGCTATACCAATCACAGATTGAACAGAAAATTTGCGATCATCGGCGTATGCGACCTGGGCATTGGCATTCGCGAGAGCCTGTCAACGGGACACGATACAGCGCACTGGTCGCACGGACAGGCAATAAAAATGGCGATACAAAAGACCGTCTCGCGGGGCAATACGCGGGGACTGGGCCTATACATTGTGAAACAAATCTGCCAGGAAAACAGCGGACGTTTACACATTCGCTCGGGAGATGAACGGGTGTACATTCGAGAAGACGACATGTGGGTGTACCCATCTGCACTATTCCCTGGCACACAGGTAAGCATCGCGCTATATGAAAAACAGGCTGATCGCTGATCGCTACATATCATCTTTTCAAAGGAGGGAAATCGTGAAACGCATACTATTTATAGCACTACTGGTCAATTTGATACTGGTGCCAGTATATGCCCAGCAATCGACATCGGAGTGGGGGCCCGAAGATGAACGGGGTGCCGCAAACCGGCTGACACCTGCCAAAGTCCTGGAAGCGACCAAATTGATCAAAACCGGCAAAATCTACCAATTGGGAAAAGTATATGAACACGGAATACCGCTATTTGGATCCCGGCATTACAGTTTGACAATCGTGGGCAACCCAAGTGGTGGACCGCTCGGAGAAAACAAACTCGTATGGTACGATGAAATGTTCAGTGGTGAAATCGGTCAAATCGGTACACAATTCGATGGATTGGGGCATATTGGCACGCGGGTAGGAAACGAGGATGTGTATTACAACGGCTTCAAAAGCTCGAACTTCAGCAAACCTTATGGCCTGGAAAAATTGGGTGTAGAAAAGGCGGGGTCATTTTTCACGCGCGGCGTACTGATAGACGTGGCGGGATACAAAGGTGTCGAGCGATTAGAAGTCGGATACGTGATCACAGTGGCCGATACCGAGGGAGCGCTCAAAAAACAAAATGTATCCGTGGGGGAAGCCGATGTAGTAATCTTCCGCACGGGACACGGCACCTTGTGGATGAAAGACAACGAAACATTCAATAAAGGCCAGCCGGGTATTGGAATGGCTGTGGGCCAGTGGCTCGTAAATAAAAAAATTGTAATGGTCGCAGGCGATACATGGGGCCTCGAAGTCGTACCCGGCGAGGATGCCTCGCTGGCTTTTCCCGTACATCAGTTGCTCATCGCCCAGCACGGGATTTACATCTTGGAAAACCTGGACCTGGAAGAACTGGCAAAAGATCAGGTATATGAATTTGCATTTGTATTTTCGCCATTGCGTCTGAAAGGCGGAACGGGTTCTCCGGGAAATCCAATAGCCGTAAAATAGTGCCACACCTTCCAATCCCCAGTCCTCCGTAAGATCGGTTGGACTGGGGTTTTCGATAGGAGAAATCATGGCAGAATCGCAAAAATTGGAATTTCCAGAACTGGCAGCAGCATTGCGCTCGCGGAAGATCGGCGACTTCTTAAAATTCTTTGGACCAGGCGCAATTATCGCATCGGTAACCATCGGCAGTGGAGAAACCGTATGGGCATCGCGCAGCGGGGCGATCTTTGGCTACGCGATGTTCTGGGCATTCAGCCTATTTTGCATCACAAAAGTCGTTCAAGTGTATTCCGCAGCGCGATATATGACACTAACCGGCGAGCACCCAATGGAGCGCTGGGCGCAATTACCCGGACCGAGAGGATTATTCCCGGCGGTTGTAGGCGTGGTAATGGTCGTGAGTTTTCCATTCTATTTATCGAGCTTACCCATCATGCTCGGCACGATATCGTCGTGGATATTATTTGACGACCCGGCGCGGTATCCGCATTTAATCTCCCTGATATTTATCGCATTTTTAATTCTACTAACCCTGAAACAGAGCTACGGCCTGTTGGAAAAAGCGCAAACCTCACTCGTGGGATTAATGTTGCTCGTCATGTTAATCGCGACAGTAGCGGCAAACCCCGATTGGATCGCCGCGCTAATGGGTGCAGTAGTACCCACATTCCCGGTATATCCAGAATGGGTATCGCGCAATCCGCTATTTACAGACCGAACATTGATCGTCGAAATGGTCGCGTATATGGGCGTAATCGGCGGCGGGGTACAGGACTATGTGGGATATGTAGGCATGCTACGCGAAAAGGTGTGGGGAATGATTGGCAGACGCAGCAATGAGAAGGAAACAATCCTGGAAACTCAGGAAAATCTCGAATTGGGCAAAGCGTGGTTAAAAGCACCGCTGGTCGATACACTCGTATCCTTTGCCAGCGTGTTATTATTCACAGCAGCCTTTTTGATACTGGGTGCCGCCCTCTTGCATCCGCGGGAAATCGTACCATCCGGTATGGACCTCTACAACCACCAGGTCGTATTTTTAACGGCATTGCACGAAAGTGCGGGCGTCAAAGCATTTCTCTCGGGACTGTATAAGCTCGGCGTATTCTTCGCAATTTTTGGCACCGTGTACGGCGCTTATGAACTATACGTCCGCACCGCGCATGAAAGCATACGCGCAATAACCCCCAAATGGCGCGACCTATCATTGAACGACGTGCGAAAATGGACGCTGGGATACACCGCAATTGCGGGAAGCGCACTGGTACTATACGCATGGTGGACAGCCACACAAGATCCAAATGGCGTAGGTTGGAATCCAATTTCAATTATGACAATCCCTCTACACATCACCGGGGTACTCCTCGCTGGACCCTGGTGCTTTGCGATGATCTATATCGACCGCAAATACGTCCCACCCCCATTGCAAATGGGCTGGTTCCTCGTTGCGCTCAATATAATATCGGGCCTCGCCTTTACCTATTTTGGTGGCCTTGCCGTGTATGAGGATATATTGGGATTAATGAAATAGAGAGGTAACGATGTACACCACAAACAGCGTAATCGACAAAAACGCCAAACCTTATGGCGCAGACAAAACCCGGGACCTGGTCGCGCAATTTCAGCGAGATGGATATCTGTTCTTAAAAGGCGTATTAACCGAGAAAGAAGTACTGACATTGCGAGAGACAATGGAGCGAAAATATCAGGACCCGAAAATGCACGAACCCGAAGGAGACCACATTCGGGGCATCAGTATGATGCGAATGTTCGAATACGACATCAACTTCCGGGACCTGATCGCGCGGGAGCCTTATGTAAGCCTATCAGAGGCAATCCTGGGTGATGATTGCCACATGATGTCGCAAAATGCCCTGCGTTATGAACCCGGTCAAGGTGGCGGATGGCATCTGGATGACCGCGTGATCTTTCCATTACCAGACAATGTACCCCAGCACAACAAAAAAATCCTATTACCGTGCTTCGTATTGAACGTATTATTCCCCCTGAGCCGAGCCGACGCCATCGAATACGGCGTCACAGAAGTAGTCCCCGGCAGCCATTACGCGGGCAGGCGACCAGAAAAAACGGAAACCCCCGAGTTCGATGGCCAGGGACCCGTATCCATGATTGCCGACCCGGGTGATCTGTGCATGTTCCACAATCAAGTGTGGCATCGGGGATCGCAAAACAAATCCGATCAAGTGCGCTATGTAGGATCTGTCGTGTACAGCCAGCGGATCATCGCCCAGCGACTATATCCATTCATCGACTACCGCATGCCAGAATACGTCTGGACAGGAACCAACGCGCGAATGCAGCGGTTATTGGGCCGGCATGAGAAAGGTGCTTATGGGTGATTCAAATCACAAAAATGACAACAGGCCCCTGTCTTTACTGACTATAAAGAAATACTATGCAAACAAGATGTTAAAAATTATCTTTCAAAATCTTCAGGTCTCCTTTGGAAAGTTGTGGTTTGCTTCATGCTAATCAATCGAATCCCCGAAAATCCCTTACTAATCCGTGAAGGTAGGAAAACGCTAAAATCTCTCCAGGTAGAAATCAAGAAAATTACCGACCAACTAAAAAAGGGAAATATAAATCCGGGTATAGGTAATAAATACATTGGTGGGGGTATTACCGAATCGCGTACCCGTGGAGGTGCGCGGGTCTATTGGAGAATTAGAGAAGGCCAGATTGAGATTTTAGGCGTCTCTGGCAAGGATAACCAACAGAGGGTAGTCAATGAAGTTTTACAGTGTTTTGGAGGTCAATAGCTATGGGCAAGCCTTACACAATTGTTAAACGCGATAAGTACAAATTGACGATTTATCGTGGAACTACACCCCTGAATTCCAACAACGATAACGTCGATGTTCAAGTCACCTTTCCCAATGGCGAGCGTTTCTCTGCCGTCTTCTTTACCCTTCGGAATATTGAAGCCTTGATGAAGCGTTACAAAAAGACTGGGGAGTGTGCGGGTGGTCTGTATTTTGGGGCATCTGACATGATAATTGTCGAAAGCCTGACCGAAAAGACCATCTGTAAGACCATTGACCACTTACTGGCAGAGAACGAGTTTGGGTATGTTTTTTCGAAAAATGAAGAACCCAAAGAGGTTTCTCCCGAAGAGGGAGACAAACTCTTCGAATGCTTTGACGAATCTCTTAAAGAGTTTCCAATTTGACCTCGGATTTAGATTTATAATCGCTTATTTACGATTAGATTGAATATGGTTTTAACTGCTCATAGAGCTTGATTTCGCGGTATCCCAGAATGAATCGCACATCCAACATAAAACAGATCTGCCATGACCGCGGCATAAAAATATTGGTTCATTTTACCCATATCAAAAACCTGCGTCGCATTTTAGGAGAAGGTTTATTAAGTCGTGAGACCCTAGAAACAATACGCGATCCACTGAAGAAGCCGCCACGCTTCAATGACCAAGATCGGCTTGACCAGCATCCAGAAGCTATCTGCCTGAGCATCGGTTTTCCAAACTATAAAATGTTCTATAGATATAGATCTAAAAATCCGTCACAATGGGTTGTTTTGTTGCTTGATGCAAAACTGTTATGGGAATTGGATTGCGTATTTTGCCAAGAAAATGCCGCTTCTAATACTGTTCGTAATATTCCGTTAGAGAATAGAAAACATCCTGATGCGTTAAACAATATGTTTAAAGAGTATTATCGCACCATCAGCCGTCAATCCTTGTCAATACCTGACCATTATCCAACGTATCCCCAAGCAGAAGTCCTTGTCTGTAATCCAATTCCAGTAGCGTATATTAAGAAAGTCCATTTTTGTGAGAAAACTGCTTTGGAACAATGGTATTCCCAAAATTCAGGAATGGATACCAAAACATTTGTGGTCAGTAAACAATACTTTCATCCAAGATACGATTGGAAAGTATGGACAGAAGAAGCCGAAAGACAACGTCAGAAACAAGCCGCAGAGGAAGCCGAAAGACAACGTCAAGAACGAGCGGCAGAGCAAGCGAGACTGGCGGTAGAGGAAGCTGAAAGACAACGTCAGAAACAAGCCGCAGAGAAAGCCGAAAGGCAACGTCAAGAACGGACATTTATCGCACATGTGGGTTACGAGCCATCCCCAATTAGGGTAAATAATAAGGGTGAGATCGACCGCCATATTGCAACAAAACTGAACTTGCCCGCGCTTACTACATTCCTGACAACTCATGGTGTGGAGGTCAACGCGAAGAACAAATATGGCAACACCCCCCTACACATTGCAGCGACAGAAAATGCTCATCAAACAGCAGCAGTCTTGCTGATTCATGATGCAGAGGTCAACGCCAAAAACGAATATGGCTCTACACCCCTACACATTGCAGCATATAAAAATGCTTATCAAACAGCAGCAGTCTTGCTGATTCATGATGCAGAGGTCAACGCTAAAGATAAAGATGGCGACACGCCACTGCACAATGCGGCGTTAAAAAATGCTTATCAAACAGCAGCAGTCTTGTTGAACCAAGGGGCAGATGTGAACGCGAAAAATAAAGATGGCGAGACACCTCTACACTTTGCACGGTCAAACAATGCTCTTGAAGTAGCAAAGATCTTGCAACGTTATGGCGGCTCCTAAAATAATCCAATTAAAGAAATTACCCGGAGATACAAAAAATGGCAAGACGGCCTATTTTTATACCGTATTCAAGTTCTCCCTATGTTGAAGAAAAAAATATAGAGTTCCAATGGTATCCTGGTTTTGCAAAATCGCAGGCACAGAAATCTATCAAGTCCTTACACGAAAGGTCGGGCATCTCCCCAATTTTGGAAATATCGGGAAAATCGGCAGAATACCTTGGCGTGTCATTGAGTGCTTTTAATTTGTCGATACGCATCGAAAAAGACAGAATGTCAGTGGAATGTGCCTATCAAGGCAGCAAAGTGTTTGAAAAAGGTGGTCCGTACACGGATTTATATTCTCGGTCAAGTCGAGAAGCGAAAACAGACCCCCGGTTGCGAAATTCAGGAGAGTTAATCGCTTTTAAATTCTGCGGCGAAGACTTTCCCATTAAACCTCAAACGGGTTTCTACAACTGGTTATACATACAGGCACTGGGGCAAAATCAAAATCTGGCACGAGAACTCGAAAATTTTCAAGGTTTTTCAGATATAGCTTTTAATCCGAAACGTTCTATCAATTGTCAAGCACGTGCCGCTGCATTATTCGTTTCATTGTCCAGATACGAACAACAATTGCTTGAACAGATATTAGAAAATGACAAAAATAAGGACTCTTTCAATAGCTTTAGTAGGATCGTTTCGCAGGAACCAGAACAAGGCAAGTTGTTCTAACCCACCATATGAGGATGAGCACGTTCCAGAACTGACAGAGATATAACGGTTGGACAACCAGTTTATCGAAGAATTAATCCTGACAAGGCTGTGGTGAGAGAGGAAGATAAGATTTAGACAGGAAAGGCTTTTCGGCTTGTACACGATATTGACAATACGCGAGAGGTAGATTATAGTTTGTTTTACACACAAAACAAGCCGCTCACTGCGGCGGCCCCTTAAGAAAAAAATAAGCCAGGGATATAGGATTGCGCGAACCGCAGCCCGGCAATCACATGGCATGGAGCCATTCATCCCTGACTTATTTTTTTAACGCATAACATATCCAAATCGCCATGTCAAGTTTTAATTTATAACGTAATATGTGACTTGAAGCAACATTACATACAGCCCTGCTTAAAGCATGTAGGGTCAGGCATTACAGGGCAGACACAAATAGAGGTTGTCTCGGGGATTTGTTCTTATGAATAAACAGCTACTCATTCTCGGTTGTTCGCAGACCAAACGGAAGTGCGATGGTTTACTCCCTGCGATTGATCGTTACGATGGTCCCCCATTTCGGGTTATCAGAAAGTTCCTGCAAGAACATCAATGGCCGTCAAATGTCTCCATTGCGGTTCTTTCGGCGAAATATGGTTTGTTCGGTAGCTTGAAGGGTATCGAATATTACGACATGAGAATGAACGCATCTATATATCAAGAAAAAGCCAGAGAGTATTCTAATATTCTCAAAAAATGGACTCGTGATCACCATACTGTTCATTTGTCCGTTGGAAAAGACTATCTTAATGCTCTGCAGCCTGCACTGGATTCCTCCGATATTAGTCAAGAAGTGTTTCAGGGCGGCATTGGAAGAAAAATGAGTAATATCAAGTCTTTCCTTGAGAGTACTTCATCTGACCGACGTGAGAAAGTTGAGGTTGAGGGAGGCACAGGAAAGCGCAGCTATTTTCTTCCGGATTGGGACGATCTCCTGGATCCGAATTTCGACTTTGAGCAAGATGCCTTCTCGGGAAAGACTCGTGAAGAAAGAGGAGACAAACACTGTTGCGTCTTGATGCAGCCCGAACAAATGTGCGACGGTGTCCTCCTCAGCCTTGCCCAGAATGGGACATCGAAAGGTCCCTTACGAAGACTGAGAGGAACGGAACTCGGATCATTGTCGCCTCTACCATTACGTAGCCAATTCGGTCTTTCGTCGCACCAGTATCTCTTTGGCGATTGTGGTGCATTCAGCTATGTAAACGAGGATTTGCCAACGATTTCCGTAGAACAAGCTGTCTCGCTGTACGAGTTATATGGCTTCAATTTTGGGGCATCGGTTGATCACATTCCAGTAAAAAAAATTATCAAAAATGGCACAAAGATTCTTCTTTCTGATGATGAACGCCAAGAGCGAGTGGACCTCACTCGGGAGAATGCTAAGGCATTCATAGAAGCTACCAATAAACGGAAAGCTGTATTCAATCCGGTTGGGACTATCCAGGCCCTCAGTCCGGATCAGTACGCTCAATCTGTTCGAGACTATTATGACTTTGGATATCGCCACATAGCTCTTGGTGGCCTTGTACCGCTGAAAGATAGCGAGATTGAAAACATAGTGCAGGCAGTAGTCGCTGCTGCTGACGATCTCAAAGAACGGCCATGGATACATCTCTTTGGAATCTTTCGTCCTAAACTCCAAAGACTGTTTCAAGAACTCAAGATTGACAGCTTTGACAGCGCAACGTACTTCCGAAAAGCGTGGCTTCGATCTGGTCAGAATTACCTTGGTAAAAATAGAAAGTGGTATGTAGCATTGCGAGTACCAATGACGAGTGACGGACGTACACGCAGGCGATTAATAGAGGCAAATGCAGACATCGCTGAACTGGAGCAAGAGGAACGAAAAGTTTTGGACTTGCTATGCCGATATGACAAAGATCAAGCGACTGTTAATGAAGTTCTTGAAGCCCTTCTTAGTTATGACCAGCATTTGGCGAGATCCAGTGAAACGCAGTCCATGCGTGAACAATACCGCCGAACATTGGAAGAGCGACCCTGGCGAATGTGCGAATGCCCCTTTTGCAAGGAAATTGGGATACATACCCTCATTTTTCGAGGAGCGAATCGGAACAAGCGACGGGGAGCACACAACACACTCATGCTGTATGAGCGCATTCAGAAAGGTAATCATGTCCAGGGTATCTGACATTAGCACCGCTTACCGAGACGCCTTAAATGTTGGACGAGACCAATACAACGAGCTTGTTTCAGAGCGACTCTCCGCCGCCAAAGAATTTTATGAGCAGTTTCTCTCGACACAGATCGTTCATTTTCGTGACAGATTTTTGTCGCAGCGAGGTTGTGATCGACTACAGGAAAATATAGAACGTGCTTTAGGGACACGGCAACTCCAATTTATTGCAATAGATGGCACATGTAGGAAAGAGCAATTTGCCGATATGCTCACTTTTTTTGGAGGAGCTTATGGCGCACGCGGAGAACTCGAACTGGATGCTGGCGACCATAAAGTTCACTACAAGCGCTGGAGCCTCGAAGAGGATGTTTCCATGGTTGCCTGGATTCCTGTGCCGTTTGCGAGACTTGAAGAAATCCAGCCACACGGTGAGCAATTTTTAGCAACAAATGAGGAAGAAGCTAACGTAGCGAGTGTTCACACCCAAATAATGCAATTGGCTGAGATTTTCCTGGCAATCAATGCCATCACATCATCTGCTTTAGATGCACCTCATCTTGTTTTGATGGATTTGTCTCCTTCATCAGTTCTCGCGAATGTAGCCCAAGCTCAAGATAAGATCGGTTTGGTGGGCTATCCTTATGACCGCAGAAAACTGACGAAAGCAGATATAGCAGTCGCTTATGCTCAACCCGTGAACGATATGTTTGGCATACCTTCAAGCAAGAATATGGATCGTCCCAGGACAATTATTGCTTCACTCTTGAGAGAGCCTACGCAGCCGATAAATCTGGATGCAATTGCTCAAATCTACGGTGTAGAAATTGCCAGTCTTAGAAGAGCACTTGGCTGGTTAGTTAGACGTGGAGTTTTAGACGAGAGCGGAGTTCCTTTAGTAAATGTTCGCGAATCCTGGGACTACACAAAAGCTTTCTTTCAGAATATTTGTAAGCGGCTTTTCCTTGAAAAAGACCCAACTGCACTTCAATACGAAACTACGGATCATTCTGGAGTCTTGCGGAAACACTGGATGTCTTCCAATGATTTGAAATTTCTTGTTGCCGTTGGAATGCGGATGCTGATTGAAGTAAGTTGGGAACGGAAAGTTCTACTTTATGGAATCATAAAAGATTCAGCGTCTCGTTATTTTGGTCGCAATTATTTTGGGGTGACGCTGGAGACAGATTTTCATCCCCAACTTCGCGATCTAACGGTCAATACACTGCCCTGGACGGATCGAATGCTCTGTGAGGCGTTGCCGCGTTTTGACTCTAATCTCGAAGCACCATGGGCAACGATTGAGTTTGATTCAGCATTTATGACACTCCATCGCGAGCGCGATGATGAGACGGGTAAGACCCAGGTCGGTGGCGTAATGGGGCCGATTGTAAACCAAGAACGTCTTTTTATGAAGTCGCTGGGGCAGTTTTTTTTAAGTCGTGAGAAAAGGCATCCGTTAATGGGCCATGTTGTTTTCATAGAAAGGCTCTTACAGCCATCTTTCGATTCTGTTGATACAGAAACTTCCCCCACATCAATTCCAATCGAGACAAACTCATTGGGCCGTATTGAGCCATTCGCTTGGAAAGATTCAGAACATATCAACCGTGGCCAAACAATAATGATGTATTTGTTATCCGTTTTAACCAAGAATCACTTTGCTGAGGCCATTGGATATCCAGACCCGCTGCACAAAGCGGATTGGGGAGCTAAAAGTATGGGCCGATGGGTTGGCAAAACCATTGACTCGTCAACAATAGTGCTGAATAGCAATCCACTCAGCCACACTTTTAGAACAACCAGAGATTCTGCTAAGAGGTAAGTTATGTTCACAAAGCTTGAAGGTACTCTGATGTCAATGGAGGAATCGCCGGATACGCGGTTTCGGTACTCTATTTGGTTCGATTACACGCGTGAATCCATAAATAAAATCCAGGAAGGAACAATGCTGGCAGTTGCGAACTTCGGTTCAGATGCTGGTTTTCGTCGCTGGTCCATATTGGAAATTACTTCAGTAATGCCTTCGCATTTTGCCTTGCAGAGCGGAAACTTGGGTTATCCAGGATTCGTTGTTGAAGCTGCTCGTAGCGCGGCGCAGGATTGGGAATCGCAGGATAAAGAGGCGACAGAGGAAACAACGAAGATTGAAGCTACAGCTATTCCAACATTCTTGGAAGTTGTGGAACCAGAATCATATGACGACACATCTCTTAGTATTGAACCCGAGACAAACATGGCAATGGTCGGATCTAAGGTTCGCGTACTCGATAGTGAAACTACAAATCTGATTGCTAATAATGGTATTGATACAAAAAACGAAAAGAATCTCACTGTAATCGGAACACTTGCACGCGATCCAGATGTTGAGATTCTGATGCGTATTGACGAGTTGCTCCGTACTCATTTTGCTATTTTCGGTTTTACTGGTGTGGGTAAATCCAACCTTTTGTCAACGGCAGTAGCAAAAATTTTTGAATCGACACAAGAACCGGTCAAGTTAGTGTTCTTTGATCTAATGAGTGAATATACTGGCTTGTTAATTGATCAACTTCTTTCAAAAAATATTGATGGTCGTCTGCTCACTATTGGCAGGAACTCCTTGCCTGAAGGAACTTTTAAATACATTAACAAACTATATGGAGCACCGAATGATAAAGAGGCGACAAGGCAACTCCTGCAATACACCCTTCTTCCCAAAGCTCTTCAGGGAAGGCGAAATAAAATGGGCTGGGCCCTTCTCGATTTTATCAAAAGTGAGAAAGTACGCTATTTCAATGAATCGAAAAGCATCACTGTGTGGGATCTCTTCTTTACTAATGAGGTGGTTACTTGGGCAAAAGAAAGACGGCAAACGAAGTTTAGAAATAGAATGGAGTTAAACAAAATAGTATTGAGGGAATCCAATATCAGAACTGACTATAAAGAAACGCATTTTAGCCCTGATCTCGCGAAGCGCATCAAGGAGAAATTGGAGGAACTGCTTGAACATCCGCAACATGCTGAGTTCCAGGATGACTATGCCAACCATATTGCCAAACTCGAAGAACTTGAAAGGTCAACAGCCGAAAACTTGGCTGCGAGTACAACCCTGCCCGAAATTATAGATGATTTAAATGATAATACCCATAAATCTCTCTGGATAATCCAATCTCATAGTCCTGACGACCTCAGAGAGTTTTCGCACAATCTTGGAAGTGAACTGTATGAAAGCCGAAGGCTTAATGGTGTCATTGATCCGATCGTCGGCTTTATTTTCGACGAAGCTGATGAATTTATCCGTGCAGGTGGCCGGGGTAGCTATGAAGACTCAGCTAAAATTGCTGAAACGATTGCACGGCGCGGAAGGAAATTTGGAATTGGCCTCGGCATAGCAACACAACGGATTCGCTATCTCGATACCAATATTATGTCTCAGCCACATACCTACTTTATCTCAAAGTTGCCAAGAGCCAGTGACCGCACGGCCGTTTCTGAGGCTTTTGGTTTCGGCAATGAGATGTTGAATCAGACATTTAAATTTGTTAAAGGGCAGTGGCTTCTGGTCAGCCATGATGCGACCGGTCTTGAGGCAGTTCCCCTGCCCGTGAAGACTGAAGATGCAAATGGACGCATCGCTTCCTTTTTAGAAGCAAGGTATGGGAACATCTAATGGAGAAGTGCAATGACCACAACACGTTCCTTTTGTACGGAAAACTAAAGACATCCTATGATTAGCAATGATCGTTTTCTCGATATAGTTAGCAGTCGCATTGAGCGCGATCTGCGAAATCCAAATAATGAGGCTCAGCTTAATGCTGTCAACCATGCTGATAATCGCATTCTGCAAATTGTCGCTGGTCCCGGTTCGGGAAAGACTACCGTGCTTGTGCTCCGTGCCTTACGTTTCGTTTTCGTGGAGAATGTTCTGCCCGAGAATATCTTGATAACCACATTTACTCGAAAGGCCGCACGCGAGTTACGTACACGCTGGCTGGATTGGGGGACAGCCCTTTGCGAAGAACTTGATTTAGACCCTGCTATCAATCTCGACCAGATTGATCTTAACCGATGCAGGATTGACACATTGGATAGTATTGTTCAACAAGCTCTGATAGATTATCGTCCGCCAGGAGAACTTGCGCCTATATTAGCAGATCCTTCCGCAAGTAACCTTATTCTGAAAAGGTCGGCGTTTGGAGACTTTTACGAGCCAAATCAGGCTATCTTTGACGGCCTTCTGAGCCGATATACCTTTAATGGTCAGAATCCTCGCAATCGCGGAGAAGCTCTAAAAGCAGCGAAACGCTTGCTTGAACGTTTGATACAGGATCGTGTGGATCTGGATAGTTATGCCCAATCTGGAGAAGCCCAAGAATTGATTGTTGAGATGTTGGAATGCTATCGTCAGCAGGCAAAAGAAACAAACGTCTTTGACTTTACAATTTTAGAAGAACAGTTTCTTGAGCGACTGTCCAGTGGATCGCTTGATGAATGGCTTGAGGACTTAAAGGTGATTTTGGTTGATGAATATCAAGACACCAACCCTCTCCAAGAAGCGATTTATTTTGAAATGATCCGCAGGGCCGATCCGTCAATGACCATAGTAGGTGATGATGACCAATCCATGTACAGGTTTCGTGGTGGATCAGTCGAACTCTTTACGGACTTTGATATACGTTGCCAGCAAGCAACAGAGCGACAAACCGAACGCGTGGACATGACTATGAATTTCCGATCAAGATCGGAAATTGTGCAGTTCTACAACGACTATATTACAAATGATCCAGACTTCTCATCTGCAAGGATCGACCCTCCAAAACCTTTGGTGGTAGCAACCAGAACAAGCGGAAACATTCCTGTACTGGGTATGTTTAGGGCCGATCAAGAAAGTCTCGCAACAGACCTTGCCGCATTTCTGGATAGACTGGTTGATCAACGAAGTGTTTCTATTGGCGCAACAGGTCAGGAAATTCAGATGTCACAGGAAGGAGCCTTGGGTGACGCAGTGTTTCTGGCTCACTCTATTGAAGAAGAGAGCTACAACCATTACAACCACTCACCACAAGAGCGATTTCCAGGCCTGTTACGAAACGAACTGGAAGTCTATGGACTCCAAGTTTTCAATCCACGCGGTCAAGCCCTACGAACCATTCCTGATGTGCGCGTTCTCTTGGGACTTGTCCTTCTAGCAGTTGATCCAAATAATACTATCATTGATGAAGTGATGCCTACGAATGAGGCGAGGTTCTTTCTTGAGCAATGGAGGCAAAGTGCTCAACAGTTTGTTGATTTAAACCCACCTCCATACGATGGCCGGGCACTCAGGGGTTTTATTCAGGATTGGCAAAACGCAGCATTGGGTCAAGCGACTGATTCTTTCCCTCAAGATTGGCCAGTTCTTGAACTTGTCTTTACATTGATCTCGTGGATGCCTGAATTTCAGCGTAATCCTGAGCATCAAGTGTGGCTGGAGGCTATTACGCGCATCATTGCGAGCGCGAGCATGGCATCTCCCTATGGTATGCGACTCCTTCAGAACAATGCTAATGATGACGACAATGCACTTTTAAGCAGATTAAGCTTCGTTCGTGATGCACTTATACCGATTGCAGAGAACGAGGTTGATGTTGATGAAGACATTATGCCAAGTGTTCCGCGTGACCGACTACAACTTATGACAATCCACCAAGCAAAAGGATTGGAGTTTCCGTTGGTAATCGTTGATGTTGGAAGTCGCTTCAAGACCAATCATTGGACACAGCGATTTTTGAGATTTCCGAATCAAATATCAAATGTCGTACAAGCTGAAGATGACGTTGAACCTCATCTAATCGCTCCTCTTCGGGGAAATCGTAGAGCAATAGATCGTACATTTGACGACTTGGTTCGACTCTACTACGTCGCTTACAGCCGCCCTCAGTCCGTGCTGATGCTCGTGGGGTGCGAGAACTGCTTGCGCTACGGAACCGGAAGAACTCTTACGGGAAGTACGATTCCAAATATCGCTTTGGGCTGGTGTCGCGACGAGACTTGGCCATGGAGGCAGGAATACAGTAGTCGCCGACCTCCAGTTATTGTTGAACCGCCGTTCTTACAAATATAATCCAACACACTCCTGGTAATTGGATATGGAACTCGAAGTCAAACGACCGGAACACATTGTTCCGTCTTATTCACTCACAGGCGATCTCTTATCATACTTGCGCTGTCGGCTACAGTATCGATACCATAATGGCAGTGCCTTGCCTCCTTCGAGGCCGGTACAACTCTGGTTTGGTGAGTTTCTGCATGGCACATTAGAAATGGCGTATCGTTTTTGGGATCAGTTACGGCAAAGCGATCAACAACCACCTGCTTTTCCTTGGCCCTGCACAAAACGCGAATGGCGGCAGAATCCTCCAAATTGGATGGACCATGATATTGGCAAATTTGCCGAGGCAGTAGAGAACTCTCTTCGGCATCAGGGCAAACAAGCTCGCAGTACCGCCGCTCGTGACTCGGCATACCATCGTGTTGAGATTGCGGTAAACGAGTTGGGACCACACTTGTTTCCGCTTATCGCTTCTACAGAAAGCAGGGTGATTGGAACAAGACCTGTGCCATCTCAAGGGCAGGTTCTTCGCTGCGATAACTATGAGGTACATGGCGTTATTGACGTCTTGACCCATGTAACCCTTTCGAACGCCTCTGACGATAATCTTATTCGTCAATGCGTTCAGCAAGTTTGTCCAGACCTACCAGAAACCTTCGAGGTTATTGTTGACTATAAGGGCGCGAGACGTCCCTTGACTAATGAAGCGTATTGGGAGCAAGGAGACTGGCAAGTTCAAACATACGCTTGGCTCAGAGAACGACAGCCTGAGGCACTACGAGTTGTGGCAGGAATCCTGATCTACATAAACGAGTTGACACCTGGTGACACAGAGATGAAAGAACTTCAACGCGGCCTATCTAACAACTCAACAGATATGGTGCCTGAAAATGGCTCTCAAGATGAGCAGATTGTCAGAATGTGGAGTGCGGGCATGGATACAAGTCAACTATCGCTTGATTTTCGTCTGCGTAGAGCCATTCGAGTTATTCCGATCACTCCTAGCAGCATTACACATGCTCTCGCGTCCTTTGATGATGTTGTCCGTCAAGCAGAGGAAGATGTTATCGCAGAAGCGACTGGTAGCGATATCCTTCAGGCTTGGGCCCCAAACTGTGATGATGAGGCGACATGTGTAGCATGCGATTTTCGCCACTTTTGTCCAAGGCCTGCGGGTGAATCTGAAAATTATGTGATTAAGGCTCCCACTGCACCTTGAGTATTGGAGCTATGATTCTGATGATTCTCAATAACAGATGTTTATCAAACGTCTTGTCTCTGACCGCGTTGTAATTGGAGTAATTGATGTCAAGTATAATTCGTTTTTACTTTTAGTGAAATCGAGATGTAAATTTTATGACCAATGCCGGAATACAAACCGCTCAAGAAGTATGGCCCATGATGGCACCCGTTGTATTTGTTCCCCATGCGGAGACGAATATCAATAGCTTGTGACATTACTGGACGATTTGATTGATGTAGTGGGCGAGAATGAAAATCACCCCTTAGCCTCATTGATGGAGGTCATTGGGATGCTAATTGAAAAATATGAGGATGAGCACGTTCCAGAACTGACAGAGATATAACGATTGGACAACCGATTTAGTGGAAAGTGAGTTAGCTCGCGTCATGTCAAATCAAAAAATAGTAATGAATAACACGACACAGATATCCGATAATAAATTCGAGGCCCTGGCCGATGCGTTGGCCGATGAATTTATGAAATACGTTGGTCCTGATTGCCGACCGTTATCCGATTACGCGGTTACCCGAGAAGGACTTTACGAGGATCATTTATAGCCGTGATTTATCTGAGCCAATATTTTGTTTTCAAAAATAGTCATGAATAACACAGACCAGCAATTACAGGATTATCTATTCGACTTGCACGGCTATCTGCACCTGAAAAGCGCGGTGTCGGAAAAGGACGTACAGGAGATGAACCAATGGGTAGATGATCATTGGGAATACGTGCATGGCAAAAAACGCCGGGGAGCGAGCGATGATACGGGTGCGTGGATCGGCCATGTGGAAACGCATACCTACCGCGAAAAAGACGGATTGAACTTTCAGAACATCATCGAAGCCGGACCGGTATTCGAGCGATTAATCGATCATCCATCCTGGATTGACCTGGCCAAACGCTACATCAACGACGAAGTAAACGGCATCTCAATCCACGAAAACTTTTTAACTGTACGCGGACCCGGCGGATTTATCTATATCCACAGTGGCGGTCACGCACCCCGGTGCTATTTCACCTTTCGGCACCACAACACCGGCGCGTGGATGGTGGGCCAGATCAACGTGCTGATCGCATTGACGGATATAGAACCAGGAGATGGACCAACAGTCCTCGTACCCGGCAGCCATAAAAGCACAGAAGTGCATCCCAGATTGCTTGTCGATGGCAAGGGCATGGTGAGTCAGGGCATAGAACCTGCTGGAACTGCTATCGGAATGAAAGAAATGTACATGAAAGCGGGCGACGCGTTATTTTTCACAGATTCGGTCGCACATGGATCAGCCGAACGCACGAACAAAGGCTATCGCCGCACCGTGGTCTATCGGTATTCCCCGCGATTCATCCGCACGCGGTTTCACTACGTCCCGTCGGACGGATTATTAGAGCGACTGACCTCCGAACAGAGAAAAATTATTCAACCAATACCCCCACGACTACCGCCGTAGGTCAAACCCAGAAAGGACCGCCATGGCCGCAAAAGAAAAATTGAGAATCGCCCTCGTGGGCTGCGGTGGCCGTGGGCTGGGAGTGCGACTCCCCGCAATCTTGTTGATGTCGGATGTATTCGAACTCGCCGCAATATGCGATGTAGATGGGGAAAAAGCGCAAAAAACAGGCACCGAACACGGCGTACCCACTTATTCGCGGATACAGGACCTGGTCGCACATGAAAAATTGGACATTGCTGCAATAAGCACACCTGCCGACTCACACCACGCCATCGGAGCATATCTGGCCGAACACGGCGTAAACCTCATCATAGAAACCCCCATTTCATCCACCCTGCAAACCGCAGATGTATTGATTGACGCGGTGGCACGCAACGGCGTAAAACTCGAAATAGCAGAGCAATATTGCCGAGACCCCCTTCACCTGATCAAACGACAAGCCATCGACGCCGGAGCCATAGGAGACGTACTTCGGGTCTTTGCCCTATTTCAAACCGGCGGCTACCACATCGTCAGCAGCGTGCGGATGATGGTAGGCGATGCGGCGCCCATTCGGGTAACGGGATTGGTGATGGACTCGCCAATCCCGCGCGTGAATGTGAGTGAAATTCGGCAATTTACCACCGAACACTGGACAATGGACCTCGTCGAGTTTGAGAACGGCGCACTGGCGATCATGTCATACTCCTCGATATATCACGGTCGGGCGCTCGGGCGAAAAAGCCAGACATTATTCCAGGTGGATGGCACAACCGGGACCATTGTAGAAAATGAAGTACATATAACCACGCAAGCACAGCGATTGGGTGGAGGGCAAGCCACGGCCTATCCCATCCGCACGGAAACCCGAGAAAAAGACGGGGTACAGGTACTGGAACGAATGGTAATCGAAACCGACCCCCCGTTGATGTGGGAAAATCCATGGCCCCAATACAAAACATCGCCCGGAAGACTGGCGATAGTAGAAGAAATGGACAGCATTGCCCGAGCAGTTCGAGAAGACCTGCCCACGCGCTACGACGCGCAAAGAGCGCGACGGGATATCGAAGTCCAGGTCGCAGTAGAAGAATCCGGTCGCACAGGGCGAAAACCGGTCGATCTGCCATTGAAAGAACCGACAATACACGAAATAGAACACCTCGAAAAATTTAAACGGGACTACGGATGTGACCCATTTGATGTGGAAGCGTGTGTGGATGTATTCTTCCCAAAGCGATGATCAATGGAGGCATCAGACATGGCAAAAGGACAAACGTATTCTTCGGAAGCAAAAGCATTAAAAGACAAAAAAACGGGCGCGGCGATCCGACAAATGACGGACCATCCCGCAATCAGCCACAACCTGTACTTTTCAAATCCATCC
Source organism: Candidatus Latescibacterota bacterium (assembly GCA_965204375.1). Lineage (GTDB taxonomy): Bacteria > Latescibacterota > UBA2968 > UBA2968 > UBA2968 > VXRD01. Next base: position 5,840,561 of record OZ241986.1, on the reverse strand, counting down.
TGGATGTCGGATGGAAAAACCATTGTATTCACCTCATATCGCCCTGAACACCCCAACCTCTTCAAAATGGATGAGAACAGCGGAGAAATGACGCAATTGACCGACGTGGAGGGATTCGGTGGATTTGCCGCCTGTCCTGCCAAAGACGGACACCGGGTATTTTACAACACAGGTGGACAGGTTTGCGCCGTGGATATCCAGACACTGGAAGAAACCATCCTGGCCGATTTTGGCGAAGGCCGCGTGGGTGGATGCAGCCTATCGGCAGACGGAGAACGCCTGGTGACATCCTTACATCACAACGGGCATTCGGCGGTAGTCGCGGTGAACACAGACGGATCGGGACACCGGATCGTCCGCGAACCCCCGCGCACTGTGGGCCATGTGCAAGTCTGCCCGACTGATCCGGACCTCATCCTGTATTCCAGCGACATCAATCAGCGAATGTGGGAAGTGCGAATTGATGGGAGCAACGAGCGCCCGCTATTCAAACACGACAAGACCGTGTGGATTACCCACGAAACATTCCTGGGGCACACCGACGAAGTCATCTTCGTACACTGGCCTTATGCGTTGCGGGGCATTCGGGTGGGCGAAGACAAAGATCGAAAAATCGCCGAATTCAACACCTGGCATCCATCGCCCAGCCCAGATGGCTCGCGCATTGTGTGCGACACCACCTGTCCAGACATCGGGCTGCAACTGATCGATCCAGAAACAGGTGAACACGAACCCCTGTGCTATCCCCGCAGTTCCAATGGAGGAACGCAATGGGCCGAAACAGTGCCCGCGGACGATGACAAAGTCCAGGCCGATACCTATGGACCCCAGTGGTCTCACCCACATCCATCATTTAGCCCCGATGGAAAACGGGTCATCTACACATCGGACCAAACCGGTAGCAGCCAGATTTACGTCGTCGAAGTGCCAGATTAGACTGTATTTTTCTTGTTTTTTAATATAATTTAACACATGTTTTAGACTGATTAATGATTGGCTCTCTGTTTCGTCAATAAGCTTTCCAACCTGAGGGGGATATAATGGATCAGGAACTCATGAGCAACGAAGAAAATTACTGTTTTGATATAGCTGGCTACCTTCATGTACCGGGTGTATTGAACCGCGGCGAAGTCAAACAACTGAACCAGACCATTGACAAAGCCGGTCAACTATCGGGCATGCTGGGATGGGAAGGCGAATTGAAAGACCCATTCCGGGAACTACTCGTCCATCCGCACCTCGTGTGGTATCTCAATCAAATTGTAGGAATCGGCTTTCGCCTGGACCGCGAGCCTGAAATCTTGTGCGATGCAACCTGCGATACCACAGCACCGCTGGCAGGCGGCAACGAACCGAGAATGCCGGGCATTGCGTATTACCACCAGAACGGTCGGCGTTATTGCGAAGGCGTGCGCGTAATCTGGGCACTGGAAGACGTGAACGAAGGAGATGGCGGCTTCGTACTGCTCCCCTGCTCGCACAAAAGCAATGTGGCATCGCCAGAAGATGTGACCACGGGCGAAGACGACATGGGATTGACACACCAGCCCGTGCTAAAGGCAGGAGATCTCCTGATAGTAGCACTATCCGCATTACAGGGAATGCGCCCCTGGCAGGGAACCGGTCAGCAGCGACTCCTCTCTTATGAATACGTGGGCAGAGGCGTGATCCGGTCTGCTGGAACAGGTCCAATGACTGAGGAAGAGCCGCATCCAGAATGGCACGACGCTTTAAGTGAAGAACAGCGCGCATCGCTTTACAAGCCCGGTTACAAATCCACGACACCTCCCCCGACCATTGTCACAGATGGAAAGACGGTAAAGATGGACGAATCGCGCGAGGTATTTCATCCCTCAATTTACAAACTGGATCCGGACTCGGGGATTGATTACAAAGAATTCTATTTCTGGGACTTGAACGGATATCTGGTACTCCGCGGCGTAATGGACGAAGAATGGCTGGCAGCGGCCAACGAGACCATCGATAAATTTGAAGACCGCATTGTAGTCGGCGAGGAACTGGCGAGAGGCTCAAAGAGCCTGGCCGGCACAGGGCGACCGCTCCTCTCTGGATTGCTCGAATTGCCAGAACCGTATAGCGACCCATTCCAGCAAATGATTGCGCATCCAGTGGTCGAGCACCGCTTGAACTGGATGGGCGCCAGCGGAGGGCGGTGCGGAGGTGCCACGGCATTCTGCTCAGTCCTGGGCGGCAGCGGACACTCGCTCCACAGCAACAACGAACCGCTCTATCCACCGATGGGCTATGTGTTTCAAAACGGGCGCAGCTACGATCAGGCAGTAACCGTAGCCTGGCAACTGCGAGACGTGGAACCCGGTCTGGGAGGGTTCGCCTGTGTACCCGGCTCCCACAAAGCGTTTTATCCCATGCCGCCGGGCATTCGCACCTGCGACGACGACATGGGACTTGTGGTGCAGCCAGTGATGAAGGCGGGCGACGTGCTCTTTTTTGGGGATGGGGCGACGACCCACGGTGCGCTCGCCTGGAAAAACCCGATCTCGAGACGGGGCATCCTGATCAAATACACATCTCGAAACTTCCACCGCAGCGGAGGCGACATGGTACATCCAGAGAGCCGGTGGGGCGACCTGATAGCGGGCATGAGCGATGCACAACTCGCTGTAATGAGAGGACCGGACCGCGATGTCGGCACAAATAATGTACCCCGGTTGCAGGTAGAAAACGGACAGGTAGCGGTATCCTACGAGCGGGGAAGCGCGCTCTACAGCAAAGAGGCACCCACGGGACCGCTGGCAAAATAAACACAGGCGATTGGGCATGTCGAAAATAGGCTGGCATATCGGGCGCATTGCACTCGCCCTGAATTTTGGGATATTCTGGACTGTTGCATCAGTCATGGCGGATCCTACTGCTGCGGATTCTCTCTATCTCCTGGGTAATCAGGCACTCAAAGCAGGAGAAATAGACCGCGCAAAAATTTTGTTTGAGCAATCTCTACAAGCAAACAAAAAACATGCCCCAACCCACTGTGGATTGGGGCATGTGTATCTGACCCAAGATCAGATTGGCAAAGCCAGAAAAGCCTTTCGAAATGCCGAAAAATACCAGCGAAAAATGCCCGAAGCCTACTTTGGCATGGGCCTCGTCTATGCCCGTGAGAAAGGCCAGTGGGTGCGTGCCATTGATTATTTCTGTCGCGCCCTGGCTGAAAAGCCCGACTATGTAGAAGCCCAATACCACATTGGCCTGACGCATCTGAACCTCATGAATCGCGATGCCATCAGAGCTTTCGAACAGGTGGTCGAGATGGACCCAGACCATCCAGATGCGTATTATCGCCTGGGCTTTATGTATGAATACGACCTCTTAAAAAAAGACGGCGCAATAGAATATTACGAAAAACAACTGGCGGTCAATCCCGCACACAAAGATGCCATGTGGCGGCTGGGACAACTCTATCGCACCCTATCCCGCACGGACCAGGCCGCGCGCACCTTATCGCGGCTCATGCAAACTCAGGGCACAAACCAGCGGCAATACATGCTGGAACTCGCCGAAGTCTATCTGGAACGAAAAAATTACGAAAAAGCCGAAACCCTCTTCGAAACCTATCTGACCGGCCTGAGCACCAGGGAACGGATGCCTTATGAAGATATTTCCCTACTCACCTCAGAAAGGGAAACAGAGGCACTTAAGCAGGCAAAGGACAGACAAGTACTTCTGCAACAATTCTGGAAACGCCGAGACCCCACACCCATTACAGACGTCAACGAGCGGCGGGTCGAACACTTCCGCCGGGTAGCTTATGCGCGGGAGCATTTCGGATCGGCGGTTTTTCCGTGGGATCGACGGGGCGAAATCTATGTGCGCTACGGCACGCCATCTCACAAAAGCGCGTCCGGGGATCGGCTGCGCGAATCCCATCCCGAAGACTGGAATGTCAAGCAGCGGCTATTAGACCGAGTAGATTGGGCAGCCGAAATACTGCTATCAGACTACGCCGCTGATGGCGACAGTGCCAATGTGACCCACCGCGGAGCTGGCGCAGAACAGGCACAACGCCAACTGGAAAGGCAGTTCCAGCGGCTGTATAGCCGATCATCCGAGCGGAATCAGAAAAGCGAACAAATCCGAAAACGGGCCGAATCCGCGATGGCCGCAGGGGGACTGGGTGCATTCCTGGGACGACCCATCTTCCCGATCCAGGATCGCCGGGCGTGGGAATACTGGATCTATCCCGGATTGGGAGAAGGTGTGGAAATCGTATTTCGCCAGATGCCCGGCGCGCCCGATGGCGTTTTTGACTACGCCGTATTGCCCGCGGAAATGGCGACCAAAATGCGCCACCTGTGGGGACCTCTCATCCCCGAACAAATTATAAGCCAGGCTCCCAGAGAAATTTACGTACCGACATTTCTCGCCGAACCCCTGTATTACGCGGCCTACCCCGCCACATTTCGAGGACTGGGCGACAGCACGCGTGTGGAGATCTACTACGGATTTCCCGCCTCTGCATTGACGCGAGATGGCGGGGATGTTCGGATAAACCGGGGAGCCGTTCTCTACAATGCAAAAGGCGACCCGGTATTCAAGGTGGCAAACCGCGCTGTATTTCGGGTAGATGGAAAAACCGGGATCATTCCCGATGTAATCGCACTGGATGTAAAACCTGGATCGTACTACCTCGCCGTGCAGGCCATTGAAGAGCGGTCTGGACGCACGCAGGTCTATGGCATGCCCTTGCGGGTCCCGTCTTATCGGCACGGCAAACTCAGGCTAAGCGATATAGAAATGGCGGCGTCAATTGAACAGACCACCGGAGAAGGACATTTTGTCAAACAAAATTTGGAAGTCATCCCGCTGGCCACGCGGCATTATACACAGCGACATCTGGTCTATCTTTACTACGAAATTTACGGCCTGAGCCAGGATGCATTCGGACAGACGGACTACCAGATCTCCTACCGCTTAAAACCGCGTTCCGGACAGTCGTTTGGCGCAAAAGTACTCGATGGCCTGGGAAAACTGGTAGGCATAGACCAGAACGAAGAACAAATTGCGATTTCTTATGATCAGACGGGCGATGCCGACAACGTGGTCAACTATCTGGCACTTGACCTATCTGGTTCCGAACCGGGAGAATACGTCATTGAGGTCGCTGCAATGGACCGCAAAGACGGACAAAAAGTGACCAAAACCGCGAGCTTTAAATTGGAAACACCCGACGAGATCGAGTGAGGACACCATGAAAAATCATCTTGCGATTCGACTGATTCCCATATACCTCGTCCTGATTGCAGGCGGGGCAAAGGCAGAACAGCCCTTCATAACCCTGATGACCCGGTCCGACTCTCTGATGCTGGCTGCCGATGTGCGGATTGAGATGGACAATGCGCGACACGCTATAGACCTGTTGCAAGAAGCTGTACACCTGGATCCGGAACTGGCCGAAGGCCACGCCCGCCTGGGCACGGCATATCTGGAATCCCGCGAGCGAAAAAAGCAATGGAAAAAAGCCAGGCAGGCATTTGAAAAGGCACTGAACTTAAATCCAGATCTCGCAGAAGCGCATGACGGACTGGGACTCATCGCACTCTCCCAGAAGGAAGACATCCACGGAGCCAAAACGCATTTTGAAAAAGCAATCGCTCTCGCGCCCCAATCGCAGAAAATACGCTATCACCTCGGCCTTGTGCGACTCCTGCAAGAGGATCGGTCTTTGAAACGGGCATCCGAACGGGCACTTGAGCGGGACTCGACGGATGTCACAGCCTGCAAAATCATGGCTGAACACCACAAAAAAAAGGACGAATGGGATCGGGTGATCAACCTGTACGAGCGCAGTGTGCGACAGGCCCCCGAAGACCTGGACGTAGCCTATCAGTTGGGCGTGATTTATGCCATGAGCGAACGCTTCGCCGAATTGCGAGACCTGTTGACCTATTTGGGTAAGGCGGTAGAATCACGTCGTTTTCTGCCACTAATAGCCCAGGTCTTTCTCTATGAAGGCGATGGCGAAAGGGCCGTGCGCATCTTTCGCAATTACATCACCCTTCTCGATGCCGCAGAGGCGGCGCTCTACCGGGACATCTCCCTATTGGCCTCCATACCCGAGTTAGAATCCTACGCCAGAGTCACATCGGCTATAGAGCGCGAAGCATTTCTGCGCCGCTTCTGGATTCGGCACGACCTATCGCGCGTATCCGGTGGATTTTTGCGCCAGGCAGAACACTACTGCCGGGTCTGGCACGCGCGTACGCACTTTTCAAAAGCGATCTACCCCTGGGATCGGCGGGGCGAAGTGTACATCCGGTATGGCGAACCCGATTATCGATCGACATCCGACCGCCTGAATGCCGACATGCCAGCCAAAGCACAGCGCATCAAAGAGCGAATGGCCGTAGATCTCTACGGACCGGACGCCGTGGGCGAATTTTTCACGGGACCGGTATATCCCGTTCGCAGCAACCGGGCTTTCGGCGCCAAAGCACCCGATCCACAGGACCTGGGTTTGACCTCGGACGAGATCCAACTCATATTTTTGCTGGAAGATGCCCTGGATGCCGAGCGCACCGAATTGTCGGAACGAGTGGAAGCTGCCGACGCAGGTGAAGGCGACCAGGTAAACCGAATTGTGGATCAAGAGCAAACCCTCGCCGCACTGGGCGATGTGAACACGGGTGATTTGAGCTTCTCGCCGTCGCGGGTGCGCCGGGAGCGGTTTGTCGAGCAGTCGATGGGCTTATTCATGCCTGTAACCAACCGCGAAGACGCCAGCATTGTACCCTGGGAATCGTGGGTATATACCATGGTCGCTGAGGGCCTGGAGGTCACATTTACCGACGAGTATTTTCAGGGCAATTTCGAGTTTGCACCTGTACCCACGCATGTACCCAACGAATTAAAAGAGCGCTATGTCGCCGTGCGAGACCTCACGGATTTTCTGTACCATTCTCCAGAACTGGTCGTAAACAAAATGGCCGGACGCATTCCCGACTTTCACGATTTTGCCCGGGGTGCCCAACCCCTGGATTTCTGGTACCGAACAGCCAGCTTTAAGGGAAAAAATGGCCGCACGCGCCTGGAAATCTACAGCGGCATCCCACCGGATTCACTGCTCAAAAAACAGGAAGGCACCTGGGTCGTACGCAGCGCGGCACTAACAGATCCCGAAGTGGATCGGACGTACCGGGACGAACGGAAATTTTTCCTCGATGAAACCTTTTTACAAACCTCAGTCGATACATCTCGGGGATGGCAAAACCTGATATTGGATATGGCCGCCATAGAAGCACCGCCGGGAACCTATGAACTCGGCCTGCGGGTTCGGGAGGCGGAAACGCGGCGGTTTCAGATATATCAACAACAGATAATATTGGAAGACTATTCCAGAGCCGACTTGAACTTGAGCGACATCGAACTTGCCTGGTCAATCTCAGACGAGACACCGTCAGAAGGTGTTTTTGTCAAACAAGGATTGAACATAATGCCCATGTCGGTATGGGCATTCCCGGAAAAACATCCGGCCTTTCTCTATTTTGAAATCTATCATCTGAGCAGAGATGAATTTGGACAAACGCACTACCGCGTGACCTATGACATCCAATCCAAAGATCAGAAGAGCCGGGGTGCCCGCGTACTGGCCGGACTGGGTCGTCTGCTGGGAAAAGAAGAGAGGCAACAGGGCGTGAGCGTGACCTACGACCAGATCGGAAATACCACAGACGGCCTCTCTTATGTGGAACTAAATCTCGACGGAGCCGGAAAAGGCGACCATGAAGTACAGGTAACCGTAGAAGATCTGGTAAGCGGCGTGCAGGTGAAGAAAAAAACGACCTTTGGGATTCGTTGAAAAGCAACCACTCATCATTCCAGAGCCAGCCTTTTTACATTAAACGGAAAAGTGATCTCAGCGCGTTTCATTTCGCGCTGTAAATAGGACTCAAACAGTTTTTTTCGAATCTTTTCACAAGTGGTCTCATCAAATACTGCTGGACATCGTTTCTGCACATAATACAGCGCATACCCCTTTTCAACTTTCACGGGACCAACAACATCGCCTTCCGATGCGGCAAAAATCAAAGGCGCGACCCCTTGCGGCAAATCGCGCCTGCGCCGCCGTCCAAGATACCCGCCAGCAGACCGCGTGGCTTCATCTTGCGAATACTGCCGCGCCAGAATATAAAAATCCGCGCCTTCTTCCACGACTTGCAAACACAATTCTTCAGCCACGCCCTCATCTGACACAGAAATCCAGCACACCTCCACGCGCTCAAAACTCAGGGTACGCTGAACAAAAAAAGCCCGGATTTTATCCTCTTTAATCCGCGACATCAACCAGCGTTCATACAACCGAAATTCAGCCTCTACGACCACATCAAATAACGTGAGGCCGTGTTGGTCAAGCCACGCATCTGTATCTTCTACCCGTTCCAATCGGTTCTCATAGCGCCACTCATCTACCTCATTTTGCAGGTCTTCAGGACTCAGTTCAATGCCTTCTCGATCAGCCCACTGGATGATCACCTGTCTTCGGGCAAAACGCTCTAACAATTTCCAATTGCCCTCTACAGACAGCGACCGAATCATATCTGAAAGGTGAACCGATTGTTCGTTTACAACAACCATCACAGGGTCTTCAGAAGCAGACACCTATGTTTCCTCCCCATTTGTAAACGTTGCAGATTCGTAGAGCTTGCGCAAAGGACTGAGCAGCAACATGAGAACCGATTGCCGATCCGTCACCACTTCGGCCACGCCTTTCATGCCGAACATCAGAGGTTTTTCATCGTCCTTGACCCGTATCGCGGTCTCTTCAAGATCAACAATCCCTCGGAAAACAGGCCCCAGCATCTCATCCATAACAGCATCTGGAGCAATCTCTGATAGCCAGCCCCTTTTAATGCCGTAATCCTGAAATGCAAAAGCGTCATATTTCAATCGCACAACCTGACCGGGTTTCATCAACCCCACATCCTTGTTCAGAATCATCACTTCGGCCACTATCGGCGCGGTTTCCGGTGCGATCATAGCCAGCGATTGCCCCTTGCTGATCACCTGTCTTTCTGTATTCACCAGCACCTGGGTTACGATTCCAGCTTCTGGTGCCAGAATGAGATCCGATTCTGCATCCAGAGCGCGTGTCACCTTCTGTTGCGCCTGTTGCAGGCGCAAGCGAGCAGAATCATAAGCGTATTTTGCCTGAGATGCTTCGCGGTCTTGCGATAATCGCGCTTCCAGAATCTGACGCTTGATATCCTGAACCGCCATTTCTTGCTGATAAATTTCGGACATCCGGCCAGGCAATTGCGCCAGCGCATTGAGATATGCCATCCGCGCCCTTTCCATATCTGCCTGGCTGATCAAACTGCGATCAAACAACGCCTTTTGACGTTCATACTGCGCTTTGATATGTGCAACTTCTGCCTGGCGCAAATTGATGCGCGCCTTCAAATCCGCATCTTTTCCGCTATCATTTCGCGCATTCTGCACACCCATCTCCGTTTGATACGCATCCAATACATCCCGATGCGTCGCAACAAACATCTGTGATAGTTGCAACCGCTCTTTTAGTGCTGCCACCGTCTCTGTTGTCAACGCCCGTTTCTGGGGCAATGCCACTTCCAAATCGTATTTCGCCTTCTGAAGCGCAATTTTCGCCTGCTCGAGTTCACGCAATTCATGCCAGGTTTCCCACGAGCGCAACTTGAACAAAACCTGTTTCTTTTTAACCCGGTCTCCCGCCTTGATCCCAATAAGCTCAATCTCTCCAGCGCGTGCTGCCTGTACGGTTTTAACCTTTCCCAGAGGCACCTCGGCATTTTGTACCGTACTCAACCGATGCGCGATCACATACGCTGTCCGATCCTTCAAAATAATCTCCAGATTCTCCTGAATCGCCTGCTCTGACTCTGTATCCAGAGCATTGGTCGCCTCATCAAAAATCAGGATTTTTGGATCGTGATACAGCGCACGGGCTATCGCAATGCGCTGCTGCTGTCCGCCCGAAAGCCCCATGCCCTGTTCCCCCACCTTCGTCTCGTACCCCAAAGGCATATCACCGACAAATTCGTGTACGCACGCCAACCGCGCCACTTCCAGAATTCGATCCATATCCACATCCTCCTGCCCTAACGCGATATTCTCGGCGATAGTACCACTGAAAAGCACCGACTCCTGCAAGATCATGCCGACCTGCTGCCGCAACCAGCTCGGATCAAAGTCCCGCACATCCATCCCATCTATGGTCACGCGCCCTTCCGTGGGATCGAAAAATCGGGGAATCAACTTCACCAGCGTTGTTTTGCCCGCCCCGCTGCGCCCCACAATGGCCACCTTTTGCCCAGGTTCTGTCTTCAAACTAATATCACTCAACACATAAGGCTCATCAGACCCTGAGCCGTATCGGAAAAACACCTTCTCAAATACAATCCGCCCCTCAACGCCCGAAAGCACGATTCCATTTGAGAATGGGGGTATAGACCAGTGTCAAAATGATGGAAAGCGGTATAAAGGCCAGAACCACCAGTGTCAATTGGAGATGGTAATAGATCATTAAGCTCAAATAAACGAACAGCACGATCACATCGAGAATGAGCGAGACAACCGTGCCGGTCAGCAAAGCTTGAATCGTGGCATTTTCTCCAAAACGCGTTGTCAAGTCACCCGTCTTTCGCAAAGCGAAAAACCGCATCGGCAACGATAGCAAATGCTGGTAAAACCGAGAGAGCAGCGTCATACTCAACCGCGTACTCATATAGGTGACAAGATACGTCCGCAGAGCTGAAACAAGCATCTGGAACAATGCGATGACAATCATCCCTGCAAGCATCAAATTCAACAAATCCCGATCGTGATGCACCAGCACCTGATCCACAATGGTCTGAGTAAAAAGCGGTGACGCCAAACCAAAAAGACTCATCACCAATGAGGCCAAAAAAATCTCACACAAACTGCGGATATACGGTTTGACATACGGAATAAAACGGCGAAAAGTCGTGCGAGAAGGCTCATTTTCAGCGACTTGATCCGTGTATTCTATGAGCAAAGCCACGCCTGTCCACCCGGCCTCAAATTCCTTGCGAGATAACTTGCGAACTCCCACTGCAGGATCGGCAATTCGCACCTGGTCTTTTGCGGTTTTGAACAACACCACAAAATGATTGCCTTTCCAGTGCAAAATGGCTGGCAGTTCCGTATGCATCAGTTTCTCATATCCCGTTCGCACGCCCCGCGTCAGAAACCCCAATGTCTCTGCCGCTTCAGCCAGCGCAGCCATTGACGTGCCATACCGCGACACATTGGCCATATCGCGCAACCTGTTCAATCCAATGGGCATCTTGTAATACTTACAGACCATGCCCAAACATGCCGCCCCACAATCCGATTGATCATGCTGTTTCAAAAACGGAAATTGAAGAGATCGGGGCGGACGTCGCTCCTGCGATTCTACTTCAGGCACCTGATCAAGCAGATGCACATTTTCGGGAATCCCATTTGTCGATTCCGCCTGTGGCGCATTGTCTTCTGCTTCCACTTTCTGAACACAACGCCCGGCTTCGAGTCCCGATTTCAACGCCGGAATTAAACCTATAACTTTATAAAAATCACTTTTACCTAATTGAAACAGAACACAAGAACCTCGGGCACCTATCGTAAAGGGTTCCACTATGCCATCTATCAATGCCTGATCGCCAAAAAAATCGCCAGATTTCAGAACTGTTGTTTCTCCATCCTGCCCAACCGCCTCCAATTCGCCTCCACCGACCAGATAAAGTCCGCTACCCACATCGCCACGTTTAACCACCGTTTCACCAGATTGATACGCCTGTCGTTTTAGATTACCGAACAGGTGCTGCATCGCCTCTGCGAACACCTGATCGCTTCCACCCTTCAAAAACCGCGTAAAATTCCAATACGCAACATGCGCAACCTGATCTTCAAAATACGCCTTGAGTTCGGGATCATTCTTTAATGCTCTTTGAAAATCTTCTGACTTGATGCGAAGCACTTCGGAATCTTCGGCTGCTCGCACCGTCGCCCGATGCCCCTGGCCAGTCAACAGCGCACCCTCACCGAAATGGTCGCCTTCATACAGATACCCTACGGTTTCTGACTGTCCCTCAGCTTCTTCTTTTAACACCCGCAAACGGCCTGACTTGACAACATACAGGTGATCTCCAGGTTGGCCCTGATTAAAAACCACCGTTCCCAGGTCAACCGGTACCAATTCGCCTTTTATGTCCAATTCTTGAAATATCTGATCTATATTCATCGAAATCTTATCTGTGCTTCTGGTAGATATCACAACCAATTTCAGAAGCCCAAACCCTTACGAAATATTCTGATTTCATATCTTTCAATCTATAAAGCACCCATACGTCGCCAACAGACCATCCAATTGTCATTCCCACGAGAAAAACCGTCCACAAGGATGGATATATCAACAAACTCAAGCATGCGATCACAACGGTAATGACGGTGGAAAAAATTAAACAAGATTTGTACGCATTGATACGCAACAGGTGATTGGGGCGACTAAAAATTCCACTTCCCGCAAATGGATATGCAAATATGATGCGATTCAATCTCGTATTGCCAAATAACAAAAACGCGATAATTTTCAAGAAATCTCGAACCAGAAAGATGGGGACAGGCAAAAGGATGATATAGACCTTCAAATCTCCTACAAGAATCTCTGGATCGCCGTACGGAAGCAGGAGCATTAAAGCCCCACTCATAATCCCACTAATGACCGCGACGCATAGAGAAATGAGGGCAACTGCCCACGCATTGAGTTTGACCTGCGTTATCCATCTGAAATTAGGGCAATTTACCTGATCGAGATTCATAAAAGCGAGATGTTATTGCGATTCCTTCAATTGAACATTTCGATGTACACATTTGAATAGCTGCACATCGCCTTTTTGTACCCACATATAGACCCTGAAACATCGGTCACAAACGCGTAGCGCGTGTCCTTCTGGAAGTCTATCATGTCGATAAAGAATATCTTGATATCCACCGAGGAGCTTGGCGACATCCTCTCGGCTTGTTTCTTTGACCAGAGATTGGACAATTTCAGGCGGTAAGCCCGTCATAATTTTTTTCAGAATCGGCGGATCTATATCATAGGGTGTTTCGAGAACATCACCACATTCACAATATCGGTTACTCATATCCCAATCTTGTAACAGCCATCCTTCATCGTAAATCCTGTTGCATTTAGGACAAATTTCTAATTGATGTAAGCTGACGCCCTCTTGCTCAAGAATATTCACAATAGCGTCACGTCGGCTCTCTTCAAGCGTATCAAGGGACAAAACGCTCTCACGGCAGACAGAGCATCTTTTACTCGTCTTCCTCAGAAATTTGAACAACCATATAAAACACAGAATGAGAACACCTGAAAATATCCAATAAAATTCCATAACTTCACTCAATCCTTAAGGTATCAACAAATATCCGCAATTTTTGTTTATCATCAAATCAAGAGTCAGAACGATTTACAAACGGATCTGGATCATATTTTGAATGACCTTGAGAAATGCACTGTAGCACTTGATAGCCATCTACAGCCTGCCACATATAAATCCTTCTGCATTGTGAGCACAAAAAAAGAATATTGTCATCGTCAAGAGGATCGTAGAGCTTCTCATTCAACCTTGATTTTCCATACTTTTGATATAATGCATTGAGCGTTTCCAGGGGAATCGCGCGCAATGCCTCTTTAGAAATCTCTGGCTTTATACCCCACAGGGATTTCAAATTGAACCCACAAGCGCACTGTCTATCGAGCATATCTCCGTCCCGTCTGTGTACGCGTTCATCGTCAAACCATCTCCAATCATATAGCCTTTTGCACTTCGGACATAACTCATAATGGCCTGGTGTTCCCGGCATCTTCTCATTTTCTATGAGACGATTAATCTCCTCCTGTTCTGGCAACTCCGGCACCTTCTTTGTCCCAACCAAACAGTATCGGCATCGCCGATTTTTCTGGCGAATATAGAAAATCAGATAGATGGGACCCACCACAATGATGAGCACCAAAATAATCAAAAATAATTGTTCCATTGTTATTCCATGCGCTTAAATGGTTGAAACAGACTCCACAATATCAAAACTGACGACCAGATGAATTGCAGTAAAATAAAAAGTAGCCAAAGATCAAGGGGCACCAATAAAGTAAGAGCAGCTAAAAAAATAGACCCCTCTTGAGGCCAAATAAGCGTTGCATTAATTAAAACAAAGAAAAAAATAAAATGAATAAAGACATATCCACATAATCTGAAAATTATGCTAAACTGGATATCTCGAAAGAACTTAAAAATTACATAGATAAACACAGACAGAAATGCCCAAAAGATACCCAAATCTATTAAATTATCCAGAAGGAATCTAAATAGCAACCAGGGAGCACCCTCCCAATCAAACTCATCAATATATCTTAACGATCCATCTAGCCAGATACCAGATAGCAGAACCATTATGCAGAATGTCTTGATAGAAAATATGTGATCCCCGCCTTGAACAGCCCTCTGCAATGTTGTTTTAGGTTTAAGCATCATCCCTTCAAAACGCTCATCTTTAGTCACAAGACGCGTTGCGACATAGATCCCACTATAAATAACCGCGTAAGATAGGGTAACAAAAACTTGCCTCTCAGGCGTTAAAATGAGAAATTGCTCGTAAAACGCACTATACCCCATACTCACGGCTAACCCGGCCATCACGGCAAAAATCAAATAATCAATTACTTTACCCAAATTTTAACTTCCTATTCTTTTATTTCAGAATGTTTTGCAACGAGATCTTTGACTTTACTGCTGTAGATAGGGTGGGTGACCAAACCTTCCAAATCTTCATCGCTCTGAACATCTGAAGCATAGTTTGGATCAATTTCCAAAGATTGCTTTAACGACGCAAAGGACTGCTCCCATAATTTTTGGAGAGAATAAATGCAGGACAAATTGTAATACGATGCCGCTCGATTTTCATTGATCTGGTTTTTATTTAATTCGAGTACTTTCATATAGCAGATTTCAGCTTCGGCAAATTGCTTTAATCCATGCAGCGCATAGCCTTTTCCAAACCAAATATCATCAGGCTCGTATTTCTCATATAGAGGATTGAGATGTATAGCTTTATCAAATTGCTCAATCGCATCTTTGTATCTGCCCAGATAAGAAAGAACCCAGCCAATATTGTACCACAGTTCTTGTGGTTCGGCATTTATTCTCGCGGCAAATTGATAGCTAATAAGAGCCTGTTTGAAATTCTCAAGGCGGCCCCAAACACGGCCTAACATATAATGTGCGCCATAGAATTGACCATCTAATGCAATACACCTCTTAAAATCTTCGATGGCATTTTGATAGAGTTGCAAATTAAAATAAGCAGTACCTCTTCCATTAAGTGCCGCTACGTTTTCGGGGTCAATTGTTACAGCTTTTGTGAAACACGCAAGTGCTTGTTCATCGTTCTGAATAGCAACAGAAGCCCTCCCTTGATTATACCACGCATGAAAGCTGAGGGAATCAAGTGCAATCACTTTTTTATACCCACTGATGGCTCCGTCATAGTCGCCTGACTTGAATAGCCGGTCTGAGTTGCTCAATAATTGTTTGATCTGGTATGGTTTTGTCAATAATTGTCTGATAGAATCTGAATTCTCAGATACTGGAGCGGAGAAAATGTTTAAGGAATTGAAAAAGAACAGAACACCTATGGCCAAAATCGCTATAAGTCTTATTTTTTTCATTTTTTACATACCTCATGAATCTCGAAAACGCCAGCCTGTCGTTACTCTGACAGGCTGGCAATTAAGAATTGACTATGCAATTCTATGGAAGACCACCCAGGCGTTCCCAGGTTCTCTGAGTGCAAAAGTGAGTAGCGGCCGCAGGGCACTGCAATACCACTACCGCCGCCCCATAAGCGACATGCCAGTGATCATATAATTCACGCCATCTTCTAAACCTTCACTTACAGCATCTCCCAATGCATCGGGTATATTTTGTACGTCACTTACGAAATTATTCCAACTTTGTTCGAGATCATTAATATTACCCTGTAACTCTACCAACCAATTTGTCTCGTTGGGATCTCGCCCAGACGGATTTGTCAAGACAGCTGCTTCCATCGTTTGCACCGTACTTCGAGTAATACCTCCGTCGTTAGCCTCATAGGTACCTGTTCCAACTACCTGTCCAACCCGTCCAGCGTTGGAACTTGAAGGCTTTGACCCACCACCTCTTCCTCCTCCCCCTCTATAAGACACCATGTCCTGTCTGAAAATAATATCTTCACGAACAGGCAATTGTGTACAACTCACAAATGCAGTGGTGAGAGGTCAAGTCCGAAAAGTTCTGTAAAAAGGAAGCCCCGTGAAATAGGGGTCAGAGATTTTATTTCAAGTACCTCATATCCAGATAGCGTCTGCCAGTGACCCACTCTTCAGACCATTCCATACACAACGCGCCGATCAGGCGTTGACAAGCCTCCTGATTGGGGAAGATCTGTACCACATCAGCTCGTCTTTTGATCTCTCGATTGAGTCGTTCCAACAGGTTGGTCGTCCGGATGCGTCTTTGATGCTTTTGAGGAAAGTGGAAGCAGGCCAGACAATGGATAATATCCCGGTCTATTTTATCCACAACATTGGGCAGTATCTCTTCATAGGTGTCCATCAGTTGTGATAGGCGGTGCTGTGCGGTATTGTGATCGGGTGCATTGAAAACGTCTTTGAGTGCCTTGGCAACCTCACGTTGGTATTTGGGGGGTGTGATGCCTTTGATGTTTCGGTGAAAATGGGTTTGACAATGCTGCCAAGAGGCTCCCTGAAAGTGTCGTTTGATGGCATTTTGTAAGCCTTCGTGGTGGTCAGAGATGACCAGTTGCACCCCTTTTAAACCTCGCTTTTTAAGGTCTTTAAACAAAGAGGCATAGGTGGCTTCTGTCTCGGAGTGTGCCACGTCTCTTGAGATACTAACCCGCCGCTAACAGGGGACTTTTCCAGGTCTTGTCGGCGGCTTTTTAATTTAAAATAATACAATCGTTTGTGGAATTGCAATTCAAAAAATACTACGCTTATTTCTTATTATGTGCCGCATATTTCTACTTTTTGCATAAAAAATCGTAAATGGCACTTTTTTTTATTTTCATTATAAGGACAGCACATAAACAAAACCCCGCAAAATGTGGTTAGCACTTTGCGGGGTCGGTCTATTAACCACTTCATACTCTATGAACCACCAAACGCAGTGACAAAGAGTAAAAAGTCAAACATATCAACGGTCCCGTTGCGATTCATATCCGCCAGCACATTGTATTTGGCATCTCCCGACCGGGTACCAAATGCAGCAACAAAGAACAAGAAGTCGGCCATGTTGACAATCTCATTACCGTCAAAATCGCCGGGAAAAGGGGGAGTTTCCATAAAGGATATCGCTGCGCCGGACGCATCCATATTTTGAATCCCATCCCCGTTTGCCCATGCTGCTGCTTGAATAATGAGAACAATATCTGAAGTTAGCGGATGTGCCACGTTCAGTGTAATCTGGCCTAAGTACCCGTTCGCCGGAATCGTTACCGTAGCGAGAGATAGCATAGCTAAGGTCGGATTGCCCGACCTGGCACGGGCAAAGTGCATATTTTTTTCAGTCCATCCAATTCCGTTGATATCGCCGATATAACTGTCAAACGCTTTGCCCTGCAAAGCCAGTTCAACAACGTAACCGTGACTCTTTTGCCCTGCAGCGTCAGGTGCAAAAATCTGAAATTTGATGGTATCACCCGGTTGTTTCTCTGTCAACTCCTGTAAGTTATTGTTATACGCGGGATTTTCAATCAGCGTATCAATATAAAGCCGTGGAGGATCGGCCGAGGCAGGGGTTACAAAAACCAATAAAGCAAATACGACAGGCACCCTTAACATACCCAAATCTCCTGAGCTGATAGTGGGTGCTCTGATTCCCAGCATATTTATATACAAAAACCATAAGCAAACACAAGCACTTTATACAGGGGTATTTAATACATCTAATACCTACCCTGAAATCCATCCTTCGTATAACCTCGTAGCTTTGTGGACTACGTCCGTGAACGCTTGTTCAAAGCACTCTCCTGAATTCTCTTTCTGTCAGATAGAAAATTTCTTCTTGAATAAAACCGAAACCGCTTGACATCTGAGTACAGGCGTTTTAAATTTTTGGTGAGCTAATATTTATTATCATTATAATTATTATTTATTGTTAATCCGTACTTTTATTAGCTATAAAGATAAATAGTATTTCACATTAATTATTTCCACTCGCATTGAGTGGGCCATTCACAAGGAGGGTCGCGTATGAAACGAGGGATAATTTCCGCAGTTTGTTTGATATTCTTCGCGCTTCCGGGCAATAGCTATGGCGATGCCCATGGACAGGACACGGGCGTGGTGGGGAAAGTTGGCTTGGGTTTGAGCGGAAACTTCAACTTTCCCGTGTTCGGCATGAGTGATCGTTTCCGCGCACAGGAAGCATTCGGGCTGTATTTCACCTATGCGCGAGATGCGCGCAATACCTTAGAGGTGGAATTTCACCGCACGCGCTTTGATCCCGGCAAAATCGAAGACGCCACCTTTTACTGGCCCGAAGACAAGCCGGAGGAGTGGCAGAAAATCACAAGCCCGCTGGCGCGCAATTACATGACGGTCAATGCGTTTACGATCAACGGCCTGTATCACCTGAAAGAGCGAACAGGTGGTTCGGATGGCGTGACCGGAGGTCCCTTCATCGCCTATGGCGGTGGGTTTTACCACTACAAAAATTCGGTGTCGGGCCTGATCTTTGCAGGACAACCGAATCTGGGCGGAGGGATTGATACGACATTGGAGTTGGCGCCGTTTGACGATACGGATGTGGCGTGGGGGCTCAACGTGGGTTTGGGTATAGAGGTATTAGCAGGTGGTCGCGCAGCAGTTGATGCGCGGGCGCGGTGGAACTTGCTGATCGGGGAATTGCGCCAGCTGGAATCTTATGGCGTCGCGCGGACCTTTCCGCTGCACTATTTCGAGATCGGACTTTCGGTCAAATACTATGTGATGTAAGTATAACGAACAACCCTTTATGTAAGGAGGCATAGAGATGATAAGACAGTTAGCATTTTTGTCCGTTTTGCTGGTTTGTGTCCTCGGTGTGCAGGATTGGGCACAGGCGGCAACAACGGGTAAAATAGCTGGCAGGGTAATGGATACAAAGGGCGATCCATTGCCCGGTGCCAACGTCGTGATTGTGGGAACAAACCGGGGTGCAACCGCAGATGCAGAAGGATATTATATCATCTTGCTGGTTCTGCCGGGAACACACAGCCTGGAAGCCTCGCTGGTGGGGTACCAGAAGGTCGTACAGCAAGATGTAAAAGTGGTGGTGGGCTATACCTCCACAGTGGATTTCAGTCTCACCGAGACAGCACTGGAAGCCGAAGAACTGATCGTGACGGCAGAGCGTCCACCCGTAGAGCCGGACAAGACCGCGAGCAAATACTATGTAACGGCTGACGAGATCGACTTGCAGCCCGTGGTCAAAGATGCTCGGGCGTGGGCGGGCTTGCAGCCGGGCGTACAGAAAGACGGAAGGTCAGTGCGGCAGGGCAACTTTCAAATGGACGAAGGCGAACGCCGTGCGGGCTGGTACACGACAACGCCAAAGCCCATTTCACTCACCTATACTGTTGACGGTGTGCGGATGGTGAACAATGACCGCCGCGCGGCAAATATGTTCACGGGTGTGAACCGCGCATCGATCCAGGAAATCTCTGTGGTAACCGGTGTTCCAGAAGCCGAATACGGAAACATGGACGCCGGGATCATCAATATCGTGACGCGAGAGGGTAGCCGAGACTACCACGGGTTTTTTTGAGTATCGATATACAGTTGCCGGAAAGCGGCATTACGGCTTCAATGCCTATGACCCGATCATTCACCTGAACCAGGGTACGGGCAGGAGCCGCATCCGCCTGGACGATCCAGCCTGGTTGCAGGAAAAGGAAAATATCGGTGCCGATGGATTGCCCGGTACGGCGGATGATTCGGGACGTCTGGTACATATCCAGCCAGACGATTATACAAATGTATCGGGGCATCGCCTCGAAGGATCCATTTCGGGTCCCATTGGGGACAAGACCTCGTTCCACGTGAGCGCGCAGACAAATCGGCAACCCTTACAGCGTCCCAATCCCGCACTCCGGGACTTGCCCAATTATCAGATGACGGGCAAACTGACATTTGGCGTGAGGCCCAATATCAACCTGAAGTTGGGTGGTGTGTATGGAACGAACCAGAGTTTCCGCAACACGCGAGAGTCGGCATTATCAGCCGGTCGAGATCTGTATTTGCCCGCAGGCATAGATGGTGCGGGCAAAGAGATCGAATGGAACTCGATGTTGTACGCGTATTTAACGCATTCCCTGTCTTCGCGCACCCTGTATGAGTTGCGTCTCTCGCGTTCAGACAGCGAGCAAGACACATCGGGGATGCCTATAGAAACGTTCAATGTGGTTCGGGACCACGACAAGTGGTTTACGGCAACACCTCGTGAGGTTCGGGACTACCGATTGAATCGTCAAACGCGCCACAATTTGAAATTCGATTTCTCCAGTCAGGTTACAAAGGGAAATTTCTTTAAGGCAGGTGCCGAGGCAACGTGGTTCCAGACCTACCAGTGGGAGTCACAGAGCCGTGGAACATCGGGTAGTTATCGGGTCTGGACGATGTACGACTACTATGCATCGGCCCAGAACCGCCTGGGTGCAGATGGTCAGATGGACTTCGTGCCCGCCACGACTGTGAACGGCGTCAAACTCCCCGATTTAAGTCGGGCAAGCAGTCTCGACGACCCGGCCTGGAACGCCTTCCGGGATCACCCGAGAAAGGCATTCCAGCTTGGAGCTTATGCACAGGACAAAATGGAGTTTGAGGGGATGGTAGTAAACGTGGGCGTGCGTCTGGATGCGTTTGACCACGGCGGTCAGACACGTCCCGAACCCGTGTGGTCGGTGCTGCCTCAAAACCGCTGGTTTTCCGATGCAGATGCGTCGTTGGCGCGGCAGGGTCAAACGCCCTATCCCAACAATCCGCAGTCATTCCCGACTTATGATGGTCTGAATATGTTCAAGCTGTCGCCGCGCTTTGGGGTGTCTCACCCGATTACTGCGCGGTCTGCGATTCACTTCTCCTATGGCCGGTTCTTTGTCCTCCCGATTTTCTATGCGATGTATGGGCAGACCTGGCAGGCGGCTTCGGGCCGAAGCATAGCCGAAGACCTGAACGCAGACGGCAGATATAGCTCGTATGAGTATTACGGCGGCCTGGAAATGGGCTCGACCAAGCGCGGATCGACGAATTCGCGTCCGGGCAGTACCGTGAACTACGAAGTGGGGGTCGATTGGAACTTTGTTTCGGACTACACGGCCAATGCGACGATGTTCTACCGCCGCACAGAAGACTATCTCCAGCAGAACAACACGTTTTTGCACGATCCGGTAGAGAAGCAGATCAAGCGCGCGCACTGGTATCAGAATGCGTACAGTGGTGAAACGCGCGGCCTGGAATTGGCTGTGAGCAAGCGGTTCACCAATTTCTTCTCATTCCGCGCAACGTGGAGTTGGTACTGGGAGCAGAACAACTTCTACGGCGGTCGGGAGTGGGTAGGGCGCTGGTTCGTGGATTCGGACTTCCTGGCCAAAGACGCGTATCGCTTTAAGTTTGAAATTGACCCGACCACGGGTGAGCGCGTCTGGCAACCCCTGTCGAGTGCCGAGGTCGATGCCATTGGCATGTTTGCCGACCAGCTGGTGCAAAAAGAAATCGACGCCAACCGGGAACTGTGGATCACCGAAAAATTCGCCAATCAAGTGCCCGATGCACAGGTTGGATTCCCCTGGACCGACGAGCGGAATATTGCGGCTCGGATACACACGATAGGGGGCGTGCGCGGTCCTGCCAACATGCGCGATGCCACGGGCGATGGAAGCATCACATTCCTGTTTGCCACGCCCGAAGGATATGGTCCAGAGGTGGCCGGAAGCAAGGTGTTGAGCGATCTGAACGTAAACCTGGTGCTGCGAATCGAGCCGGGCACATTCTTCCGCTATAGCCAGCCCACGCCAGCTCCTTCGACTGCCAACAAGTTGATCAGGAACCAGTTGTTGTACACCAATCCAACGGCATTCCGCACGGATCTGGGCATTCAGAAAGGCTTCCGAATTGGGAAGTTGCGTCCGACCCTGTTCTTTGAGGCGACCAATTTGTTCAATGCCAAAAAACCGCGTTCGATCCGCAGGTGGAATTTCTTCCACGATATACCGAAGTACGGTCTGGCTGAGAACCAGCCCACGCCAGTGGTGGTGCGGGACACCAACCAGATCTGGGATCAGTGGAATAGCTATACGAATCGCACCCGGGAAATCTATTTCGGCGTGCGCACCAGCATGTAAATCGGTGGGCCAGAGGACCAGAACAGGTGCTCTGGCTCTGGCGCCTCTATAAGGAGTGAATTTATGTTTAAACAAATAATTGGTAAGGCGCTTGCGGGCATTTTTCTGACTGGACTATTTGTGACAGGGGTTCAGGCGGTGGATGAACCAGTGCCAATGAAGCAGATTGACCGGTCAAAGCTGTCGGAATCGTTTCGCAACACGGGACAGCAGGGCGGGACATTTGCCCTGGGGTCGGAAGGGTATGTGGCGAGGGAAAACGGTTCGATGACATATCCGTATATTTATACGGGATCTTCGACATCGGGTAGCTTCAGAGGTCGAGACCAGGACTACGACAACTCGAAGGGCCAGGGGGTGTGGATACTCGCGCGGGATGCGAGTGGAAATACCTATGTCACATCCTCCGGGCCGGTGTCCAACACCGGGGATGTGGAGCAGGTGGTGCCAGATTTGACGCCTGGATCGGGTAATTTGCGCTTGCGAAACGGGCAAGACCCGCCGATCATAGCCGCTCGGTTGGGGTATGATACCCAGGACGCCAACGTGTGGTTCAACTCGGACCGCGGCGGAATCGCCGAGCAATCTAAGCCAATTTCCGACGAGCCTGTGGAAGTGGATAATTACCGCGAAAACGGGTCATATACGCTGCCCCAATTCGATCACTTTCCAGAAGAGATCGTGATTTCAAAATGGCGCAGCAACACGAATATCGAGCCAGATGGGACCGGCATGACAATGACGCGGACAGCGTATGGATGGAGCCATCCGGATTACGACGATTTCTTCTTTGTAGAACTGGTCGTGGAGAATACCTCAGACAGATCTTATGAAGAAGTGTATATGGGTTATTTGAACTATTTCAGCGTGAACAAGCCCGGGCACTCGTATCGCAAGTGGAACGGCTACTGGTTTTCCGAGCCGGGGCGGCGCCTGGAAGACGACCGGTATCAGTTTACCGAGGCCGCCAATTACGGTGGGAAATACCGCGGTAAAAAGATATCGTATCAATACGATGGCGATGCACCCACCAGTTCAAACAACGACATGGGTGAACCCCGATTCGGTGCAGAAGCCATTGGTGTGATCGGATATCGGGCAGAGCAAGAATTGTATTCGCCGCAATACATAGGCTGGGGACCTGTGGATGTGACACCGCCCTTTATCAATGATCCGGAAACCTATGTGCCGATTACGGGCACGGCGATGGGGGGCGAGGATATTCCCGTCAGTCAGCCTGCGTATGCACACTGGTGGAAGCGCCGAAGCCGCACGAACATCGAGTTTGAACCCCATGAGACAATTGATACGGTTGAAGAGTTGTGGAAGAAGTTTATCACCCCCGGCAAGCCCTATGACGACAACCCGATTGAGGGTGGTCCAAATCCCGGTGAGCGAGAGTTGCAGGAGCAATTGCACTCGCAGATGTTCGGTCCCTGGAAATTGGCACCGGGCGACAAGGCAAAAATCGTGGTGGTTTTTGCCGCGGGTATGGCCGCCGAGAATGCGGGTCCGGGCGGTGAGCCGATGGACTTTCGCATCTGGGCAATGACGCCAGGTGCTCAAGCTCAGGTACCCGGCGGTGAGGATATTTTGTTCAACCACATCGACCGCGCGCGTCAATTGTACGCAATGGGATTTGACCTGCCCAATCAACCGCCAGATGTGGAATCGCTTGCTCGCGCCGAAACCGACCGTCCCGTTTTGCTTCGCAGCAACGCAAATGGCAACGTGGAACTGTCCTGGAGCGACGGTGCCGACGATGCGGTACACCCGGATTATACGGGCGGCGAGGCGCAGGATGTGGCCGGTTACAAAATTTACGGGAACACGGCGCTGATCCAGACAGATCCCGTGCAGCATGCCGGCGCGCCTCTGGGTCCTTGGAATCTGATCGCCACAATTCAGGCAAAAGATCCGAGGTATTACGATGCATCGACCGGGATTTATACTTTTGCCGATGAGAACTCTGTTACGGGATTCGGGTATCGGTACAATATCGTAACCTATGCCAATGGGCATGCGAACTGGGAGAACCTTAATGCGCAGAGAAATGCGATTTCAGGCGCGCAAATGCCCGTCCCAACAACACTTGCAGATCTGCCCCCCGTGGTTCAGAACCACATCCGCGCGGGGACCGAGTCGAGCCATATTGTGACGGCCGCGCGGCACAACACAGTCGGCGGTCAGTTTACACCTGTTGTAGCTGCCTCAGATGGATTCGATGCCTTAGAGGAAAAAGTGCTCGTAGTTCCAAATCCGTGGAAGGATGACGGAATGCATTCCTTTGGGGCGCAGGGCGACAACAACAAGCGCATGCGGTTCACCAACCTGCCGCGTCTGGCCCGCATCTCGATCTTCACGGCTGCGGGAGACCTGGTCATGGAGATAGTACACGATGGGACGCGCGGCGCGCAACACACGGCAGAAGTGAGCTGGACGCAACGGGCGCGTTCTGGCACATCGTATGCATCTCCGGGGATTTATTTCTTTGCCGTAGAATCGCTGGTACCCGGACAAGAAGGCAAGGTTCAAACGGGCAGTTTTCTGATTATCCAGTAAGACCGACGGGAGGGGCGGGCGCTCTGTTCCGCCTCTCTGCAAACAAAGGAGAGTAGATGTGAAACGATTAACTATTTATACGATGCTCCTGGCCGTCGGGCTTTTGGGGTCAGACGCCTGGGCGCAAAATTATCAGTTGCCGTCCGGCGTGCGCGCGGGCCAGCATCGGACAAAAGAGTTCCACGGAACCGGACGGGCTTCGTTCCACGCATTGAAAGTGGGACAAAGCGCACGGGCAGCCGCAATGGGCGATGCGTTTACAGCCGCAGCCGACGACATCAATGCGATGTTCTGGAACACGGCGGCATTGACCCATATCGAGCGATTCGAATATGCCCTGGGATATACGCGCTGGATGGTAGATTCAAAATTTTTCAACGGTGCAGTCGCCTGGCGATACGGCCAACAGACCTTTGGACTATCGGTCGTTCAGTTTGACGCGGGCACTTCCCGAGAGACTACGCCTCTGGATCCTCAAGGGCGTTTCACGCGGGATATATCGGCCGGCGATATTTTCATAAACTTCGGTTACGCGTACAAGATGACGGACAAATTGTCGCTGGGTGCGTCTATAAAGTGGATTCAAGAGACACTGGACCAGGACAAGATCAACAGTGCCTCGTTTGATTTTTCCAGTGTTTTTTACACCGGATTTGGCAGTTCGCGCCTGGCCATGACGCTTCGCAACTTCGGCAAAGACCAGGAACTGGTGATTCCCGGTTCCCTGCCGCAGGGCACTTCGATTGCCCAGCCCTTGATCTACACCATCGCCCTGGCAATGGAGCCTTATGGGCGCAAGGGAGACCCCACGTATCTGACCGTGGCAGCAGAACTCGTACACCACATTGACGACCGCGAGCGCTGGCACGTAGGCGGCGAATTGTGGGTCGCCAACACGCTGGCACTGCGCGCCGGTTACCGGGGGCGTTACGACCTGGGTACCTGGACACTGGGCGGCGGCGTCCAAAAGGATCTGGGCGTGGGGCGAAAGATCGGTGTCGATTTTGCATATATAAATTTCGGCCATTTATTTGATCCGCCCCTGCGCGTATCCATAACCGGATCGTTCTGACGGACGCTCCAAATCCAAACAAAACGACCGGTGGGTTCTCTACTCATCGGTCATTTTTTTCTGAGTTATGTATCTGCACCAGTCCTCTGGCCGCGTCCTCAATACCGGGCCAAATCCGCAGTGCCCGCTGGAAAGCGCGCTGGGCCGATTCCGTATTCCCCCGTCTCACATAAGCCCATCCGAGAAACGAATGCACATAAGGGTCAGTCCCCCAGACCTCTTTACTCGCCTGTTCGTACTCGGCAAAAATGGCACGATAGCGCTTGAAGTCCTGGTCCTTAAGATGATGTGTGCCCAGATTTTCGATAGCCGGCACGAGGGCAAACCGCACAAGCCGAACCGGATCGTCTAACAATGGAACAAGTGCAGGCACAACCCGCGCCTGACCGATCAGACCCAGACCTTCTACCGCCTTTGCGCGAATGAGCGGATGCGGATCTTTCAAAGCGTTGAGGAGCACAGGCACCGCCTGTGAGGACCGGGTGCGCCCCAGAAGTAGAGCCGCAGAAGCCCGCCGCGTGGGATTATTGGACAGATCGAGCAACGCGTCTCTCAGAGGAGACACAGCCATCGGATTTCCCTGTCGCCCCAGTGCAATAGTCGCCGTTTGGAAAAGATAATCATCCTGTTTCCCCCACCAGGCTTCTGTATTTTCCACAGCCCATTCGGGTGTGCGGTCCCCGTGGCATTCGCCGCAGGCATTTGGAATGCCAAAGCGCACGGTATTCGCTGGAACAGGAGACGCAATGCGGTGGTCAAACACGCGCACCCGGCGCACTTCTGGAATAGGGGGCATGTGACAATCTACACAGGCTATGTACTGCTCGTGGCGGCTGTGTTCTCGGGGCTGTATATCCCGGTGACACTGCATACATATACCGTCGAAATCTGCCCTTGTCTTCTTCTCCCCCTCCGGACCGTGGGACGGATGACACGTCAAACACGTCACCCCCCCCTCCGTATAACAGGGACTGAGCGTGAGCGCCGTATAATTATACGCGAGATGCCGGTAGCGACCATCGGGCCACATACCTTCAAAATCCAGAACAACAGGTTCGTAAAAATCGTAGAAATTGTCGCCGGGTCGATAGCCCAGTTTCAAAATGCGCTTCGTCGCGTGGCACTGCGCGCAGAGTTCCACGGATTGTTCTGCGGAGAGCATTCTCAAATTCACCAGCGAAGTATCCTGCATGCTGGCGGCATCGGCGTCTGTCAGCGCCCGCTCCCAAAACGCGACATGGCCCTGCCCGGAACCGTGGCAGGTTTCGCAATTGATGCTCAGATCCACCCAGCGGGAATCATAAGTGCCCGCATCGGGATCGTAATTGACCTCAATCTGGCTGG
Organism: Candidatus Latescibacterota bacterium; assembly: GCA_965204375.1. Classification (GTDB taxonomy): domain Bacteria; phylum Latescibacterota; class UBA2968; order UBA2968; family UBA2968; genus VXRD01. Next base: position 5,813,122 of record OZ241986.1, on the reverse strand, counting down.
CGTGGCAGTCAAAACACTGCGCGCTCCAATTGCGTCCAAAATGCATCCAGAACGACGTATCGCGGGGATCTAAAGGCCGTTCGGACGGCGAGGCGATAATACCTTCAACGGGATTGTACCAGGTATTTCTGCGAACATCGAAATAAACCGGAAGAATCTGCAAATGGCCTCCGGGAAGCTCAGTGATGTACCACTGCGTATCCCGGTCGCCAATAGTGTATAGCACCTCGTGGGTACCTTGCGCCCCATCAGCCCCCGGTGTCGTAATAAAATAGCGACCATCCTGAAGGCTCATTGTAGAGGTAATACCGCCGAAAGTATAGGCGTTATTTTTTATGAAATCGCCCTTAACAGTCTGCGGAGTCGCTTCTTGCATGGAAGTCGCATGGGTCGTGCGTTGCCATTCTTGATACGCTTCCATGTGGCAACTCACACAGCGATGTACACCGACGAACTCCGTAGATACATCGGGTTGAGAGGGCTTACACGCCAGACAAACGCCGACCAGAAGAACCCGTATCATTTTTTTCATCGGCATATTCCCCTCACAAAAAACAGATGGGAGAATCCCTTGCTTTTACCTCACAAACAAAATATCATCTCTTATGGCAGGCGTCACGCAAAAACTGGGGATATATAGATGCGTCTGTATCTGCTACTCCTGATCCTGATAATCGGATGCGATTCTGCGAAAATGCATCAAGTGGGCGAAGCCGTACCCGCCAATCGCGCGACCCAGATCAAAGAAGTCCTGGATCGTCCCGCCGCATTTTTGGAACAGCGAGTCGTGCTATCGGGCCGCGCGGGACAGGTATGCCAGCACATGGGATGCTGGTTTGTATTACAAGACAGCACGCAACATATACTGATTGACCTGGAACAGGGACGGACCATAACCGTCCCCCGCAATATCTCTGGCGACTCCCTGCGCGTCGTAGGCGTCGTAAAACGCATCGCAGGCGATCTGCGCGTGATGGGAAAAGGCGTAGAAATCCATCGCAAGAGGGCAAGGATTTGGTCATTTTTCAATTTATAAGCGTCGTCCTGAAAGAACTGCGGCGACACCGCACGCGAAGTGCCCTGACCATAAGCGGCGTAGCGCTATCTGTATGCGTCCTGGTCAGCCTCCTGGGCCTGGGCACCGGATACCGCACATCCCTCATCCACAGCATTGACCGCCTGGGTTATCACGTACTGGTCACCTCAAAAGGATGTCCCTACGAAGCCGCGACCCTGCTGATGCAAGGTGGGGTAATACCGATGTACATGGATGAAGCCATCCACCGAGAAATTCTTCGAGACGCCGATGTGGCGACCACGACGCGGTTATTCCTCGGATCGCTCCCCGTACACCGGGAGGGATTTTCCCTGATAACGGGAATAGAAGACAGCTTTCTGGAAATGAAACCCTGGCTAACCTTCCAGCGTGGCGAGTGGTTCAACGAAGGCGCGACCGATGAGGTAATTCTGGGATACAGCGTAGCGGCGTACTATCGGAAAAATATCGGGGACGACTTTCCGCTCACGGGAATGGGACAAACATTCCGAGTGCGCGGGATTTTTGACCGCAGCGGAACCCAGGACGACGGCACCATCTTTGTGCCGCTTGGGGTAGCGCAGCACCTCTTCGACAAAAAGGAGAAACTCACAGGCATCGGCGTAAAATTAAAAGACCTGTCCAGAATAGACGGATTTTCGGAACGCGTATTCGAAATACCCTCGGTACAGGTTATCACCATGGCGCAGGTTCAGAGAACCCTTCTCGACCTCCTGGGCACAGCGCGGTTTTTCATTGGAACCATCGCCATCGTAGCCGTGGCAATTGCAGTACTCGGCGTGATGAATACCATGCTAATCGCAGTCTTTGAACGAACGCGGGAAATCGGCGTAATGCGAGCAATTGGCGCATCCCGGGGCGATGTATTTGCATTGATCTGTGCAGAGGCATTGACAATCTGCATCATAGGCGGAATCGCAGGTGGTGGAATATCGGTCCTGGGCAGCCGCCTGGCATCTGAAGCCGTACGCGCGATTCTCCCATTTGCCCCCCCAGGCGTACTGGTGCAAATTGATGGCATACTACTAATCGGCGGGATTGCAATGGCAGTGGGCATGGGCATACTGGCCGGAATCATACCGGGGTGGCGGGCTTCCCGCCTGCATCCCATTGCGTGGATGCGCTGAAATGTCGGCTATTCTTGCACAGGGCCTCACGCGGATATACCGCCGTTCAGCCGAAGAAATCGCGGCACTATTCGGTGTACATCTGACCGTAGAACCCGGCGAATTTGTAGCCATCACAGGCGCGTCGGGCGCGGGAAAAACAACTCTATTGAACCTTCTGGGCTGTCTGGACCGGCCCACATCGGGCCTCTTGAAATTGCTGGATCGGGATGTAAGCGCTTTGCGCGGCAAAGACCTGGAAACCATGCGTCGGCAACACGTGGGATTCGTATTTCAAGACTATTGCCTGGTACCCACATTAACCGTCGAAGAAAATGTGGCACTCCCCCTCCTCTTTTCCCGCGCACTGCACCAACGCGACCGGGTAAGAGACTTGCTGGCGCGCGTGGATTTGCAGCACCGATCAGATCACCTGCCCCGCGAACTATCGGGGGGTGAACAGCAACGGGTAGCCATTGCGCGGGCACTCGTAAACAACCCCGAGATCTTGCTCGCAGACGAACCAACTGGCAACCTGGATTCAAAACGAGGGAATGAGATTGTGGCATTGTTGCGGGATATGAACCACACCGGGGGATTGACAATCGTGCTATCCACGCACAACCTGGATCTGGCAAATCGGGCAGACCGCCAGATAAAACTCGCAGATGGGCGGGTGGCCTGACATGATTGTAATCCTTCTGCTACTGATTGCCCTGTCAATCGGATGCGGTGAACAAAGAACACCTTCTCCGGGCCTGCGGATAGATTATGCCACGCATCTCCAGCAGGGAATAGAAAGCATGCGGCGGGCGCAGCACGAAGCTGCCGAAGCCGAGTTCCGCCGATGTATTCAAATTGATTCAACACAAAGCGCGGCCTATCTTCACCTGGGCAAAGTGCTCGCAATCCAAAACCGCCCCGAAGCAATAACCGCGTTTGAGCGAGCAGTAGCCCGCAATCCGGATGCAGTCGAGGCGAGAACCTGGCTCGCGCGGCTTTACCGATCACAGCGGGAACCCGCCCGCGCGGCAGCACAATTTGAAGCAGCTCTCATAAAACAACCCCTCATGCTGGACGTGCGAAAAGAATACGTCACCTATTTGCTGGGCGGGGAAACCATCTGGTTTGAAAATCAGAAGATGGGAAGCAGCGGACAAATCATGCCCCTGAACGACTCCCGCATCTTGCTGGAACGCGCGTTTCACCACGCCGATAAATTATCCGATAACGCCATAAACGATGCAGAAGCGCGCTATCTGGCTGGCCTCGCCCTTTTGAGAATGGGAGATTACGAAGCGGCAATTGAACGCTTGAAAGTGGCGATGCAAATGCAAAAAGACCGCCTGGATCTCCGCGTACCGGATCGCCTGGGCGTAGCCTATTACCGCGCGGGACAGTATCGAAAATCAGCCGAAACATTCTTAAATTTGCTGCGCGCCCTGCCGGAAACAGACGAATGGTTTTTCCGCACCCAGTGGAATCTGAAACAAGCCTATGATAAACTCGGCGGTTATCCCTGGTCGTTGTGGTCTTATTATCGTTTCGACCAGCGCCCCGAATCCAAAGATACATCCCTGCCCGTACGCTTTACAGATGTGGCCCGCGACCTGGGCGTGGCCAAATTGGACGGAGCAGGACCGAGTGCCTGGGGAGATATCGACGGCGACGGCGACCTGGACCTGCTGGCGCAGGGATGCGACACGTACCTCGCATTTTACCGCAACGACGGAACCCAATTTGTGGATATCAGCAACCAGATCGGCCTGAAAGACGTGGATTCGGGATTCTCGGGAAATCTCGTCGATTACGACAACGATGGCGACCTGGACCTCTACATCGCCCGCAGCGGGTGGTCCGGCCCCGGCCCAAACGCACTCTACCGCAATGACGGAGGCCAATTCACCGATGTATCCGCAGCTTCGGGCACAAATGACGGGGGATCGGGATTTGTCTCCCTGTGGGGCGATACGGATAACGATGGCGACCTGGATTTATTTATAGCAAATGGCATTGCCGGAGACGGCTCCTCAAACGCGCACTATCGCAACAATGGAAACTTTGTCGAAACCACAGACGAAGCGGGCCTGCGATTTACTCTGGGCACAGTGGGCGCAGCCTTCGGCGATTACGACTTAGACGGCGACCTGGACCTCTTTGTAACCGGCTTCGAGACGCCCAATGCCCTGTATCGAAATCGCGGCGACGGCACATTTGTAGATGTCGCACGGGCTTCCAACGTCGCCGGAAGCGGCACACTTCGGGGCTATGTATCGTTCTTCTTCGACTACGACAACGACGGCGATCTGGATATCCTGACCACCTGCCTTGCCGGATTCAAAGAGAGCTTAGAGGGACAGCGGATCGGCTATACCGCGCCCACCGACCCGGCCTATCCAACGCCCAAGCTATACCGCAACGAAGGTCCGGCCGAAGGCTGGCGCTTCACAGATGTATCCTACGAAGCGGGATTCATCTATGCCCACGGCGTAATGGGCGGCAATGTGGGAGACATAGATAACGACGGGTACCTGGACGTGTACTTCGGGACAGGCGATCCAGACCTGGGACGCTTAGAGCCAAACCGGTTTTATCGCAATAACGGGAATGGTACATTCACCGACCTGACCGAACGCGCGGGAATGGGACACCTGGGCAAAGGACACGGCATCACATTTGCCGATTACGACGCAGATGGCGACCTCGATGTGTATGCACCGCAAGGCGGATGGTACCACGGAGACTTATTCGAAAACGCGCTTTACCGCAACGAGTCGGAAAATCAGAACCGGTGGTTACAGATCACTCTCCATGGGCGTCAAAGCAACCGATCGGGCATAGGCGCAAAATTGCGTCTGACAGTCGGAAACCGCACCCTGTTCCGAGAGGTGCCAGGAAGCGTCGGATTCGGATCAACCGATCCCTATGCCATCCATTTCGGAATGGGAGATGCCGATCGCGCAACGCGACTGAAAGTGATCTGGCCCAGCGGAACAGTGCAGGTCGTAGAAAACCTGTCCGCGGGACAAATTGTGAATGTCACAGAACCCATACCCTGAGAGATGGGGTTTGCGAACATGGCCTCGGCACCGAAACCTGAAAGAAAAGCATCAACAGCATCTGAATCGCTCACCATTCGGGCTTTTGTACTGGGGCTGATCACAATTGCGGGTATGTGTTTGTACGCGACCTACTTCGGGCGAAATCTGATGAAAAGCTTCGTGCCCGTCACCGCGTTGCTGCCCCTGGTATTGTGGGTAGGGATCAACACAGTATTAAAGCTAACTTTGCCTCGCTTTGCCCTGTCGCGCACAGAAGTGATGGTGATTTTTGGAATGGTCTGGATGGTGGGTACCGCACCGGCAGTGGGCTGGGCCGGGTACTTGATTACAGATATTTCAGCACCATCCGCTTTTTCTTCACCGGAAAACCGATTCTGGGAGGTCGTGGGAGCCTATATGCCCCGCTGGCTGTTTTTTGAGCCGGGAGATATGGTGGTAGAAAAGCTGTACGTGGGACTGGGATCAGAGGAATCTATTCCATGGCGCAACTGGCTAACCCCGCTGTTCTGGTGGTTTGCCGGAACCGTGGCACTGGTAATGGCTGGTTTTTTTGCAAGTGTGTTGTTTTACAAACAATGGGTGGAACGGGAACGGCTGACATTTCCCCTGGCGACAATGCCCCTGGAACTGCTCCGGGAAGAACCCTCACACCGATTGCCCATCGTGTTCCGAACACCCGTTTTCTGGATGGGTTTTGCGTGTACAGCCGGCGTAATTTTCTGGAATATTGCCGGATATTTTATTCTTACAATTCCGCGCATTGGGATCTACGATCACTATTTGACCAAAGCCGTACACATCGGGCGCGATTTTCCGACCTTATATCTGAGAATTCAACCCCTTTTGATGGGGCTGGCCTACCTGTGTCCGCTAAATATACTGCTGAGCGTGTGGACCTTTTTTGTGCTCAATATTTTCAAACAAGCACTGATGGATCGAACGGGATTTACAGTGGGCATGCAGGGGCAGGCGGCAACCTCGGGAGAAATACGGATGCTGGAGGCGCACGGCGCACTGGTATTTCTCGTGATCTGGTCGGTCTGGGTAGCCAGAGGACACCTGAAAGAAACCCTGCAAAAGGCATTATCAGACGACCGGAGCAAAGACGATGGAACGCCCGTAACCTATCGCACGGCCTGGCTGGGATTCGGCGCGGCATTTGCATTTCTCACAGGCTGGATGGTATCTCTGGACATGCGACCCGTGGTGGCACTGCTACAGCTTTCACTGTTTTTCGTGATCTACTTTGGCGTGACCAAATACGCGGCAGCCACGGGATTCGTATTTCTATCTCCCCAGGGACAGAAAGGTGGACCGATACTAAAGACGCTTCTGGGAACAGCCAATTTTTCCCCCTCCGACCTGACGGGGATAATGGTGTTAAACCGCGGCGGATTGGCCGCGCATTCGGGTCGGATGCTGTCGATACCGGCCATTCCACATTTTTTTCGGCTATTGCAACAAGCCCTGAAGCGCCGTTTTCTGGTCGTATTTGCTCTGCCCATCTCTCTGCTTGGAGCCTATGCCATAGCCTGCGGTGCTCAGCTTTATTTGTGTTATACGGAGGGCGGCCTGAACGCGGCCTATATGTACGATTGGACCGTAATGCTGGGGCAGGTAGGCATAATTGAGGGCACAGAACCCACATATTTTGACTTTCAAAAACTACTGGTCTGGCTATTCGGAGTTGGAGAAGCGGGACTGCTGACAGTCTTGAATACCCGGTTCGCTTCCTGGCCGATTCACCCGGTGGGACTCGCCTTCCCGAGTCATACGTACGGATTCGCTATTTTTGTCGTATGGCTCATCAAGGCACTGACCCTCAAATTTGGGGGCGTAGTGCTCTACCGGCGATCAATGCCATTTTCCTATGGAATAGTGGTGGGATACCTGTTGGGCGTGGGAGCGTCGAGTGTCGTGGATGCGATCTGGTTTCCCGGAAGTGGACACTTTGTACACGGATGGTAAGCCTATTCTTCAATGACCAGAATCTGATTCGGTGACAGATTGCGAAGGGTTTGGGTGCGTCCAGAGGGCCACCAGATATCCAGACGATCAATCTGTTCGGCATTGCCCAGGCCGAAGTGGAGGCGCGGATCCCCCGAAGAGAGATACCCGGATTGACTTCGCACCTCTCGCGATTGGGTACGTCCACCTGCAGTAAGGGTGACGCGCGCACCAATCGCACTGCGATCCGCACCCTCTATCTGGACAATAAGCCATGAATAGGCAGGTGGAGCATCGTTCCGATAGAGATGCGGACGAGCATCGGCGACGAGCACAATCAGGTCCAGATCACCATCGGTATCTATATCGCCCAGCGCCGAACCCCTGCTGACAGCGGGCGATGTAAAACCCGCCGATTCGGAAACGTCTTCAAAAACACCTGCGGTATTGCGGAAAAACTGATCGGCCTGGGGGTAGGACTCGGCAGAGGAAAAATCCGAGACATTGGGAAAAATATGACCATTGGCGACAAAAAGATCCAGATCGCCATCGCTATCCGCATCGAAGAGATGTGTGCCAAAGCCCAGAGGAAGCGTACTCGGTCCCGTCAGCCCCAGACGAGCACTGGCATCGGTAAATATGCCCTGTTCTGCCTGGTGATAAAAGGCGTTGGACTCATAGGAAAAATTGGTAACAATGAGATCGGTGCGCCCATCGCCATCCACATCGCCAGCATCCACGCCCATACCGGCCTGTGGACGGCCCGAAGCACTTAGGCTCACACCCGCTTTGTGCCCGACTTCAGTAAAGCGATCACCATCATTTCGATAGAGAAAATTGGGCGTCGTATCATTGGCGATATAGAGATCGGTATCGCCATCCCGGTCGTAATCCAGCGTGAGCACGCCCAGCCCCTTGCCCCGGGGATCGGCGATACCGGCCCGCTGAGAAATATCTTCAAATGCGCCATTTCCGCTGTTTTGATAGAGCAGATCGGGAGCACCCCGAAACCGGTACGGCGCGCAGTAGGTCCGCACACCACTGCGTTCACACACTGGCTCTCGGGCGGGATCGTACGCGAGATAGCGCACCACATAGAGATCCAGATCCCCATCGGCTTCAAAATCGAAAAAAGCCGCTCCCGCGCTCCATCCGCCTGCGGTCACATTCGCCTGCCGAGAAGCGTCTTTGAAAGTAGCATCGCCATTGTTCACATACAGAATATTTTCGGGATAGCCGGTAACATAGAGATCCAGATCGCCGTCATTGTCCGCGTCGCCCACGGTGCAGCCCATGCCATAGCCTCGCCCGGGCGCACCCGAAGCTTCAGTAATATCAGTCAGGCGAATCGTTTTATCCGTATCATTGCGATACAGCGCATTGCTCCCCTGAACCGGTTGCCCGGGCAAATTGGCACCATTGACCAGATAGAGATCCAGATCTCCATCGCCATCCGCGTCGAAAAGCGCACAGCCGGAACCCATCGTCTCGATATAGTGCCATCCGCCCCTGGCTCCGGTACTGTGGACAAAATGGATCCCCGCCTTCTCCGCCATTTCAGTAAAACGGATAGAATCGGCGGCAACAAAATGGGGCGCGCAAATCAGGAACAGGAACAACGCGACGCGAATCATGGTCATTGTCCCTCTACCATGCGGCGAATAAAATCCCGAATGAGATTTGCATCGGGATGATCCGGACGAAGCCTGAGAACCTTCCGAAAAGCGGGTAGCGCATCTTCCGGACGGTTCGCCCGCAGACAGGCCAGGCCGAGAGCATGCTGAATATCGGCATTCTCGGGACTGAGACTGGCGGCTTTGCGGTAGGTATCAATCGCTTCGTCCAAAAGCCCGGCATCCTCAAAAGCGCGGGCGCGGTTCAGATAAGTACTGACCTCCTCAGGCTGCTTCTGCAACCGCGCGATCTCGCGGGCAATAGCCAGAGAATCGGGGTGTCTGGGACTGAGTCGAAGACCTGTTTTGAGGGCAGATGCAGCCGCGGTTTTTTGCCCAGCCTGCAAATAGACCATACCCAGACCGAGATGGGCGTCTCCATCGTCGCCCTTGAGCGCAATGGCTTTTCGGAAAGCCTGAATCGCATCTGGATACTGTTTCAAATAAGCCAGAGCCTCGCCCAGATAGCGGTAAGCATCGGCATTTTTGGGCGTCAGACGCACAGCCTCTCGAATGGATGAAAGGCCCTGCTCATAGCGTCCCATATCCAGTAGCAAACTGCCCAGAGACAGGTGAATATCAGCCAGATGGGGATTGAGACGCAGCGCTTCTCGAAAAGCATTTTCCGCCTCTTCAAAACGCGCGGCATTTCGATAGGCAATACCCATATTGTGATAAATGAGCGGATCTTGCGGATAGATCCGGCGGGCAGTGTGCAGGGTGCGAATAGCCTCCTCAAAACGCCCGGCCTCGGTATGGGCAATACCCAGATTAAAGTGCAAATCGGCATAATCGGGATTGAATTGGGCGGCCTGTTTGAAGGCAGCGACCGCTTCATCATAGCGACCCAATGCCTCATAAGCGCGTCCCAGATTAAAATGGGCATCGGCGTGCTCTGGATTGTGCGAGATAGCCTGTTCTAAAACTTCGACCGCCTGATTGTAATGCCCCATCTCGATATAGACAACGCCCAGATTGTAGTGCGCATCGGCATTTTCGGGAGACAGGCGAATCGCCTCTTTCAGCGCGTCTTCCGCGCGGGAAAAGGATTGCGTATTGGCCAGGGCAATGCCCAGAGTTAGATAGGCGACCGCAAAATCGGACTTGAGACGAACCGCCGTCTGCAAAGGCGCAATAGCAGCCTCGTGATTGCCCTGAAGATGGTGCAAAATACCCAGATTGTAGTGGGTAATGGGATCATCCGGCTTGAGGCGGATCGCATCCCGGAACGAGACAGCAGCGCGATCGGGCTGCCCCAAACTGGCATAAGCCACACCCAGATTGTAGCGAGTCAGTGGATCATCCGGCTTGAGGCGCACAGCGGTCTGCAAGGCACCGAGCGCCTCTTTGAACCGGCGTTGCGCGACAAAAAGCAACCCCAGGTGGCTATGGGCATCGGCATAATCGGCATCCTCGGCAAGGGCGCGGTCGAGGTGATCGCGCACAACATCCGGATCCTCGGCATTGCCAGTCAGCATACTCCGGGCGCGCACCCAGTGGGCATAAGCCCGAACCGATCGGGTAGGTCTGCGAAGAATCGCCTCCCATTCGATAACGGTGGAACTGAGATCAACACCGTCCAGGAAGCGGCGAATCACGCTATCCTGCAGGGCAAAAAGGGACTCGAGAGGACCATCCACCTCTCCCAGTTCCAGAATATCATCGGTATCAATCCGCAAAACGCGGGCGGAGATTTTGAGCTGGTCTTTCTCCAACCGACAGGCGCCGTACAGGACCAGTGTTGCCCCCGCCGACTGGCCAACTTGCACAGGCGTCTGATATTTAGACAGAGCGGCATTTAGCCGATCGGAATCGACCATTTGCAGTGCCGACACGCGGCGGAGCTTATCCGACAAACTCCAGGCCATACCCTCCGGGAGCCAATCGGTATTCGCCTCTTCAAAAGGCAAAACCGCGACCACTGGGCGACTGTGAGCCGACAGGGGCATTAGCAGGATAAAAAATGAAATAATGACACGCATGGAAAGCTCCTGGACAGTTCAACCCACAATCTAAGGCGTATATGTAAAAAATGCAATTGCCGCCTTACCTGACGAGAGACCAGCGCGAAAAAACAGCGATTCCATTTTGGTTTTTTATTATACTTTATATACACCTTGCGAAGAATCACATCTCTTGTGAACACAACACAATGAAAAATTGTTATTTCTATTTTGCGCTTAGCCTTTTTATCGGACTGTGCGGAACCGGAACGGTACATGCCCAGGACGCCGAATCAATTTACGCCCGGGCATTGCAGACCTCGCACAAAGACAGTGTAAAACAGGCCGTCAAAAATCTGGAAAAGATCGCAGAGCAACAACCCCAGCCTACGCGGGTGCTGACCATGATAGGACAACTTCACCTCCAGTCTAAACAGGCCGACGACGCTATCACCGCATTTCGCAAAGCAGTACAGGCCGATTCGGCGTGGGTAGAAGCGCACCTGGGTTTAGGACTGGCCTACCTGGATCTGAAAAACGATTGGCGGGGTGCCCGCCCCCATTTGCAAAGAGCCGTAACACTGGATTCGACCCAGGCAAAAATGTACTACCATCTCGCTCGCCTCTATCGAATATCGGAAACAGGCGATGCCATAAAAGCGGCGGGACGGGCGATCCAGATCAATCCGGAATACGCACCGGGATATCTGCTTCTTGGCCAGCTCTACAATGACGACAAATTGGATCAAGTGGCAATTCATTATTACGACCAGTACCTCAAGCGCCAGCCCAAAGACCAGGAAGCGGCCTATTTGTTTATCCGCAGCCTGGCCGAATCGGGCAAAAAGGCAGAAGCCGAACGCCTGCTGGGCAGGCTGGAAGACCCTCGAGGCTATGCGATCCTGGGACAAATACTCATGGAGCGGGGCAATTTCGAAGACGCGCTCATCGCTTTTGAAGAATATATTTCCACACTATCTGAAGAGGAGGGAGGACTCTACTGGGATATATCGATTGTAGCGACACCCAGGGAAACGGAGGCCTATCGGCAGACTCCGCCAGAGCGTCGGAGAGATTTCCTGCGGCGATTCTGGCTGAGAAAAGACCCCTTGAAAGCCAGTGGCGGGCTAATGCGCTGGTGCGAACACTATCGGCGGGTACTCTATGCGCGGGAAAACTACGGACGAAAGCAATTTCCCTATGACCGGCGAGGTGAGGTCTATATTCGCTACGGAGAACCAGACCACCGCTCCACTTCCCGCTCATTAAACCTCAACGTACCCCAATCGGTCGGAATCATCCAGACGGAACTCGCCCGCCGACTCTACGGTCCCGATGGTGTACACCACACGTTTCTGGGACCTGTATATCCAGTGCGAACAGAACGATTTATAAACATCATCGACGAAGACAACCCCGAACTGGACGACCTGCCCCGCATGCCCTTTGAAGGCTCCATGCAAGCCCGCGCGGGCATAGCGGCTGAAGATACCCTGGGATTTTACGGGTACAAACCCGTGACAACGGGCATTGCCGGGATGACCGTAAAGTGGGAAGTGTGGTTTTACACCCGCATCGGTGGAGGGATCGAAGTGGTATTTACCGACGAATTTACCTCCGGGCGTTACGATTACGCGCCGCCACCTGTTCTGACCACAGAAGACCGAAACCGCCTGGAACGTTTTGGGCACGACCAGACACTGCGGATATCGCGACTATTCTCGGAATATTCGCCAGCCACCTTTATGCCCCGCATCACCCGGGACATACCCGAGGTCTATAACATCAGTTATTACGAACCCCTGGATTTCCATTTTGATACAGTGGATTTCAAGGGAACAGACAAAGACACGGAGGTTCGCGTGCTGATGGGAGTACCCATCCGCAACCTCTATGTGCAGGGTGCCAGTGATACCGCGCGGGTGCAGCGGCGGGTAGCCCTGATCAATGAGCGCTCAGGAAAAGTCTATCGCGTACAGGGCGATGTTGAGGTCATGGCACCGCGGGGCAGCAGATCCGTGCTCGTGGAAGAATTTCCAATGGACGTACCGCCAGGCGATTATATGCTCGCCGTTCAAGTCTGGCGACCAGAAGCGGATTTGATGGGCGTTTATCAAAAGGCTGTACCGGTAGTTTCATACAGCCGGGATACACTGATGGTCAGCGGTATTCAAGTAGCCCGCGCAGTAGCTCAGGTAGATTCGGGAACCGCGGGCCAGTTTGTGCGATCGGGCTTCCGGGTCGAACCCTCACCGGGTCGGATATTTTATCAGGAAACATCGTTTTTTATTTATTTTGAAATCTACAATTTGCTACGCGACTCGTTTGGACAAACGCGCTACGAAGTCGCCTATACAGTGCGAGACGCCAACCATACGCCGCTACTGATCCGCGCGCTATCGGGTCTGGGCCAAATGCTATCGGGCGGTAACAGAGAAGAAGTGACGATTCGATACGAGCAGACCGGCACACAAACGAAAAGCGAGAATTTTGTAGAACTGGACTTGGGAGATATCGCGCCCGGTCAACACGAAGTAGTCGTCGCCGTAAAAGATCTAAACCGCGACATTGAAGTGTACAAAACAGCCCGTTTTTACGTGGTGGATAAGCAGGGAGCAAAGGCCCAAAGCGAATGAGCAATTCTATGGAACAAAATGGATTCCGCGCCTTTGTGGTACTCGCGCGACCCTTCACACTACTGGCACCTGCCGTGGGATTTCTCGCGGGATCGGCAATGGCTACCGGTGGAGAGATCCCAACAGCAGGCCTGGTAGGCACGCTGGCTGTTACAATCCTGAATGCGGGATCGAACATCATCAACCAGTGCTGCGATCTGGAAATTGATCGGATCAACAAACCCACCCGCCCCTTGCCCTCGGGGAGCGTATCCATGCGGGGGGCAGCACTGCTGGGAACCGCGTGCTATATTATCGCCCTCGGTCTCGCCTATCTGGTACATCCCCGACTGCTGGGCATCTTCGCGGTGGGCGCATTGCTCACACTGGCCTATTCAGCACCGCCCTTGCGGCTAAAACGGCACGCACTCTCTTCAAGTCTGGCACTGGGATTTGGACGGGGGTGTTTGCTACCAGTGGGCGGCTGGGCGGCTGTGGAACCTATATGGCACCCGGCACCCTGGTTTGTGGGCCTGGTATTCGGCCTCTACGTGTTTGGAGCCAGCAACACCAAAGATTTCGCAGATGTGGAAGGAGACCGCGCCTTCGGCATGAACACCCTACCCGTACTATTGGGACCTCGACGAGCAGCGTGGATGATACTGCCTTTTCTGGTATTGCCTTTTGCGCTGATTCCCCTTGGCGCAATATGGGAATGGGTGCCGCCGAGTGCGCAGTGGCTTGGCTTTCTGGCACTTTGGGGAGGGTATGTCGGCTGGTTGATGTTGAAGCGCCCCGAGGCGTTGACATTTGAATCCAATCACATTTCGTGGAAACACATGTATTTGCTATTGATGGCGGGACATGTGGGGTTTGTGTGTGTGTTTGCAATCGGATAACGCGGAGGTCTGCAATGGCGGAACCGACGTATCACGACCATGCACGAGACTTAAACCGGGAACTGCGGACGGCAATACCAGAAGAACGACTGACAGACCTGCACCAGCGGCGACCCTGGCGACACTTTTGGATCGCCATACGACAGGTGGCACTGCTGGTCGGGCTACCCGTCTGGATTTACCACGTCGATTCGTTCTGGGCCTGGTTTCCCGCAAGCGTACTATTGGGATTCGTAATTTTCAGCTTCTCCGTTTTGCTACACGAATCCGTACATCGGTGCATTTTTCGCAAAAAACACCGACTCAACGACCTCCTGGGGCTTGTGTACGGGTGGATTTCCGGATTGGCATTTTCACAGTTCAAGCGATGGCACCTGGACCACCACGATCACCTGGGATCGACGCACGCCGACCCCAAACGGGCGCACCTGTCCCCCCGCATCAATACGCCGTGGTTCAAGCTGCTTTACTGCACGCCAATGCTATTCCCCATTTATTTTCGGGCAGTAGCCGAAACCTTCAAAGGCTATCCAGAGCATCTGTCCCGCCAGATCAAACGAGAACGCACAGTAGGCATCATCCTGCACCTGGGAATCCTGACCTGGTTCTGGACGCTGGACCCGTGGTTTGCTTTCAAAGCGCATCTTTTTCCGGTATTTTTTATCTTTCCCATTGCTTTTACGGTCAACCGGTTGGGACAGCACTATGTGATAAATCCAGACGAAATCGCCAACTGGACAACCCTCATGCGATCCAATTGGATATGGAATTTTCTCTATCTGTTTTCGACATATCACCTGGAACACCACTATTTCCCTGGCGTGCCATTTTACAACCTGCGGAAATTGCAAAAAGAACTGGAACCCTTTTTCCAACGGAAACAGATGGTATTTTTTTCCTATAGTCGGGTGCTCTATCTCTGGTTTATCAAAAACCACGCACCCCATACGCAGTCAGACATCATAATATAAACAAGAGGAGCCATGAAAACGCTTCTGCTTTTTGTGCCCTCTGCTGTGGCAATAGCCGTACTGATGTGGCACGCCTGGTCCCATCGGGGCCGCCGCATTGCGCTGAGCTTTTTTATCTCGGCGTTTCTGTTTGGCGTCGTGCGGGGAAATGTGATTCACTGGATCACAGTAAAATCGCAGGGCGGCGTGATGCCTTATGTATTCACGCAGCCGGTAGTGCAGATTTTTTCAGCGTCTTTACAGGCAGTAATCGGATGGATTTTTGCCCTCTATGTGAGCTGGTGGCTGGCCGAACGGGTCCTGGCGCGGATACCCGCACTTAAAGGCGATTTGATGGCCACGGTGGGGATGACTTGCGTGGGAATGGCAGCCGTGGGATATGGGGTAGAAGGCGGAGCGGCAGCCGCGGGCTGGTGGGTGTGGAGCATACCGACGTACAACCGTTTCTTTGCAGGTGTGCCAACTGTAGGGATAGCGGAGTGGTTTGCAGTGGGATTCGAGTTCTTTATCCCCTATTTTCTGGCATTCTGTACGCCCTATCGGCGCAGGTTTTGGGCGCACGCGCTGTGGGGCGTATTTCTTTTTCACATGTTCTTACACCTGTTTTCCGAGCCAATTTCACGCGCCGTACCCACACAGCCTTTTGTACTCTGGCACTGGATAAGCATCTTGACCCTGGGCGTTCTGGCACTGACTGGTGTAGGCTCAACAACCGTGGAAACAACCGCAAACAAGCACAGGTCGCGGCACGAATTAATGTGGGTGTGCATAGGGCTATTCACAGCGGTAACGGTCGTGGCGCAGGTGGGCATTGGCGGGCGACCAGACCTGCTGGTCTCGCTGATCCCGCTGGGCTTATTGTGTCTAATGGCATTGCCAAAAATATCCATGCCCTATATTCTGGCCTCTGCGGTTGTCGCCTGGGTAGCTGAGGGATTCGGTACAGGTTTTGTCACAACACCGGTAGCGGCGGTCTTATTCCTGCAGGGCCGCGCCTGGTGGAGCGGACAATGGCTTTTCCGCATCGGCGTGGTCGCATTATTTGTGGGCATCGGATTGGGCGTTTATCGCTCGGGAGTGGCACTGAGCCGACAGTGCGAAGTCTATATGATGCATCTGGAGCGGGCGGCGCGCCATGCGGGAAATGGTCGGATGGACCTGGCCGCGCGAGAGCAAGCAGCAGCCGACGCGCTGGCTCCCAGAGATGTAGAAGCCTATTTGCAAATCGGATATGCACTGGACCGGCGGGGATTTCTCGGCTTAGCTATTGCCCAGTTTCGAAAAGCCCTCGACCTGGAACCCACGCTTTTCACAGCGCATTACGACCTGGGAATAGCCCTGGAAAGATTCCGAGATACGGCAGGGGCAGAAGCGGCATTTCGCCGCTCGATCGAGCTGGCACCCCGGTTCTACGATGGCCATGTGAGGTTGGGAATACTATTGCTCAATCAGGGCCGCGCAGACTCGGCACAGGTGTATTTCGAACGCGCAGTTCAAATCGACCCAACCCATCCGGACGCACAGCAAGGCTTGCAAATGATTCGGAACAAAAAGGTTAGATAAATCAATTCTTAATCACAAAAATATCATCCGCCACCAGAAAAGGTTCGCCCTGACCAATAATCGGCGCCGAGATAACCGTGCGGTCACCAGTACTGATATCCACGCGGTAGATAACGGTGCGATCTGCCACCAGGAGTTGATCGAGAGTATTAAAAGCGAGACCAGAGGGAATATCGGGCAATTCACCCCCACCCATAAAAGGACTTGAAATAATGGTTCGGTCGCCACTGAGAGGATCAACTCGGATAACAGCGGCCTGACCGATATCCGTGACAAAAATGGTGTTAAGGGTGCTCAGAACAATCCCTTCCGGATCCATCAATCGGGGTCCTTCACCCATTTCTGGACCAGAGATGACCGTGCGGTCGCCACTATTGGGATCAATGCGGAAGATACGCCCCTCGCCCCCCTGAGAAACTGAGCCGACCACCAATAGGAGATTGCCATCGGCCTCCAGGGCAAACTGCTTGATGCGACCAGTAAAGGGTGGTCCATCACCTCGACCGGGACCAGAAACGACCACGCGGTCACCGCTATCGGGATCAACGCGAAAGATAGTGGCGGAAGGCTGATCGCCAACTATGAGTTGTCCAGATGATTCTCGCACCAGACCGACCGGGCCCAAAAACGCGGGACCTGAACCGATGATCGGAACATTGGGATCAACGGGGCTACCACTTGAAGACACAATAAAAAGATCGCCCGTTCGGATATCGAACCGCAGGACAATGGGCAGGCTGCTTTCAGAAAGGGTCATCAGAAGGTCGCCATTGGCATCCCGGGCGATCTGTCGGGGAACACCGCCGATGCGGTCGGTGACAACGGTGCGGTCTCCCGTACCGGGATGGATGCGGAACAGCGCGCGCTGGGCAGCATCGGTGAGCAAAATATCGCCCTCAGATAAAACAGGGATATCTTCGGGCTGGAGACCCTTATCGGACGAACCACAGGCGGCCGCGAAACAGACCAACCAAATCTTTAAGAACCGATTCATGAACGCATTCCCCATCGACAAACAGTTTGTGAATACCCAATGATACCGCAGCGGGTAGTCACTGTCAACATAAGACACAAAGCCTTTCTCAGGAGACGTATGTGATCACTAAAAGCGGTTTATGGCTAATTATTCTGGGCTTGTTGGGATGCGCGTCCAAAGCCGATGATTGGGTACAAATTTTGGAGCATCCCAATGCTGCGGATCGCGCCCGCGCAGCGATACAGATAGGAGAAATAGGTGACCGGCGTGCGGTTCCAGCTCTCATCCAAACTCTCAAAGACCGAGATGCACAGGTGAGATTAGCCGCAAGCGAAGCCCTGGGCAAATTGGGAGATCGGCAGGCAGTGGACTCGCTGATTGCGATTGTTCGCGACCCAAATGTCATGGTGGGTCTGAGCGTGGTCGAAGCCCTGGGCAATATCGGAGGCGAAAAAGCCGTGGAGACCTTGTTGCGGATCGCGCAAGAGCGAGAAACGCCACTGTACCTGGGAGCAATTCAAAGTCTGGGTATCGCAGGTGGCGACCGGTCCATTCAGGCACTGACCACCGCGCTGACCGATAGGGCACGCGATGTGCGGTGGGTGGCCGCGCTGACCCTCGCCCATTTAAAAAACCCACAGACTCTCGCCCCCCTGATTGACGCACTGCCACAGGCGGACAGAGAACTGCGCCAGGTAATGGTGGGGGCACTCAACACCATCGATCCATCGTGGCAAACTTCTGCACCTGCTGAAGAAGCGATCAATCGCCTGATTGACGGATTGAAGCTGCCGAACCAATCGCGCTACCAGGTAGTTCAGGTACTATCGGAAATGGATGCTGAGTGGAAAACGCGTACAGGTGCTGGCGCGGCCATAGACTTTTTTGTGGCGCAACTGGCGACCGGAGACCTGATGGCGCGGATGCAGGCTGTCGAGGCCCTGGGACAGATCGGAGATACCCGGGTGGTACCATCCCTGCTCGAGGTACTAAAAGATCCGAACATGCAAGTGCAGTATATCGCTATAAGAGCACTGGGCGAACTGCGCGATGCGCGAGCCGTCGAACCACTGGTAGAAGCCCTCGAACATCGTGATCCCGGCATTGTTTCAGCCGCTGCACTGGCTCTGGGCGAACTGCGCGATACACGCGCCGTCGAACCACTCCTGACCATCCTGTCCAATGCAGAACAAGGCGTATTTCGCCTGGGAACAATACAAACTCTGGGTGTACTGAAAGACCCCCGTGCAACAGCTTTACTAAGTGAGCAGTTAGACGATACATCGGTACAGGTCCGACGCATTGCAACCGAAGCTTTGGGAGAAATTGGAGACCGCAGTGCCATCGCTCCCCTGTTGAAAATGCTGAACGATCAGTCAGCCGAAGTGCGCTGGGCAACGGCTGATGCCCTGGGATCAATCGGCGATGCATCTGTGGCAGATACTCTCATCTCGATTATCGGAAAAGGACGGATATGGGCGCGGCGAATGGTGCGGGTGCTGGACCGCCTGGATGCCAACTGGCGGGAACGAGAAGCGACGCTGCAAATAGAAACCTATTTTCTGGAACACATCGACCATCCCGAGCCAGAAGTACAATGGCGCTCTGCCGAAGCTCTGGGAGAGATTGCCACTGCGCGGGCGAGCCAGAAACTCCTGCAAGCCCTGGAACAGAAACGCACCCTTATTATAGCAGCCGCGCACGCCTTCTTCATCCGAAAAGGAATGTCTGAAGCAGAACCCCTGCTCGTCCAGGCCCTGCATCAATATGGCACTGAGGAAATGGCTCTAACATATCTAAATGCCGATCACCCCGTGCTCGCCAGAGCCGCACACATCTGGGCGCGCAGGCAGGGAATGATATTGCTATCTTCTCCCGAACCGGGTAATATACGATGGAACAGCAACTAAAAAACAATACCAAGGAGGACATAATGGGCAGTATATACGCAATTGCGACAATGGATACCAAAGGTGAAGAAATCGGGTATGTCGCTGAATGCATCCGAAACGCGGGCGCAGAGGTGACAGTCGTAGATGTAGGCACACAGAGCGATGCGCAGGGCGGCGTGCCGGATGTATCGCGGGAAACCATAGCCGCCTGTCACGCGGGCGGAACGGGTGCCGTACTCGGACATACGGACCGGGGCGAAGCCGTAACAGCGATGGGAGAAGCATTGTGCGCCTACTTGCTGCAAGAATACGCCAAAGGCGATGTGGCAGGCATTATCGGCATTGGGGGCAGCGGGGGCACGGCACTCATCACACCGGCAATGCAGGCATTGCCCATTGGCGTACCCAAAGTCATGGTATCCACCGTCGCCAGTGGCAATACCGAACCTTATGTGGGGTGTTGCGATATAGCGATGATGTATTCAGTAGTAGATGTAGCCGGAATCAACCGCGTATCGCGGCAAGTAATGGGCAATGCAGCGCATGCAATAGTGGGAATGGTCGTAAACACCGTTGCAGAAGCCGAAGACAAACCCACGCTTGGAATGACCATGTTTGGCGTAACAACGCCGTGTGTAACCATGGTCCGCGAAACACTGGAAAAAGACGGATATGACTGCCTGGTATTTCACGCCACAGGGACAGGTGGACAGGCAATGGAAAAACTGGTCGAAAGCGGGATGATCGACGGCGTCCTGGATATTACCACAACAGAAGTAGCCGATGAAGTAGTAGGCGGCGTATTTCCCGCCGGACCTGAGCGAATGGATTGCATTCTCGCCCGCAAAATACCTTATGTCGTGAGCCTGGGCGCGCTCGACATGGTAAATTTTGGCGCCGTAGAAACCGTCCCCGAACAATTTAAAAACCGCACACTTCACGTACACAACGCACAGGTCACATTGATGCGGACGACAGCGGACGAAAACCGCCAATTTGCCGAATGGATAGCGAATAAATTGAACCGATCAACGGTGCCAATTCAAATACTAATTCCAGAAAACGGCGTATCGTTAATCGATGATGAAGGACAACCCTTTCACGACCCAGATGCAGATAAGGCATTATTTGAAACCCTGGAAGCACGCATCGAACAAACGGAAAATCGCCAGATCAAACGGCTGGCGAACAATATCAACGATCCAGAATTTGCAGCAGCACTGGTGGCGAGTTTCCAGGAAATAAGATAAACCACAAGGAGACAACAATGGCAGCAGAGAGCCGAACATCAATATTAGAACGCTTGCGAAAAAAAATCGCAGATGGACTGCCGATCATTGGCGGTGGTGCTGGCACGGGAATCTCGGCGAAATGCGAAGAAGCGGGCGGCATTGACCTCATTGTAATTTACAACTCGGGACGCTATCGCATGGCGGGGCGAGGATCGCTCTCAGGCGTCCTGGCCTATGGCAATGCCAACGAAATAGTAAAAGAAATGGCTTATGAAGTCATCACAGCAGTAGAACACACCCCCGTACTCGCCGGGGTGAATGGGACAGATCCATTCATGTTGCGGGATCACTTCTTGCGAGAACTGGGAGAACTGGGCTTCGCGGGGATTCAAAATTTTCCAACAGTGGGACTCATTGACGGATTATTTCGCGCCAATCTGGAAGAAACGGGAATGGGCTATCACCTCGAAGTGGAAATGATCGCAGCAGCCCATGAAATGGACATGCTGACAACGCCCTATGCGTTCAATGTCGAAGAAGGACAACTCATGACAGAAGCAGGCGCCGATATTGTGGTGGCGCACATGGGATTGACAACCAAGGGCACAATTGGCGCGCACACGGCAAAAACGCTTGATGACTGCGTGGAAGAAGTAAAGGCGATTTGCAATGCCTGCAAATCGATCCGGGACGATGTAATCACACTTTGCCACGGCGGGCCTATTGCCGAACCAGAAGACGCCTCTTACATCCTTGAACGGGTCCCCGAAGTCGATGGATTCTACGGCGCCAGCTCAATGGAACGCCTGCCGACGGAAGTGGCTATGACGGCTCAGGTCAAACGCTTTACCGAAATCCGGAGATAAAAAAACGAATAGACGGAGCGGGGTACAACTGGCCGCCTCTCAGGCCAGTTCATAGACGAATAGACGAACCCCACCCTACCCCCAACTGCTATCGTTGATTCGTTGATTCGTTGATTCGTTGATTCGCTGATTCGCCGATTCGCAGGTATAACACATGATGTCTCTACCGTTAAGCGCGGAAATACAAAAATACACAGTCCCATGGCTGCAACTGGATTGGCCGATAGACTGGCAACAGATTTTTGATCGGCCAGACGATCTCTTGCTCGAAATCGGATTTGGCAATGGGCATTTTCTATCCGATATGGCAGCAGCGCGTTCCGATGCGTGTTTTGTCGGAATCGAACGCGCCTGGGGATCCATGCGTCGATTATTCAAGCGGTTAAACGCCCTGAAATTAAATCACGTGCGCGCAATAGAGGGCGACGCCGCATTTTTATTACAACACGTATTTGCCCCGCAATCCCTATCGGAGATATGGATCAATTTCTCAGATCCATGGCCCAAAGAGCGACACCACAATCGGCGTCTGATTCAAGATGTGTTTGTAAAAATACTGGCCGAGCGCTTAAAACCGGGTGGCGAAGTAACCATAGCGACAGACCACGCAGACTACGCAGCCTGGATCACCGATATATTGACGCGACAATCGCACCTGCAATCTATTTACGAAACCTCATCTGTTCACCAGTTGCCCGGACGTACCCCAACCAAATACGAACAAAAGGCAATAGATGCGGGCGTACCCATCCACTATTTTGTCTGGCGTCGGGAATCGGAACTATCAGTCGAAACGCGCATTCAAAAGGTAGGAAAAATGCCAAATATCGTATTAGAAGGCGCATACCAACGCAAAGATATTCTGACACTTATCGAACATGCCACAGATCAAGTGTGGCGCGAAAACCATCGGGATATGCAGACCGTGATTAAGATGACAGACATCTACTGCCAACTGCCCGACAATCACGGCCTCATCTCAGTCATGGTACGCGAAGGAGAACTCGCCCAGTATTTCGGCATATCCCTCTTATTTCGCAAAAACAATCAGCTATTGCTCAGACTGGCACCAATGGGTCAGCCACGCCCCACCTGGGGGGTAAAAAAGGCCGTGCAAAAAGTAGCAGATTTGATATTGGAAACACATCCCCATTTGTGGCTCGCATCGAGCACAGTGGGTCTGTGAGGAACACAGAAATGCAAACATCAAAACTGAGGCTCGGCGTGAGCGCGTGTCTGCTCGGCGAAGAAGTGCGATACAATGGTGGTCACAAACACATGCCATTTTTGACAACCGTATTGAGCAATTACGTCGAGTGGATACCAGTATGTCCAGAAGTGGAAATGGGAATGGGCATTCCACGAGAAACCATCCGGCTCGAGGGCGACGCGGAATCACCGCAACTCATTGCCCCAAAATCGGGCACAGATCACACCGTTGGTATGCAGACATGGGCAGAAAAACGACTCAACGAACTGACAGACCTGAACTTACATGGGTATATACTCAAAAAAGATTCGCCGAGTTGTGGGTTATTTCGCGTAAGGGTATTTGATACAAAAACGCAGATACCCACGCGCAATGGGCGCGGGCTATTTGCAAAAGCATTGACAGCCCGGTTCCCCTTATTGCCCATCGAAGAAGAAGGTCGGCTAAATGATCTGCCTTTGCGGGAAAATTTTATCGAACGCGCATTTGTCTATTACCGATGGCAGCAAATGTTGACCCATAATCCAACGCCCGGTAGTCTGGTAAAATTTCACACCGGAATCAAAATGAGCCTTCTATCACACAGCCCAAAACACTACAGCGAGTTGGGCCAACTGGTCGCACAGTCTTCCAGCGAAGATATAGCGCTTCAATACGGCAAATTGCTAATGGAGGGCCTGAAAGTAATGAGCACACCGGGCAAACACGTAAACGTATTGATGCACTTGATGGGATTTATAAAAAACGGACTGACCACCGCGGACAAAAAAGAACTGCTCGACGTATTTGAATCCTATCGCCAGCGACTGCTACCTCTCATCGTGCCAATCACATTATTAAAACACCATCTCAACCGCAACCGCGTACCAGACTGGGTACACGAGCAAACCTACTTAAACCCATATCCCATGGAATTGATGTTGAGAAACCACGTGCAAACGGAGACGTTATGTTTGAGGTGACAGGTGTTTCGAAAACATTTGGCGATTTGCAGGCGCTGCGCGAAGTTGACCTGAGTGTGCAGGCTAAACAGACGACGGTGTTAATTGGGCCGAGTGGATGTGGCAAATCAACCTTAATTCGATTGATGGTGGGACTGATCTGGCCCGACGAAGGCACGGTTAGTTATAAAGGACAAGCTCTGACGCCAGCAAATGTGTTGTCTCTGCGGCAAAAGATGGGTTATGTGATACAAGAGGGAGGCTTGTTTCCGCATTTAACATCGCGAAAAAATGTAGCGTTAATGGCAAATTATCTGGGTTGGGCAGAGGATCGGATCGACTCTCGGATCGAGACATTGGCAGCTTTAACGCATTTTCCAGCAGATGGATTGGAACGATTTCCAGGAGAATTGTCAGGTGGTCAGCAACAGCGCGTGGGATTGATGCGGGCATTGATGTTGGACCCGGACGTATTGCTATTAGACGAACCGCTCGGTGCCCTGGATCCGATGATTCGGGCGGATTTGCAATCGGATCTGCGTTCGATATTTCAGACATTGGGCAAAACAGTAGTAATGGTGACACACGATATGGGCGAGGCGGGATTCTTCGGAGATCAGATTGTATTGATGCGGGAAGGGAAGATTGTTCAGATTGGAAGCTTGAAAAAATTGATGCAGAACCCGGCGCATGAATTTGTGACGCAGTTTATTCATGCGCAGAGAAATCCGTTGGAAAGTATGGCGCCGGGAGAGATAGTGAAATGACGCGCCTGCACGACACCACAACGTCAGTGAAATTCACCACCCTGTGTATTCTACTTTCCTTTTTGTTCTGCACATCAGCCCAGGCACAAGAGATTGTTGTGGGATCAAAGAAGTTCACTGAGTCGGTCGTTTTGGGTGAAGTGCTATCTCATATCGGGCGCAGTGTAAACGCATCGGTTACGCATCGGCGCGAGTTGGGAGGAACGCGGGTGTTGTGGAATGCACTGATTGCGGGCGATATTGATCTTTATCCGGATTATACAGGTACCCTGAGTCGGGAGATTCTGGCGGGAGAAAATTTGAGTAATGAAGCGGATATTCGCGCCCGGTTGGCGGAGATGGGCCTTGTGATGAGTCGGCCTTTGGGATTTAACAATACATACGTACTGGGCATGCTGGAAACAAGGGCTGAAGCGCTGGGAATCCGGACGATTTCGGATTTAAAGAAACATCCAGACTTGAAGTTGGGATTTGGCAACGAGTTTATGGATAGAGGAGATGGGTGGCCGAGTTTGAGGAACCGGTATGTGCTCCCGCATCAGAATGTGAGTGGATTGGACCACGATTTGGCCTATCGCGGGTTGGAGAGTGGTACAATTGACGTAATGGATATGTATTCGACAGATGCCGAGATCCAGTATTACGGGTTGCGGTCACTGGTGGATGACCTGCAGCATTTCCCCATTTACAATGCCGTCATTGTCTATCGGGTAGATTTGATAGATCGAGCACCTCAAGTAGTAAAGGAAATTTTAAAATTAGAGGGGCTGATTTCAGAAAAAAAAATGATGGTCATGAATGCACAGGTCAAATTGGAGAAAAAGCCAGAAGCCCAGGTTGCGGCCAATTTTTTGGCTAAAAATCTCAATGTACAGATAAAAATAAAAAAAGAAACTGCTGGCACTCGATTCTGGCGGCACACATGGGATCATTTGGCCCTGGTAGGAATTTCTCTTTTCGGGGCGATTCTGGTGTCAATTCCCCTGGGAATTGTGGCATTCCGATGGGCAAGAGGTGGACAAATTATTTTGGGATTGGTGGGCATTATCCAGACCATTCCATCTCTGGCTCTGCTGGTGTTTATGATTCCGTTTTTGGGTATTGGCGGGGCACCTGCGATCGTGGCGCTGTTTTTGTACAGTTTGCTGCCCATAGTGCGAAATACATACGCGGGACTGCACGATATTCCAGTGGGGATACGAGAATCAGCTACAGCATTGGGTTTGTCCGACTGGGCACAACTTCGATTGGTGACATTACCCATGGCCTCGCGGTCGATTTTGGCGGGCATCAAAACGTCGGCTGTGATCAATGTGGGCACAGCGACTTTGGGGGCGTTAATTGGCGCTGGGGGATATGGGCAACCCATTTTAACGGGGATTCGGTTAGACGATATCGGTCTAATTTTACAAGGGGCTGTACCTGCGGCATTGCTGGCGCTCATTGTACAGGGACTGTTCGAGTTGTTTGAGCGCGTGTTTGTATCACGCGGCCTGCGGTTAAAAGGCGAAATAAACGCTTAGAGTTGCTATTTTTGAGAAACGAGTAGAAACATGAAAAAGATTTTGATATTTGGTAATTTGTTTTGTTTTGTTTCATTAGCGATTGCCCACGGAGGCGGGCAAGATTCACAGGGCGGTCACTTTGACACATCGGATAACACCTACCATTGCCATGCGCCTTCTGGATGCGTTGACCTTGACGACGTGTATTTTACAGTAACCGACGTGAAAGACGGCGATACAATAGACGTTACGCATTTAAAATACACAGTGACCGTGCGCTTGTTAGGAGTAGATACGCCAGAGACAAATCACCCATTCGAACCCGTTGGTTTTTACGGCCCCGAAGCGAAAGAATACACACGACAAAGACTGTACGGAAAAAAAGTAAAATTATCTTTTGACCACCAGCAAAAAGACGCTTTTGACAGGTTGCTCGTTTATGTGTATTTGGACGGCGTTTTGTTTAACCTTGAATTGGTAAGGCAGGGATATGGCGTAGCTGACGTTGAACACGAATACGAAAAGCGAAATGAGTTTGTATCAGCACAAAAGGAAGCAAAGGCCCAAAACAAGGGCGTGTGGAATGACCCGAACCGCATAGCTCCTATTTTTACCGCGACACAAGACTCTCTTTTCAGGGCGAGACATGGCGATTTAGATTTTGATGGAACAATAAGTATTAGCGATTTTCTTTTGTTTGTCGCAGAATTTGGAAAGACGCTTATCGATGGTGTCTATCAATGAGAAACAGACAAACCCAATTCGCCTCCAGTTCTAGAGCCCGCTTCAATTCGTCACGAGGTTTTGCCGATAATCTCCATGTGAAATCAACTCTGGCGCATACGCGAACAGCGCTGGATTCCCACCTGTATGCACGTACACCACTGTAGAACCCTCTGGAATCTCTCCCGTCCGAATTCTATCAATCACCCCTGACATCGCCTTACTCGTATATACCGGATCGAGCAATATACCCTCTGTCCGCGCCAGCAAATGCAATGCATTTAGTCCTGCCTCAGTCACAATGCCATAATTCTCACCCACGTACGCATCCGTATTTTCCAACTCCTCTGTCCGCAACCGAACATCCAACTCCAAAAGCTCTGCCGCCTCGTTGGCCACCTCTGCCAGCCTCACCTTCCGCTGCGCCTCATCCCCCTTGCTCGGCGAAAACCCCTGCGTCTGAATTGGCAACCCCAGCGCTTTCACCCCCAATGCCAACCCCGCATGTGTCCCGTGCCCGGACGCGGTACAAATAAAATCCGCCCGTGCATCCATCGCTTCAAGCTGCGCCACAATCTCCAGCACACAGCCCACATAAGCCAACGTCCCCAACACCACCGCACGCTGCCCGATCAGATAGGGCTTCTCTCCCTGCGCCGTCAGTTCCGCCACAACCCGCTCCTTCACCTCATTCTGATTCACGCCATCCACCACCAGCCGCACATCCGCCCCCAGAATATTGTCCAGCAACTGATTGCCCTGAATACCCATCTGGCTGCGGTGATCGTGCCGATTCACCAGCACGCACTTCATCCCCAGCCTGGCAGCCGCTGCCGCCGCCTGCCGCGCGTGATTCGACTGTGACGCCGCGCCCGTTATCACCGCCGTAGCCCCTTGCGCCACCGCATCTCCCAGCGCCAGATCAAACTTTCGCGTCTTATTCCCTCCAAAAGCCAGCCCCGTCAAATCATCCCGCTTCACCATCACCCGCACCTTCCCATCCAGCGCCTCTGAAAACCGCGGACAATCGTCCAACCGCGTCGGCAAATCAGCCAGTTCCGTACGCGGGAACTGATCAATAGCGGCCTGTAAATCCTCACGTGTAACAGCCATGCATCTCCTCCAAATTTAGAATGTGGTTATCCACAAAAACCGCCATCCCTGCTCGAACTACCGATCCACCGCCTTTGACTGCAACTCCGCTCGCAGCGGTCCATACATCCCATATCCCCACTGAAATTCGGCACCCTCCACCACCCGCTCCGCCTGTTCTCGTCGAACTGGCGCCGAACCCAAAAGCCTCCCATCCTGCACGACACTGATCTCCGCCTCTCCAACCGTAAACATAAGCGTAGTCGGCCCTTCGCGCCACACAACCGGCACAGAAACATGCCCCGGCTTTTTTAATCGATGCACCACGCGGTATTCATCCCACACCTCGTCATCGTGCAAAAACGCAAGCCGCATATCTCGCTCGGGACACCCCTTAGCACTCACGGAAAGATAGAGCGCGTCCCCCATCGGAGATAGTCCCGTCACGCGCTGCCCCCAATTATTAAGCACCATATCGCCATCGTGTTCTTCATTATACGCCACAACTCGATCTTCCCACGGGTGATTCATCTCATCTGTAATTGGCGGACGCCGGAACATCCGCTTCACAAACTGCCAGCGATCTCTGTGTGCATCGTACCGCCACAACTCGGACCACGGCCAAACGCCCACATAGAGATCCCCGCCGTAAAACCCCGTTGTCTGTGCCTCTCGCACCCTATCCGACACCCCCGGCATCACAGGCGGCCAATCCTTCAGGTGACGAACCTCCTCCCCATCGTAAATAAACAAATTACCCATTGGATACTGCGCCATCAACAACTTATCATACCAGTTCAACATCGAATAAAGCTGAAAACTCACCCCCTCCAATGACGCGCGCAACACCTTCCACCTCGCCCCGTCGAACGCATATATCCCGCCCATATTGGACGAATTTACAATCTCATTCCCAAGCTGCCCAATGGCAAACGGCGTCTCTCGATCGTACTTCAGATCGAGCACCACCGCTTTCCCCAGATCAACCGCCCCATCTCCCGGCACATAGGGCACTGCGTACAATTTCGTGTATGGCTGTTCCACCTCCTCGTTCTTATAGAAAAACGTCAGATAGCCCAGCGCGTAATAAAAATGATGGTAATATCCGGACACCGGTTTTGCGAGAACCCGCTCCCCATCATACCACGCCTCACCCCCCTTAAACTGAAGCACCTTCCCTCCAACCTGCATCTTGCCCTCCCCGCTCACCGTCTCACCCACGCCAAAACTCTCATCCACCTGCCAGGCACCTGCTACATCGTCCCACGCTCTCACAGTCCGATCCTGATGGTAGCTACACGCGTACACCCGGCCATCCAGATCGAACAAATAACTTCCCCCATCCTCCGTCGAAGGCGGCAACGTCTCAAAATTCATCTCCGCTTCATCATCCCGCACAAAAAACTGCAACGTATATCGATCCATGCGAAACGCCGTATTATACACACCTGTAAACCCCGCGCCCAAAACCGCGCGACCCTCTGCATCTCGCGCCTCAAACAGCGTACCCCAGTTCTGCCCCACATCTTTGCCAAAATCAATCGTCGTCGCAATTTGCATCAATATTTTCTCCTCAGTCTGCCCACACAGAGGCCACAGCAACAATACTGTTAAAAACCATCTCATCTTCACCCGTCCCAAATCGGTGCATCCTGCGCCTGCAACTGGGTCCAAAGCCTGTCAAATTCCTCGCTCCCATCGTCCTCCCACTCATCCAGGCGCACGCCCGGTGCAAACGACTCATCCACCCCCTGTTTCATCAGCCGCTCTGCCTGTTGCAAATCGCGATAATAATGTTTGATACCACCCGGCAGCGTCACCACCGAAACGTGCCGGGGCCATTCCACAGCAGGTATCTCCCGATACTCCGCCACGGCATCCTCATCCAGCACCACGCCCAGGCCAGGCCCCTCTGGAACCTTCATAAACCCGCGCTGCACCAAATGTGCATCCACAATCAAATCGTCCTCATAAGAATGGCTTGCCGTCACCCCAGGCAGCGTCGCTGTCGGCATCACCGCACCCAACTGAAGCGCGAACGCCGTCGTAATCCCCGTTCCCACATACTGCAACAAAATCGGCGTATTCGCCGCCGCAAAAGTCCAAGCCGCCGCCAGTGCATCCCGCACACACTCATGGCTGCAAAGCGCCCCATCAAAATCTCCCGCCCGAAGTCCTATCCACGGCCCTGATGGCTGCCGCGACGCCGCCTCACACAGCACCCGCACCCCGTGCAAATAGAACGGTATCCGAATCGCCTCATGCAGCCTGCGCCACCCTTCAACATCATACGCAAAAATTGGCTCCTCCACCCCCTTCACCACCGGAATCTTCTCCAACTCCCGCAACACCGGCAACGCTTTCTCCACACAAATCAGCGCCCCGTTAAAATCGAACTCCACCCGGAAATCCACTGGCGCAACATCCTGAATCGCCTGTGCGCATGCCACCACATCGTAAAACGCCCGCGCCTTGCACTTCAACCCCCGGTATCCCCGCTCTGCCGCCACCTGCACCTCCGCCGCTGTATCCTCCACCGACATACACGGCATCCACCACCCCATAGCCACCCACTGACGCACCTGCTGCCCCATCAGCTTCCACGCCGGCAACCCCAGATGCTTGCCCATCAAATCGTAGCACGCCATATCCAGATTAAACCGCCCCTGCCCCATCACATGGTCAAATGGATCCGTCCCGATATAAGTCTCCAGCATCTTCTGACCAAACGGCGACCCCACATTCTCCCCCAACCCTATCAGTCCCGTATCCGTATAAAACTTATAAACCGTCACCTCTTCCCTCATCGCAAAATGATAATACGCCTTCCGGATACGCGCCTCATACGGGACCCGAAGCGGAATCACCTCAATCTCCGTGATCTTCATCGCCATCCTCCTTCCAGACAGCAGAAATAGAATATGGGCTGGGGAGTAATAACGCGCGCTCACCAGTTCTCCCGCCCCACATACAGTTCTCGGTTCTCCATCGGCAAACTTACCCGCACACCGCCCAACCGATGCGACTCAATAAACCCCATCACCATCTCCTGGCTCCGTCGCGCCAGATGAACCGGCCCCTTTGTCTCTCGCCCTGTATCCAGCGCCTCCGCGATATCCCGAATCCCATTCACCGTGCCACTCTCGCACGGAACCTCTGGAAATGCCTGCTCCTCCAGCATATATCGCACGCCGCTTGCCTTTCGAAACTGATAGGTCATCGCATTATTAAACGTTCTCAACTTTCCCTCCGAGCCACAAATCTCAAACTCTGAGCCGCTACCCGCCGTTGTATATCCGTGAACCCCATTGGCAAACCGAACGTACCCGCTGGCTATGCCCGGATCCACATTCAGGCGATTGCCCTCCCAATCCTCATCCTCACACACAATGGTGCCCTGCACGTACTCAATCTCGGCATCTCCGGCTAATAATAACATCATATCTGCCCCATGGGTTAACCCCCACAACGCCGCTGTCACCCCATCCTGCACAATCACAGCCTGCACCGTACCCAATTCCCCGGCATCCGCCAGTTCCCGCATCTTCCGATAAACCGAAATATATCGCCGCTGCGTACCGTAATTGAACTTCACTCCGTACTTCTCAACCACTGCCACCATCGCGTCTGCCTCTGCCATCGAACAGCACAATGGCTTCTCGCAATAAATCCCCTTCACCCCATGTTCGGCCGCAAAAACCGTTATATCTGAATGGGTCGCTGGACGGGTCGCGATACACACGATATCCGGCTTCTCCTTCTCAATCATCTCCCGATAATCCGTATAACAAACCGCAACCTCGTACCGCTGGCGAATCGCCTCTGCCTTCTCTGCTATCACATCCGAAACCGCTACGAGTTCCGTCCGCTCACACGCCACAGCCGCTGCTGCATGTGAATACGGGATCCACAGATGCCTATCGGGACGATCCAGCACCTCATCGTCAATCGTCGCCCCCATCCTGCCGCATCCGATTAACGCCGCTCTATATCGCTCCGCCATTGTCTCGATCCTCTCTTTCGGTTTATAGTTCGACCTCCGTGACCTCCATCGCCATCCTCACTTGAATTTCAAAAAAATTGTCGTATATATAACAACCTATTTCCCAAATTCCGACTCTCATGAAAGGTCTCCCCATGCCCCAGCGCCTCGTCTATTTCAACGGGAACTTTGTTCCCGAACGCGAAGCCCGTATCTCCATCTTCGACTCCGCCCTGATGTTTGGAGACATGGTATTTGAAATGACCCGCTCCTTCAAGCAAAAACCCTACTGCCTTCGCAACCATCTGAAACGCCTGTACGCCTCCATGAAATACGCCGAAATCGACTGCGGCCTCAGCATTGACCAGATGGAAGACGCCACACACAAAACCATAAAAAAAAATCTGTCCGCCCTGGAAAATCTGGACTTTCAGATCATGCACAACGTCACCCGGGGAGCCCTGGGCTTTTACGACACCCTCGTCGCAGAAGGTGCCAGTCCCATCGTCACCATCAACGTCATCCCGCTCGTGCGCCACATTGGAGGCAGTGCCCACTATTACGAACAGGGCGCTCACTTTGTCATCACGCCCCAGCAATCCGTACCCGCCCGGTACATCGACCCCAAAGCCAAAAATCGCAGCCGCATCTACTACCAGATTGCCAACCTCCAGGCTCAACGCATGGAAAAAGGTGCCAACGCCCTCCTCACCGACGAACGCGGCTTTATAACCGAAGGCACTGGCACCAATTTCTTCATCGCCCGCAATGGCGAAATCCACACACCCAAACCACACGATATCCTGCGGGGCGTCTCTCGCCAGGTCTGCATGGACATCGCTGCGAGACTGAATATTCCCGTCTATGAAACCGACATCGAACCCTACGACGTGCGAGAAGCCGACGAAGCCTGGTACACGTCAACCACCATCTGTATGGTCCCCATCACCCGCTTCAACTTCCAACCCGTCGGCACGGGTAAACCCGGTCCCATCTATCAACAGCTTCTCACAGCCTGGTCCGAAGAAGTCGGCGTAGATATCCCCGCTCAGGCCCGAGACTACGCCGAACGCGCCAAAACCTGGACCCCCTGAACCCGCCTGTAAAAACACTACACCTCATAAGCCGTCCACGTTCCCGTGCAACCCAATCCCCGTCTAACGTGGAGCAACCCCTTTGCGGGTTCGGCAATATAACCCGAAATAGAATACATATCTACAGCACCGTGGCGGCATATCGCTGCGGGATCGCCATCGTGATCCGAGAGAATGGCCTTCATTGTATCCACTGTGATATCGCCCCAGTGTTCTCTGACCAGATCGCGCATCCTATCGCGCCGGGGGCAGGAATCGGCGAGACTATTGGTTTCGCAGGGTGCAAATTCAGGCGTGAGATAGTGGTTGGCGTGAACAATCGCATCGGGATGTGTATCGGTAAATTGCATCACGCCTTCGGGACGGATCTCGAGATCGGCAATCTGTCCATCGCCAAAACAAAAAACCATGTTGCCAGCCGAACAGGTGGGATGTTGTCTGAGAATTCGAAGACAGGTATCCAGACCCTTCTGCTCCAGCATAATGCGTTTGAGCGGGTAGTGAGGCAAGCCCATCTGCCAGGGACAATCGTAAAGCGCATTGGCAAAATGAGCCAGACCGTATTGGTTCATACCCGAATAACCCAATTGTCCCGCAAAAGTGAAAAGCAATGCCCGGGGACGCCCATCAGAAGGACAGACGTGCAAGAGAATGGCGACATCGGCGTATTCGGGCGCGAGATCCTGATTTTGACCGGCCAGGGGATACCCATCGGCAGTCGCAGAGCCAGTAAGCGCGAAAGCCGTACACCCCTCGGGCGGAACACTGGCGGCCTCGCCCCGCGCCTGACACAAAAGAGCTTCGTCAAAAGAAATACCCGCACCATCGGCAAGCCCGCGAATCTCTTCCATAAACAACGGACTCAGATTTTCAATTAAGGGATAAAAAGCACGCGCATTCTGGCAGAGTTCATCGCGGGATTTGCCCGTGAGCTTTTCAATCCACACGAGATATTTGTGAACGAGATCCGCAGCCTGTTTGCCGTGCTGATACCCCATGTCGTACGCCGTACCGGACACTTCGACAAAAGGAAACGCATGACCGGCTATCGCAGTATTATCCATGGGACAACCCTTCGCGATTCATCCACAGGCGCATAATCGTCGGCGCCTCGCGGAGGAGATGGAGGTAAACATTTCCCGTTTGGCGTTGTTTGGCGAGATGTTTTTTGCCAAAGGGTTTGAGATTGAATTTGCCGGCGTTTTGAACGACGGATTTTTTCTTATTATCGACCTCAATAGTAAGCACATGCTCCTGCACCTGATTTTCTTCGGCAGCGTCGAGATCGATCGCGCGCAAAGACCAGAGAGATCTCTCACCCGCCGCACAGCGTTTGGCATAAGACCCCGCGCAGTGATGCATAATGCGCCCCTCGGCGTAGAGTTGTTGCGAAGTAATGAGTTCGTGAACCGTCCACTGAATATTGCGTTTGAGCCTGGGGTCCAGTGTCACATGTTCAAACTCCCTAAAGCCAGAGGACGCCCAAATTTCCAATTCGACATCTTCCAGACCCGTAAGCTCTTGATGCCACACATCGACCTGGCGGAGAAGCTTGTTAATACTGCGGCCCTTCATACAAAAATTGGGATGTAGCGGCGGCCCTTCGATCTCCGTACCGTCGGGTTGTGGAATGCGCTGGGGCGTGAATTTTTGATTGCGGATATAGTCGATAATGGGATTGATATAGCTGCGTTCAAGAAAAGCCTGATTGGCGAGAAAATGGACAACAGTCTCCCAAAAATCTTCGTTCTCGAATCCTTCCCCCAGAGGCCCATGGGCAATTTCCCAGGCACTTTTCGGGTTGCCGCCATAAGCTATGTACTGAACCTTGCGAAGGCACTGAACAACGGTGTGATAACTGCGTTTTTCTTGCAAAAGCAAATGCGCCATGCGCTTTGTAATCCGCATAGGCACACCGGCTGTGCGGATATTTTGCCCCATGCCAACGTGAATAAACCACGCTTGTTCCTGTCGCGCCTTTGGTGTATTGCCCTGCAAAAATGCCGTATCAAAAAATGCGGGCACATCGTATTGTGCCAGAAGATGACGCGCAAGGCTATAGAATTGGTGCGCTGGTTTATAGCTACCAGGTCGCCAATCCTCAACGGGCCGAATCCAATCTGTGTGATTGCGAGCGAGTTGCTCAAGAGCGGCGATATAGGTATTGACAACCGTATGACCAAAACGCTTGCAGGCGCGTGCGGGCCGCATCAAATCGCCGTATTTTTCAACATGCAGAACAAGGCGACCCAATGCTCGTTGCGCATCGGGATCACCGTCGAGATTATTGTAAATCGCGCGAATGCGAAAGAGCAAATCTGAAACAGTCTCGTCCTGAAGCTCGCCTTTAAAGATACGGGCGATAAATTTGGCGCGGTGGGCATTGTGCCTCGGGCTAACATCGGGATCGCGCTGCTCAACCTCGCGTTGCATAAGATCAATTTCTGCCCTGCGTTGAGCAGCAGTTTTATCCAGACCGGTATCCAACCCATTGCGATAACACCAGAGTCTATAAGCGAGTTCCCTGTCGAAGCCAAGCTTCTTGAGATAGGATTCGAGATCGTATTTATCGAAAAGAATATTTGACATCGCACAATCCTGTTATTTGTGTATGTAGTTGCGGGTTTGAAACCCGCAACTACATAAAAAGACAAAACGCTCCGCGATAAAGTTTCATTGTGGAAAAATCAAAACCCCCGCAAAACCGTACTTTCTCTGCGGGGCAATCCCTCCTTTGGCGCGCGTTTTAACACGACGTATTCCAGACCGTGTTCCTCGCAAAAAACTCTCTTCTCCAGCTTATCGCCATCTTCATTCACCGCATAAATATCCGGTTTAATAACATCAATCTCAGGCGCGGCATCCATCCATCCGTCGCCAGATGAAATAAGCCCCTGTTTGACAAAACGGACGGATTGCACCACATACCGTCGTTCGTCTTCATCGAACATCGGATGATGTTCGCCTTTGAGCAAACGGACATTGGCATCGTGACCCACAACAACGTACAAATCGCCCAACTCCGACACCTCTTCAAAAAATCGGATATGCCCGGAGTGAAACCAGTCAAAACACCCCGTAACAATAACTTTTTTATTTTGCGCATCCCCATCCGCTGTCTCCCCTATCGGAAAACCTCTAACATCATCTGCGGTCAAAACGCGATATGCGATATCGTGCACATCACAAAAATGTCGTCTCTGCGGCGTATCGTCTCGCTCATCCACCACCCAAACATCTGCCTGAATCGTATCGGGAAGACCATCTTTATCTCCCAACTCCGTCACAAGCGTCGCGCGGTCCACATAGCGAATCGCATCCATCATATACATGCGCTCTTCTTGTGGAAATTTGGGTCGCCCCTCAATGGCACCATCCCCCCATACCAGCGCGTGAAGACATCCGTATCTGGAAGCCTCTTGCAAAAAACGTATATCGCGCGCCCTCATATCGTCAAAACTGCCTGAAACAATGACCGTCTTCATACACTACCCTCTGTCATATCGGACATCCACGCGAAGAGCACCCGGCACGGGTTCTTCAGACACAACGTAAATATACCCACCGCCACAGCCAGAATACATCGCCCCGACATATCTCGACTGATAATATTCCAGAATACCCATCAGATCAATCCGGATAGTTGAGTGCCGCACCGTATGTGGCAAAAGCGTCTCCCAGCACACCATACACTCATTCAGAGACGCGCCCAATCCCCGCGCATCTCGGGCAATAATCGCATCATAACAATCCTTGCCCGACTGACTCAATCTATCAATCCATCTCAGATCTAAATTTTTTTCACCCAACGGCTCATATCCATCGGGCCGCGGGGCAACGGGAACCATATAGATCACACCTTCGAGCCAACGCGCGACATCGGGATCGTTATTGGACTCGATATGGACCGGAAAATACCCCCCCTCGTAATC
Organism: Candidatus Latescibacterota bacterium; assembly: GCA_965204375.1. Taxonomy (GTDB): domain Bacteria; phylum Latescibacterota; class UBA2968; order UBA2968; family UBA2968; genus VXRD01. The sequence goes on along the minus strand of OZ241986.1, from coordinate 5,776,074 downwards.
GCAATCGTAGTCGAGCCTGCTCACACCTGGATAAATCAACCCAATCATATCTTGCGACCCCGACGGCTCGGCCTTGCCTTCATTTTCAACCGTGTACAATTCCTTCACCAGATCGGACGGCGCGCGATCGGGAAACGTAGAACCCCAGAGCTTCATCGCAACATCTCTCGTACTCGTCGCCATACCGCAGCGATTCATAAAACGACTGGTCGGCTCAAGCGAAACCACAACCATAGACCCGGGAGGCGATGGATTGTGCTGCGACAAAAATGGCTGATCAATCCATCCACCGGCAAAAGCCATGCGAAAGGGAATATTGCCAATAACGCTCGTAATATCTTTGCCCATATAATTCTCCAAAAGCATCCGCAGATGAACGCAGATGGCGGGTGCTTCTTCACAGTGAATTGGTCTGGAATGCGACCAATTGTACATCGTTCCACACTTCCTACTTCACACTTCACACTTCCTACTTCACACTTCTCTCAACTCACCGTTCGCTTACCCGCTTTGCGGTCCGCATATTGTTGTGCAATCCAGGCATAAGTCTTAGCCATACCATCGCACAAAGAGGTATCTGGCTCCCAGTCGAGAATCTCTTTAATCATGGTATTGTCACTATTGCGCCCGGCAACGCCCTGAGGCGCAGTCAAATCATACGTGCGATTGAGTTTAACATCGCCGATCTCCTCAATAACACTCACCAGTTCATTGATAGAAACCAATTCACTCGAACCCAGATTGATAGGCGTTGCAATCAAGTCTTCACTGTGCATAATCATATCGACGCCTTTAATACAATCGTCAACATACATAAAACTGCGCGTCTGGTTGCCATCGCCCCAAATATCAATCTCGAGATTGCCGCTATCTTTGGCCTCAATCGCTTTGCGGCAAAGCGCTGCAGGTGCCTTCTCTCGTCCGCCATCCCACGTCCCATAAGGACCATACACATTGTGAAACCGCGCAATCGCGGTCTTCATCCCGCGCTCTGACCAGTACTCCTCACAAAACATCTCCGAAACCAACTTCTCCCAACCGTATCCGCGCTCTGCCATAGCCGGATACGCATCTGATTCTTTGAGTGCGCGCACATTGGGATCCTCCTGCAATTCAGTATTATACGCGCAGGCAGAAGAAGAAAAGAAATACCGCTCAACACCTGCCCAATAAGCTGCTTCAATCAGATGAGTATTAATGAGAATACTCCGCAAACACTCGACCCTGAATCGCTCAATAAACCCCATCCCACCCATATCCGCCGCGAGATTGTAAACTTCAGCAGCCCCTTCAACGGCGCGTTTGCAATTATCTTCATCGCTCAAATCCAAACACAGATTCTCCACCCCCGGCACGCGCTGGTACCATTCGGGCAAAGGCTTCTTATCAACAGCGCGAAGCCGCACAAACTCCTGTTCATGAAAATATCGCGTCAGCGCACCAGCAATAAAACCACCCGCCCCGCAAATAACGATCAAATCGTCTTTATTGAGCGTTGTTGCTGCTATCTGCTGCTTTCCCATCGTATTCCTCCAAAATAAATAGCCTGTATTCTGGTATTACGCGTCTGGTCAGTGAAAATATTACAAAAGAGAGATACAAGACGCAAGAAATGAGATACAAACAGTTATATCGTGCGTCCATTCTTTGGTTAGACACAAAGTCTATTTCTCAATATATTGCAAAAAGTAAAAGCGATAAAACCAACGCGTTCCACAGGAGTACCCATGCCCCTCCTCAACGTCGAAAACGCCCGTGAAAACCTCAGACGCTATCCCTGGGCGCAGGCCATCCTCGAAGACTGGAAACAACAGGTTGCCCACCTCATGGACCAGAACCGCGACTTTATCGACACCATGATGCCCGAACTCACCCCCTGGCCCGAATACGGCCAGAACTGTCCCGCCTGCGTCAACCGCCTCTCCTCCATGGGCGAAACCGGCCTGTACGAATGGGATCCCACCGATCCAGACAGGCTCATCTGCAAATACTGCAAAACCGAATACCCCAACACCAACTATCCCGAAATCGGCAGCATCACCGCGCCCAGAATGAACCAAACCTTCACCTACTACCTCACCGACGAAGAACGCGCCCACCCCGAAGACAAATCGGGCAAACACGCCTTCAAATGGGTCCGGTGGCCCGTACACACGAGCTGGACCGGCATCATCCGCACAAAAAAAAGCCGCTGGATCTTTGAACAAATGCTACCGCTTGCCAAATTATACGCCCTCACGGATGACGTATTATACGCCCAGCGGTGCGCCTGGATCCTGGACTGCATGGCGCGGCGATACCCCAACTGGCTCTTCCACTCCTACGACGGCACCATAGCGGATTGCCCGCCAGCCGAAGCCGCCATCTCCCTGGGCAAATATCCCCGTGCCGGGCGTTTTCCCGTCGAAACCATCATCACCGCCTTTGAAGGTCGCCATCGCGAGGCCGACCATGCCATCCTCAACAACGGCTTCTGGGGCGCCGGACGCTTTGGCTGCAGCGGCTCCGATGGCGGAGCCATTCTCCAGGTCACCCTATCCTACGACCTCATTCGAACTGCCCAGTATCCAGATGGCTCACCCGTCCTCACACCCGAAATGGATCAACGCATCGTCAACGACCTCATCCTATCAGGCTGTGCAGACACCGAAAACTGGAGCGAAATCAACAACAAATGTGGTCCTGGCCGCGCACTAAGTGCCGCCGTTGGCATACTCTGCAACAAACCGCAAAGCGTGCGCCGCGCCATCGAAGGCCTTGAAACCCTCCTCGAAGATGCCTTCCACTTCGACGGCTTCTGCACCGAATCCCCCTCCTATTCCGCCATGCACCTCAACCTGTTGCGCGACATACCAGAACTGCTCGTCGGATACTCCGACCCCGACGGCTACGAACCCGAAACCGGTCCAGTCCTCAAAAACCTGGACCCCTTTCAACACTTTGACCGCTACCGCCTGGCTCTGGAAAGCATGGTCCGCATGCTCGACCCAAACCTGCAAGACCCCGTCATCGGAGACTCCCGGGAAGGCCGAGGCATTGACCCCATCTACGCCGAAGTCCTGAGCGCCCACTACGGCAATCGCTACGCCGGCCTGCTGGAAAAATCGCAGAACGCCCCCCTCTCACAAAAAGGCGACGAATACGCCCTCTGGCATCGGGATCCCGATCTGATAGCCGAACAAAATACCGACCTGCCCCACCACACCGAATGGTTCCCCGGCTGGCACGTCGCTGTCCTGCGCGGCGGAAACCCGAAAGGCCACACCGCCTTCTACTTCAACGGTTATGGCTATGGCGGCCATCGCCACTACGACAGCCTGGGCATCATCTACATCGCCCAGGGGCGAGAAATGGCTGCAGACAGGGGTTATATCTGGGACGACCCCAGAAATGCCTGGACCAAAAGCACCCTCTCCCACAACATCGTCACCGTTGACGCCCAAAACCAGAGCGGCAACCCAAAACCCGCCACTCTACAACTCTTCGGCACGGGCGCAGGCGTCGAAATCGTCCAGGCATCCGCCGCCCCTTACGAACAGTGCGATCGCTACCAGCGCACCTGTGCGCTCATCCAGATCCCCGGCGAACAGACCTACGCCATCGACATCTTCCGAATAAACGGCGGCAATCTCCACCAGTATGGCTTCCACTGCAACGGCCACCTCACGGACATTCGCGGTGCCGATCCCCAACCCGTTGACGAACAAATCGAATGGCTCGACAACATCCGAGCCGACCATCCCCAAGCCCCCTTCACCGCCACATGGCAAAACCAGGACCTGCGAATGGACCTCACCCTGCTCAACCCCATCCATCGCCTCCTGCTCGCAGACGCGCCCGGCTGGCGTTCGGACCTGGGCGACCAACTCAACGCCCCACCCGTCCAGCAAATCCTGGCCGAACGCAAACACGACGCGAACACAAATAGTCAGTACGCCGCCGTCATCGCACCCTACACCAACAAATCACCCATCCAATCCGCACATCTCATTCTGAACGACCCCGACACCAGCACCATGGCAATAGCCGTAAAACGCGACGACTGTACCGACTACATTCTCTCAGCCCCAGAAGGCACAATCCACGACCTCGGACCCGTCTCCATCACAGGCCAATTTGCATATGCATCCATCGACAATCAGGGCAATCTCCAACGGGCTTATCTGCTCTGCGGCACCGAACTCCGCTGCGGCAGTCACACCCTCACACTCCCGCAGGCGCAGACCCCCCTCGACGTCACCTCAATTGACAAGCGCACCTATCATATATCGCAAACCCTGTCCGAACCCGATACCCTCCCTGGTACCTATCTATTAGCCGCAGACACCGGCTACGAAATCGAATCCGCCTCGGAAAAAACCATCACCGTAAGGGACTATCCCGCCACCGCGTGCGACCGCATCGTTCTCCTCAACGCCACAACCTTTTCCCCTTAACCGTCAAAAATCCTGCGATCTAAAGAAACCAGCGCACGCATGACCAGATCTGGCTCCACCCGATGAGGAAATTTCACAAAAGGCGCAATCAACTCGGCATCTCCCCCGGTCAAAACAAGCGTCGCCCCCCCATCTGGAACCAATTCACTAAACAGTCGCTCGACGGCACCAGCAGCCCCATAAATAACACCCGCCCGGATACAAGAAGTCGTATCCGTCCCAACAGCCGAATCCGGCGGTTGAAGCGCCACCTGGGGAAGCAAACTCGTTTCATCGTACAGCGCGCGCAACCCCATACCCAAACCCGGCGCAATCGTCCCCCCGCGAAAAACACCATCTGCCGTCACCAGATCCACAGTCAGCGCAGAGCCAAAAGCAGCGACAACCACACTTCCCGCGCAAATGCGAAACGCCTCGCTCGCCTGCAATAGCCGGTCAATACCAACATGGTCGGGACGGGGCACAGAGACATCAATCCCCAGATCCATCTCTGTATCAACCACCTGCGGCGCTATCGCCCATACCGTCTGAACCGCCTTGTGGATCACCTCATCTGCGCCGCGCACCACAGAAGCAACCAAACACCGATCAGGCGTCCCTCTCGGGGCAAAACGCGATTCAAGCACATTCACGACCTGTGTCGCATCTTGAACTCCGCTAATAGACACACGCGCAATCAGACGGTCGTCATCGTATAACGCCGCCTTCAAACGCGAATTGCCCACATCAAAAACCAGCAGCTTTCGCCCCATAGTTCAGTAGCCAGTTGTCAGTTGTCAGTCCCAACCACCTCCTCAGCCCCAGCCCCCAGTCTCCAGCCCCTCTTTGCCTCTTACCTTCCCCTTATATCTTTGCGTCTTTGTGTCTTAGTGTGAAATCCCCCTTCACCCTTCACACTTCCTACTTCACACTTCCCCCTTCACCTCTCGCCGTCGCACGTGTAAAACCGGTTCAGTATATCCATTGGGCACTTCGCGACCCTTGAAAACCAGATCGAGCGCCGCTTGAAACGCAATACTCTCATCAAAATTTGGAGCCATATTGCGATACGCCGGATCGCCCGCATTCTGCCGATCGACAACCGCTGCCATCTTCTCAAAAGTCTCGCGGACTTGCTCTGCACTCACAATCCCGTGATGCAGCCAGTTGGCAATATGCTGGCTCGAAATACGCAATGTCGCGCGATCTTCCATCAGACCTACATCGTGAATATCGGGCACCTTAGAACAGCCAACACCCTGATCGACCCAGCGCACCACATAACCCAAAATACCCTGCGCGTTATTATCCAATTCCTGCGCGATCTCCTCAGCCGTCAGATCCCTATCCAGCAAAGGCGGCGTCAAAATCGCCTCCAGACTCGCGCGTTCTCGCCTCGCGAGTTCTGCCTGCCGCGCCGAAACATTCACCTGATGGTAGTGCATCGCATGCAATGTGGCTGCCGTCGGCGAAGGAACCCACGCAGTAGTCGCCCCTGCTTCGGGGTGATTCATCTTCGTCTCCACCATCTCCCGCATCGCATCGGGCATCGCCCACATACCCTTGCCAATTTGCCCTTTGCCGATCAACCCCGTCTCAATCCCCACATCCACATTCCAATCTTCATAAGCCGACAACCACGGCTGCGCCTTAATTTCATTCTTGGGAAGCATAGCACCGGCTTCCATACTCGTGTGCATCTCATCACCCGTGCGATCCAAAAATCCCGTATTGATAAAAATGACGCGCTCTCGGGCCTCCCACATAGCGCGTTTCAAATTGACAGTCGTGCGCCGTTCCTCATCCATAATCCCGATCTTCAGCGTATTTCTCTCAAGTCCAAGCGCATCTTCCACACGCCCGAATAATTCTACCGTCGCCGCCACCTCTTCGGGACCGTGCATCTTGGGCTTTACGATATACACGCTGCCCGAGCGGCTATTTTGAAACACGCCATTGCCCTTCAAATCGTGAATAGCCGCCAGCGACGTTACCATCACATCCAGAAACCCTTCGGGAATCGCCTCTCCGTTGGCAGTCGTCACCGCATCGGTGTACATGTGAATACCCACATTTCGCACCAGCAACGTGCTTCGCCCCGGCAATGTCAACGCACCGCCATCTGGACGGATATAATTCCTATCGGGATTCAATTTGCGATTCAGAGGTTGTCCATTCTTTTCAAAAGTCGTCTCCAGCGTCCCCTTCATCAAACCGCACCAGTTGCGATACACGAGCACCTTGTCCGCGGCATCCACAGCCGATACGGAATCCTCACAATCCTGAATCGTGGTAATTGCTGATTCCAGCACCACATCTTTCACCCCTGCCGGATGGTCTTTGCCAATGGGATGGCCCGGATCAATCTGAATCTCAATATGCAACCCATTGTGCGCCAACAACACGCTGGACAGTGCCCCATCTCGCTCCGCATAACCCACAAACTGATGCGGGTCTGACAGCCCTGTACCCCGACCATCAACCTCTGCGATGAGCACCTTCTGCTCGCCCTCTTCACCCAGAGCAAACGCCGTCACTGCTACATAAGACCCATTGGACAGCGGCACAGTCTCATCCAAAAATTCATTCGCTCTGGCAATCACCTTCTCACCGCGCACGGGATTATAAGCCGTTCCCTTATCCGCGCCATCATCCTCCGGAATCACATCTGTCCCATACACCGCATCGTACAAACTGCCCCAGCGCGCATTGGCCGCATTCAAACAATAACGCGCATTATCCACCGGCACGACCAGTTGCGGTCCCGCCACTGTCGCAACCTCTGGATCAACGCCATTTGTCAACACCTGAAAATGATCCCCTTCGGGCAATAAATACCCGATCTCCTGCAAAAATGCCCTGTACGCTTCCCCATCAATAGATTCGCGCCCCTTATGCCAGGCATCGATCTTAGCCTGCAAAACATCGCGTTTCTCCAATAAACGCCGGTTCTCCGGCCCCAGATCTCTTACAATCTCTTCCAACCCCTGCCAAAAAACCTCTGCATCCACGCCCGTATCGGGCGCAATTTCGTCTTTGACCAATGCGTAGAGCGCGGCATCTACATTCAATTCTCCAACTGCTACCCTGCTCATATATCACTCCTTTAGAAACAAGTAAGAAGTTAGAAGTTAGAAGTTAGAAGTTAGAAGTTAGAAGTCCGCCCAACACACCCCCAGAGCGGATGCTTCTTCACACTTCAACCTTCACACTTCACACTTCTAAGTATATCCACCTTTACCCAACAAAATACGCGCCTCCTCGTCATCGCCTTCTAAAATCGCCTGCGTCAACCCGTCGCCGGGTGGCGGTCCCCCGTGGGGTGATCGGCGCAACCAGGTGGGCGTATAACTCAAAATCAACATCCTGCGCTTTGTTCTCAACGTCGGCAATCCGCGATGCCAGAGATTGCTGTGAATCAACACGCCGCCCCCGGCCTTCACGCGGACCACAAGCTCGCCCTCAACCGGCTCATAAGTATCGGGAGGCGGTGCTCTATCCAACCAATTGTGCGACCCCGGCACAATTCCCACAGCCCCCGTATCCTCATTCAAATCATCCAGATAAATCAGAGCATCTATCCCATGTGGTCTGGAAAACCACGGCGGCAAAGGATTGGAAACCACGCGCAAATGCTGGTGCCATGGGGTCTGATGAGGCGTTTCAGCCGGATAACTGATCCGCGCGCTCAATCCCCGAAGCCTGACCAGTGGCCCCATCATCGCCCGCGCCACTGATAGTACAGGAGAAAACTTCAACAAATCCAAAAACACCGGATCCTTGTCCATCAAATGCCGCGGGATACGCCCCCAAGACCGCTTTCCAGTATCTCGAAACGCACCCGATTCCCGATCCTCCAACCGATCCAGCGCGTCTTGCAATGCTTTCAAGTCCTCGCCCGCAAACAATCCCTCGCGCACCAGATACCCTTCCCGGTCAAATTGCCGCAACTCCTCTGCCGATGCACAGACATCTATTTCGTAATGGTGATCTGATCCGCGGGTATTGGGACTGAGAACCTTATAAGACACCGTGCAATTCTGTTCAAAAGTGTGATCCATATCATCTCCTCATGCCAAAACCAGAAGCCAATCGCCTTCTCCCGGTGCTTCGTAAACGCGCCTGCCATTGACCTCGCGCACTTCTGCTGCATCGACATCTCCATCGCGCGGATTGTACCAGATACCCCGCAGATGTGGTGCCAAACCCGCCACCATCACCTCCACCGCCTCACCCTGTGGTGTATAGGCAACCACGAGATCATTTGCCACAGATTTAGAAATCAAAATGTGTTTGTGTACATCTCGCTCGCCGGGCTGCGCGCCCAACAACTCTGGCGCCGGGCGCAAATTCCACCACCCGATAGAATCGAATGCATTGACGAGATGCCGCACTTGCTCTGCCCCATCCATCATCAGCGCGTCATGCCAAGGCAGGGGCGTTCCCGTATAGGGATGGTCAACAGGCGGCCCGCTGCCATCGTCCCACCCCCACACGCCGTGTCCCCCATAAGTCACGCCAGCGGTTGGCGCGTTGAGCAGGCTCCAGTACAGCACTCTCCTCACCGACGCTGCATCGTGTGGCCGCTTTGAATGATAGGCCACATGATTTTCATAAGAAGGCTCCATGTTAATATAAAATTGGCGCGGTGTCTTTTTCCAATCTTCCGAAGGCGGACCCCTCACAATCCACTGCAAAGTCTCGTCGCTGTCGCCGTGGCCGCTTTGATAACCCACCACATCAAGCCAATTTTCAGACCGAAATTCATCAGTCGGAAATCGCCGCCCCGAACTGTGCATCGCCACAGGTGCGTGTGGACCTTTCCCGAAAACCGCGCGACCAACGCGCTGCCATCGCTCAGCATTCTCACCATCGTAATTGCCATCCCCACCCAGAATCCACACCACGGGATAACACGCCCATCGCGCGACCATATATTCAGCCAGCAGAATCATCTGGTCCTCTGACAACGAGACGCCCGGACTCTTTTCCGGATGATTGCGCCCTCCCAGTGCCCACAACATCACGGGCGCATTGACCAGGCCCGCCTGAAAAGTCATCTCCACCCAGTCATCCAACCGCTGAAAAAAAGCCGGATTTATTGCGATCTTCTCCACACCGGAAAACGCCCGGTTGCCCTCGACATCGCCATCTGGAGCCGCACGCCACTGCGTAGCCACCCATTGCACGGTATTAAATCCCTGTCGCACGCGCTCGCTGAGATAATAGCGCCATTCATCCCGCGTTGACCGCAAACACCCGTTCCACGCTGTATCTGCCATATAGAAAAACGGTTTCTCATCCGCATAAACAAAATGCCGCCTGTTTGCGGACAGCGCAATCGGGCCGTGAACATCAAATTCACTGCTCGTCTGCGATGGCCCGCACGTAAAACGCCCCTCGCGATTGTGCAATCCCGTGTTTTCCGCATCTGAAAAAAACGTCGCATACGACCACTCGCCCTCTTCATCTGGGCAAAACCGCACGCGCCATTGCCGCCCACCATCCCAGAATCCCATCACATTATAGACCGATCCAAAAGGCGATGTAAACACCACCTGCAATGCCGCTTCTTGAATGGGATTTCCGTAATCTTTATCACTCTCGAAATCGATCTCAATGCGTCCCCACTTTGTCACAACTGGCTCACGACCATTTTGATCTATCTCATTCATATATCCCCTCTATTTCATTTTTCAGGTCCCTGATCCAGCACAGTTCATCCGCGTCCATCTGCGTCCATCTGCGGATTTTTTTCAGGTCCCTGATCCAGCACATCTTCCACAAAAGCACGCAAAACTTCCGCAGTACTCCAAGCCTGGGCAAAGCAACCGCGAGATGCATGGGGCGGGTCGCCATCGAAAATTTCAGAAATATGTCCCAGGCCTGACGCTTCAACATGCCGCAACAAAGGGCGCAACATACGTCTTGCATTAGCACGAACACCTGCCTCCTTGCCATGAATGCGAACCCATGAAGTAATGAACGGCCCCATAAGCCATGCCCAAACCGTCCCCTGATGATACGCGCCATCGCGACTACATGGGTCGCCGCCATAAGTGCCCCTGTATGCCGCGTCGGACGGCGATAGACTTCGCAAACCATAAGGCGTGAACAACTCGCGTTCGACCACATTGAGAATACTGCGTTCACGCACGGCATCGAGCATGCGATGCGGCAGGCTGAGGGCAAAAATCTGATTCGGACGAATTGCCGCATCGGACACCGTATCGGTCAGACAATCGTACAGACATCCAGCACTGGGGTTCCAAAATGCCTCCGCGAAACTCGCGGCTGTTTTTTCCGCAAGGCCAGCGTATTCGACACTGAGATCGGATTTGCCATATCTGTCAGCCAGATTCCGCATCACACACAGCGCATTGTACCACAGCGCATTGACCTCAACGGGTTTGCCCTGCCGCGGAGTAACGACCCAATCTCCTACCTTAGCATCCATCCATGTCAGTTGCACACCGGGTTCCCCGGCATAGAGCAACCCATCGCAATCCAGATGAATATTATAGCGCGTTCCCCGAACAAAATAGTGAATGATCTCCTGGAGCACTCGCCAGAGATTTTCGCGCATAAACGCATAATCATCTGTGTACGCCAGAAAGCGATCCACCGCATAGACGTACCACAGGGTTGCATCCACGCTATTGTACTCAGGTATATCACCGCAATCGGGAAAACGGTTTGGAATTACCCCCTTGTCGCAAAAATGTGCATACGCAGCGAGAATATCGCGGGCTTCCTCAAATCGTCCGGTCACCAGCGACAGACCTGGCAGCGCAATCATCGTATCGCGCCCCCAATCCGTAAACCAGGGATAACCCGCGATAATAGTAGCGCGTGCGTCGCTGCGTCTAACGAGAAACGCATCCGCACTCAAACTGAGACCAGTGCATTTGGAAACTGATTGAACAATTTTATTTCTGCGATCTACCTCAGCCTGCCGAAGCGCATTCACCTCATCACAAGTACCGCGTTCAAGGCTGACGAGCAAATGCGCGGATTCGCCCGCTTCGAGATCAAAGGTAAATTCTCCGGGACAATACAGGTCTTCCCGATTGTCCAGACCGCGATAGGCTTCAACGGCATATTCAAAATTGTAATACCAATCGCCACGCGACTGAAATTCTCCATTGTGCGCGATATGCAAAGGCGGGTATTCCGAATAGGGCTGAAAACTCATCAAACCATCGCAAATATCGACATCGCCATTGAGCGAATGATTCTGGCGCATCAGGTGATGGTAATCTCGGAAAGCCGCGAGCGGACGCAGCGCGAGCATAACGGAACGATCAAAAGGACCGTAAGAAATCACAGTGGTATTTTGACCATAGACCATAAAAATTTGCTTTTCAAAACACAAATCGTCAGTACAATAGGTAAAGATGGGAAAAGGATCCAGGCGGACATGTTCGAGATGGGTATAACCGTTCGGGTGAATCACGCCAGCGTAGCAATTACTGCTCAGTTCAAAAGACCCTGCGCCGGGCACGATAAGCGTCTCTTCAAATTTGGACAGTGCCACAAACCGACCGTGCGACTCATCTTGTGCGGGAATGAGCAAGCCGTGGTACCGCCGCGTGTTCATCCCAATAATAGTCGAACACGCAAATCCCCCCAGGCCATTGGTCTCAAGCCACTCCCGCCCTATCGCCTGATCGAGATCTCGGCATATTTCTTTTTTTATTTTCATGACCCGCTTCCATTCACCGAATGGAATATCCCTCCTCCTTGACACCGGGCAATTTTGTGTCTATAAATATGAACTTTTCTATAAAGAATCCATATATGACTGCGAAACAACTGACATTAGTGATAGAATCCTCTACATCTGACTGCCTCAAACGGGAACTGGCGGACTTTAGCACATTTGGCAAAAATACAATTGTGACTTCTACGGAAGCCACCACTAAATGCGAGCGGATTCGCATTGAAACTTACGTAAACGAATTTTGGACCTCAAAACAAAGAGCGGCCAACGCGCTCCACGAAATATCATACCGGGCATGCTTCAAGCCCCAACTCCCCAGATTCTTTATCGAACGGTTGACCTTACCGGGCGACGCGGTCTATGACCCCTTTGCTGGACGAGGTACAACACTTATCGAATCTGCTCTTTTGGGGCGCGTTCCCATGGGATGCGATATTAATCCGTTGAGTTCCATTATGACGCTTCCCCGCCTGAATCCACCCACTGTAGATCAAGTCGCCAACAGACTATCGCGTATAGAACTCGAAGATGTAGATGAATATCCGGAAGAATTACTGGTCTTTTATCACCCAGAAACCTTGAAACAGATTTGTTCGCTGAAAAAATATCTTAAAGAAAAAGAACAAAATGGAGGATCTGATCAAGTCGATCAATGGATTCGCCTGGTCGCACTGAGTAGATTGACGGGACACTCATCGGGGTTTTTCTCTGTTTATACCCTGCCCCCCAATCAGGCTGTCTCTGTTGATTCACAAAAAAAAATTAACCAGAAGAGAAATCAAGCACCGCCATTGCGAGATGTCAAAAATCTCATCCTCAAAAAAACGCATGACCTTTTGAAACACTGCGATGATCAAACTCGGCACACCCTGATAGGCATCTTTCCCCAGGCAAAGTTCCTCACACAACCCTCAGATAGCATTCCCGAAATCGCGTCCAACTCCGTCTCCCTTGTCGTAACCTCTCCGCCGTTTCTCGATGTCGTCAACTACGCACAGGATAATTGGTTGCGATGCTGGTTTTGCGGGATAGACCCCGAGGATGTTCCCATCACCATGGCGAGAAAAGTCGAGCAGTGGCAACGCGAAATGACAAAGGTCTTTGTGGAATTAGAGCGCGTTTTGAAACCCGGCGGACACATCGCCTTTGAAGTCGGTGAAGTCAGACACGGCAAAATAAAACTTGAAGAAGCGGTTATCCCGTGCGGCATCGAAGCGGGACTAACGCCATTGCTCGTCTTAATCAACGACCAAAAATTCACCAAAACCGCCAATGTCTGGGGCGTCGATAATCTTAAAAAAGGGACAAACACCAATCGCGTCGTTGTGTTTAAAAAAGAATAGTTATAATTTTTCATCAAGCAGCACGCGCATCAGCGACCTCGAGCGTCATTTTCAAGTACGCCACAGCTTGCTCACGGGAGACTGTTGGAAAGTCATCAAGAAACTTGTTGAGTGAATCTCCTGCTGTCAGATGCTGGATCAAAATCTCAACCGGGACGCGGGTGCCAGCAAAAACTAAGGCACCACTCATCACATTTGGGTTCCGCGAAATAATCTGTTTCTTTTTCATGGGTAAAACCTCCTCAAATGTATCCTGCCCGTAGCGTTTCATTCCTGCCCGTTTTCTTTTATATCCAACTCATTCAAACTGTTTTTTACTCTGATTACACGCCTTGCCCTTGCCGCGGATAATATCTGGTCGCTGCCATAGCTCAACAGTGCGACTAATCGCATCACCCTCGCCGAGATGTCGTATCTGTGCTCTGGTGAACCAGTCGCAGTGTCCATTTGACAGCGCATCGACATCTATATTCTCATCCGAAAAGCCATAAACGCGGCAAATACCATCTTCCTCTTCGACATCCTCAATGTAGGACATCCACGGCACCTCCAACCCGAGTTGCGTCCTGGTAAGTTCTTGCAAAGAGCCGACACGCGCGCCGACATCCCAACCGACCAGATCCTCCTCTTCCCAACCCTCGCCTCCCGGCAACTCCCAGCGCTCCGTCTCAGCATCGCGTCGCAGCAAGAACCTCGGTTCTCCACCATTAGGACACTCGATAAGCAGACGTGTCGTCTCAATCGGTCTGTCAAAACACACGGGAATAAGCCGTTTTCCATCGTCGCTCAAAGCCTCAAAAGCGGCGGGATTGTACGGATAATATCCCGCGGCAGGCGGTGCGTTTACCGCACAATACTTATTAAAAATACCACACCGGTCTTCTGTACTCGTACCCGCAGGTGCTTCATGCCAGACATGCTCATTGACAATCAGCAAATCTCCCGCTTTAAGCTCTGGATCGATAAAATCCGGCAATTGACTCCTATCGGGCCGCGTGAGATCTAAAATATGCGCCTCCTCGTCGATTACCCGCGTCAGTTTGTGCGATTTCGGCGACACCAGAAAGGGGCCATACACAGGATCGAAATCAGTCAGCGGAATAATGGCAAACACCCAGTTCATCGACGAACCCACGGGGCGCCACCGTTTGTAATCGCAGTGAGCACCGCCCCCCTTATCACCCGGCGTTCGCAAATACGCCACAAAAGCCGTCAAATGCGCGGGTTGCCCCAGCGCGGACTCTACCGCACCAATAACCGTCGGATGCTCGGAAATCGAAGTAAGTCCCGGTTCTGCGAGCCTGTTGCCACTCACCGTGTACTTCGCCGGCTCGGGATACGAAAGCTTTGGTGGGTACGCACCACGTTTGACCTTTTCTTGCACGACGCGCCGAAGGTCATTCGCTTCATTCGCAGATAACACATTGCGAATAATCAAATAACCATCCTCGTGGTAATCCGCAATCTGTTGCTCGCTAAGAGATGGGGTGATCGGCATGGTCATAATGAGAACTCCTTTCAAAACACACACGACTTTTTTTTAGTTCTGGGTAAACGATACAACTCGAGCGGTCTGATATGCTACCTTGAAATTAATACAAGAGCGTCAGGAGGAGGATAATAGCCAAATGTCTCCAATTCCTGACGCTCAATTAAACGGTCTATATGATTAAAATCCAAAATACGAGCAGTCACTTCGCCTATTTCTGTAAGAGTATCAATTCTCACACCGTTCAAAGCGAAATGGTCTGCCCAATGATCAATACGAGGATTAAAAAAACGATAAAATTGCCCCGTTTGTCTCACTATAGACCCAATGTCACTACCCTTGTTGCGATTGCAGAACAAACACGCATAGGCCAAATTGCTATCTTCTGTTGGTCCGCCATGTTTCACACTAATGATGTGATCAATTTCGCATCCAAAATAGGCATCATCTTCGTGAATCAGGCAGTACTCACACAGCCCCCTGGCGCGTGTTATCACAAGTTGTCGCAAGGCAACGCTGATATAGGTTTTACTCATCTTTCAAATAGTGGCGAGTACGAGCCTTAGCAAGACGCATCAGATGCTCAAGTTCCAAATAATGATTGAGTTCAGCCGTCTCTTCTGCAGTAAGTCCTGTTGTTTTCTCGCGATAGACCAGATCTGCGACTTGCTTTTTGGCGGTTTTAGATGGATGAAAAGCTACCAAATCTTCGGGGGTTATCCCCTCTGCAATAAAATCAATGATTTCTCTGTAAGCGGATGACACACTCATCTTTTCATCCTCCTTCCCTACGAGTCTTCGTTGAACTTAATGCTACAACCGAGAGCTTTGGTCTCGGATATTGAAATCGCTTCTCCTGCCAACAATGCGTCCAGTGCGTCTTTAAGATAAGCCGCTTCCACGGCATTGGCATCCGAAGCATTATCGTCAATCGCGCCGTGATACGCCAGCTTGCCTTTGTCATTAAAAAGAAAAACTTCGGGCGTGCGGCTGGCACCAAATGCGCGGGCGACCTGGGATGCGGGATCGACCACATAGGGAAACTCGTAAGATAGCGCTTTGGCGCGCGCAACCATCTCATCAAAACCATCTTCGGCAGCACGCTCGGGATCATTGGGATTAATCACAATCACACCAAAACCCTTGCCGCGATACGCATTGCCAATACTGGCTACACGGCTTTCCCATTTGACAGCCCACGGACAGGAATTGCACGAAAAAATCACCAGAGTGCCCTTCTCGCCCAGCACACTATCCAGAGTGTACATCTTACCATCAGTACCTTTCATCTCCAGGTCAGTTGCCGGTGCTTCTGCGCCCAATGCGAGGGTTTCGCTCTTGGCCGCTTCGGCATTGAAACCCATCGCAGCGACAAGTGCAATGACTAATAATTTACGCATAGAATCCTCCTGATATTTGTTGATGTGAGAGTATCTATAGTCTGGATTCTCGAATAGACGCGCCCTAAAGTACCCCTTGATCGCCCCCCATCAATACATCGCGTATTTTCTTTTCAAATTGTTCGCGCGAGGTCTTCCCGAGCCAAAAATGGCGTTTATTGCCCTCGCTATCGTATAGCCAGGTAGCGGGTATTGCGCCCCACCAGTCGGGGTCTAATGTATTGATAAACGCCCCATCGCTCTTCAATTTGATATAGCTTGGAAAGTCAACACCATGCGCTTTGAGAAAGGCAATTGCGCCATCGGCCTGGCCTTCAGAATCAGCAGAAATAAAGACAATCTTTAAGCCCTGGTCTTTGTACTGATTATAAACGGCCATCAAATCGGGAAACTCTTCAACACATGGTGGACACCACGTTGCCCAGACATTGACGAGAACGACCCTGGCATCGGCATCTTTGACATGCTTGAGAATCTCCTCTGCCGTAGCGGGAATGAGATACTGGTCAGTACTCGATGCGCGATCTGTTTTGGGTGCGTTGCAACTTACAAAAAGAAGAACAACAAAAACAAATATATGACGTTGCAAAAAAGACCTCCGTTAAATCGCAATAGTATTATCCACCCAGGGCATCTTTATACGCTTGCAGGCGCTCTTGTATGCCCTCGTCGGAAAGCGCGAGAATTTGCGCTGCCAGCACAGCGGCATTGCGTGCATTGTCAATACCCACAGTCGCAACGGGAACTCCCGGTGGCATCTGAACAATAGCGTATAACGCATCAACGCCGTTGAGCGCACCCGAAGCGCATGGAACGCCAACAACTGGCAAAGTCGTATGCGCGGCAATCACACCGGGCAGCGCTGCGGCCAAACCAGCACCCGCAATAATCACCTTGAGACCTCGCGCTTTTGCCGTACTGGCGTATTCAGCGGTACGCTCGGGATTGCGATGGGCGGAACATACAATCATATCGTAGGGAATCTGGAGTTCGTCGAGAATGGCGCAGCCTTTTTGCATCGTAGGTTCATCCGATGAACTGCCCATAATAATGCCAACAACTGGATCTGCCATAAAAATCTCCTTTGGTATTTAGCTTTCTTCACTGATTCAACCGGCGCACTCGCGCAGGCGTGTGGTCAGCCTGAGTCTCGCTGGAAAAAATCTTGAGCGACCTGTCTTCAACAGGCAGGTCAATACGGGCACCGCCACGGCGATGGGATTCCCGAAGTGCAATAGCAACCTCGAGAGCAGCGCGACCATCGGCTCCAGAGCAACGCGGCGGTCGGTTGTTCTCCATAGCATCAATCAAATCATCAACAGTGGTAATACCCTGGCCTACGGGACGCGCTGGCTGCGGAAAAGGAGATCTGGCGGGAATACCCCGGTTCCCCAAGCCGCCCGAAACCCTCTGGAAAAACTCAAACTCAAGCGCGTCCGATAACGTGCGTACCCTGCCCTGTGTCCCAATAATATCAAATTCCCACGAAGCAACACCCGTCGATGTCCCGCGAAGATACGCCCGAACGCCATTGTCAAAAGCGAGATACCCATTGCCCATCAGATCGTCATCAGATGCGGCTTCTTCATCCGACGCCATATCTCCAAAAACCCATGAAACATCGCCACCAGCGAGATAACGAATCGTATCAATCGCGTGACTGCCATTGTGCGACAAGCCACACTGGGCATAAGCCGTAATCTGGAGAATGTCGCCGAGATCTCCAGCTTTGATCATGCGGCGAGCTTCGCTGAAATAGGGATTGTAACGCCGCGAGCAATACACGGCGATGGGAACGCCATTTTCCCGGCAAGCATTGACCATAGCATCGGCTTCTTCAAGACTAAAGGCAATGGGTTTTTCAACCCATAAGGCTTTCACACCGGCTTCAACAGCGTCCAGCACAATTTGCGGACGATAACGCGCTGTAGTAGTCACACTGACAATATCGGGTTTAGCATCTTCGAGCAAATCGCGATGATTGGCATACAACTGGTCGCTATCAATACCCCACCGCTCGCCGAACAGAGCGCGCTGTTCATCGTGGGGATCTGCCCCCGCAATGAGATCGGTTTGCGGATGCGCGCAATAGGTGGGACCATGACAATAAGGCAAGAAAATAGACCCGCCCTGCGTGATTTCATCGTCAAATGTACTGCCCATACGCCCCAGGCCAATAACCGCAGCTTTGTAGGACATCGTATGCCTCCAAAATGTCTGGTATTCAAAAAAGATACACATTATAACGCTTAGTTGCCAAATTGGTTGGCAAAGATCAAAAAAATCCCATCGCAAGAGCGGTAGCTCACGCATTTGTCAAAACGCGATGCCCGATATCCCGCCGGAAATAGGCCTTGTCAAAATCAATTTTGCCCACGGCCTCGTAAACGCAATCAATAGAAGATTTGATCGTATCGCCAATTGCAGTAACGCCAATAACGCGCCCCCCATTGGTGACGAGTTGCCCGTCATTGCGTCCCGTACCGGCGTGAAAAACGATCACATCGCCCGGTGCCTCGGCGCGATCAATCCCGGAAATGGGAAAACCAGTATCGTACGCTTCGGGATACCCTCCCGAAGCCATAACCACGCAGGTCGCCGCGCGATTATCCAGTTCAATATCGAGATCTGCCACCGAGCCATTGCACACCGCCTCAATTATATCCACGAAATCGGTTTTGATCAACGGGAGAACCACCTGCGTTTCCGGATCGCCCATGCGGCAGTTAAATTCGATCACTTTGGGACCATCAGCCGTAACAATAATACCGCCGTAGAGAATGCCTTTGAACGGACAGCCTTCCCGTGCCAGAGCGTGTACTGTGCGTTTCATAATGCGCTGAACAACATCGTCGAAGAGTTCCGGCGTAATAACCGGGGCAGGTGCATACGCGCCCATACCACCCGTATTGAGACCCACATCGCCTTCACCAATCGTCTTGTGGTCCTGCGAAGGCACAACACAAACAATATCTTTCCCATCTGAAAATCCAAATATCGACGCTTCTTCCCCTTCGAGCAACTCCATCGCAACCAGCTTGTCACCCGATGCGCCGAAGGCGCGTTGCACCATCACTTCATCCACCGTTTTATACGAATCTCGCAAAGTCTCACAATAGATCGCTCCCTTACCCGCAGCCAGACCACTCACTTTGAGATAGAGCGGGTGTTGCCATTCCCGGAGCCGTTCCCTGGCAGTTTCCGCATCCACAAAAGTTTCATAAGCACCGGTTGGAATATCGTATTTGTGCATGAGTTCAAGCGCGAAATCTTTATCCGCTTCGATTTGCGCCGCTGCCTGTGTAGGACCACAAACCACGAGACCTCGCTCTGTAAAAATATCGACAATACCATCTGCAAGAGGGGCTTCAGGACCAATGACCGAAATATCAATACCCTCTCGTTGTGCAAAATCCGCCAGACCATTGAGATCGCTATCCGAAATATCAACACATTCGGCGTACTGTGCCATACCCGGGCTTCCGGGCGCTGCGTATAACCTGGTAATCTTGTTGCTCTGAGCGAGCTTCCAGACAAAGGCGTGTTCGCGCCCGCCTCTACCAACAACGAGGAGTTTCATGTGGGGTCCCCCTGAACGACTGTTTCTTCTTCGAGCACATCTTCTGGTGTTTGGGTAATCAGTGTGCCGACATCCTCACCCTCCACAATGCGGCGCATCATGCCTTTTTGTTCAAAGTCGAAAACGTGAATCGGCAAATGATGGTCTCGTGCGAGAATCACTGCGGACTGATCCAGAGCACCCAGATTCTTTTGAATAATTGTATCGTGACTGATGCAACGATAGAGTTTTGCATCGGGATTTTTGTTCGGATCGTCAGTATAAATGCCATTGGCTTTGTGCTTGGCAAACAAAATGGCTTCTGCGCGAACCTCGAGGGCACGCTGTACCCCGGGATAATCAGTGGTGAGAAAGGGATTGCCAATACCACCGGCAAAAATGACAATATACCCCTTATCGAGATGCCGAGCAGCAACCAGGCGAATAAAGGGTTCTGCGACTGCGTTAATAGGAATCGCGGTCATCACGCGCACCTCGGCATCGCTTTTGGCATTGAGCACACCGCGCAGCATCAGGCTGTTGATAATGGTGCCGAGCATGCCGATATTATCGGCTTCGGAGCGTTCAATACCCCACCGCACACTCTGTTCGCCCCGAAAAATATTGCCCCCGCCAATAACAATACCGATTTCAATACCCCGGCTGTGAATATCGAGAATTTCGTCGGCAATATGTTCGAGGGCCTCCGGGTCAAATCCCGATTCCAAAGCACCTGAAACAGCACCACCACTGAGTTTGAGAACAACGCGTCTGTACCGCATACAATCTGGCTCCTCTGTAAAGATAATAAATGTTGATGATAACTTCTAAAATATATAGCGAAGCGAGATATGGCGAAAGAGGAAAGACGTTGACATTTGAGTAATTTTGAATTTACTTCAAACTCTGATCCGCCAGCTTGCCGATCTGTGTTTTCTGGACCTCGGATAAGGACACGCGAATGCCCCCAAACGATAACGCCTACGTCGAATTTGAGAATGTCTGCAAAAGTTACGACGGTCGCACACTAATTGTCCAAAACGTCAATTTCAGCGTCCGAAAGGGCGAATTTCTGACCCTGCTCGGCCCATCCGGATCGGGGAAAACCACCTGCCTGATGATGCTCGCTGGCTTTGAGACACCCACATCGGGCAACATCCGCATTGACGGGCGTTCTGTACACGCACTGCCCCCGCGCAGGCGAGGCATTGGCATGGTATTTCAGAACTACGCGCTCTTCCCACACATGACGGTGGGTGGCAACCTCGCCTTTCCCCTTGAAGTACGAGGATTTGACCGCGAGCAGTGTCGCGAACGCGTGGCGCGTGCCCTGGACCTGGTTCGCCTCAGCGGCCTGGAAGACCGGCACCCCAACCAGCTCTCTGGCGGTCAGCAGCAGCGCGTGGCAATCGCCCGTGCGCTGGTATTTGAACCCGACCTGGTGCTGATGGACGAACCCCTCGGCGCACTTGACCGGCGCTTGCGCGAAGAGATGCAATACGAGATTCGCCGTATCCATCAGAGCCTCGGCGTAACCATCGTTTACGTCACACACGACCAGCAAGAAGCCATGGTCATGTCGAATCGCATCGCTGTCCTGCGCGGAGGAGACATCCAGCAAATTGCTGAACCCGAGGCCCTCTACGAAGAGCCAGAGCGTTCATTTGTAGCGCGTTTCATCGGCGAAAATAACCGCCTGCCCGGCCGCGTAACAAAAGTAAATGGGGACATCTGCGAAGTGGAAACCGGCGGCCAAATCATCCATGCGTTGCGCATTATACCTTGCCAGATCGGCGACGCCACCACGCTGTCGATTCGCCCAGAGCGCGTCGCCATTGAACCCGAGCCTGGCCTGTACACCAATGAACTCGAAGCAAAAGTCGAGGACATCACCTTTTTAGGCGACCATCTGCGCCTTCGCCTGAACGTGTGCGAGTCCTTGGAATTCATCGCAAAAATACCCAATACCGTGGGACACGGAGCCGTGCTGAAAGGCGATAAAATTCGCATCGGCTGGACACCAACAGACTGCCGGGTGCTCGACCCGGACGACGAGGAGGATATGACATGAAGACCAAATGGAGAAAAACATTATGCACCGCGATAATAACCGCGCTGGCGATGTTGACTCTGGGCTGTGATATTTTGGAAGATCGACCCCTGACCGTAGTTTCCTGGGGCGGATCTTATGCACGCGCCTGCGTCAAAGGCTACCACGAGGCATTCACCGCTGAAACAGGCATTAAAATCAACCTCGAAGACTACAACGGCGGGCTGGCACAGATCCGCGCACAGGTTCAAGCGGGCAATGTGCATTGGGATGTCGTCGATTTGAGATTTCCAACATGGGCGCAAGGCTGCGATGAGGGCCTGCTCGAACGCGTTGAGATCGACTCGTTGCCACCGGGAGCAGATGGAACGCCTGCGGAAGAGGATTTTCTGTTCGGAACATCGACAGACTGTGGCGTGGCAACGCTGTTTTACTCCACCATATACGCGTACAACGAGGAGAATATCCCGGGCGAAAAACCCACCACAATGGCCGACTTCTTTGACCTTGAAAAATTTCCCGGACGCAGAGGCATGCGCCGTTCACCCCAGGAGAACCTGGAATTCGCACTAATCGCCGACGGCGTACCGCTCAACAAGGTATATGCCTCCCTCAATACGCCCGAAGGCGTAGATCGCGCCTTCCGCAAGCTGGACACCATAAAAGACCACATCGTATGGTGGGAAGCCGGGGCGCAGCCACCGCAGATGCTCGCCGATGGCGAGGTAGTGATGACCACAGCCTACAACGGACGCATCTTCAATGCACAGGTACTGGAAGATCAACCCTTTGTCATCGTATGGGACGGGCAAATATTGGATTTATCTGGGCTTGCCATTGTCGCGGGAACGCAGAACCTCGAAGCCGCAAAGAAGTTTCTCAATTTCGCCGCAACAGCGAAAGCCATGGCCGGTGTCGGTAGCTACATCGCCTATAGCCCCACGCGCCACTCTGCGGAGGCACTGATATCGAAACACGCCGAAAAGGATGTTGATATGAAACCCCACATGCCCAACAGCCCGCAAAATTCTAAGCGCGCCCTGCGAAATGCCTGGGAATGGTGGAGCGTTCACATTGACGAAATGAACGAACGCTTCAGCACCTGGCTGGCGCAGTAAGGGATATTCTACTCATACCATACAAGGAGGAAATAACTTGAAGTGGAAAAACAAGTGTAAAACGGCATTTTATCTAACATTACTGACCGCACTGGCGATATTGACCTCAGATCGTGCGGTTGCCAGCGATCAACCGCTAACCGTGGTCTCCTGGGGTGGTTCCTATGCACGCGCATGCGTCAAAGGCTACCACGAGGCGTTCACCGCTGAAACAGGCATTAAAATCAACCTCGAAGACTACAACGGCGGGCTGGCACAAATCCGCGCACAGGTCGAATCGGGCAATGTGCATTGGGACATTGTCGATATGGAAATTCCCGACATGGTACGAGGCTGCGATGAGGGCCTGCTCGAACCCATCCCGGTAAACTCGCTGCCAGCGGGAGCCGATGGAACACCTGCGTCACAGGATTTTCCGCTCGGCACGATGACGGATTGCGGTCCGGCAACGATATTTTACTCCACCGTATATGCGTACAACGAAGAGAATATCCAGGGCGACAAACCCACCACAATGGCTGACTTCTTTGACCTCGAAAAATTCCCCGGACGCAGAGGCATGCGCCGCACACCCCTGGCGAATCTGGAATTCGCGCTAATCGCCGACGGCGTGCCGCTCAACAAAGTATATCCCACGCTCAATACGCCCGAAGGCGTAGATCGCGCCTTCCGCAAGTTAGACACCATAAAAGACCACATCGTATGGTGGGAAGCTGGAGCACAGCCACCGCAAATGCTCGCCGATGGCGAGGTAGTAATGAGCACAGCCTACAACGGGCGCATCTTCAATGCACAGGTATTGGAAGACCAGCCCTTTGTCATCGTGTGGGACGGGCAAATACTGGATACAGGCGGGCTTGTCATTGTCGCGGGAACACGGAACCTCGAAGCCGCAAAGAAATTTCTCCATTTCGCCGCAACGGCGAAAGCCATAGCTGGCGTCGGCCGTTACATCGCCTACAGTCCCACGCGCATCTCCGCAGAGGCACTGATCTCGACACACGCCGAAAAGGGTGTGGAAATGAACCCCCACATGCCCAACAGCCCGCAAAATTCTAAACGCGCCCTGCGAAACTCCTGGGAATGGTGGAGCGATCACATCGACGAAATGAACGAGCGCTTCAGTGCCTGGCTGGCGCAGTAAGAGAGGTATCGCGCTGCCCATCTAAGTGATACATGAAATGACCGGATAAAATTATGCAAAATCCGAGTCCCAACTTATCGACAGATAAACGCAAGTTGCCCATCGGTATTCAGACCTTCCGCGAGATTCGCGAGCAGAGCTACTATTACGTGGACAAAACCGTCTACATCCAGCGGTTGATGGACGAGGGCAAGCACTACTTTCTGTCGCGCCCGCGCCGCTTTGGCAAGAGCCTCTTTCTCGACACATTGAAGGAACTGTTCGAAGGCAACGAGCCGTTGTTCGAGAAACTTTATATCCACGACCGCTGGGATTGGTCAGTTCGCTATCCTGTCCTGCGTCTGAGCTTTGGCAGTGGCAACTTCAAAGAGTCGGGCTATCTACAAAAGAATCTCATGGATCAATTGAACGCCATCGAACGCCGAACCGGGGTGGTTATCGAGGCCGAGACAGTACCGGGTCGTTTCGCCTATCTGATAGAGGCATTGCACGACCTTACCGGACAACCTGTAGCCGTTCTGGTAGATGAATACGACAAGCCGATTTTAGACGCACTCGAAGTGCCAGAGATCGCACGCGCCAATCGCGACTTTTTGCGCGGTTTGTACGCGACCATCAAGGACAACGACGCCCACGTCAAGTTCACCTTTCTCACAGGCGTCAGTAAGTTCTCCAAGGTGCATCTGTTCTCTGGCCTCAACAACCTGACCGACATTACCATGGATCCAGGCTATTCCGCCATCTGCGGCTACACTGAAGAGGATCTGGATGTGGTGTTCGCACCGGAACTGCCAGGTCTGGACCGCGATCAAATCCGCGACTGGTACAACGGCTATAATTGGCGGGGCGAGGAGAAGGTCTATAATCCTTTCGACATCCTCCTACTGTTCCATAGACGCAGCTTTGAAGCCTATTGGTTTGAGACTGGCACGCCGACATTCCTGATTGAAACCCTGTTCAAACGCCGCATCAGTTCCCTATCGCTTGACGAGATGTTGGGCAGTAGCGACTTGCTATCGACCTTCGATGTCGATGACATAGCGACCGAGGCCCTGTTGTTTCAGACCGGCTATCTAACCATTATCAGTGAAGAGAATTTGGGCGGCGAGCCCCTTTACCGACTAAGTTATCCCAACCGAGAGGTGCGCCAGAGCCTCAACCGCAGTCTGTTGCGCTACCTGGTAAAAGACCCGTCTCGCCAGATGGCGAACAGCGTCCAACTCTACCGCCTGCTGGAAGCGAATGACTTTGAGGGACTCAAGACACTGTTCCACGCCTTCTTCGCCAGTATTCCCTACGAGTGGTACACGAACAACGACATCGCCAACTACGAGGGCTACTACGCGAGCGTATTTTATTCCTATTTTGCGGCACTGGGGCTTGATATCACGGTAGAAGACAACAGCAGTCATGGCTGTCTGGACATGGCCGTATTATTCAACGGCAACGTGTACCTGTTCGAATTCAAAGTGGTAGAAATGTCTCCCAAAGGTGCTGCAATGGCGCAATTAAAGGCGCGACGTTACGCCGACAAATACCGCGCCCGGGGCGAACCGATCCACCTGATCGCAGTGGAATTTAGCCGTGAGAACCGCAACATCGCAGCATTTGAAGTGGCGAGTATGCTTGAGCATTAAGAGGATTACCGCCGCATGATTGACTTACTGGATCAGTATGGAAGTCAGCGTTGTAATAAATGAGGAGGCTAAGGATATACTGCCTCAACAGCGTGCTGAGGACAAGTTCGAGTTGACGCTGAGACAATACGGTGTACCGCTATCGGATTCATCCCCTCGGAGCAGAGCACAAAAGCGTACAGATGAGGCGAGACAATATGGTGTACCGCTATAATCACACCTGCAGACCTCAAACTCCTCATCCAACAGGGCGAAGAGTGAGGCTTGCATGATTGAAATTCAGGCATACATTGATGAAAAAGGCCACAGAGAGATATGGCACTTACATGTGATTTCAAAGAGACGATAAAGGTCCGCGTTCAGCGCGACCCGGTCTTTCGAGAGGAATTGATAAAAGAGGCCATCCGGTGCATACATGCTGACGATGTGGACACCGGTAAAGCCATGATGCGAGACTATATCAACGCGACGAAGCATGGCACTTGCCGATAAAAACTCGCAACAGTGTCACGAGTTTTGCCGCGAACTCGAAACTAACCTATGAACTCTAACACAGACATCAAAACCAACACCCTCCGCCCGCGGCTGCGTGCGACGGGACTGGTGTTGCCGCTACTGGCATTTATTGGCGTCACCTTTATCGCGCCGTTGGCGACAATGCTCGTACACAGTGTGTACGATCCCACAGTCGCCAATGCCCTGCCTGAAACCCTCGACCTGCTGAGAGAGTGGGACGGAAAGAGCGCGCCCGATGAAGCAGTGTATGCAGCGGCTGCGCGCGAACTATTAAAAGCACGCACAGATCGCTCGCTGGGTCGGGTCGCCACCCGCGTCAACCGCGTGCATCCGGGCCTGCGCAGTGTTTTCACGCGCAGCGCGAGAAATTTGCAAAACGTCCGCGAAGGTCCCTATCGCGATGCCATGATCGGCCTCAATCCCGCCTGGGGCGATGTGCAAACCTGGCACGCGATCCGCAGTGCCGGGGACCGTTTCACCGCGCGGCACTACCTCAATGCTCTCGACCTGCAACCCCTGCCCGACAGTTCCATCGCGCGCCAGCCCCCAGAGCGCCGCATCTATCTGTCCCTCTTGTGGCGCACCTTTGTCGTCAGCCTGAGCATCACCGCGATCTGTCTGCTGCTCGGCTATCCCATCGCCCACCTGATCGCGCATTCGCCTCCGCGCATTGCAAACCTGCTCCTCATCCTCGTACTCGTGCCCTTCTGGACATCGCTCCTCGTGAGAACCACATCCTGGATCGTACTGCTCCAGACCCAGGGCGTAATCAACGACTTACTCGTCACAATTGGGCTGATCGGCGACGACGGCCGCCTCGCCATGATCTACAACATGACTGGCACACTGGTGGCAATGACCCATGTACTCCTGCCCTTTATGATCCTGCCCTTATACTCCATCATGCGCGCCATCCCCCCGAGCCAGATGAGTGCTGCCGCGTCGCTGGGGGCGAGTGCCTTTCAGGCATTTTGGCGCGTGTACTGGCCGCAGACCCTGCCAGGCGTAGGTGCCGGATCACTGCTGGTATTCATCCTCGCCATAGGCTACTACATCACCCCCGCGCTGGTAGGCGGCAGCACCGGACAACTCATCTCCAACATGATCGCCTACCACATGCAGACCTCTCTAAACTGGAGCCTGGCTGGGGCACTTGGCGGCATCTTGCTGGTATGCGTAATCGCGCTCTATCTGCTCTACGACCGCATAGTCGGCATTGACCGCATGAAATTGGGCTAACATGATCTCGACACAACACATTGGCCGGGTCGCGTACCTGGCCTCCTGTACCCTGATCTTCGCGTTCCTGATCGCGCCAATTCTGGTGATCGTACCCCTGAGCTTCAACGCCGAACCCTACTTCACCTTCACCGAAGGCATGCTGCACCTGGACGCCGAAGCGTATTCCCTGCGCTGGTATCGACAGATCATCGAAAACGAACTGTGGACACGCGGGCTGGTCAACAGCCTGATCATCGGCATCGCTTCCACCGCACTGGCAACCGCGCTGGGCACACTCGCCGCACTGGGGCTATCCAGCCCCGCCATGCCCGGTCGCCGCTTTGCAATGGCACTCTTGATCTCGCCGATGGTCACGCCGGTAATCATCTCCGCGGCGGGCATGTTCTTTTTTTACTCAACCCTGGGCCTCGCACAGACCCACATCGGATTGATCCTATCCCACGCCGCACTGGGCACGCCATTTGTCGTAATCACCGTAACCGCTACCCTATCCGCCTTTGATACAAACCTGACGCGCGCTGCCGCAAGCCTTGGTGCCTCACCGATCCTCACGTTCCGCAGAGTACAACTGCCGCTAATCGCACCGGGCGTTATTTCTGGCGCGCTCTTCGCGTTTGCAACATCTTTCGACGAAGTCGTTGTCGTCCTTTTTATGGGCGGCATAGAACAACGCACCATCCCGCGCCAGATGTGGGCGGGCATCCGCGAGCAAATCAGCCCGACCATCCTCGCCGTCGCAACATTCCTGATCGCCTTTGCCGTGTTGCTACTGCTCACCGTCGAATGGCTACGCCGACGCTCTGCTGGACGAATAGACGAATAGACGAATAGACGAACCCCGCCCAACCACCCAACTGCTATCGTTGATTCGTTACCGTACGCGAGTAACAAACATGGCCGACTTACAGAAAACAGTACGCGATATTTTGACCTTTATCCAGGATCGGTTGTATTTTAACCGGGCAGACCTGGAGATAGAAGGACAAAAACACAATGCCGCTTTGTTGCTCAGTGCGCTAACGGGATTATTAGGTGGCAAAATTCTGATCGTAGGCGAACCCGGCCTGGGCAAAACAACATCGGCAGAGTATATTGGCGCGCTATTATACCGCATGCCATTGGGGGCTGTGTGGGAAGCCGAAGTAAGTGGACATCCCGAACAGACCGAAGAAAAAATTGTCGGACGCCCAAACCTCGGCGCACTCAACCGCGGCGAAGAAGATGTGGTGTGGTCGGCATTTTCCGTCCTACCCGTCAAAGTCGTAGATGAAATCAACCGCCTGCCGGAAACCAAGCAGAGCCTGATCCTCAATGGCGTGGATCGCGGCAACTGGTCCTACCTGAACCAGATGCAAATCAACGATGAATACTGTTTGTTCGCAACGGCCAACTATCAGGACCGCGGAACAAATACCATCGTTGTCCCCCTTTTGGATCGCTTTGACGTAATGGTGGAATCCAAATATCCGGGCGCGAATTTGTCCTGGATGATCGGCACCGAATCCTCTCCTGCACATCTCCTGCGAGATCCCCAACGCGAGCAAGCACTCCAGGCCTGTCTGGTCAACTCCAACGCCGAAGCAGAGATAGAAGCGATTTGCGAGGATTATGGAAAAGCGATCTCTGAGCGTTTGTCCGTACCAACCCTGGGGAGAACTGAACGCGAAACCATTCGCAGTGAAATGAGCGCATTGCCTTTCCAGGCCGATGCCAGTGCCTATGTTCGAACCTTTTTGGCCGAATTGTCTTTCTGCTGCAAATACGGACAAAAACGCACAAATGAAGTCTGTGGCGAAGGCTGTCATTACACGGGCTACCTGTGTTATGAAGTACAAACATGCCCGTCCAATCGCCTGCCCATCTCCATCCGGCGCTACGCACAGGCACTCGCCTGGGTGCTGCGCGACAAAGAAGTACATATCGAACATATCCGCACGATATTGCCATACACCTGTGCTCACCGCATTCAATGGCGAGATGAAGAAGAAACGCAAGACCACCGAGATGATGTATTGCCCATTCACAGAGCGCGAGAAGCAGTGCGGCAAGTCTTTCGGCGCTATACCGAGCAAAGCGAACGCATCCAAACAGCTCTAATGACTGCCAACCACATCTTGAATGGTGCCGACGAGAAACCCATTCAGGGCGAACACCCCATTTACATGGAAATTATGCGCGATCTGGGCCAAGAGCCTGTGCGTCCAGAATTTTCGTAATTCCAGGAGCCAGACATGCGACAAAATCCATTTCGAGAATTTGACCGAATTGCACCATCCGATTTGAACCCTGAAAGCGCAGAGCGCGTCAACGGCTTACTATCCGCAAAGCGCAATCCCTTCGCCGAATTCGTCGAAGATACGCGCAAAAAGCGCGCCCTGCCCATGGATGAAATTCTCGCATCTCACACCGAGACAATGGATCGGTTAACAGCAGCTTATCGCTCACTGATCGACGAATGCGTCGGCGAGGGACTCTGGCAAGCCGATCGCAAAACCATTGAATCGACCTATGCTGCGGCATCGCAGATCGTGGGACAAATCGATTGGGAAATGACCGATATCGAAGCGTTTTGCGCGCACGCCCTGCAAAGTAATGACGCGGCTTTTTTTGTTATGGAACCCCTGGGCTTGTTCTTATCGGCCTTTTGCAACGCATCGTCCCAAGAGGAAATCCATCTCGATCTCACAGGTCACGACTTGCGCCTATCTCTCATGGGATACCGCCTTCGCAAAGACATCACACTCACCATTGTGGGCGACCTGGGCGACCTCACGGGCATTTCGCTCATGGGAGGCTGCCTGAAGGTCGAGGGAAATGTCCGCCACTATCTGGGCGCAGGTATGGTTGGTGGACGGATTGAAGTCTCGGGAGACGCCGGCAAATACATCGGCGAACAAATGCAAGCTGGTGAAATCCACATCAATGGACGCCTGGGAGGTGTGGGCAATGCCGAGGGCGGCGCGATTTATCACCGCGACCAAATGCTCAGAGGGACAAAAACATCCGCAGATGACGCAGATGTACGCAGATAAAATAATAGAGGGACCGGGAGCAGGGAACTGACAACTGACAACTGGCAACTGACCATGAACTTCAACGACATCATCCAGCGCGTCTGGCCCGCTGTTCGCAAGCGCCATCTATTTCCCGAATTGCCGACGCCAGAAGTAATCGAAACAGGCGACGAAGCCGCGAGCATTCAAATGACAGATAAAGTAATCCAATTGAATGCCAATCGACTAACCGCCCTCGCGCAAGTAATGGACATAGAAGACGCCACCTCGGCACTACTGGATCACGGCGTGGGGCATCACACCGTTTGTCCCTGGGATTTTGAGACGCACTTAAAGCTGTATGCCGCGCTCAAACCCGTGTTATTAGATGGGACATTGGTCAAACAAGTAGTCGAATATTTCTCGGACGTAGTGGTCGATACCCATGCCGTGCGCGAGCGCGAATCGAAATTGCCCGAAGTATATCGCCACGCCGAATCGAGTGAAGTGACAGACGTAATTCGGGCATTGTACCAGCGCCTCTGGGGAGAAAACTTGGGCGTAGAAGATCGCGGGGAAGTAGATCGGCTCGCCCGCATACCCTATCTGGACGCCTCGCAGTGGGGCGATACCCTTCGATCATTTGCACAGGTGATTGCCCCATTGATCCAAAAAGAAATGGACGATGGGAATGGACAGGGTGGCATGATGGGCGATACCCAGCAGTATTCCGCAGGCGAACTCGCGGAGGGAATGGCGCAATTTGCCGAGCAGGGATTTTACGCCTTTCGAGAAATGGTGCGCGATTTTGCCGACGAGCTACAAGACGCCAATATGATGCCCGATATGGGCCGGGGCAAAGGCACGCCCTCGGATGCCGACCTCTTGTTTTACATGGCGCGCGCATCCGCATTTCGCCTGCCCGTACAAACCATGCCCCTGGAAAAAGTGGGCGGATTACATCCGCATTCTCATTCGCCCTGGGAAATTGGCAAACCCGTTCAGCACATCGACGTGTGGACGAGTTTTGGGCGCGTCATGCCGGGCATTTCCCAGATGTGGAACTGGCGAGATGGCGAAACCCACGGCGATGGCGATGGCATACCCGATTGTGTGGTCATTGTCGATTCCTCCGGCAGTATGGTCGATCCGTGTCGAGAAATATCCCACGCCGTCTTAGGTGCCGGATGCGCGGCCGATGCGTATTTGCGACGGGGCAAGCGCGTGGCCGTTTACAATTTTAGCGATGCACAGGCCAGCGGGAAAGAAGTGCTGGATTTCTCAAGAGATCGCAAACGCGTATTTTTCGCACTGTGTCGCTACTTCGGTGGTGGAACAGCATTGCATCTGCCCGATTTGGAACCTCTCCTCAAAAATCATGTGGATATTTTTCTCATAACAGACATGCAGATCACCAACCTCGATGCGCTGATGCAATTCCTGATCCAAAAAGAAAACCGGGTAACCGCTGTTCATGTAGCGCAAAACCGGGATGCCCAACGATTTCGCCAGCGGGCTGCTGATGCGGATCACATCTGCGTTTATGCAGTTGAACGCACAGAGGATATTCCAGATATTGTGCTATCAGAAGTAAAAACGCGATTTCAGGCTACTTAGTCTGTACACGTCCCGCACAGACCTGCCGGGACAGACCTCGCAGGTGGACGTTTACCTATTATTCAGGAGACACTATGAAGCGTCTTTTTGCCGTATGCATTGCCGCTGGCTTATTGGGTTGCCAGACTCAGGAAAAACCCGAATTTGTAGAAGTCAACCTCGAGGACAAGCAACACAAGCTGAGTTATGCACTCGGCTTAAATCTGTCCGATCAACTAAAAAAGCAGCAGGGCATGGCAATTGATCTGGATGTATTTGTACAGGGATTCAAAGATGGTTATAGCGGAGAATCCCCCCTGCTTTCCTCAGACGAAGCACTAAAAACTCTAATCGAGATACAGGAAGAACAAAGGGCACAACAACTTGCGGAGAAAAACAAAATGGCAGCAGAAAACAAAAAAGCTGGCGAGGCTTTCCTCGCGGAAAACATGAAAAAAGAAGGCGTGGTGACATTGGACAGCGGCTTGCAATACAAAGTGATCAAAGCCAGCGACGGAGCGAAACCCAAAAAAACCGACTCAGTAGTATGCCATTATCGCGGAACATTGCTCGACGGCACGGAATTTGACAGTTCTTACAGCCGCGGAGAACCAGCGCAATTTCGCGTCAATCAACTCATTCCCGGCTGGACAGAAGCCCTGCAACTCATGCCCGCGGGATCGAAATGGGAACTCTATATCCCATCCTATCTGGCCTACGGCGCGCGGCAAGCAGGACAAATTAGTCCCAATTCAACGCTTATATTCGAATTGGAATTGCTCGAGATCAAGTAGCGAGAATTGGTTTTGAAGCTGGACATCCTGTATCGCGACGACGATCTGGTCGCCATTCAAAAACCCTGTGGCTGGTTTGTACACCAGACCCACCTGGACCGGTCAGCCATGTGTTGCATGCCCGTATTGCGAAATCAACTCGGACAATGGGTTTATCCGGTTCACCGCCTGGACCGCGGGACATCGGGCGTTGTGCTATTCGCACTTCGCCCTGAAATCGCACGCATATTGGGTGCAGCATTTTCAGCGCGACATATAAAAAAAGAATACCTATCCGTAGTGCGCGGATACTTGCCAGACAAAGGGCGGATAAACCACGCTTATTGCCCGCCCAACACATCGTCACCCGTCGAAGCCATCACCGATTTCCACTGCAAGGGCACTGTTGAACTACCATACCCCGTAGGGCGATATGAAACCGCGCGGTATTCGCTCATGCGCGCAATGCCAGTAACAGGTCGGCAACATCAGATCCGCCGCCACTGTGCGCATCTGCGCCACCCAATCATCGGCGATGTGCGCTATGGCGACCGCCATCACAATCGCTTTTTTCAATCCCATTTTGAAATTGACCGATTATTGCTGATGGCTACCCGCATCGGTTTTGCACATCCCACATCGGGAACATGGACCGAAATCTCCGCGCCAATCCCCGGACCAATTCAGCGCTTATGCCAGCAATTTGGATGGGAATCTGATCTGGAGGACAAATTATGAATGTACTGATAACAGGAGCCGAGAGCCGTTTGGGACAGGCCATCGCCAGAGAATTGGCACCGAGTAACCAGTTGCGACTCTGGGGAACGGGCGACCCGCCTTCTGAACAGGATGAAAACATCACCTATTTTGAAGGCGACATGCGCGACCCGGACGTAGCGTGGCGTGCCGTGCGAAACATGCAGGCTATTATCCACACAGGTGAGCCACCACCCAATCTGCCCGAGGACGACCTCGCCAGCGAACAAGAACTGCTGGATCTGGCAACGCGGGGCACCCATGTCTTATTCAAAGCCGGAATAGAAGCCGGTATAAAGCGATTCGTATATGGAAGCACGCTCCAAATATTCGAAGCCTATCCCGATGATGTATATATCAGCGAAATGTGGCGACCCATGCCATCAACGGACAAATTTCAGCTCACGCGCTACCTCGGCGAAATGACAGCGCGCGAATTTGCGCGCGATTTTCCCGTAGCCGTCACCGTGTTGCGATTGGGCAAGCTAATAGCAGAAAAAGACGCTTCCGCAGAAGAATCAGACCTCATGTGGGTCGATTATCGCGATGCCGCGCAGGCATTTCGACTATCTCTCAATCGAGATGCACAGTCCGAATTGAAATGGAACAGGCGATTTGCCCTCCACCACATTTGTGCAGACATTCCAAATCCAAAATATCTGGTCGGCAAAATTAGTGGATCTCAGTTGCGAGGATTTCAACCACAGCACAATTTTGAAGCCATCTGGCGTGGAGGTGACGCGTGAAAAAAGTACTTTTGCTGGGTGCTTCCGGGCAAATCGCACCCAATATCATACCGGATATGGAATCGCATTGCGATCTCATACTGGCCGACATAAAGCCCTATCCCGACGGCAGACCCATCGAACATGTAGATATGCGCCATTACGACCAGGTGCGCGACGCCATGCACGGCATGGACGCGGTGATGAATTTTACAGTGAACCGTCCCGACCCCATACTGAGCTTTCACGTCAGTACACTGGGCGCATTGCATGTCATGAAAGCCGCCGCCGAATTGGGCATCAAAAAAGTGGTACATACGGGACCACAACTGGTGCGGAGTTATTACGATCAGGATTTTGAAATCACCGATGTCCCTCGCGCCCCCGGCACCGGGTATTACGGCATAACCAAAATGCTCAGCTACGAGATTTGTCGCACATATGCGCGGATTTACAATATACAGACAATTTGTTTTGTATTCAACAGCCTGGGTCTGGAGCCGAGTGAGCCGATCAAAGGCGAAGACTTCCCCCCATTTCGCATATTCTGGAAAGACCTATCGCATGCGTGTTGTCTCGCGCTGGATATCGAATCCGTGCCGGATAATTATCAGGAATTCAACATGGTGAGTATGACAGCGCACCAGAAATACACCATGGAAAAAGCAAAACGCATTTTGGGTTACGAACCGGCTGAACGCTGGGAAAATTACTACAAACGCGACGTGTGATTTAAGGGCGTATGCTATGCCGTCTTCCAAAACAATCTTCCAAAAAAACCGCAAAGTCATCCCCGGAGGCGTGGTATCAGTCAACCGCGCCGTCGCGCCGGAAATTGCCTTTGTGCGCGGACAAGGCAGCCATGTGTGGGATGCAGACGGCAATGAATACATCGACTATCACGCGGCATTCGCGCCATTTATTCTCGGACACAATGATCCGGATGTAAACGCGGCAGTCGCAAAAGTACTCGCCGATGGCACAACACTGATGGGATCGGGCACCAATCCCTGGGAAGGGCATTGCGCCGCATTAATTGTAAAACACGTACCGTCCGTCGAAAAAGTCATGCTCACCAATACCGGATCGGAAGCCACCTATCACGCCATTCGAATCGCGCGGGCGCACACGGGGCGCAATGGCGTCATCGTAATGCAGGGAGGATATAACGGCTGGCACAATGACGTGGCTTTGAATGTCATGACGCCGATAGATGCAATCGGACCGCGTGTCTCTCCGGGTGAATACAAAAAAAAACCGCTCTCAGCCGGCGTGCCCAATAGCGCATTGGACGATGTACATGTAGTAAATTTTAACGACCTCAACTCCGTACGCTGGGCAATGGACAAGTACGATATTGCCGCGCTGATCCTCGAGCCAATATTGCAAAATATCGGCATCGTACATCCGCAAGCGGGCTATTTACAGGGATTGCGTGATTTGTGCGATGCGCGAGGGATTGTGCTAATATTCGACGAAGTAAAAACGGGATTTCGCCACGCAATGGGAGGCTATCAAAGCATATGTGGCATCATGCCAGACCTGTCCGTATTTGGCAAAGCAATAGCCAATGGCTATCCCATTGGCGCGATTGGCGGACGGGCGTCGCTCATGGATTATTTTGTCCACGAAAATCCAGCAAAGCGCGTGTTAATCGCGGGAACGTACAACGCCCATCCCATATCATGCGCGGGCGCCATTGCCACAATGGAAAAACTCGCATCGGCAGATTTTGAACACCTTTACGCGGCGGGCGAGCAATTGGAAACGGAATTGACGGCATTATTCGAAGAAGCCGGAATAGAAGTGACAATTTCCCGACAGGGATCGGCTTTTTGCGTCTATTTTATGGACCACGCGCCCGTTGATTGGCACGATATTGCCGAACACCACGATTTCGCGCTTGACGAGCGGTATCGCCGCGCATTGATTGAAAAGGGTATCTATCACTTTCCACTGGCAACAAAGCAAGGCAGTATATCGTTTGCACATTCACAAACAGATATAGATGAAACGCTCTCAAAAACGCGAGACGTTCTTCAATCACTTTGAGGAGGAATATATGGAAAGTCCAGCAAAGAAGGCGATTGTCATAGGGATGGATGGGGCGAGCATGGAAATTGTGAAAAACCTGGCCGACTGGGGGCACATGCCCAATATCGCAAAACTTATGGAACGCGGGGCATGGCGCCCCATGATTGGCGTGTTTCCCACTCTCACGCCGCCGGGATGGACGGCCATAGCCACGGGATCATGGCCGGGCAATCACGAGGTCATGGACTTTAACATCCGCGCCCTGGGCAAACGGCTGGACCAGACCGTATGGGGCATCAATACGGATCTGTCCAAATCCGAATACATCTGGAACACTTATGAGCGCGCGGGTAAAACGCCGATTCTGGTCAAATGGGAAATGTCGTGGCCGCCCACCGTAACGACCGGAATCCAGGTAGAAGGCACGGGACCCGGTGTATCCAATCACCACCAGGTCGCGGGCTATCACTTATTTGTAGGAGGCAAGTGGGCACCGCGGCGACTGGTCGTACAGCGCGATCCCGAAACACTGGACCCGAGCGCCCTGCAAACAGTATCGGAATTTGATCCCGTCACCCTCAAAGCGGCAGATGGGTGGACAGCGCTACCCGACTCCGAAAAACCACCGCTCGAAGTCGAAATGGTGATCACGCCTCTGGCGCGCGGACGCGCCCCCATGAACCGGGGAAAAAAGGGCACGCCCAAACCGTTCTACGGTTTGATCTACGCGACAACCGCAAAGGGATACGACCGCGTGTCCGTCTGTCGCACGCGCGACGGAGATACAAAAGTGTGTGACCTCGGCGCGGGCGAATGGAGCGATTGGTGGCTCGACACATTTGAAATTGACGACGAACAGGTAAGCGGCTACGTACAGATGAAGCTGATCTCCCTGACCGAAAATGCCGATATGTTCGAGCTATTCGTACCGCAAATCTGGCCTCCCGATGGCTATACCAAACCGGCGTCAATCGCGCGAGAAATCGACGAAAACGTCGGTAACTTCTTGCAAAACCCCGGCCGCGATGCCCTGGGCACAATCGACGACGACACGTATTTCGAAGTGCTGGAATTCCACCACCAGCGACTGGCCGATGTGGCGCAGTACCTGACGGGATCTCGCACCTGGGATCTGCTCATGATCGAAACGCACGCTTCGGATTATACGAGCCACTTCTTCCTGGGACAGGCCGATCCCACAAGCGGTGCCGAGCAATCGGTCCTCGAACGGTCGCGCGAAGGTGTCTTCCGCACCTATCAGTCAATTGATCGCATGATCGGGCGCATCGTTGACGATATTGCCGATGACGATACCGTCGTCGCAGTCGTGGCCGATCACGGCGGCACGTCCAATCAATTCCCCGCGGTCAACATCCGCAAAGTCCTCACAGAAACGGGATTTGTAAAATATCACGAAAATGGGCAAATCGACTGGAGCAAAACGCGCGCATGCGATGTGGGATTGGTGCATATCTTCATCAATCTGGAAGGACGCGAACCCGACGGAATCGTTTCTCAAGAAGATTACGAAACCGTGCGTCGAGAACTAATTGCCGCGCTGATGGAATACAAAGACGAAGCCACCGGGCGCCACCCCTTCGCGCTGGCTCTGAGCCGCGAAAATGCCGAAATGGTCAACTTGTGGAGCGATCTGGTCGGCGACGTGGTCTATGC
Organism: Candidatus Latescibacterota bacterium; assembly: GCA_965204375.1. Taxonomy (GTDB): domain Bacteria; phylum Latescibacterota; class UBA2968; order UBA2968; family UBA2968; genus VXRD01. Next base: position 5,737,887 of record OZ241986.1, on the reverse strand, counting down.
ACTGCATCCCGAATTTGACGGTGCTCACGGCAAGCAATTGCCCTCGGTGAGCTTTGGCATGGCCGGGCAGCATTCGACATTTGTAATTGCAGGCGCGGGGATTAAGCAGACCGGCATGCTCACAAAACAAGTGCGCTCAATCGATGTCGCACCCACAATCTGTTATCTCACCGGTGTACCCATGCCGATGCAGGTCGAAGGCGGCGTGGTTTATGAAGCCCTCGAAGACCCCGATTGGCATATAAAATAAGATGGCAGAAGCATCGACATATCGGACAACTGAGGTACAAAGCGGTCGCGCCGTAACACCCCGGGCGATTTTTGTAGCCATCGTGATCATCGTCGCAACCGTCTTGTGGGACGAGTGGATGGCCTACTACATGAGCGGCTCCAATATCAGCCGCAGCCATTTCCCCCTGGCACTGCTCTTTCCATTCTTATCGCTTGCCGTATTGAACATCATCGCGCGCCGGTTCTTGCCCTCTCTCGTTCTCACACCACCAGAATTGCGCGTGGTTTTGGGGATGGGACTCGTCGCCGCAATTGTACCTTATGACGGCGTTACCGGACACCTCATCGGTGTCTTAGCCGGGGTGTATTATTTTGCAACGCCCGAAAACGGATGGAATTTTTATCTCCATCACAATATCCCAACCTGGTTGGCACCGCAAAATGATACGGGTGCGATGAACTGGTTTTACGAGGGCACGCCCGCAGGCCATGTCCCCGCACTCGGCGCGTGGGTAACCCCGCTTTTCTGGTGGACCTGCTTCCTCGGCGCAGTCGCATTTGCCGTCTTTTGTGTGGTCGTCATGTTGCGCCGACAGTGGGTAGATCACGAACGCCTGACCTATCCCATCGTAGAAGTGGGCACCCTATTGACCGAGACCCAACAAGGGGGCAGGCTATCTCAGGTTTTTTCGTCGCCGCTGTTCTGGATCGCATTTGGACTTGTGATGTTGCTGAAAGTCTGGAACATCGGGTCGTACTTCACACCGATTTTTCCGCACATCCCGTTTGAAGGCGGGCAGTTTCGGTTCTACCCCGACTTTCCTTTTTTAATTCGCAGAGTCAGTTTTTACGCAATTGGCTTCGGTTATTTTGCGCGATTGGACGTGCTGTTCAGCGTTTGGGTATGGGTGTTTTTATCGGGCTTTGAAGTCCTTTTATTTAACAAATTCGGGTACACGCCAGGCGCAGCAGACCGCCAGTGGCAAAGTCCAGCACTGGGTTGGCAAAGCGGGGGCGCACTCATTTTTCTGGCGATCTGGAGCCTGTGGATGGGCCGTGCACACCTCACAGATGTCTGGCGAAAAGCCGTGCAACCAGATTGCGAAGTCGATGACAGCGGCGAATTGCTATCGTATCGCACGGCTGTAATCGGACTGATCGTCTCCCTGTTATTTGTCGCTACGTGGTTATACGCCGCGGGCCTGGCACTATTTGTCATTCTCACATTTTTGCCAATTGCCCTGTTGACATTTTTGGGCCTCTCGCGCGTAGTTGCCGAACTCGGCCTCGTGTACGTGTACTATCAGGTCCAGCCGTTTGACGCAGTATTGCAAATTTGGGGCACACCGACAATCAACGGGCAAAGTGTCACAATCCTATCGTTTATGCGGATATTTAACAGCGCAGGCAAAGGCTATGTTATGCCCGCCATGACACAATCCGTCAAAGCCGTAGATCGCGTGGTAAAACCCAGACAAATTGCCCTGATGATCGGGATATCACTCATCCTGGGTTATATGGTTTCCGTCGCCAACACACTGTACCTGGGATACGCTTATGGCGCGTACAACCTGGGTAACATGGGACTCAAAAAAGCCGCGCCGGGCGCATTTGACTATGCGATCAACGCCATCCGCAACCCAATTCCAATGGGAGGCAAAGGCGGGTTGGCAATATGGGCTTTAATCGGTGCAGCAGCTATGGCCGCGTTCACACTCGCGCGCTATTGGCTCCCCTGGTGGCCCCTGCACCCCATTGGCCTGGCCATCCAGGGCAACTACGGCGTCACAAAGATCTTCTTTTCAATTGTGATCGTCTGGGCAATCAAATCGCTGCTGATGAGAATAGGCGGCGTGGATCTCTACGAACGCGGCAAGCCCTTTTTTATTGGATTGATCGTCGCCCAGGCCGTGAGCACGGCTCTGGTCTTTGCCATCGATTGGGTGTGGTTCCCCGCACGCGGGCACAATGTACACAATTACTAAAAAGGAAACCCAATGATCGGAGTAGCAATTCAAGGCGCGGGAAATGTATCCACCGAACATATCAAAGCATACCAGAACAATCCCCATACCCGGGTCGTAGCCATTGGCAGCCGCACAATGGAAAGTGCTCAGAAAAAGGCCATTGCCTGTGGTATAGATTGTGAATTATTCGATTCTTACGACCGCATGCTCGCCCATCCAGGCGTGGATCTGGTATCGATTTGCACACCCCCGGATTTACACGCAGCAGAAACCATCGCAGCAGCCGAATCCGGCAAACACATCCTGATCGAAAAACCAGTGGCCCTGAATCCCGACGAACTTCACGCCATGGATGCTGCGGTTCAAAAAGCCGGGGTAAAAACCGTCGTGAGCTTTGTCCTGCGATGGAACCCGATGGTCCTATCCATCAAACAAGCCATTGAAAAGGGATGGATCGGACAGCCCCTTCTCGTACAGGCCGACTACTGGCACGGACCAACCCATCAGCGTCCAAAAAAATTTGAAAAACCCGGGTGGAATCCCATGACCGCAGGAGCTATTGTACACGGGGGCTGTCACGCCATGGATGCTGCGCGATACGTGCTGGATAATGACCCCATCGTTCAGGTATCCGGAGTATCCGCCCGCAATTCCAGTCATCCCGAAACCTATCTCGCAACAACCGCAGCTACAGTTCAATTTGAACGCGGCACCGCGGGAAAAATCTCCGGATCAACAGAATTTTTCATGCCCTATGTATTCAATCTGGAAGTATTTGGCGACGAAGGCGTAATCCGCAACAATCGGTTTTATACAAAACAAATCCCGGGACAACGCGACCTATCTGAAATTCCAACCGTATTGCCAGACAGTGGCGCAGTATCACACCATCCCTTCCAGGAAATGATCGACCATTTCATCGACTGTATCACCACCGACGCGGAATCCCACGATAATCTATCCGTAGCGGTCAACACCCACCTCGCCTGCTTCGCCGCTGAAGCATCAGCTCGGGATCGGGGTACGCCTATTCACCTGAGATAGAAACGAGGATGATCAAATGCTCAAAATAGGACTCGTAGGCTGTGGAGGGTTAGGATCGCGTCACGCCGCCAACGTAGAGAGTATAGAAGGCGCAGAACTCGTGGCAGTTTGCGATTATGTACGGGATTCGGCAGAGGCTCTATCCGACAAACTCGCGTCCCAACCGGCTGTTTACGACAATCACCAAATCATGTTATCGGAGCAATCCCCAGACGCCGTACTGGTCGTAACCCCCAACTTTGTACACAGTCCCATTACAGTGGATGCCGCCACAGCAGGCGCGCATGTATTTTGCGAAAAACCAATGGCACTCGCGGTTGAAGATTGCGACGCGATGATTGAAGCCGCTGATCATGCCGGTGTCTTTTTAATGATCGGGTATGTGCGACGATTTCAAAATGCGTACCGCGAAATGAAACGACTGATCGACGAAGGACAAATCGGCGAGATTCGCATGGCGCATACCGTGCGTTTGGGCACAGGAGCACCTGGAGGCGTGGCGGGATGGCAATTGGATAAGGAGAGATACGGCGGGCTTTTTTCAATGCACAGCCACGAACTGGATCAACTGACCTGGATGGCTGGCGGGGTGCGCGCAGTTCAAGCAGTGATGCGATACGACGATGCGTCAGATAACACCGTAGAGGAAAGTATCTTTATCAACCTGGAATTCAGCTCAGGCGCAATCGGATCCTTGAGCAGCAGCCGAATTTATCCGGGCGGGAGCTATGAACTGGGCGTGGCGGGCACTGAAGGCTCAGTGAAAATTACCAGCGGAACAGGCACGCAACTCACACTCAACCGGATAGGTGAAAAGCCCGAACACATGACTTATGAGCGGAACAACGGCCTGCTGGAAGAAATGACTTATTTTTTGCAATGCATCCGCACAGGCGAACAACCGCAGTCCAACGGTCTCGACGGTCGGCGCACCATTGCAATTTCTCTCGCCGCCCATGAATCTGCTCGCACAGGTCAGAAAGTAAAAGTACCGGTACGCTCGCCCAGATGATTGTCGAACAACTTAAAAAAGGGATTCAAGACTCAAGAGATGGCAAAGTTCGATACCATCATCTAAGTCTTCCCAATAAATGGCAAAACCGCCCGGTTCTATTGACCAGTTGGCGCGTTGTTCATCGGTTGCCCCGTATAACCAGTCCAGCCAATGAATATTGTCCAACTGCAGACTCATTTCGCGCCCATCGCTTAATGCGACATACAGAAGAGTATTGTCAAAACGGACGTTTGTTGCGATAACTGTTTTTTTATCTGGAGAAGTAAGCATCCGAAAAAATAGACTATTTGCAGTAGCGAATCAACCCTTGATTGTCCTTAGTCAAAAATAAAAAATAAAGTAGGCTGGAGGTTTTAATGGCAAAATTCAACCAAGTACAGGCATTGACATTTGACTTATTTGGCACGATTTTGGATCTGGGTGGAAGTTTAACCCCGTTTATCGGCGAAATGCTACAAAAAAAAGGAGCCGACACCACAGCAGAACAATTCTGGCAGCAATGGCGCTATCGTCAGCGATTGGAACAATTTCAAGACACAATCATGATGCTCGGGCACGGGGGCTACCTGGAAACAGTGCGACGGGCTTATGTATATGTGCTCGCCCTGAATAAAATTGAAATGTCAAAAGAGGAAGTACAGACATTTCTCGCCTGCTGGCAGGAACTGTCACCCTTTCCCGAAGTCAGAGCAGGGCTGGAGAAATTGGCTACGCGTTACAAACTCGTCGGACTATCCAACGGCGATCCTGCCTTTCTCGATCACCTGGCGAAAAACCGGATTCAATGGGATTTCGACGCCGTCATCTCCGTAACGACAATGGGCGCATTCAAACCGCATCCCGCCGTGTATCGCCGCGCCGCGCAAATCCTCGGACTGGAAGTAGGCGAATGCATGATGGTATCGGCCAATTCATTTGACGTGGTAGGTGCCCGCGCGTGCGGTATGCGAGGTGCATACGTGAACCGCTATAACCTGCCCTACGAAGACTCTCCATATCGCGCAGATGTAACAGTCGCCGATTTTACAGAATTGGCCGAATCAATCGCATAAAAGGCCCAATATGGATAAAGACCTCACAATCACCCTCGGCGTCGAAGAAGAATTCTTTCTCGTTGACCCCAACACCCGCGACCTCGTTGCCGACCCCGACCCGGGCATCCTCGCCGTTTGCGAAAAAAACAGCGGACCGCACAAAGTAGTAACGGAATTTCTGCGCTCCCAAATAGAGACCAACACCCGCGTCTGCACATCAATAGCCGAAGTCCGCACAGCACTGATGGAGACCCGCCGGATAGTCATTGAAGGTGCTGCACAGTACGGTGCCGCAGTGATCGCTGCCTCTACTCATCCCTTCGCGTCGTGGTCAGCACAGACGCCCACACCCCAAAAGCGCTATGAGGACTTTGAAGTCACATACCAGGAATCCGTGCGGCGATTGCTCATCGGGGGCATGCACATCCATGCCAGCTTCGGTAACCCGGATGAACGCATCCGCGTCATGACCGCACTTCGCCGGTACCTGCCCCTGCTCCACGCACTATCTACCTCGTCGCCATTCAGCGGCGGAAACCTCACCGGCTTCAAATCCTATCGCCTGAACATCTTCAGTGCCCTCCCGCGCACAGGCCTTCCCGGACCCCTGTACTCCCAGGCCGAATACGAACAACTCGTAGAAGACTACCAGCGCCTGAACTTCATCGGAGACGGCGGCGAACTCTGGTGGGACATCCGCCCCGGCAACGCTTATCCAACAGTGGAAATACGCATCTGCGACACCTGTTCCCGCGTTGAAGACGCAGTATGCATTGTCGCACTCTACGCATCCCTCATCCGCATGCTGCTGCGACAGGCGCGAGCGGACACCCTGCCCCCTGAGCCACGCACCGAAATCATCGCCGAGAATCGCTGGCTTGCACAGCGCTACGGGGTATTTGCGTTCCTTGGGGATACGCGCGACGGCGGGCGCATGGACATCGACGACTACGCACGCGGACTAATTGAACAGTTAGACGAAGACGCCCACGCACTCGGCTGCGAAGATGAATTACACCGCGTATCCGAAATTATCCGTGACGGCAGTAGCGCTGACCGACAGGTTGACCATTTTCGCATCCGCTGCCTGGAGGGTGCCACCGAAATAGAGGCATTGCGCGCCGTCGTCGATCAGCTAATTGCTGAAACCCAAGAGGGAATTGATAAAGTCTGAAATAGAGGGATCTTATGCCTAACAACAAACCAAATGTATTATTCATTCTCGCAGACGACCTGGGCTGGCGCGATACATCGTTATACGGCAGCGCATTTTGCAAAACCCCAAACATCGACGCCCTTGCCGCGCGCGGCATGATGTTTACCAATGCGTACGCCGCCAACCCGCTGTGTTCCCCTACCCGCGCGAGTATCATGACGGGATTGTGGCCCGCGCGCGTTGGCATTACAACACCGGGATGCCATCTGGACCGCATTGTACTCGAATCCTCTTTAAACGAAAAAGGACCACCGCATAACAAAGCTCTGATCGCGCAAAGTGTCACCCGCTTAAGCACAGAATACCAGACCCTGTCCTCGGTATTTCGCGATGCCGGATACAAAACCACACACATTGGGAAATGGCACCTGGGTGCGGAGCCTTATAGCCCGTTTGAACACGGATTCGACATCGACATCCCGCACACACCTGCCCCCAGTCCATTGGCCGATGGGTGGTTTGCGCCGTGGAAAGTCTATCCCGACAAAGGCGAACCCGGCGAGCACCTGGAAGATCGCATGGCACAAGAAGCCATTGAATTTATTCGCCAAAACAAAGACACACCTTTTTATCTCCAATTCTGGCAATTTTCCGTACATTCTCCCTGGCACGCCAAACAGGACGTAATAGAAAAATACGCGCAAAAAGTCGATATCGAATACCCCCAGCACAATCCCGTTTACGCAGCCATGGTTGAAACAATGGACGACGCTGTAGGACAATTAATGGGAACGCTTGAAGAAGAGGGAATTTTAGACAATACCATCGTGATTTTCTTTTCCGACAATGGCGGAGTACACTGGAGCGCGACAGACAATGTCCATCCCGATTATGTCGATATACCCATCACGAGCAACGCACCTCTGAGAGGCGGAAAGGCAAATACCTACGAAGGCGGCACCCGAGAACCACTGATTATCGCGTGGCCCGGTCAGATTGAAGCGGGCAGCCGCAACGATCAGGCGATCGTACAAAGCATCGATTTCTTTCCCACACTGACCGAACTCTGCGGCCTCGAAGCACCTGCATCGGTTGACGGCATCAGTTTTGCACCCGCACTTCGCGGCGAAATCTTTGATCGGGACACCATTTTCTGTCACTTCCCGCACTATACGCCGGCAGCAGATGGCCTGCCATCGACTTATGTTCGCAAAGGCGATTGGAAACTCATCCGGTTCTATTGCGACAACGACGACCAGAGCGACCGCGTAGAACTTTACAATCTGACCGAAGACATCGGCGAAACAAATAATCTGGCGGACGAATATCCCGACCGCGTATCTGAATTGAATGACCTCATAGACCAATTCCTGACGGATACCGGCGCCGTGATACCCACACCCAATCCCGCGTACCGGGAATAAATCTCTGGAGGAACACATGACTGTTCAATACAACGGAATATTACGCGCACTCGTCGCTGCGCTCATACTCGCCGCACTCAGCACACTGGGCGATTTTTTGTGGGCGCACCACGGGATCAAACACCGCATGTTTGCCGGCATTATTCACGGCGCACTATTGTGCCTCTGTTTGGGCGTTGTTCTCGGATATGGCGGCAAAACAACACAAACGATCTTGTTAGGCGCACTCGGTGGCCTCGCAATTGGCATATTGTCCGCCGGTGGATATTACCTCATGCGCCCGTTCATTCGCTCTGACGCAATCGTCGTCGCGTGGATGGAATTGTGGATCCTCGCGGCCCTGCTCCACTGGTGGGTGGGCACCATCTCCGAAAACCTGAAGCGCACATTGCTCCGGGGTATTCTGGCCGCCGTGATTTCCGGCCTCGCCTTCTTGATTTTGGGCATCTGGACCCGTCACGCGCTCGGCGGGCCACATTATCTCTACAAGTTGCTTTCCTGGACCATTGCCTTTTTGCCCGGATTTCTCGCACTATTTGTAACGCGAAAAACCGACTAACAGTGTGGAGGTCTCTTTTGATCAAACTCGTCTGTCTAACACTGCCCTATGCAAACTACTCTCTCGAGCGAGGAATTGAAGGCGTTGCCCGTGCGGGATATTCCTATGTGGGTCTGGGCTGGTCGCACGAAGGCGAAGATACGCTCGGTTTTGATCCCGATGGACCCCTTGTGCATCGAACCAGGACCCTGTGTGAACAAGCGGGATTAACCCCTGTCGTAATCGGACTTGGATCCACCCCGGCAAGAGATAACGCGCATTATCTTATGCGCAGAATTGATGTATGCCGGACACTTGGCGCCGAAACAATTCAGATGGCCGGAGTGGGTGGGTATCGGCGATTTCCCGATGAACCGCTCGCGCCCGAAATCTTTCGTGCTGCCCACGAAGCCTATGTCGCAGACCTGAAAGAAGCAGGCACCTATGCGCAGGAACGAGACATTATCCTCGCACCCAAACCGCATACGGGCAATACCGCGACCGCAAAACATCTCGCTCGGTTATTGCCCGAAATTGACCGACCTTCGGTGCAGGCGTGTTACGACCCGGGAAATGTCCATTATTACGAAGGAATCTCTCCCGAAGATGATTTTCCCCATATTGCAGACCAAACCTGTAAATTAATAGCCAAAGATCACATCGGCCCGAAAGCAGAAAACAATTTCCCCATTCCCGGCGAAGGAGATGTGGATTTTGAACGCATCTTTGCCACGGCATTCAAAGCGGGCTTTAATGGTCCAGTGGTCGTCGAGCGCGTAAACGGCACAGGTGGCGCTTTTACGGCTGAAGAAATCGATATTCGCATCCAACGCGCACGCGAAAATGTGATAGACCTGTTGACCAGTGCGGGTTTTTCTTTAGACGAGACCTGAAAAGGAAATAACAATGACGCTTAATGAACTGCGCGGAAAAACAGTAGCACTTGCATCCTCGGGAGGATTGGACAGTTGCACCGTGACAAAATGGCTGGCTGACCGCGGCGTAAATGTCGTGAGTTTAACCGCCGATATTGGACAACCCGATGAGGAAAATATCGATGATATATCCAAACGCATGCTCGCCTGTGGCGCGCGTGAAGCCGTACTGGTCGATCTAAAAACCGAACTGGCAGAAGCGGGTATTGCGATGCTGATTGGACAAGCGCGTTACGAAGGCGGATATTGGAATACAACCGGCATCGCGCGATATGTCACCACGCGGGGATTATTGGAAGAAATGGACCGTCGCGATATCGATGTACTCGCGCACGGTGCAACCGGACGCGGCAACGATCAGGTGCGTTTTCAACTCGTCGCCAACATGCTCAAGCCCAGCGTAACCGTGTATGCCCCCTGGCGCGATCCCGCATTTCTCGACATATTTGGAGGCCGCAAAGAAATGATCGATTTTTGCAATGCATACAACTTGCCGATCACAGCCACTTACGAAAAACCCTATTCTACCGATGCCAACTTTCTGGGCCTCACACACGAAGCGGGCAAACTCGAATACCTCGATATCGCAGCCGATTTTATCGAACCGGGCATGGGCGTATTTCCCGCACAGGCGCCGGATAAACCCGAATCATTTAGCGTCAGAATAGACGCGGGCCTCCCGGTACAAATCAATGGCACGGATACCAATTCCGTAACCGCAATCCTGAAAGCCAATGAAATAGGCGGACGAAACGGCGTGGGCATCGGAATTCACACCGTAGAAAACCGCTTTGTCGGCATTAAATCGCGCGGCGTATATGAAAGCCCGGGGCTTTGCCTGCTCGGCGCGTGTTACGAGTTCCTGCTCCAACAAGTTCTGGACAGACGCGCGCGAAGATTTTACGATTCGATTTCTTCGTCCCTCGCCGAACAAATCTACCAGGGATATTACTGCGATTTATCCACTCAAATGATGCAGGGCGCGCTCGCGCCCGTGGCAAAATTGTTGACGGGCACAATCACAGTCGCCGCGTACAAAGGCACGGTATTATTTCAGTCATCGGAAAATGTGCCCCACTCTCTCTATTCCGAAGAAACCGCCTCAATGGAAGACGTGGGCGACTATGACCACCGCGATTCCGAAGGCTTCTTAAACGTCCTCGGCGTCGGCGCAAAAGCCCAACACGCAGCGGGGCAAAGTGCTTTGTGAGGAAATACAGCGATGACAACCAAAATACAGACAAATACAGTTGCGAATATCGTCAGGGAAACATTGGTCCAACGCTTCAAGGACGAATTCGTATTCGACCCGATCATAGTAGAGCCTAAAATAGATCACGATGGCGACAAGTATTTGAATATTACTATTGTATTCGATGGAGATCAGAAACGTCTGGATGCGGAATGGACCCTTAGCCTGACCAGGCGCATCCGTCCAAAGCTGATGGAACTGGGAATAGACGACTTTCTATTCCTGAGCAAGTCATTCATCGAGAAGTCTGAATGGGAAGCAGTCCAGGAAGGCCGATACTTTGAACCCGCATGATTGCCAGACAACTGGCGCGTGGAACGAATAGAGGCCATCCCCATCTGAGAAGAGGTAAAGAGCCATGTCAAAAGAGAAAGTGTTTTTAGAGAACGTTCATATCAAAAACTTTCTTAGCTTGCGCGATGTTGAGCTTCCGCTAAAGCCTTTAACGATTCTCGTCGGACCAAATGCAAGTGGAAAATCGAATATCTTGAATGCCCTGCGCCTTCTCAACGAGATGACGAAAGAAGAAGAACTGCCTCCAGTTGAATTTATCCAAAATCTCCTTTGGGCAGGTGAAGCGAGCCATATCACTTTCCAAGTACAGACAAAAGTGAAAGAAACCCAAACTGTGTATGAACTAAAGTTGAAAGCGGAGACTGACAATCCAGTTGTTGCCGAAGAATTATTGGTTAACGATGTAAACGTCATATCAGTTCAGGACGGACAGGGCAAAGTTAAGGATGAAGATGGAGAGAACGAGACGCCATATAAGTCCAATAAACTCGCTTTGAAGTCCGCAGGCGATTATGGAGATAAGCCTACAACAAGAGCCTTGACAGAGTTTATTAGGGATTGGAAATTTTACGACTTTCGACCAGACCTCATACGAGAGCATTTCAAGGTGCTTCCATTATCTTTACTTTTATCAGGAGAGTTGGGCAAATCTCCAAAGCTCGATGATGATGGTTCGATATTATCGGCACTACTCTCGGACTGGTACGAGGATACGCCAGATCGTTTCCAAAGCGTTAGTGACTCTCTCGTTGCTTCTACTAATCTTAGACTGGACCAGTGCAAAATTGACGCAGATAACCAGCTCTGCCTTTTAGAAGGATACAAGCAGCCGATACCTTTAGAGAGAGCATCGGATGGCACATTGCGTCTCGTTGCATATTACATCTTGCTTAACGAACCTGAATTACCGCCGCTTATTGCTATCGAAGAACCGGAGCGGAATCTACATCCTGGTGCTTTGACGGGCATTACAAATGTACTTGAGCAAATTTCCGAACGCTCCCAAGTGATTATCACAACTCATAGTTCTCAACTCCTCGATGCCTTTAACCCTGAGAACTTATCGGATTCGCTCGGCGTTTTACTCTTACGCAACGTTCCCGGACAGGGCACAGAAGTCATCAACCTTGAAAATATCCGAGGTGACCGAGTTGCACTGGATGGTTGGATTCAGGATTTCGGCATTGGCAGTGCTATTTTCGATAGCGGATTGCTACAAGACCTGATGGAGGAACCAGGACGTAACAATTCCCTCCGCGAACTAGGAACCGTACTCGCTAAATTTCAGTGAGTGGAGTAGTCATGGATCTTAAAAAAATTCGCTAATACTTGTTGTTCTTATTTGGCAGACTGGATTGCGGCTAAAACCATGCCGCAATGACAGGCAAAAACTCTGGACCGCGGTTCAAGCAGGTCCCTGTATGCCTTAAACAGGGAACCATGCCGCGATGACGGCTCTGTTGAGAGGAAATGGCCATGGCTGAAAAGCTCTGGGGAGGGCGATTTGTGGGATCGACTGAAGAACTAATGGAAAAATTCAATGCATCCATTGGTTTTGATCGGCGCCTGTACAAAATGGATATTGAAGGCAGCCGAGCGCAAGCTCGCGCATTGGCCCGAATGGGTATATTGACAAAACAGGAACTGGAACAGGTCCTCAAAGGTCTAAATCGTGTGGAGCGTGAACTCGACGCAGGCACCTTGCCATTGACGGATGAACTGGAAGACATACACACCGCAGTGGAAAAGCGCTTGACGGAACTGGTCGGCGATGCCGGCGCAAAAATTCACACGGGACGCAGCCGCAACGACCAAGTCGCCCTGGACGAACGTCTGTTCTTGCGCGAAACAATCGCCAACACCCTCGCGCAAATCGAGCGGTTAATGGGCGTGGTATTGGACGTTGCCGAAGCACACCTCGATATCCTGATGCCGGGATATACACACGTCCAACAGGCACAACCGATCCGATTTTCACATTATGCCATGGCCCTGTTCTGGATGCTGGCGCGCGACCGCTCGCGCTTTGAAGACTGTTGGAAACGCGCAAATGCCATGCCCCTCGGATCGGGCGCACTGGCGGGAAGTGCGTATCCGATTGACCGAGAATTTTTGCGCGAGGAACTGGGTTTTGATCGCATCACTGAAAACAGCATCGATGCAGTCAGTGACCGCGATTATTTCCTCGAGTATTTATCGGCATCATCTATCTTGATGGCACACTTGAGCCGATTCTGCGAAGATCTGATCATCTGGTCGTCTTCCGAATTTGGATTTGTCGAACTGGACGACGCCTTCAGCACCGGATCGAGCATGATGCCGCAAAAGAAGAACCCCGATTCACTGGAACTGGTACGCGGCAAAACAGGACGCGTGTACGGCAACCTGATGTCTCTGCTCACCGTGATGAAGGGCGTGTCGCTGGCTTATGCCAAAGACATGCAAGAAGACAAAGAACCCGTCTTTGACACCGCAGAAACCGTGCAGATGTCCCTATCGGTCTTTGCGGGTGTATGGCAGACCATGAAAATTAAAGGCGAGCGGATGGCCGATGCCATAGACGGCACCATTTTAGCCACCGATCTGGCCGATTATCTGGTGCGAAAGGGCGTACCTTTTCGCCGGTGTCACCGCATCGTTGGAGAACTGGTGAAAACCGCTCTGGCGCGCGGACAAAAACTGGAAGAATTGGACCTGCCGACATTGCGCGCAGCATCTGGGGTATTCGACACCGATGTGCAAGCGATATTGTCGGCAGAAGCCAGTACAGCACAGCGCAATCTGGATGGCGGAACAGGACGCGACTCTGTTTTGAGGCAGATCGAAGCAGGACGGCGTTTGCTGACCGATGGAGAGGCATCTGGATGAAGCGTTTTAACGAGCGGGATGTACGGCGTTTTTACGATTTGCTTCAGCACAAGTCAGATTTGGGACTCACGCAACTCAATGTACTGGATGGCGAAAATCTGATCGGCGTGGGACTATTTGACAATGAAGACGATTTTGTCTCTGAGTGTTTGCGCTACAATACGTTGGGCCTTCTTCAAGCTGGCGTGAACCCCCGGTCATCACATCTTTTAGATAGTTACGGCGGGCTACAAAATCGCATTCGCACACTATTTAGCGATGTGGTATCCAAAGAGGATATTGCTTGTGTAACAGGTGTTGTCATATCGGAACCCGGCCAAATAACCGAAGCCGCACAGGCATATCAAAACGATGTATCCGTATTGGGAGATGGCGCGCTATTTTTTCCTATGGATAGGGAAATTCCCATCGAAAATGGACGGCCAAATCGCACGGCCAGACAAATTGCGGAATGGTTCTTGGGAGAAGCGACATTGTCCAGAATCGACCTGACCGGCATGGTTTCCATTCCCGGCACAGCAGACCCCGAGGGCACCTGGTTTCACCCACGCCTGCAATTTCATAAGTACCGCCCGTATATTTTAGATGGCATTTCCGAATCAATCTGTGGTGAGTGAGGAGAATTTCATGATAAAAAAATCGATTTCATTGATTACTGCGATGAGCTTTTTACTTTTTTCGATTTGCCCTATTCCGGCAGCCGAAAGCGAAAAGGAAACACAATACGAACGCGGGATTTACGAATTGGGAAATGATGGATGGGAGATTGTCGATGTGGGACATGTATCGGGCACGCGCATTGTGTTAAGCTCCCGGGTGGGTCCTCAAATCGATCTGGAAGAAAGCAATCGCTACGGTTTATTTCAGGGAGCGACCATTTATACTCAAAAAATAAATCTTCCAATCTTGCATCTGGGCGTAGCGGGATTTCAATTTGCCGAGTTTATGAAACGAGACAATGGCAAACTCGCCATTAAAATTCAATACCGGTCGGGTCCCCGCATTGAAACGCGGCTGGTGAATGTGCAAAGTGAAAATAATCTGCGCCGCTTGAGAGAATACATCGAACATTTCGATGAAATCGTAAAAGGCGAATACACAATTGCAGACTCCTCCAAAATAGACGAGACCTATCCGCAATATACCGAGGATGCCATTTCTTTTGAAGAACGCAGAGTGCGCTTTCAGGTGCAAACGCGCTTTCCCGGAATGGTCACCCTGAAGGATAAGAAACAAATCAAAGGCGAATTTTTGCCCGCCTATGAAGATGATAACATTTTGATCGAGACGGAATTGAGCGTTCACAAAGTCGCTGTAGATGAAATTCACAAAGTGCAATTCTTTGGAGAACGCGGCTCCGTGGCGATGGAAAGGGCAATTGTACAGGGAATTGGAGGCGCCGCAATGGGCGCATTGACCGGGGCACTTGCCGCCTGGCAGACCAATGCCGATGTCAAAGAGACGACAATCTGGGCCGCCGCAATTTTTGGCATCTTTGGTTTTGTAAGCGGACTGGTAACAGGTGCCAGAGCCACGCAAAGTGGCAAGACCTTCACACTGGGACCTGTTGAGGGTGACAAGCGGAGATAACCCAATGACAATTTTGCCCTATAAGGACAAAACGCCTCACATCGACCCGTCGGCTTATATCGCACCCGGTACCGTAGTGATTGGCGATGTGGTAATCAGTGCTCGCGCGAGTATCTGGTTCAATGCTGTGATTCGGGGCGATGTTGAACCCATTGTAATCGGTGAAGGCTCGAATATCCAGGACGGCACTGTCGTGCATACCGACCCGGGCTACCCCTGTAATGTCGGCAAAAATGTAACCGTGGGACACAATGCGATCTTGCATGGTTGTCGAATAGAACAGGACGTAACCATCGGGATGGGGGCAACCGTATTGACTGGCTCAGCAGTGGGTGAATCCGCGCTGGTGGCTGCCCACGCGCTGATATTGGAAGGGGCAGAGGTCGAGCCGCGCACACTCGTCGCCGGTGTGCCCGCCAAACCGCGTCGCACATTATCAGATGACGAAATCGCGCGCTTGTTGAACAATACCAGAAGATATCAGAAACGGCGTCTGCTTTATATGGGACAAAATAAATGAGGCATTTGATGAAACGATGGCTTTTGTGTTTTGCACTGCTTGCGTTGTACACGGGATGTGGTTCATCCAATCCCGTGACACCCGCGCCCGAACCACCTGCTGAAAATACGTACGACCACGTCACCGTGGATGAGGCCGATGCCTATGTCGCCGACATCAATCAGGCGTTTACATCTATTGACGTCTTTTTTTGGGAATACCGCGGCGTAACCGTCGAGGTCACGAATGACCTGATCCCAGTCTATTGGTCGCGGCAATTTTTAAACACCATGATCGGGCGGATTCACGCCATTCAATCTACCTTACACGACATGCGTCCCGCAAATCCGTATCTACTCAGGCTGCACACCGAGGAATTTGAAGCTGCTTTCGCAGATTATCTCGATGGGGCCACTTTTCTTTTGCAAAATATCGATTTTATAACCCCCGAAGTTTTAGATGGCCTGAATATGCGCATGGGAGCGGGCAATGTACACATCATCCGCCTGCAGATCTTTCTGGCCGACCTGACCGGCCTACCAGTGACCTTCGGCGGCAATCCCCCCAGAGAAGGGCAGACTTTTGGCGGAGAATGATAAAGCTAAAAACATCCACAGATGAACGCAGAAGGACACAGATGAAAAGGCTAAAGCAAATGCAGGGACGGTGCCCCATTCATTTTTTGCAAAACCTCGTTGACAAAGATGAGGACACGATGTCTCAAGAGAATTTTGCAAGCCTCTCCATTGATGAACGTCGCCGAATTTTAGAGCAACAAGCCAAACAGATGAAGAGTCACTACGAACAGACAAGGTCTGAACGAACTGAATGGCAAGCAGGAGATTTTGATTGAATTGCCAGTGCAATTGCGGCAATCATTGAGTATTGATGTAATCGTGGGGAATCAACGAGCGATTTGATTACTTTTTATGTCACCCAGACCCATCACGTCGGATCAATGGGCGTGAAAGGAGAACCGAATCGTGACGCCGCTTGATAAATGTCCGTTATGTGGTGGCGAGATTGTTGAAAAAGAAGTCGAGAAAATTTTGCGAGGTGGGAATCTTACAGAAATCGTAAAAGCTCAAGCCGAAGTTTGTCTTCGCTGTGGCGAACGCTTTTACACGCCGGATGTCGTAAAACGCTTTGAAAAGATCAGATCAAAACTTAAAAAAGGAGCAATGGCGAATGCCCCAACTATAGAGCGCGATCTTTGACTTTACAGTGCGGGCTATCGGGTGGCACACGTTGAATCAAAGACAATAACCACCGACCATGAGAAACAGCCGAATAGCCAGACCGGCGCACAGACCAACCTGATATCGGGAACACGCCCGCACACTGGTAGCCATACCACCGAAACCACAACCTCTCACAGGGAGTAAGCACAATGCAAGTTCCGACACCGCAAGACAAGTTGGCAGAATTTGACGCCCGCTTGTCTCGCATTGAAGGTATTGTTGAGCAAATCGCAACGCGCTTGACAAGCCTCGCGCAGAGCGTTGAGCAAGGATTTAGTGAAACCAGAAGGGAAGCCAGAACAGATTTTCGTTGGCTTATTGGTATCCTTATCAGCACACAGTTGACCACATTGATCACACTCGGAACGCTGATTTTGGTCAAACTCGAATAAAAAAAGGCATCCTGAATGCCACCAACAGACAGGACGCCCGCAACTGAAAAGCGTTGTGCTTCTCCAGAAAGGATAAAGGCATAACATGACCAATACTGCGTATTTTAGATTATTGGGGTTATTAATCCTGCTGGGATGGATCGGGCAGGCGGATGCCCTCTCGCAGTTTGCATTGCTCACGGCCAACCGGTGTGTGAACTGTCACATCACCGCGCAGGGCGGGGCGCAGCGAGACGAATTGGGGCAGTACTCAATGGACGGCGTGGGATTGCTCGCACCCAATTACGTCTTACCGGGCAAAACCGCTTATGCCGATGGCTTGATCCTGATGGGTGCGGATATCCGAGGACAAATGGCGCGATCACATACATCGCCAGAAGCCGAGCGCAAAGTATTCCCAATGCAAGTCGCACTATACAGTGTTGTCCGCCCCTCAAATGCCCTGAAAATCGAAGGCTCTTATAATTTTGGACCCGAAAAATACGCGGGACAGCGCGCGTGGACAGCATCGGCAATATATCAACCCAATTACAACTGGCCCGCACTGCGCATAGGGCATTTTCAGCCAACCATTGGCATGCGGTATGACGACCACACCATGCTCGTACGCCAAACGCCCGACGTTATCGGAGCCACATCGCTAATCGCGCCCAATTACGCAGAATACGGCGCAGAAGTACACTATTACAAAAAACTGTGGCTATCGCTAACCGCAGGCATTTATTCTGCCCGCGCACTCTCTGAAAACACCGTACAAGACGCCTCCTTGATCGAAAACCGCGATAAACCCTCATTCCTGGGGCGTATCGTATTGTGGCCCAAATTGGTCGAACAAAGAATGAACTTTTATCTGGGAGGGTCGTGGCTCAAAAACGGCGATTTTTTGATGACCAACCTCTTTGCGGGCGTCGGATTGCAGGACAAAATTGCTCTCATGGCCGAATATGTCCTATCCGATAAGGAAGGTATGCGCGAGGCAAAAACCGCTTCGCTTGATATCACGCTTCAAGCAATACCTGGACTGCTCTTGTTCGCACGGGGGGAAACCGGCGAAGTAACGCATATCCGCGCATCAGCACGCGCTATTGATTTGATAACACGGCAGGCTGTATTTGGCATGCAAATTTTTCTAACACCGCAAATTGAACTGCGCCCTGAATATCGCATCCTCGACACAGAAACCTTTCGCTCATCGCGCTATGCGTTTCAATTGCATGTGTTCTATTAAGGCGGTCAGCAGTCAGCGATGGGAGGTATGAAAAGTGAGGGGTGAGAGAGAAAGACTTCTTCAGGTAGCATAGAAGGGCAGTACTTTGGAGGAGAAATCAGGAAGCTGTCAGAAGGGTATCGGCAATTCTGCGAATCCCATCTTCTTCTGTTTCATATTCAGTCAAATCAATGATATTTAAACGCTTTAGAATCCAGGGTATATCATCTTCTGCAATGGTTTTATCTGGATCAACAAGAACAGGGATAAGACGTTCACTATATTCTTGTGCACCGAGAGCGTATTCTACATCGCGTTGCACCCAGATGGATTTTAAGGCGTCAGGAGTCAGCAATACAACCATCGCATTAGATTCTTGTAATCCTTGAGAGATTTTAGCTGCCCAATTGTCTCCGGGAAAAATTTCGTTACTTGCTTCCCAAACATCCAGACCCTGATCTTCAAGAAAAGATGCAACTTTTCTGGCAAACATTTCATCATTATGCGAATGGCTAATAAATATCTGCATGATAGGTCTCCATTTGAGATATTTTTAAAAATTCCTATGGTAATTTATCGTATTGACTACAAATAGACAAGGGCATTTCCAAAACAACGGATAGCCCCGAGGTAAACCATGTGGAAAATCATCAGCGTGATCGCATTTGTGCTCGTGATAGGTGTGGGCGCAAAGTGGATGATGGATGGAACGCAGATCTTTACCAAGAACAAACAGCAGATAGTGGTAGTAGATGAAATGTTTGGCACTGAAAGCGTCGAATGGAAAGAAGGATTCTGGTTGGGTCTGGACATAGCGGGACCAACAGCGGGCGTATTGATCGCGGTGGGAATTTTTGGTTTGTACAAGAGCAGGAAATGAAGTACTTCAAATCTTCAACCAAGCGTCAGAAATGGGGATAAACAATCCCTTTCCCGACGCTCTTTTTTTATCCCTCAACTTTAATCTCAAACATCACCGTGTGACCCTCTATATCAACCGCATCGCCATCTACCTCATCTGCGCGAACCAATGTCGTACAGAGCGTCTCACCCATGATATAGTCCCGAAACTGATCGAAAGCAGGTGCCAGAGAATTGCCATTATCCATATACGTCACCACAATCCGATCTGACACATCCATCCCCTTCTCCTTGCGGATATTTTGAATCACATGGACAATCTCACGCGCCAGACCTTCGTGTACTAAATTTTCATCCCTATATAAATCCAGCGCCACCGTAATATCGCCTTCATTGGCCACAGGCATATCTTCTTTCTCTTCTCGCTGGATCAAAATATCATCCACCGTGATTTCTAAAGGCTCCGCACCATCCAGATCCAACGTCAGCGCGTGACCTTCGCGCAGAGATTGGATTTCCTCAAAGTCGAGACCCGCAATCTTCTCCGCAGCCACCTTCATATTTTTGCCCAAACGCGGCCCCAGCACTCTGAAATTGGCTTTTGCAGAAAGCGTCACCACTGCCTCTTCATCGTCGCGAATATCCACCTCTTTCACATTTAACTCATCCGCGACAATATCCTGTAACGCCCTGAGGTCTTCGCGCACATCCTCCTGCATAGACACGATAATCACCGCACGCAAAGGATGTCGGGTCCTGACATTGGCCTGACTGCGCAAGAACCTGCCCAACCCGACCGCTGTCCGCGTGTGCGCCATCTGCTGCTCGAGTTTCTCATCGAGATCGGCTTCGATCACATCGGGATAATCGCACAAATGAACGGACTCCGGCATATCGCTCGCGCGCAAATTCCGGTAGATAGTCTCCGTAATAAACGGCGCAAAAGGCGCCAGCGCTTTGACCAGCGTCAAGAGCACATGGTAGAGCGTCGCATAGGCAGACAATTTATCGCTATCATTATCGCTCTTCCAGAACCGCCGCCGGCTGCGTCGGATATACCAATTGGTCATATCGTCGATAAATGTTGCAAATCGCGTAGCTGCTGTTTGCAAATGACAGCGATCCAGACCCTGTCGAATATCGCGCACCAGATGATTTAAACGCGCGCGAATCCAGCGGTCAAGCGGATGATCTGACCGATTCGACGTGGGCTGCCAGTTATCAACCCTCGCATAAGTCACCAGAAAACTATACGCATTCCACAAGGGCAGCAGCACACTGCGCATCGTCTTTTGAACCCCCTGTTCCGAAAACGCGAGATCTTCCCCGCGCACCACAGGAGAAGACAACATATTGAGACGCAGCGCGTCGGCACCATAAGTATCCATAATATGCATCGGATCGGGATAATTCTTCAACCGCTTGGACATTTTGCGCCCATCTTCCGCCAGGATCATACCATTGACCACGACATTCTCGAACGGCGGACGGTCAAAAAGAGCAGCACCGAGCACCACAAGCGTGTAAAACCAGCCCCGTGTCTGATCCAATCCCTCGGCAATAAAATCCGCCGGAAAATGCGCGTCCAGCCACTCCTTGTTTTCAAACGGATAATGGCGTTGTGCATAAGGCATAGAACCGCTCTCAAACCAGCAATCGAGCACCTCGGGCACGCGGGTCAATGGCCCCGTTTCACCCTCAATAATAACCGGATCCATAAAATGCTTGTGGATATCGTCAAACTTTCCCCCCGTGCGATCTTCGAGTTCGCCGATAGAGCCAACACACACAGTCTCACCCGTCTCTTCATTTCGCCACAGGGGAAGCGGGCAACCCCAATAGCGATTGCGGGAAATCGCCCAATCCCGCGCATTTTCCAGCCAATTGCCAAAACGCCCTGCTTTGATGTGTTCGGGCACCCAGTGGATCTGCGCGTTTGCACGGAGCATATTGTCTTTAATCTTCTCAATATTGACAAACCACGTCGAAATCGCCCTGTAAATAAGGGGCGCCTCACACCGCCAGCAGTGGGGATAACTGTGGTGATGTGTGGATTGATGTACGAGTTTACCCTCTTCCTTTAACCGATTCACAATATCGCTATCACAGTCCTTGACAAAACGCCCTTCATAATCACGTACCTCAGACGTAAAACGGCATTCGGCATCAATCGGACAAACAGCCGGAACACCGTGAACGCGACCGGCTTCGGCATCGTCTTCGCCAAATCCAGGTGCCGTGTGGACAATACCCGTCCCTTCTGCAGTAGTCACAAACTCGGCTGTAATAATGCGAAACGCCCCTTCCGCACGCAAATCTTCAAAATAGGGAAAAAGCGGTTCGTATTGCAGACCGAGAAGTTCCTTCCCCTTTACGGTCTTGACGATCTCGGGCCTGCCCGAGGGATAATAGGTATCCACACGCGCCTCAGCGAGAACGTACGTCACATCCTCATCTTTGACATACACATAATCCACATCTTCATGCACAGTCATTGCCAGATTTGACGGCAATGTCCAGGGCGTTGTCGTCCACGCCAGAAGATACGTATCCGGTTCATCTTTAAGCTTGAAAGCAACGGTAATAGCCGGATCCTGCACAGACTCATAACCCTGATTGGCTTCAAAATTGGACAAAGGTGTTGCATCCCGGGGACAATAAGGCAAAATTTTGTGCCCCTCGTAAATCAAGCCTTTGTCCCAGAGTTGTTTGAACACCCACCAGATGGACTCCATGTAATCGCGGTCCATCGTGCGATACCCATTTTCAAAATCCACCCAGCGCCCAATGCGCTTGACAAATTGTCGCCACTCGGCAGTATAACGCAAAACAATATCCCGGCATGCCTCGTTGTATTCCGCAATCCCGTATTCCTCAATCTCACTTTTGCTATTCAAGCCCAGTTCTTGGCTGAGTTCGTATTCTACGGGCAAGCCGTGACAGTCCCATCCAAAGACGCGATCTACGTATTTGCCGTTCATAGTTTGATAGCGCGGGATCACATCTTTAATCGTCCCAGCCAGCAAGTGTCCATAGTGCGGCAAACCCGTCGCAAAAGGCGGCCCATCGTAAAAAACGTATTCGTCGTTATTCTTTCTGATCTCGAGCGATTTTTCAAACGCTCTGATCTCATCCCAAAAAGCGAGCACCTTTTCTTCCTCTTTGGGAAAATTCACATTTGTATCTACTTTCTCAAACATTAAAAACTCCTATCAGAATCAGGATGGGCAGGATGAAAGGATGATCAGGATACATCAACCCCACCACCCATCAGGTTAAATGCCGCCCCAAATTACTGCAAAAAAAACCGCCACGGCAAACGCCCTGGCGGTGTGTCACACAAAAAGTATATAGCTTACGACAAACAACACCCCACAAGCGTCTTCGCGGCATATATACGTATAACCCCAATGGCACTGCCCGGTGTCAGATAACCTGTCACCTGGGCAGGACCCTTTCTCAGTTGTGGGGATGTTTGACGGGTTGTATTCATATTTTCATCCTTTTCCTATCAGCGCGGTTAAAAATAGAGGTTTTGGTATATTGTGTCAAGCACTCATCTAAAAATCGGCAACTTCCTCTGAAACCCGTAGCCGCCGGCCCCTATCATCCTCCGACCTTGTAATTGCCCACGCGAGCCAACTCCATACGCCCAGCGCGCCCAATGCGACAAGCGGATATACTGATCCCGGCAACCGCCCAATATTGAAAACCCTGTAAGAAATAGTCCCCGCCAGTGCAATCAACCCCGAAGTCATCCCCTTTGACGCGCGATAACCAAAAGCATCAATCACTTCTTTTGCTCGGTACCTCGCATCAAATGAAAGCGGAATATAGAGCAACTCTTTTGCCGCCCGAAACACCGAATAATCCAGCGTCTTAAACACCAGATAAGCCAGTGCGCCAGTAGTGAGAGTGGGATATGCCAACAACACCCCACACGTTAGCAGATGAATCACCGGAATACCGAGATGGGCGGTTCGCAACGACACAAAATGCAGCAAAAGGGGTGCAACGCCAAACTGAAACACAAATGCACAGGCATTCAACAACGCATAAAAATGCCCAAAATACGCGGTGCGTTCGTCCTGCATCGGAAGAGCCGTCTCCACCAGCCCACTGAACCGCAGATCCAGCACCGCCGACACCATCTGCGTCACAAAAATCAATCCTGCGAGATAGCGCAAAGTCGGAATATCCCGAAACAAACCCAACGCCAGCTTGCCTCGCTTTTCCGGCTCCTGAACCGGCACACCCCCCAAACCATACGCCCACCACGCCAGAACTGCTGCTGGCAAAAGCGATAATCCTGCAAAAATCAGCAGATGTTCACTGCCTATCACCTTCGCCGTTTGCCCTACAATCAAACCCCCACAAATCGCTCCCACCGACGCAATACCGCAGATCGGACCATTGTACTTTCGCCCCTGATCATCTCGCAAAACACTATTGATAAACGACCAGTACTGCTCAATAATCAGCACAATATACGCTTCGCGCAGCACATATAACACCCCGACCGCCGGATGAAAACCAGATAAAATCCCCCCGTAACACACCAGAATACCCCCACCCGAAAGCACCGACGTCAAAAACAAAGTCTGCCGCGACCCAAACCGCGACAACAACACCCCATACATCCAAACCATACCAAATGTACCCACAGGAGCCAGCGTCATGACAAAAGGCAAATTGTGCGCCCCATACGCCCCAATAAACAACGACGTGGATACACTCCGCACAAACTCATAGCCACACAACAAAAAACTCGCCGCAAATCCCACCATCAACGCGCCAGCAACAGGTCGTCTATCTTTTTTCGGTTTTGACATAGGGAACGCCATTAAGGATTACACCAAATTCACACACTTATATCATCTTGTTAGCATTGACAGGTGTTGTATTATCTGTTAAAATTTAGAATTTTAGGGACATAGCATTTGATATTGAATTTTAGACATCGGGGATTGAGACGACTCTATAAAAGAGATGACTCGCGTGGTGTGAATCCGGAACATGTGAGTAAACTTAAAAATATCTTGGCACGTCTTGAAGTCGCCGAAAGTCCAGTAGATATGAATTTTCCCGGTTTTCGTTTACACCCACTCAGAGGAAATCGATCTGGCTTATGGGCCATCACAGTGCGTGCAAACTGGCGCGTCACCTTCCGCTTTGAACAATCAGATGTAGCCGATGTCAATTATGAAGACTATCATTAGAAGGAGAATATCATGCCCATGAAGAATCCTCCTCATCCCGGTAAATTTATTCTGGAAGAATGTCTTGAGCCGCTTGGCCTGTCCATTACAGAAGCTGCCGAAGGATTGGGTGTAACTCGCACGAGTTTATCTCGGCTGATTCACGGACACAATGGCATTTCCACGGAAATGGCAGTACGTCTCTCGAAGGCTTTTGGCGGCAGTGCAGAAAGCTGGTTGCGTCAGCAAATAAACTATGACTTGGCCCAGATACAAACAAAAACAAGCGACATAAAGGTTCGCAAGTTTGAGCTTGTTTGATGAGGTAAAATCAACATAATTACGCTCGATCTCAATACCACTTCCACCCCAAATCATAAACCAAACCGAGTGTCAGATCCCACCGATTGGCAATGCCATCAACAGGCGTATTGCGAATTTTATTGACCCGATACAAAAAATTGCTCTGCTGCACAGACAAACTCAACGCGCCAACCAATGGAAAAGCGAGTGAATTATAATTCTCTAAAGACACCACATGCCGATCTGTAAACCCCGTAAAACTGCGCACTCGCGACCGCAATTTTACGCTCCCCAATGATCGCCGATAATCCAAACTCACCTCCAGCCTCAGACCATTGACCAGACGAATAAGGAGGCTTTCCACACCCAAAGAAGAAGCGAACAAAAAACAAGCGAGGACGCAATAGATTCCCCGCTGCTGCACCACGCTCATGCGCCCTCCTTTGCCAGAGACTCCAGTGCCAACTCATCCAACGTGATGTCTTTAACCCAGCCGGTATTGATATAGTAAGCCATTGAAAGTAGAATGCAAATTACGCGATCATGCGACATTATGTCGTGAATAATGTACAAACGGACAATAATGATGGTTCAGGTTTTCTGAGACGTAACACCGTACTCTGTGATTTTCCGCTGCAGCGTTCGCACACTGATACCCAAAATGTCGGCGCTCTGAGTGCGATTTCCGCCGGTATGCTTGAGCGTATCTAAAATCATCTTCCTTTCTGCTTCGTCCAGCCTTCTCGGCACGAAATCCGATTTCTGAGATTCTGAATCTTCCAAGGAAGTGGTTCTATCATCAATTGGCAAAATGGACTCGATATCTTTCTCTCCAATTGCCCTGTTTCCGTCTGCGGCATAGATCACCAGACGCTCAACCATGTTCTTTAGTTCCCTGACATTTCCCGGCCAGTCGTATTCGGCCATACGGTCGAGACATCGATCCGCTATTTCAACGGGAGTGATCCCGTTCTGATCTACGAAACGCTCGGCAAAAACCCGCACCAGCAGAGGGATATCCGACTTTCGAGATCTGAGGGATGGGACGGAAATATGAATGACGTTGATGCGGTAATACAGGTCTTCCCGGAATCGTCCCATTTTGACCGCCGTCGTCAGATCCACATTTGAAGCCGCGACAACGCGCACGTTGACATCGATAAATTGGCTTGCTCCAAGGTGTCGGACTTTCTGTTCTTCCAGCACGCGCAATAATTTCGTCTGCACCTGCATATCTAAGTCCCCTATTTCGTCAAGGAAGAGGGTCCCTCCCTGGGCTGCTTCAAAAAGCCCCTGTCGGTCCTGTGTCGCCCCGGTAAAAGAACCTTTCTCATGTCCAAATAACTCACTATCAGCCAATCCCACCGGCAGAGCCGAGCAATTGATGGCAACAAAAGGCCCATTGCTCACGGCACTGAGAGAGTGAATAGCACTTGCTACCAACTCTTTCCCGGTACCACTTTCGCCCGTGATCAGAACCGTCGATTTGAAAGGTGCCGCACGTCGGATCTGGTCAAACACCGCCTGCATTGCATTAGAGGTCCCCAGCAATTCGCCGAATTCCGTCCTCGCCTCCACCCGTTTATCTGAAACGTGGTCAAATACCCGCTTGCGTTCAAGTGCACGATGTACGGCAGTCAGCAGATCGTTGGCATCAACCGGCTTGACCACGTAATCAACGGCACCTAACCGCATGGCCTGTACCGCTTGTTTTACAGTCGCATAAGAGGTGAAGATAACTACCGGCAGCGGTGGCGTCAGTGTGATAGCTATGTTCAGCAACTGCATACCACCCGGCATGTTGATATCTATGATCGCCACATCCAGAGACTGCGTTTTGAGCAGTTGCTCCGCGACGGTGCCATCAGTCGCTCCGACAACTTCGTCACAACCGTTCTCTCGCAGGATTCTGGTCACGATTTCCAGGTGTTTCGGGTTGCTATCGGCAACAAACACGCTGCCGAGCAAAGGCGTATAAGCGATTGGACTGGAAAATGCCTGCATCGGTGGTATGAACCTCTATCAAAATTGAAATTATTTAAGCGAGATGAAAGAAAGTTACATCATTACTATGTGGAATACAACCTCTTCATGTTATGCACTACGTCAAAATGACTGGTAACGACAAAATGTCGTAGTCACAATGTCGTAGTCACGACTCCGATTGTCAAGCTCCGGTCCCGATATCGTACAACACTATGTAATAATCACCAAATTGGGCGACTCTAAGAGTGGCACGGGATTTGCTGTTATTTTGCCTGGCAGGAAAAAAGATAACATTCAATATGGAGAAAGGAATTGCCATGGAAATAGCAAATATGTTTGAAGGTTGGGAATGGTGGGAGCAATACTTCTCACCCTTTGCACATATCATCTTACCTTTTACTATCCTCGTGTTCGGATGGATAGTGGCTCATCTGGTGTCCTGGGTCGTCCGTCGAGTTCTGCTCAAAACGCAAGTAGATGACAGATTGCTCGAACTGGTCATGGGCCGCGACGCCGCCGCGAACATCCACGTTGAACGCTGGATCAGCAAGGCAGTGTTCTATCTGGTGATGATCTTCGTGCTCGTTGCCTTCTTTCAGATACTCGACCTGACGACAGTGACCGTCCCCCTCAACGCGATGCTGAGCCAAATTTTGATCTACTTACCCAAGCTGTTGGGCGCCGCCTCGCTGCTTTTGATTGCCTGGCTCGTGGGTAGTCTGTTGCGAAGAATCGTAACGGCCGTGCTATCACGAGCAAATATCGAGCAACGTTTGGCTGAACCAGCCGGGCTTGAGACCGCAACAGAGAGCGGGCTGCCGCAGACAATCGGCAACGTGGTGTACTGGCTCACGTTTCTCGTGCTACTCCCGGCTATCCTGGATGTCCTGGGATTGCAGGGATTGCTACAACCAGTACAGCAAATGATGGCCAAAATTATCGGCTTCCTGCCCAACCTGTTCGCCGCCGCCCTCATCATGCTAATCGGCTGGCTCGGTGCGCGCATCGTCCAGCAGATAATCACCAACATCCTCGACGCCACCGGGATAAACAATTTTGGTCGTCGCGTGGGGCTGGCAACTGGACTGGGTATCGAAAGCCTTTCGGGGCTTGCCGGTACATTGTCTTATGCAGTCATCTTGATATTCGCAGCGATCGCCGCACTCGAATCGCTAAACTTCGAGGCTATTTCCGATCCCGCCAGTTCTATGCTGGAGGGGGTATTGGCCGCAGTACCGTCTATCCTGGTCGCTGGAGGTATCCTCCTCATCGGGTATCTGGTGGCTCAATTAGTATCCCGCATAGTTGACGATGTGCTCAGACAAATAGGCTTCAACACGCTGCTACAACGCCTCGGAATAGCGGAAGTGACCGTTGCTGAGGAACAATCGCCTTCCATTGCGGAGGCGACCTCTGAGGGGGACCGCCCATCTTCAACAGTGGCGACAACCTTTGCGTTGGATCGTCCACCTTCGCAAATAGCGGGATATGTCGCCATGGTGGCTGTCCTCCTCTTCTCGGCTATTGAGGCAACCGCGCAACTCGGATTCCAGGAGTTGGCAGGCATGTTCGTGACGCTGACGCTGCTATTTGGCAAGGTCGTCCTGGGCGTGGTGATCTTCGGTTTCGGGCTTTACCTCGCATCTATATTCGGTCGCATCGCGTCCAGAAAAGGGGGTGCCTATGGCAGCATACTCAGTACAATCGTCCGGGTTGCGATCGTAGCACTGTCTCTCTTTATGGCACTCGGGCAGATGGGCATCGCAAATGAGATCATTACTCTCGCCTTCGGACTCATCCTCGGTTCAGCAGCTATCGCCGCCGCGATTGCGTTCGGCATGGGAGGGCGCGATCTGGCGAAAAAACAGATGGAGCAATGGACACAGAGTCTCGAAGAAATAAACAAGAATAGCCCTTCGGACTCAAAGGAAGAGTAACACTATTCTCGATATGTGGATTGGTGTTTGGAATATCTGTATAACGCTGTGATCGCTAAGGAATAGAAGCCCTGGGCGTTGAATAATGTCCGGGGCTTCTGTGTACAAATGCTTGACAGATAGACTCATAGCAGATTATTTAGGATTTGACAGCTATAGTAAAACCTGAGACTTCTGGCAGAAAGCATTCGTGAAATTCAAGGAGGAATGGCCTGGTGATTGGACGGACCATATCGCCCCTGGTGCATCGCGGCGATGCGGTTTTGCATCTGGCGACGGAGATCGCGACACACTAAAGGTAAAAAATATCTGATTTTTCGCATTGAACGATTGTTGCAGTGGATTAATTTATGATCGCCTTTTTTAAAAAAATAAAAAATCGAACATACGAAATTCTCGAAGTCGCCGGTCCTGGCGACTTGTTCAGCCGGCGAATCAACTGGGCAATACTCGTTCTTGTGCTCTTTAGTACGGGTGTTCAATGCCTCGATATATGGTGGCCGAAAACCCTCATGGCGTATCTGCAGCGGTTCGAGTGGTGGCCGGGTAAAGATATCCTGCATTATTATTTTCTTTATTATTCTTACTGGTTCGAATGGCTATTTATTGGCTTGCTCATTGTTGAATATCTGGCGCGTATGTGGTCTGTCCAGGCCGCTGGGGGAACACACCTTGCCACCCGGTTGCGTTTTGGACTTCGCCCGCTGCAGATCGCCGATCTCATTGTCATTCTAAATTTTTTCTTTTCTATCGTGTTGTTCGATCTGCGATTGCTGCGTCTATTGCGCTGCCCGCGATTGGTCGATCTTATTCGTCTTACTCATAACTACGTTGATCCTCCAGAGGAGATTACGGGCTACAGGGTAGCTATTGGGAACATCCGACGCCAACTATTTGAGGTGCGCCAAATAGTGCGTGCTGAGCAAGAGAAAGACCTGCACTCTGTCCGCCAGCGTGCGGAGTCCGTAATCGAGGACTTAAGGAGGATACAACAAGATGTATCGATCCAACTACGCCGCCGTCCTCAGGCTCTGAAAGAATCACTTCCCCAGACGCGCGAAAATGTGCAACACATTTTCGACTCGTTTCATGCGGATTTATGTAATCCCAATATGTTGGCTGAGGTGGAGGCTTTAAATCGGGACGCATTCCAAAACTCTGCCACGGTTTTCGACAATGTGTCAGAAAAGGTCAGTTATGAGCACGATCTGAATTGGAAAGATCGAACCAGCTACCGGCTTGTTCCACTGCGCCAGATTGGTGCTTCCCATTTCAGCGATTTGGAGAATAGAGCCGATACCTCTTATCAGCAATTCGAAAAAATCCGTGTTGAAGGATCGCTCGAGGGGTTGGACAGTGTTTTTAGTACGCTGAGATATGTTCTCAATACGGTTGATAATGGCCTGTCGCAGGACGATGGCACACTATTGCCCGATGTTCAGATGGGGTTCAATCGCGCGATCAATCGATTGCGAGACCTCAACGACTATGCCCGAATGGCGTGGGAGTCATTGCTGTGGGAGCTTGAATGCGAGCATCAGGAGAGGCTGGAACTGGTCGGTCAGGATGCTGTTCGGTATGGCTGGATTGCGTTCTGGATTACAAAGCTCGGGCGATTTGTCCGCCAGAGAATTCTGACAGCACTGAGAGCGTGCAGACAGGTATTGCTGCGCTTATTTTCATTTCTTCGGGCACAGGGAGTTGTGCTATTCAATGCTGTTTCCAGTATCATCAAACCCGTGTTGCGTCGCCTGGGTTTAATGGCACCGGTCGATCGCGAAGTCCGTCTGGCACTCGATCAGGCCAATTTGGAGTCAATCAGGCAACTCGGACTACCTGAAGACTACGTCGCTCATTTCGCTTTCGATTCTTTGAATGACGAGACGTTATTTGTCGGATTTGACGACGAACTGGCTACAATTGATCAGGCGATTCAGCGCTGGGAAGATGGCCTTACTTCTTCCATTATTTTATTCGGGCAACGGGGCGCGGGCAAAACGACGCTTTTGAATATTGCCATCTTGCGATTGTTCGACGACGCTTCGGTCGTAACTCGATCCGCAATTGAGCGCAAGATGACGACCGAATCTGAGCTGGTGTCCTATCTGGCAAATGTCCTTGAGATCGAGGATGTGGCGAGTTTTGACGATCTGGCTCTGAGCTTGCTGCAAGGACCACGACGTACTGTGATACTCGAAGAGTGTCACAATCTGTTTCTCAAAAGTATCGGGGGTCTGGATGCGATCCAGCACCTGCTTTGGCTCATCGCGCGTACTAATCACCACATACTCTGGGGTATTTCTCTTGACCAGCATGCGCGCAACTATCTCGGTATGTGGCTGCCCCTGAATCGCCTATTTCACTTTGAGGTCGGAATTCGCGTGTGGCAACCGGCGGAGTTACAGATGATGATTATGCAGCGTCACAACCAGAGTGGCTATCGTTTGCGCTATGCTATAAATAAGGAGTTGGAAAAAGTTTTGCGGCGGCGCGTGCGTCGCTGGCGACGGTCAGAAGAGCCAGCCGTTCAGGACGCGCTGGCCCAGATCTATTTCAAAAATCTGGCGGAGATCTGCAAGGAGAATATTTCTGTCGCTCTTCTGTACTGGTTGCGGTCGATTGAGTCTTCGGAAAACGAACTCCTTATGGTTAATCCCGTCAGCGAAATTGACCTTGGTATTGTGCGCAATTTCTCGCTTGATCAGGCTTTTATTTTAATCGCGGTGCTGCAGCACGACAATCTTACTGCTGCCGAATTATCGACAATACTCGACAAAGATCTCATCCAGACCAGATTGGAACTCGAGATTCTGTGGAACGACAATATTCTCGAGTTCGATCAGGAATCGGCGCGTTTCCGCATCAATCCCATCGGTTTGGATGCCGTAGAGGAAATGCTGGAAGGACGCGGTCTCTTGTAATCTGAAACAGGAATCTGAGCATCATGGATACTTCCCCTCTCGAACAACTCACAGGAAACGGTGGCTTACATATTAACGCTACCAAAATCGTGGCTGCCCTGCTGGTGATTGCGATAGCTTATGCGGTGACAACGGTTATCCGTCTTATATTGGATTTTGGGGCCAACCGATTTCCTTCACATCGCTTGCTATTCAAGCGCGTCCAGCCCCTGTTGCGTATCGGTATTTACGGGGTTGCGATTTATTATTCTATCGTTATTATCGCACCCGAACAGAATACCCTGCTCGCCCTGCTGGGATCAATCGCCCTGGCACTTGGGCTTGCTGCGAAAGATTTGCTCAATGATCTTATTGGCGGTATCGTCGTGCTGTTTGATCGATCCTTCCAAATCGGCGATCGCGTGACAGTAGGCTCTTATTACGGCGAAGTCGTGTCAATTGGTCTGCGCAGCACAAAGCTACAGACGATTGATGACTCACTCGTCACCGTACCGAACTCCACGTTACTGACCTCTGGTGTGTCGAACACCAATGCCGGGAACCTCGACTGCCAGGTTGTTGTAGATATATACCTGCCAGCACGGGCTGACCTGAAAGAGATTGAGGACGTGGCTCACGAAGCCGTGCTTACTTCCAGGCTCGCATATCTTAAAAAGCCAGTGGTGGTCAATGTCAAGGATAAATTTGAAGAGACTCATCTGACACACCTCGTGGTGAAAGCGTACGTATTTGACACGCGCTACGAGAACAGTTTCGCCACTGATCTTACCAGTCGTATTAAAAAGGAATTGTCCAGACGCAAGCTCATACCGTCTGATGTGCGTTTTACCGATGTTGTTGATGATTGATTGACAAGGTGGTTGTATTGGAAAATCTTTTTTTCAAATTGCGATCGCGAACTACTGACCCGTTTGCGCGAGTAAAAAATTACCTGAAATTTCGCGTTGAGCGATTGTTGTTACTGGGCGTCCATTTTCATCTGCTGGTCATTGCCTCGTTGATCGGGCTGGTCGCCGTTGGTGGTGGGGTGCTGGTGCAGGAAACGGACGCGCCTTTTGATGATCGCGAAACAGCGATCTGGTGGGCATTTTTGCGTTTGACCGATCCGGGTTATTTGGGAGATGACGAAGGGCTTGCCCGCCGCGTGATTTCAACGGTGGTGACAGTGCTGGGATATGTGCTTTTTATGGGGTCGTTGATCGCGATTATGACGCAATGGCTCAATCAGACGATCCGCAATTTTGAGCGCGGGCTTACGCCTATCGTGCGTCGCAATCACATTTTGATTTTGGGATGGACCAATCGCACGTCTGAAATTGTCAGCGAGTTGATGCGCGCTGAAGGGCGTGTGCGCCGGTTTTTGCAACTGCTCGGTGCGCGTGGGTTACATGTGGTGATTCTGTCTGAAGATGTGAGTTTGGAGCGCACAGTGGAATTGCGGAGAGCACTCGGTCCTGTGTGGAATGCCAAGAAGATCACATTTCGGTCGGGAATACCCCTGCGGATAGAACATCTGGAGCGCGTAGATTTCAAAAATGCGAGTGTTATTATTTTGCCCGGGGCTGATTTTGCTTATGGCAGCGCGGATGAGTCGGATATGCGCATTATAAAAACACTGATGTCGATATCGAATCAGGGTGGGAAGGGGGATACTAAAGAAGATCTGCCTTTGCTGGTGACGGAAA
Organism: Candidatus Latescibacterota bacterium; assembly: GCA_965204375.1. GTDB lineage: Bacteria > Latescibacterota > UBA2968 > UBA2968 > UBA2968 > VXRD01. The sequence continues at coordinate 5,704,309 of OZ241986.1, read as the reverse complement.
TCTTCGATTCCAACAAAGTGGTTATGGCAAAAAGAGCCTATCGGGGCATTTTAGAAATTTTGGCGAGCGATGTTTTTATTACGCGATGTATGGCGCAAAATGTGCGTCACCCGGGATTGTCGCATGTGTTCCATGATATTTTATCGCACGGGCTTGGCAATGAGGTCTATGTGCGAATGTGCGAGGAGTTTACGGGTTTTCGTTTTGGGGATCTATCAGGTGCGTATCCCAAAGCGGTTTTGCTGGGCATAGTGCGTCCCCAGGGTGAGGCGTTTTGCCCCATGCTCAATCCGCCCGGGGATCTAATTTTGGAATCAGAAGACCGGCTGGTCTTTTTGGCAGAAGATTACGGGAATTGTGAACCCCTGAAAAATTATCAGATAGAACGCGTATCGCATAAATTTCAAGAAGTGCCCTATGTGAGGGAAAAAGGCAAAAGACGCATCTTAATTTTGGGATGGAACCACAAAGCAGTGGCTTTGCTCAAAGAGTTCGACAGACAGGCTGATGAACAGTTTGAGGTCGCGGTTTTGTCTCTTGTACCTTTGGAGCAAAGAGAAGCAGAGATAGAACAAAAAGACATTGATCTGCGCCGCGTGGTTGTCACTCATCGCGAAGGTGAGACTACTTCGCTATCAAATTTAAGAGAAATGGATCCAGGTAGGTATGATAATGTGGTTATTTTGGGCAGTGACTGGGTAGAGACACAGGAAGAGTCGGATGCGCGGACGATTGTGGTACATCTGGTGCTGAGGAATGTGCTGGATGAGGTCACGCATAAACCAGAAATTCTGGTCGATTTAATGGATCCCGACAATGTGGCGTTGTTTGAAGATTACGATACCGAGGTATTGATTACGCCAATGATCGCAAGCCATGTGCTGGCACAAGTTGCATTGCGTCGGGAACTCAATGTCGTTTATGAAGAGTTATTTGCCGCCGGTGGTGCAGAGATTTGCTTTCGCAGGGTTTCAGATTACGGTATAGCAGGTAAAAATGTGAGTTTTGGGCAGATTGTGGAGATGTCGGCATGTCGGGGCGAAATCGCGCTGGGTATGCGCTTGCAAAACAGTGGGGTCGCGCTCAATCCGGCGCGTGATGAACCATATATGCTAAGTGAATCGGATGATCTTATTGTATTGGTTCGGGAGGATTAAGTATGAATCCCTGGGATAATTTACGCAAGGTAATTGAGGAACCACTCGTTTCTTTTGGCGAAATAGAAATAACGCCAGCCATTTTGCTGACGGCGACGCTGATTATCCTTATTGCGTATGGGATATCGCGATTTTTGCAACGCCTGTTGCGGCGTAGCGTGTTTGAACAGATACATATAAATAAAGGTTCGCAGTCAGCTATATGTCGCCTATTGCACATTGTTATCATGTGCATCGGCATATTTATCGCCATAGAATATACCGGGATTAATCTGACGACATTGGCAGCGGTTAGTGCGGTATTGCTGGTGGGGATTGGTTTGGGGTTGCAAACTATTACCCACAATTTTATCAGTGGACTCATTATGTTATTTGAGCGCCCCGTGCAGGAGGGAGATTTTGTGGAGGTAGATGGTGTGCAAGGCCGTGTGCAGGCGGTCAATGCCTATAGCACAAAGGTCTATACCTTGGATAATGTGACGATTATTGTGCCCAATTCAAAATTTCTATCTGAAAATGTCACAAACTGGAGCTTTCAAGAGTCAAAAGTGCGTATTCATGCATCTGTGGGCGTGTCTTATGGTGCCGATGTGGAACTGGTCGCGGAGACGTTGTTGGAGGTGGGACGGGCGCATCCAGAGGTTTTGTCCGATCCCGAGCCGCAGATGCAGTTTCTGGGCTTTGGCGATAGTTCTCTGAATTTTGATTTGCTGGTTTGGATTGAGGATCCACCCCGTCAGTTATTTGTGATCAGTGATTTGAATTTTGCAATTGTCCAGGCATTCCGAGAGCGGAATATTACGATTCCATTCCCGCAGCGAGATTTGCATGTGCGGAGTGCCGTGCCAATGAGTGTGGCTCCACACTCGGATGGCAATGCGAAAAAAGAATAGGTCAATACGTAACCTGATGCCTATTTCTCGTGATCAACCGATACCCCAGATACACCAGCACCACGGGGATTGCCACCTTCAACGCAAAAATCAAAATACTAAAAATCGTTCCAACGAGAGCCATCAGCAAGCAAAATGCAACAAACCCACCGACGGCCAGCAAGGCGATGCCGAATAATTTTGCGAACATAATTACTTCTCCTCCTCAGATTCATCATTCTGGCGTGCGCTCTGTTTCACTTTCTCCTTCAACACCTGCATCTCCGCCTCGACGCGCTGCTTTCGCTCCAGTTGATCAAACTCTTCTTCCAACTGAGCATCGCCCGCCATCTCGGCATAGATCTCAGCCGTCGCTTCCTCGCGCGCCACATCCCGAACAAACCGATCATAAGCCTCTACACGCGCATCTTGTCGCATCTCCTGCACCACCACCTGCCTGCGAATCGCCAGCGTGCTTTGCTGCGCACGGGCAGACGCCAACTTCGCCTTCAGTTCAGCGAGTCGCTGCTTCAGCGTCGCCGTCACCTCTTCCGCTTCATCCCGTGCTTTTTGCAGTGTATTGACCGCTTCATCAACCGCCACCTTCTGAAACAGCGCTTTCCGTGCCAGTTCCTCCTCGCCAGCATCCATAGCATCCTCTGCCTTGCGCGCCCACAAAGCCGACTCTTCCCGCTTCTGTGCAATCCGACGCGACAGCAACTTCTCACTGGCCATCGCCTGTGCCACGGCAACCACCGCATCATCCAGCGCGTCCTCCATATCCCGAACCATCTGTCGCACCATCTTCCTGGGATCCTCTATCTTATTCAGAACATCGTCAACCTCAGCGCGGACCACATTGCTTATTCTTGAAAAAGTACCCATGGTATATCTCCTTTTGATTTTTGGTTATCGATCAAACGCACACTATCTCTATGCAATATCTGTGCCAAAACATCTTTCAGATTCTATCTTGTTGTTTTTTATATAAATAAAGATTTTAAGGTATAAAAAAACCGCCTGACATTGGTGATAAAGACCAATGCAGGCGGTTAAATACACCGCTGAACGTTTGTTTTCTCGCCTTTCATCAGCGAAATCCAAAAATCCGCGAAAATCCGCGATCAAAAAAAAGGCTGCGATCTTTCGACCGCAACCTTTAGTGTATCTGGTGGGAAAAGCTCCTTAGAAGCCAATGCCAACAGAGACGCGAATCGGATATTCATCAAGTGCCTCAGCCCTTGAATACGAAACATCCACACCCACACTCTGATCGCCTAACTTCTGACGCAAGCCTGCACCCACAGTCCACGACTCGGAGTCATAACCGATCTTGTAACCACCACGCAACGCCAGCATGTTCTGTATCCATGCTTCCGCGCCAAAGTGATAACGGTTAATCGAATCCGTGAAGAACATCTGTTCAACAGCTATCGTCAGCGACAGTGGATCGCCCAGATTGCCATAGACTTCAGCAGCACCCGACAGATTGAACACCATCGGGAAACGCGCCTTCTGACCAATCACGTCCTGGTCGCCGCCCAAGTTGCGCATCGACATACCCAGACGCGTGGAATGGAAGCCCGTATAAAAGAGCGTACCAAAATCTATATCATACGAGGAATACGACTGCAAATCCAGGTCTTCCTGAACCCAGCGCAGATTACCACCCACGCTCAACTTATCCGTCACCTGCTTGGCTATGGTCAATCCAACAGCCATATCGCCAGCGGTGGCCATGCGTCCCGTGCCACCGGGTTGAGAGGATGTGGTCTCTTCAAACTCATCTGTGGTAAAATACGCAAAGTTGATTGCAAAGGTCGCCACATTCGTCTTGGCACCAATGGCAAACGTGCCCATGGAGGACCCCACAATCCACTTCAGATAAGAAGCTGTCAGCGCGTAGCGCTCGATCTGTGTTGCACCAGCGGGATTGTAAAAGACCGCCGACAGATCATTGCCAACAGACGAATACGCATCACCCATACCTGCTGAGCGCGCATTGCCCGTCAGCTTCAAGAAACCATAAGACGTGGTCGTCACACGCGCATACTTAATCAGATCTGTTTCAGGTGGAATGCGCGTCCTATCCACGGGAAAAGGTCCTAACGAAGCCTGGGTCGGCCGCTCTTCCTGAGCCTGTGCATACATCGGCAGGGCAAGGACAACAGCCAGACCGAAAAGCAGTGCTTTCTTCAACATTGTCTTTCTCCTTTCTATTGGCCTTGCGCCTTACTTGATGATCACGAACGTGCCGGTCTGCGTCTTGCCTTCTGAACCCGGCATCAGAGACGTGACCTTCCAGAAGTAAATGCCCGGGAACATCGCCTCACCAAAGTTAGACGGACGGTTCTCCGCAAGCTGGATATACGTCACTTCGCCCTTCAGAGGATCCTGGTTGTAGAAGGTCCAGATCCGCTGACCCGTCACATCGTAAAGGTCGATCTGACAGCGACCCGGCAAATTGGTAAACCGCATATTCTGCTGACGGTTATACGTATGCAAATCGCTATCCACCTTAAACGGATTGGGAACCACGCGAACCTGCTCTTCGAGGCGATCAAACACCGCTGCACCCGGAACCACGGGAACAATACCCGAGCGAGAACCATACACAGCACCCAAAGAGGTGTTCTGCGCGGCTTCAAGGGCATCGACGCTGCTCACGCCATTCCAATCACCGTGACCAGAGTCATACAAACGCACGCTATACCAGTTGGGGAAGCCTGCGTTTGTGCCCTGATCGTCAAACAGGTACGTGCCGGGAATTTCGGGACCAGCAGCGGGATTGAGAGCACCGTGCTCACCAACATCAGCGTACTGGTTGGTCGTCAGTGGAATACCCGTTGGCCAGGAACCACTCTTAACCGTTGTCCACGTACGAGAAGGTTCAAAGGAGACACCCGTGGGCAAATTGCCCGCACGCGCATCTTCGAAAGAAAACTCGGTCACATACTCCCACTCGCCCTGATACTCTACAGACGAGCGATAGATGCGATATCCGCGCAAATCCTGTGCCTCGGCGCCAGAATAATCTGGATCCATTGCTTCTTCACCAAAGACACTCCACCGAATCTGCGTCTTGCCCTGCAGGTTGGAATCCCACGCCACCTTGGTATTGGGCGGCTGGTTGGGAAGATCATAACCCCAGTTGTACCACTGAATGGCATTCTCAAAGTGATCGAACATCACATCTTCACCAAGGGGAATCTCAGGCTGGCGATCCGCCAACTTCGTAGGCTCAGATCCCCTGCCACCATAGTGGTTCATCCAGCCCATATTAAAGGGCTGAGCATACTTCTTGTAATCGGCATACTTGGCGTGATCTGCTGCTAATCCCACCACATAGGCGACCACCACTTTGGCCTTCTCACCCGGTGCCAGCGTGTAAGGTCCATAAGAAACCAGCGTGGTATAATGCCCGGGGGCTTCATTTTCAGCGGTATAACCCCCATTGGCTACTGCGTCGTAAATCTGACCATCGCCCGCACGGTCTGGCGAGGGATAGTCAAAGTCATTCTTACCGCGATAGGCATGGAAGAGCACCGAGGCAGGCTGCTGCATGCTCTCATCGTGCCCTGTGGCCGGATTGTCGTGTGGTGACACATACATCGCATCATCCACGCCGCCATAACGCATAAACGGCGGGAAGGCATCCACTGTGCCCAAGCCAAAATACTGACCGTGCTGAATCATCCCCTCGCGCACCCACGTCTGCTCGCGGGTATAGCGCTCACGGGCGATAGCATAGCGATAGGGATCGCCCAAATCATTGATCAGATTGGAAATATGATCGGAGTCCCCATCGTGGTAATACGTCATAAAATGACCGTCATTGGCAAGGTCAACGCCGCGCTGCAAACCAGCAGATCTGCCAAGCGCAGAGGTGTAATCCCCACGGCTGACGCCATTGAGGTAATTGGCTGCCAATGTATTGCGATAATAATCATCGCGCGTGTAATCGCGCGGGCGATTCCACGATGTTGACCGCCAGCCAGAAGCCTGGCCTGCGTGGAAGCGGTTGGCAAAGGTAATATAAACACCCTCGGCCGTCGAACCCGAATTGTTCACCACTTCGTTGTCAACGACAAAATACTCATCGTGATCCGGATGCGCCGTGGAAAACCACTTGCGCGTCCATTCCAGACCCGTGGCAGAAGAACCGCCTTCCTGAATACCGATCAACTCGGGAAAATCATCTTCAGACAGCGACTCTACCCACGAAGGCGCGCTATACTGAGGCAATTCTCCAGAACCAATGCGATTGGCAAAAGACTCATTGCTGTTGTAGCGGCCAAAACGGAAGTTCCAGACCACAACTGCCCTATTCGTTCCAGGCGATGCATTGGAAATACCGTGGGCTGCGGGCCACCAGTTGGTCCGGCGGTCTGCAACTGTTGATCCCGCGATATTGGGCGCGTCCGCACCACTATCTCTGCGAATCGCCATTGCCCAGGACCCATCTTCTACAACGCCTACATAGGCTTCGGGCATCTGCGTCATATCGTGGGGGCGACCAATCAGGTCTGAAGACGTAATACGCGGACCAGCATACGTACCGTGGGGACTGCCTCCCGTATTGGAAAGCACCCAGAAGCCTTCACCACCTGTATTCGACTTGGCATTCCAGCCTTCGCGCTCAGAACCGCCCGAATACACCTTGATATTGCGGCCCTGAGGATACGAAAACGAAGACTGTGCCAGCTTTGTCTCGTTATCTTTTTTTCCCGTCATGCCCGGATTGTGGAGCGTGTGACCGATCTGACCCCGGGACATCGAGATTCTGGCATTGCCGGGCCATTGAGCCTGAGCCTGTGTGACCAGACCCGCCAGGCACATGCCAACTCCGGCGAAAAATCCGGAAGCGTAAAACCAGAGCTTTTTGGACATGGATACTGCTCCTCTATGGAGTGATTGATGACATCTTTACTACTTGCGATCTACTGCGTTTACCCCGGCGACTTCAAGCGAAAATGTCGGCCATCCCTCCTTTCTGCGTGAAGCCGGCGGTGCGCAGGCGCCCCTGCACACCACTCAAATCCGTTAGTTTTGTAGTACAGTATAAACTAATAGCTGGGATCAGAAGTTCCCATTTTTTTAGAAGGGCGCACAAAACCGCGCCCTTCCGCGATCTAAAACTTAATGCGCAAGCTGAATTGCATCTCGCGTGGAGAATCCCAATAGTTACCGATATCGTTGATTTCCGGTGCTTGCAGACCCAGCGCAACAATATCGACATTGGTAGGCTCTAAGCCCATGATTCCATACTTCTGATAGCGATCGGAATCCCAATCTTCCGGAACCCCACCAAGGCTATTCTGGCGCCAGTCCTTCTGATTGAACAAATTGTAGATCTCCACAGCCACGGTTATGTTCACGGCCGACATATTGCCAAACACCTTCTCGGCATTGAAGTCTGCACGCGTATGGAGGGGACCCTGTCGAAATCCCTGAATACCACCCGTGCTATACGTGAACCTGTTACCCGCGTAAAGATAATACACCAGATTGGAACGAATATTGCCTAAGGCTTTGCCACCAAAAGGACCGTAGTTCGATGGCGTGGCAAACAAGAACGTAATCGAACCAAAGCTGCGGCGATCAGCTGTCAGCGGGGCACGCTCGCCAGATTCCTGGTTGTGCGCCACCGCCAGCGTGCCTTCGCCACTTCCCGGATTGCCGGGATGGTTGCCAGCGCGTTCCCAGAATTCTCTGTCTCCATCGTCGTAATGGCCCAGGCTCGTACGGGCTTCATTGGCGATAAACTGCGCGCCATCTGCCGAATAGTGAGAATACCACGGAATCCACGACCACGCACCACCTGTGCCGGTGAAATTCACGATTCTGGTATGTTGACTCCGCAAATAAATATTCGCTTGTCTTCCATACTGGACGATGTAGTGATCCTCGGGTAATCCTTCGCGACGAGCTTTTTCACGCAGTGATACGGGAGTCTCTGCACCCGTCGTGGGATCGACATCCCAGGTGTTAAAGTAGTAACCACTGGCTACGAACTGAGAATCGGGCCACACATCGCGGCGGTGCGCGCTATTGCGCCCTCCGTCTGCCCACTGCAGGTTGTAGCCCACATTGAACGCGAACATGTTCGAGAATTTCTTGCGCAAATTGATCTCAAAACCGCGAACATCGCGCCAGTTGCCCGGTCCATGGCCTTGAACACCCGTCACATACTGATGGCCTCCTGGATCAATCCACTGCTGTGAGGCATTTCTGATCTCATTGCCCGACGCCTTGTAATAAGTCGTCAGACCGAGCACATAATCACCCACAAAGTTCCAGTCCAGGCCCACTTCAAAAGAAGTGGTTTCTTCGGGAGGCAAATACGGAGTGCCGTGCCGTGAGCCAGAGTCATTGAACTCGTTGAACTGCTCACCGGGATCAATTGCACCATTGCCATTCAGATCCCTATCCACGGCCTCATTGGACGTGAACTGGTTCTGGAACATTTGGCTGAGAGTCGGGCGCTGCGTAAACCGACCGTAGAAGAAGCGCACGAGACTCTTTTCCGTAATCGGATGCGACACGCCAACGCGAGGCTGAAATGCTTTGATCGTGGGTCCCTTGGTTGTGGGAATATAGGCGGAACGCGTCATGCCATTCCAGGGTGCCTTAGCACCGTACCAGGCATCGGTGTCTTTGATATAGGTATTCGGGAAGAAAAGCTCGCCCCTCAGGCCCGCATTCACGATCATTCCCTCAAACTCGATCTTGTCCTGAATATAAACACCAAAATCAATGGGATTGAGGCCCACATTATTCCCATTCGGCCAGAATGCCGTATCTGTATAATTCTTGGAGAACCAAATAAGGCTACGGTGCGTGGGACCATTTGACCACCAACGCTGATACCAGTTGTCGTAGCGGATCACTTCCACGCCGGCTTTCACAAAGTTCTGCTTGTTCACCTGGCTGGAAAGATCTGCCTTAAAGCTCAATCGTTTGTAACTCGACAGGGCCCAGTTGGACACTTCGCGGTAAATCGTGTAGTGACCCGCCGCATCCTTTGTGCTGGAAGACGTCAGATCTTCATCCACGACAGAGTGGCCATGAAAACCCGTTGTATCGCGGTCCGTCGTCGAATAGGCCAGATTCACTTCGTAAAAAGTCTTGGGAGACAGGGAATGCGTCACAGCACCGTAAAACAACGCATCTGTGGCAATGAAATTACCCGTTGGATTTACGACGTGTAAAAAGATATTTTTACCAGCGTTGCGCAAATCCAACCTGCCGCCTTCGCTCGGGCCGCTAGAGGTACCTTCCCTCCAATTGTAAATCCCCCCTGCTCGCAACTTCAAGCTGGGAGACGCGGAAAACGTCAGCTTCGCCGTATTGCGCGTATTCGGGGGCGTCGTCAAATTGGCATTCAGCAATGCCGACGGCTCTTTGCGCCAGACCGTGCTGGCAAAAAATGTCATGTCCTGACTCAGTGGACCCGCGATATTGGCATCGATGCGATGTCCCATTTTGCCCGTGTAGTCCAGACGCTTGTGCGCCTGCACGATGTCATTGGCACCATCGCCATCCAGGTCAGCGGGGATCTCGATCTGCTCTGCAACCCAGTCGGCACTATCCCACCTGTTGCTGCCCCGGTGCATTGGCGAATCGTACACATTCGCACCCCAGTGCTTCTGTCCGGCAGGTGTGAATCGATAGTCCAGCATACCGCTGTATGCCGAACCGCCATCGCGCGTCACCATCGAAACCACACCACCCTGGGCATTGCCATACTCGGCGTTATAACCACCCGTAATCACCTGGAGTTCCTGAACCGCACTCTTGTTCAGGCTCCGACCAATACCCGAGCGAGCACTCGAAGCAATGCGAACGCCATCCACGATGTATGCCACATGGTCGGGGTCGCCGCCGCGGATCTGAAGCTCATTACCATCGGCATCGATTGAAACACCAGCCTGAAGCTCGATGAACTCACCCATATCGCGCACGATGGGCACAGCCTCGAGATCTTCGGCACTCATAATATATTTACTCGTCGTCTTATCTGGCTCAACCGGCGGACGCTCTGCAATCACCGTGATTTCACCCAACTCCAGAGTTGCTTCCCGAATCTGGAAATCAACCGTCGTCGTCAAGTCAGTTTGAACCCTGATGTCGGTCTGACGCTGTGAATCATAACCCACTAACGAGGCCGTCATTGAATACGTGCCGGGATCGACGAGCAAAATTACAAAGAATCCATCGGCATCGGTGACTCCACCGCGCTGTGTACCATCGATCACCACATTGGCACCCGGCACGATCTCACCCGTCTGCGCGTCGCGCACGGTACCCTGCACTTTTCCCGTTATCGCGGCATGTGAAACACCCGCGCTAACAAGCAAGGCCAGCACAATTATTGAGAGTATCTTTTGCATCAACTTTTACCTCCTTTAGTCCCAAAAATAAAACTTGAACCCAGCACTCAGATCAAACATCTGAAGCGGAAATGCCTTATCCAGACCCCATGCATCTCGAGGGCGGAGTTCGCCGAGAATAAAATGATACCGCGCACGCACATCCAGCGCGATCGTCTGCGTCACATGCGCTTCCAACCCCAACCCCAACACCGCGGTCACGGCCGTGCGTGTATCTTCCTGACGGTCCATCACTACCTGGGGCAAAATATCGCCCTGGGCATCCACATTCGTCGCATCTACACCGCTGGCATCGGTCGGACTCTGCCCCGGCCAAACGATATTTTCTGCTATGGTCTTGTGATCGTAAACACCGCCACCCGCAACGATATAGGGCGAAAAACTCCCCTCATCCATTGAACGGTCCGCATTAAAAAACCACAACCCGGACAATAGCACACTATTAAAGCGATTCGTGTGCGAACTATTCGGGTTGATATCTTTGCTGCTGTATTGTTTGGCTGTCAAAGCCTTGGGGGACCAGGTAAACTCACCGGTTTCCAGAGCACCACCATCCATCTGCGTGTGGTGAAATTCGGCTTCAACGGTCAGGCGAGAGCTACTCACGCGACTGGCAGTAAGCCCCCATTTATCCACACCACTGCCAAACCGTTCACCAAAGGTGAACAGGGGATTGGTATAGCTGACAAAACCGCCCAGACCCCACTTGCCGGCAACCTGAGCCGAAGACATGCTTGCCGACGCCAACACACCTGCGACGACAAAACTCAGAACTTTAAACCATCTCAAAGTGCTACCTCCTTTCGCAAACTGCGAAAAATGAACGACTTAACAACTTTACTATATGCAACGCAAAACAAATCTATCTCTATCCATCACCTCCTTTTTATTTTATTATTTTCTTCTCACATCTGAAACATACAGCACAAAAACAGCCATCAAGACACAACAGATTAAAAGTTTGTTTCAAAAATGTTTCCAAAAATTTCGATTTAATGTAAAAAAAAATTATGCGCTATGCAACTCATTTTTTTTACATCTTTTAACAGTTTAGTAATCACTTACAATACAAACACTTGATCGCGGCTCAAAATCATGCCGCGATGACAAACACGGGCGAGGCCTGCCTCGCCCCTACGGCCATTCCACACCGCGAAGATCAGTTGCCTTTCCGCAACCGCCTTGCCTCCGTACGGATTTTATCCATCTCCATCTTCATCCGCACGATACCCTCCCAATGCGTATAATCTGGCGAATGGTGATACGCCGCCTTAAACGTAGTCGCGTGATAAAACTTGAACAACCTGAAAAACGCCTGCTCAATCTCCGATGTATTTTCGTATAACTGCTGCCCGCCCAGCTCAAAAGCGTGTCCAACCACCGGATTGGCCGGACGGTCTTCGGGCATGGGATCCAACGCTCCTTCATCGTACAACGCCTTAATCAACGCATAAGATTCCGCAACCAGCGCGTCTGCCTCGCGCTTAATCGCATCTGCGCGCTCAAGGCTCTCTCGAGAAAACCGATTGGAATGACACGGCGCGCACACTTGCAACATCGCATTCCGATTCGCTTCAAATTCCTCTTTTGTCAAACGCTTCATCGCCAGATGCGGCAAAAAATCCTCCTCGAGTACCGCGCCCGTAAATACCGCACCCAACCCGATATTAGCCACATGCCCGTGATCGCCATTGGGCATGTGACACGTCACACAACTCGGCGACTTCTCAGCATCCCTATCCGCATAATACAAAACCCCGTGAATACTCGTCTTATACGCCTCCATCACCGGATGATCCGGACCGCCGTGACAAACGGCACATGCCTCTGGCTCTCGCGCAAGCGCCGCACTAAATTCATGACTCGGATGACAGGTATTGCACCCCCCCACGCTGCCATCGGCAAACCGGGCACCAATGCTGTGGCACCCCATACACCCCTCTTCTTGCATCGCGCGAGACTGCGCCAAAAAACGCGCATCTGACAACGCGGCCAATTCTGCATCGGCATGTCCGCTCTCGGCAAATGCCGCAACCTCTTCTGCGTGACATTTGCCACACATCCCCGCCGACACCTGCCCCCGAACAGCAAAAACCGTCTCGTGGTTCTCGCCGTGACAATCTGCACACCCCACATTGGCTCGAAAATGGGCACTTTCGCGCCACTGTTTATCCATACCCGGATCGATATTCCGATGACACCCTTCGCACGACTGGTCACTCTGGATGCGCCACAAAAAACCCGGGCGAGCGGCAAACCGAACCGCCTCTTCCGGCTGCAACACATAAAACACACCAGAGACGCAACCCAACGCCAGCACGCCAACACCGACAATTTTCATCCAGCGCTTCACAATTCACGCCCTTCCAATTCGCGCAACAAATCGCGCACCTGCACATTGCCCGGCTCGCGCGCAATCACGCGCCGCAAAACCACAATCGCACTATCTCGCTGTCCACTTATGGCATAAGCCTGTCCCATAAACAACTCCAACCCCTGCGCTTCCGGCTCCAGCACCCACGCTTGTCGATACACAGACAGCGCACCTTCTATATCGCCGCGCTCCTGTAAAACCGTACCCAGCACCGTAAGCGCGGGCACATAAAAAGGATCGACAATCAACGCATCGAGCAAAAGAGACTCGGCAACCTCTAACTCGCCCAAATCAGCGCGAATAAGCCCCTGCATCGCATACACATCGGCGCGGTTGGCATGGTATTTTTTCGCAACTTCAAAATGCGGCAACGCATCTGCCAGCGCACCCTGTACATAGACGCGGTGCCCGGTGGCAAAAGCCGAATCCGATTTTGCGATCCCCGCTTCTCGCGCCTGCCTGCCCAACCCAAATAATCCCGTACCCGCATCCTCCATTTCCAGCGCTCTGCGGTATGCCGCGCGTGCCAGTGCCCAATCGCCCGACAGTGCGTGTGCCGTCCCCTTTTCCACCCAATCGCCTATCGGCATCTCGTCCCACTCATAATCATCGCGCACCTCGCCATCGCCAGCCGAAAACGCCAATAACGCGAGTTGTCGAATCACCGGTTTGTATCCCGGCGCAATTGCAAGCGCACGGCGATAGACTTCGATAGCACCTGCGCGGTCCCCACTGCCCCACAGCGCATTCCCCACAGCAGTATGCAAAACGGGCGAACCATCGCGCACATCATCAAAAGCAACCGCAGCATCTACATAGCGCCCGTGGTGCAACAGCAATGCACCTGCGCGCAATCGAGAAATCAAATCGCCCTTCTCCTTGAGCGAGTCCCTCATCTGCCCAAAACGCTTCTGTTTTTGCGCCAATCGCGCCAGATCAGCCGCGGTCTCCGGATGCCGGGGATCTAACTTCGCAACAATCTCAAACTCCCGCCTCGCATCTTCAAAAAGCCCCTGCGCTTCATACACCTGTCCCAAACTCTCGTGAAAGCCCGGATCGTCGCCCTGCACGCCATACACCACATCGCGATGCTCCTCAAGTGCCTTGCGAAACGCATCGCCCACAGCAGAACCATCTGGCAAATAGCCAATATCCATCAGCGCGAACGGCGCTTGCACCCGCACAATACGCGCTGAATCGGACAACGCATCCAAAAGCGCAGACAGACCGCGTACATCGCCCAAACGCCCCAGCGAAATCGCGGCTTTCATCCGCACCATCGCATGCGAATCGTCCATCGCCTCAACCAGCGCTGGCACTGCGCGTACATCCCCCAGGCTCCCCAGCAAAGACGCAGCCGTTGCACGCCAAACCGCACTCTCACCCCCGTCGTTTACCAACTGCATCAACGGTGCCACCCCACCGCCCTTTTGCCCATTGGCAATCGCCGTTGTACGCGCCACAATTTCGCGCTGATAATCGCCGTACCACTGCTTTGCCCACGCAGAAGCCCATTGCGGAGACTTATCGTCGTGACATTGATTGCACGCATTGGGCACGCCATTGACCACCGTATTTTCAGGCGCAGGAGATGCAATGCGATGATCCGTCAAATTTTCCCCCGTCACATAGTGATACGGCATATGACATTGCACGCATTGATTGCCCACACTGCCCGCGCGGTGATGCCCATGCGCGACCGGATCAGCTGCGATATCACCGTGACACGTTTCGCACAACTCCACGCCATTTCGATCCGCCACCAGATCGACATCGCGCGCTGTTCCGTGCGCGTCGTGGCATGTCGTACATGTCAATTCGCCCTGAACATAGCACGCACTCATCAAATGCAATGCTGTGGGATATAAATAAACCCGGGGCTGTCCATCGGGATAAAAAATCGCCTCGTCATCTGGCAACACAAGAGAATAATAATCGTAAAAATTCTCACCCGGCAAATACCCGGTCGCCACAATCTCCTTGGCAGCATGACACTGGGCACACACTTCAACAGCTCGTTCCTTATCCAGCGACCGCAACAACAGCAAATGCAACGGGGCATCGACCTGTCCGCGCGTCTCATCGTGCTTGCCCGACGGCCCGTGACACGCCTCGCAATCAATACTCAGACTGCCCACAGTCGTGCGATAAGCCTGAGTAGGCACATCGTAATGCTTTTGCACCCGGCTGGCATGGCAATCAAAACAGTGAAAATTCCACGTGCGCCCCGCATTCGTCCAGAAATAATAATCTTCTCCCGACAGGGGCCGCGACTGAGCCACCACCCCCCCTTCTTGTGCATCGACCCAATCATTTGTCGCGCCATCGTGATACAGCGGCAACACCTGCCATCGCCCATTGGGAAAAGCCGTCAAATAAGCCTGATGCTGTCGCTTGCCAATCGCGTAATCCACGCGATATGCCTCAACGCGCCCATCCTTATCCTCAGTCTGCATATAATACGCACCACCCCTGCGAAACATGCGCGAACGCACACCGCCATACACATGGGACACATTGTCAAAATCGCCCACAATCGTCGAATCACTCGGCACAGTCATAGCGACACTGTGCAAACTCTGCCGCCACTCGGCATACTTGTCGGTATGGCAGGCAGCGCACCGTTCCAGCCCCGTAAACCCCGGCTCAGAAGCACGCACCAAATTGGGCACCTCGCGCTCCCGGCTGCACGACGCAAACACCAGAATCACCCATAAAATGTGAAATTTCCCAAACCGCATAACACGTCCTGTTGATGCGCCAATAAAAAAATGTAAACCGTCACCCCCACAAGAGCAACGGCCACCAATGCGATGACTTGGCTTTTTTAATACAATTAAGGCTCTCCCCGCGCACACCGAAACCCAATATGGGCAAATATTTCATAAGTATCAAAATCGTCGCGCGACAGAGCTTGCTCTTCCATAATCAAAACCGTACTCCGCACAAACACGCGGATACTGGGTTGTGGTGAAAACCAACTCCCACCGCGCAACGTGCGATCTGGCCCATCTTCCATACCTGAATTTTGCAAATTCACCGGATTGTGCATGGGGCTATTTGCGTAATACGTATGCTGATATTCATCCAGCGTCCACTCCCACACATTGCCCGCCATATCCATCGCGCCATAAGGACTTGCACCATCTGGATAGCTGCCCACAGGCATGGGGCCCGAACTGAAATTAAAATTGCACAGCAATTCACTCGCAGGCTCATTGCCCCAGGGAAACATGCGCCCATCCGTACCCGCAGCGGCCAATTCCCATTGCGCCTCGCTCGGCAATTGCAAACCCGCCCACTGGCAATAATCCCGCGCCTGAGACCACAAAGCCCCCACCACCGGCTGATCGGGCTGGTCAAAGCCCTCTATCCCAAAAAACTGCGAATGTTCACTTCCCGTGGCCTCGACATAAGCCAAATACTGCGCGTTGGTCACCTCGTATTTATCGATATAAAATGCATCGAGCATCACCTCGTGCGGCGGACGTTCATTGGTGGGACCATCGCTCGCCCCCATCGTAAAAGTACTGGCCGGAACAAAAACCTGCACATGCTCAGTACCCGCAGGCGTGGTCACAACAGATTCTTCAATCACATATTCAGGATCGGCCGCCTTGCTACAAGCCATGGTCAATGCAATACCCAAAACGCCGAATCGATAAATGGCTTTTGGTATCATTGAATCCTCCTGCGGCAGTCGCGAATCTACGAATCTACGAACCCCGCCCATCCTCCCAAAATCAGTGTGTATCTCCATTCGTCTATTCGTCTATTCGTCTATTCGTCTATTCGTCACATCACGTCCAAACAATATAATTGCCCGAATCCACCATAATGCGATGCACATACGTCTCGATCATGGCGTGGTCCCGCTCGTGTTCTGAGGTCTTTAAACTAAATGGCCGCAACACTGGAATTTGCATCTCTGGATCTGTCCAATCCTGCACATAAACCGAATTTTTCATACCGCCCAAAACCACCTGAATATCAGTTATCAAATCATCCGTAAAATGATTGGGCAAATCCCACAGTGCAATCTCGGCATCAAAAGTCTGCAAATCAGATACAAACCGCGTTTTGTGACTCTGAACAGTCTCATTAAACGCCCGCTGCAATGCCATGCGCCCATCCAAATGCGTGCATGTACGCACCAGAGGTCCCAAATCTTTGGGGCACACCACCGCGTGAACCGTCGTCACCTTCTCATTTTCCCCCGGCACGGCCACAGCCAGCATCTTCTCTGTGACGCGAGGGGAAAAACCCGTCAAATTCGGATCGATAAATTGCCGGTGTTCCAACCCGGGCCAGTAAAAATGCCTCCCCACATCCAGGTGCTCGTGCATCTCCAGCAAACCGTGAAACACGCACTCCAGCACAGTATTACCCGCCGATACCCCATTTGCCGAATCATTCAAATGCGGCACATCCGACACCTTCATACTGGACGGCACAAGCTCTACATCGGTAGTCAACTCATAAATGGGAGTCTCCCTCCCGCTCGCCAGCGCATCAAAAAACGAAATGCGCTCTACCGCCTCTGCCATCGCCCCGGCCAGCACTTGCTGTTTGGAAAGCCCCTTGCCCATCGTGCGAAGCGCGATACCCTCCATCAGAGGCCCTTCGTATTTGCGAAACAGCGCCGACTGCACGTAATCCGTATAACAATCGGCGATCCACACCGTATCGTAAAACCGCCGCGCGCGCGTTTGAAACCGACACTTCCTGGACAGTGCCTCCCCGAACCGCTCAATAGTCTCTTCAAACGGAACCGTGCGATCAGCAACAACAATATGATGCGACTCGCTCATTGCGCCCGTGCCCGATTCATATCTTCAACCGCCTCGGCAAATCGTCCCATTTGACGAAACGTCTCCGCGCGAAGTTCTCGTGCCCATCCATTTTCAGGATCGATATCCAACGCCCGTGTAAAGTCCGAAACCGCTGCCTCAAATTGCCCCAGCATCCGTCGAGACTCCCCGCGATTTGCCCAAATCCACGCATCCCTGTTCTCCAGCATCACCGCCCGATCAAAATCGACCAGTGACGCCTCGGGATCATTTTCCATCCGCAACGCAACGCCCCGCCCCATAAGTGCCCACAGATGATCGGGAAAAATCTCCAGCGCCCGTGTAAAATCGCGTATTGCTTCGGCACTTCGCCCCAATTGCCGCAACATATCACCCCGCGCGGCCAACAAATCCGGGTCGTCAGGTGCGACAACGAGTGCGCGGTCAAAATCCAAAAGCGCGTCCTCCACTTGACCGAACTCTCGCAGCACCTCGCCCCGTCCGATCAATGCACCCAGATGATCGGGCATCGCCTTCAAAGCCTCCCCAAACATCTCCATCGCGGCCTCAGCCTCACCAGCCTGTCGATAGATCTCCGCCCGCCCGGCAAACGCATCCGGATGCCCATTGCCAACTGCAATCGCCCGGTCAAAATCGACCGCCGCCGCGTTAAACTGCCCCAACTGCATCGACACATGCCCGCGACTGATCAGCGCGCCAAAATAATCCGCATCCAACGCCAAAACCCGATTGAGATCCCCCAGAGCCTCTTCAAACCGCCCCATCTCGCGCAGGGTCTCCCCCCGGCTGGCAAGTGCCTGCGTATTTTCCGGATCGAGCGCAACAGCCTTTCCGAAACTATCTATCGCCGCATCAAACTGCCCCATCAACCCGCAGGCAATCGCGCGATTGCTCCACACCCATGGATCATCTGGTGTCAGAGCGATTGCGCGGTCAAAATCTGCAATCGCCGCATCAAAGCTCCCCAATTGCCCATAAGTAATCCCGCGCTGAACAAACACAACGGGATCGCCATCGCGGATCGCAACAGCTGCATCAAAACCCGCAACAGCCGCTTCCAGATCGCCGCCATCGCGGAGCGCGATGGCGCGCTGAACCACAGCTTCAAAGTCATTTATAGATAGAGACATAGAAGAAAAAAATGGGAACCGCAGAACACTCGAAACGTAAAGACAATGTAGATAAACCAAACCCCAAAATCAAGCGCAAACCCCGTGACATTTTGCACGCGATTTAGTATATTAGCAATCAGCGGTCAATTCTCTCACCTTATGGAGGAACACCATGAAACACCTGCAAATGCGTATTTTCTCTATCGCCCTATTTTTGGGCTTATGCACAACAACTTTTGCCCAGCCCAGAGTAGGCGAACAAGTAGGCGAATTTCAACTTCAAGCCACCGATGGCAGGTTTTACGGCGTCAGCCATTCGACAAATACCGTCTCCGTCCTCTTTTTTGTAGGCTACAACTGAGGGACTTGCATAGGGGCGGGTCCCGCCTTTGAAAAAAATATTCACCAACGCAACAAAGACAAAACCGGCATACAGATCCTCACACTCGACAGATATGACGGCAACCGCACACAGGCAACATCCTATCTGACACAATCCAGTGTTACGACACCGCTACTCACAAATGCCTCGGGCGTCTCCGGAACCCTCGGCACTCGCAACGAAGATATCCTCGTCATCGACCAGGGAGGCATCTTGCGCCTCAGGACCACAGCAATCGCCACCGGCACTCATGACCTGATCAACGCGCAAGTCGATGCACTACTCAACAAAACGCCTGTTATTTCCCTCTTCCCATCGGAGATCTACTTTGGCAGAACCCTTGAAGTGGGACAATCCAAAACCGTCGAAATTAAAATCGAAAACACCGGTGCCGGTCCCCTCGAAATCACCGGATACACAGCTCCCGAAGGCATCACAATGGAGCCATCCACACTGACCATAGCACCCGGCGAAAGCAAAACCTTACAAATCACCCTGACGCCGACACAAGCCGGCACATTTTCGGGTAAAATCACCCTGCAACACGGCGAACAAAGTGTTGGCGCCCTGGAGTTCCCTTTTGTCAACCTCACCATCGAAGCGTCTCAACTCCCGACCATATCACTAATTCAGGAAAACTTGAGCCTGGGCGAAATCGAAATGGGCAGAGGCGTCACAACAACATTTACCATCACAAATACTGGTACAGGCCCACTCAACATCACAGACATCCAATCCGACATCGCGGGCATTGCGCTTTCAGAAACCCAATTAACAGTGCCACCCGGTCAATCTCAGGACATCACCGTGACTTTCAATCCGCCAGCCCCAGGTCCAATTACCGGCACCATCGACATAATCTCAAACGACCCGGAAAAAACCTCAATCAGCCTGACCATCACCGGTTCGGCCATCTTCGTCCCCGCTGACCCACGCACCGACTTCAATGGTTCGCTCACCGTTGACTTTTATGACTTCCTCCTATTCTCAGAAGCCTTTGGCACGGCCAATGCAACCTTTGATCTCGACGGATCCGGCACTGTTGACTTTCCCGACTTTCTCATATTTGTCGCAAGCTTTGGAAAAGCAGTCAACGGATAAAATCCGCCTGTAGGGACAACCTCAAGAGGTTGTCTCTACTCCCTGTGGTTATCCTACACTATCTTCCATGTCCCACCGCCAAACGCTCATCAACGCATTCAAACGCATCCTCGAAATAGCGGATCACAACCATCTCTATTTGCCCTTTCAACGCGACGGCAAATTGCGGGCAAAACACTTTCCCGGCGCAGGGTCTAAAATCGAGCGGAAAAAACTCATTGACGCATATCTCCGTGAATTTGGCGACACAAACCCCGATGAAAAATTGCTCCAACACGCCACCTATCCCTGGATTCACGGGTACGACGCCAGCCTCACACACATTCTCGACGACCTTCGAAAACACGAAAAAAAAGCACCCGCCGAACTTTCTCTTGAGCGCAAACGCGCACTCGAAAAGAAATTTACCCGCACGGGTGCCGAAGAAATCTCCGCCTTTTGGAGCGTATATGCCGCTGCCGACAACAGCTATCGCAAAAACGTCATAGAAATGCTCGCCCGCGTCAAACCTCCCGAAACGGCTCCTCCAACCATAAAGCCCACAACTCGCGATACGCCTCAAATAGAACCCGCCACACAATCGATATATGCATTGTTGGGCACGCTCATCTTCTTTGTCCCCGCCCTTATATTTGTTATAATACAATACTGGCGACTCCCGAACGAAAGCCACTACATCGCCCTATCAATCGCCGGATTTTTTGGAATAGTCACACTCATCTTTCTCATCGACTACCTGCGAAAACGCAACATTTGATCACAATGAAACGCCCTCTCGTCATCGCACTCTTTCTCGCCTTCCCGATTTGCCCCTGGGCCGCTCCCCTCCAAATCGGCGACACCCTCAATGACTTTACCCTTGCCGACCTCAACGGCTCGCCCGTTACCCTCAGTGATTTATCCCAGGACCGCGCACTCGTCATCATCTTCAGTTCCGTCGTCTGCCCTGCCTCGCTCAAATACGACATACACCGAACAAAAATACACGATCAGTATGCCCCCAAAGGCGTACACCTGATATCTGTAAATGCCAATTTTAACGAAACCGACAAAGACATCAAAGAACACTACGCTCAAAACCCCGTACCCTTCACTGTCCTGCGCGACCCTCACAACAAACTCGCCGACCACCTCGGCGCGACCCATACCCCCCATGCCTTTCTCTTTGACGCCCAGCGCCGCCTGCGTTACAAGGGCGAAATCGACAACGGCTGGGGCATCCCCGAAGATACGACCTCGCGCGGATTATGGGACGCCCTTGATGCACTACTCGCCAACCGCAAAATCGCCAACACCAGCCTCCCCAGTTTTGGCTGTGAAATCAGACGCACTCCCCGGCAAACAACTGTCGCGAACACCTCCACCCCAACATTTTATCGCGACATCCTGCCCCTGCTCCAAAATCGCTGTCAGAACTGTCATCGCCCCGGCGGCATCGGTCGCGTACCCTTTTTTGACTACACAGAAGTACTCGCCTGGGCCTATCAGATGCGCGACTCCATCGAAGCCCGCATCATGCCACCCTGGAAAGCGCGCCCCGAATACGGCGACTTCAAAAATTCCCGCAGACTCACAGACGCCGAAATCCACACCTTCGCGCAATGGGTCAACAGCGGCATGCCCCAGGGCAATCCCGCCGACCAGCCCGAACCCATCGCATTTTCCAAAAGCTGGACCCTGGGCACGCCCGACCTGATCCTCGAACCCGAAGCACCCTATCCACTCGAAGCCATGGGCCGCGACGAATACCGCTGCTTTGTCTTGCCCACAAAACAGGACACGGGCAACTACGTATCGGCTATTGAAGTCCTGCCCGGAGAGCGCGAAGTCGTCCACCACGTCAGCGTGTACATCGACATCTCTGGCAAAGCGCGCCTGCAACAGGAAAACGCATCCTCGCCTGGATACCCCTGCTTTGGCGGCATTGGCGTACCCATCTACGAATCCCTGGGCGGCTGGGCACCCGGCAACACCCCCTTTGTTCTTCCAGATGGCATAGGCCGCGATTTGCCGCCCAACAGCGACATCATCCTCCAGATCCACTATCACAAAATTGGCCGCGCCGTAAAAGATCATTCCCGCCTGGGCATCTACTTTGCCCAAAAACCCGTACAAAAACAACTCCGCGAAGAAGTCATCAACAGCCGTTTGCTCTTCATTCCACCCAACATCAAACAACACAGAGTAACCGGCGCAATCACCATCACACGCGACCAGCACCTGCTCGGCATCTTGCCTCACATGCACTTGCTCGGCACGGAAATGAAAATAACCGCAACCTATCCCGGCGGCACGCAACAATCCTTAATATGGGTCAAACCCTGGGACTTTAACTGGCAAGAAACCTACGTGTACAAAACACCCATCGCACTCCCGCGCGGCACCCGTATCACGCTCGAAGCCTTTTACGACAACTCTGCCGACAACCCCCGAAACCCCAACAATCCACCCAGGCTGGTGCGATGGGGCGAAAAATCGACCGATGAAATGTGTACCGCATTTCTCTATGTCACGCACGATGATGAAAACTTAACAACAGATGAGAAATGACATGAAAAAACTCCTCAAACTCAGCATGCTCATCACCCTGATCCACGCGCCCATCTACGCCCAATGGAACATCGCCGTATTGCCCCATGAAAACACATTGGGCGACCCGCAGTGGAATTGGCTCTCCGCAGCCATTGTCGAAGGATATGTCAACGCCTATTACCATGTACCGAAAATACATGCCGTTGACGAAGAATATCTGCGCCACAAACTCGGAGACACGCCGGTAAGCTCCTCTGATCTCGCAAAAAAATTGGACATCCACCTGATTTTAAGCGGGCGTTATCACATTATGGGATCGCGCATCCAAATCGAAACCGACATGCTTCATACGACCACGGGCGAAGTCATCGAAACCTTTACGGGGCAGGCATCCGTCTCTGCACCGCTCGACGCCATCTTGCCAGTGCTCTACGCCATTCCAGCTCAGTTAAACGTGACCCTGACACCCCATGAAAAAACCCGTCTGCAAATGCCCATGTTTCACGATGCAGAAGCACTCCGCATCGCAACCGAAAGCATGATGGCACTGTATCGGGCACTGCGACAATCTCCCATTGACGACGCTCTGCTCACACAAGCCGAAGGCAGTCTCAAACGCGCCGTCCAACGCGATTCCAAAAGCGCGATGCCCCACTATTATCTCGGGCGCATCTACGAAACGCGCGACAAAATAACAGAAGCGGAAAATGCCTATCGCAACGCCCTCAAAATCGACTTTGAACACGTTGTTGCACGCTATCGCCTGGCCTTGATCCTCAAAAAACGCGGACACACAGAAGAAGCCATGAGCGAACTCGAACAAGCCATCCAGCAGTCGCCCATAAACCCCGATATTCAGGCAGCCTTATCCGGCATGTTCTTCAATCAATACGCCCAAACCTTTGAAACAATCACTGCCCAACTTCGCCAGGCCATCCAGGCCAATCCGAATGATCCCATTGCCTGTTATGAATTGGCCAATGCCTATAACGAACTCGACCGCATCGACGAAGCCACAAAATACTACCAGCAAGCCCTACAACGCGATTCCACACTCGCCGATGCGCATTTCAAACTCGGCATGATCGCACACCGAAAAGGAAATCACGAACAAGCCGTTGACCACCTCCAAAAAGCCGCAGCGCACAACACCCAATTCACCCGCGTCCATTTTCGCCTCGGCACCATACTCCACCTGCTCGAACGCCATGACGCGGCGATCAAAGCCTTTTCAAAAGCCATCGAAGTCGAACCCAATTACGTCATTCCGCGCTATCACCTGGGCCTGAGCTATCTCGCAACCGCGCAGACAGACAGCGCCTATGAAGCCTTTCAGAAATACGCCGAACGCACCTCAGATGACCACCGACCGCATTTTCAAATGGCCGAAATCGACCGCCAAAAAGGAGAAAATGAACGCGCAATTAACGGATACATGCGTGCAATCGCCATCAGCCCTGTCCACGTCCCATCACACATACGCCTGGGCTATCTCCATGCCGAGCACCAGCGCTTTGACCTCGCTGTCCAGCAATTGCAAACCGCGCTGCGCCTGCAACCCGAGCACCCCGATGCCGAAAAAATCCTCGCCGACATCCAGAAATGGACGCCATGAACCTCCTCAAAAAATGTGGTGCCGAATTCATCGGCGCATTTGCCATCGTCTTTGGCGGATGCGGAGCCGTCGCCATCAACCAGCTATCCGAAGGCGCCATCACCCACGTGGGCATAGCAACGTCCTTTGGCCTCATCGTCATGACAATGGTCTATGCCACCGGACACATATCGGGCGCGCACTTCAACCCCGCCGTCACCACTGCCTTCGCCTTCACCCGCCACTTTCCCAAACGCGAAATCCTGCCCTACATCGCAGCGCAATGTCTCGGAGCCATTGCCGCCAGCGGCATTCACCTCTGGTCTCTCGCACCCATCTTAAAAGCAAAACACCCCGATCAAACCCTCAACCTGGGTGTTACACAACCGATGGATAATTTGTTTGCCACAGCTTTTATCTGGGAATTTTTGCTAACTTTCTTCTTAATGGTCGTCATCATGGCCGTAGCCACAGACTACCGCGCCACGGGTCAAGCCGCTGGCCTTGCCATTGGCGGCACCATCTGGTTTGAAGCCATGTTTGCCGGTCCACTATGCGGCGCCTCCATGAACCCGGCGCGCAGCCTTGGACCCGCTCTGGCCGCTGGTGATTGGACCCATTTTCCCGCTTACGTATTCGGCCCCATTCTCGGCGCAACCGCAGGCGCGTTTTTTTACGAATT
The DNA here is from genome assembly GCA_965204375.1 of Candidatus Latescibacterota bacterium. Lineage (GTDB taxonomy): Bacteria > Latescibacterota > UBA2968 > UBA2968 > UBA2968 > VXRD01. The sequence continues at coordinate 5,679,299 of OZ241986.1, read as the reverse complement.
TATCCGCTGCCATTCCGACCCCGGCACCGACGTCAAAGGCTGTTGTTAATCCATGAAAGCCATCCCATGAACCGCGTACTCATCCTCTGCACGGGCAACTCCTGCCGCAGCCAGATGGCGCAAGGGCTATTTCGCCATCTGAGCAATGGCACCTATGACGCCCATAGCGCAGGCGTCAGCCCCACAACAGTCAACCCACTCGCCATTCGCGCCATGCGTGAAATCGGCATCGACATATCCCACCACACATCCGACAGCATCGATCAATATCTCAATCGAGATTTTGACCTCGTCATCACCGTTTGCGACAACGCCAAAGAAAATTGTCCGATCTTCCCCGGAGCCAAAAACACGCGACATTGGCCCTTTGAAGACCCCGCCGATGCCCAGGGCACAGAAGAAGAGCGCCTGCGCGTATTTCGCAAAGTGCGCGATGAAATACGAGACAAAATCGCAAACTTCCTCCACAGTTCTTAATTTTTTTAAATTCCCCAAACCTTTCTATTCCCATACCACACGCGACCCATCCACATAATCCAAAAAGCGATTTGCAATATCGGCCTGCGCCGTATCCCCCGTATGCACAATCACGCGCCAGCGAAACGTCATAGACTCGCCATCGGGCATAAGGTGGTCTGGCTTGAACATCCAGCAATTGGGCGCAAACAAACCATAACCGCGCACATGCCATGTGGTAGGATATCGGAAATTCTGCGGATGATCAAAAATGGCAAACCCGGCCACCTCATCGCCCACCGGACCGTAGTAATCCATCCAGTGAGAAGGCAACGACCAGCACCCCGTCTCATCCGTCGCACCATAGGCATTGCGCATCTCTCCATCGGCATTGGCATTCATCGACGGATTCACGCGAATGCACAAAAATCCACCCTCCTTCGTATCCCCAATTGTCACCGCACCGTGAGAAGCCTTGAGCGTCAGCGCAATATCCAGAACCGCGGCATCCCGCCCCGAATCGTACAATCGATACAAACGACTATCACTCATCAGCGCGCGGTCGCCTTCATACCACGTATTTTCAGAAGCGATCACAAGAGACAATGGATTGTGCGAAATAGAAATATCATCCTGCGCCGTGCGCCCATATCCCGGTTGGTTGGGCCGCTCATTCCAGCAATCCACCCCATTTATAGCCCCCTGCATCAAGGTCAACCCCCGCTGCCAGGGGTGTTCACCCTCCCCCCACGCCGCCATCGGCTCGCGCAACATATTGGTCCCATTCGGCGTCAAAATCGGATTGATAACCGGCTTGGGATAATCCGTCGTATGGTGAAACGTCATAAATGGCGAACTCGCCAGAGAAACACTGAGTTTCCCATCGGCATCGCGCGACGAAATCCCCGCAGCCGCATCTGCACTATCCAATGCCAACACCTCAAAACTCGCTTCCTCACCCCCGGCCAGCGCGGGCAGATTCACGTGATAAACAGGCGCAGAAGGATCGCGTTCGGCAATCAGCACCTCACCTCTCCCCTTCAACTGCAACAGCGGCGCCTCACATCCCTCTGGAGCGGAAAAACTCGCCAGATGCGCCGGACGAGAACGCGGAATTGAAAGCGTCAATTTCATATCTCAAAACTCCTCCACAGTGTGTGAGTGAAAAAATTGTCCTTCTGATTGAAAAAAACGATCTCAAAATGACCAAAAAACGACTCATATTTGGCACTATGTCACTTCTGCAAATACCGTGCCATATAAAGGATCATTTTCAGAGCATAGTCCATTTCTGGACAAAGCCGGAATGTAATTATTTAGGTTCTTGCGGTCGCGTAGGAGGGAAATCCCTTTCCCGGCCTTAATCGCGGCAAGGATGCCGCTCCTACAGCATCTTTTTTCTTCATCATTCAAATGACCTAAATAGTTACGCCGGAATTAAAAAACTCGGTAAATTTGCTTGACACTCGTATAAAATACGCTATACTAAACAAACATCATTTTTATAATGTTCAAACCTTACAAAACACTAAAAGATTTTTCTATGAATAAACAATCAGAATACTTCACAATAAAAGAAGCGGCGAAGCTTCTTGGCGTTACTTCTACGACCCTCCGCAATTGGGATAAATCGGGAAAACTCATCGCTGAACGGCATCCAATAAATGGCTATCGTCTTTATTCACTGGACCGAATGATGGAACTTGTGCGTGAACAAGGAACGGTCTATCAAACTCGAATGCCAACAGTTACCCCATCAGTCATTCAACCTACGCTTTTCCCCATTTCCCCTACACCCCCACAGTTAGATATCCGTGCCTTTCGCCTGCTGATTCGCCAAATGAGCAGTGCTTTTCGAGACTCTATGGGGGGCGGTTTGCTAGAACGCTTTGAAGAAATTTCTAAATTGTTGTACTGTAAACTTTATGATGAACGAAAAAGTTTATCATCCAATCGCAATACGACATCTTTCTTGCAGATTCCAGGAGAATCTATTGCGGAAACCTATGAAAGAATAACCTTGCTTTACCGTCAAGCCATTGAAAAACTACCCGATGTGTTCACTAATGGACACCGAGAATTGAGTGATGACAAAAAGGCTATTGTGACAGTAGTTGAATTGTTACAAGACATACAGCTTTATAACCTTTCAGAGGATATAAAAGGAGTTGTATATGAAGAATTGATTCGGAACACCTTTGATAAATCCGACAATCAACAATTCTTTACTCCCCGTCAAGTTGTCCACTTCATGGTTGAATTTATGAAACCTCGTCCGGATCAAGTAATCTGTGATCCTGCCTGCGGAAGCGGTGGTTTTCTCATTGAAACCACTTCCTACATGAGAAAGCATAGAGAGAATAATTCCCAATTGATTGGGCTGGAAATTGACAGAAGAATGGCCTGGACTGCACAAATGAACCTTCTCATGCATGGAGATGGGCGAGGAACGATTTATCATCTCAGGGATGGTGGGTCACTCGCTTTTTCAGATCATTTAAACGAAATTGTCCCACCCAACAGCATAGATTTGATTTTAACCAATCCGCCTTTTGGAAGTGATTTTTCCGATCTAACTTCTCTATCTCAGTACGAGCTTGGAAAAAATAAAACTTCCAGACGTAGAGGTGCTCTTTTTATTGAACGCTGTCTGAATTGGCTGAAACCTGGCGGACGACTGGGCATTGTTATTGATGACAGTATTCTAAATGGCAAAACCAATACGGATGTACGTCAGTTAATCTTGCATCAATCTATTATTGAGGCAGTAGTAAGTTTGCCAGATGTGACGTTCATGCCATATGCAACAGCAAAAGCATCCATACTTTTTTTGCATAAAAAACAGGATGTCAATGAACCTCAGCCTCCTATTTTTATGGCACACGCAGAGCATGTGGGACGGAAATCCAATGGAGACCCACTATATGCAGAACATCGAGATGATAACGGACAACCTGAGATGCAGGATGAACTGCCCTTTATTTTGAAAAATTGGATCAACTATCTCGCACATGGAGAACAGGCACTTACGCATTTAGCTCCAAAGATATTTATATGTTCTCCCGATCAATTTAAAAATACGGAGCAAGGAATCAGGCTAGATGTTCCATTTCACCATCCTTCTCGTAAAATTGCGGAAGAAATACTCAACCGTTCTATTTATCCCACACCCAAATTAGCAGAGCTTGTCATTACGCGTAATATAACAGCCATTCCCGCCAAGCAAGACCCCGACGAAATTTGGAACTATGTCGGGCTTGCGAACATAGTTCCGGATAAAGGAGAATATACAGTGTCTCAAATGCTGGGAAGACAAATAAAAAGTAATGTCCGCCTGTACCGTGAGGGAGATATCCTTTTTTCCAAATTGCGGCCTGAATTGCGTAAATGCGTTCTAATTCGAGATGATGAAAATGAAGGATTTGCTTCTTCCGAATGCTTGATATTTTGCACTCTTGAAAGCGCGATAGACGATCCAGACTTAGGAGAAGAAGCCTCAAAAATATTGCCAAAAACAAAATGGCAAATTGACAAAGAATACCTCGCCTTCTTATTGCGAAGTGATATTATTTTTGGTCAAATTGTATATCAAATTACTGGCGTTGGAAGACCTCGCGTCAATCAATCTGCTATTCTGAGCCTGAAAATTCCACTTCCCCCTTTATCTGTTCAACACGAAATTGTCGCAACATACAAAATGGCCTGGAAACATTTTATCAATTGCCGCGAAAGAAGCAGAATGATTTTAGAGGAAGGCGAGGAAACGCTCAAAACAGCAGAAGCGCATATTCGAGAGAACCTGTGTCCGAATAAAAATTGAATCAGATCCGTTTCAAAGGCGATTTCTATTTGAACGATCATCAATTTCTTTTAGAAATTGCAAAAAATCCTTCATAGATTTGCTCAATATATCCGGATCCCGACGCGATGTGTGAATAATTCTCCATAACTTTCCATAATTTCCCGGATCAGGTACATATTCTCTTTTTTGGGTGCTATAAACATATACTTGCTCACCTTCAATTTTACCATCCGTTTTTTCTAACCGAATATCACGCTCCTGTGCAATTTCACCAGCAGGAATGATGCAGCAGGCAAAAATGTGAGGGTATTCACCGATTATTTTTTCCCTTCGTATTAAACTCCGCCACTCCCAACCTATTAGCAAAAGTAAATCTTCTTCAGAATTGATCTGTACCGTTGGCGTACTGAAGCGTGCCGCCTGTTCATCAGAGTCAGCGTCAACCGCTTTCATTTCTATCCGCAACAAAATAGACAATGCCTGATCGCGAAATAGAAATCAGGGTATTCATGTGCGACAGAAAATGTCAAAAAGTACTGATCATCATATCTCTCTTTGAGCAAATGCACTGCCTCCGTACTCAACGCATACTCCAGCATAGTTCCTATACGAGTTCGATAGCTGGATAGTTGTCTTCTTTCCTCAGGGAGAGGTTCAATATTACGGGGCTGCTTGACCAACCTTTCTGGACTGAAATAAGTGTTTACTCAATTGGCTGCATTACCAAATAGATTGGTCAAATATTCGGCAATTTCGTCTATTTCAGAGGCCAAAATTTCAGGAAGCGTAACCATAAGAATGCATTCCGATATATTTTAAGGATTCAACTCCAACCTGCTCTGTAAATTCCCCACTATATCTTCCCAATCCATCAACAGGGGATGGTACTCATCGGCGGCCCACAATTCGGACTGCGTGCGATAATTCGGACTGAGTGGATGTCCCGACTGTCCGCCAGCCGCCGTCGCCATACTCTGCGCCGGATTGCTCATATCCACCACCATCCGATAGGTCGAAAGCGAACCAACCTCAAACAGCTTGCCAAAATTATACCCCGTTGCACGCACAGTACCCGTACTCCCCGACGACTCAAAAGGCCCCACATCAAACATCTTTGACAACGCCCCACCATCACTCAATGGATGCCGAAAAGTCACAGTGTGCAAACGCCCCCAGCGCCACTGCGATCTGCGCGGACCCACGCGTCGGCGCAACCAATCCAGCGCATCGCCCAATGCCGCCTGCACCTCCCGATCCAGATCCCAATCATCCGGCGTCCAATCCAACGCCTGACCCGTCAACACCTGCCGCGCCACACTGCCACCTCGCCCCACCACCAGTTGAGCCACCTGCTCGGGAAATCGAACCCGCACCACCCGCCGCACCCAATGCTCCCAAAATGCCGTAAACACCGTAGCGGCAATCGAATCAACCGAATACGCGCCATCCCAGCCGCGCAATAACTCACCCAGATCGCGCAAGCGCTTATTTCCCGCTCTCAGCGCAATCCCTGCAACAATCGGCGCCAGATCTTCCCCCCGCCCGTGTACAACATCGGCGTGAATAGCACCCGTACTCTCCTGCGTATGTGTCTCCAACTCCTCAATACGCGCCACAATCCGCCGAAACCGATACCCCTCCGACCATGAACCCAGCGACAGATAAGGACCCCGACCACCCCACGGTGGATTATTTGCAGTCGCCACCCAATTGCGCTCGGGATCCACCAGATGCGGCAACTCGTCAAAAGCGTGTGGCGCGCCCCATTCGTGATCCGGATCATTTGCCTGACGAAAACCAAAATCCCCCACCTTGCGCGTTGGCACATGCCCAACCACGTGATATCCAAGCCTTCCATCGGAATCGGCAAACACAAAATTCAAAATAGGCATCGGCCATTTGGCGAGCGCATCCAGAACCTGCGCGACATTTTTTGACCGCATCAGCTCCAGCATCGCCTCAAATCCCGTTGTCGCCTCAGCCCCTATCCAGCGCATAGACAGCACGGGTTGCTCCCCATCCCCTACAGCAGGCACAAACTCATTGACAACTGGACCGCGACGGGACCGGCGAATCACCAGCACATCCGCTGCGGCATCGCGCACGGAAATCGCCTGCTCCTCCACCTCAAACGGACGCCATGCATCCCCATCCCGGTACAAACTCTCATCCTCCTCCGACACATCTTCAACATACAAATCGCGCACCGAAGCCGAGTGATTGGTCACGCCCCACGCCGTATCGCGCGTATGTCCCAGATAAATACCCGGCGTCCCCAAAAAAAACGCACCCACAGCATCCATACCCGGTGCACGCACCTGTGCCTGATACCACTGCCTGCACAAACTCACATCATTGTGCGGATCCGTTGCCAGCACGGGTTTGCCATTCGCCGTCCGCTCGCCCCCAATCACCCAGTTATTGCTACCAATCCCCGTATCATATCCCCCCACACCGGCCGGTTCATCAGACGGAACAATGGTCTCTTCTGAAGCCTCTGTCGTCAAAAACAAATCGAACAAATCGGGAGACAAATGGCGTTTGGCCGCCTCATTCACCGCAACCCCACTCAGTCGTCCCGTCAGCATCCACCACCGCCATTTCCATATCGCAATCGAATCCACCACCGTCCACGGCGCGGGATCGTAATCCAGCAAATCAAACTCAACACAACGCCGATCCCCCATCGCTTCCATCCACGCATTGACACCGCTGCCCAGCGACTGCAACACCATCTTCACCTCATCCGACATCGCCGAAGCTGCCCCCTGTGCCGCGCGCGTCAAACCAATCGTTCGATGCAAGCGATCCTGCGCCAGGTAATCCGCTCCTAAAATCTCCGACAATTGCCCGTGTGCCAACCGCCGCATATAATCCATCTGCCACAACCGATCCTGCGCCATTGCATATCCCAGCGCAGTAAAACAATCCGCCATCGAAGCCGCCTCGATATGCGCCACGCCCCACCGGTCGCGCAACACCGTCACCGGCTGATCTACCGGTGCTTTTACCATCTCCTCCGTCCCGGGCAATTTTTGGTGCAAAAACCGCCGTTGAAAATCCCGAAACGACCCGCGCGAAATACCCAATTGATCGGCTGCCTCATCAACAGTTATCTCACCGCGCATCGCCTGCATCAAAACAGTTTTTCGGTCTGCCATAGCCCCTCCAATATCTCAATCTCACCGTTCGCTATAAGGATTGGAACCAGGATCGTACCACGCGAACAATCGCTCCTGCAAATCCGCGCGAACAGCCGCAAAATCTCGATTGTCGATCAAATTGCTACACTCGCCCGGATCATTTTCCAAATCGTATAATTCATGCCGCGAACCACCATCGTTATAAACGTATTTAAACCGTTCAGCCCGCACCATATACTGGGCGATAGGAGAACGCAACCCGAACTCGGAAAACGCAGCATCGGGACCAGACGTATCGGGATCGCGCACAATACTGGCAAAACTCTTCGCATCCATTGTATCGCGAGCACCATCAAAATCCATTAGTGTCGTCCGACCGGGTGCCGACAACCCACACAACTCTGAAAGCGTGGGATACAGACCAAAATATTCGGTCAACGCAGAAGCCACCCGATCCACTGGAAAACGAGAAGGACAACTCACAATCAAAGGCACCTTCACCGCAGGCTCAAACATACAAAACTTCTGATACAACCCGTGCTCACCGCCCATCTCGCCGTGATCCGAAGTATAGACCACAATCGTATCTTCCACCAACCCCAACTCCTCCAACCCATCCAGCACGCGCCCGATGCAATAATCGACAAAAGCCAGATTGCCCATATACCCCGCCTTATGCGCCCGAAGCCGCTTTTCACCCATACCCTGCGTCCTATCAATACGCTGTTGTATATGCCTCGGATATTGCGAACTATCCCCCACCTCCACCAGATCTACCGACCCCGGCGGAAACTGCTCTGCCCATTCGCGCGGCGGGTAAAAAGGTGGATGGGGCTTCATAAAACTCGCCACCAGAAAAAATGGCTGATCGCGATATTCGCGCATAAACTTCACAGACTCGCGCGCCACAAACATATCCAGATGATCTTCTGCATCAAGCGGCGAAGCCGTACTCGAAAAATCCCACCGCGCCACATTGCCCGCCCATGGACTTGCGCCATCCCACAGCAACGACACATCGGGAAACCCACTACCCGTATCAAAAACCGAATCAAAAAATCCTTCGCCTATCGCGTGATTGGCAATCTCATTCGCATAATGCTCAACCTTTGGACCCAAATACATCAACCAATCGTTAATCGACAAATACGACGCAAAACCGTGATTATGTGCATCGTTAAAATGCATCTTGCCGATCAAACTCGTCAAATATCCATGATCCGCAAAATGATGTGCCACCGTGCGATAGCGCCAATCCAGCCGATCACTATTATTAATTGCCCCCGTATTATGTGCGTACAAACCCGTCAACAGCGACATACGCGAAGCCGTACACACCGGATAGGGACAATAGGCATTCTCAAACCGCACCCCACGCGCAGCCACGCGATCAATCATCGGCGTGGGCACCGTATTATTACCCGCACATGTCATCCAATCTGCGCGGTGTTGATCGGACATCAAAATGAGAACATTGGGACGATTATTATAATCCAAGATATGGTCTCCTCCTGTATTACTTCTCTTCAGGCACTTCGACCGGCAAATCCAGCCGGTCACCCCACTCTTTCCAAGACCCGATATAATTTCGGACCTTTTCATAACCCAGCAACCGCAATGCCAGGTACGTTTGGGAAGAGCGGTACCCGCCCTGTCAGTAAGGCACAATTTCCTTATCGGGCGAAATACCCACAGCCTCGTACATCGCCCGCAACTCATCTGCTGGCTTAAACGCCCCTGTCTCATCCAGATTATTCACATACTCAACATGCACAGCACCTGGAATAGCACCCCCGCGCGCAGCCCGCACATTGCGTGCGAAATACTCATCGTCACCGCGCGTATCCAGAGGCACAACATCCTCGCGTTCCAAAAGACCATTTAAAACATCAGCCCCCATGTGACGCCCCGGCACCGCCTCTGCGACAAACTCCGCAGGTTCTGCCTCCTCACTGTCCCTCGTCAATTCATAGCCCATGGCCGTCCAGGCATTGCATCCCCCATCCAGCACGCGCACATCGGGATGGCCCAGATATTCACAAATCCAAAAACCCCGCGACGCGCGCACCCCGGAATCATCCTCGTACCAGACCACCGTCTTATCCGTACCAATACCTCGATTGCTGAACAAATAACCGAGCATCCACATAAACGCATCAAAAGCCTGTTCGCGGGTATCGTTCAAACTGATTGCGTAAAGATCCAGATGAAGCGCACCCGGAATATGCCCGGCGACATAAGCATGCGTCGGTCGCGTATCCACAATGCAGACATCGGCAGCCTTCTCATACAAATCCCGCGGCGAAATCAACAACTCGGGATTCACATACCCTTTATCGCTCATAATCACCTCCTTGCGATTTCCAAAACTGAACCAAAAACCACCTCATGTGTTCTACCCCTTGACAATATCCCCTACCAGTATCCATATTTAACATCTCAACCTCAGGAGACAATACATGAAAGGCATCTTACTCGCAGGTGGGGCTGGCACCCGCCTCTATCCCATCACGCGCGTGGTCAGCAAACAACTCCAGCCCGTTTACGACAAACCCATGATCTACTATCCCCTCTCCGTCCTCATGCTGGCCGGCATCCGCGATATATTGATCATCTCCACCCCCCACGACCTGCCCCTCTACAGGCGTTTATTCGACGACGGCTCCTATCTCGGCCTCAACATCACATATGCCGAGCAACCGCGCCCCGAAGGCGTTGCCCAGTCATTTGTGATCGGAAGCGATTTTATAGGCACCGACCCAGTCTGCTTAATCTTCGGCGACAACATCTTCTACGGCCACGGACTCGGCGAAATATTACACCGAGCCGGAAAACTCACCAAAGGCGGCCTCATCTTTGGGTATGCAGTAACCGACCCCGAGCGATATGGCGTCATCGAATTTGACAACCAGGGCCGCGTCATCGGCATAGAAGAAAAACCCGAACACCCCAAATCGCGCTACGCCGTTCCCGGCCTCTACTTTTACGACAACCAGGTCGTTGACATCGCCAAAAGTCTGACGCCTTCGGCGCGTGGAGAATACGAAATCACCGATGTGAACGAAGAATATCTCAAACGCCAACAACTCGAAGTCGAATTGCTCGGCCGCGGGTATTGCTGGCTCGACACCGGCACATTTGAATCGCTTCACCAGGCATCGGGTTTTGTGCAGGCGATTCAGGAACGCCAGGGCCTCAAAATTGCGTGCATCGAAGAAATCGCCTATCGCCAGGAATACATCGACGCTGCACAACTCGAACAACTCGCGCAAACCATGGCGCAAAACAGCTATGGACAATTTCTATTATCTATTCTAAACGAATAACACCTCTCATACTATCGGATGCATCGCGTGCCAATCGGTAGCCTGTTCATAGGCTCGTGCAACCGCGAGAATCGTCGCCTCATCGTATAAATTGCCCAAAAAAGTCAACCCTCTCGGCGTACCCTCAGAAAACCCACAAGGCAAAATAATCGCGGGATGTCCCGTCAAATTGGTCACAGCCAAACTCGTCCTTCCACCGCGCGGCACCAGCACCGCATCCCAGTCTTGCATCACCTGTGCCACATCGCGCATCAACAGAGCACGCAAACGCTGCGCCCGCAAATACTCCACAGCCGTCACCGTGCGCGCCGCTCGAAAAGTATTGGGCCACGAACTCTTATCCGCTTCCGTCATCACATCCAGTTCTCCGCGCAGAGTTGCATCGTCAAACATCGCGGAAGCCTCAACCCGAAGCACCATCGCAATCGCATCCGTCGGATAATCCGGCAACGAAACGGGTTGTAAATCAGCGCCCAAACCGCGCATCACGTCCAGCGCCTCAGCATAAACACCAGTGGGATCTTCGCCATCTGCCTCCTTCTGAAACTCAGACGCCAGATATCCAATCCGCAACCCGGACAAATCCACATCGGGACACCAGTTAAACGGCGCATCCACCACCGAACGATCCCTGCCATCTGGTCCACAAATCGCGTGAAACACAGCAGCACAATCCTCTACACTGCGGCACATAGGACCCAATTTATCCATTGTCCAACTCAGAGCCATAGCCCCATAACGACTCACCCGCCCATAAGTCGGGCGCAACCCCACCACACCGCATGTGTGACTTGGCGAAACAATAGAACCTTGCGTTTCAGACCCGATACTGAACCCCACCAATCCCGCCGCGGTTGCCGCGCCAGACCCGGCTGACGACCCGCTCGATCCCTTCTCGGTATCCCACGGATTGCGCGTCATACCCTCAAACCACGTCGGTCCCGACGCCAGCGCACCCAGTGACAACTTGGCAACCAGCACAGCACCCGCCTGTCTCAATTTTTTCACCACACTCGCGTCCTCATCCGGCACCCGATCTCTAAACGGCGTAGCCCCCCACGTCGTGCGAATACCCTTTGTACTCAACAAATCTTTCGCACCCCAGGGAATACCGTGCAACGGACCTCTATAATCGCCCCTCGCAATCTCCGCCTCAGCGGCCTTTGCCTGTCCCATCGCCAGATCTTCTGTCAGCGTAACCACACACTTCAACTTCTCGCCATAACGCGCGAGGCGATCCAGGTACAACCGCGTCAACTCAACCGGTGAAATCTCCCTCTGCTCAATCAAACGCGCAAGAGAACTCGCTGGCAAAAAAGCCAGCTCATCATCGGCATCTGGCCGCGCAATATTGGCGTCACTCAGCGCAAACGGCTGCTGTTCGCCCTCGGGCACATCCCCCGGCACAAACACCAGAGGTGGCTCGACATCATATCCCACCGACACATTGCGCAAAGCGACATATTGCCGCCCCTGCCTTTCAATTTGCCCCCGTACCTTTTTCCATTGCGCCCTGGAAAATGGCAACCCAGCAATATTTCCCAAACCCGACACCGCGCGATCCACCAGTGCATTCTCGCGCTCGGCAACCTCGTCCAAAAACACATGCCGAATCTCTGTATCGATATCCGGGCTACATCCCTCACCTCTTTCACCGTGCGTGTACAAAAGCTGAGGAACCCCGATCTTGTTCTCGGGCGTAGCGCAACGCTCCAAACTCGGCAACCAATCCGACACCGTCTCATCCTCCGGCGAAACCCGGTACGCCTGCCAAGTCTCACCCACATCCCGCGATACAAACAACACAATAGCATTTGTCGGATCGGCCCAATGCCCGCCGCGCTTACACACCACACCCGCCGCGTACAGCACACCATCCTTTGACACACTCAACACACACCGATCTGACATCGCACACCGCCCAAAAACTTTCTCAGCCAAAGGCAAAAAAGACTTCCGCTCCCATTCCCCTTTTTGCCAGCGATACAAAAACGTCTCCTCAAACTCGCCCTCTCGCCGGTTCAACGTAAAAAGCACCACATCGCCCACACAGGTCACCACATTGCCAATGCGAATATCGAACCCATCGCTGTATTCAATCACACACGGAGAATCTGGCGTCACGGGTAAGTCGAGCCTCTCCCCCGCCACAGTCTCCCATGTCTCACCCCAATCGCGCGACCGCATAATGCCAAAACCGCGGCCCTTTGTATCTCCCGGATTATCCTCATTACTCCGCGCAAGGTGAAAAGACAAATAAAGCACATCCCCTTCAATATGGATACAATTCTCAAGATGCACATAAGCCGACGGTCCCTGCGGATCGACCAGCTTCACCGGTTCTGTCCAATCCCCATCCACAGACCGCTTCTGATAAAACAGACCCCAGGGTCGCTCGCGCTCATACGCCCCCCGATAACACGCGTGCAACACATCGCGCGCACCACACACCAGACTGGGATACGTCGCATTCACACCGCCAAAAGGGGTAAGGATCCTCCACCTGGACGTATCATTGGGACGTACACTCACCGCGTGTTGCATCGGATTGTGATGCGGACCAAACGCGAGATAGAGATACCCCTTAGAATCCATTGTCATCGCCGCGCCCGCGTGATTATCAACCCCATCCGCCACAAAAACCGGATCGCTCCACACTTTGGCCTCGTGACAATACGTTGCCGCATACGTCTTGTGAATCTGATCCAGCCACACCACATGCGTCTTGCCCTCATGCGTGATAATTTTATTGCTCATCCCATAAGCTGTGCCACGCGTCGAGCCGGTCTTTGACAAAACAGTGTATTCCATAACACAACCTCTCGGTATTGTTGCGTTCTTCCCCTTCACCTGCTATAATAGACATCAACGAATCTGCGAATCAACGAACCCCGCCCATTCTCCCAAAATCAGTATGTATTGCCATTCGTCTATGAACTGGCCTGAGAGGCGGCCAGTTGTACCCCGCTCCGTCTATTCGTCTATTCGCGCCTTATATACGAAAGGAAAGAAATGTCCAATCTCAAAAACAAAGTAGCCCTGATAACCGGTGCTGGTGGTGAACACGGAATCGGACGCGCAATAGCGTTGCGTTTTGCGCGAGAAGGCGCTGATATTGTTATCTGTGATATAGATGCAAATGCCCGCGGCGACTGGGCCGGATTGCCCGCGGTTGCCAAAGAAATCGAAGCAATGGGGCGGAGGGTTCTCGCAACAGAAGTCGATGTCACCAGCGCAGAGCAAGTCGAACAAATGGTGAACACCGCACTCGCGCGCTTTGGCAAAATCGACATCCTCGTCAACAACGCGGGTGCCCCCGCCGGACCGGACCGCGTACCCGTTGCCGAATTAGAAGAAGACATCTTCGACCATGTTCAACGCGTAAATGTCAAAGGCACCTTCTTATGTTCCCGCGCCGTTGTCCGCCACCTCATCAAACGGAATAATGGGGGCAAAATTATCAACATCTCATCAACCTCGGGACTGCGCGGAATCGCCAGATTCGCGGCCTATTGCTCTTCAAAATTTGCCGTCATCGGGTTCACGCAATGCCTCGCCCAGGAAATGGGACCCTACGGCATTCAGGTCAACGCAATTTGCCCCGGCCTCATCGAAACCGAACGCCTGCACGGCATAGCCAGCGGACTAAAGCCCAGCGGAACATCAATCGAAGACTTTAGAGCGCAAATGGTCGAACGCTCCTCTCAGAACAACCCACTCGGACGCATTGGACAGCCAGAAGATGTCGCAAACGTCGCTGCATTTTTGGCCTCTCCCGATGGCGATTACATGACCGGACAGGCAATCAGCATATCGGGCGGAGCGGCCATGGTGCATTAGTACAGAATGCGCTGATCGCTCAAATCCTTGCCACCAACCGTGCGCGTAAGCGACCCGCCCAAATACTCCACAACCTCCAAATCGGCCAGCGCATTGACAATATTATACATCGTAGGCAAATCTTCCCAACGCGCGCGGTTCCACGTAATACACCCATCGCCAACCAGATGTTCCTCAACCTTTCGATGCCCCCCCTTTGCTGGCGTAATAACCGGATAGGCAATATCCTCCTTACCCCATACGCCTGTTCGGGGCATATATTTGTAGTGAAGCGTCCCATCGACCTTCCCGCCACCGCCCTTCGCAGGTGTCGGATTTTCAGACGGTGGCCTCAGATTAGTCACCGAAATATCCAGAAAATTGAACCCCAACCAACCCGCAACAGCTTGCGCTTCACTGCTCGTAATACGCGGCTCGGGCATCTCGCAATAAATTTTCGAAAACCCGAGTTCCTCACGCCCGGTGATAATCGGATCACAGAGATTTTCCCAGAGCACGGAAAGAAAAGGCCCGCGAACATGGTCTCTCGCCCCCTTAAACACCGCCGGAAAAGAAACACCCAGAATATTGTAACCGCGCCCTGCCAGCCATTCAATTTCCTTCATATAATTGGCATATACCGACACAACAGGCTCCCTGCCGAGTTCAAAACAATCGGGCAAAAGCGCCTTGAGCTGTTTCGCATCTGAAAGAAACGACACCGAAATTGAAGTATTCTTCGGATTATCCACACATTCAAATTTGCGACCATCTGGCCCCTGGCGAGGACCCATAAGCGGGCCAAAATGCGTGGGCATGCGATACATCTTATCGGGTTGAAATTTATAAGCCATAAAAAACTCCTTTTTTTAAGGTTTCACCTACTCCTCATTCAAATTGTCATACATAGACAGCGGCGACCCCGCAAAAAGCCCGGCATCCACGGGCAGGACCACGCCCGAAATCCAGCGCGACTCGTCGCTACCCAAAAACACGGCAGCCCAGGCAATATCCCATGCATTTCCCTCTGTGCCCAGCGGCGCAATTTTGCGGCGGCGATCTCGCAACTCCTGGGGAATATTGCCGACAAAAGTCGTGTGCAGATGCCCGGGAGCAATGCTATTCACACGCACATTTTCGCGCCCATGGTGAACCGCAGCCAATCGCGTCAGCGTAATAATCCCCCCCTTGGTAATCCCATAGGGAACATTGCGCGAACTGCCAGCGCGCATACCGTCAATAGACGAAATATTAATAACAGAACCACCGCCAGATGCCGCCATTTTGGGAATCGCGTACTTGCACAAAAAAACCATACTCTTAAGCCCCACATCCATCACGCGATGCCAGTTCTCTTCTTCGACTTCTGTCACCCTACCAGGCCCGTGAACCCCTACATTATTAAACAGAATATCCAATTTCCCATAGTGTTCAATCGCCGCATCCACAATCGCCTGACACTGATCCGTCTTTGAAACATCGGCCAAAACAATCTCTGCCTCTCCACCCTCTGCCCGAATCTCCGCCCGGGACCTCTCCGCATTTCCCTCATCAATATCCGCCAGAATGACCCTCGCCCCTTCGCGGGCAAAAAGCACCGCAGTCGCACTCCCTATCCCTCTCAACTTCTCATCCTCAACCTCGCGCGTCCCCGCACCCGTAACAATAGCGACCTTATCTTTCAAACGATCCATAAAAACTCCTTCTAAGCAATCAGCCATCAGCTTTCAGCAGTCAGCCTCTAACCTTCTCATCTCGCTGTCCACATAATTGTCAAGCAGACCTACCTCTATCTATCCAACACCTTCTCTCGAAACTGCTCATACGCATCATATACGTCCTCTGGATCTGGAACAACCGGCATTGCGCGAATCCGACCGTGTGCATACCAGTTCCGAAAGCTAAAGTACCCCTTGGTCACCGAACATATCCTCCGAAATTCCTCATCAATACTGTGGAAACAGTCGCGTAATTTGTCGAATATCCGGTCAAGTGGCATCCGACTACACGCCTGAGCAGCACGTTTGCTAATTTGACGAGTCTCCCTGCGATATTCCAAACATAAATCTCGATACGCTCGGCTAAGTGTATCGCGCTTTCTACTTTCGATAGAGTTGAGAAAATCTTCTCGAAGGTCTGCCTCCAGAAGCGTAAGGAGCTTGAATGCATAGTCCTTGCGTATCTCCTCAAGCAGGTCTGTACGGTGTTCCTCTCGTTCAACAGACGTGGGGTAATCGAAATTCTCGTCTCTAAGATCTTTCACACCCTGTTGGACCAAGGCGTAATCTTGAAGCAACGAATTGTAAGCAAATTCGCGCATTTTTATTCTTCTAGGAAATCAGCCAGAAATACCTCGAAGGTTACTCTATTAAATGGCCATGTCCTGGGTTTCCCATACATTTCCTCTCTCCTGGCGAAATCCCACTCATCATTCCCTTTATGAATCAGCATTGCGAGACGTGTGCCACCCGAAACCACATCAACCCGGCCCTGAGAGCCTATAACGAAATACCCGACCGGTTTAAAATTGAGAATTAGGCTGTCTAAAAAGACCAGTTGTAGGGCTGGGGCTTCGTAATCCCCAATCAACGCTTCTCGAATCGGAACGTACTCTAACTGAATTTCGAGATAGTTTTCGCCTTCGAGAGGCTTCAACCATTCGGTTATCCTTGACATGAGCTTTTCGCAGTTGGAGATCCATTCCTGACGAACGGCTACATGTTCAAATTCCGATTCGGCCTGTTGCTTTCGCTTTCGCTCCAGTATCTCCTCAAGTAGTTTGCTCACTTATCTCTCCTTTCCCACAATAATGCAACCGATTCCACTGGGTGAGTCCTTCTGACGGGGATCTCAGGTGGTCATCTCCTCAAATTTACCCATCGCTGGTATTTATCGTGATCAAAGCGATCGCGCAATGGTCCAATATGCGTCTCGATCAAATCCTGACGAACGGATTCAAGCTCAGCATCTTCCACCAGATTATTCAGCTCATCCGGATCGGCTTCCAAATCGTAAAGCTCAACCGACTTCTCCGAAACAGATTCCACCCCGAGCTTATACCGCCCGTCAAACACCATCGTATGCCCCAAAACCTCACTAATCACGGCATCCTTCCCCCTCTGCGCGCCCTCTGCATCCGCACCGGCTTGAACCTGTGAAACAAAAGACCGTCCATCGGTCTGCAAAGGTTCGGCATTGGCAATATCAACAATAGAAGCGACCACATCAATCACATCGGTCAACGCCCCGGTTTGCCAACCCCGCGAACCTCCGGGCGGACGCACAATCAGGGGAACGCGAACAGACGCATCGTAAAAAACGATCTTATTATACAACATATGATCGCCCAGCATCTCGCCGTGGTCAGAATTGTAAATCACCCATGTATTATCCGCGAGACCCGTTTCCTCAAGCGCGTCCAGCATCTTGCCAATATAGTGATCAATCAGCGTAATCTTCGCAAAATAATTCACCATCATAATTTGCTTTTGTTCAACCGTCATACCCGACAAATTCTTACTCCTCTGCATACGTCGAACATTCAGCGGAACGGGATCACCCGGCGCATCCATAATACCAGCCGGCATATCCCCGGGATCGTACATATCCCGGTACTCCTGTGGAGAATCAAATGGATCGTGGGGACCGGGACAAAGAACCTGCAAATAAAAAGGCTTATCGCCCCTGTAATTGCGAATCCAATTCGCCGCAGTGCGCCCCGTATAACTATCTAAATGCGCCTCAGTAGGCAGTGGACAGGGAGGTTCCTCCCAGGGCTTGAGCGTCCCTCTTTGCCACGGAATGCGATAATCATTGATAAATTTTCGATGCGTCCTCAGCAGCCCCATCTCCTCGAGATAATCCGTATAAGGTGAACTGTGTCTCCCCGAAGCAATCGGACCGTGAAGCTCGTGCGGATCGTCAAACCCCCACGCATTGAGCACATCGACGCGATCTCTGCTATGCGAAGCCGGCACCCCGCCGTGGAGATAGAGATGTGACTTTCCGATCAAAGCCGTATGATAACCCGCATCGCGCACCTGACGCACATGGCTGGAACCTTCGCAATTGGCATCCTGGTCATTTGCCCACAGCCCGTGTTCGCGGGGATACAGACCGCTCATCATAGATGCGCGAGACGGCATACACAACGGACAATTGGTATAGCACTGCGTATAAGTGACACTCTCAGACGCGAGACGATCCAGATTTGGCGTCTTAACCACCGGATGCCCAACGCACCCCATCGCATCACCCCGATGCTGATCGGAAAAGATATAGAGAATATTGGGTTGATCAGCCATAAAAACTCCTTATTGCGGAATCGCGACCCTGCGCCCTCTCGACATCAGCGCCGCCTCATAAACCTTCATAACAGACAAAGCGAACTCCAGGGACCCGACCTCTGCCGTCCTATCCTCCAGAACACAATCGCAAAAATAGCGCAGTTCATCGTAAAAACCCTGCGTAAAAAGCGCCTTATTCTCAAGGGTCCCCAGCGTATCCTGGGGTTCCCAGGAGATCGCACCAGAATCCAAACCCGTGGGAATATAATTTGTCGTACGTGAATAATTAAAAGGAATACCGCGTTCCAGAGTCACGCGAAGGTCTTTGTCAATCGCCACATGCTGATTCCCCCAAAATGCATACCGCTCGCATCCCCGACGCGCGGAAACCAGATTAAAAGACCCTACTACACCGCTCGCAAATTCGAGAATACACACACCAGTACCGTAATCGCTTCTATGCATAGTAACAGCCGAAACATCGCCTCCAACAGCGAGCAGCAGCGAAAGCGGATGGCAGCCATTCTTCAGCCAATTGGGCGCTTCGCGCGTTCTGAGTACCTGCTCTCCATCTTCGGGAATAGTCATCGGGTACTCTGCGGAAAGTCCCCTGAGCGGACCGCAATCCTCTGTCTCCATCAACTCAATCACCTTCCGGGTCGCCGGCATAAATGCCTTCTTAAAACCAACAACAACCACGCGATCCCCGCGATGGCGCATCATGGTTTCCACCTCAGAAGCGAGCGTAGCGGGCGGCTTCTCCATCCACACATGCAGCCCGGCATCCAGCGCCTCGCACACCAGCTCTGGATGTGCTTCTGGAGACACACAGATAAACACGCAATCCAGATCTTCACCCGCGTACATATCCGCAGTGCTGGCATAGCAAGCATCCACGCCGTATTCCTCCGCCGTCGCCTTCGCGAGATCCAGCCTCAAATCGCAAAAAGCCTTAAGCCTCACCGGAAGATAATGCATCGCAGGCAGGATATTCCTGTAGCAATGTGACCCCACACCAACAACGCCGACATTCAGCCGACTCTCGAACTCTCTCTGGTAACTCATAGTAGCTATCTGGCAAAACTGGAGCGCAATTTAATACCCCACCTGCCATCCTCATACGTCAAAACATAAAGTGAATCGTGAGCGGCAATCACCGAACCGTCTTCGCGGTAGCGGGTAAATTGCGTATCAACGTGAATTTTCTCATCCGAACAATGGACGATCTCGCGCCGGGTCCAAACACTATAGTGCCAACCGATATTGCCCAACCCCGTCCTCACACGCGCGATAAACCCATCGTCCATATCCGCGTCTTCCCATCGGTGCATAATTCCCGAAGCCAGGCGAAAATGTGGAAAATGCATCGTCGCCTTCCACGCCTGTAGATCCAGCGCATTAAAACCGGCCATCCACGCATCCAGCACGGGAATCGCCCGTTCTCTCGCCTGTGCAACTGCTTCTTCTGGCGGCATATAAACCCTCCTCCTAACCGTGTGGCAAATAATATTTGTGAAGTTGCTCCTTCGCCACGCCCTTTGCGATCAAATCGTCAACATAATCGTCATCATAACCCAATTCCCCGAGAATCTCCCTCGTATGCGCCCCCTGTTTGGGACAAGCGTAGAGCAATTGAACAGGCGCATTCTTCAAACGCACATACGCGGGCGGTGCGAGATCGACAGCACTGCCAACCGGGTGATCTGTAAAACGAACAATAGAAATAGACCGCCCATCATCCCAGGCGTCCAAATTATCGTCACCTACCTCGTGCAAAAACATCTCGCGAATATCTTCTAACGAATCAATGCGATGCCCGGCCAGTCCCACCTCGTTAAAAACCTCGACCCAATGACCCACATCGCGTTTTCTGATCTCACCCTCTAAAAACTCGCCAGCATCTTCATCGGGTGTATTCTCCAACCCCACAACACACCTCAACTTACCCATCTCCTGCTCCAAACCACCCAGAAAAACCCAGCCATCGCGCGCGCGATACATGCGGTGAAGCGCGTGCTCACCAACAGCACCCTGTCCCGACGGCTCATCGCCCGAGCACCCGGCTTCGCAAGCATACATAAAAGGCGCCTGCACGAGTTGCCCCCCCTGCGCGAGCGAAGTCGCCACAAAATCACCGCCATCGGGAACGCCACTGCGTCTGCGCTTGAGCAACGCCAGCACCGCGCCATAAGTAGCTGAATATCCCGTAATATAATCGATACAAGACGCCCAACCGTGCAACACCGGTCTATTGCCCTCACCGCCATAGCGCATCTGTATCCCCGTCGATCCCTGAAGCAGTGGATCAAAACCCGGACGATTCATCCACGGACCTGGACGCGGACCATTAAAAGCCGTCAGATTGAGATACACAATATCGGGTTTGCGCCTCTTAACAGCATCGTAACCAATACCCAAACTCTGCGCAACCCCGGGCCGGAAATTGTGAACAATAACATCGGCTGTCTCAACCAACTTCATAAAAGCTACCCTGCCAGCCTCGTCTTTCAAATTCAAAATCACGCTGCGCTTGCCAGGGCTGACCTCCAGAGGAAACCAACTGGAAATACGCGGACCAAAATAAGGCTCCGGCGGATCGATCTTAATAACCTCCGCGCCGTATTCCGCCAGCGTGCGCGCACTGGCTGGTCCCGCGAGCACATTGGACAAATCCAGAACGCGAATACCTTCCAGAATGGGTTTTGCAGCTTCTATAGATTTGGATTCACCGCCACCTGCAAAAGATCCATCTGCGTTCATCTGCGTCATCTGCGGATACGCTTCTAAAGGTCTCGACGGCCTGGGAATCGCGCATTCATCGGGCGTCTTGGAAAGCCACGTCTGCACGCCGAGTTGCCGCATCTGACCGTATTCGGGATCGTCAACCACAACAGTCAAAGCCGCCTCTTCGGTCTCGGATTTGTGCAACCACTCCTGTGCCGTGCGCTGAATCGTACACGGCACGCCAGCAGCCGTCAAAACATCGACCCAGTGTTGTGCGGGTTCACTCGCCAGCACACTTTCAATTTTCTCTCGCGCTTTGAGATTCCATTCACTGGACAAATGGGATGAATCGGGAATATTATTCGTCAGATGCAGATTCTCATACACGGGCACATCGACCATCCCCTCCGCGATCAAATCATCGTACACCTCCAGCGCCTTGACCAGTGACCGACTATTTCGGGAATGTCCAGCCGCAATAATATAAAGCCATTGCCCATCTCCCGCCCGAAACGTACCACTAAAAGGCGACCCCGCGCTACTGCGTTGTTTCTGACGAACAGCATTAGTCGGCGTGCCATATCGCGCGGGTTTATCCGCCACATCCAGCATAATAACCGCCATAGCAGACATCGCCGCACCAACCAGAGAAACCTCAATAACATCACCACGCCCGCTCTCCTCACGCGCATACAGCGCAAGCGTAACAGCGATAGCACCATGAATTGCACCATAAGTCGAACCCAATGGCATCGGCGTATAAACAGGCGGCAAATCCGGTCTTCTACTCTGAAGATCTGTATATTGACCTATTGCCGCACTGATAATACCTTCAAATGCGCGAATTGGTGCTCTTTCATCCGTCGAAGCAAAACCCGGCAAAGAGAGATAAACCAACCCCGGATTCAGCGCAGTCATCTCTTCTGCACCCAAACCCAATCGCTGCATAACGCCCGGGCGGAAATTTTCAATAACCACATCTGCCGAACGCATTAACTTCACCGCAGTCGCGAGACCATCTACATCTTTCAGATCAAGAGTAATGCGCTGTTTGCCCCGATTAAAAACGCCATTTGCCGGCGTATCCCAATCCGGTTTGCCCGGCCGATCCACCTTAATCACCTCAGCCCCCTGATCTGCGAGTAACATCCCCGTCAACGGCCCGGCAATATAATGACCGAAATCGACAACGCGAATCCCGGTCAATGGTGCTTGCTTATCGCGTTCTGGATTCATCGTCTATCTCCTGTTTGAAATTCTATTGTGATCGTGTATAATAATACTTTTGTGTTGTAGAAGTTAGCCAAAAGAATTATGGAGAAACAAAATGTCTAAAAACAAATCTCTCGAACAACGAGTCGCCGAAATTTTGGAGACCTACGATCAGCAGGGCATTCACCGTACTGGAACAATAGGAGATACGGAAAATGCACACTATTTGGCCGAACAAATAAAAGCAACGGGCCAAAAACCTCTATTGACAAAATTTCGGCATTTGCGCGTTGATCCAATACAGTCAGAGCTTCAAATCGGCAACCAAACAATTCAAGGCATACCCTTTTTTGACGGCACATTTACAGATAAAAATGGCGTAAGAGGGCGGATGGGTGGTCCAGAAAATAACGCACCCATAGCAGTGGGACACCACCTGACCAATCGGGGATGGGACAAGCCACAACTTACCCATACCCGGCAACGGAGCAACGTCAAAGCCATGATTGCAATATGCAAACGAACCTATCCCGATGACATGCGCGGATTGACACCGACCAATGCAGAGAATTTTACAACACCTTTTGGACCGCCCGTATTACAGGTACCGGACAGTGCCGAAGAGCGTATCGCAGAAGCCATATCTGCTAAAAAAGAAGCGCGCTTAATAGCCCAGGTAGCGCGCACAGAAGTCCAGGCACTGAACGTTGAAACGCGAATACAGGGCAAAAATTCATCCCTGCCCCCGCTCGTAGTCATCACCCCGCGAAGTGGCTGGTGGCAATGTGTGTCGGAACGCGGAGGTGGAATAGCATGTTGGCTCGAAATGATCCGCGCCCTCTCTGAACATCAGCCACAGCGAGACGTGTGGTTTGTCGCAAGCACGGGACACGAATTGGGGCACCTGGGATTGGATTTCTTCCTCTCGCACCATCGTCCATTGATCAAAGCGGCGCACATCTGGATTCATCTGGGCGCGAATTTTGCAGCAGCAAATTGTCCCATAAGACTACAAGCGTCACGCGAGGAATTGGCGCAATTGGCCCATCGTGCCATTGCGGGAGTCAGTGTTTCGGCAATAGACTTTACACCTGTTGGCACGCGCCCCGGCGGCGAAGCGCGGAATATCTACGACAGAGGCGGGCAATATATTTCCATCACAGGTCGCAATCGTCTCTTCCATCATCCCGCCGACCGTTGGCCTCGTGCAATTGATCTACAAAAAATTGTACACCTCACCCATGCCTTGACCAAACTGACAGTGCAACTGGCCGACTCAGATGATCTTATGTAGCGACGCGTTTTTGCACCAACACCAGAACGAGAAAAATCGCCGCTCCAACAGCATGACATACCAGCAAAGGCCAAAGCAACAGCACCGCTGCCGCCAGGAATAAGACGCGATATAATACACCCAGCGACACCATGTGAAAACCCTCAGAAGCCGCCGCAAAAGACAGCAACCCCAGAAGCGTAGCTATCACTGTCTCAATAACGCGCCAGGTCTCCCCTTCAAAAAGGATGGGCGTATAGCAAAAAAGCAGAGGAATAAAATAAATACCCTTAGCGATGCGCCACGACTCAAAACCCGTACGCAGCGGATTTGCCCCCGCAATACCCGCAGCGGAATACGCAGCCAGACAAACCGGCGGCGTGACATTGGCATCCTGTGAATACCAGAAAATCAGCAAATGCGCCGCGATCAGGCTAACGCCCAGATTGGTCAGCGCGGGCGCAGCCAGCACTGCCAGCACGATATAAGATGCCGTCACCGGCAGGCCCATGCCCAGAATCAGAGACGCAATGGCGATGAGCACAACAGTAATAAGCACACTGCTTCCGGCAATCGCCGAAATGAGCAAAGAAAATTTGATCCCAACGCCAACCATCAGCACCACACCCACAATAATACCCGCACACAGCAGAATAATACCCGTGGTAATCATATTGTGAGCACCCAGCGCAAGAGCATCGACAATATCGCGGATATTCATGCGCGTATTCTTATTCAGCCAGCTCGCACCGACAATACTCGCGGTTCCCGTTGCCGCGGCAAACGTGGGTGTAAAACCGTAGATCAGTGTACCCACGAGCACCACAATAGGAATCGCAAAATGCCAGCCTTCGCGGACCGTATCGCGGATATTTGGAAGTTCTGAGGCAGGTAAAGGCGCAATCCCCCGTTTTCGCGCGCGAAAATGTATAAAAAAGATAACACTCAAAAAATAGATCAGCGCGGGAATAAAGGACACAGCGACAATAGTCAGATAGGGAATTTGCGTCCACTGACTCATAATAAACGCGCCCGCACCCATAATCGGCGGCATGAGTTGACCACCCGTAGATGCCGCCGCTTCGACCGCGCCTGAAAACGTAGGCGAAAAACCCGTGCGCTTCATCATCGGAATAGTAAGCGAACCCGACCCCACCGTATTCGCCACAGCACTCCCCGAAATCGAGCCGAGCATACCACTGGCAAAAACCGCCATCTTTGCCGGTCCGCCCACCGTGCGCCCCAGCAACGCGAGCGCCAGACGAATCATAAAATCGCCTGCACCCGAACGCAGGAGAAACGCGCCAAAAAGCACAAAAAGCGCGACAAAAGTAGATGAAATAGTCGCAATCGTTCCAAAAATACCATCGGGAGCGAAATACATGCGATACAACAAGCGCGGCAATGACACCCCGGGAAACGCCCATATACCCGAAACATATTGCCCCCAAAAAAGCGCGTAAGTGAGAAATACAAGCGCGAGCAGAGGAATAAAAAAACCGGTCGTACGACGCGTAATCTCGAGCAAAAGGAGAATCGCAATACCCGCAAAAACGAGATCAGCCGTATTCGGCACTTCGTTGCGGGCGTGCAGCGCGTCTTCAAAAAACACGAGATAAAGGGCAACGACGAAAGAGAGAATAGCAAAAAAATAATCGAGAATCAGCGTGCGCGAGGCATAGCGCGTAGAAACGGGATAAAGCAGATATCCCAAAAAAAGAATGAAAGCATAATGGGCGGCATTGCGCTGTAATTCAGGCAAAACACCCAGCGTATTGCTCCACAGGTGAAACAGAGACAGGCAGACCCCCACAACAACCACGAGCACCTGATGCCTGCCAGTAAGCACGCGATGCGGTGTACTCACTTCGCCGCCCTGTTCAAATTCGGAATTCAAACCTATTCCCCTATCAGAGACGGCGAAATATCGATACCCTTCTCGCTATAGTAGCGCGCGGCACCCGCATGCAGGGGAACAGCCAGGCCCATCGTCGCTTTCTCGAGAGACATTGCGAGCGTGGCCTTGTGGATATTTTGAATCTCCTCTAAATTCTCATAAATAGTTTTTGTAATCTCATAGACCACATCCTCGGGCAAATCTGCTCTACACGCCAAAAAATTGGGTTGTGCAATCGTCTCAATCGCTTCGGACTGCCCGGGATACGTATTGGCCGGAATAACATACCGCGTCCACACGGGAAACGCATTTTGGATCGCCATGAGATGATCATCGCTAAAAGCAAGCACAGAAACCCCGTCCGCACCGAGCTGGGCAAAAGCCTGCGTCACAGCGGCCACGGGCGGACCAGCCGAAAGCGTCGCCCCTGCAATACGACCGTCAATCATCGCTTGAGCAGACGGACTATAACCCAGATATTCAGACGTAAAATCCTCATCCGGAGAAATATTAAGCGCTGCGAGAATAGTTCGAGTCGCGCCTTCTGTACCACTGCCGCGTTTGCCAATAACGTATTTGCGGCCGAGTTTTCTCAAGTCCTCAACAGTACCTGTTTTGGCATCAGACGCCCGAAGTAGAAAATGCTCGACATTCTCCCATAGCAGGGTAATAGACCGGAGATCTCTAACCGCTTGCCCCTGATAGGTACCCTCTCCGCGATAAGCCATCGCACCGTACAAACCCTGCAAAATCGCCAGATGTGCCTCTCGATTGACCAGCATCTGAATATTCTCGCCCGACCCTGCAGAATTGATAGCTGCTGCCACAATCTTGGGCTGTAGCTTCTGTGTAATCGTCGTACTCAGCGCAACACCCACCGGATAATACGTACCGCCGGGCGTAGCCGTTGCAATAATCAAATTCTGCGTCTGCATACCCTCCTGCGGTGCTCCACAGGAGATACAAAACAAAAAAACAAGAACGAAATAGATACGCGACATGGAAAAACCTCAGAAAAAGTGAACAGAAATTTATTTGCCTAATTATACCCGCCCACCTATATGCGTCAAGGGAAAACACCTTTGCACCTTGACAACCCCTGTTGCGATTTCTATACTTCCCCTGAGGAGTAGCTCTATGGATAACACACGCACAATTCTCTTTTGCACACTCGCATCCGTCCTGCTTTTGTCTGGCTGTGCACAGTATCGGGCGTATCGCCATTTAGACCGCGCCATTGCTATCGAGGCCAATGGCGATCGCGAAACAGCGCTGGCGATATTTCAGGCTGCTGTGGATATTTGCCCCGAAGACGCGGTTTTGCGGCGGTGGTTGGGCAGGGCATATCTGAGGCGCAGCCAATACGACGCAGCGCGCGTCGAATTTGAAACTGCGCTCGGATTAGCTCCCAATTATATGATCTTGTACCGTGACCTCGCAATCGTCAATGAAGCACTTGAGAGGCCAGACGCCGCTATCGCGTGGCTGGAAAAAGCCATATCGCAAGTGCCCGCGCACCGGGAATCTTACCGCGACCTCGTCAGCCTCTATCTGGCTCACGACCAGTTGAGCGAAGCGCAATCCCTTTTGGAAACAGTTGTCGAACAATGGCCGAAAACCATGTGGGCACATTTTCAACTGGGCGGTCTTTACATGGTATTAAAATGGCCCGAGCGCGCCGAAGAGGCTTATGTACAGGCACTGGATATTGAACCCAAAAACAACAATGAATTGGAAATACAGGCACGCACGCACGGCGAGTTGGGCAATGTCTATTACGAGCGCAAAAACTATGAGCGAGCCGAAGAATTTTACAAAAAAGCACTGGAACTCAACCCCCTCGACGACAGCAGCCTGAACAATCTCGCCTGGATATACGCCATTCAGGGGATACACCTGCGCGAAGGCATTCGCCTATCGCGGCGGTCTTTGCGCCTGCGCCCACACACGCCTTCCTATCTGGACACACTGGCCGAATTGCATTACCAGATGGGCAATACCGAACGCGCCATTTTCATCATCCGCCAGGCCATTGCATTGAATCCAGATAATCCAGAAGTGCGCGCCCATCTCCATCGACAACTCGCCAAATTTATTTCCGGCGGACGGGGAAAGGTATAATAAATTAAAAATTGGGAAGCAAGGCGGATTAACCACTAACCACTGACTACCGACTTATGACATTTCAAGACCCCGAATGGGGTAACATGATACTGCGCGACAATAAGCAAGAAAATTTGCAAGATATTCTCGCCCGGCTCGCGCTATTCGATACATTGACCCGGCAGGAATTGCACACCATTGAACGCATTGTGCATCGCAGGCGCTTTGTCCCCGGTGAAATGATCCCAACGCCGCGATCGGGTTTGTTTGTCGTCGTGTCCGGCGCTGTCCACGTCGTGCAACGTCTCTCCGATGGCGAACAGATCATACTCGACACCCTGAAAGAAGGCGAATTGGTAGGTGAAATCGTGCCATTGGACGATACACAGCCTGCGACCTCTATTCTATCAGCCGAACAGAGTGTTCTGGTCGGATTCTTCCGCACTGATCTGGTCGATTTGATAAACACGCACCCCAGGATGGGATTCAAAATTCTCTGCCGTTTGGCGCAAATTATGTCCCACCGCATGCAACATGCGATGACCGACCTGCGAAAAACACGCATGACATTGATGAAAATGGAAAACACATCACAACCACCAGCACCAGAGGAGGAAGTCGGGATATGACGAAGATTGAGGCGGTTCACGCCCGTGAAATACTGGACTCGAGGGGAAATCCAACTGTCGAAGCGGATGTGCGCCTGAGTTCTGGCATTATTGGCCGCGCAGCCGTACCTTCGGGGGCTTCAACAGGCGTACACGAAGCTGTGGAAATACGCGATGGGCAAACGCGCTATTTGGGTAAGGGCGTGAAAAAAGCTGTTCAAAATGTCAATGATAAAATTGCCAAAGCCGTTGTTGGCCTTGACCCATCAGACCAGATAAAAATCGATCAGATCATGCGCGATGTCGATGGCACACCCAACAAGGGCGCAATCGGCGCAAATGGCATATTGGGCGTTTCTCTCGCGGCGGCCAAAGCCGCTGCTGCAGCTTATGGCATGCCCCTCTATCGCTATATCGGCGGAGCCTCGGCGTGTCAATTGCCCGTACCAATGATGAATATTTTGAATGGTGGCGCGCATGCCGACAGCAGTGTTGATCTACAAGAATTTATGGTCATGCCCGCAAGTGCTAAAAATTTTGCCGAGGGCCTGCGCGCAGGTGCTGAAATTTTTCACGCATTGCGCGACGTACTCAAAAAAGCGGGTTATAGCACGGGCGTAGGAGATGAAGGGGGATTTGCGCCGAGTTTGGGTTCCAATGACGAAGCACTCGAAGTCATTGCCGAGGCAATCAAAAATGCCGGCTATGTGCTGGGCGACGATATCTTGCTGGCACTGGACCCCGCATCGAGTGAATTTTACGACGGCGAGCACTACGTATTCAAAAAATCGGATGGCTCCAAACGATCTTCGGCTGATATGACCGCCTTTTGGAAAGACTGGACGAGCCGGTACCCCATTATCTCCATCGAAGACGGTTTAGACGAAGACGATTGGACCGGATGGGCTGCGCTAACAGCCGAATTGGGTGACCGCGTTCAACTGGTCGGCGACGATCTATTTGTCACCAACACAACGCGCTTAAAACGCGGAATTTCAGAAAAGGTGGGCAATTCCATACTCATCAAAGTCAATCAAATCGGGACCCTGACCGAAACATTGGAAGCCATAGAAACGGCCAAACGCGCGGGATATACAGCCGTCATCTCGCATCGCTCGGGCGAAACCGAAGACACGACCATTGCCGATATTGCCGTGGGAACCAATGCCGGCCAGATCAAAACCGGATCGGCATCGCGTTCGGACCGCATTGCAAAATACAACCAATTGTTGCGAATCGAAGAAGAACTGGGCGACACCGCTATCTATCCCGGGCGAAACGCATTTTACAATATCGACATCTCTTAAAGGCGCAAAAAGTGAGTGACTCCTTGCTACAAATCGCATCGCCAATTTTACCCGAAGAGACCCGCGCGCGCCTGAACGCAGTGTATGCACAGGTCCCCGCTGTATCGTGCGCCGGTTGCGATGCCCCGGGAAGCTGTTGTGAACTAACAGATGCCGAATACAACGACAATTTTGCAACCATGTATCCGCTCTACGCCGTCGAATACATCAACATCATAGATTATGTGCGCTCGCACTTTGACCCCAAAAAACAGCGAGAATTGCTAAACACAGTCGAAGAACGCCCGCGTCGCTGTCCGTTCTTAACACCCGAAGGCGGCTGCTCAATCCATTCGGCGCGCCCCTTGACCTGTCGCACTTACGGTATTTTGAACCAGGTATCGCAGGTCAACGCCACCGCTGAATCCGCACGCAACCAGGTACCCTATCAATGGATATCGTCCTTCTTATCCACAGAGCGATACACAGTATGCCCAAAAACAAAATTACAAGAAACCGACAAAGTCGATGCACACATGAAAGCGATGGTATCCATGGAATACGAGCGCGAATTGATCTATCTATCTGACACACTCAACTGGTTGGATGCAGACCGTCGAGAACTATTCCAGCAAATAACAAAAAAAACCCACCCCACGCGGTGGACATGGGGTGGGTTTAATGCACTCGCTCAAAAACCATTAAAATGGGTAAAACGCCACTTTGCAAATCTCTGGAAAGCATCTTTTTTGGGGGAATAAAGGGAAGCCCCTAATACCCCTTCACCTTATCCACCACATTCTGCAGCGCCTCACCCCTCACATACCTGTGCAAATTATCCACAAACCGCACCATAGCGCGCCTCCGAATATGTTGTGAAGACCCCGCACTGTGCGATGTCAAAATCACATTGGGTTCGGTCCACAGCGGACTATCTTCCGGACAGGGTTCCGTATAAGTTACATCCAGCCCAATACCCGCCAGTTTGCCCGATCGCAACGCCGCGACCATAGCCTCCTCATCCACCACCTTTCCCCGACTCACATTGACGAGCAAACTACCCTCCATCAACCGGTCAAACATCTCGCCCGATAGCATCTTATGCGTTTCAGCCGTACTGGGGCAACACACCATAACCACATTGGACTGCGACATAAGTTCGGGTAAATAATCCATCTTTTCCAACCGATCCACAGAATCCGGACAATCCATATCCTCGGGATCGACGGCAATAACCCGAAATTCAAACGCTTTTGCGCGGTCTGCAATCGCCTGCCCGATACCCCCCAAACCAATAATACCCATCGTCATACCCGCCAGTTCCAAACACGGCACGCGCTCCCAATGCTTGCGCTTCATAAACTCCAACTGCGTGTGAATCTGTCGCGTCAACGCCAGCAAAAGCGCAAACCCATGTTCTGCAATCTGAGGACCGAACAATCCCCCAGCATTGGTCAAAACCATATCGCTATTCTTAAATTTTTCATACAAATGCCCTTCGGCCCCCGCATGGGGCTGCTGAACCCACTTCAACGCATCTGCGTGATCAAAATCGGATTCCGGAAGCCGGCCAAAAAGCACTTCCACGCCCGACAAATAATCAGCCTGCTTTTCCCCCTCCGGCAGAAAAATCACCTCAACCTCAGAAGGCGCACCTTCTAACAACGCCTCAACATCCTCTGAATACCGACTGCCAATCAACGTGCGAACCATGCTCTATCTCCTTTTGATCTTACTGTTGGCTAAATCAACCTCTGGCGCTTTCATGGTACAAAAAGAAAACGCCATCGCAAGCATTTCCGATGGCGTTCTGGATAATATCCATTTTTACAGATACCGTCTGATGAGATCGGCAATATCCCCATATCCTTTTTTCTCTGCCCAGGCGAGTGGCGTTGCCCAATCAGCACCCGTCAGTGTGGGATCGGCACCGCGCTCGAGATAGAGACGCGCGAGATCGTACTTGCCCCATCGCGCAGCCCAGCCAAGCGGTGAAGATTGCAAAAGCTCATCAATCACATCGAGATCTGCACCATAGTCGAGGAGAATAGTGGCAAAAGCAACGCGCTCGGCCTCAGTCATAATCACCTCTCCCCACACAACACCACATGCCGCCATGTGATGGGCAAGGCGATACCCGAAACGCCCGACCAGATTGGGACTGACGCCGTGATCGAGAATCATGCGAAAAATCTCGGGATAAACCGTGCGGTCAAAATCTCGAAATTTGCGATGCGGGTGAGTGCGCCACAGGCGCACAGGTTGCTCGAGCAAGCCAAACCAGCGACCGTCATCGGGACCCCATTCGAGTTGGCGCAGACACATCCCCACAATATTGGGATCGCCCCCACAGCCCGCAGCCCACAAAAGTCTTTCCGCAAGCGAAGAATCATTGTGAAGCGCAACAGCAGCAGCAGACGTCTCACCTTCAAGTCCAGCAGTAATATGATCCAAAACCCCACCGTATCTAAACAGCAACCCCTTCATCTTATCGTCGCGATTATTGTACGCAGCCGCTATGGGATTGCCACTCGCGTAAATACTCGCATTGGGATCGGCACCGCGCTCGAGCAGAAGTTCGGCAATCTCATACTGCGAGTGACCCGCCGCATGAGCCAGCGGTTGACCCCATGAATAGGGTTTGGTTTCATAGTGGTGAAGTTGATATCTGTCGTCGGGATCGAGACCCAGGTCCAGCAGCAAACGCACCATATCGAGATTGTCATTTTGCACAGCGATCTGTAAAAGACCGTCTCGCTCGCTGTCATTGGACTGAAAGCGTTCGGGATGTTGTCTCTTATACGCGCGAACAAAACCAAGATCCCCAAGCGCGACAGCAGACTCAAGCGATTGTTCGCATCCGGCCTGAAGGAGAATACCCGCACAAATCAAACACCCCTCGTTGAGTGGCCTGTTGCGACCGCGAATATTGTGAACAGCACCGTCGAGAGGCGATTGACCCTCGGGCGTGAGATGGGTGATATCCGCACCGCGCTTGAGCAGATATTGAACAAGCTCATAATTTCCAAGAGATGCACCAGTGTGAATCACACTACCGCCATTGCGATGGCAGGCGTTAATCAAATCGGGATTCTTATAGAGAATTTCCACGGTCTCCATCATCCGCCCCTCACGAATAGCCTCAAAAAGCGCGTCATTCTCCTCCGTAATGGTAATATTCTCGCAAGCCGCGAGTTTGCGTTTCTCGTCTTCCTCTCGCAAAATCTGAACAATATCATCCAAGCCGCGTTCATCTGCTATGGTAAGCGCGTCCGTAGCATCGCGGTGGGGATAAATACCCGACGTGTGATCTGCACCCGCCTCCATCAGCATGCGCACTGCATCCGCGTGCTGATTCATAACCGCGTAGTGAATGGCGAGGTGCTCGTCATTTTCGGCCATATGAACATTGACCAGATCGGGTTGCACATCCAGAATATGACGAATTTTGGCGACATCGCCCTCACTTGCCGCTTCGCACAAGTCAGCGACTTGATAAGTTCCATTTGTATCCATGTTAATTCCTTTCTCGAACATCAATGCACAACATCTCCACGTCTTCTAATAAATTATAGTGAACATTTGTATATCTATCAAGGGAAATTCTGAATCACTGATCATAACGCTCCTGGTACATTTGCCTCAAACGCTCGGCCTCTTCCGCGCTCAACCCCTTCTGCCAGAGGTGCTCGTCTTGTGCGAGCAGTTGGGCAACCCTTTGCGCGTACTTTTCCTTCATCTGCGATCCTTTCGTCCCAGCGGCCTCAACCACCTCGGGCAAAAACTTTTGATAAAAATGCTTCGCCACCTCATACATTCCGTGCCAATGTGTATAATCTGGTCCCATCATACTCGCGCCATGCCGCGCCCTGCGCCCTTCGTGGTGCCACAACTCCCAGAACACCCATTGCACCTCGTGTTCAAATGGCGCATTGGGATTGAGCACGCCATCGGCTTTCAACTCATCCATAAGCTGTTTTGCAGGTTTGGCGAACTTCTCGTTATAAAGCACCACCAGATCGTCAAACTGCTTGTAGAAATTATCGATATAAGTATCGTTGTGACAATTCCGACAGGCTCCCTTCATCGTCTCCCGTCGATCCTCCCAGGTCACAATCCTCTCCACCTTCCGCATCACGGTCTTACTCACCAGCATCTCGTTTTCCACCACCTTTTCAACCGTTGCCACCTCAGAGCCAACCTCTGGCAAGCTCCGCGTATCCGGGTAATCTTCTTTGAACCCATCCTCGAAAATCACCAGATTCAGTTTGGTACTCACCACCGGGCGCAACGTCCAGCTAATCCGCTCGCCCACATCATGTGTATTGGCATTGTACACGCCCTGCGGCGTCATATAACTGCTGATGTGACAGGTCGCACACGTTGGAGCCGCCGAATAATCTCTACCCAGCACCCAGTCGCCCGGTTTGTCCAGCGCCATAAGGTCCCGATTGGCGTAAAATGCAATCCCGTGCTTGGACTCGTTATAGACTTCGATCTGCGGGTGATCAGGCCCCATGTGGCATTTCCCGCAGTTTTCAGGAGACCGCGACAATTTGGCTTCAAATGCATGGCGCGAGTGGCAGGCATGGCACGACCCTTTTGACCCATCTGGATTGAGCCGTCCCATTCCACTATTGGGCCAGGTATCCGGGTCAATCACCGGACGGTATTCCTTGCCCGTGCGTTTTACCTGTCCATCCTCATCCCGCACAAACTTCACAATGCTCCCATGACACTGCCAGCACCCGTTCACGGCATCGGCAATATTGCCCGGCATACCAGCCACCTTCTCGGCCAGCACATTGTCCAGACTGGCCAGAATCTCGCCCGCTCTGGCATGGTGGCTCTGAGAAAATTCCTCAAATTGGCGCACATGACACCTTGCACAATCCTTAGGCGTCACCAGTGCAGACACCACTCTGCCTTCGTGTTCCCAAGCGTCAATCTCCCCTTCTTGTGCGGCGTGACAATCGACACAACCCACCCCAAATTGCGCGTGTCGCGAGCGTTGCCACTCCATGACCATCGCCGGTGAATCCTGCATGTGACAGGTCACGCAGCCCTCATTCGGAGCCGTCACAATCGGCCCTGGTTCTACCTCTTCCCGGTGCCGCTTCGACTCCTGATAGGCCACCAGTAAAAGCGAGGCCAGAAACAAGAACGACAGCACCCCCACAATATACCGTTTTGTCGTCAGTGTCATACATACCTCCTTATACCGCAAAGCTCTCCCAAACCGTCAGCACCAGAAATCCCAAAAACCCAATCACGCCCAAAAGCACCGATACCCATTCCGGCATTTTGAGCCGTCGCGCGAGAAAACCCTCGATAAAGGGCCAGAAAAAAACAACCACCCCAATTGCCATAGTCAGCAATACACTCATCCTTAAAGAGGTGAGCTTCAACAGGCGAAAATTAAAATAAAAATACCACTCCGGCTTGATGTGGGGTGGAGTCTGCGTTGGGTCGGCAGGCGCACCCAACCCAGCCGGAAATATCAATGCGAGAAGGGTCAATATGTACATCAGCAAAACGCCGATCAACAACTCGGTGGTCACATGATCGGGAAAAAAGCGGAAAAATCGTTTCTCTTCCGGCACAACCTCATCCTCAAACTCAGTCACCCCATGCGAACGAATCAAAAAAACGTGAAGCCCTAACAAAAAAAACATAACCGTTGGCAACACGCCAATGTGCAGCATAAAAAACCGGGTCAGGGTATTCTCGCCAATTTCCGGACCTCCCCGTAAAAAATATCCAATATGGGATCCCACCAGAGGCACAGCCTCAGCCAGATTGCAAGCCACCGTCGCGCCCCAAAAGCTGAGTTGCTCGTAGATCAGCGAATACCCCGTGAATCCGAATGCCAGCGTGGTCACCAAAAGCGAAATTCCAATACACCAGTTCAGTTGCCTGGGCTGACGATAAGCCCCAGTAAAATAAACCCGAAGCATATGCAAAAACACCGCCACAATCATCAAATTGCCCGACCATTTGTGCAGTGATCGGATATACCATCCAAATCGCACCTCATGGGTAATCGCCGCCACGCTCTGGTATGCACCCTCTGGCGTCGGTACATAATAAAATGCGAGCGCAATTCCCGTAACAACCTGCACCACAAACAGATAAAACGGCGTACCGCCCAGACAGAACCACCACTTTTTCAAATGATGGGGCACGGGTTCGGCCCCCGCATGGCGGATCAAATCCCAGTCCAGAGGGAACAGTGCCTCCAAACGGGAATCAGGCCTATCCTTCGAACTTAAACTCACACTTTCCTCCGTTTCGCATCCACGACATCCAGATAGACCACACCGCCTTCCACGCTTAACGGCACCTGAAACAGATCCTGTTTTGCATCGGCTGGCGGCCCGGAAATAGCCACGCCATCGGCATTGAACACACCTTGATGACAGGGGCAGAGAAATTCCCTCTTATCCGGCATCCAATGAACCTTACACCCCAGGTGGGGGCAGGTTGAGGAATAAGCCACAAACCCGGCCTCGCTCCGCTTCACCAGAATTTCATTGCCCTCCAAATCATAGACCGATGCCACCTGTCCCACGCGGTATCGATCTACCGGTCCCACAAACAACCGCCTCGTCTTTGGCTTCAAACGTTTGGGCAACAAAAAGAGAAGACCCTGTGTTGCGAACGCCCCATAGCCCAAAACCAGCCCTACACCCATTGTAACTTTAGCCAGCCAGTCTCTTCGCGTCTCGTTCATAGCGACCACCTCCAATTCATGTGTATGAAATCCATCTTTATTTGCATTACCCAATCGACAAATCAAAACGCGGGTACCACAGCATCTTACAGGTCTGCAAAATTGACCAATTTGTCCTTGAGGCGCCGGGAATAGGTGACAAAATTGGAGAGCGTACCCGCATCGCGCCTGTCCGGCTGCACCAACAGCGGCAGCAACTCGCGGTTGATCTCATCCAGCACCTCCTGAAGCTTTTCGGCTCTTTTCTCGACCTTTACCTTGGACTCCTCCTCAAGCGACTTGCAGATATCTTCGAACAAAGCCAATGTATGTCCAGAAAGCGTTCTGACCATCAATAAAATGTCGCTCTCCAACTCCACATAATACATGTTCAACGCTTTCTTGGTATTGAAGATATCGTCTATTGAATCGTATATCGAAAAAAGATAATCAAACTGGGTATGCAACTTGAGCAAATCCCGGGATTCGCGTTCACGGGTAACGGATACGACAGCTTGGGAAAAATAGCTCACGTATTCCTTCTCCAAAAAGTTGACGTATTCCAGGCGCTTGGCAGACGCCTCAAAGATGCCACGGTAATTAGACTCGATACTCAGCGTAACGAGATTGTAGCTTTCCTGCAAAAAGGAGAGGAGATCAACGAGATTTTGGCGCAGTTCGGATTTTACTTTCTTAAAAGCGATTTGCTCGTCAAACGCGGGAATGGCCAATCGCTCAAAATCCATCTCGTCCTCCCCCAAAAGCATATCGATCAATCGCGTGAAAGGCGTGATCAAAAGAACAAAAATCAGACTGGTCACCACATTAAATACGAGGTGAATATTGGCCAATGCGATCGCGGGGTCGGTGGAAAATTCATTCAGTCTATCGCCAAAAAGCAAAAGGATGGGTAAAAAAAGCAGCACACCGCCCACATTAAAGAAAAAATGAGAAAGCGCGGTCTTCTTGGCGGCAAAGTCCATGTGTACCATCGCGAGTAATGCCGTTGCCGTAGTGCCGATATTCGCCCCAATGATGATGGGCACCGCGTTTTCCAGACTCAACAACCCCTGTTGCGTGAATACAATTGCCAGACCTGTAGTCACCGAACTCGATTGCACGGCAGCCGTAAACAGACAGCCCACCAGAATCGCGAGTAGCGGGTTTTGAGGATTTATGAGATATTGAGTCAGCGCGGGATCATTCTGGATAGGACCAAGTGAAGAAGAGATCAGATTGAGGGTAAAAAAAACAAAACCAAAATAAAAAATAGACTTGCCGAAAATAGCAACTCTCGACCGAACAAAGGAAAGGACAAATCCCAGAATGATAAATACGGGCGCAAACGCCGTGAGCTTAAATGCGACCAGTTGAGCCGTAATCGTGGTGCCGATATTCGATCCAAAAATAATGCCTACGCTACTTTTGAACGAAAGCACGCCCGCATTGACCAGACCCACAGCAATCACCGAGGTCGCAGAACTCGACTGGATCACAGCGGTTACGAGCGCGCCTATGAGCACACCTATAACTGGAATTTTGGTCGCCTTGGCGAGAAATCTTCGGAATTTTTCGCCAGAGACTTGTTCGATCTCCGCTGAAAAATTCTCCAATCCAAAGATGAAGAGAATAATCGCCGTTAGCCCGGCCATAATGACATGGATATATTCCATTGCTCCCCCCCACCTTTCTCATTGACCCAAAATTTGATTCCGCTGTGCGCACCCGGTTCGTAACAATGATTATTGTTTGTTTTTCAAATGCCTTCTCAATATTCTGCTCTATTCTACGATCTTCTTTTGGCGCACTTACATCAATTCATCCCGCCTTTGTTTCGCCAATTCTCTCCCAGAACGCAAACCAATCACTACATTTGAACCTGGCGCAAGTTATCATTAGCGCATAATGATTTCAACCTTTTTTTATTCACATCGCAATATATCAACGGGATTGGCACACGCTGTTTTCCATGCAAGGCATCCTGTTGTTAAAACAGCTATAAAAAGCAGGACAGCTATACTCAAAAGAAACGGCCAAACCGCGAGATCAATCTGATAGGCAAAATTCTGCAACCAGTCTCGCATCAAAAAATATCCAACCGGACACGCAATCAAACTGGCGAACACAGCGAGCCTGGCAAAATCCTGGCTAATCAAAACGACGAGATGGGATGCCGAAGCACCCAGCACCTTGCGAATACCAATTTCGCGGGTGCGCTGTTCAGCGGCAAAAGCCGCCAGACCCGCCAGACCCAGACAGGCCAGCACAACGGCGACAATTGCGGACCGCGTAAAAATGCGCCCCTGCCGTAATTGCCCCACAATATGCTGCCGACGCGCCCCCACAACCTTGCGCAGACCAATTTCGCGGGCGCGAATAGCTGATCGCGCAGTAGCCAGATTCATAAAATTGATACAGGCGATAAGCAAAATACCCAGACCCAGAACAGACAGGGGGTAGAGATCGCGGATATCCCGATACGGCATCCCCGAATCCCCTGTAAAACCCTCCAGATCAATCCTGGAATACAGATGGATACGCGGCAGGGCCTGGAGATGATAAGTCGCCTCCGATTCAGAGGGAAAATGCGCGGCAAGCGCGCGCTCCAGAGCCTCAACATCTGCATCGGGACGCAAACGCACGTAAATCGGCGCAGCGCGTATGGCCCAGTTATCGGACGCAAAAAAAGTTACACTATCAAACTCCAATCGCGTATTGGTCGGGCGGTCTTTCATCACGGCAACAACCGTAAACACCTGCTGATAGGTCTCGCGCTGCACCTCAACAGTGCGACCAATAGGATCTACATTACCGTAGAGTTTGCGGGCCACGCCCTGCGTTAAAACAACAGACGCATCTCGGCGTTTGAGCGCGGCAACATCTCCCCGAATAATATCGAGACCAAAGAAATCCACAACATCTCCATCAACCGGACAAAGGCGCTGTTGGAACAAGCGGTCCTCCGCGCGAAACCAGGACGTAATGCGACGGAACTGAACAACAGCCTCGACCTCGGGATATTCATCGCGCAAATGCACGGCAAGCTCTGAGGGAAGTGCCCCACGCCATTCGTACGGGTGGGTTTCAAACCCACCCCTCCGTCCGTGCGCGTTTAGCTCCCTCTTCATAATTCGATAGACGCGGTC
Source organism: Candidatus Latescibacterota bacterium (assembly GCA_965204375.1). Lineage (GTDB taxonomy): Bacteria > Latescibacterota > UBA2968 > UBA2968 > UBA2968 > VXRD01. The sequence goes on along the minus strand of OZ241986.1, from coordinate 5,639,506 downwards.
AGCGTAGGGACGAAAGGCGTCGTAGCTCATTTCATAGCGGATAGAAAGCATAATAAGCACAGCACACGTCAATCCAATGGCCAGACTGCTCAGGCTGATAATCGCATAGAACTTGTGACGCATCGCATTGCGAATCGCAACTGTCAAAAAATTGTAAAACATGGAGATTTATGGAAAACGTCCCCCGTGTTGATAGACGCGGTCACCGTGTGCCATAAGCATATCATACTCTTCGGGCGCAGGCGCCCGCCAATCGTCCAACAGTGAAAAATCGTGCTCAAGCTCCGCGCGGTCATTGGGCGCTGCAATGGCAATAGCGACAGAAGAATGAGCCAGTGCAAAGCGGTACCATTCTCTTGCGGGTGGCGGTATAAAATTGGGCGGATCATCCGGCGTAGGCTTCATCAAAGCGCCCCAGCGCAGGCAGGTATAGACAACCACCGGAATATTGCACGGATCGGTCAAAGGGAACACATCCTCTTCTGCACCACGGTGGGCGGCATTGTACCGGAGCATCAGCATATCCAGAGGGCGGGACTCAACCTGTTCAGGTGCTCTGAGTTCACCCGTAGCAATGCGAGCAGCCATATTGCGCTGGTGGCTGGTAAGACCGAGAAAGCGCACCTTGCCCTGCTCGCGGGCGCGAGCCATAGCTTCATAAGCACCCCCATCGGACGCGATATCGCACCATTCACCTTCGCTCTCCACATAGTAAAAAGTCACAACATCTATATAATCGGTATTCAACTCAGACAACGCATTGTCAAGCTCTTGTTCCGCACTTGAAGCAGTACGGGACTTGAGCTGCCATGCCAGCACAATCTCCTCCCGCTCCGCCCCCATACCCGCAACCGCGCTGCTCAAACCATCGGGACGACCGCACCAGTTGAGATAATTGACACCGCGCTCAACCGCATAACGAACATCTGCCGGAGACAAGTGCGTATTGCCCCTCGTAGCCAGCCCCAGGCGACAAAGGGGCGGGGTATTCTGGTCAAATTGAAAAGTACGTCGCATGAATTTCTCCCGAGATTGTTTAACACGATTTCACAAGCAAATATACTGAACACACGTATAGTTTTAATTTGAGCAAATGTCAAGGGCAAACACATAACTTTTAGCGATGTGTTGACATCCGGTGTAAGATAACTATAATCATGTCCAAATTTGACATAATTCTTGCGAACAGGAATTATATTGACAAAACACAATCCCTATGAAGCATTTCGCATCAGGGAATTTCGGTTATACGCGCTGGGCTGGTTTGCCGCATTGGTCGGCACGCAAATTCAGAGTGCCGCCATAGGATGGGAAATGTATGCCCGCACCGGGCAAGCACTCGCGCTCGGCCTCGTGGGCCTGGCAATTGCATTGCCCACAATGATCCTGGCACTCCCCGCGGGTTATCTCGCCGACCGTTTTAACCGGCGCACGGTCATGATGTTGAGTCTAACGGGTACGACCCTAACCTCTCTGGGCCTTGCCGCGGTATCGTGGAAACAGGGACCAATTGCCCTGATGTACGCCATACTCGTAGCAGATGCCGCAATAACCGTACTCGGCGCACCTGCACGGCGGGCAATCGTACCCCAACTGGTACCGCGCGGGATATTTCCCAATGCCGTGGCCTGGAGCATGAGCTTGATGCAAATGGCGTGGGTGGTGGGACCTATGATCGGGGGCTTTATCGCAGCAGTTTACGTACCCGCAGCGTACCTGGCAAGTGCCGGATGTACAGGGTGGTTTTTGCTGATATTGTCCCGATTGCGCGTACCGCCCGTAGAACGCGATAAAAACGCAGAGCGGGTTTCACCATTGCAAAATCTGATGGGCGGGCTGGTATTCTTAAAGAACAACCGCTTGCTATTGTCGCTCATGGCACTGGACATGTTTGCCGTGCTACTGGGCGGAGCCGTGTATTTATTGCCGATATACGCACAGGACATATTGAAGGTAGGATCCGAGGGATTCGGAATTTTGCGATCAGCACCTGCGGTGGGTGCCCTGATAATGGCACTCACACTGGCACACTTGCCGCCAATGAAAAAAGCTGGCAGAAATCTGCTCCTCACCGTAGCTGGATTTGGCATCGCAACCATAGTATTCGGAATATCGGAAAACTTCTGGTTGTCATTTGCGATGCTCGTATTGACCGGGGCATTTGACAACGTCAGCATGGTCATTCGTCACACACTCGTACAGTTAATCACACCCGATGCAATGCGCGGCAGGGTATCGGCTGTAAACGGGGTATTTGTGAGCGCGTCAAATGAACTGGGCGGCCTCGAATCTGGAGGTGTAGCGGAATTGTATGGACCTGTATTCTCAGTCGTAAGCGGCGGCATCGGAACACTATTGGTCACAGGCATAACCGCAATAGCTTCCCCGAGCTTGAGGAAAGTAGGCGCACTGGATGAAGTAGAAGAAGGATAGTGCGAAAGGAGGGATGTTGATTAGTTCCGCTTGATAACAACATAACTGATATCGTCATCCGGTCTATTAAACGCGATGAGATCCTCTTTGATCGCGTAGAAAATTTCTTTGGCGGTCAGATCTCTGATCTCGTGAAGTTTTTGTTCGAGATAATGCGGCGCGTAAAACTCGCCATTGCAGTGGTGTTCAACCAGACCATCGGTGTAAAGAATGAGAATATCGCCCGTGCCCATTAAATCCCATTCATTAAGTTCGTACTCTTCCTTAAAACCGAGCACACTCTCATTGATATTTCGATCGATATCGCGTCCCGAAGGAAGCGTGCCAATGGGCGGAGAGGCGATCATCCTATCTTCGGGCACTTCGACAATACCTTTGTACTTGCGCGAATACACCAGCGGCATGGGATGCCCCGCCGACAAAAACTGAAAATGCCCTTCCTGAGATATCTCACCGTAAATCATCGTAATAAATTTGCTGAGACTCGACGAATTGTAAAACCGCGTATTGAGATTTTCAAACAACTTGGCCGTGATATTGCCGTAATAATCCATCTCGTAAATCGCACCCATCAAAAAAGCCTGATGGAGCATCGCGGCGAGAAGCGCGTCCGTGATCTGATGCCCTGAAACATCGGCCACAGCCACACCGGCCTTAAAGCGACACTCCTCCAGCTTTTTGACAACATAATCCTGCCCTCGGTCGCGGGCTTTTTTTATTCGAGCATCGAGATCATAGCGCTTCTTAAAATCGACATAGACAATATGATCGCCACCCACTATACCGTTGAGCGGAATGGTCTCACCGTAAATATCAACACCATCGAGCGCGGGTATTTCCCCCGGCAATGGTTTGACGTAGCGGGCAATATCCTGAAAATTAGCCAACTCCCCCATAAGCATCTTCATGGAGTCATTCACCTGCTGGATACCCGTCTCACCTATCTCATCAAAAGCCATAGAATTTTTATCACCTGTCTAAATATTAACCCGGCATCTGCACAGCCTCGAATCAAACACAACATTTCAAAAGTAACCATTTGTCGGTCTCAAATCAAGTCAGGCAATTCTCATCCGACAAAATCTTGTACGAAGACATAAAAGGAACATAAAAAGAAGCAAACGCTTTGGGACCTGAACCATCGAAAAGCACGGTATCACCAACGAGATCCTTAACAATGCGCTTGCCACTACGACTGCCACCCGGACGCATGGATTTCATCATGCGCTCAGCCTGTTCCAAAAAGCGTTTATCGCCCGAGTGCTCATAAGCATGACACAGCGCTTCCATTTCTCGAGGACCGCCCGCGCGCCGCTGGAGGCTCGGCAATTCCTTGTAAAAAAAGCGTCCATCGGGCATCACACAGTGATCGAGCAAATCGCCCATCTCCGCTACAATAAGCGGTGGAATACGACCATCTCCCGTCGCGGTATAATAGCGATGCAACGCATTGATCGCTATGGAAATCATAAAAGGAACGCGCACCAGCGTATGCGCGGTATAAGGCGCGAGAAAAGCACCCCATTTTTCTTTCCACGCGATAAATTGCTCGGCAATACTGCGACACGCATCGAGGTATTTCTCTTCCTTTGTCTCAATGTACACAGCAATCAGACCGCGCATCGCCCAGCCAGTCTCCCGGGCTTGCTGCCCCCCGGCGCGCGCAAATTTGGGCGACTCGAGATGGCGGATCATATTATCCGCAATAGAAATGGCCTTTTCGCGAGCCTCCCGTTTACCAGTCATGTGATAATAATCCAGCAACCCCTCGGTCCACTCGTGCGAAGGCGTTACACTGCCCGTCACATGCCCCGCCGTGTGAATGGGTTGCCCACCCATCTTGAGTGGATCATCGCTATAATGACAAAAATCCACATCAATCCAGTGTTGTGCAGCCACACACGCAACATCTCTAAACCGGCGCTCGCCCGTCTTCGCATAGAGCAAAAACATCGCATGTGGAAAATCGTATTCATTATTGGTCCACACCAACTCCCCTTTACCCCGACCCTGCTGCGTGTACCCGTGATCCGGACCATCGCCCCAGTGCATCATCCCAAGCCCCTGATTGCGCCCATCGGCCATATTGATAATACTGGCTTCAATATCCTGATTCTTATTTTCGGGAAAGAGATTCTCCCACACATTCGCTTCGCGATACCAGGACTCGGACAAAATACCAATATCCGGATATTGAAATTGGAGCGATTGAACAACAACATCGTCCAGAGACACGGCAGAAGTGTGAAAATAAAATTGCATGCGATGAGTTTTGGCCACGCCTTGCAAAATTTTGACGGGATCCTCACTCGCGGGATAAATATCGAAATCAATGCCATCTTCGCCAACTGCAATCCCCTTGGGAAAATTTTGATGGGCATGAAAAGGCGTAATACAAACGCCCTTTTCAGCATCGCACCAGTCTGCCCAGAAATCTCCATAAAACGTCTCAAGCACGTGTTCAACAGACTGAAAAAGAATCGTCTCAGCATCCAGAAGACGCGCATTTGCCCCCTCTGTAAGATCGGTGCGATAATAACCCTCTCCAGTAGCGCAGCGCACATCGCCCGCACCCGATGCGGCGAACTTCAACGCAATCTCTGCCACATCAACACTCGCTGCCTTCTCTCGATTGATAAACTGATAGTCCAGACGAACAAAAGGTTTTCCCGCCCATGCCTCAATGAGAACGCGCACATCGAACAATGTTCCTGCATCGCCAACGTGTTTACCTGCACATTCGACAAGACTCCGTACAGGACCTGACTCCAGAATCGTAATCTGGTCAATATTGGCGAAATACAATCCACCTTCTGCATCAGTTATACCAAAAGAAGCATTTGCACCAAACCATTCAGCATCATTCACCCGAACAGCCTTAAACAGATCTGTCCCGACCCCAACATCAACAGAAAGAACACCCGTATCAATAGTATAGAAATTTCCCCGTTGCGTCACTGTGGTCCTCTGATCGAGATCAGGCGTAGAAATACTGCCATCAGTGGCAAAAGTGAGATCGTGCGCGCGGTTGCCGGGAAGATCAGCCAGAAAATGCGCCATAAGCCACTTGATCGACCCATCGTCCCAGCGCGCTGTAACATCTGTCTGAACCGCTATATCTGTTCCATCATTACAAATACCAAATTGCCCAGAGTCGGTGAGTCGCCCCTGGGCAAATGGAATACCGAGCGAAACGGGTTCGCCAATACGGTCGTACATCGAAAGTTTATCAAAATGAATCGTGGACACAATCGCCTCCCTTGAGATCATCAAACCAATCTGCGTTTCATCGAATATATTTTAAAGCTCCACCTCATGCAACAACGCGATAAACTTGACAACTTGACGGAGTATCGTTTTGTCTTATATTATCGCCACGCAGTTGGATTCTCGCTTTATTCTCCTCCACAATCCAATAGAAAGGATTATACTATGTCATTGCAGTTAGGCGATGTTGCCCCCGACTTTACGGCAGAAACCACGGAAGGCACCATCAATTTTCACGAATGGTTGGGTGATGGCTGGGGTATTCTGTTTTCCCATCCGGCTGACTTTACGCCAGTATGCACCACCGAATTGGGCGCCATGGCGAATATCAAAGACGAATTTGACAAGCGCGGCGTCAAAGTTTTGGCGATCAGCGTTGATCCCCTCGAATCCCATGAAGGCTGGATTAGCGACATCAACGAAACGCAAAATGCAACCGTGAATTATCCTATGATCGCCGACCCCGACCGCCAGGTAGCCGACCTCTACGAAATGATCCATCCCAATGCAGATAACACCCTGACCGTGCGATCGGTATTTGTAATTGGACCCGACAAAACAATCAAACTGATGCTCACCTACCCGGCATCTACGGGCCGCAACTTCGACGAAATCCTGCGCGTAGTCGATTCCCTGCAATTGACAGCCAAACACAGTTTGGCCACGCCAGTAAACTGGCGACCCGGCGAAGACGTGATCATCTCACCCACGGTTACAGACGAAGAAGCCGACGAACGCTTCCCCGGATACACCGCTGTAAAACCCTATTTGCGCGTCATACAGCAACCCGCTGAGTAAACGACCACCCGCAAAAAGCAAAAGGTCTGTGACAAATATCACAGACCTTTTTTATTTTCATTATCCCAATCTACTCATGCCGCAGTGCTTCCACAGGATTGGACACAGCCGCGCGGAGGGCGTGAAAACTCACGGTAAACAACGCGATTGCCAATGCGATCGCACCACTCAAAACAAATATCCACCACGAAAGATCCGTGCGATAGGCAAAACCATCCAGCCAACTTCGCATCGCAAAATACGCAACCGGCCATGCAAACAGATTCGCAATCAAAACCATAATTGCAAATGTCCTGGAAATGAGCATCACAATATTTGACACACTCGCACCCAAAACCTTTCGCACCCCAATCTCTTTCACACGCTGCTCAACCGTAAATGCCGCAAGACCAAAAAGCCCCATACACGCGAGCAAAATCGCCATCCCCGAAGAGAGCAAGGTCAGCGCCTGCGCCCGTTGTTCTGCATAGTACATGAATTCAAACTGCTGATCCCACATCAGATAGTCAAAAGGCTGATCTGCAGGAGCGAAACGCTTCCAGGTCTCTTCAAAAAAAGCGAGCGTCTCTTCCAGACCCTCGGTTTTGACGCGCGCGCCCAGATTGTAAAACTGCTGGTGTCGAATCGTCAGCGCAATAGGACCAATTTCCTCTCGTAGCGGACTGAAGTGAAAATCTTTCACCACGCCAATCACCGTCCCCTTTCGATTTCTCACCCGGTCAACCCACTCAAAAGACTTGCCAATAGGATCATCCCAACCGAGCCGAGCCACCGCCGTTTCATTAATGATAAAAGCCTTCGACGTATCTGTGGGAAATGCAATCGGATCAAATTTTCGCCCTTCTACCAGCCCGATTTGAAACACATCGAGATAATCTTCATCGACCTCCAGAAGGGGCATGCGCCAGTCCGTGCCCTCGTGACCCTCTGCCCGAATGGTTCGGGTAATACCCCCACCCCATCCAACCCACCAGCGATAAGCCGTTACCTCAAGCACATTCGGATGGGCGCGAAATGCTTCCTTCACCGTCGTATAACGGGCGGCGAGCTTTTGTCCAGGATCCGATTTTGTCTCCTGATCCAACACAAATATGGGTATGAGCACCATCTGCTCCATATTAAAACCCAGGTTCTTATTTTTAATATAATCGAGTTGGCGATAGATCACCCCCGTACTCGCAAGCAGGATAATTGAAATAGCAAATTGCGCCACCACCAGCCCCTTTCGAATCCACTGCCCCCGAGAACCCGCGCGAAACGCTCCCTTTAGCGTCTCTGTGGGTTCATACGCCGAAAGAAAAAACGAGGGATAAACACCAGCCAATAGCCCGACGAATACGGCAATACCAATCAAAGCAATGGCGAGCAAAGGATCACTCGACAAATTCAACTCAATCTGCTTAAAGAAAAAGGCATTAAACTCGGGCAGCACCAATTTGACAGCAACGAGCGCGAGCACAAGCGCGACCAATGCCGTGAGAACAGACTCGCCCAAAAACTGCCCCATCAGTTGCGAGCGATACGCACCCGACACCTTTCGCAAACCCACCTCGTGCGCCCTGCGAGCAGATTGCGCCGTGGTCAAATTTGTAAAATTAATACATCCAATCGCAAGCACCAGAACAGCAATAGCCCCAAATTGATAAACGCGGTCAATATCACCGAAGTACCAATCCAGATTGTAGTCCTGCCTCGAATAGAGATAAATGCGTTTGAGAGGCTGGAGATGATATGCATTTGTGCGCGCGATCTCTGCACCCATATAGCGATCGATAAATTCGGGAAATTTTGCGGACAGCGCCTTTGGATCCGCCCCTTCTCGCAGCAAAAAATACGTATTGACAGGACGCCAGCCATCGGTTGGTATCCAATCTTCCCAGGCGTATTTTGCGCCTGGGGACGTAAATCCACCTGTTGAAACATAATCGAATTGCAGTGTAGAATTGTGGGGCACATCTTTTAATACCGCAGTGATGGTGCGCTCGCCTCCGTGGTGATTGCTCTCAGCGGTGATGGTCTTCCCAATCGGATCTTCGTCTCCAAATAACAACTTTGCCGCCGACTCTGTTATGGCAATAGCGTTCGGATTGGAAAATGCGGTTTCGAGATTGCCGCGCACAAATGGAAAATCGAAAATTTCAAACATCTCGGGATCGGCAACACAGACACCCATCTCGAACTTTTTTTCATCCAAACGCACATCTACGGAACTCCACGTTATCACGCGAACGGCTTTCTCCACCTCGGGAAAGTCCCGCGCAAGTGCCCGTGCCAGCGCGCCAGACGTAAATGGCAAATAATCCGATTGCCCCCCAGATCGGGTCTCCCGGACCACGCGATAGATCCGATCTCCTTTTGTATGCCAACTGTCAAAACTCAACTCGTCTTGAATATAGAGCACGATCAAAAAGCACGTTCCCAGACCAATGGCAAGCCCCAAAATATTGATCGCACTAAAAGTCTTTTGCCGATTGAGATTTCTCAGCGCGATAATCAGATAATTTCTAAACACGACAACCCGCCTCCGTTACAAATAGAGCATCTTGAAAAACCATCGCCCGTTAGACACACCTAAACCTCATATAGTTTCTCTTTCAGCGCGTAATACAGCAACCCGCTGAGTAAACGACCACCCGTAAAAAGCAAAAGGTCTGTGACGAGTGTCACAGACCTTTTTATTCAGAACAGGTCAAATCGGGTAATGGCTCAAGTTGTGCAATTTTCTCTGCTTTTTCGGTTCGCATCGCATGCCACAAATCCCAATCTGATTGCAGATCAAGCCAAAAATCCGCTGACATGCCAAGCACTTGTGCCAGGCGCAATGCGATATCTGGTGTGACACATCGCTTGCCGTTTATAACTTTATTCAAAAGCGGGAATGAAATGCCCAATTTCACTGCAAAGGCCGATTGACTGATTCCCATAGGCTTGAGAAATTCTTCCAATAACATTTCGCCCGGGTGCGTTGGCGGTCGGTTGATCGGAAGCCGTCGCTTTGTCAATTTAGTGATAGTCTGTAATTTCGATTTCATAAGCGTCACCTTCTTCTCGCAAACGAATTAAAAACCATCACCCATTGGACACACTCAGGTCGCAGATGGTTTCTCTTTTGGCGCAGATACATTATATTCCTTTTCCGTTCTTCACACATTCTCTACCTGATCCACTATGAAGCCCCTTACCCGCATATCCTTCTATCTCATCATTCTCTCTGCCTCCTTGCCCGGATGCAAAGACAAACCCACTGCACCGCCAGAAGAACCAGAGCCGCCACCGCACGTTATATCCCAGACGCAAACAGGTATCCAGATCACAACCCATGTGGGCACAACGCACACCCTCATCTTAATACCCGAAGGCCCGTTCGAAATGGGCGCCAACAACGGCATACGCAACGAAGGCCCAGAACACACCGTCCATCTCAAAGCCTATTACATAGACCGCACAGAAATCACCAATGCCCAATGGAACCCCTACGCCATTGCCGAGCGTCAACTGCCCAACTTTGACCCGCCCGAACATCCCGTTGTCAACATCAATTGGTTTCAAGCTGGCGAATACTGCAAATGGCTCGGCGGACGCTTGCCCACCGAAGCCGAATGGGAAAAAGCAGCGCGCGGAACCGATGGGCGCATCTATCCCTGGGGTGCTAAGCCAGACCCCAACCGAGCCAACTACCTCAACAGCGGCGATCCCTTTGACAACGGGACAGCACCTGTTGCATATTATCGGGAAGGCAATAGCGACGGGCGCAGCCCTTATGGCGTATTGGACATGGCAGGCAATGTTTGGGAATGGACACAGGACGAATACGACAGCGCGTACTATCAACGTAGCCCACGTGATAATCCCGTCAACTACGAACTCAGAACTCATTACTTACACATCGAACGCGTCGTACGCGGTGGCTCCTGGTTCAGCACGGCATTCCTCATTCGCACAACAGCACGCGACGCTCGACAATCCAATCTCCAAACCGATACACTTGGATTTCGGTGTGTGGTGGATCGTTAATTCCTATTTGCCATCTAAACAAAAAGGACACGCATTCATATCGAGTGCATGTCCTTTTTACTTTTTGACAAAAATCAAAGACCGAGGATTTCGAGAAGTCTTTTCAGTTCACTTTTTAACCAATCTTTGGAATACCACCGAGCACCCCCGCCCGGTATTTGGGATAGAGACGTGTATCTCGGCGGAGACCCTGCACATCTTGTGCTCCATGTACACGGGTTGCGCCACTGCTGTCCTTCTCGACGATAAAAATCTCCTCCTTTTCCAGATGGTCGAGCAAGCCGACATTGTGAGAGGAGACAAAAAGTTGTGCGCCTGAAGGATTGACCTCCTGGGAACGGAACCAGCTAAGAATCTCGCCAGCAATATCCACGTGGAGATCGCCATCTATCTCATCAAAAACAGCAGGAACACCGAGGCTGAACGCGACCTTGATCTGAGGCAACAGATGGAACAGGCGCTTCGTCCCACTGGATTCAAAACGCAGGGGGATCGGCGTATCAAGCCCGTGATGGTCAAAGAACACTTCCTTTTTCTCAGACTGGTCAGAAATAGTTATATCCTGAATCCCCAAATCACTGGATCGGATATGATTTCTAACCCAGGATCCCATATCGGGATCGCTCTCAAGTCTGTCAATCACACTTTGGGTCGAAGGAGCCCATCTCTCACGAATCATGATATTGGATGACGAAAGAAAACCGTACATCCATTTTGCAATACGCATCGCCAGGGGCACATTGAGCATGGCGAGCGTGGCGATCACCGATGTGTCTGCCCGAACCGCCTGGAGGCGATCATCTCTGGGTTTAAGACCAAATTCGTTAGAGACGTATATAGGTTCTTCCGGAGCACCGCGCTCGAAAAGGCGCCTGGGGCGGCCTTTTGGGAAGTAGGACAGGGCTTCGTAAGAGAAGAAAGGATCATCGGAGCCAGTAGAACCGCGTACCACTGCCAACTCGTATCGGAACAACTGATGGGTCTCGTCCAGCCAATCTGTTTCGAACTCCATACAAAACCGCGTCGGTTCGTTTCTGGTTTCTTCAGAAAAAAAGGGGAAAAAGGTCTTGAGCGGGCTGGTCTTTTCAGTGGATGATGCGAATGAGGCAATGATGGCGGTAGTGACCAGCGCATTGAGTAGCGTTGTCTTGCCCGACCCGTTGGGACCTATGAGCACGACGGCAGAAGGAAGCCGAATATCCGGCTTTGCTTTGCTCTGGCGGAACCGCGGCAGGTCGGGAGCTGTTCCCGGAATACGTAGATCGAGAACGACTTCTTCGCGGACCGAATGGAAGTTGGATATGGAAAATTTATGAATCATATTGCAATAATAACAATTTTTTGTCGAGATAGCAATATAATAGTCAAAAAATAACGGGACAATCAGTGACCCGCTCTTGTGGACTGATTGCCCCGTTCCGTGCGTAAAACTCCTGCATTCTCAAACTCGGGCAGCGTTATAGACCTCTTTGAGCAATGCGTCCATGATGAAATCGCGCAGTGCTCTATCAGACATAAAATCGTTCACAATCTTCTGGTTTCTGCCCTGCCGTTGAACAAATGCCTTCATCACTTCGGGTTCAAAAACCTGCTTAAACTGATCTATTGAATTGGCCTGCGCCTGCTCCGCAAGACGTGCATTTCGCACCATATCGCCTGAAATCTGATCAAACAACAATCTATCCTCATCCGTCCAACTGGTGCCAAACCGCTCGTTGATCACTTCAATAATAGACGACAGCGGTGCGGTATGGTCGTCTTTGGCCGTTGCCGTACCAACATCACCCACGCCCTGCACAAAATCTTTGTCTCCCACCTCCAAAGCTCCGCTACCAGAAAATGTCATCTCGTTGCGATAGTGCGAAAGTGCAACTTCATCGTCGAGTTCCAACATCCCCTCGCCCGAACGCCGAGGCAATTTTGTGAACAAATGCCTCGCATACGCATAGAGCTTCTCCAACGCGGGATCCTGCCATTCGATAATCTGACTCAAAAAGCCATACAGCCGTATAAAGCTCTGCAAGGTGCTTTTAAAAATCTCGCCTTCTTCCGTGTATGCGTCCCCATCCGAACCCGAGACACCATAAGATTGTTTGAATCGCTCCACAGCGGGATCGACCCACTTGTTGAGTTGTCCGTGATCATCCCTTGTTCGAAGTGATTGGAGCTTAAAATAGGTCCTGGCAAATTCCCCAATCTCCTCATCGCGCAGCACAGGTTCGCTTTTCAGTCTTGCATCCAGCGTATAGAGGTGATTGGGATCGGTCGGTTCATCGATCTCCGTCTGTTCGTAATACGGCTTAAACGCCTCTTTGATCTCGTCAATCTCATTGGCAAAATCCAACACAAACGTATCTACCTTCCCACCCGCCGTGCGGTTAAGCCGCGACAGAGTCTGAACAGCCTTCAGATCAGCAAGCCGCTTATCGACGAACATCGTATGCAAAAGAGGTTGATCAAAACCCGTCTGATACTTCTCCGCAACAATCAAAATCTGATATTCGGGCGTAGCAAAATAGGCGGGCAATTCTCGTTCACTAATGCCGTTCATGCTCGCCTCCGTGTACTGCTTATCTTCCACATCTGGATCGAAAACAGTTCCAGAAAACGCCACAAGCGTTTTGAGACCGGTATATCCTCTTGCCTCAATATATTTCTCAAAAGCCTGTTTGTAGCGCACCGCATGTAACCGCGAGCGCGTCACAACCATCGCCTTCGCATTGCCATTAATCTTCTTACGGGTAAAAGCCCGAAAATGCTCAACCATAATCTCCGTCTTCTGCGCGATATTGTGCGGATGCAAACTCATAAACCGCGCAATAGCCCGCTTCGCCTTGCTCTCATCCACCTCGGGATCGTCTTCAATCGCTTTGGACAATTTGTAATACGTCCTGTACGTGGTATAATGCTTGAGCACATCGTGGATAAAACCCTCTTCAATACCCTGACGCATGGCATAAAGATGGAACGGCTGCGGATTGCCCTCTGCATCGCGCACGCCAAACATCTCGAGCGTACGGTGCTTCGGCGTTGCCGTAAAAGCGTAAAAATTGATATTCGGCTGTGGCCCTCGACGTTTGGCCTCCGCAAGAATCAAATCTTCCATATCGGGCGGATCTTCTTCCTCAGCCTCTGCTTTCTCCAGTCCACCCAACACACCGCGTAAATTGCTCGCACTTCGCCCACCCTGACTGCTATGAGCCTCATCTACAATCACCGCAAATTTCCTGTCTGACAGATCCTCCACCTTGCCCATCAAAAAAGAAAATTTCTGCAGCGTCGTAATAATGATCTTTGTCCCCTTATTGAGTTCATCAGCCAGATCACTTGAATTGCGGTCCTCATCAATTTTGACAACCACACCCTGCTTGTGTTCGATCTGATAGATATTATCCTGCAACTGCTTATCCAGATTGCGCCGGTCGGAAACAACCACAACCGAATTAAAAATAGGCGCATCCGCATCATCGTGGATACTGGCAAGCTGATGGGCGAGCCACGAAATCGTATTGGTCTTACCCGACCCGGCACTGTGCTGAATCAGATAATTGTGACCCACACCTTTGGCTCTGGTATCTGCAATCAGATTGCGAACAGCGGTGAGCTGGTGATAGCGGGGAAAAATGAGGGTTTCTCTGGTCGTCGTTTTGCGCGTGGCGATATCGGTACTTTTTTCCACATGAAGGTGGATAAACCTGTGGATAATATCCAGCCAACTATCGCGCTGCCAGATTTCTTCCCAGAGATAACCGGTCTTGTATCCCGTCTGATACTGGTGATCGTCGGGATTGCCTTTACCACCTTTATTACCCGTATTAAAAGGCAGGAAGAAAGTCTTATCACCCGAAAGCCGCGTCGTCATATACACGTCATCGGTATCAACGGCAAAATGCACGAGCGCGCGTTTTTTGAACTGAATAAGAGGGGTTCTGACGGTGGGGACGCGATCCTTGATATATTGCTGAATAGCGTGACCCGTACGCTGTCCCGTGAAAGCGTTTTTGAGTTCGACCGTAGCAATGGGCAGACCATTGAGCGACAAGAGCATATCAATCGAATGATTACTCTCCACATCATAACGCACCTGTCGCATCACCGTGAGGCGATTCTGATTATAGCGTTTTTCCGTTTCGACATTCAGACGGGTCGGCGGGCGAAAATAAGCCAGACGCAGATGTTGCCCCCGGTCACGCACGCCATTCCGCACCACATCGAGCAACCCGCGCTTATCGCACTCAGAGGCAATCCGCTTGACAACAGCCTCCTCCACCGCGTTGCCATAGCTTCTCTTGAGCGCGTCCATTGTATCGGACTGCGTCTCTTTGAGAAACGCGAGCAACGTGTGTTTGTCCAGACCGAGTTCGGAATCGAACTGGCGACTATCGGCTTTGGCATATCCAGCGCGACCTACCAGCCACGCTTCAATCGCGTCTTCAAAGTCTTTTTCAGATGTGGGTTTTCTGGTCATTGTAAGAGATCAGGAAATATTCAACTTTTCAGCGATCTATAGTAATTATAGGCATCTTCTCCATTAAGACGTTCTTCATCCTGTACTTCATTTATCAATTGCGCGAGACCATGATCTTCAATCGCTTTTTCGGCATTTAACAAGGCGTCGCTTCGCGTCTGTCCCTGCACAATACACCCAGGCAACGCGGGTACTTCGGCCACAAAAACGCCGTCCTCATTTTGTTCAATACGAACCTGAAATTTGATATGGCTCATACAGGCCGCCTCTACTGGCTATTCGGATGATCCTTCTTGCTGAAATAATTCGTACACATCAGGATCAAAGATGCGCGCGGACACAATTTCGGACATGGGAATCACAATCCGAAAATCCTCATAAACCAGACCCGTTGACCCTTGTTTTTCAAGAAATTCCCAAAGCACAGGAGCATAATTAGTCGTAATTTCTAACTCGTGGGTGTCTTCTTTTCGATAACCGCTTGCTACAGGGATAAGTGCAATATCAGATTCTCCATGACTTGCTATTCCACTCACAAGAGCCACACCAATATAGGATTTCCGGCTTCTTAGCGAGAGTTCAACGAACTCTTCACGTTCTATGGATTCACTGATTAAAAGTTCGATGAGGTCGCCATTACTTATCGCCGTCCGTTGCGCCGCCTTTTCTGCGCCGTAGAGCCGATTGATCACTATCGGCAACAGAGGCCCTAACAGAAGGCTTAATGCAACCGTACCAGAATAATCGAAAGGTACATAGAACTTCCAAAATTCGCCGACATAGGGAAGATAGGGATTTAGAAGGCTAACAACGATCAAGCGTGCAACGACAACCAAAAAGCAACCTGCGATAGCAGATTTAAATAAGACATGGTAACCCGAATCCCGAAGCATACTGTAGCGCGCGAGGTACAGATTTGCCAAAAACCAGTATCCTCCGAGAGTAGGGATAAGAAGTAATCCAAGACCCAATGGGGCCTCCTCATAAAATGATTACACTGGTTTTTTACTTACTCGGAGACGTGCCAGATGACTTCCGCTCAATGGGAATCTGCGCCATTTTTTCAATTGCTTTGCGCACCTTGGGACTCTTGAGCACCTCATCTGCTTTGACATACCTTGCTCCCCTTGAGGTTACATATATCTTCGGTCCTTCTTCTGATGTGTTCTTAGACATGGGCGGTCCTCCTGAATTTCGATGAACGAAGTTCGGTCAGTCAGAATCCGAAACGAAAAAGAAATTAATTGTCTTAAAGACATCTTGGTCTAATTGATTCATAATCAATGCGTAGAAATCAAACTCAGTCTCCACCATCAAGTCGTCCTGGTCCTCTGGCACAGCCACGACAATGAGGTTTTCAGCAGTATCAATAGAGATTTCAACATTCCAATTCAACTCGGAAGCGGCTGCCTCGACAACGGAGCGCACTTGACGCCAGTCGAGGCGAACAGGCGCAGGGTGTAGATGTGACCAAGCGGCGTCTTCCTCTGGACGATTCCAGTCTTCGGCAAGTGCGGCTTCACTGAGCAATGCCGTTTCAGGAATATCTCGCTCATCAGCGAGAATTGTCACATAAGCGCGTCGTGGTTTTGACAACTGGATGGGCTGTAATAACCGCACATTGCCCTGTTCATCAATCGTAGCCTCAATGGTTTGTCGCATTTTTACCCCTTCACGGAGTATATCAGTTGAGACGCCTTTTCCCTGTCCCGATTCTGCAATCAAATCATGAATAAATTCACTTAGTTTGTAATCAATAATCTCCAAAATTTAATTCGTTATCATCTGTTAGTGGTTCTTCGGAAAATAGAACCGTCAGGGTCTTTCCATAGCCACCCAGTCCAATCACATCTTCATTGATTTCCTCCGACTGTGCTCCTGCAAACCAGGCATCCAAGTAGGAGCTACTTTCCTCTTTTGCACCCGATAGAATGTTGTTTTGATCTTCATTGAATGCAGCGGTTTGGCTTTGTGGAGGTATGCCCTCTCCTTTTTTCAGCCACGAGGCTCCTCGAATTTTTGTTTTCATCGTGTCAGACATAAACGAGTACTCAACTCTATTATTGGAACTTACAATGAGAGCAACGGGATAATCTGCAAAGGTCGCATATCGGATAGCAGTAGCAGTAATTGATGTTTTACATTTTTCGGAAAGTGATTCAATTGCATAAAATCCGGGAATTGTCTCTTGCCCCAGTGCTACTCCAAACAAATGTCGAGGCATGAGTAACCCTGCGGCAAAGTGGTCGGCCTCAAGCTCGTGAAAGTCACGGGCTGTAAATCCGTTGTGAGAATAGTGAGTACCATTACCTGTTGGAAATAGAAGTTCTGGATGGCCTGGTAAGAAATAGTGCCCTAATTCGTGTGCCACAGTAAATCGAATAAACCCTTCATTGTTGAATTTAGATGAATAAAGAATGCCGAAAACGTCTCCTCGTTTTATCAAACAACCAGAAAATCCCTGTATCTTTTCAGGCTTACACCTGATTTCATGTTGCTCGGCAATCTCAATAGGGTTGATAGGAAGCGATGCAATACCAAGCTGTTTCACCAAATTTTCAGCATGAGCTTCTGCTTGCAATAACCGGTATCTTTGATTCACAATTTACTCCTACCACTACGATTTCTTTTTGCTGGCAAGAAATTCCGCGAACTCAGCCAATTTCTGACGGTCATCATCTGCCATTTCTTGAGCATTTCTGAAAATGCTTTCTAAGGTCGGGCCAGACGTAGTTGGATCAATTTCACGACCTATAAGAAAGTCAGTTGTGACCTCAAGCGTGTCTGCCAAACGCTTTAAGTTATCAAAGGAAGGTGCCCGCCTACCCGTCTCAAAATGTGAGACTGCGGATGGCTGAAGTCCAGATCTTTTTGCAAGTTCAGTCTGGCTTAATCCTTTGATTTCTCGTATCTTTTTCAGATTATCGGGAAATATACCAGTAGTAGGGGTTGACATAGTGATGTAAATCCTTTAAATTGATACAGAACGTCATAATAATTATGACATATCGTCACGAAAATTGTGACGAAAATTGTAAAATGTCAAGCAATCTTGATAGATCAAAAACCATCTATCACTGAAGAACATAAGGAGTTTATAGTCATGAATCAACTTTTTATCCAAATTGACGGGCAGGAAAAGCCCATCCATTCGGGATTTATTCCCGTTACCGTTCTTTGTGAACTTGCCGACTGCAACGGAAAACGACTTTTTTTGAACCGTGAAGACGGCATAGACATTCCTCTTTTGCCAAAGGAATATCTGATCATCCACGGCGGAGAAAAATTTGTGGTTGGAGAAAGTTGTATAGAGAATAATCCCCTATTACGGAATGAAATACAGCCTGAGTTCAACGGTTCCCGCATTGCTCTACCGACTGCAAAAGTTACCGGTAAAGCACTAAAAGAACTAGATGATAAATTCCCTCAGGGACGCCTGTTTGCGGATATCGAAGACGGCGTGGATGTGGAAATTGCGGATGATATAACAATTGTTATTCAGGATGAGGACTCGTATTTTGTTATCCCTCCCATCATCAATGGCGATGATTCAATCGATATAGAGGAGTGTGGAAAGCACGGACGCCGTCCACCCAAAGGAAAAAAATATCGCATCCGCATAGACGGAGACAAGTACACCGTGGCCACCGAGGATATCATAGGAACCGAAATTTTGGCCTTGGCCGGGAAAAACTTTGATGAATGGTCGCTCAACCAGAAACTACGCGGCGGTAAAAGAGAAAAAATCGATGCCGATGAGAAGGTCAACCTGGCTTGTCCTGGCATTGAGCGCTTTGAAACCGTTCGACGACAAGCGCAACAAGGTGCCCTCTATGGCCTGTTGCCGGAAGATACTGAGTATTTGGATGGGAATTTTCCATCCAAATGGAAAAAAATATCTGAAGGTAACGGAAAATTTGGTTTGCTCATAGAGGATTTCCCTATCCCGAACGGCTATACGATAGAAAAATCTACACTGATGTTACTCATTCCAAGCGGTTATCCCGGATCGGCTTTGGACATGTTCTATTTTGCCCCACCACTCAATACAGCGAATGGCGGGACAATAGGTGCGCTGGCGTCTGAAATCCATTTTGGTCGGACCTGGCAACGATGGTCGCGTCACTATCAGTGGAGACCGGGAATTGATACCCTTGTGACGCACATTGAGTATGTCAAAAATGAGATGAAAGGTGCGATAGGGTGATGAACTCCGCCATTCTGGCGATGACTGAGTGCCTCCATGAGGCTGTTTTTAAGCATCTGTTTCCCGGCGATGGACTGGAAGCCGCCGCGATTTTACTGTGTAATCAAGGAACGGGAAAACAGTCCCACCGTCTTCTGGCCACGGATGTTTTATCTTTGCCGCATAGTGATTCCAGGAGAAAGAAAAACTTTGTTTCCTGGCCTTTTGGCGATCACCTTCCACCAGAAAAAATTAGCGAAATAGACCTATGCGGTCAGTCTATCGTTACCATTCATTCACATCCTAAGGGATACGGCCGATTTTCAGAAATTGATGATCTAAACGATCGAGAGTTATTTCCTTCGGTTTGTAACTGGTTTGACGAC
Organism: Candidatus Latescibacterota bacterium; assembly: GCA_965204375.1. Lineage (GTDB taxonomy): Bacteria > Latescibacterota > UBA2968 > UBA2968 > UBA2968 > VXRD01. The sequence continues at coordinate 5,619,954 of OZ241986.1, read as the reverse complement.
AATCGCCCAAATGGGTCCGCAATCATGTTGTCGAATGGCGCAATCAATGCACGCACCGTTGACGCGCATGGTAAGTTCGCTAACCTGGCGACGGTTTCCGTAGTCGGCAACAATATCCGCCTCTGGAAGCAGAGCAAAAAAAGAAAACACACTGCGTACCAGAGTAAGCTGTCACAAACCTTTGGTAAAGGAACGCTGGAGTTGTTGCACAATATGAGGGTGGGAGTTATCGGCTGCTCAGGCACTGGTAGCATCATAATAGAACTTCTCGTCCGCAATTGTGTAGGAGAGTTGGTAATAGTGGATAACGATATTTTAGAAGAGAAAAATCTGAACCGCATTATCAACAGCACAATGAACGCTGCGAGTAAGAAACAGCCGAAAGTATTGGCAATTAAACAGGCAATTCAGGCAATGGGAATGGAGACAGAAGTCAAAGCCCTCCAAGGATTAACAGACTCACCGGATGTTGTAGAGGCTTTGGTGGATTGCGATGTGATTTTTGGTTGTGTGGATTCCGCCTTTGGCAGATACCATTTGGATTGCCTGGCGAGTGCGTACTTGATCCCATACTTTGATGTAGGCGTTGATATCGACGCCGATGGCAAAGGTGGCATTACCTCTGCTGATGCTGTGTCTCATTACATCCACCCGGAAGGCGGAAGCTTGCTTTCGCGAGGCGCGTACACAATGGAACAGGTAACAGCGGAAAATTGGCAGAGAAAAGACCCATCATACTACCAGGAACAGCGCGTGGCCGGATATTTGGCGGCAGTCGGCGAGGAACAACCCGCTGTCATGTCTGTCAATATGCAAGCGGCGTGCATGGCTTTTAATGATTTTATGGCCAGGATTCACACCTACCGTTTTGACGACAACTACGAATTTGGAACTCAAAGGTTTCGTCTGGTGCATGGGTGCTATGAAAACGATATGGACACGGGCATTCCGCATCCGTTACTAAAACGATATAAGGGAACAGGCGACAGAAGTTTGCTTGTAAAAAACAACATTAGTCATGATTAGATGGTTATTCAATTTGTGGGCGCGTTTCCATCCTTACCGCACAAAGTGGGTAGAGGATTTACCGGAAAACACTGAGAAAAATACAGTGTATATCATTGGGGGGCGTGACCATCCCTTCTATGCGGCAATTGTTTGTCCACGTCAAGCATGCCAACAGATTATTCACCTTGATGTATCGCCCCAGGTAGTCAAAAAGTGGCGCATAAAAGAACACTCGGACGGACGAATTTCGCTATTACCCTCGGTTCATGTGACCGGGCTCCCCTGTCGATGTCATTACTGGCTACGAGAAGGGTGCATTGTCTGGAGCGAAGCCCCTCCACTTTTTGTGCCAGAGGTGAACAAACATGATCCGTAGAGTCCTCATCAATAACTTTAAAAAATTCGAGCACCTGGAATTTGATCTTCCAGCCCATCTCGTCATCGCCGGACCAAACAACTCTGGTAAGACATCGCTTCTCCAGGCTATCGCTGCCTGGTCGGAAATCGCCTTCCAGTGGTCGGAAAATAACCCGGATCTGGCCCGAGAAGAAGACGAGAACTATCCCCCAATTAACCTTAACTTGTTGAGCTTCCATTCGGTTCCACTGGCAGACTTTGGCCATCTTTGGAAAGATAAGAACGTTCAAGAATCCGCATCTGTCTGGTTGCATACGAACCAATGGAAAATCGGCTTTGAGATCGTCTATAAAGAGACAGAGTTGGCGGTTATTCGTCCTGCGAAGGATGTGAGCGAAAATGATCTAGAGCGGTATATCAATGATCCGCTCATTCCCACTTATATCCCGCCCCTCTCAGGTGTGGAGATTAAAGAGTCTCCTTTTGATCCCGTAGTTATCCCAGCTCGATTAGCACGAGCGCAGGCGGGTAGCGTGTTGCGTAATCTCCTTCTTGCCGTCAGCCAGGATGCCCAGAAATGGCAGAAGTTGCAAGAAGTCGTCAAGTCTTTTTTTGGTTATGAGTTATTATCTCCAAGTGCCGGTGCTGAAATATACGCCCCTTACCGTCATTCGGAGCAAGGCCAAACTTATGACTTGAGCAGTGCGGCAAGTGGGTTTCTACAGGTTTTATTGGTTTACTCTGCTTTACTGGCGAAAGAAGCATCGGTATTGTTAATTGACGAGCCTGATGCACATTTGCATATCTTGTTACAGGACAAAATGTATCGAGATTTGCGCGACTATGCCCATCAAAACGGAACACAACTGATTATTGCCACGCATTCAGAGCGACTTATTAACGCCGTTGCTCCACAGCGTTTATGCGTCTTGATGGATGGACGACCCCAAATTGCCGCTGACAAATCGGAACGTGTCGCCTTGATTACTTCCCTCACCGCGCTAGACAATGTAGATATCGCCTTAGCACTCACCGCACCAGGAATCTTATACGTGGAAGGACACTCCGACATCGCCATTCTGCGCGTTTGGGCAGAAAAATTGGCTCATCCCCTCTTCTCATTTCTTGATAAACCTTTTTGGAAGCCAACCATTTACCAGACGCATCCAGACGTAGATGGCATAAAGGCGGAAAGACACTTTGAAGCATTGAAATTGGTACAACAAGGTATCCCTGGCATAGAATTGCGTGACAGCGATGGACGTGAGGTCAATACAGACCCGAAAAATTTACAAAATGGATTGGCACGGATGCACTGGGGCCGTTACGAAATTGAAAGCTATCTTATTCATCCCAAATCTATCGTACGTTTTGTGAAAAGCGTCAGCGGACAAGAAGCAGCAGACAGAGCAGATAATTATATGAGGCAGCAATTCCCTCCTGCATTGTATGAAGATCCTTTCAGCCCATCGGATTATTTGCAAGATACCAAGGCAAAGAATATTCTTTCCAAAATCATGCAGGAATCGGAAATAGACGTACAAGAAAACGACTACTACCAAATTGCCGAGCAAATGACAAAAGAGGAAATTCACCCAGAAGTAAGCGAGAAACTGGATGCAATCGCTGATCACTTCAACCTTTAAACTACCCTGCCTCTTTAGCCTGCATCCCGCACATCAATCTTCCCCGTCACCGCAGCAGAAATCAGCGCGGTGCGGCGTTCTTTGAGTAGCTCAATCGCCGTTTCACATTTTTCAATGAGAGTATCGATTTTCGTTGTTTCGCTATCAAGAAACGCAGCGATTTGCTTTTGTTCTTCCAATGGTAGATACACGCATGGGGTCGCCTCAACCTTTTCAACGGTAAAATGGGCAATGGTTGCTTTATTGCAGATCATATCTATGTAGTCCGCGTGCTTGATGAAATACATCCAGTAAAAAAGAAACCGCGTGTCTGCATCCTCGCGTGCTCTAATGCGATTGATTGAGTTCTGAATATAACAGTCTTCAATCTCCTCATTCCAAAGCGAACTTCGGCCAACATCACCGCCCTCGCTGACCAACAAATCATCTCTATAAAGTTTCAGTTTCTTCTTTTCTTCTGGCGTGAACCACATGCGTTTGACATCAGTCATATCCACACCCTGCCAATGGATATTTGCTGCTCTCAGGTAAGGATCTTCAGTTTCATCAGGTGATGTTTGTTTGGACTTGAGCATCTTGCCCAATGTGACCTGATACCACCGTTTGAGGAGGGAGACCTCCCAATGCGCCGGCACCTCACCCAACCATTCAATCCCACTGTCTTTCATCCTCACATTCGGGTCCAACCCTCTGGTAACGGCATGTGAAATGACCGCCTGTCGCTTTTCCTGAAGCAGTGCGATCAATTGCTCTTGCTTGTCAATGAGGGTGTCGATCTTTATCGTTTCTTTATCGAGGAATGTGAGAATTTCTTGACGTTCATCAATACTTGGTGGATAAACAACATTCAAATTGCCCAATGCTTCTGATGTTAATTTCGGTTGAGCAGAACCACTTACTACGGGTGTAATATCAATATTTTCTAAGACCATAACCCAAAAGCGATTAAGACCATCCTTTGCCTTAAGGACATGGGCGTGATTGTTAACCCAATATTTTCCCGTGGCAAGAAAAGCAAGTGGCGTAGAGCGAGCCAAAAGATTTGCACCATCTTCGCCAAACAATATGGTATCCTCGTCGAATAGGTAGTCATCAATGTAATCTATGATTCCTGATGCACCATAATAGGGATATATACCCGGTCTTTTTCCACGTTCCAGAGAGCTTAAAGGAACTCTGGATTTATCCAAGTTTTCAGTAACATATTTCACTTTTCCAATCACCCAATGCTTCGGCACTTCTCCCAACCACTCAACCCCACTCTCCTTATATGCTTCATACTTCTTAAAGCTCATGTGTCGTTCTCCTCGGCGGACTCGCATTGCAAATCGGGCGAGGCATGCCTCGCCCCTACCTTCTTCATCGTCCCGATAGGTTGTGTAAAATTGCCGCACCCGAAACAAATTTTGGCGTGTAAATCTACGCACGGGGCGAAAGGTTTTTCGCCCCTACATTTGCATCATTCGCCTCAACATTACCCAATTCACCCGCATTGTTCGCCCCTACGGCACTGGTCTTGGGTCTGATGGTATGAATCATGATGTATGTCCTTTGCTGTGATGGATGGGGTTTTCTCGGTCATCCTCCCAGCGTGCCGGATTGTCTGTAATATATTGTCTAAGGCGGTTCAGGGCGGTGTCATTCCGGATGATGTGTTCGTAATAATTGCGTTGCCATACGGTATAGAAATTTTTGTTTGACCGCACCCATTTGGTAACGCCAATTTTGAAACCGCGCACAATGGAACCGACCGTTTTCGATGGCGACCGAAATGCCGATGTGTCCCGTTGGGATGGTCGGGGTGGTGGGGGCGGTAGGGGCGAAAGATTTTTCGCCCCTACATTCACCCTATTTGCTAGCCCTATCCAAATGATACCATGCACATGATTCGGCATAATCACAAAGGCATCTAATACAACCCTGGGAAAATGTTCGGGAATAGCCCGCCAACATGTATCGGCGACCTCACCCACATCGCTCAACTGCATCTGTCCGTTCACAATTTCGCCGAACAGACACGCCTGATTTTGGGTACAAATCGTCACGAAATACGCACCTTCCCGAGTATAATCGAACCCCTTCAAACGAATTGAACGGCGATGGTGTTTAGGATCATATCGCATATTTTGGCCCCCGCATCCTCGCCCCTACAATGCTTCTGGATGTAATTGCTAAATCCACACATGGGGCGAAAGGTTTTTCGCCCCTACAATGAATCACCTCTTTACCCATTCAAAATCCCTCCAACCGTTTCAACAATCCCATCCGTCACATCTTCAATCATCTCGACAATACTATCCGTCACACCTATCAAATCCGTACCAATTTCATCTAATGCACGGGGCGGTTTGAACGTATAGAAATACCGGTTAAAGGGAATTTCATAACCCACTTTTGTCTTGCTGTAATCTATCCAAGCATCGGGCACATGGGGCTGGATTTCGCGTTCGAAATACGCATCAATGTCCTCTCGCAACGGCACATTCTCATAATCCCTCAAATCGGGATCGGGTTCTGGCTCGCCCTTGCGATTGGTACAAACCTCAGCGGTCTCGTCATACTCGCCCAGCGATTGATAAATCAACTTCAACTGAGCCGTAGTAATATTCACCTGCGCCTCTGTAAAAGCACCCGTAAGAATGCCAATAAACTCATCACGATTTTTATACAGACAATCACCCTCAAGCGTAGCCAGAACCTCAAGAACGCGCTGTTGCTGTTCCTGCGGCAAACGAATAAAGCTCCTCGCCGATTTGAGAATCTCAATGCGATCTTCACACACCTGAAAATTGCGCTTGAGCGGCCGTTCGACAGTAATGCGCTGATACCCAAAGTCAACATTGTCAAAAATCTTCACCCGATCTCTGGATAAACCCTTTTCAGGACATGCCTCCACAACCTCAAAATCGCCAAACAACTGCGTAATCTCCTCAATCTGTTGATCGGAAATCTGCTTGCGCTTGCTACCCAAGCTCTGGCGCATCGCAACGTGAAAATCTGCGGCATCAATCAATTGCACTTTACCCTTGCGCTGCGGCGTCTTCTGATTCGTAATAATCCAGATATAAGTCGCAATACCCGTGTTGTAAAACATATCTGTAGGCAGAGCTATAATCGCTTCCAAATAATCATTCTCAATAATCCAGCGACGGATCTCACTCTCCCCACTTCCTGCACTACCTGAAAAAAGGGGCGACCCATTGAGCACAACAGCCAGGCGGGACAACTCGCCATTCTGATTGAACTTTGAAATCATGTGCTGCACAAAAAGCAAAGAACCATCGCTAACACGCGGAAGACCCGCGCCAAAGCGTCCCTTATAACCGAAGAGATTGGCTTCATCCTTAATCTCAGATGCCACCTTCTTCCAATCCACCCCAAACGGCGGATTGGACAACATATAGTCGAATTGCTCATCGGGAAGGCCATCCTCTGTAAAACTATTGCCGGGATGAATATTCTTCGCATCTTGTCCCTTGATCATCATATCTGATTTACAGGTCGCATAACTTTCATCATTCAACTCCTGCCCATACACGATCAAACTGGCTTCTGGATTGAGTTCTCTGAGATACTCCTCCGCAATAGAAAGCATTCCCCCCGTGCCACACGCCGGATCATACAACTTGCGAATAATACCCCGCTGGGTAAGCGCGGCCTCATCCTCTAAAAACAGAAGATTGACCATCAACCGGATAACTTCACGAGGGGTAAAATGCTCGCCAGCCGTCTCATTGCTCTGCTCGGAAAACCTACGGATGAGTTCTTCAAAAATATAGCCCATCTGCAGATTGGAAACGCGATCCGGATGCAAATCTGCCTGTGCAAAGCGACTGACGATCAGATAGAGCAAATTATCCCGGTCAAGCCGCGCAATCTGCTCGGGCAGATTAAACCGATCGATAAAAATATCACGCGCATCATACGAAAACCCGTTAATCATATTGTTCAAATTCGCAGCGATATTATCGGGATCATCCAGCAACTTCTCAAAGGTAAACGGACTGGTATTGTGAAAATTATTTTCACTCGCCATATTGAGCATGGTTTCGCGCATCGTCTCGTCAATATTCTCAGGCAAATTTTCCAACTGCGCCTGCACAGCGTCTTTTGTCGGCACGAGCACGCAATCGAGCCGTCGCAAAACCGTGAACGGCAGCACCACCTTCCCATACTCCGATTGCTTGTAATTACCCCGCAGAAGTTCCGCAATGGACCAGATAAAACCGATATGTTCACCAAAATCCGCACGGGTACTCGAATTATTTGCCATGGATACCCCTTGTATTTGATATTACAGGCGACTCAAAACCACTGGATGACGTCATGCGCATCGTGCAACACACAACCACAACAACAGTAATGACAAAAAAACCTTCTGGATCGTGGCTGAAACCCTGCCGCGATGACGGCGGCTTATCCCTATCAACCATTTGTCCCTATCAACCAATAGAAAAAACGCTATACTTCTTTATCCCACAATATTAAAATGATCCCATAATATTAACTGACGTTACGCCTGTCTTACGTTTCTGTCATGCTGAGGAAGCCGACAGGCTGACGAAGCATCTTTTACTCATAAAGTAATATGTGGTAGAAGATTCTTCGACTCCGCTGCGCTCCGCTCAGAATGACAGGCGCAGTATAGTGTGCCTATGCGTAACATCAGATATTAAAATCAGGAGACAATCTCATGGCATCAGACATAAATTATGCAAGTTGGCCCCGGCATGTGGGGCGTCATATCGACGTGGGCGATCAGAAGCAACTCTTTCTGGACGACGGATTCCTGATAGAACGCGCCGAAGGGATTCGCTATGTCATGCACCAGCCGGTAAAACATCCGCACAACCCGCTGCTCGTACCCGACATGCCCTGGGAATTGCAGGTACAACTCTACGGTTCCGTCCTCTGGGATGAAGAAGACCAAATCTACAAAATGTGGTACACAAACCGAACCCATAAATACGGCAAAGACAGTGCAGTACTCATGGCCTATGCCACCTCTGAAGATGGGCTCAAATGGACAAAACCCACCCTCGACATCCTGCCCCATGAGGGATCCGCAAAAACCAACCTCCTGCTGGACCCCGGACCTGGCGGAAGTGGCGGCGTATGCGTCTTAAAAACACCTGGTGAAAAGAACCTCGAAAAAAAATACAAAATGCTCTACAAAACCATCGAAGAAGGCGGCGGACTAAAAGTCGCATTCTCCTCGGACGGCATCCACTGGACAAAACACCCCAAAACCGTCTTACCCGGCGTCTTTGACACCTTCAACGTCGCAGTACAGGACAACGACAAATACGTCGCATACGTACGCATAAACCAGAGACCGCGAAAGCGACACCGCGCATTGGGACGCATCGAATCCGAAGACTTCATCCACTGGACCACACCGACAATCGTCCTGAAACCAGACGAACACGACCCCGAAGACACAGACATCTACACATCCGCTGCATTTAAGTACCCGCAAGCGGACTATGCCTATATTATGATGCCCAGCCTTTTTGATTGGCGAACCGGAAAACTTCAGGTACAATTGGCCACGAGCCGGGACAATGTAAACTGGCGTCGATCGGGAAATCGCGACATATTCATACCACTGGGAGAACCAAACAGTTATGAATCGGCAGAAATCATGGTCGGCGCGCCATCAGTCGTAAAAGATCAAATCCACATCTACTACCACGGCAGCAACCGACCACACTGGAACGGGATGGGACGTCCGTTTGAAGAAAAGAGCGGAATAGGACTGGCAACACTGCGCCTGGATGGATTCATCTCGATTGACGCAGGTGAAAAACCGAGCGGCGGCACAATCACAACCATACCCATACAATTCTCGGGCACCCACCTGGAAATAAACGCAGATGCAACCTGGGGAGAGATACGCGTCGAAATATTAAACGACGAAAATGAAGTCATCGAAGGATTTGATCGCCAATCGTGCGAACCCGTAATCGGCGACTCCGTGCGCCATCGCGTCTCCTGGTCGGGCGGCGATGTACGCACCCTGATCGGAACAACCGTAAAACTGCGATTTTATATTCTCTGCGCCCGACTTTACGCATTTCAATTCAAAACAAAGCACCCCTGACCCAAGGAGACCCCATGCCCTCACACTTTGTCTTTGTCACAGACAGCCATCATCACGCTGCAGCCGAAAAAGACTTCGGCGCGCCCAAAATGCTAACGCGCAGCCATGAAATACACCGTGCAATGACACCCGCCATCAACGCCTGCAACGCGGACTTCATCGTACACGGCGGCGACGTGGTCTGCGGCGGTGGCGCCTTTGAAATGCCCTTTGATATTTACTTGCAAACCATAGACGAAGCCAAAAAGGCATTTGACGGCCTTCACGCGCCCACATACTACGTCCCGGGCAATCACGACTGCGATGCCCAGGAAGGGAGCTTTGAGGCTTTTGCCAGACAATTTCCCATCCCCGAAACCCTGGACATCGTCGAAGCTGCGCCGCGCCTGCGCCTGGCGCTCGCCAACGTGTATCCCGTCAGCCCGCTGGAAGACAGTTTGGGCACATGGACAGAAGCGCACGACCGCATCTTGCGCGAAGCCGCCGCAAGAGCTTATAGCGATCGTTGTGCGCTCATCCTGTTCATTCACCCCTGGGTCTTCCCCCAATACGAAGCACAGGCCGACTTTGTACCGGGCGGTATTGTAGCCAACGCCGAGCAACTCATGGAAACCGTAAAAGACCAGCCCGCTGTCATCGCCATCTTCACCGGACACAGACACATCAACCGCATCCGCATGTATCGCGACTTCCTCATCGTTGACACCGCCTGCCTGATAGGCTTCCCATTGGGCTTCCGCGAAGTCTGGCTCACAGAAGACGGCTATTTCAAAACCCGCTTCCGCACACTGGATCTGCCCGACCTGATGCAGGCCTCCTTTGATCGCTCACCCACACAAACAAATCAGATGTGGCAAGGAGAAGTCCACGACCGCGACACAGAAATTTTGATCCCGCGCCTAAAAGCACTTTGGGAATAGGTCATTTCCCCTGAAAATCCGGCTTGCGCTTCTCCATAAATGCCGCGCGGCCCTCTTTGTAATCCTCACTCTCAAAACAGGCATCAATAACCCGCTGACACAAATCGAGATCGCGCTGATCCGCGTCTTTGCCAATCTCTGCAATAATCTGCTTACTCGCGCTAATCGTAAGCGGTGCATTGCCCGCAATAGTCTCCGCATAATCATCCACATAAGCGTCTAATTCATCCCGCGACAAAACCCGGTTAATCAGACCCATGTGGTATGCCTCAGAAGCATTAAACCGGCGCGCCGTAAACAAAATCTCGCACGCATTGGACGGACCCACCAGACCCACAAGCGGTTTGAGTGCCCCGTACCCATACCCCAGGCCCAGCTTCGCGGCGGGAATGGCAAAAGACGAATCATCGGACGCAATCCGCAAATCGCAACACAGCGCAGTAGCAAGCCCTCCACCAATACAATACCCCGCAATTTTTGCAATCGTGGGCTTGAGTACATGCGCGAGCTTCTCATAAGCGCGCCCCATAGTCGCATTATACACCTCCACCGCATCTGCCGACGCACGTCTCTCCTCAAACTGCGAAATATCCGCCCCCGCAGAAAACGCCCTGCCACCCTCGCCCGAAAGCACAATAACGCGAACCGCATCATCCGATTCAAAATCGTCAATAGCCCGCGCCATACCCTGCCACATATCATAAGAAATGGCATTGTGTTTCTCCGGCTGATTCAGGCGAATATGCCCAACACCGCCGTCTTTCTGAACAATAATTTTATCTGTCATTGAATACCCCACAGAGAACATCAAACGACATTCTCCTCTTTCATAGCCGCAATTTCATCTTTTGAAAATCCAAACTCGCGCAAAATCTCATCCGTATGCTCACCCCGTTCGGGCGACGCCCTGTAGGGCAAGTCTGGCGCATTACTCAAATTCGTCGCATTCCTCACCACATCGCAATCCCCCATAACACTGTGATTCACCGAACGCGACATCTTCAAATGCGCAACCTGTGGATCGGACCACATCTCGTCCATCTTATAAATCGGCCCACACGGCACACCCGCGGCATTCAGCGCATCAATCCAATGGGCACTATCTCGCGTCGCAAAATGCTCTTGCAAACACTCATTCAGCGCATCCCGATTTCTCAACCGCACTCCGCCATTGGAAAACCTCTCATCCCTGTACAAATCTCCAGCACCCAGCACATCGCACAAACGCTGCCACATAAGCTCCCCGCTACAGGCAATATTGATATACCCATCGCGGGTCTGAAACACACCCGTCGGAATACTCGTGGGATGATTATTACCCGCCTGCTCTGGCACCTCATTTGCAATCAACCATCGCGCCGCCTGAAAATCCAGCATCGCAATTTGCGCTTCCAACAACGACGTATGCACCCACTGCCCCTCCCCGGTCTCCTCGCGCTGAAGCAAAGCCGTGAGAATACCAATAGCGGTGTACAAACCAGAAGCGAGATCTGCAATCGGCACCCCGACGCGCACCGGACCTTGCCCCGGCAAACCCGTAATCCACATCAACCCCCCCATACCCTGTGCAATCTGATCAAAACCCGGTCGCAACCTGTACGGCCCCTCCTGCCCAAACCCCGAAATACTCGCGTACACAATACCCGGATTTTCCCTCTTACACCTCTCATACCCTATATCGAGGCGATCTTTGACATCGGGTCGAAAATTCTCCACAACCACATCCGCGCGCTTAACCATACGGAAAAACGCCTCGCGTCCCACATCGGCTTTGAGATTCAAGGTCATCCCGCGTTTGTTCCGGTGCAAATTCTGAAAATCCGGCCCGTGACGCGGTCCCCCCATAGTCTTTGCCTCGTCAATATTTTCGGGCGGCTCAATTTTAATAATATTCGCACCCCAATCCGCGAGCTGACGCACAGCAGTAGGACCCGCACGCACGCGGGTCAAATCGAGCACAGTAAAACGGGCGAGAGGGGCATGTCCATTTTTCATCATGTGGGTAACTCCTCAATAACTTACGCACTGCACACCCGGCGGCATCTTGGGCGGCAGGGGTTGAACAATTTTACGTCGTTCGGGCGTCAAACGCGCAATCAACTCGGGCGAAGGCTGATAGCCATATCGATCATTGCCCCAGTGCGGACCATAGCGAATAATAGCAACGCGACGCTCCCCGGAGCGCGTGCGCTCTGACGAACCGTGCGCCATACAATCCACGAAAAAAATCGCATCACCCGCATCGAGCTGAATTTGAACAGCCGCTTCAACGCGATCCAGCGAATGCCCACTACCCGTACCCTTGGGATCCTCAAACGCGGGATGAAGCAAATTGGACTTATGCGAACCGGGAATCGCCATCGTCGCCCCATCGCCATCCCCAATATCGTTAAGCGCCAGCAAAATATTGATCTGCCCACACCGAAACTGATTATTGTGAAAGCGAAACTGCGTGCGGATACGCCGCTTGTGCGCGCCCGAATGAATGCGCGTCGCACCGCCCCGAGACCGAATATCGATAAATGATTCATCTATAAAAAGACCATCATCCCCACCGACAAAACGCCTCATGTGATGAATCCACGACGGATGGTCAATCAAGCGTTCAAAAGATTCACCCATCTCAAAAATATTGTGCAAATGTCGTGCGCCCCCGCTCCGATGAACCCACCCCCGCCATCCATCGGGTTCGAGATCGTCATACGTATCGATAATCTCATTGAGCGCGACGAGATGTCCGGCATCCACGGCATTCTTGAGCACAATATAACCGCGCAAATCAAAAAGATACTCTTCCATTTCAGTCGGTTGCATCATTCCTCTCCAAGAATATTGCACAACGCCGATAAACTACTGATCTCATAATCAGGCTCCGGAATACCATCCCGCCGCACAGCCCCATCCCGATTGAGCCACGCAACGGAAATACCCGCCCGCCTTGCCCCCACAATATCGTCCTCCTGAGAATCTCCGACATACAGAGTCTGATCGGGATCGGCACCGAGAGCCTCAAAAGCAGAAAAGAAAATATCGGGATTCGGCTTGTAACACCGTGCGGACTCCGAACTAATCACAACCGGAAAACTCAGCTCATTCGCACGCAAAGCCAAAGTAAGATGCTCGTGATCCGCATTGGAAATCACCCCGGTTTTCACATCGGACAATGCATCAATAGCCGGTTTCACATCGCAAAACACGGGCACGCGGCCAAAAGCGTCAAAAAGACCTGTCATATAAGACTCGGGATTCCCCCGCACATTCAAATCCGCAAACGTCTTCTCCAGACCGATAATATGCGCATCCCAAAACGAAATAAAATCCCCCTCTCTCAACAGGGGAAAAAAGTAGCGGTCCCAGTGATCGAGAAACGCCTCCTTGCTCATATCGATCTGCAAATCATCGACAATAACCTGACACGTCTCGTACAGCGCGTCAAACGCCTTGTCAAAAAGCGTCCCATACCCATCAAAAAAAATAGTGGTATAATTCACCGATACGCCTCCGCATCACCCTCGGGTTCAAAACCCAGCACATCGCGCGCATGCGTCATATCCCGATAACTGTACTTATTATTCGAAACAACATAAAAAATATCAAACTTGAGATCAGCGGACACCTCAATACACGACTCAACCATGCCAGCAATCGTACTTTGACTGCACCACACAGAATAACCGCGCGTCCCATTGGGCCGATCCTCGGCATTCACCGCACCAATACGCAGACAAATAACAGACAGATCCGTACTATCGGCATAATGCCGTGCCAAAGCCTCGCCCCAGACCTTTGTACAGCCGTAAATCCCGCGCGGGCGCGTAGGCGTCCTGTGTGAAAACTTATCCCAAGACTCGGGCACCTCATCGTATCGCCCCGACACAATCGCATCATAAGGCGAATCATTCTCCCAACCCGCTGTCACCGAACCGCTACTGGCAAAAATAACGCGCTTGACCCCGGCGCAAAGTGCCGCTTCAAAAACATTATAAGTCCCCACGATATTGTGCGCGACAAACCCCTCAAAATCGCTTCTAATCGCAGCAGCCAGATGCACAACCGTATCAACCCCCTCAAACGCAGGACAAATCGCGTCAAAATCCGAAATATCAGCGCGACGACAATCCACCCCAGCCACATCGCGGCGATTGAGCGCACGCAACTCATACTTGCCCTCAAGCTGCTCGCGAACAGCCCCGCCAATAAGCCCACTCATGCCTGTAATGAGAATTTTTTTCATGTGTATTCCTTTGTTATATGTCCTTGTTGTAGGAGGACCTTGTGAATGACCAATTAGCTCGCCCTTTGTCTTGGTCTCTTTTTTTTGTATATTTGTAACAAACAGGAGAATCGTTTGGCACTTAAGATATATTTGGATACTTCGGTTGTCAGCACCTATTTTGATGACCGATATCCCGAAAGACAAAAAGACACAGTTGCATTCTGGAAACTGTCGGTTGAGCATGAGTTCAGCATCTCTGAACTCACAAAAACAGAGATCCAGAATACCCAGGATGAAACCCGCAAAAATCAGATGCTAAACCACATTGGCAATTTAATTCTTGTCCCAATTGACGATTCGGTCGAGTATCTTGCAAACCTTTATCTGGAAAACGGTATTTTTTCTCCCGCAACTTTGAACGATGCACTTCATGTTGCTACCGCTACAATTTCTCGCCAGGATATTCTGGTAAGCTGGAATTTCAGGCATCTGGTCAACCGCCGCCGGGCAAGGGTCAATGAAGTCAACATTTTTAACGGATACCCCACGATAGAAATTATTGCACCACCCGAGGTTTAAGGATTCCAATTATGATGTTTGACTATCTCAGGGCTGCACGCCGAACCGGCATCAAAAACGTGCATCTGGATCAAATATGCCATCAAGTCAGATCTGAATTTCCCGACGATGAAATGATGTTTGAACTGCACGTTCTAAGAGCCGTTCTGGCCATTGAATCGGGTCGGGTTTCACTCGACCAAGTGTTGAAAGAGCCGGAAATGCAACCTCCGCCGACTTGAGCTATATTCAAACCGACTGTGTCCATTTCAGGTTATCAGACTCGCTGGATAGCTCAAATTACTCGCTGTCTTCTGTCGCATTCCCAATCAGAATACATTGAGAATCGGAATTTATCAAGACCGATTTTGCTCGTGGTCCTCTGCTCTCATGCTCAGCAACAAATCTACTGAAACCATCAGTGAAGCCCCAAAAGAAAAAGCCCAACGGTTTAGAAGATGCCGTTGGGCTTTAAATAGCTTGAAGGAGATAATCACTCTTCGGGTTTGGCGGGATTGTCTTTGGGGATCAAGATAAACGGATTGGCAATTGTGGTTTTGCCAAAACGCTTGAGCAGTTGGACTTCATTGTGTGGGTCGAGATTCTCCTCGCGGATCACGCGCTGAATAGCCGGTTGTCCTAAGCCGGGAATGCGAATCACGAAAAACGGCCACAATACATCAGATTCGTAGTGTTTGTCGAGATGCGGGAAGTCTATGATTGGGCAGATGTCTTTCTTTCCCCGGAAACTTTCCGTGTACTCGAAATGCCACTTTCCGCCTCGAAGCGTGAGATGCCCCACATCCAGATTGCGGTGTCGCACCAAAAATTCAGCCGTCTCATCTTGGGGGGTGCGAAGGTGCTTCAGTCCGCCCTGATGGAACAAAATCTTCTTCAGGGGCGATATCATAGCATACTCCATTAGGGGATTTTCTCAGACATTACGGCCCTGTTGGCTTGCCCAGTCGCCGTTGTTCCGCTTCCCATTGTAGCGCAGCTTCTCGGGTGGTACGAAAACCGACCTGAAAAATGTGGCCTCTGCTCCAGCCGGGTTTTCGCTGATGCTCGGCCTCGCGGCGATCAATGTCTCTGGTGATGCCTGTGTGGACAATACGATTGCCCAACTTAAAGTGATATTTGTAAAAGGTTCTGCTGGTTGCCATGTTGTTAGATATCCACAAGGGGTCGCCCCTACAACAAATACTGAATCGCGGCTTTAATCCTGCCGCGATGACGGGCGGGCACGGGGACCCGCCCCTACAATTATACACTGGACGGTCTTTAACGTCTCACCTGTATCCCACTTCACACTTCCAACCCCACGCCAAACGTCCTCTCAAATTCCCCCCACAGATCGAGATCGACATCGGCGGTGGCATCGGAGAGCACCTCGTCGAGTTCTTGGGGAGAAGCTGGTCCCACCAGAAGCATACCATTTCCATTTAAAGGTGCAGCCAGACAAAACTGCAGAGCGAATCGGCGAATACTAATCCCACGCGCATTGCACCACTCCCACATCGCAACAGCGCGATCACCCTGTCCCGGATACCGGCGGCCAGACAACTCGACATCGGGCCTGGGACCCGCCAGCAAGCCCATACCCTGCACACTCGCCAGAATAACACCCACATCGTGTTCAAGCGCGAGAGGAATCGTCGTCTGTGCAGCCGTCTGACTCAGCAACGTATAATCGAGAAACGTAATCACAATATCGCAACCCCCCGTCTCAATCGCATAGCGGTGAAAATCGTGCGAACGACAGCCAACACCCGTATATCCGATCAGCCCCTCATCCCGCATCTTCAAAAGCTCATCCGAAGCATACCCCGGGGAATAAGCCTCTTCAATATCCCGTGGATCGTGGATAAGCACCGCATCGATATAATCCGTCTTGAGTTGTCTAAGACTATTCTCCACCGTCCACCGGATCGACTCGGCCGAAAAATCGTGCCGCCTATCCCGATGGGTACCCGCCTTAGTCTGCAAATAAACCTTCTCCCGGTACCCCCCTTGAAGCGCCAGACCCACGCGCCGCTCGCTCTCGCCCCCGCCATAAGCAGCAGACGTATCGATAAAATTAATCCCCCGATCAATCGCCTCTCGCACAGTCGCAATCCCCTCATCATCGGCAACCCGCTGCGGACTACCGAGAAAAGCACAACCAAGACCAATCGCTTTAGGTTTAAGTTCAGTGCGACCAAGACGTCGCGTTTCGAGTTCGGGCATAGCATCTCCTTATTTGTATTGCGTTTACAAATCTGCGTTCATCTGCGTTCATCTGCGGATCACACTTCTCACATAACGCGCCAGCAAGCTCAGATTTCGAATAAAAGTGCGACACGAAAGAATCTCCGCCTCAATGCGCTCGCGCCGGTTCTCTGGATTTCTCAACGTCCCCTGCTCGACCCAGCGACCCCGGTCATCGAGCGCGTCAATAACTTCTTTCACGCGATCAGCACCCGGGCTTGTAACGCGCCCGCGCTCAGATAAAATCTTCTCCCGCCCCTCTGCCATCACGCGATTGTACAGAACCTCAACCCTCTCAATCCGATTTCCACTCACCTTAAACGCATAATGCGTGGGCAAATCCGAATCGTCATACGTAAGCACATAATCGCGGGTAAAAAACAGCGGGCGATTGGTCTGAAGCTCGTAAAACCGCGCCAGGCGACCATCGGGCAAACGCGAGCGTTTTGCCCAATCCAGCGCACTGGGAATCGGATCCAAAAAGCGTTCCTCCCCAGTCGCCAAATACAAATCCAAAAGCATTTGCAAAACCCCAAAACTCTCGCCACCTGTAACAGAAGGCGGCTCAAAACGACGCGCCCATGTCGGCTCCATATCCAGATTATACTGCTGCGCCCACGCGGGCTGTGGCTCGGGCATCTGCGCCAGAATAATAAAATCGCCACCGCGCTTAGCCGCATCGAGAAAGCGATCATCCCCGTAAACATCGTACGCCTCAACCATCGTCTCGATCACATCGGCAATCGCATTATCATTAAACGTATAATAATCCAAATACCGCGTATTGGGATAGGTCCGCGACCACGTTTCGGGATAACGCGCCCTCTTCACCGGAAATTTTTCCAAATCGGGAAAAACCTCAAACCGCTGCGGCCACGCGCCATTTGGATACTGCGCCTTGAGAAGCGCATCGAGACCAAATAGCACCGCCGCGTGAATATCCCCATCCTCAAAATTTTGCACCTTATCCACCCGCATCAACAATTGCAAGGCACTCTGCGTATTATTATCGTCAAGCGTCGTGCGATTGCGGCGATCACCCCTATGCACATCGCCCCGTTCCACATCGCGCCGAAAGTGCCAGCGCTTACTTCCTTCGGCATCAAAATCAATGCGATAATCCCAACCGCCAGAAGCGAGTTGTCCCCACACAAGCGCGCGTGCCGTCTCAACAGCACCATTGAGAAACAGCGTATCGCCCGTAGCCTCATACGCCTCCAAAAACGCCATACCCACAGCAGGCGTACCCGGCGGCTGCACCCAGATCGTCGAAGGCGACGCCGTACCCTCGCCCTCGCGCATAGAAAAATCGGTCTTATACCGCCACAGATAACCGCCATGAGACGCAACATCGGTGCGAAAATAGCGCGTCGCCACAACCATCGCATCAATCGCAGCCCGATGAAGACTTTCATCTGCACTGAGAGGCGCGCTGACTATCATGAACAAAACAAAAAAATTTTTCATCTTCATCTCTCGCAAGAAGCTAAACCACCATCCACCAACCGCTGCAAGCTATCCCATTCACATCCTGCGGTCAACCGCAAAATGCCCACATCAGTTGCGCATTTACTATTTAGCATGTAAATTTCAATCACAATGGACATCCTCTACCTCGACAATCACCTGCTGGTCGTACGCAAACCCGCTGGCATACTCGTACAGGGCAACCACACCGGCGACGAAAACTTGCTGGACATAGGCAAAGCCTATCTCAAAGTCAAATTCAACAAACCCGGCAACGTATTTCTCGGACTCGTACACCGATTGGACCGTCCCGTATCAGGTGTCGTCGTCTTTGCGCGCACATCGACATCAGCGCGCCGCTTATCGCAACAATTTCGAGAGCGAACCGTAGAAAAACGCTATATCGCTCTCGTCCACGGCAAAATTCCCGAAAACGGCCACCTCGTAAACCACATCGCGCGGCGACAGACAAAAAGCCGCATCGTAAACGCCCCTCATGGACAACGCGCAGAACTCACGTACGAGCGACTGGCATACCACAAAGGCATATCCTCAGTGCGCGTGGACCTCGCCACCGGGCGCCATCATCAAATACGCGTACAACTCGCGGACATAGGCCACCCCGTAATGGGCGACTTTAAGTACGGATCGCGCAAACCATTTCCCAACCGCGCCATCGCCCTCCACGCACAGGCCCTGACCATAACGCACCCGACAAAAAAGGAACGCATGACCTTTGAAACCCGGCCAGAAAAATTTTGGCCCAAATCTTTCACATAGCTTCAGGCACACCTCACCCATGACCGAGCAAATAACCTATCGCAACCGCAAAACAGATGAAATGATCTCCGAACCGCTCATATTGCCCCGCGTTCAATATGCTGTTGCGCGATCTCGCATCGCGATATTTATATACAACATCCTCCTGAACACATACCCATTTTGCTGGCTACTCGGCAAATGGATGGACCTATCGGGATCGCAAAAAAAAATCCAACCATTCGTCCAAAAATACGACATCAACCTCGACGAAATCGAATTGCCCCTGAACCAATACAAAAATCTAAACGCCTTTTTCTCGCGCAAACTCAAACCCGACGCACGCCCCTTTATCGCAGATCCCCACATCTTCTGTTCACCCGCCGACGGAAAAGTACTCGCATATCCCAAACTGAATGCACAAACCCGTTTACCAGTCAAAGGATCCCATGTCGATATTGCACACCTCCTATCATCAAAAGAATCCGCAATCCCCTATAGAAATGGCGCTGCACTCGTCATTCGATTGGCCCCCGCAGACTACCACCGCTACCATTTTCCCGTCGCCGGCATCGCCACAGCATCTGCTAAAATCTCTGGACGCTATTATCTCGTCAACCCCATTGCCCTCGACGTAAAACCCGACTTATTTGCCCACAACAAACGCGAAATAACATACCTCGAAACCGAACACTTTGGCCACATCATGATCATGGAAGTAGCGGGCTGGGGCGTGGGGCGCATCGTCCAAACATACCAGCCGGGCAATGTAGAGCGAGGGCAGGAAAAGGGCTACTTCCAATTTGGAGGATCTACTCTGGTACTCCTGTTTGAGTCTGGGCGCATTGTCTTTGACAATGACCTGACCCGCGACACACAAGCAGGCATCGAAGTCCAGGTACACGCGGGATCACAACTGGGCGTACAGGCCGTATCATGAAGTCGAAAACACCCTCCAGATTAATCGCGCTATCGGGCCTGTTCTTTGCCTTTGGCATCGCGATCTATGCCATACACGCGCAATACGAAGCCGCCCTCATAGCTCTGCTATTCGCCGCCCTGCTCAATATCTGGCGCGACCCAAAACACGTCGCCCTCAACCGCCTCATTGCAATTTGCACCTATGGTTTTGCACCCGCTATTTTTGCCTATTGCTTTGGATTAAAAGGCGCCTTATCCGTCGCATTGCTCATCGGATATACAGGTATTTACGCCATAAAATTGTCAGACACAGACCGGGACGAAATGCCATCATCGGTATTACTCCTGCCGCTGGCATTCACAACGCGCTTTATCCTGCCCGACGAACGCGTTGGACAAATTTTATTCGTCACATATCTTTTAATGACCGCAGCCATGCTCCTCAACATACCAGCGCGCAAACCAAAAGCGATTGTATTTGCCGCGATAATCGCACTACTCATCGCAAGCTACGCATGGGCTATTTGGATGGCAATGCGATAAACCTTTAAACCAAAAATATCCTATGCCAACAATCAACCTCATCACCCTGGGCTGTCCCAAAAATACCGTCGATTCCGAGCGCATGCACCACCTCCTCCAGCTCAATGGCTACGACATCTCGGACGACGCTGAAGACGCCGACATCATCGTCGTCAACACCTGCGGATTCATCGAACCAGCCAAAGAAGAATCAATAGCAACCGTGATGGACGCCGCCGAATACAAAAAAAACGGACGCTGTCGCGGCGTCATCGTCACGGGCTGCCTGGCCGAGCGATACCGAACAGAATTGGAAACCGAACTCGTCGAAGCAGACATGATCGTGGGCCTTGCCGGGGAACGCGAAATCGTCGCACACTGTGATAACCTGTTGGGCACATCGCGCATACACACCATTCGAGATGCAGAAGCGCGCCATCTACTCACCCCAAAACACTGGGCGTACTTGCGAATCTCGGACGGATGCGACAGAACATGTGCATTTTGCGCCATCCCGAGTTTTCGCGGAAAAAACAAAAGTGAAAACCTGGATCGTCTCATCGCCGAAGCCTATCGCATGGTCGGCAACGGCGTCCGCGAAATCGCCCTCATCGCCCAGGACACCATGCGATATGGCGCAGACCTGTACGGCAAACCCCGGCTGATAGACCTGATAGAAGAACTAATCCAAATCGAGAAACTCGACTGGGTGCGGATGTTATACGCCTATCCAACCGGTTGGCGCGACGAGCTAATCAACCTGTTGGCAACCGAAGAAAAATTGTGCGCCTACATCGACCTGCCCATCCAGCACGCATCAGACCCCATACTAAAAGCCATGAACCGGGGCACCACAAAAGCGGGCATTCGAAAACTCATCCACACCTTGCGCGAACGCATACCAAATTTGACCATCCGATCATCAATCATCACCGGATTTCCCGGCGAACGCGATGAACACTTCGCAGAACTCATGGACTTTGTCGATGAAATGCAATTCAACCGCCTCGTCGGATTCACCTATTCACACGAAGAAGGCACGCAGGCGGGCGCATTGGAAGACGACGTACCCGAAGACATCAAGCGCGAACGGTTGAACGACCTGATGGCATTGCAGGCGCAAATATCGGGCGAATTGAACGCCGCACATTTGGGAAGCACCTTCAAAGTACTCGTAGATGAAGTCTCAGACGACCCGGCATATCACTACATCGGACGCACGCGAATGGACGCCCCAGAAATCGACGGCGCCGTATTCTTCACAGGCCCTGCAAACATCGGCGACTTTGTCGAAGTCGAAATCACCGATGCAACCGAACACGACCTGATCGGACACGTCGTCAAAACCAACGCCCTATTGGACATTGCGCCTGTTAAAGCATCCGCAGATGGACGCAGATAGACACAGATGATGTAGGGGCAGTGCCTTGTGCCTGCCCAGGAGATAGAGCGATGTTCGACAGCAGAGAGCAGATTATAGACCAACTTCGCGCTGGGGAAGATGGCTACGCCGAGTTCAAAGAGGTGCGCTTTGGGGCACGCGGCGTCATCTCACCCAATACCGAAGATATGGCCGCAGAGTTGGTTGCGCTGGCAAATGCGGCTGGTGGCGTGATATTTCTGGGCATCGACGATTCGGGCACCGTGCGTGGGATACCAGCAGCGCGTGTCAATGCAGTCGAACAGTGGGTCATCAATATCGCAACGCACAACTGCGACCCGCCGATTCGACCGATCTTGCGCAAGGTATTGCTTCCGGACACCACAGGAAACGATCAATGCGTACTTCTAACCGAAATTCCACGCGGGCTTTACGTCCACCGAACATCAAGCGGGCGTTATTACCTGCGGATCGGTTCCACGAAACGCGACCTCACACCGTCAGAACTCGCACGGCTATTCCAGCAGCGAGGCCGAGAGTACATATTCGACGAGCAACCTGTACTCACCGCTACAGTTGACGACCTCAGCCGCAATCGGCTCGAAGCGTTTTTCGGACGCTCGCCAACGATTCCCTATCTCGACTTGCTGCGCAACACCCGGGTGACCTTCCAGGACGAAAACGGCGTAGATCGTCCGACCATAGCTGGCCTGCTTGTCTTTGCCAATGAGCCGACCGAATTCCTCCCCTCCGGGGCCATTGAAGCCGCGTGCTATGAAGGAACCCGGCTGTCATCCGATGAATTGGTGCATGCCGAACGCCTCGCCGGTCCCGTATCCGATCAAATCGACGCCGGAATCGCTTTCGTCGCTGGCCATCATCCGCACCGCGACGCTGCCCCCCCGTACGACCTCGATGTTGTTGACGAAGCCATAGTCAATGCTGTCGCCCACCGCGACTACGCCATTGCTGGCTCGAAAATCCGCCTGTTCCTGTTCGCCGACCGGCTGGAGCTATACAGCCCCGGCAAATTGCCCAACACCATCACGCTCGACGACATGCCTTACCGTACATTCACGCGCAACCAATTGTTGGTCAATTTCCTATCGCGGATCCGCAGCAAGCGCACCGGACAGGTATTCCTCGAATCCCGCGGCGAAGGCGTGCGGAAAATCCTGGAAGATGGCGAAGCACATTCGGGCCGACGCCCAGAGTACGAACTATTCGGCGACGAACTCCGACTGACACTGTGGGCGAAGAGCGAAAAGCATCCGCAGAAAAAAACGCGAGTAATTTGAGCGTTTTTCGCAGATACACACAGATGAAAGGCGGATCGCGGATTAAACGGATTAAAGGATGACGCGGATTAAAGACGAGGGACTGGGGCTGAAAGCTGATCGCTAACAGGAGAAAACATGACCATTATCGCTGCAATGGACAAAAACCGCGTCATAGGCCGGGACAACAAAATGCCCTGGCACATCTCTGAAGAATCGAAGCACTTTCGGCGCACAACAACCGGACATATCTTATTGGTAGGGCGCAAGACATATCAATCCTGGGGCGGCAAACCCCTGCCGGACCGCCTGCATGTCATCGTGAGCCGAACCATGCCCGACACAAAAGGCGTAGATGTGTGCAGATCGCTCGAAGAAGCCATCGAAAAAGCCAGGTCCTATAGCCGCGAAGTATTCATCTGCGGAGGCGGCGAAATTTATCGTGCCACGCTATCAAAAGCCGACCGGATGATCCTATCGTACATCGAAGATGAATACCCAGGCGATGAATACTTCCCCGAATTTGACGAAAATGAATGGATCATATCAAAAAAAGAGGTGTATGATCAATTCACAGTCGTATATTATGAGCGTAGGAAGTAAGATCTTCTTAGTGTAGGCGTTTGAGCATGTGCCAAGCGTATTCATCTGGAGAATTGATATGCTCAGCGAACGAGAAATATTGGAAAAAATCCAATCGGGAGAAAGCTCCGGTGTTGAATTCAAAGAAGTAAAACTTGTTGGTGGACAATTCAGGCCGCATCGGGATGGGCTATCCGATGAGATCGCAGCTTTTGCGAATCAGCAAGGGGGAGTCGTGATCTTCGGCGTTTCCGATAATCGGGAAATCCTCGGTATCGATATCGAAAATGTTCCGAAACTGATTCATTTTATTACGGAAATATGCCACGACCTTGTAGAACCTCCTCTCATAGATTATTTCGTAGATAGTATCCGGGTTTCCGATGAGACAGGAGAACAAAAAACACTGGTTTATATCAATATTACACGGAGCTTGTGGGCACATCAAAGCAGCAACGGATTCTTTTTACGACAAGGGGATACCAGGCGCAAAATGACGACGGAGCAATTGGGCAGATTGTTACAAGCTCGCTCACAAGCGCGTATTATCTCTTTTGATGAACAGTTCGTACCGAACACGAATAAAGACACACTAAGACAAGACCTCTATCAGCGATTTATCCCCAAAGGCTTCCCCGATCAGGAAGTCGAAGATCTGCTTAAAAGGCGTTTGCTCGTGAAAGAGGGTCGAGAATACCGCGCATCGGTCGCCGGTGTGTTAATGTGCCATGACAATCCCGATGAATACCTCTACAACAGTTTCATTCAAGCTGTTTTTTATCGGAGTAAGGAAAGGGACGCAAACTACCAGATCGATGCCAAAGATTGTAAGGGCCCCCTGGACCAACAGATCATAGACGCCTTCAAATTTGTCGAAAAATTCAATGAGGTATCAGCGCGCAAAGACATTGGCAGAATTGAGCGACCACAATACAGCATGCGAGCCGTTTTTGAAGCCCTGGTGAACGCTGTTGTACACAGAGATTACTCAAAAATTGGCTCGAAAATTCGGTTGTTCATGTTTTCAGACAGGCTCGAACTCTATTCGCCTGGCGCATTGGCAAACACCGTGACAGTAGAAAATTTGCGTTATGCACAGGCCACCCGCAATGAGTTGCTCGCCCGCTTACTCTCGGAAATCACCTTGCATGACACAATGAGCAGACAAGTAACCCGGCGACACTTTTTGGAGCGACGAGGCGAGGGCGTAGGCATCATCTTAAACGAAAGCGAGACCCTCAGCGGTCAAACGCCTGTTTATGAATTGTTCGACGAAGAATTGCGCTTGACGATCTTTGCCGCCAAATCTCTACAAGAAGTGTAGGCATCGCATGACTATCCCTAATCTATACGAATTCGCAACAAAGGAACTTGCACAAGACGCCACCATCGCCTACATATTGGCGTGGGCCGACCCGACATATCGCGAATCTCATCCGCATTTCCATGCCCTCGGCACCGAACTGTTGCGTTCACTTCTTCGGACTCAAGAGGTAGGTCTCCCACTCATCGAGACGCTTCATATTAAAACTCAGGTTAACGACATTGACATTCTCGTCGAAATCAACATAGATAAAAATGCCAACAGGATCATCCTGCTCATCGAAGACAAAGTAAGCACTACAGAGCACTCGAACCAGATTGAACGCTATACAGAGACCGTAGAAAAAAGGTACAGGGGTAGCTATGATCATTTGGTCCCAGTGTATCTCAAGACAGGAAACGTATCAAAAGAAGAACTCCCGCCCAAAGACAAATGCGGCCACTTTCTACGTCGTGATCTCCTTGATGTTCTGAACGGATTTCAGGATACGCAAAATACCATCGTAGATGACTTTCGCACACATCTCCAGAGGCGTGAGGATCGTGCGATGCGAAACAGCGACCTAACAAATGGTGATGTGACGCACTTTGTCAGGAAA
The DNA here is from genome assembly GCA_965204375.1 of Candidatus Latescibacterota bacterium. Lineage (GTDB taxonomy): Bacteria > Latescibacterota > UBA2968 > UBA2968 > UBA2968 > VXRD01. Next base: position 5,594,068 of record OZ241986.1, on the reverse strand, counting down.
GTCGCATTATTGGCTACTGACGGACTGCCTGAAAAAATCAAGCCGGACAAGAATAGCACCCAGGCAAACGAACACAAGGAAGGCCACCGCTCTTACCGTTTATGGTATTCGCGATCACCCTGGGAAAAAGGGGCACCTTGGGCACTCAGCTACGAAATCGGGATCAATCCATCTGGGGATACAGAATCCTGCACCGATGCATTCGTCGCAATCAAATACCACATCTTTTACGTAAAAAAAAGTTTAGGAGATGAAGCCTATACACTGATAAGCATCCTAGATAACCTGGATATTCAAGAAGACAAATTACACGACAGAAAAGAGAGTCGAATCCGAGTTGATTTCGGCAGTCATGAACTGAACGACGATTTCGCTGAAACGCTGGCTGATACACTCAGGCGTTTCATTGAGGTTGCCACCCCAGCAGTGGATACCTTTATGGACGAACGCAATGAAGAAGACGCTTGATTCCTCACTGATGTTACGCAACTTTAAGAGTTGGCAACCGCTGTGCAAATTAAAGGGCGCGGCGGGTGATTGATTCGCCCAATTCAACAGCGCATTCAAAGAGGCACGACGCGATGAAGAGAACATTGACCATTGACTACAGTGACGAGGTCCTGCTAGCGGATATACCCCCAAGCAGTTCAGCGAAGAGGCCAAGCTCCTCATCGCCATCAAGCTCTACGAGTTGGGCCGTTTGTCCTCGGGAGGGGCAGCCAAGCTCGCTGGTATTCCCAAACCCTTATTTTTGACAAAGCTCGCCGAATATGGCGTCGATACCTTCCAACTGACCGAGGACGACCTCCAACAGGACTTAGACAGTGCCCGTCGTCATCTGTAATACGTCTCCAATTCAGTATCTGTACCAAGCTGACGTGTTGGAATTGCTACCCGCACCGCCGGGCAAGTGTACATCCCGGAAGCGGTAGTGGCAGAGTTGCAAGAGGGACAACGTCGGAATGTACTTCTACCTGCGCTGGAAGATCTTTCGTGGCTGATCGTACGCCCAGTAAGTGATCGTACGCTGTTACCTCAGCGAGACCCTCAGCGAGCAAACGCCTGTTTATGAATTGTTCGACGAAGAATTGCGCCTAACGATCTTTGCCGCCAAATCTCTACAAGAAGTGTAGGCATTGTCATTTTGGGTAAATGTGGCCTATATATTTTTTTCGCAAAGGACCAATATCAATGGAAAGATGCTTGAAGTGTAAAAAACACGGCCTCTTTTTTGAGCGACAATATTCTCCCATAGAAGCAGTTGATGGTGCAAGTGAAGCACCTGTTTGGATAATAGGTCTCAACCCCAAGGGCACTGAAGGGCATAATGACAAGAAGGATATCCTCCAATTGAGAGAATATTTTCAAAGCAATAACGTTCACGAATATTTTGATGATTTCAAGAAAGTATCTCCAGGCCTCCATAAAATTTTGGGCCACCCCAATGGCGCCGCACATACAGATCTGGTAAAGTGTTACGCCAACGAATTTCCACCCAAAAAAATGCAAAGAGGTGGTAGGAAGGAAATCATCGCCAACTGTAGCGGGTATTTGGAACAACAGATTGAAACGTACAAACCGAAGATTATTATCTGTAATGGCGCAGACGTAAGTCGCAAATTACTTGAATTATATCCACCTGAGACAACACGACAGAAACACACTTCATATAGAGTGCAAAACGGCAAGCACGATTTTGCAGTCGTTCTTTCAGGATTCATAGGAAGAATAGATGATTATGCCAAACGTCGTTTGGGGCAAGAAATAGAAAAATATTTCAAGCTGTATGGAATCAATCCCAGGCCTGGAGCGGTTTAAGATGCTGAGAAACTGTGTTCTACTTGTGATGACAGTCATAACATTTGGACAGGCAGACGCGGGATTACTGCCAGAAACCCCCACGCCTCAAGGCGGCGATATCGTCGGTTCCTGGGTAGCTGAGAAGATTGCGCTAAACGCTTATGTCCCCGCCGGGCTCGTGCAGTTTGTATCGCCTCTTACAGTTGAAGGCGGGATCAACGGCACAATAGCTTTTAGTGCCGATGGCAAGGTCCAAGCGGACTACAGAACAGCGACCAATATCTCTGCGGTATTATTGGTTCCGCTTACGGTCACTGTCCTCGATACGAGCCAATACACAGGTAATTACACGATTGCGTCCGATACCCATGCACTCACCATAATGCGGGAAAATGAAGACCCACTCAATTATACGTACACAGCGACGGTGGATTCACTGCATATCATACGCCCACTTCTTTTAGAAGAATTATTGGCTTCATTACCCGAATCTGTAAGAGGCCTGGCAATGGGCGCACTTTCTCAGCACGTTCCACCAGATGATCCCATTAAGATCGTGATCACTTTTTCGAAAACGACAGATACGGGAACGCCGAGTATGCTAACTACCGACTTTGATGGCGATGGACAGGTCGGGATCACAGACTTTTTGCTTTTTGTTCAAGTGTTTGGAACCCAGAGCGGACAGGAGAACTTCGATCCAAAATTTGACCTCGACAACAATGGAACCATTGACATTTCCGACTTCCTCATCTTCGTGGAATCTTTTGGCAAAACGGTCAATGGATAATTAGGCAAAACCTCTTTATTATTATATTCTTAGCACTGGGGGTCATCATGCACACATATCTCAATCAACTGCAATATGTCCTCAACCACGGCATCAAAAAGGGGGACCGCACGGGCGTGGGCACAATCTCGTGTTTTGGTCTGCATGCGCGCTATGCAATGGCAGATGGATTTCCCGCAGTAACCACCAAGCGACTGGTGTGGAAATCAATCCTATCGGAACTCCTGTGGTTTATATCCGGATCCGACAACATCTACGACTTAAAAACCTATTTGAAAAGCAACCGACTGTGGGATGGCAATTACGAGGACTATTTGAACCGCCTGGGAATAGACAAAAACGACGGCAGCATGGGGCGCATTTACGGTGTACAGTGGCGGCGATGGAAAGGCGCCAACGGCAAAGTGGTCGATCAGCTTCAAAATGCGATTAATTTAATCCGAGAAAACCCCGAATCCCGACGCATCATGGTCGATGCCTGGAACGCAGCAGAAATAGGCACTCGGGACGTGGCCCTGCCCCCGTGTCACAACTTCTACCAATTTTACGTCGCAGAAGGCAAATTATCCCTACAAATGTACCAGCGGTCGTGCGACATGTTTTTAGGCGTACCGCTCAACATCGCATCCTATTCCGTGTTATTGCACATGGTCGCAAAAATTACGAGCCTCGTACCCTGCGAATTTATCCATATCCTCGGCGACGCGCACATCTACTTAAACCACCTCGACGCAGTAAAAGAACAACTATCTCGCAAACCATATCCCCTGCCCAAATTGCGGATAAAAGACCGCGGACAAACCGAAATCGACCATTTTGAAATGGACGACTTTGAACTCATCAACTATCAGCACCACGACACCATCCGCGCGGAAATGGCTGTTTGAAAGCAAGTAAGAGGTAGAGCGACCATCATTCTCTTTTATCGCGAATTGCGCGGATCATCTGCCACAAGATATATCCAATACCGCCTAAGATGAAAGCGGACGTGAGAACAAAAAAAATCTGGACGCCTAAAGGCAGGTTTTCAAATGGAATAATCGGATGCATGATGGTAACCAGTTATTATCACTTTTGCCGAGCGTCGTCTGAATAGGACGCGAATATCGTGAAAATATTACTCTTAATATGTGTGGAAAGCGAAACGCAGATATCTCGCCAATTTATCAACGCGGCAACCGACGCCAAAATCGCCGATCAGGTAGTAGCCACATCATTTGATAAATGGGAAGAAAGCGTGCGTACCAGTGAAGGCATCGACCAAATCCTCATATTCCCCGCACTAATCGCCCTGCCCGATGCAATACGCGAAAACCTGTTACAACGCATCGCATCTCTCCAAAATGAAAACCCACAAACACGCATCCTCCTCACCAATCCATTGGGCGGTGACCCCCGCTTATTCGACATGATCCAGGACCGCATGGCAGCAGCACTGAAAAGTACGCGGAACACACCCATATTAACAATAGAGACACCGAATACCTCTCGAACCCTCGACTTTGAAAATTTCGCCACACTACCAGATCAGATCGCCGATATAAGCACACTCGTCCCCGACCGTCAGGGACAGGGCGTTTGGGTACGCGAAGTATTGGACCACACACCCAATGCAGACGCAATCTTTTACGCAGACGCCGACCGTTTTTCCGCCACCGTCGATCTCGCCCTCGTCCGAGAACAGGGATTATTAATCTACGGACTGGAAGGACAACCCCTGCCCGCCAGCTATGGCGGACCCCTGCGACTGATCATACCTGGACACGACGACCGCTGTGCAAATGTAAAAGGCGTAGCGCGGGTCGAAATCGTATTGCGATAGCTAAAATAACGATGCGTCAACCCGCCATTTTCCTCAGGAGAAAACACACCATGTCACTGACACAAAATCAAATTAATCAGTATCGCGATCGGGGATTCACGATTGCGGAAAATGTATTAGATGACGCGGCCTTTGAACCGATTGAACACGCTTATGACGTACTAATCAATCAAAAAGCGCAAGAACTATTGGAAGAAGGGTCGATCTCATCCGTACATGCAGACAAATCCTTTAGCCATCGCTTAGCCGCGATTGCACGGGAATTAGACGATGAGGGATATGACGCACTGCGCAGTTTTGCGGGTGGATTCGACATCATGCGCGCGCGTGTGAAACCAATGTTCGACATCTTCTTCAACGAACAATTATTATCCGCAGTCGAATGCCTCATTGGACCAGAAATAACCCTGAGTCCAATTCAGCATTTCCGCCCCTACTTGCCCGCGCGCGACAAACAACCAGGACAGGTACCCTGGCATCAGGACCAAGGCGTAACAAAAGAAGAAGCGGACATCTCGGAAATCATAACCTGCTGGATCCCTCTGGTAGATGTCACCCCAGAACGCGGATGCCTACAGGTACTGCCGGGTGTAGTACCCATGGGACTGCTCGAACACCAGCGCGAAGGCGGCACCATGATCAAACCCATGTACATGCCGGAAATCGAACCCGTAAACTGCATAATGAAACGCGGCGACGTACTCATGATGAGTGCGTACACCCCGCACAGAGGCCAGCCAAACCGCTCCAATCTGGTGCGCTGGAGCATGGACCTGCGATTTCAAAAAACGGGCACACCTACGGGACGACCATTCTGGCCCGAATTTATCGTCCAGAGCAAAGAAAATCCCGCATCTGTACAAAACAGCTTTGACGAATGGTGTACGCGGTGGATAACAGACCTGCGGGAGAGTAAGGGAACCCATCTGCATCGGGTGTAGGGAATTAGGAATTAGGAATTAGGAATTAAGAATTGAGAGAATCGGACGAAAGATTTTTGTCCCTTCTTCACGCTTCACAGCCCCTCTTTTTCATCTGCGTTCATCTGCGTTCATCTGTGGATCACGCTTCAAACGGAATATCATCCGCATTAAAAACCTGCGTGCGTTTCATCATACGGCGTTCCGATGGTGGAAAGGGTTCGCGGCGATGCATTGTGGGGCGGTTGTCCCACATCACCAGATCGCCGATCTGCCAGATATGGGTCCACAAAAATTCGGGACGGGCGGCGTGCTCAAAAAGTGTCTTGAGAAGCGCGTCGCTTTCATCGGTAGGCATATCGAGAATATATTTGGTCAGATGGGGACCTGCATAAAGCGACTTGCGCCCGGTCTCTGGATGGGTGCGCACGACCGGATGGTCAATGCGCTCGGGTGGGTTTTGTTCCTCAACATAATGGCGATGCACGGCTCGCAACCCTGTGAGCCGTTTTTTCATATCTTCATCTAACGCTTCATACGCGGCATAACAATTGCACCACTGGGTATTGCCCCCAGTACTGGGAATCTCAAGCGCATAGAGAACGGAAATCGTGCCCGGTCGCTTGAGATACGACAAATCGGAGTGAAAGCTAACCTCCCCATCGCCCAGAGCACCGATTGGCTGGCCGTTCTCCTCGATATTGGAAACAATAAAAATCTCTTTGTGTTCTCGGTCGAGTTGTTTGCGAACGTGTTCTACCGCGCGACCAAAATAATTGGTAAAGCGAATCTGATCTTCCTCACTCAAATCCTGATCGCGAAAATACACCACACAGTAATCGAGCAATGCCTGGCGAATCGCCCGGACGGTATCATCGTCGAGTGCCTGCGAAAGATCAAGCCCCCGAATTTCCGCGCCCAGTGCGCCGCCAGAAGGTATGACTTGCATAGTTCGTACCTCATCTATCCGGCCATTTATACGCGACCTTTGCATTCTTCCAAAAATACTTCTCCAGCACCGCGTCACCCTTTTGAGAAAAATAATCATACACGAGGCGTTGCGCCTCAGCAGGGGTGCGCTTGCTGCGTTCGAGAACCGGCCAATCACTGCCGTAAATCACGCGATCTTCACCAAAAAGATGCCAGAGCGCGTCGAGCAAATAGACATAAAAATCGGGATCTGTGGGCGCCGGAATAACCTGGCAGCGCAAATCCATCAAACCCGACACCTTACAAAAAATATTCGGCTGTTCCGCAGCTTTTTGCATAAGCTCCAAATGCTCGGGCGCAATGGGATTGCCATCTGCCGGAACATTGCCGCAGTGATTGATCACAATGCGGAGATCGGGCAACCGACGCGCGATTTCGATAACCGCATCATTGATCCCAGAATCGAGTTCGAGATCGTGTTCGACGAGCTTTTCAAAAGCCCCCGCCATCTTGCCCAAATCTTCGCGCTCCCAGGGATGGGTGCGCGGGCGAATACCCAAAAAGAGCGGATTGGGAGACAGGCGATTGAGATGATCGCCAAAATCCTCAGCGCGCGGATCGAGATTGCCAACCAGCCCCACGATAAACGGATCATCCTCGATCACATCGAGCACCCATTGGTTGTCTTCAACCCATGTACTCGCCTCGACAATAATAGCCCCCGTAACACCTTCAGACGCGACCAGTGCTCTGTAGTCTTCGGGCATAACGCGGCGATAAATCTCGTCATCCGGCTCGGGAAAAGGCACACCCTCTGGACGAGTGGGATCGTAAATATGGATATGCGTATCAATAATCATCTATTACTCCTCTATAGTACAACTTCTTCTTCTATGTCCATATGCTCGCGCAACCGCCCAAGCGCGCGGTCTTTGAGCTGGCGCACGCGCTCGCGGCTAATGTGAAAACGCTTACCCACTTGCTCCAGCGATTCCGCGTTATCGACATCCAGGCCAAAATAGCGATTGATAATCTCGGCTTCGCGCTCGGGCAAATCGGCCAGACCCTTGTGCAAAAGATCGCGCAATCGGCTGGCATGCACATCCTCATCTGGCTGGGGCGCATCATCGGGAACAACATCGGCAAACTGACGGTCCCCATCTTCATATACCGGCTCGTCGAGCGAAACAGAAGCACGGCTCGTTTGAAGCGCCTTATGCACCCGTCGGGTTGAAAAATCGGCTTCTGAAGCCAACTCGTCAATCGTGGGAACGCGACCGTATTCTTGTGAAAGTGCGGCAAACACTTTATTGAGCATATCGCGATCATCTATTTGATTGACCGGAAACGCGACCGGATGCGTCTGACGATTGAGAGCAGAGAGAATCGCCTGGCGAATCCACCAAACCGCATAAGTGATAAATTTGTACCCGCGCTCAGGATCATAGGTCTGAGTAGCGCGTATAAGCCCCATATTGCCCTCGGCAATGAGATCGGATAGGGGCAACCCGCGCCCCGTGTATTCGCCAGCCACGCGCACAACAAAGCGCAAATTGGCTGTAATGAGGTGATCCAGCGCCTTTTGATCGCCCTTGCGCGCGGCATTTATGGCTTTGACTTCGTCCTCGCGGGAAAGAGGGGTATATTTGCGAATATCGCGCAAATAAAGATCTGTAAGCTGGCGTTGAGCCTGAGAAGGAGAATCGCTTCCAGTTAAGGATTCTGCTGATTTTTTTAATTCTTTTTTCATAGCTTTAATTCCAGTGTCTCGGTAGTTGATGTAGAGTGAAAAAATGGTACGGACTGACACGTCGGTTGGTTGAACGTTTGACACGCTGGACAGAGACGCTCTTCAACTCTGAGATCACAGGGCAAACACGCGCAGATACTGGCTATAGTTTGGGTCAGCGTTTCGCGTATATGCTTGTAGTGTTCAATCTGTTCTTCAACTTCACGAAGACGTTCATTGAGATCTTCGAGAATATCATGCGCGAGTTCACCTGCAGTTTTGTTTTGCTCTCGCTTGTCAATAATGACCTTGATGTGTTCGAGATCAAATTCCATCTCTTTAAGACTCAAAATCATGCGCAACCGCGTCAGTTGCTCGTGGGAATAACATCGAAAACCGCCGCTACTTCGACATTCGGGATATATCAGACCCATCTCTTCGTAATAGCGCACTGTGCGAGTGGTCGTACCGGCTTCTTTCGCCAATTTCCCAATATGCATCAAACCATCATCGCATTTTGACACAACAAATCACCTCGTTTCTATAAGCGAAACAGACAAACTTTGACGTTACGTTAAAGTTGGACGAAAAAATATACCTCAACACAACATCAATGTCAACAAAAAACTTTGACGTTACGTTAAGGTTTGGTAATCAGTGGGCTTAATGGTGGAACAAACGCACCCCGGTCACAACCAGAAGCATACCGTATTCATCACAGGCTGCGATAACATCGTCGTCGCGCACCGAACCCCCGGTCTCAACCACGTATTTGACACCCGTGCGAGCGGCGCGATCAATATTATCTCGAAAGGGAATAAACGCATCGGAACTGAGCACAATCTCGTCCATCTGTCCAATCCAATCTCGCCGCGCATCATCGCCCAGAGGAGAAGGCACAGTATCGAAACAACCCTCCCATATTCGACGTTCCTCATCGGTCATATTGCCGCGCAAAAAAGCTTCAATAGCATTGATTTTTTCAGGGCGTTTTAGACCTCTTCTAAATTTGAAATTGAGAATATCCGGGTGCTGGCGCAGGTACCACGCCTCGGCCTTACCCGCAGCAATATCCGTACACGCCAGACGATTTTGCTGCCCAGCGCCATTTCCGATCACCTGTCCATCAAAGGCAAAACACATCGAATTGGATTGCGTGTACTTCAGAGCAATAGTCGCCACGAGCATATCGCGCTCTGCTTCGGGAGAAACCTCTCTATTCTCAGTCACAATATTCGTAAAAATGTCTGTATTAATGGCTTTGGTATTGCGCGTCTGTTCCAGAACAACACCGAAAACATCGCGGGTTTCCGGACCAGCAGGCGCGTACGATTCATCCATCTCGAGAATGGGATAACTGCCGCCTTTTTTCTTCTTGAGAACATCGAACGCCTCTGGTTGATACCCCGGAGCAATAATGCCATCGGACACTTCGCGGCTGAGCAAGCGCGCAGTCGATTGATCCACCTCATCGCTTAAAGCCACCCAATCGCCAAATGAAGAGAGCCTATCCGCACCCCGCGCGCGGGCATAAGCCGTAGCCACAGGCGAAAGATCGAGATCATCGACAAAATACGCCCTTTGCAAAGCGCCAGACATGGGAACGGCAACAGCCGCACCAGCAGGGCTTAAGTGCTTAAAAGAGGCAGCTGCTGGCAGATTGAGCACCTCTTTAAGCTCGCGCACGAGTTGCCAGGAATTGAGCGCATCGAGCAGATTGATATAACCCGGCGTGCCATTGAGCACCGCGAAGGGTAGTTTGCCGCTGGGAGAGTACGCACGCGCATCGGATTGATGCGGATTGCAACCATAACGAAGAATCAGTCCATCTTGAGACATAAGACAATCCTTTGGGAAATAATAAAAAAAGCCCAATCCTCTAACGGATTGAGCCCAGGCGATCGACCCCTTGAATATTTGTTTCTAACGCTCCCCTCCGGTTATTTCCGGATATTCGCCAGTTGCGTCAGATACTATTGGTAGAATCAATATAACGGGAGACTACATATATGTCAACAGCCATCAATTCGACTCTCTGTCACTCCCCGATACAATTTCCGTAGCACCTGTTTTAGTGGTCACAAAACAGAGCAATTGCTCGGGATCAGCCAGGTCGAGAACAACGGGCGAATGCGTAGTGGTCAAAATTTGGGCACGCGTCTTGTCCTCGTGCTGTGCTACAGCACTGAATGCTTTGAAAACCGCTTCTACTGCGCCAGAATGGAGACCATTCTCCGGGACTTCGAGCAAACATATCCCATCGCCATCGGGCACATAAGCCAACAATGTTAGAGCCAGCAATCGCAGGGTCCCATCGGACAACATCCACGACGGTGTTTCGAGATCATTGTGGTGCTTAACCACGAGATAACAGTGCTGATCTTCGGGACGCACAACCGTGTAAACAGCCGATAAACCCGGCAAAACAGTGCGCAAAAGCTTTAGCCAAGCAGCATAGATATCCGGCTCATTTTCCTTCAGGGCAGCGACCACCCAGGGCAGATTGGCACCATCGGACAACAGATTATGCGGTTGTCCTGGCGGACTGGGGCGGCGAATGCGTTCTCCGTTGAGATCGAATTTGCAAATACTATTTGAAAGCGTGTGTTTAAGCCATGTAGCGACGGGGAAACGCGTTTCATCCTCGGGCAAATTGCCCAATGCGGAACGCCTCGCACCGAGCTTAAAAGAAGGATCCCATCCCGCACCGGATTCATCGTAAAATTTATCATTACCACCGGGCACTTTATTGACAATGGTTTTGACGCCGCGCAGCCTGGGCGTCGCCAGAGTTTGCGGTGTGGGGCCTTCTACGGCAAAGAGCGATTCTTGAACAGCGCGATCATCTCGCTGAATATCTGTGAGCAAAAGCACCCGCTCGGACAGAATCTCGACATCACTGTCTTCTTCGGTTGCGCCAATGGCGACTTCGTATCGGCACCGCGAAAAATCCCGATCGGAAAACAGATTGGATTCGTGCGCGGGCACGGACAATTCAACAGCAATTTCAAATCGATCTGCAAAGCCGTGCCAGGTCAAATCGCGCAAATCATTCGCCCGACTGTAAATCGCTGCATCGAGGCCATCGCGCACAAAATCTCCGAGAAACGCAATCGCGTCGAGAAAAGTCGTTTTACCGCTGCCATTCGCACCAACCAGCATGTGAAAAGGCGCGAGATCCTGTTCGATATGACGCAAACACTGGTAATAAAGGGTCTCAAGACGCTGGATCATGTGGAACTCCTGTGTTAAGTTAGGAGCATAGTACATGACAGAAAGAAAGGCGTCAAGAGCAAATGCAATCTAAAAAAACAGTCTTAATCACTGGCGCAACAGACGGGATTGGCCGGGCACTTGCAAAAATCTATCGGACGCGAGAAGATAGGCTAGTACTGGTGGGCAGACGCACACTGGACACACTCAATGATGCGTTGTACACCAAAGACACATATTGTCGTGCAGACCTATCGCAGGACAAGTGTGCAGAACGGGTATGTGAATTTCTGAACGCGCAAAAAATCGACGCCATAGACCTGGCGATTCAAAATGCTGGCACCGGATATTTTGGAACCATCGCAGAACAAAGTGCGGAAAGCATTCGAGAGATCGCAGCAGTCAACCTGATGGCACCCTTGCGCTTGACACACGCCCTGATGCCATACCTGAAAAAAACCAATGGAAAACTCGTACTGATCGGCTCAATCACACATGCCTTTCCCTGTCCGGATTACGCCGTGTACGCAGCGAGCAAAGAAGCACTTAACACCCTGGGGCGCAATCTACAAATCGAGGGCGACATAAATGTACAAATCATTCACCCGGGAGCGACGCGCACGGGATTGCATCGAAAAATTGGCATGGACAACGAAAAGACAAAGGGATTTCCGTCAGCAGAAAGGGTCGCCCAAAAAATCACACAAGCGATAGATGGACGGCGTTTTATCGCGACAATTGGATGGGGAAATGCATGGGCGCGATTTTTGGGACGCTATTGCGAAGGCATAGTCAACGCCATAGTGCGAGCAACGTGAAACACGCGGTCATCACAGGCGCGGCGCATGGAATCGGCAAAGCACTCGCCCATCGTCTTGCACAGGAAGGATATGCCATCACAGGCATTGATATAGATGCCGCGGGCGCGGCAATAGTTGAGCGGGAATTGGATGCGCGATTTGTCATCACAGACCTGCGCTCAGAAGCGGACATCGCCCGTGCTCTCCCCGAACTGACCCAGGGCAAAGCCATTGACGTATTGATACACAACGCCGGCATCAACGCCGTGGGGCGGTTTTTCGATATAAACATAGAAAATCACGAACAGGTGGTCGCAGTAAACTTCTACGCACCTATGTTACTCACCGCAGCATTGCTAAATGCTGACCTGATAGCAAAAGGCGCGTCCATAGTCTTCATCTCCTCCCTCTCCCACTACACGAGCTATCCGGGTGCTGCAACTTATGCCGCGACCAAAAGCGGATTGGCCTCCTACGCACGCAGTTTATCCATCGCTCTCGCGCCGCAGAATATTCACGTCATGACAGTCTTTCCCGGTCCAACGCGCACAGCCCATGCGCGGCGTCACAGCCCGCACAACACACGCGAAGAAAAACGCATGCCACCCGAAACATTGGCGCACCACATCTTTCGAGGCGTACAAAAGAAAAAGCACCTGATCATACCAGGTGCTACCAATCGAATCCTCGCCCTCCTGGGCATAAGTTGTCCACCCCTGATGGCATACGCGATGCGCAAGGTGATTTTGGAAAAGTTGTGAGGAAACTCTTATTAACAGTTATCGTTTTTTCCCCACAAAAAAAGGACCCAGCGACTCGACATAAAGCGCGGTTTGCTGGGTTTTTCTCATATCTTGCACAACGCGAGAGAGCGGATAGAGTTCTGCACCGATCAAACCAATGACAAAATCATTATCATCGGCATCGAGACCATAGCTGGCCAGGCGAACATCGTGTGCATAATCTTCGCGTCCATAAGCGCGCCCAATAGAAGCGTGCTCCATCAAAATTTTGCGCTGTTCCCTGTGATCGAGACGAGCAAAAGCCCCATTGCGCCGCAGCGGGTACCAGATCGCCCAGGGCCATTCGGAATTGAGCACATTATCGCGCGGTCGGGCAATAAGAGCGTATTCGAGATCCGGCTCGTAACCCGTGGCATACGTGCGCCCGAGCATCGTGAGTTCAGGACGACGTGTAAAGGCAAAAAATGGATCACTATTGAGCAACGCGCGAATATCAGTCACAAATAAATCCGGCGATTCCGTCAAAAACACAATACCAATACCGCAGGGATCGTGCACATCGAGATAGAGCGCGACATCGAGACCGCTTTGATCGAGCACCTCAGATACGGCATCGACATCCCTGACATCCGTAAAAACCTGCAACTGCATGTAAAGCCGCCGGTCGCTCGTTTGCGGCACCCCATCAACAGGCGCGCCGTGTTCGAGGATATCGAGTTTTTCTTTTGATTCAGTGGGATGATGCATGTACTGGCTCCTAATTTTAATCGTACAATTCGCAACGTGGAAAGATAGGGCTTGACCTCAAAAAGAGCAAGCCCCAGATCAGTCTGCTAATCTGGGGCGTTAGGTAAAGGGTCAACATATCTGACCTAAATTAAAAGAAAAACATCTTGTAATACACTTTAACGCTCCGTCCTGTTTCGGGCATCACAGACCGAATGCGAGAGAGATGGTTGCGGTATTCCGTATCCAAAAGATTGTCCAAAGACAGAATAATACTATGGCGGGTATGATCGGTATTAATGTCGCGCCGGGCATACACACCGAAAACAGCATAGCCATCCGTAGGATCTTCAAATATATCCACGCGCTCCTGTCCTGCGACAAATTCCGCAGTCCCGCCAACCGTAAGATAGGGATGCTGATATGTCGTACTGCCGACAAACTTGAGCGGCGGCATCTCGGGCAAAGGCAAATGCTCATCCCTATTCTCACCGCGCACATAACTACCGTCTAATTCCAAATTCAAACGGGTATTCAAACGCCACCCCAGATGCATCTCCAGACCCAAAAATCGCGCGGCAACACCATCGGAAGCATAAATCGGCAGAAGTTGGGCAAAATTGATCTCTCCGGTATTGCGCGGAGCAATATAAGTATCAAACTCGTTCCAATAGCCGCTCAAAACAAAATCGACACCCGGTTGCAAATAGTGAAAAAAGACCTCAAAGCCCAGGCTCGTCTCGGCCTCGAGATCGATATTGCCCACCTCAAAAGTGTACGCAGCCAGATGCGGCCCATGGTTGTAAAGCTCTTCAATCCTGGGCACGCGCTGGGATCGACTGAAATTGAAACCGCCAATTAGCCGGTCGGTAATGGTCACAAGCGGACTAATCGCCGCGGACCAGGCGTGAAAGGTGCGATCTACACCGAGAGCCGCAAGACTCCTTGTACTCGGACGCGGATCAAAGTCGGTATAAATATAACGCGCAGAAGCCTGAAATTCAATGTCGCGATAGATAAATTCGTGGTAAAGACCTAATGAAGCGCATTGCTCTCGCGTGGGCGGCGTAAAAACAAACCCCCCCAATTTGAGATTGTGATGACCAAAGCCGAGAGCGAGAACGGTATTTCGCGTCTGGCCCTGTGTATTCATAAGCAATTTGAGATCACCGCGGTAGTCGTGGAACAAAAACTCGGACCCAATACTGCCGCTGGATTCGTACTCGAAGTGGTGATAGAAGGTCCTGGTAAAATCCATCTCTACACTACTGAGCATCTGGCGATCAAAATGGAAGGCTGCCTTGCCATCAAATACCCGGCGATCAATATCCAGATCTACGCCATTGGGATGCCCGCCAATAAATCCGCCGGGAATGCCGTATTGGGTATCAAACTGATCAAAAGAAGCACCGATATACCCCCGGTCAGTGGGATATGACAGACCAAGCAGAAGCGTACGCGTGTCAATAGGCGTATTGGCGAGCCTGCCAATGGGTGTTTGCACATCCCGGGTATTGCGGTACGTGGTCTCGGCATACAGCGCGAGTGGCCCCACGGGCACTGTGATTCCAGCGGCGGAGAGATACCCCCGATTGGCCGTCTCTCCATAAGCACCAACACTGCCAAAAACGCGCTGCGGATGGTCTTCGGGAATCTTCTGTTTCACCACATTGATAACCCCGCCAATGGCCGATGCCGTGTGAAGCAGCGTGCGCGGTCCCCGGATAATTTCGAGGCGTTCCGCATTAAAAGGCTCGACAGTAACCGCGTGATCGGCAGAGGTCGCGGAGAGATCGTGGGTCTCGATACCATCTATATTGATCTGCACACGGTCACCACTGAGGCCGCGTATAACAGGGCGAGCAGGTGCAGGCCCCATGCTGCGGATGGCGACACCGATTTCGTTTTTCATCGTCTCGGCAAGCGTGAGGCTGTATTTCTTCTGAAGTTCATCTCCAGAAAGCACGCCCGTGGCTTCGTGCAATTCTTCAAAACGCGTTTCCACACTTTTAGCGACCACGTCAATGGTATCCATAACAATTTCCTGGGCAACCATTTCCACGTACAGAATGGAAAGTTTCGAACCTGATATCCTCACTTCCCGACTCACCAATCCATAGCCGACACGAAAAAAAGACAGGCGATGAACGCCCTCCGACAGACGCAAGACAAAACGGCCCCGTTCATCGGTTGTCGTGCCCACCGCGCCATCATCGACTTTGATATCGACATTGCCAATTGTGCGTTGGGTCTTGTGATCAAAAACATATCCCTCGAGCAAACGCGTCTCATCCGACGCGCCGATCACAGAAAAGAAGAGCACAACCATTAGAATAGAAGGTGTGAATTTCAAAATGAACCTCCAATAAACCAAAAGCCCTCACCCTGTGTCTGAAAGACCGGGTGAGGGCAAAGCAGTTACTACTCTCCGACGTGCACGGGAATGGGAATGGTGCGAAAATCTACATGATCGTCGTGCGTGACCTGGAGCTCAATCGTAGTTTCGCCTACCTTGAGACCACGCAGGTGAAAATCAAACTTGCCGACATCGTCGGCATCCTGAACAACTTCCAAAACCGTGGGATCGGCAATCGCCCATGTAAATTTGAAATCGGGATCATCTGGCGGGGGAATCTCATCGCCATCTTCATCCAGAAAACGGATGCTCCAGTGCGGTGTTTCCTCATTGAGGGGGGCATCGAGATGATCTTTCCGACCACCGCTGGCATCAATCTGCCCTCGAAAATAGCGGAAAAACCGATTGCCCGAATCTATGATGACCAGACCCTCGGGTTCGAAATGCTCTTCCTGGTGAGCCATTGGATCGTCACGACCACAACCGATCACAAACAAAGCCAGAACTGCCACAGCGGCAAGAATGCCTTGAAACGAATTTCTTCTAAAAAACATGATAGTCTCCTGAATATTACGCGAAAGAATAAGACTTGTACAGATTTAATTGTAAAGTAGCTATTGCGATAGAATATCTATCCCCTATGAGAGAACACATAGACAGATGGTTTATACAACGTTTATTCTCGAAAGATTCAGGAAAATACTGGAGGGGAACGGCTTTGATGCGAGATGGGAAACTGGTGAGACAATAATGTGGCTTTCGGCGAAGCGAAAAAATAACAGGCGTATAATACACCAGAAGTCAATACAGCACTGATAAGACCACTAAAGCTATAAACCCAATGGCAAACGAGGCAATGGGTGTCATGTTCAACATGGTCAACTGCATGCCCAAAGACAAGGGCAAATGCGCCGACGAGCAATATGACCATCAGCGTTTTAACGAGCGGGTGTCTGGTGTAGAAATTCATTTTTAATACTATATGGAGCTACCTCGAGCAAAATAGTTGTCTATCAGTACGTCTATTCGTCCTCTGAGGAACGCGCCTGCAATTGTCTAATCGATTGCAATCGCAAAAGCAATTTTTCGAGATTTGATTTTAGCTCTTTCTGGATCTCGACCATTTGCTCGGGAGTCACCTGTAGATTTTCTTTTTCGTGATGGTGTTCATGGCCGTGGTCATGGGCCTCCGCCGAGTCATCTCCCGGCACTTCAACCACATTTTTTTCCCACAACTCAAAGTCTTTTTCAATGACTTGAAGACTATCGCGTATTTCCACAGCATGATGTGAAAATGACTTTAGACTATCCAGTTGGTTCTCAAATTGCTCTTCAATTTCCATCATCGCCTTGTGAATATCCGCCGCCTGTTGCAAGTGGTGTGCATCTTCTTTATTTTCTCCATGGCAAGAAACAAAGAACGCAAACACTATAACACTTATCACTTTGAGCCGCATTGGATTTTGTTTCTCCATATTTTACGTCTCCTTTCACATGTTTATCCTATTTTTCACAATCATCTCTGCGACATAAATGATGATTCCGAATATGGCCTGAGATCAAAAATCCCGACCCTAAAACGGTCCCCATCCGTTCCCCTATTTCCCCAAAAAGATCATGGCCAACCACAACCATTACGACGAGAAGGGACAACCCCAGAATACCAAAGCCAATGACAAATTGATCTTTATGACGGCGACACCCCAATCCAAGAGCAAGAATGCTGGTGGGCAGAATCAGCCACATCAAAAACCCATGAAAATGTTCATCGCCAACAAATGTAGTTGCCAACAACGGAAACGCAATAAGTGCAACAGGCAATGTCAAACAATGCACCGCACACATTGTTGAAAGAACAATGGCGATTTTGTCACCTGCGGTTTGATAGCTCAAACGCGCCATTTATTATCTCCTTTTTATTTTTCATAAA
This sequence comes from Candidatus Latescibacterota bacterium, assembly GCA_965204375.1. GTDB lineage: Bacteria > Latescibacterota > UBA2968 > UBA2968 > UBA2968 > VXRD01. The sequence goes on along the minus strand of OZ241986.1, from coordinate 5,576,309 downwards.
TACACACTTAATATGCATTATCCAGATTGTTTTTCATATCGCGCTTATCCATCACCTTGGCTTTGCTGATGCGAAAAAAGAGTTCGGAAGGATCTTTTTGCAACAATTCCAGACGACCTGTAATAGTAACGGGATAATAAGTAAAATCAATCGGTTTGCTCGGGTGAACATCTACAAGAGACTCAGGCCCACCCCCGCCTACACAAAACGAACAGCCCCCAAGTGAATACGGAGTCAAAACAAAACGCGTTTGTTTTCTTTGGGCCGACAGCGGAATCATAAACCCGACAAGCTCGACGTGTTTGCCATTCATTTTTTTCAACGTATCGGAAAATATGGGTATAAAGGTCGGCGCATAGGGATCATAACTCACCGTCGCAAAGGTTTCCCAAAGCGAACCCTTCATCATCTGGGGCAATGGAGACGCCTGAAGCTCTGGGCGATGGTCTGTTGACGAGGGCGGTGCCTCACTGCCAGTATCTATTCTCAAAACCACAGCAAATAACAAAATAAACATTACCGTGCGTTGTATATACATCACGACACCTCCACCAGTGTTTGTGCAACATCTGTCCGATAGACCTGAAGCGCGGGTATAAGAGCCGATACACTACCCAACACAAGCGCCAGACCAATGAGCCAGAATTCATCGGACAAAATAATCCACCCCGTCAAATTTATATGCTGTGCCTCGCGCACCCATGCGCCAATCACCTCAGTGCTGGCATGCCCAAGCACAAAACCCAACCCCGTACCCATAAGTGTAAGCAAAACCCCCTCCAAAAGCACCTGAAAAAAAAGTTTACCGCGACTTGCCCCCAGAGCACGCATCATAGCCAGATCGTATCGCCGATCTTTCATCGCATTATAAAGTGCCACAAAAATGCTCAACGCCGCTGCAAATACCAGAACCCCACCAAAAACCCGCACCACCTCCAACCCCACACCGAGCAATGCAAAAAGGCGCGTTGTCTCAAATGCGGGGGACGCAGCCTGAAATTTGGTCTCTTTGTTCACATACCTCGGAAATGACACGGCTGCAATAGGTGAACGATAGCGAATTAAAAGACCCGTAACTTCGCGCTCGGCATCGGCTTCACTGTCCATCGGCAAACCGAGAACATCGCGCGCGCGATCCTCATCGGCCTGGCTCTCCAGGTGGTGATCCTGCTCATCGCCCTCTTCTTCATGCGGTTCGTGAACCAACCAGACAGTCTCAACAGCAGTCAGTAACAGACGGTCGATAATCGAACCCGTTGGTTGCAAAACACCCACCACGCGAAACGGTTGCGACTCGTGTTGTTCAGAAGCCGTTTCTGCGGTCAAACCATGCGAACTAATAACCTCATCACCCAGTGCAAGACCTGTCTCGCTGGCAACCTGCGCGCCTATGACCACCTGGTATGGTGCATCCCAAAAAGTACCATCAACCAATTCCGCCCGGTAGTGTTTGGCGTATTCGGGGGTCGTTCCCACAATGCGATATCCCCGATAATTATCCCCCAACGCCAGAGGTATCACCTGTGCAACCGCTCTGTTTTTTGCCAGTTCACGCGCCTCTAAAAGCGGTATATTTCCCGTTGGCACATCAACGTGAAAAACGCTGGACAAAATCAATTGCAGGGGACTGCCCTTCGCACCCACAACAACATCGATATTTTGAACATTGCGGTGCAAATTCTCTTCAAATTGTTCGCCAAAAAGCAACAAAACAACGACAATACCCGTTCCAAGCCCCAACAAAACCATATTGAGCAATGTATTCAACTTCCGCCGATAAATATAGGCCAGACTAATTTTGAAGAGATTCATGCGGGCAATTCCATCTGTTCATCGAGCGCAATACAATGGTCAAACCTGTCGGTAATGCGATGATCATGTGAAGCCACCACCAGAGTTGCCTGAACCTCGCGCGCCGATGACGTGAGCAAATCCAGCACCTGTTCGCTGCGCGTGTCATCCAATCCAGATGTCGGTTCATCGGCCAACAACAATTGGGGGCGGTTAATAACAGCCCGGGCGATAGCCACGCGCTGTTGTTGACCAAAACTCAGTTCCGATGGATAGGCGTGTTCGCGACCTGCCAGACCGAGTGTCGCAAGCACCTGTTGAACATGTGTTTTGTCCTGCGGTACACCGGCCATATAATGCGCCATGAGCAAATTTTCCAGCACCGTAAAAACGGGCAACAGGTGAAATTGTTGAAAAACAATGCCAATGCGTTGCCCGCGAAATCGATCCCGAGCGGTCTCTGTCAGTGCATAAATATCCTGTTCGGCAATATGCACACTGCCCTGTGAGGGCTTTAACAAACCGGCGATAATATGCAAAAGCGTCGTCTTGCCGCTCCCCGATGGCCCGTGCAACAGCCATTTTTCGCCGGGATTGGCTTCAATATATTCTGGCAAGTCCAATACAAGACGACTGCCATAAACATGCCCAACGTGTTTAAGTGCAAACATGAGTATAGTATTCAAAAAACGCGATGTGTGACTTCAAAATGTTACGAGGCCGTCAAAATCGAACGGATGAGGCAGTTTCGGTCATGCTGACCCCTCGGCCATGAGAAGCTCCGGAAACGGGTTCCGGAACCCTGCCCAGGTCTTGCTGTTAGCCGCGGCGAGGTGCTCGTCGAGCAAGCACGCGTCGAGGCGAGCGCGCATCGCCGCCTCGTGCATCTGCCGGCCGATGAATACGAGTTGCTGCGAGCGATCGCCGAAGCGAGGATGCCAGCCCGGCTGCTGGTCAGGTCGCTGACCCTCGGGGTGCCCCCAGTGTTCGCGAGGCACGGCCGCCCACCACATCCCGACGGGGTTCACGTTGATGACGCCGCCGGCTTGAGACCACTCGTAGAGGACCCGATGGTCAGCGGCGACCCAGAAGAAGCCCTTCGAGCGGAGCACGCCGCTCCAGTTCTCGTCGTCGTGCAGGAGCGCCCACAGTTTCTCGGCGTCGAAGGGCTGCGACGTCCGATAAGTGAAGCTCGAGATCCCGTACTCCTCGGTCTCCGGCGTGTGCTCACCCTGAAGCTCTCGAATCCAGCCGGCGGAGCTCGCCGCCTTCTCGTAGTCGAACAGGCCCGTATCGAGCACGCATTCGAGCGGGATCTGTGCGCGCGTCGCCGGGAGGACCTTCGCGCCGGGGTTGAACGCTTTCACGATGGCCTCGACCTCGAGAGCCTGATCGTTGCTCACGAGATCGAGCTTGTTCAGCACGATGACATTGGCGAACTCGATCTGGTCGATAAGCAGGTCGGTCACCGTCCGGTGATCTTCTTCGCCCAGCGACTCACCGCGGTCCTGGAGCGCCTCGGCGGCGTTGTAGTCCCGCAGGAAGCTCGCCGCGTCCACGACTGTGACCATCGTGTCGAGGCGCGAAACCTGACCCAAGCTCACACCGTTCTCGTCCTCGAAGGTGAAGGTCTGCGCGACGGGAATAGGCTCCGAGATCCCCGTGGACTCGATGAGCAGGTAGTCGAAGCGTCCCTCCTGCGCGAGCCGTGAGACCTCGGCGAGCAGGTCGTCTCGCAACGTGCAGCAGATGCAGCCGTTCGACATCTCGACCAGCTTCTCCTCGGTCCGCGAGAGTTCCGCACCGCCGCGCTCAACGAGCGTCGCGTCGATGTTGACCTCGCTCATGTCGTTGACGATGACCGCGACGCGCTTGCCCTCGCGGTTGTTGAGCAAGTTGTTGAGAAGAGTGGTCTTGCCTGCGCCGAGAAAGCCGGACAGGACAGTAACGGGAAGTCTCTCTGATAGGGGCACTTTAGTTTCCTCACTTAAAGGGTGATAACATCCAACAGCGAATCGTTTAAACCGGTGGCGATTCAGTTTGCGGTCGCGCTTCACCTGTTGCCCACTCGCCAAACCGTCGCGCCACCCTGAGCGTCGAGCGCAGCAAGCGCGCGTCCATCTGGTCGCCAGTACAAGGCACCGACAACATCTGCCACAGGCGCAGCTCCTATCGGAAGGCCTTGTCCGTCGCGCCTAAGTGACCACACAACTACGCCGCCATCCCGACCTCCCGAGGCCAAACGCATCCCGCGGCGAGCGAAGGCGAGCGTTGTAACAGTTTGAACATGAAGTTCTAGAACGCCGGGCCGCGTGCCTTCGGGACCTCTTCCCTGGAAGCTCCAGACCGTCACCGCCTCGCTTCCGCCGGTGGCCAAAAGGGTGCCAGTGTCATCGAAGGCCAGGGCCGATGGCTTGGCAGGATATCCCGACATCATCGAGTCCTGCCCCGTGGAGCGACGCCAGAAATGCACCGATTTGTCCTGGCTGCCGCAGGCCACGATATCCCCGTCCGGGCTCAGTACCATCGACACCAAGGATCCCATCCACTCCAGCGTCTGGCACAGCTCTCCAGTAGATGCGTCGAAGAACGTCACCCGACCATAACAGGCCGTCGCCAGCTCCTCTGCACTGGACCAGGCGATCGCGCTGACGGTGCTGGGGTGATCATCAGATCGCCAGACTTCTCCGCCGTCCGCACCATACGCGCGAACCTGCCGGGAGCAGGAGGCCGCCAGCCATTGGCCGTCCGGCGACCACGCCACGTTCTCCACCCAATCGCTGCCGACATCAATAGCCTGTTTTACCTGACCTTCGGCGACACCCCAGATAAGGACTCGCCCGTCCTGACCAGCCGTAGCGAACGCGGTTCCGCTTGGGTGGATCGCCATCGCGAGCACACCGCCATCATGAGCCCCCTGCCAGGCACTTGCGCCGGACTTGCCGTCGAACGCGTAGATGCCACCTGCGGAGTCACCGACCACCAGCGCCTCACCGCGGAGGGCCCAGCCCCCGGCGATGGCGTAGTCGCCGACCACCGCAGACCAGCCTCGACGAAGAACACCCTTTGGTCTGGCGACATTCAAATCAGACATGCCTCGAATCCCTGCCGCATGCTCTGCTCATCGAGGTTGCGGCCGATGAAGACGAGTTGATTGCGCCGGGGCGAATCTCCCCATGGGCGTTCCGGCTGGCCGTCAAAGAGCATGTGAACCCCCTGGAAGACGAAGCGACACGACTCACCCGCGAGGCTGATGAAACCCTTCATTCGGAAGATGTCCACCCCGCGCTCACGGAGCAGTTCGCCAAGCCAGACGTCCAGCCTTTCGGGATCTACGTCGCCGTCCCTCTCGATCGCGAACGAGCCCACCTCGTCGTCGTGCTCGTGCTGTGCGATCCAGGTGCGCTCGACCTCTTGCTTGATTGTCGCTCCTTCCGCGTTCGTCAGTTGGAGATCGAACTCCTCCGCGGTATGCTGGGCGTAGAGGCCAACCCGCACCTGTGTATCGACCTCGAAGAAGAACGACTTGCGCCCTGCGGAATCGAGCCGGAGGTTCACATGCTTTCCGACAGGAATCTCTTCCCCCGGGCGAATGAGCTCCGCAGGTTCGGCGTACCGCCGCACACACCACTCCGCACCCTCACGGAGGGCAACGTCATCCGTGCCCTGGTCGGACACGACGACGAGCGACATCGCCGGATCAGGTCCATCGGCGAGGCTGAGTTCGTAGCGGCCGCTATCGAGCGAATAGACGCCAGTCCATTCGAACGGATACTCCGGCTCGAGGAAGGCGGGACGACGCTCGAGCACCTGGTCCAGGTCGAAGGCACCGAGGTTGAGTACCGTGTCAATGGAGACGTTCGCCCGCTCGCTACGCACGACTTGCGCCATTCGGTTCATGTCCTGGAGCCGAGCCTCGAGCCTGTCGAGCACCTCGCCGTCGACGAGGTCCGTCTTGTTAAGAACAAGGACGTCCGCGAACGCGATCTGTTCCGTGCTCTCGTCGCTTCGTCCGATCTGCTGCTCGATGTGGGCTGCGTCGACGAGCGTGACGATCCCGTCAAGCGCGAACTCCGCGCGAATCTCGTCGTCCATGAAGAAGGTTTGAGCGACCGGACCGGGATCGGCGAGCCCCGTGGTCTCCACCAACACGTAGTCGAACTTGTCTCGGCGCTTCATGAGGTTGCCGAGCACGCGAATCAGGTCTCCGCGCACCGTGCAGCAGATGCAGCCGTTCGACATTTCGAAGATCTCCTCGTCAGCATTGATGACGAGCGCATTATCGATGCCGACCTCCCCGTACTCGTTCTCGATCACAGCAATGCGCTTGCCATGCTCTTCACTCAAGATCCGGTTGAGCAGGGTCGTCTTGCCAGAGCCGAGGAAGCCGGTGAGGATGGAAACAGGTACTTTTCGTGGTGTGTTCATCTAGTTCTCCTGGATCAGAGGTACGAATATTGGAATTTCGAGGTTCGGGTGTGATGTGCCGATCAACATACGTTCTATTCTCCCTTCAGACAGCGAGACCAGCCCGGATGAGCCACGGTTTCGACAGCCCTTCTGCCGTAGATCCATCGAAGAGCAGCCGCCGGTCTCGCAGTAAGACGACGCGCGTTGCCTGGGATGGCAGTGAATGAAGGCAGTGGGTTGCCCAGACGCACGTTGCGCTCGTCCGACGAACAGACTCTACAACGAGCGTGCGGAGCTCATGGGCCGCGACGGGATCGAGCCCGGCCGTGGGCTCGTCGAGGAGCAGCAACGCGGGCTCGAGCACCAGGAGACCGGCGAGCGCAACCCGGCGTTGCTCCCCGAAGCTGAGCTGATGACACGGACGCTCCAGCAGATGGTCTATGCGCAAGGCCATCGCCACCTCGCGGGAGCGACATCGCGCCTCGCCTGCCTCAACGCCACGACGAAGCAGGCCCCAAGCAATGTCCTCGGCGACGGTGCTTGCGATGAAGTGGTGTTCTGGGTTCTGGTCGAGAAGCGCCACGCGTCCGTGGAGCCGGGCGCGGAGCGTCGCATCGGGCGACACGTGGTTTCCGAGGCGAGTCATGGTCCCTTGCGCGGGTCCGTCGAGCCCCGCGAGCAGGCGCAATAAGCTCGTTTTTCCAGCTCCACTTGGCCCACACACGAGCAGCCACTCCGCTCTTGCCAAGCGAAGTTCGAGCTGCTCAAGCACCAACTGCCCACTGCGTTCGACGTCGATGGCATCGAGGTGGACGCCGTCATGAGCCCGAACGTCTTCGCAAGAGGCACTGCGCAGCAGTGCGTTCTCCTCAGCACGTTCGAGGCGCGCGAAGGCATGCAGGGCACCTTCGCCGAGCAGCGGTCCCCAGGCGGCCAGAGGCAAACGCGGGGACCCCAGGCGGAGGCGAGCCGCGTCACGCCGCTGAATCCACTCACGCTGGGTGAGAACACCGTGCATGAGCGCGTGGTCAAGGCTGGCCACGACGCCCTCAGGAATCCGAAGCCAAAGCAGGAGTTGTCGCAACGACGCCCAGTCAACCTGAGTGCCAAGCCAGAGGATCCAGATAGTGCCACACAAGACCCTGACGCTCGTTTGGACGATGACATCCGCGTTGGAATCCAGGGCGACCCCACCAAGCAGTGCGAGCGCCACGATGGCCAAGATCCACGCGAGGGCAGGCTTGATCCTTCGGTGTCCACGGGCACGTGCGAACAGCAGAAGCACCGCGCCGATCCCTGAGCCGATCAGGGACAAGGTGGTACTGCGTGCGCCTGCGTTGACGATCAGTACGCTGCTGGTCAGCGCGATACCCAATGCCGCAACCCATAGCGGTTGGCGGCACTCGAAGAACAGAGAGTGCTCAGCGTGGAGGTGCATCGCGCTTTCCTCCGAGCACTCGTTCCCAGCAGCGCCCTGCGATAAATCCCATTCCGAAGAGTATGAGGATCGACATCGCGAGCCCGATCTCCCCCTGGCTCAGGTCGAAGATGCTCTCTGTAGGCGGTCGCCCCCCCTCCTCCGCGGTCGCACCGAATACGGTTCCATCGATGCCTTCATAGCCACATCCCGACAGGCCGATCACGAGCAACAGAAGCATGACGTACACAAGGGGCGCGGACACGGTGCGAAGCTTCCTCAGTGCATCTCGGCAAAAAAAATTGTGCATATAAATCCTATGTCATTACGGCATGGTTTAAGCCGCCTGTCTGCCAACAGGCAGGTAGTCCAGAAGGTTTTAAACCGTCAGTGTGCAAGAGTGACTGCAATCTATATGCTGAAAGACTTACGCCACGATGCACTCAGCGAGTTCGGCAGGAGGTCTGGCCGACGTGTGACCAACAGCCGTACAATGCCGACGGAGGCGACGGCTTCAAGAACCGCCAAGGGGATCTGGACAGGGGCAAACCCGAGCAGCACCGCGCCGAAGGTCGTCGCAGGCGCTGTCACATCGGACAACGCCACGGCGAGCACCACGGCGTCCGCCACATATACGCTCAGGCCGCCGACGCCACATGCGAGAGCGAGGCGAAAAGTCCCGTCTACACCGAGCCGCCGGAGCAAAGCCCAAAGCCCAACGGTCGTCAGAGGCCCCAGCAGTCCGAGCGTCAGGATGTTGACCCCCAGCGTCGTGAGCCCACCGTGAGCGAAGAAGACCGCCTGCAGCAAGAGAACGAAGAACGTGGGCCACACGATGCGGCGGACGCCGACGACCAGGGCGAGCACCGGCGTAAGACAGATGTGACTGGTTGCGCCCACGACGGGGACCGGTAGCGGCAGCAGAGTGCCGGCAAAGAGCAGGCTCGTGGCGCCCGCCATGATGACCGAGGACGACGGTGTGTTGCGTCGCGTTCGTTGCTCTCCACGAAGGCTCCAAAAGACAGTGGGTCCGGCCAGGGCACTCCACGCGATGGCTTGGCTGAGCGGAAGCACACCTTCTGCTAGATGCATCAGCACCCTCCTTCCGCATTGCCACACGCATCACAGGTTCCGAGCAACACCACCTCATGTCCCGTCATCTGAAACCCGTCTGGAACCAGGGAATCGAGGCCCTCGACGCAACCGAAGAGGTCGAACGCGTGGTCGCAGGTCGAGCAAAGAAAGTGATGGTGATGCTCGCGGCCCTTGGGCTCGTACCGAACGCCGCGGCCCAACACCTCGACCGCCTCCAGCGTGCCTTCCTCAACACCCCGTTGGAGCGCGCGGTATACCGTGGCGAGACCGACACTCTTTCCGCTTCCGATCAGGCGGCTCCACAGTTCTCTGGCGGATAGGGGGCCGTCCGCCTCGCCAAGGGCTCGCAAGACGGTCTGCTGTTGATTCGCTCTTTGCTGTTGATTCGTTCTTTGCATGGAGAAATGATAATCAATTCTCACATTGTTGTCAAGACTTAAACGATTCAACATGTTTACCAACAACACAACCCCGCCGTCATCCAACATCCCAACCTACGGCTATCGCTGGCTGGAAACCCTCGAGCAGAGCATCAATAATTAAAAAATTAAAACGCCTGACTCAAATTTCTACGATGCAGAACGAACCAGATAACAATCGGAGCACCAATCAGGGACGTCACTGCATTCAGCGGCAAAACAAATTGGCTACCCGGCAGATGGGCAATCAGATCGGATAGCAGAGCCAGCGTCGCCCCCAGGCAAGTGACCGCAGGCATAAGCACGCGGTGGTCCGACGTATGCAACAGACTGCGACAAAGATGCGGCACAGCCAGCCCCAAAAACGCAATCGGACCGCAAAAAGCAGTCGTCGCGCCCGCCAGAATTGACGCACTGATCAAAATCCATAAACGGATGCGCTTGACATTCAGCCCCATACTGCGCGCATAATTTTCTCCCAGCAACAGCGCATTGAGCGGTTTAATACACAAAAACGCCAGCAAAAGACCCACAAAAATAGCAGAAATAAGCACTGGCATTTGTCGCCAGGTCACACTGCCAAAACTGCCAAAAGTCCACAAAATGTACGACTGTATCTGCTCGGGAACGCTAAAATAAATCAAAATACTGACAAAAGCCCCCGTCGCATACCCGAACATCAGCCCCAGAATCAGCAACGTCATCACATTCTGCACACTGCGGGAAACCAGCAGTACGCACCCCAACACAGCGGCTGCACCCATAATAGCCGCAACCGCCAAACCCAAATCCCCCAAGAAACCCAACCCGGCGATAAGCACACTACCAACCGAACCCACCGTCAGCACCACAATCGCAACGCCGAGACTCGCGCCAGCACTGATACCCAGCACAAAAGGATCTGCCAGCGGATTGCGAAAAAGCGTTTGCATCTGCAACCCACTCACAGAAAGCGCTACGCCTGCCAGCACAGCCGTAATCGCCTTTGGCAGTCGAATCGAATGAACAATAATCGCCCATGCAGGAGAAGACACTTCTCCGCCCGTAAGAATGCCGAACAAGCCCGCCAACGGAATATGAACTGACCCCAGCGACAAACTCAAACCGAACGCCATCAGAAGCAGGAAAAATAACCCCAGCATAATAACCGCATGCCGCGGACCCTCCCGCGCTTCATCCTTGTATTGAGCCTCCATCCCGACCATTCTCTCATCCCCTTAGTCCCGCAATCAAATCGGCAATCGAATCGTATTCCCGGATTAATCCACCGTACTCAACACACCAGGCATCCCCTTCTCGAATATCGACACACCACTCAGCTCCCGCATCTCCCACTTGAAACCCCGCCCTCTCCAGTGCGCGCCTTGTCCAATAAGCGCGTCGTCCTTCCCCAGAAACAGCAACCGCAGAGCAACCGCGTTGAGCATTGAGCTGAAACGCACCTGTATCCGCATCAAAACGCACGCCATCACTCTGAAACGCACCTTCAAATGCACCATTGAGAATTAAATCCTCGGGCGCACCAGTCTGTAACGCGCCTTCAAACGGCAAAAGAAAGATGCGGTCTGCACAGCGCAGTGCCAGATCCAAATCATGCGTTGAAAGCAAAATCGCCTTACCCGTAGAATGAGCCAGATCTTGCAACAAAGCCATAATTTCAGCGCGGCGGGGCAGATCGAGAAACGCCGTGGGTTCATCCAGAATCATAAGATCGGGCTGCTGCGCCAGCGCGCGTGCAATCATAACCTTTTGACGCTCGCCATCGCTGAGTTCGGCCACATTGCGATATGCCAGATCCTCTGCGCGGGCTGCCCGAATAGCCCAGGAAACAACCCGTTCATCTTCCTCTGTAAAGCGTCCGATCCAATCCGTATGGGGATATCGCCCCAGACCGACCAGATCGCGCACAGCCATAATACCCACACTCATGCGATCCGTAAGCACCACGCTGATCACCTGGGCAACCTCTATAGCAGACATATCCGCGATATCTCTACCCATAAGATAAACATGCCCCTCGAGCGGCGGCTGCATCCCCACAAGCGTGCGAATAAGCGTAGATTTCCCCGCACCATTGGGACCCAGCAAACACACAAACTCACCACGATGGAGCGACACATCTATATCGCGCGCCACAACGCGAGGCGGACGACGACCGTGTTTATACCCCACAGCGAGATTTTGTGTTTTAAGAATCGCCACCATGCACCTCTGTCAAATCATTTCAAAAGTCCAAGACGCTCAAGATCGGTTTCACCCCACTGAACTTGTCTCTCAATGATTGATTTGAGCGTACCGACAGCAAAGGTCTGATTCATATTGTGGAGATGAATAGTCGTCATTCTACCATCTGGGTGAACAAAAAAACGGGTCGCGCCTTTTCTTCTATATTCACGAAACCCGTCTCTGTTTAGTGCCCGTATCAATCTACGCGCCGTCAACGAACGAAGCCTGCTGTAATCAATCGCCATATTAGATAGCTACAGTGACCAGAGGAACATCGCTAACCTGAATCTGTGATGATGGTTCAGAAGGAATCTCTTCTCCATTCTCCAGCAGATACGCAACAAGAAGATCAACGGCATTTTCTAAATTCTCTAACGCCTCTTTCTCAGTATATCCCCAACTCGCAGCCCCTTTATGCTCCAATGCGGGAACATAAGCTCTCCAGACCGCTTTCGCATCCGGCTCATCGGGCCACTTGTCTTTCTCCAAGACAGCCTTAAATAAATATGTTTTCATATATATCCTCCTCAAAATAACATACTAAAAAATAGTGGACTGACCTCAGAAAGTCAATGAATGCGAACGCGACATGAACACATATAAAACCGCCAGCCCTGTCGCGAGCAAACAGGTGACAATAACAAAAACACACATACGGCGCATATCTCCGGGTTGACCGCCTTCGGGATCATCCGCATCGCCCAACCAGAGATCTGTAACCTGCGTTCCTCCCTGCCAAACAGGACCGACCAATCGCCTCTGCAAAGCGCCTGCAGCTGTAGCTTCGCTCCACCCGGAATTTGGTCCTGGAACAAGCGCGTGTTGCCGCCACCCGATAAGCAATGCCTTGCGGGCGGAACATCCGGGCATAAAAAACGCCACCAGCACCATCCCCAAATACGTCAACCGCGCGGGAATAAAATTGAGCACATCGTCCAGCCGCGCCCCACACCATCCAAAATAGCGGTATTGCGGCGTCCTAAACCCCACCATGGAATCCATCGTACTGACCACCTTAAAAAGCACAACACCCGGCAACCCCAGTATAGCGTACCAAAAAATCGGCGAAACAAAACCATCTACTGCATTCTCGCTCAAACTCTCCATACCCGCACGCCTGCAAGCCGCAAAATCCATCACATCCGTATCGCGCCCCACAAGCATAGACGCCGCCTCTCGCGCACGCTCCAAATCAGCAGCGCGATCAATCGTCAACCCGTGCTTGCACAAATCTTTGAGCGCAAGCATAGAGTACAAAACAAAAACCTGAAAAATCCAACCCACCCCAGATTGGACATAATGCAACACAAAAGCCAATGCACAGACAACCCCCACCCAAAACGCAGACAGCAATAAAAACAGAAAACACCCTCCCGCATAACCATCCAAACGCAAACCGCGAAGCATCCGCTCAAAAAAAGACAGCGTCGCACCCATCAAACGAATGGGATGCAACGCGTAAACCGGGTCGCCAAAAAAACCATCCAAAACAACCGCGCAAAGGAGCAAAACCGGATCCGGCTCGAGTATTGTCACGTCCATTTCAAACGCCATCCAAGCGCAAATGCATCGTAAACGACCTCCAAAAATGCGTTTTCATTCACGCTCAACTGCTCGTAACACGACAACCAGACATCCGGTCTCGCCGCCAGCGAAGTCGCCAGTATCGCTGCCTGTTGTCGCAACACCGGATCGGCCATTGCATATGAAAGCGTCCCATACCGTACCCGATCCCAAACCGCTGCAAACCCATAAGCCGCCGCCGAAACGCGCGGTTCGTAAACAACAGACTTGAGATTCTTCTGCAACAACGCAAAATCACCCGCTTTGAGCCGTTTCTCCATCGCCGACAAAAATCGATCCTCTCTAAACCCAAACCGCTTCAACGCATGAAAAACGCTACGCGTATGCGACGCCTCCAAACCATTTTGCCATCGCAGCGCCTCCAGCGTAGCCCTGCGCATAGATTTGCCGATCAACTCGCCCAATTTTGCGTGATGTCCCGCATTGGTCTTGGGCACTCGTGTCTTATCCAAAGGCGCGGCAATACAGTACTGATCTGTACCAGTACCCGTTGCGAGATCCTGAGAATAGCGACTCGAAACAGCGAGATCTCGAAGCGCGGCAGACTTTCCCTCGGTCATCGTCACCACTGCCCGCGCCATCGCCCCCGGCGTAAGCGGCCAATTGATCAACACCATAGCATTGATCGTCCCCTCATGGATATGGCGCCATCCCGCATCCTCTTCGTGCCAACTCGCCCCATCGCCCGCACACCCCGCATTGCCCTCAACACCTGCGGTAACAACCGCACACACGCGCAACTCGGCATGCGTATCCACAACGCGAGTCGCATAATTCATATTCGCAGCCGTACCCATCAGCGCAACCGCGTCCGGCGACAGGCCGCGCTCTCCGCATACATGGCGATGATACCCCACCTCACCCAGTTGCACAATCAACGCAAAACGCGCATCGTGTCCATTGCCCTCACAACTCTGGTGATTCACCAGATATCGGATACGCTCGCACATGCCACCGCGATATGCCGACGTACTCAGCACCTGATGCGGCGCCAGCAATTCCGCGATCAAAAAACGCCCATCGCGCTTCAAATCGTAATACTCATGCTGATCGACAAACTCATCCATCTCAAAAATCAATCCCGGGTTGAGCCACAATACCCTGATCACTAAACGGATGCTTAATCTCCCGCATCTCCGTCACCATATCGGCAAAATCAACCAGCGCGTCTGGCGCATCTCGCCCCGTAATAATCACATGCAACATCTCGGGCTTATGCTCCCGCAGCCAACTCACCACCTCTGTTGCATCCAACCAGCCAAAAGCCATCAAATACGTAAACTCATCCAGAATAAACAGATCGTAATTCCCGCTAACAATCCGCTCCTGCGCCACTTCCCAACCGCGCAATGCCCGAGCCTGTGTCTCATCGATATCCTTACTCGTCCACGTCCATCCATCGCCCGTACCGATCCAATCAATCTCCATGCGTCTGGCCGCGCGAATCTCGCCAAAATTGGCATTCTCGTGCTTCAAAAACTGAATCACGCCCACACGCATCTTGCGCCCCCATGCGCGGGTCATCACCCCCAGTGCCGCCGTGGTCTTGCCCTTGCCATCTCCGGTATTGACCATCACCAGACCCTTTTTCACATGCCGCTTGCGTTGTTTGGTACTCATAGCAACCTCTCTTTTGGATCGCGGATTACGCGGATGAACGGATGAACGCGGATAAAGACTTTTTATTTATTCACCTTCAAATTCCGAAACAAAAATCAGAAAATCGGGAAAATCAATCGAACCGTTGCCATCCAAATCGAACATAGCATCACTCGCTGATTTCCCAAACGCGGAAGCAAAAGCCAGAAAATCGCTAAAATCAACCACACAATCGCCATTAAAATCAGCCACACTGCCCACAAACGCAATACCCGAAGGCGGCAGTCCCGTATTAATCGGACCAGCAACCAGCTCATCCGTCTTCACATCATAAACCCGCACCCCCGCCGATGTCGGATCCACAAAACTTCCTTGATCCAAAACGTATAACCTTCCTCCAAATACTCCCACACTCGGAACAAATCCGCCTGAAAGACCACTCAAACCCGACGATACAGACTGCATCCCCAAACCGAATCGTTTGACGATATTGGCAAAACTCGCATCTAAAACAACGACATACCCCTCATCATCGGAAACCATCGCCAGAGAACTCAGATTGCCACCCAAAATCTCCTCACCAAGAACAACGCCTTCGCTCCTCAAATTTGCCAGATCAATCACCTCAATCCCGCCATCCGTCAAATCACCAAACGTATTAACCGCGCTCAAAAACCACTTATTCCCTCGCTGCACCGCACCCGCGGGATTCTTACCCGCCATCACAACCCCCTGCACCCCGGCTGTATTTGCATCCACATCCACCACCTCATCCGTCATCACATCAACAACCGCAATCACTGAAAAGTCCGTCGGCACCCATCCATTATCTCGATCCAGCCGTTGACACGCAACAAACAAATGATTGTCGTACAACGCGAGCTGAGATATTTCGGGCAAACCATCTGCATCTGCAAATGCCGATAATTCTACCGCACCCAATGAATCACCCGTAACGGGATTTACAATCAGCAATTGCGTCTGCTCATACCGCGAAATATACGCTTTCTCCTCACTGACAAAAGCCATATCGTGCGGATTTGAACCATTACCCGTCGAATACTGCGTCAAAGGCGTCTTCAGATCACTGCGATTCAAAACAATCACATTATCCTGTCCCAGCCGATTGATAACATACACCTTATCCCGATACGTCCTCACCACTGCATCTGAATGAATAGTCAAATGATCGTTTGTTGCCGTATTTGTACTGAGATCTAAACTCGAAAAACTACCACTGCTATAATCCGTCGTCGTAATAACTGCTTGATTTGCCAGCGCATCTGTTGCAAAAAGCAGAACAACTAAAAACCACCTCATTACATCCTCCTCCTGTGTTAAAAAGAAACTTTCATCTGCTTAATCCGCATTCACACTCACAAAAACCGCACGCCCCGGCAGCGGATAACCCCAGGTATCGGCGATTTGTGACCCGGTTAAATTCTTCACCTCCAATCCAACGTGAAATCGCAGCCTCGTATCCACTTTCACACCCGCATTGTGAACATGCCGCGAAAGTAGTGGACGTCGATTCGCCTGATCGAGAAAATTGCCATCTTCAAACGCATAGTCGTAAAACAGAGTACAGTGTCCCAGACGCATCGTCGCGCGAACAAACAGCGCGTGTGGCGGGCGATTTGGCAAAATATTACCAGCTAAATGGGGAATATTGGACTTATCGGTAGCCTTTTGATACGTGTAATTCCCCGACAAATCGCCCCGAGAACCAAAGCGTCTCTGCGCGGTCACTTCAAAACCATACACACGCGCTTTCCCAATATTGGCCGGACGCGACGTAGCCTGTGACGTGTGAACAAACTGAATCAAATCCTCATAGCGATGGTCAAAAAACGCGCCTTCCAAAGTAGTCATCCCATCTGCATAACGCAGACCTGCATCCCAGGTCAAACCATACTCCGGCCTGAGATTGACATTGCCGACCACGCCGCCGCGATCGCCAAAAAGCTCGTAAAAAGAAGGCACGCGAAATACGCGTCCCGCATTGGCCTTAAACATCAGATGGGATGCCAGATCTAACCGCACCCCCGAACGCAGACTGGTCAGACTGCGCGTATTGGCCGAATCGGGTGCGAGCGGCGAAAAATTAAAGGGATTCGCACCGGTAAACGAACTGTATATCCGCCGTTGTTCCGCGCCAAAAGACCAGATACCCATCTCACCCGGCAGCGAAATATCCAACCCCGCGCGTGCGGAAAAAACCCACCGCTGACTATCGAACAAACTGGCAACAGACCGGATGCGCGCCGTGGGCAAATAAGTCTCCCTGTGCAACCCAATCGCTGTCGCGATATCACAGCGCGAAAACAGAACCGCTTGCAAACGGCCCAGCCACCCATAAGTGCGCGTGAGATAATCATTATCCTGGCGACCAATCCCGATTTCGCCATCCAGATCGCGGAACCGCTCTTTGACATGCGTCACATAAAGCGATTGCCGCGTACTCACCCCGCCCAACAAAACGCGATCCTCATAAGCGACTTCCGTCATCGTTTGGAAAACATCCAAATGGGCATTCTGCGACTGATTATTGCTAATACCGGGCACACCCTGATATTTCCAGTACGCGGACTCGTGAATGAATAAAATTCTATCCTCCCCAAAAGCGCGCCGCCATTTGCCCAGCAGATTAAAAGATCGATGATCGTTATTTTGACGCCTGCTCCAAACATCGTCACTGTCATTGTATTCCGTCCCATTATCATCGAGAAATCCAAAATCGTTATCGCTATGTGCATAATCGGCCACAACGAGAAACTCCGACTGACCAAACCCGCCCGCGAACACACCGCTCAGCAGACGCGTATCAAAAGCCCCCCACGACCCTCGAATCCCGTGAAACCATCGTCTCTGCGTCCGCCGCGTACGCACATGCACCGTACCCCCCAGACCATTGCCCCCGGCACCTGCACCGCGATACACCTCAATCTGCCCGACGTGAGCCAAAGGCAAATTGCTGAGATCTACCCCCCCACCAAAAGCGGTATTGAGCAAAATGCCATCGAGATAGACCTCAACCTGATCGGCTGATGAACCGCGCAACGAAAGCGTACTAAAAGCACCCAGCCCACCGAGACGCTTAACGTGTACACCCGTGGCCTCAGCCAATACATCTGGCAACGTTGTCTCTCTACCCTCAAAACTTTCGCGCGTAATAACCGTCGCATACGCCGGATTCCTGTGAATATCACTGGCTCCTATCGGATCGGCAATCACCGAGAACTCATCGAGAGAAAACGTCCTATGTGATAGCGCAATAAAAACCTCAGCCATTTTGGTCACCCGAACCGTGCGTTGCCCTACATCGTAAGCCACATGTGTCATGACAAGCGTATAAGAACCGGGCATCAGATCGGAAAAAGAAAAGCGTCCCCCTTCATCCGTCTGCGTCACAAAATCCGTATTGAGAATTCGAACACGCACACTTGCGATGGGCATTCGGGTCTCTGCATCGGTAACGCGGCCAACAATCTGTGCTGCCCAAAGCGGCGTATTCGCACAGAGAATTAGCACAATTAAAAAACGCATCGTATTCATAAGCTATGGATCGAGCTTTCGATAGTACTTGAGTTGATGATCCAACAACAAATCGGGATACAAAATTTTAATAATATCAGCCAATACAACATCTGGCTCAATAAGCCCCGTCTCCCAATAATCATTCCCCCCATGCGCATTGAGGCGCGCATTGGCATTGAAAACATTACCATCCTCAAACGCCGTGAATTTTTTGTACCGCTCATCCTCGGCGACAACATCGCCTCGAGAGTACCACTCATTTCTCATCGTAATCCAGCAATCCGCATCGTGTGCCTTTTCGTAAACCGTTTCAAAATCAAGCGCCAAACTCTGCCGTGAATCATCATCTCCCCACAGATAATTCGCCCCCGCATCCCTGAGCAACTGCGCGGGATAGGTATTGCCCCCTGACATAAACCAAGTTCCACGCCAGAGAGACCCCACAAAAACAGTGGGACGCTTATCCGCTGGCAAACTCTGGGTCAACGCTCTATGCGCCTCATACCTCACAACAACGCTATCAAATTGGGCCGACGCCCGCTCTTCTTTCTGAAAAAAAGCACCCACAAATTTGATCCACTCCACGCGCCCCAGCAACGAAGGTTCCGCATATGCAGCATTAATAACAACAGGTACACCCGCTTCACGAAGCGCGACAGAGGCATTGTCTGTCATAACGAGATCGGGTTGAAGCACCAGAACCTTTTCCAAATCAATAGCCCTATCTCGCCCAACTTCGACCAACTCACCCGCCGCAAAGCGCTGTTTGACAGCCTCTGAATTGACATATTTGATATTATCAATCCCAACCAGACTATGCACCTCACCGAGCTTTTCGACATGTGGCAAATGCGTCGTAGATGTCGTAATCAAAGTCCGCACGGGAACTTCTATTCTCGGAACACCTTCATAGCCATCGGGCGACTCGTGCCCGCGCTGCACCAGGATATACTGAACCTCTTCCCGCGTTCCTCTCTCGGGCGCGAGCACTGTTACAACCCTGTACGCATCGAAATAATCAACGCGAAAACCCTGTGCATATTGCAAAGACAACTGCGCCTGGACAGGTATGGTCCAAACCCCGATACAACATATCATCTGCATCCATATTCTTAGATTCAACACACACCTCGCACAAAAAAATCCCCGACTTCCTTGTAGAAATCAGGGACATAGCTAAACGCGACAAAACCACATAGCGCACGCATTATCTCACCTTTTTCCCAATCCACGAGGAAATCAATAAGGTCTGAAATTCGGGCAGGTCTTCTGGCTTCTGGGTCTCGAGCTACTCGCGCCTTCCCGGTTTTTCACCAGTGGCATAGTGCGAGAAACATCCCCAGTTACAGCGGCGGGACCGCAACGGATTCTCACCGTTTTCCCTATACTGCAACCCGAATCCGAGAGTATAAATTTAATTTTTAACTATAACGCAACTTCCTCCACTGAAAGACCGCGATCTTTGAGATACGGCAAAAGACCTTTTTTATTCACCGTTCGCAATGCGCGGGCTGAGAGTTTGATACGCACAAAGCGCCCCAGTTCGGGAACGTAAATGCGCTTGCTCTTCAAATTGGGTTTCTGCACCCGCTTGACTCTTCGTTTGGAGTGGGACACGTGATGACCACTAAGCGGTCCCCTTCCCGTAATACTACAACGTCTGGCCATGGAAAAATCCTCTTATCAATATCTATCGCTCTTCCCGATAGAGCACACGCTTCCGCAGTATGGGATCGAACTTTTTTAGTTCGAGACGATCGGGATGATTCTGTCGATTTTTTTCCGTATGATAATAATGCGAACTCTCTGTACTTTTCATTCTAATGCCTATGCGGCTACCCTGTCGCTTAGCCATAGCGTACCTCCAGTATCTTTTGTTATGAGACCGCCAACATGCGGCGGGCAAGAAGTTGAAATATACAGTGTTGCCTCTATAACATCAAGAAATTTGTATTACACAGTCAAAATCCAGTTGGCAAAAACACATCCTATTCCCTATCATACAGTTTTGCGTTCGCAAACACCCAAAAAAGGAGAGAACAATGGCCGAAGAAACGATCTTTAGCAAAATTATCCGACGCGAAATCAACGCAGACATCGTCTATCAAGACGACCTGGTAACCGCTTTCCGAGACATCAATCCCCAGGCACCTACCCACGTATTGATCGTGCCAAATAAATTGATCCCAACCGTCAATGACATAACAAAAGAAGACGAACCCACACTCGGGCGCGTGATAACTGTCGCGGCAAAAATCGCAGCAGACGAGGGCATTGCAGAAGACGGGTATCGCCTCATCATCAACTGCAATCGCAACGGGGGTCAGGAAGTATATCACATCCACATGCATCTGCTCGGCGGACGACCTCTGGGCAGGATGTTGGCGAGATAGAAGGTCATTGATCAGAAGGCGGAGGAACCGGATCGTACCCACCTCTGGCAAACGGACGACAGCGCAAAATACGTCGTATCGCAAGAAAAAGAGCATACGGGAAGGGATGCTGGCGAAAAGCTTCAAGCGCGTAGTGCGAACATGTGGGATGATAGCGACATGGACTGGGCGCAATGGCAAAAAAGCGCATCAGGGGCGACAGCACATATTGATAGCTCTTGATAAGCACACACGCAGTGATGGAAAGCATTCTATCGACAATTTTTATAGGATTGACCATTTTGCATTTTGAGGTATATTAGGCGGAACTCGTCAGAAATTTCCGCCACGGAGAACAGAATGGAACTACCCGACATACAAAACTCACACGACAAACGCGGCATTGAAATCGACCAAGTTGGTGTATCCAATGTGCGCTATCCCTTGACCTTGCCGCTACGCGATAACGGCGAATTTCACACAGTGGCCAATCTATCCATGACCGTGAGCTTGCCCCATCATCAAAAGGGAACCCACATGTCGCGGTTTATGATCGCACTCAATGAGCAACACAAACACTTTACACCTGATAGCGTACACATCGTACTCGAAGAAATGCTCGAATTATTGGAAGCAGAAGAAGCGTTTCTCAGTATGGCATTTCCCATTTTTTTAACCCGCAAAGCACCTATCACGGGCATTGAAGGCATGCTGGACTACAACTGTGAATTTAAGGCAATGTTGACAAATGAAGGCCTGCAAGACAAGCTAATCGGCGTGCGTGCCAACGTGGCAAGCCTCTGCCCCTGCAGCAAAGAAATCAGCGACTACGGCGCGCACAATCAACGTTCCGAAATCACAATGGATGTGCGGCCTTATGAGGATGAATTTATCTGGTTTGAGGATTTGATCGACATCGGCGAATACCATGCGTCGTGTCAACTCTATCCCATTCTAAAACGCACAGATGAAAAATACGTAACCGAGCGCGCATATAACAACCCCAAATTTGTCGAAGACATCGTGCGCGATGTGGCGACAGACCTTCTATCCATGATAGATGAAGAGCGCATCTCCTGGTTTTACGTATCGAGCAACAACTATGAAAGCATCCACAACCACGATGCTTATGCCAAAATTGAGCGCGGCGTGCGCGGTCCGTTATTGATGCACCGCAAAGAAGCGGAAAACGCGTTGATGGTCTAACAACATATAAATTATGCGCTTGCAAGGATAGTCAAATGGCAGATGAGACAGGTGTCACATTTGTAGATGAATACCATCCAGACAATATCAAGCTGGCGCATCAGATCTCGTGGAATGCACCCGACGACGATTTGCTCTTTCTCAAACAGATCGGCGTTCCCTGGGTGCAGGTACACTGGCGAACGCAAATCCCAGACGTGGATCAGATGAGAGAAGTCCAGAAACGGCTGGCACAATACGATCTCCGAATCTGCAGCGCCGGACACAGTGCGGGTCGCTCTCTCAAAATCCAGTTGGGACAGCCAGGACGGGATGAAGACATCGAGACGTACCGTACCTTTATCCGCGCACTTGCAGCCCTCGACATTCCCCTGTGCCTTCACTCTTTTCATCCGGCCAACACCTATACCACCCACCATGTGGAACGTCGAGGATACACAGCGCGGGCATTTGACCTCGACATATTCAGGACACAAGTGGAAAAGAACCGGTTCGAGAGAACCTATACAACCGAGGAAATTTGGGATAATTACACCTATTTCATCAAGGCAGTATTGCCTGTAGCAGAAGAGCTAAACATCACCCTCGCACTTCACGCTGACGATCCGCCAGTCGAAATGATGAACGGGGTGGGCAAGTTGATCACGCACTATGAGGGGTACCGGCGAGCAGAGAAAATCACTGACAGAAGCGAGAACTGGGGGTTACTCTTCTGCGTGGGAACATGGTCGGAAGGCGGAGACCAGATGGGCAAAGATGTTTTTGAGATGATCCAGGATTTTGGAGGCAGAGGCAAAATCGCCGCAGTGCATTTCCGAAATGTGAGTTCATCAATGCCCTATTTTGAAGAAACCTTTCCAGACGACGGTTATATGGACATGGCGCAGGTGATGCAGGCCCTGCGCAGGGTCGGTTTCAACGGCCCCCTGATGCCCGACCACATTCCCAAACTGATAAACGATGAAAACCGCCGGGCGGGATTGGCATACTGCATCTCCTACATAAGATCCCTGCTGCGCCAGGCCAATGCGTCGGTGGGATAGGTCCTCCTATGCCGCTGTGACAAGCGCGAGTTCGTGAATGCGCTTGACCATAGAGGCAAAGCCATTGGCGCGGTTGATACTCAGGTGTCTGGCGAGATCGAGCTTTTGAAAAATGCTTCGAATATCAGCCGTGAGAATCTCTCGAGCGGTCTTGCCCGAATACAGCGACAACAAAATAGCGACCAGCCCCTTGACAATCTGCGCATCGCTATCTGCGCGAAATTCGATCACAGGGGGATCGCCATCTCGAACATCGGTTACGAGCCACACCTGGCTCACACATCCCCGCACCAGATTGTCATCAATTTTGTATTCCTCATCAAAAGGCGGCAACTTGCGACCGAGTTCAATAATATACCGGTAGCGATCTTCCCAATCTGAGAGAACATCAAAATTCTGCATAATGCGATCAATCGTAATATCCATAAAACCTCTCACCTCAACACCCGCGCAATATCGCGCGCAAAGTAGGTCAGAATAAGATCTGCGCCTGCGCGTTTAATACTCACCAGAACCTCATCTCGCACCCGAACTTCATCCAGCCAGCCATTTGCGAAAGCAGCTTTGAGCATCGCAAACTCGCCGCTGACATTGTACGCGGCAACCGGCACGCCGAACTCCGTTTTCACCCGGTAAATAATATCCAGATAGGGCAATGCGGGCTTGATCATCACGATATCCGCGCCCTCCTCGATATCCAGAGCCACTTCGCGCATGGCCTCGTCGCCATTTGCCGGATCCATCTGATAGGACTGGCGGTCGCCAAATTGCGGCGCGGACTCTGCCGCTTCGCGAAATGGACCGTAAAAACTCGAGCAGTATTTGGCCGAATATGCCATAATCGGTATATGGTCAAACCCCTGGGCATCCAGAGCCGAGCGAATAGCCCCAACCCGGCCATCCATCATATCGGAAGGCGCGACCATATCTACGCCCGCGCGAACATGGGAAAGGGATTCCTCGACGAGAAGATCAACCGTTTCATCATTATGCACATCATTATCCACAATCACACCGCAATGCCCGTGGTCCGTATATTCGCACAAACACACATCCGTAATCACATAGAGATCAGGCGTAGTTTCTTTAATCGCAGATATCGCACGCTGAATAATGCCATCATCGCACAAAGCCCCACTGCCCCGCGCGTCTTTGTGATCGGGAATCCCAAACAGAATCACCGCGGGAATGCCCAAATCAGCAATTTCTCTACACGCCTCAACCATGACATCTATCGACATCTGATGGTTGCCCGGCATAGACCCGATTTCCTTCTTCACGCCTCTGCCCGGGCACACAAACAGGGGCATAATCAAATCGTCAACGCGCACATAATTTTCGCGCACCATTCGACGCGTCGTCTCACTCTGACGCAAACGGCGCAGGCGGGTAATGGGAAAAGTCATGAAAGTCAGTGGTTAGTGGTTAGTGGTAAAAAACGGCTTTATTGGTCTTTGAAATAAGTTTCATGCCTAAACTCACTGGACTCCGGCCTACGCCGGAGTGACGAACGGCGGTTGTCATTGCGGCATGCTTTAAGCCGCAATCCAGTCTATCGAAAAAACATATCAGCAAATTTTTTTGAAAGACCAATAAGTTTCTTGATTTAATCTACGGGACTCCGCCTTGCATCCTGTTTTGGATCTCTCTACAAAAGAACTCAAGTGCATCTGGCCAAAGCAACGCGCCATTGACCAGCCCAACTCGTCCCCAATTCCATGTTCCAGAACCATATCCACCTTGCAAATATAGAAATTCATGTACCTGGTCTCTAGGGCAATTATCATCCATGAACCTCTCCTTGAAAGCGTCAGGATTTTGGTGATGATGATCACCAAAAAGGAGTTCTATCCTAAGGGCGACTGGCGTATAATCCGAATCGGAAAATCCCCAGATATCTTTTATTTCATAGAGTGATACATTGTTTGCAACATTTGGCTTTAGATCAATTACAATAGCGTATTCATTAGCCAAGACGGGCTCGTTCAAATATTGTTCTGTGGCAGTTCCAAGCAAGTCGAATTCGCTCAAATGCCATCCAATCCCAGCATTTTGACCTCGATTCTGTTGCAACTGATTTGTCGCTGTTAGGGATCCATAAATAACATTATTCCTACCAGCAAGGCTAATTTCTCCCACCTGTATATACTCTGAGAATCCCCCATTGATGGGATTTTTGTTGTATAGATAGAATGGCATTTTGAATATCTCCTTTTAAAGCTCAATCGTTTTGATAAAGTATTTAAGGTTTGGGTTGCAAGCCTGTGATTGATGCAACTTTTCGTAGGCCATCGGCGCGTGGTCCCTCTCTGGCGCAAACGGCGCATACGGGTAATGGGAAAAGTCCTGAAAGGCAGTGGTTAGTGGTTAGTGTCAACAGGCTCCACCTGATAGGGTTTCAAAAGGCCGTGGGTTTTCTGGTCAAGACGTATCTGGATCAAGCGACTTTTGCACTTCCGTTTGGACACTGGTCTGGAGATCGGCAAGTTTGACCCGTCCTTGCACAACTGCTTCCGCCAAGAGCCTCTTAACTCGTGCTCTCGTAATTCTGAGACATCGTTTTTCTTCTAATGCTGTAACAATGCGGCGTGCGATTTGTCCAAGGCGAACATAATCGAGACAGTACACATCAACATGTAACCCGACCAATTCTGTGACAGGTGTTCGTCCTTCGGAGCTACTCAACCTTTGGTCATCAGTCCGCAATTCATCCTCATCAAGCCAAACAATATCAATCGTATCAACCTGATCGCGTGCTGCAGCGATCGCCAGTGCGGCATCTGCGACATCGCCATTTGTCTCCGTACGACATCGCCAAAAGGATAAGGAATTTCTCTGTGTTCTGAGATCACTGGTCACAGCATCAGCCGAAATCTCTCCCACTGATAACTCTGAGTTGGAATCCCACTTGGCACGTGTGATCTTCCGAACCAGGAACATCGCCTACTCTCCCAAATCTTCAATCACATCCCGAATATAATCTCGCAGCCAAGGTTTCGACTCAGAGTGGGATTGTAGCACATTCCGCATCTCTCTGCCACCCCACCACTCTGCTGCATACACCGCAGCATCTCTAATCTCCACATCATCCACAGCCAAGCCGTCGCGCACGAGATCGGTGCGCCAAGTATCTGTCCCCGGATTTTGTTGTCGGCCGAGACAACGCAAAACCGATGCCGCAAAACTCGGATGCACGACGTCCAAGGAGAGTGCTCTCAACACATCGAGAACGCACTGGCTTTCATTGGAATGCAATGCCTGTTCAATGATCTCCTCGGCCGGATGATCCATTCCGTCTTCAAGCGGCTCAGATTCAAAAGCTGCCCACAGCCAAGTTGCAAGCTGCTGTTGTCTTTGATCTTCAACAGGCCCCTGTTGTGAGGTCATCGGTTCGGGACCAGCCATATCCACAAGTAGCTGATTCATCTGTTTCTTCCTCCAAATTGTCTGTTCCTACAAACTCCGCATATTCTCCACTTGGCTTTCCAGCATATCAATCCTTAAAAGTTGGTCAAGATTAGTCTCAATACTTTCAATAATTTCTGCATCAACCTGTGATTCTTTGCCTTCCTCAATGTGCTTCTCTAAAATATCAATCGCTCCTCGCACCACACGATGGCCAATTTCAATAGGATTGTCTGCCGCGGTATACATATCAGCAGTATTTTCTAACCCCTCGTCAACTTCTTGAATTACATCGTAATCTGCCTCAATAGCAGTGCGACGCGATGCCTGTTTGCCCACATCTGTCACAACTCTTTTTGTTGAGCGATAGGCGTCGTGCCCCGCGCTACGAATCATAGCATTGAAGAATGTGCTAAGAATCCCCATATTGTAATTCCATTTGTCTTTATTTCCTGTCCACTGCCTCTACGCCAACTGCTTCACAGCCATCGTCCCTTTCGGCGTGGTACGCACCTCATAGCCCGCATCGATGAGATCCTGCCGCAGACGATCAGCAGTATCGTAATCTTTGGATGCGCGGGCCTCATCAATCTGTTTGCAAATCGCCTCGCTGGTATCTGTCTCATCCGATGAATCAGTCTTGACCAATCCCGAAAGATCGGCAATTCCCAACACACTATTGATCTTATCAAACACATCCAGCGCTTCGGACGGGTCATCTACCTTTTGCCCCATCCAGTTATGCACAACCGCAAGTGCTGCACTGATATTGAGATCGCTGGACAGCGCACTGAGAAAATCGGCAACAACGGGATGATCATTGCCGACCTCCGTCGCATTGCCGTTCGCCGCCTGGGCCAGCTCCTGCCCAAACTCGTGAAATCTTCGTACAGCACTGGCCGAATCCTGAAGACCTTTTTGCGTAAAATTGGTCTGCGTGCGATAATGCGTCTTAATGAGTTCGTAACGCAAAACCGAAGGATGAACGGGACGCCCGGTCACCTTGCCCTTGAGCACATCGCGCACCGTAAAAAAATTGCCCTTGCTCTTGGACATCTTCTCGCCTTCCACCATTAAATAGCGCGGGTGAATCCAGTACCTCGCAAAATGCGAATGCCCCGTCGCACAGCACGACTGAGCAATCTCGCATTCGTGATGCGGAAAAATATTATCCTCGCCCCCAGTGTGAATATCGATAACCTCGCGCCGCAGCATCTTCATCGCCATGGCCGAGCATTCGATATGCCAGCCCGGATACCCCTCACCCCACGGAGAAGGCCATTTCATAATATGCGACGGATCGGGCTTCCACAAAAAGAAATCAGCGGGATTGCGCTTGATCGCCTGGTGTTCTTCAAGCACGCGGCCACCAGAACCCGCGATGAGCTGCTCCAGATCATTGCCCGACAGACGACCGTATTCGGGAAAAGAGTCAACACTAAAATAAACCACACCATCATCGGCAATATAGGCGTGCCCCTTATCCAACAACTTCTGAATCATCACCTGTATGGCATCGATATGTTCCGTAGGACGCGGCATATTGCGCGGATAGCCGTGCGCCACTTTAATATCCAGCAAACGCGCATCTTCGATAAATGCATCCGTAAAATATTGCGCCACCTCAAACGGATCATCGGGATTAGAAATCGCATCATCGGGCAACTTGCCCGACTTCTTTTCCTCCTTGAGCTTGCGCGCAGCCACCGCGATTTTGTCCTCGCCGGTCGCATCGGCCACATCGTCGTCCGTCATATGTCCCACATCGGTAATATTCATCACATGGGTAACGTTATAACCGGCCAAATCGAGAAATCGACGGAGCACATCAGAAAACAAAAAAGACTTGAAATTGCCGATATGGGCAAAATCGTACACCGTTGGACCACAGGAATACATCGCCACATTTGGAGGATCAAGCGGCTCAAAAACTTCTTCGCGATTCGTCAGCGTATTGTAAAATCGAATATCCATCAATACTTCGGACAGTTTTTTTTAAAGGTTACAAAAAATCATAGACAAAAAAGTGCCGTTCACGCAGATTGGATGTCAAAGATATCCAAATCAACGACAATCCAAACAAGTGAGACGGCACAATGGAACTGGCAGAAAAGATACTCAATCGGATAAACTTATGCAAACCCCAAAAAAAGTTTCTCATCACGCTTTTTACTACCATACTCATTGCACGAGGCAAAATCAATTTTCGCAACCTTTCACGTTATTCCCATTACAGTGAGCGCACATACGCACGCCAATTTGACAAATCCTTTAACTTTATGGCGTTCAACCGTGCCATCATCAATGACTGTATAGATCAAGATCAAGATCAAGACCAAAATCAAGATCAAGACCAAGACCAAGCACCTGCGCGTATCCTGGCCTTAGATGCCTCTTTTATCCCCAAATCTGGGAACAAAACTTATGGCTTAGACTACTTTTTCAATGGCTGTCATTGCAAAACAGAAAAGGGCTTAGAAATCAGTGGGGTGGCACTTGTTGATGTGGAAGAAAACACAGCCTATCCTCTTTCGGTTCGACAAACCGCCCCTATCTCTGAGACTGAAAACAGCCAACAAGGTGATGGTGATAGTGATGGTGAAAACCGTATTGACCAGTATTTACAACACTTACGAGAGATAACACCTTACCTCAACGCGGATGAAACCTATCTGTGTGTGGATGGCTTCTTCTCGAAGAAGAAATTTATTGATGGCGTGACCTCCCGCCACCTCCACCAAATTGGCAGATTGCGATACGATGCCAACATGCGCTATCTTTATACAGGCCCCAAAAGGGAGAAAGGCTCTGGCAATCAGAAAACATACGACGGCAAAGTTGATTGGCAGGACTTATCGCGCTTTACCTATCACCACACACAAGACGGCATTGCCTTGTATAGCCAGATACTCAATCACCAATGCTTTAAAAGAAATCTCAAAGTCGTTGTCCTACTCAATGAGAAGATCAAGAGCAAGAAAAATTATGTCCTCTTGTTTTCTACCGATCCGCATTTAGAGGCCCAAAGCGTGGTCACCTATTACAAAGCACGCTTCCAGATTGAATTTATTTTTCGTGATGCCAAACAATTTACTGGCCTATCCGATGCGCAAACCCGGGATCAAAAACGCCTCGACTTCCATTTTAATGCGTCCTTGACAACGCTGAATCTATCCAAAGCAGAGCACTTGAAAACCCAGTCAGATACCCCGACAAAGCCTTTTTCGATGACCAGCATAAAAGCCTGTTATTTCAACACTTTTTTCCTTGAAAAGTTTTTTTCAATGTTTGATCTTGACCCTAAGCACATAAAAAAATCACCCAAATACAAATATCTTATCAATTATGGCAATATTGCCGCTTAATTCTGTCCGAACCATTGATCCATGTGAGTTCAAAAATAAACCGAGATCATAATTTTGTCAATTCTGAGGTCTTGTTCGACGCAAATTAATGAGATAAAGCCCCGTAATCACGAGACCAATACTGACCCATTGATGCACCGTAAGCCCCATAAAAACCTCGGGCGTGAGACGCACAAACTCGACAAAAAAGCGGGCAACAGCCATCAAAACGAGATAAAAACCAAAAACCATACCGGGCCTGAGACGATCGCGCAGAGCCAACAGAATCCCGAAAATACAAACCATCTGAATCATCTCGTAAATCGGCGTCGGATGCACAAAATCGAGCGTGGGCACAAGACCATTGGGATAAGCCATCCCCCAGGGCAAATCCGTGGGAATCCCATAGCATCCATCGCCCGAAAGCTCACATCCTC
Organism: Candidatus Latescibacterota bacterium; assembly: GCA_965204375.1. Classification (GTDB taxonomy): domain Bacteria; phylum Latescibacterota; class UBA2968; order UBA2968; family UBA2968; genus VXRD01. Next base: position 5,546,424 of record OZ241986.1, on the reverse strand, counting down.
CCCGCCCAAAAAAGTACCCCACCACAAGAGCCGGTGCAATTGCATCCACAGCGGGCCAATCGAGCGCATTATACCGGCGAAGCCAAAGGAGCACAGTCGCAGCCCCACCCAAAAGCCCGCCGTACCAGGCCCAACCCACAGAAGAAAAAATCGTGCCAAAAGGATCGGCTACAAAAGCGTGGGGATACTCAAAAACGTGAAAAATTTTACTACCCACAATACCGCCGATCACAGCGACAAATGCAATGCGATCTGACAGCGTGGGGTCAAGACCCCGACGCCGAAACTCGCGTTTGAGCACCCACGACGCACAAATCAAACCAACCGCGAGCATCACGCCATAAACGCCGATGCGAATCGGCCCGTATTCAAAGAGAATTGGAGACATAGTATGTGTCAGACCGCCTTCTTCTGGAGCAAAAACAAAAACTCCCGATTTGGTTGCTCTGCATCTCTCAACCATTCATTCGTCCACTTCATCCCCGCCATCACATTCTTCTTGTAATTGAGCGCGACCACATCCACTATCTCGCCATTGCGCCGCATCACATCGTTCAACGCCCTGGCAGTCGCCCGCCCCCCAGAACTGTACGACAGAATAACCCATCGCGCACGCGTCGCCGCAATGAGATCCTCAATCGCCTCAACAGCAATAAAGCGCCCCTCATCACTCCGCCGAAACTCCTCAAAAACAGACGCCGCCACAGAATCCGACGTATCCCTGCGGCGATTGGCCTTCCCAAAAAGAGCCGGTTTATCCGCACAAATCACACTCGTCCACAAATGGTAATACGAAGCGTACCGCACCCGCGACGGCGGCATCTTCTCGTTATTTGATCCATAAGGGGGATCGAAATACGCCAGATCAACGGATATATCGGGAATGAGATCAAAAATATCCCTTTGAAACACCCGATGCTCCCCTGATGACCGAAAAATACTCGGCACCTTCAGCACAAGCTCTTTATAAGAGCGCGGCGACCAGTCCCTCAGATAAGAAACAAAATGCCCCAAACTGCTATCCACGCGATCCAGCGCCAAAACCAGACTTGTAAGCGCCACAGCCTCATCAACCGGATCGAGCTTCAGCGCGTCAATCTCCCCTCGAATCGCATCTAATTTACGGGTATTGTGTATTTGCCACGGCCTCTTGCGCCCATCTCGCTGTATCGCACATCCGTTATTGGGCTGACCCCCATAGTGCTCCGTAAACCACCCATCCACAGGCGAAAGCGCATTGAGATGATCAATAAGCGGTTGGTAATCCTCTCGCCTCTTTTTATTCAACAAATAGCACGTCCCAAAAACCTTCGACCACACCGCAACATCATTGCAAACAACCGTATAACCCAGCCTCGCGAACGCCTGCGACACCCTCGTCGTACCCGAAAACCCATCCAAAACCGTCTTAGCATCAACCCTCTTAACCAGTTGCAAAATATGCGGAAGAAGTTTCAACTTAGACCCCGCGTATTTGATTCCCTCAGTGTAGGGCACATCGCAAGCGACTCGCATCATGCTTTATCCCCACAAAATTCACCTGGACAATTGACGAACCACAGTCGCAATTTCTTCGGCGGTATGGGACGGGCGAAAAAAGAAACGCAAATCGCCGTTCTGGTCAATAAGATACGTATAGAGGGAATGGTCGATAAGATATCCCGCTGCGGAATTCCGCTCGCCAATCTCATAATGAGCCGCATAGCGCTTGACCACCGCGTCAATGCTATCCTGCACCCCTGTAAGACCAACGGCTGGCACGTCAAAATGCGACAAATAAGTTTTGAGCATTTGCGGGGAATCCCGCCCGGGATCAACACTGACAAAAAGCGTCCTGAGATCGCGTGCATCCTCGCCTAAAATCGTATAAGCACTCGCAAGCCGCGCCATAGTTTGAGGACACGCATCGGGACAACTCGCATAGCCAAAAAAAAGAAGAAACGGACGCTGTTGATCTGCCAAATTGAATGAATTGCCATCGTGATCAACAAGCGTCAAATCGCCGCCAAAAGGATAGGGATCGGCAGAAAGGGTGAGGTCGGGATCGGACTGCGGCGTGCGCTCAAGCGGTTTACAGGCCACAAATAGCAACAGCAAAGTGCAAAGTACAAAGTGCAAAGAGCCTCTCCAGCCCCCCCTTATCCCTCGCCATTTATCTGCGCCCATCTGCGTCCATCTGCGGATCGTATTCATCTGCGCCCTTCATTCCGAAACGAAACAACAGGTGCCCGAACCATCTGTACCTGACCATTTGCAAAAGTAAGCGTAAGCGCGAGAGAATCGCCCACAGCCAAATCGCGTCTAAGACCAATAAGCATGAGATGGTTACCCCCGGGTTGCAAAGTAGCCGAACCATCTTCCGGAATCGGCAAACGGTCAATTTTTTTCATACGCATAATATTGCCATCAGTCGTCATAACGTGAATCTCGGCAACCTCAGCCGCAGGCGTAGAAGCAGAAACGAGCGCAGTCGCCATCCCCTCATTGTGGATAGCCAAATAAGCCGCCGTCATCTTCTGAGGCGGAATATTCTGCCGCACCCATGCGTTTTTAATGGTCACAGAAGAAATATCCCGATCACTGCATCCCATCCCAAGCAGAATCAGGAAAAATATAAGAAAAAGACACGCTCTCATTTCTGTAGCGAAACAATAAAAATGGAAATAATCCTGCGTTCTTCCTCCGGGATTTGGGGATAGCCAGGCATACCCATACCCCGTTCATTGAGCGCGCCCTTGAGGATCGTACGCGAAACAGCCTCGACCGAACGCCCGTATTTATAAACTTTGGGATCGTGAAAATCGCGGGGCCTTGGATTCAGAGTACGCGCAATCTGACCATTGCCGTGGCCGTTGCGACCATGGCAAACCGCGCACCCGTATTTCGTGTAAAGAGCCTTCCCCCTTTCAATATCTGCCGCGGCAAACTGCGGGCGCTGAGGGGGTTCGGCTTTCTGTTCTGGCGAATTCTGGCAAGCCATCAAAATGACGCAGACAGTTGCGAGAAAGAGGCGAAACATAATGTCTCCCGATATGGCTAATTTGAATATACCCAAAATGCAAAACTTGAAAAAGTGATCAGTCGCCTCTGCGATTGGCCTGCGATTGTGGCGTAAGGTCAAACCACGTCTCGTGCCCCTGAAAAAAGCGATCGAGTTCATCGACCATAAGTTTGAAAAAGTGGGGATAATCATCGCCTGTATAGCCCGAAAAATGCGGACTTAAAAACACATTGGGAAGGTGAATAATCTCACTATCGGGAGGAATAGGTTCCGGATCAAAAACCTCGAGACCCGCGGTAATATCACCTCGCTTAAGGCGTTCGATCAAAGCATTTGAATCGACAATTGCGCCGCGTGAAACATTGACAAAAGCCGACCTGGGTTGGATGAGATCGAGTTCGCGTTTCCCAATCATACCTCTGGTGCGCGGTGTAAGCGGGGCAACACAGACAATAACATCGCATTCCGCAAAAATCTTATCCATCGAAGTCTGCGTAAAACCGACAATCTCGGCAATATCGCGAGACAAATACGGATCATGAACCCAAATATCCGTATTAAAAGGACGCAAAAAAGAAATGAGACGACGACCCATGTGCCCACACCCAATAAGACCGACGCGCTTGCCGGTCAACATACCGCGCATATCGCGGTTTTTAGCATTGTGTGTATCCCCAGCAATAATGCAGCGAAAAGCCGCCCCCGCATTGCGCAGCGCGATAAGAATAAGCGCGAGTGCCCATTCGGCAACCGGATAAGACGACCCTTGAGTCGTATCAACCGTGCGGATACCGCGTTCCCAGGCAGCATCGAGATCAATGCGCGCGGCAAAGCGGTCGCCTTCTAATTCGCCAACCAACTTCAAATTTGGCGCATTATCCATCACCTCGGCATCGATCGTGGGACACCCGGAGCACACGACGACAGCATCCGCATCCCCTATACAATCAACTAAACCCGCAATAGTTCCGGGATCGCGAGGGGCTTCATAAATATTGCCACCCTCGCACTCAAACCAATCCCATGTGGCGAAGGTCTCGAGGCGGGCGAGTTCCTCCGGCGGAAAATAGCTATCGCGAATGCGCTTATTAGACGCGAGAAGGACTTTTGGCATAACTAACCTCTTTTCGAATTGGACATTTTCTCACTTCAGTTCCTCACCAGGTATCCACTGTATCTCTATCGGCTCTGCCTCGCCATCATACGCGATTCTGAGCGGCTCCATCAGCGCCTCTTCAGACGATGACACAGTATCACTATTATTACCTTCTGCCAAAGCGACCGTGGCCTGCGTACGCTCGGGCAAAGCGACAAAATCTGGATAGTACCACATCGTAAGCACAGTCCTGCGCTGATCTGTCTGGTTCGCATGCGAAGCGTGCAACAAGCTGCCATAACCCATCACGAGATCGCCGGCTTTAACGGGAACATCGATCTCGTCATCCACCCGCGAAAACCCCGGATCATCCGGATTGGCAAATGTTCTGAGTTCATCTGTATGGCTCGGAGAAATTTTGTCGTGTAAAGCATGGCGTTTCAGATGCGACCCCGGGACCACGCGCAAACACCCGTTTTGCGGCATCGTATCGGTCAGATAATACATCAAAAAACACTGAATGGGCTGCGTCGTATAGCTCACCGGATCATCCCAAAAACGACCATCTTCATGCCAGAAAAGCGGTGGACTATGCGGTGGCTTGCTGATAATGCGTCCATGCCCAAACTTCGGTTCATCAAACCCGAGCTGTTTTAACGCATTGAGCGCATTGGGATGGGCGATGAGTTCAGCCATCACAGGATACTGATACGCCATAGCCCAATCGATCATAACCATACTCCCGGTCGTGCGATGCATCTCAAAATGCTCCGGATCCTGTTCCGAGAGTACATCATCGCTAAAACGCTGCAATCGATCCACCAGAACAGAATCGAGAATATTCTCGAACACATAGAACCCATCGCGGGCAAATTGTTCTCGTTTGGAATTTAACAAGGCAATCCTCCTGCTAAATCTCTGGCAACGGAACCCTATCATCCGTCTGCATCTGCCATTGACGAATACGCTCGGTCAGATCCTGGATGCGGCCCCGGCATTTGGGATCGTCAAAATAATTGACGGTTTCACATGGATCAGCGTTCAGATCGTAGAGTTCACACTGATCGTGCACACTGAGATTGAGCTTCCAGCGATCAGCGGAAATAACAGATCGCCAGGGCGTACTCATAGCGGGATTGACCTCGGCCTCGCCGGGACGCGGGTGTCCATCGCTGCGGTTCCACTGAATAAAAACATCATTCTCCGATAATGTCGCACCCCCATTCAGTACGGACGCGCGGCTCTCGCCTTGCAGATGATCGGGAATAGATTCACCCATCAAATCCAGAAGCGTAGGCACGAGATCAATATGTGAAATATTTCCCCCAATCACACGCTGCTGATTGGACAAATAGGGCACATGAATGAGAAGCGGAACCCTGACGGACTCCTCGTACAGAACAGTCTTGCCCAAAATGCCGTGATCGCCCACCATCTCGCCGTGATCACTGGTAAAAACAATAATCGTATTATCCGCCTGCCCGCTCTCCTCAAGCGCAGCGAGAATCTTGCCAACAGAGCGATCAATCAACGTAACATTGCCATAATAGCGCGCGCGAACAGCACGCCAGCCCTCATCTGTGCGAAGATCGTAACCGTATTCCTCGGACTCCATATAATAAGCGGACAAAACGCGATTGAGAAGAGACGCATGAGCCGGTGGCTTCTGGCGAAACGCGGGACCAACGGGAAGTTCTGAAGGATCGTAATAATCGTTTAACGGACCCGTATGCGGTGGATGCGGTTCCAGATAAGACACCGCCAGCACAAAGGGCTGATCGCCACACGCGCGTATAAATTCGGCAGCGCGGTCGCCCTGGAAAGACGCCTTGGTAAACGGTTCATCCATACTCGCTTCAACATGGCGGGAAAAAACGCGCTGACCTTCGGATTCGGAATTGGGCTCAAAACCATTTTCCACGAGAAAGTGATGGTAGGCACTGCGGTATGCATGGCGTTCAGAACTCGAAAAAAAACGACGGTACGAATCCTCGGTACCAACCCACTCGGAAAAACCGTGCTGCGGAAAAATTTCATCGCCGAGATGCCACTTGCCATTATAACAACAGCGATAATCCGAAGACACCATCTCCGCAATAGTCTGCACATCTCGAGGCAGGGGAACATTGCACGCCGGCACGCGCGCGGTATGCGGGTAGAGACCGCACAACATCGTGGCGCGCGAAGGACTGCACACGGGCTGACTCACATAGGCATTCTCAAAGACAAAACTCTTATCCGCAAGCGCATTGAGATGCGGCGTATCAATATGATCATTGCCATAACACCGCATCGTATCCGCGCGTTGTTGATCGGTAAAAATAAATAACAAATTCGGTTTTCTAAGAAATGAGTTCATCATCAAATCCTATTCAGGGGTCAACCGCCACTGCGACCTGGGAATCACAACAGCGATAACAGCGAGGACAACGCACCCCGCAATGGCAAAGACCGCGCAGTGCAAAAGCGTATGCGACAGCGCAACATCTGAACCTTCCGACGACGAAACACCGGCGAGAAGAGCAAGACAAAGCGAAAATGACAAACGCCCAATCAGACTCTGAATCGAAAGATACGTCGCGCGATGGTGTTGTTGCAAGCGCGGAACAGTCGCCGCATTGAGAGGCGCAATCATAAGCGCGCGCGGGACAGAGCGAAAAGCCAACAGAAGCGCAACAACAGGGTGAAAAAAGAACCCCATCAATGAAATGAGAACAACCTGCACCCCTGCACTGAGCATAAGTGCTGACCGGGTACCGAAATGATCGCGCAGGCGAATACTCTGTTTTGCAAACCACGCGGCAATGCCCATCGTCAGCGCCGTGTGCAAACCCGTAAGCAACGGGGTGGAAGCCTGGGCGCCAAGCAACTGGATATAGGGCTGATAAAATTCATAGGGGATATGATTGACAACCGTCATAAAAACGGAAAACAACATCAACCACCCGAGTACGGGTTGGCTGAGATACGCGAGACAGGCGCGAATCTGCAAAAAAAATCCCGAAGCCTGTCGCGTAGAACTGGACTCCCGGTCGGGTTCGGCAAATAACAAGGCCAGCACAAAAGCCACGCACGCCGCCAACAAAGACAAACCATAAGCGACGCGCAAAGCATAGATAGACACCACCCCTCCAAGAAGCGCAGCACCTGCCGAAGCAATAAAAACATTCCGCGTAATGCGCGCTTCGCGTTGAGGATAAGCATCTTCTCGCCCCAAACATTTGAGCAAATCGTAGTGAAACGACGTATCCGTGCCAGATCGAAAGGCCATACTTGCAGCCAACCCAATTTGCGCCAGCGCAAAAACGCCAAAAGACCCACCTGAAAAAAACAGAGCATACGCAAAGATCGCTGAAACAGCAGAGATCAGAAGGGTCAGACGACGACCCAGGGTATCGGACAAATACCCGGAGGGCACTTCGAGAATAACAACGGCGGCATAATAAATAGCTTCAAGACGCAGCACCTGCTCAATGGGCATGTGCTGGTTAAAATAGAGAAAAAAGACGGGCAACCAGAAATCCGCCTGCGCGATGGGGGCATAAATCGGATACAATCGAATACTGCGGGTGAGTTCAGAATGTGACATCGTCAATTGTCAAAAGCCATCCGCTCTGCGGATGATCGTTTACTCATGCTTGAAACTGACCATAGCGCGGTTCAACGTTCTGAACGTTTGGAAGGCCGAAGCCAGAGACGTAACCATGAGAATGCTCTCGATTCTTCTGGTAATACCCACCAGGCGCAAATCGCCACCCGCTGCTTTGACAGTCGCCAGAGAAGCCGTGAGAACCCCGAGCATCGCACTGCCGAACCACCTGACGGCAGAAAAATCGACAATCACGCGATTGGTGCCACTTGCAACGAGTTGCTTGATGTGATCGTGAAACGGCATAACATCAGGACCGTCCATCAGTTCACCTGTAAGGGTAATAATCGCGATGTCGTCCTTGATTTCTTCCCTTAGATTCATAGCTCCTTCCTTTGTTAAATGAGATTGGATATTCTTTGACAGCGATAACATACATCCCTTATACCGATTTTACAACTATTTCTTAATCTACAAAAGGGACTGGCATGGAATTTGCAAGAGTAAAATACAACAAAAAACGGGACACCTGAATCTGGTCCCGTTTTTGCTTTTTAAATCATCGGATCTCGTTTGAGCAAAGGCAGGGGATTGGGCGTGACGAGCACACCGCCATTTTCATAGGACTCAATCGCCGCCCACGTGTATTCGAGAGCCGCGAGCGCATCGTGACCCGAAGCGCGGAGTTCTTCCCGGGGCACACCATTGGTGACATCCTCGAGAAAAGCGTGGATGCGATTGGGAAAGGTGGAGCCAAAGTCAGTAATCCCCGTATCATCTACAATGGGACCGGGCGCGGCACCGTGCGACATATTCTCCGGCATAGGTGCTGTGCCGGGCGCGGGCCAGAAAGTGATTTTTTCAACGCAATTTTCAATACAAAAAGTCCCGAGCGTACCCGCCACCTCAACGCTCCACCAGCCGCCCAGACCAAAAGTGACATCGCCGCGCTGGCTCAGCAAATACCCCATTGCGCCGCTCTCAAAGCGCACGTGAATACTGTTGAGGGAAATCATGAGATCGCCTGCTTGCTTGCGAAAACTGGGACGGTCAAAAAATGCCTGCACATGGGTGATATTACCGCAAAAATCACGCATCACGCTGAAAGGATGCGTGAGAAAAGCCTTAACGTGAAAATAGGGATGCCCCCACGACTTAGGCCCTTTGCCTGGTCTATAAGTCGCTTCGCCCCCTGCAAAACCCATCTTGTGAATACAATAAATTTGTTCGCCCACTTTGCCTTCTGCGATATATTCCCGCGCTTTGTCCGCAGGCTGAGAGAAATAATGGTTGAGATTGCAGCCGAGGTACAGATTTTGTTCTGCGGCATAAGCGACCATATCGCGGGCTTCGTCAATATCGTTGGACAGGGGTTTTTCACACAAAACGTGTCTGCCAGCGGCGAGAGCCTCCATCGTCGGTTCATAGTGCCAACTGCCATTCTCATTTCCCCCGGTCGTAACATCGACAATATCCAGGTCCTCATTCTCCAACATATCTTTGAGATTATAATAAGCTTTAACACCATGTCTTTCCGCAGCCCTATCCGCGGACTCTTTGACAACATCGCACACCGCAACGAGATCTGCAAGGTCGTCTTCTACATGACAGCCTGCATGCCGGTTGCCAACACCACCCATACCAACAACGCCAACTTTAAGTGCCATAAAACTATCTCCTGAAAAAAGTGATTAGTGAATCGCGTAATCTAAAGTGTCCCGCGCTCAAACCGCTTGAGCACCTCGCTCAGGCTGCCCAGCGGCACCACCTCACCATAAATAACCGAAGATGTGACAATATGCAACTTAAACTTTCAAATTTACCCCATTACCCATTACGCCGCACTCGCCTTGCTCCGAATCTCCGTCAGATGGAAAGGCGTTGCCGCTCGTCCGCCCTCGGGCAGCCCAAGAGGCAATTTTACATCCAGCAAAAAGGGGCGTTCCTCGCCCTCCACCACATCCAATCCCCGCGCAATAGCACCATCCAGATCCGACTCTTCATCGACCTGCATCCCCTCCACACCAAACCCTTCTGCAATTTTCACCGGATCAATCCCGTCCAGAACCACGCCCGGGTATTCTCCCGTTTCCTTCATCACACCGCCCGCCCGCTCAAAATTAGTCGCCACAATCCCATAAGACCGATTATTTGGAATCACAAAAAGCACCGGAATCTGGTGGTGAGCAGCCGTCCAAAGCCCGGAATCGGCATAATACATCGACCCATCGCCCACCAGCCCAACCACGGGCTTGTGCGGCACTGCCAGCTTCAAACCAATCGTCCCGCCAATCCCATAACCCTCCGATCCCCCGGCCGCCCGGACATAGGCATTGCGCCCTGCGCCATAAGCATCTCCTCGACTATCTATTGGCAGGGCGTATTGCTCGACCATCATCAAACCACCGCCCAACCTCTCCAGCCCCCGATCAATTGCATCCACCAGCACATAGGGTCTCACTTGCCCCGCCTCCTGCGCCACGCGCTTTGCCGCCGCTTTTCGCTTTGCGTGGAGTGTAGCAGCGTGCATCTCGGCGCGGGCGAGACGCTCGGCAAAAGACACCTGAGACGAAGCGCGCTCAATACATTCAAGCGTCCTGAACTCATCTGCCAAAATCGCGAGATCCAATCCCGGAAGATTCGTAAAATTCTCGACATCTGGCCCAATTCCAATCAGGCGTTGCGCCCGCGACAACGCATCAAAATCCTGGGGTTTCCCGCGACCATTGTGGCGCACGCCAATGCACACAATCAGATCGGGTGACACCTCCGCAATAGCCTCTGCGATCCGCCCACAGTGCAGACTGTGGCTTTGCGGAGTCCTGCGCATCTCGGTCCATGTACCCGCAATCGGGCATCCATACTGCTCTGCCAACGCCATAACTCGCGCCTCTGCCCCACTCTTCCAAATACCGTCCCCCACATAAAACAACGGACGCTGGGCATCGGACAGCGCGCGAATAACGGCTTCGACATCATCATCTGCCGGATAACCCGCCCGCACGGACTGAATCTCTCCCTCAATAATCTCTGCACTCACCATATCATTTCCGAGCAACCGATCGTAAACAGCGAGGTGAACCGGACCGACCGGCGGTGTTTTGGCAACGCGCAGCGCGCGCTCAATCGCCTGTGGCAAGCCATCCGATTCAATCACCGTCCAGCTCGCCTTGGTAAAAGGCTCCGCAATCGAAGTCGGCCCCACATTGTGCGTCAAATCCAGACCCACCCGGTCTCCATAACTCCCCGTATCCCCCGCAAACGTGAGCACCACAACGGGCAGACTTCCACTCCAGACATTGATCAACTGCCCCAAACACTGCGCCAGACCGGCGCCCAGATGGACAACCATCACAGCCGGATCGAGATTCCCCTGCGTATATCCCCCCGCCATCGCGGCCACACTACCCTCGTGAAGCCCCAAAATACCGTGAACATTGGAATTTATGTGGAGCGCGTCAAAAAAAAGAGCCTCTCGAGAGCCAGAGTTGTTAAACACATACTGCACGCCCAGCGCGGCGAGTTGCTCGACAATAATTTCGGATGGGGTTGCTGTAACAGGTCTCTTTTTCATAAACCCTGACCTCCTTGGCTATTCATCGTCAAAAAGTATGGAGAAAAGTATTAAAAGATGTTCAACCTGCAATCACCGCCCGCAGGTGGGCAACCGCCAGCCGGATCACCTCTGTATCGTCGCACGCATTCAAATCCTTGCCTTCAAAGACCACCGAAACCGTGCCATTGAAATCCACATCCTTCAGGATCTGAATAATCCGCGGATAATCCAGCCACATCTCCTCGCCCGTATCAATCTTATAAAACTTGGCCCGGACATGGGCCGTATATGGCGCTGTCTGTTCCATAAACGCATAGATATCCACCTCTGGATCCGGCACCCCCTGATTCCGCGCGGGCGACCCGACCCACTGTCCGGTGTCCATAATAAGCGTAAAATTGTCCCGATCTGTCTGTTCCAGAATCCGCAGCACATCTTCCCCCGTAGAAGGATGGTTCTGTAGCCCCACAACAATCCCCCTCTCTGCGGCATAATCGGCTGCATCCTGAAAACACCGGATCTCCCTTTTCTGCGCTTCGGCATCCTTCAGCGGCGGCCCACAAAACAGCCGGATCATAGGCGCACCTATAAACGCCGCCGTATCCACATCTGCTCTCGCCTGGGCCAGTTTCTCTGCCAGTTCTGCATCGGACCCCACAAAATGCCCACCCGAAGCCAGGTACCCGATTGACAGCCCGTACTGGAGACACCGCATCTTCACCTCGAGCAAGTACGCCGGTTGCTTCGACCGGAATCCCCGTCCGCTGTGGAAATCTATCACATCCAGCTTCAATTGATACGCCAGTTGGATATAGCTTTCCACGCTCTCCAGACGTGGAGGATCATCCTTCCCGAACATTGAAGCGTACACACCTACTTTCATATCGTGACCCCCTACATCAAACATTCCACACCCGCTCGAACAAATTCATCCAATTTCCGCCCAACAGCTTAGTGATATCCTCGGCGCTGTACCCGCGATTGACGAGAGCCTCTGCCAGATTGGGAAACTCTGCCGGGCTGTCAATCCCCTTCGGCTGAAAGCTCAGTTCGGTGTATGGCACCGAGCCATCGGCAAAAGTCGAGGGAAACTTCGTGCCCTGCTGCGAACCGATATAATGCCAGAACTCGAGCGGCTGATCGTGTGTGGAATCGGTCCCAATAGCCACGTGATCAATACCGACCCGCTCCACCATATCGTCGATAGCATCGACAAAATCCTCGACAGTCGAATCGAATCCCCTGGGAAGAAAATTCGCAAAGGACGTGGCACCCACAACGCCCCCCTTCTCCGCGAGCAGCTTGAGCGCATCTTCTTCCTTATTGCGCGGATGACCGCAAAAACTGCGCGCATTGGCATGGGTGATGGCGACCGGCTGCTCGGACATCTCAATGGCGTCCATCGTCGTTTTCGGACCGACATGCGACAAATCGATAACAATACCGAGCCGGTTCATTTCGCGCACCGCATCCACGCCAAAATTGCTCAGACCGCCATCGGTCCGCTCCCAGCAACCGCTACCCAGCAAATTGGTCTCGTGATAGGTCAATTGAATCACGCGCACGCCGAGGGCGAGAAACAGCCCCAGACGATCCAGCTCGTTTTCTATGGGCGAAGCATTCTGAAAACTGAGAATAATCCCGGTCTTCCCCTGCTCTTTGGCAGCATAAATATCGGCTGTCTCTTTCACCTGCAAGATGTCATCGCGCTCGCGAAAGCGCCGCATCCACGCCGATAGATGCGCCATCGTCTGCACAAAATTTTCCCACGTAGCCACCGTGGCATTGATAGCAGTGATATTGCCGGCCCGCAAACGCCTGAACACCGCGTCGCTCTCCCAGTTGCTAATGCTCAGACCATCTATCACAATCGCCTCGTCGTAGATCTTCCTCGCTTCCGTACTCATCAGCCTGTTCCCCTATCAATAATCCGACACCGCCCCATCCCGAAGCCTCGCATTCGGCCACTCGAATGGACGCGCTGGATTCTGACCCACTTCGATAGCGCGCGCTTCGTTGACCTCGACGCCCAGCCCGGGTCCCTCGGGCAACGACACATAACCTTCGTCATCCATTTCCCAGGTCTTAATCGCCACATCTTCGGGAAGCACGCCCGCGTAACCCTCGTGAATCAAAAACATCGGCACCGACGACGCCACATGCAGGCTCGCCGTCAAACCCAGATGAGACATCGTACAATGCGGTGCAATGGGAACAAAATGCGCCTCGGCGAGTGCAGCCACCTTCTTCATCTGTGTAATCCCCCCACCGTGACCGCAATCTGGCTGAAGCACATCGATCACCTGCGCCTCCAAAATCTCCCGCACCTCCCAGATCGTGCGATCCCGCTCACCCGTCGCAAGGGGCACCGGCACCATCTCGCGAACCTTCTTCATATTCTCTATATTCCCCGGCACCCACGCCTCTTCCAAAAACAGCAAATCATCGGACTTCAAATAGCCCGCAAACTGCCTGACCAGAGGCGGTGGCAAGCAGCTATGTGCATCGAACATCACGGCACCGTCGTGCCCCACCTTCTCTCTCGCATCTTTAATCTTCTGAACAATTGCCTCAATCTCGGCAGGCGTACCCGCAAAATACTGGGCGCCGCCCGGCCCGGTCTTGATCGCCTTTGGACTTGGATACATCCATATCTTGTCCCGACACGGACCGCCCAACAGGCGATACACCGGAACCCCGTGCAGCTTGCCACAGATATCCCACAGCGCCATATCAATCGCGGAAATCGTGTGAACCATCAAACCGCCGTTGCGGATATTGCGATGTGCGCGGAACATCCGCTGCCAGAGGTGCTCCGTGCGGGTGGGATTCTCTCCAATGATCAACTCGGAAAGCGACTCTGCAAGCGCGCAAGTCACCCTTGTCTCCATATTGTTGATCTCACCCCAACCCGTAATCCCGGCATTCGTCTCGACCTTGACATATCCCTTCACCCCAATCGGTATCGCAGTCAATCCCGTAACGCGAATACGCGATGCTCTGTCTTCGTGATCATTGCTCATTCAATCCTCCCGCAAATAGAAGTGTAACGCGCATACTGGTCAAACAGCTTGACCAAACAGAGTGTAATTTAGCGTTTGAAAAAAAATATGGTATCTTTATTTTACTATCCCAACGACACGCGATTTGAGATATTTACATGAGCCGATTATACTACAGCGAAGAAGGGCGGGTGATGCCATCTCTTTGCGAAGAATTAACGATCTTTCGGCGGGCGCGCAAAACGCTCACATTGCCCGCGACGAACGCGCCGGGAACAGTTTATATTCTCGCCCGACCCTATCCGGAAAACGACGCACCCTTGCGGGTGTCAGTAAATGGTGCGAAAGTTGTCGCACTAAAACCGATGCAGCGCGGCGCATATTCATGGTATGAATTCTCAGTGGAAAAACTGAAAGAAGGCGAGAACACCTTTGAACTGTGGACCGACCACACGGCAATGGCCGGCTGGTCACTTGCAATGGAAGCGGGACATCCCGCGCCAGATAGCGCGGTAAGCGATGATAGCGGGCAGACCTGGCGCAGTGAGCGAATGGGATATCTGAACGCAGTTCTGGGTGAATACGTCATTCGGGTCAGATTGGCCGAAGGAGAAGATCCCCCACCGCCCCCGATGGTATGGGAAAATGCGGACTCACCCAGATTTGAATCCCTGAGACAAATGCTACCGCCTGCTGCACGCGATGAAGGACCGTTAATCAAACGGGTACGCGCATTATCGTCCTATCTGGCATCCAGTTGGGAACACACCGGTTCGGCAAGAGCAGAACAATACGCGCCGTGGGATGCCGAAACCCTGTTGGCCTGGGCTCCGGGACAGATTGGACACAATGGAAAACGGCCAGTGGCAATGTGTGTACACTATGCAGCGGCATTTGTGAGTTGCGCACAAGCTATCGGCATTCCAGCCCGATGCGCAGTATTGACAGAAGCGGTGAACAGCTTCAACGGACATTTTGTAGCGGAAGTCTGGTTCGATCACCTGGACAAGTGGGTAGTGGTAGATCCGAATACGGACGCGCTATTTATAGAAAATGGGATACCGATGTCAATGGGAGAGATACAGACCGCGGGGAAGGAGCTAAAAGCACACATCGAATACGGGCGGGGCACGGAATTCCAGCGCACCTTTCCTCACATCGTTGAATTTATGCGAGAAAATCTGGAAAAGGGAGTTTGTTTTCAGCACCGGAGCGTCTGGTTCCGAAGCGACTTACTGGGACATCCCGAGTTTTCACCCCCAGCGCACGGATCGCTGAGCTATTGCGAAACCGGCCTGGTGTGGGAACAGCGAGACAGGGAAACGGGATTCGGAATGTTTCCCCATTTTGGAAATGAGGATTACTTCAACGCAGCACCTATAACGGAGCAATCACATTGGGCCGACTGCCAACCGACGGGGCACCCATAATCCGTCGTTGCTGTGGCGTAGGCTCGAAATAGTTCGCCGGATCGTAGGACGACTGATGGTTGGCCATGTGTCCCGGATTGAATTTGTAGAGAAAGGCACGCCGTTCGTGGGTGCCGCGCCAACCCTTCGTCCCGTGGGTCAACGCCTCGGTAAAAATAACCACATCGCCTGCATCCACCTCGGGCTGTACCACATAGGGCGGCACCCTCTTCAGCGTGCGCACATCCTCTGGCAGATTCTGAGGAAAATTGCCCTTGTGGCTACCCGGAATACATACAAACCCACCATCTCCCGCCCCGGCTGGAGCCAGCATAAAGGTCACGACAGTTAGACCCGTCCGCACCTGCCCATCCAGATAGTGGAAGTATCGATGCGTCCCCAGTTCCGGCAAACCGTGCAGATTTCCGCTATCGCTGCCGGCATTCATAAACATGGCGTAATCGTGATCAATGCGGAACTTGGGACCGAGAAACTCCGCCAGAATCGGCACAATCCTCGGATGATCTATCAACCGCTGGCAAGCTGGATCCCACCGGGAGACATAGCGGACATTGCGAATACCGCGACGCCCTTTGGAATCATTGCCATCCGAGTAATCCCTGGGATATACCCGATCCGAGATCTCATTCAGTTCATCCACCTCCTGCTGCGTCAGCACGCCGCGGAGCACCAGATAGCCCTGGAGGTCGAACAAGTATCTCTCTTCGTCAGTCATAAAATTTTCCTCATTTATACTTCGCCCGATGCTCCGGCAAAGAACCGTCGTCTTCCGGATCGAACCCTATCAGTTCCCGCGCATTGGACAAATCCCACTTCTCCTCGCCACCCCGAGACACCCCATAAAAAATCTCAAACTTCAAATCCTCTGCCTCGATACACCGCCAGGTCATCTGAGCGATATCCCGGGGACTGAACCACCGGGACTGCCCCGGTTCATAATCCCGTCCCGGTTCATCCAGCCCATTGAAATTGGCAATCCGCAAACAGAACACCCGGATCCCGTACTGATCGGCGTAAAACCGTCCCAGAGCCTCTCCAAACGCCTTGCCAGCCCCGTAAATCCCATCCGGACGCACCGGTTTGTCCGGCTCCGAACGAATGCCCTCCTTCTCATTCATACCGGTCACATGATTCGTACTCGCATAGACCACCGTCGGCACCCGATTAATCCGCGCTGCCTCGTAGATATTATACGTTCCCTTCATATCCACATCAAACGTCACCTGCGCCCTCTGTGCATTTGGCATCCCCTGCCAGGTTCTAAAAAGAGCCAGATGGGCAATTGCATCCACCCCGGCAGCGGCCTCCACCATAGCCTCAAAATTGGAAATATCCGAAACCACCACCTCGTCCTTCTCGTCCAGATCGTCCGGAATCTGAGAATGAAACATCAACCGAAAATCGTACCGATGCCGCAAATGCTTGCGCAGTGCCGTCCCAATCTTGCCCGCTGCCCCCGTAATCAACAACTTCTTGCGTTCTGCCATATCGGATAATCCTTCTCTGATCAGTGTTAAAAGAACCCGTATCGACCTCATCTCCTAAAATCGTAATCCCAGAAAAACAAATCAAGCAGAAATCAAATCGAAAGCGACATTTTTTTATTGCCATCGGGTTTACATCCGATTTTCTTGTTCCCGGAACTTCTTCCTCGAAAGGTGATCACCATGAACATACAAAGACATCCCGACCACGCAAAAGTACAGGCTCAATACGTGGCCTACCTGCGGGAAAAACTCGCAGCACTCCCCGAACAGCGGATCGGCGACGCCTTCCCCCGCACCCGGGAAGAATGGGAAACTCACACCGCCAAACTGCGCCCCATCCTCCGCGCAATCTTCGACTTCCCCGAAACCGGCGGCCCCCTCTATCCTCGCACAGTCGGGAAAATCGAAAGAGACGACTTCACCATTGAAAAAGTCATCTACGACGCCGAACCGGGATCCTCTGTACCCGCCCACCTCTTCCTGCCAAAAGGCGTAACCTTTCCGGTCCCGGCCCTCATCTTCCCCAGCGGACACGGCGGGAGCAAAAGCGCGTTCTACAACCACTACGCGGGCCAGATATACGCCAAAGCGGGGATCATCTGCCTGATCCCCGACCCGGTGGGCGAAGAAGAACGGGACGAAGAAAACCGCCCGGGAATACGCGGCCACCGTCTGGACTTCAGGATCGACCGATGCTTTGAAGTGGGCCGCTCAGTCATCGGCAAAATGACCTACGACATCATCCGCGGCATCGACTACCTCTGCACCCGTCCCGAAGTAGATACCGATCGAATCGGCTGTGTGGGCCACTCACTCGGCTGCACCATCACCATGAACGTCCTCTGCACAGACGACCGCCTGGCCCTCAGCCTGCCCGCCTCCTGGGTAACCCATTTCGACTACATCGTAGGCGACCTGAGCTGCGAATGGCGTCCCTATCGCCTCAAGCACTATGTCGATATGCCGGAACAAATCGCGATGGGCGCCCCCCGGTGCGCCACGCTCATCCTCGCCGGGGAATGGGACTATCCTCCCCATGCGTATCGTGGACTACTCGAAACCTGCCGACAAGTGCGACGGGTCTATGACATTTGCGGGATTCCGGACCAGTTCGACATCCACATCACCCCAAAAGGCGGCCACCGGCCCTACTTCCTCAACAAACCCGCCTTCGCCTGGGTAGAAAAACACCTGGGCATGCCGAAATTCGACGCAGAAGCAGTACAACAACTGCCAGAAGTCTATCTGGGAGATTGGACAGATACACACGGAATCGACATCGAATCGGGCTATAAGAGCCACAAGCACTACGCCGGAACCGCGGTCATCGATCTAAATGTGGCACCAGTACCGACCGACGAACTCGCCTGCTTGCCGCCGAAAGGCTATGAAGCACCGGAATTTGCGATGCGGGGATGGGTGGCATCCATCTTGAAAGAATTACCGCCCAAACTGGACATACCCCAAAAACTGAAAGACTGGAAACGCGAGCGGATAGCCCTGCGGGAAACAGTGGCAAAAGTCCTCGCAGTACCCGAAAACAGACCGCGCATCTCACCCGAAACCATCCGAACATTCGAAGAAGATGAATTTACTGGAGAAGAAATTCGCTACGGCGCCCTCGGCCTCTCATCCTTTCTACTAACCCCAAAAAATGCATCGGGAAATACAGCCCTCTATCTCCACCAGAGCCGCACCAAACAGGGCGCCCTGCAAACGGACGAAGTGCGGCACCTGATAGCTTCTGGCACAACCGTCCTCGCTCTGGATTGTGTCGGCATGGACGACAGTGGGATGCTGCTGGGAGAACCTTCGACAACGGCCAATGTACAACACGTAATCGAAGCATTGGACCTCCTGAAACAGCGAGGGATTCAGCAAGCAACCTGCCATGGACACGTCGATGACATCGCCCTGTACGCGGCGATCCTGGATGACCGAATAACCAAAATCATCCTCGGATCCAAAGGGGGAATTGAGCCGCACCACCAGCAGCGCTATCGACAGGAAGGAGTAGTACCCTACATCGCCCGACATATCGGGCGACCAGGACTCCTCTCACTGCTTGCCCCTCGACCACTCACCATAAAAATCGAAGAAAGGGAATTGGATCAGGTACAGAAAGTCTATAGCCTGTACGACGCAGAAAACAGACTCAAGATTGTGGAATGAGAACGCACGCCCTCTACTACGCGGAAAAACTGGCCCAATTCTCTTCAACACGCGAAATATCCGTTCTACCACAGAAAACAAACAACCGATACTTACTCGCGGTCGTCTCTCCTTGTGTTAGCGTCCAGGGACCAGCAATACAGCGGCTGGGCACAATGCCGAGTTGGCCGTCAACGCGCCAGGGATTGGGGTATTCGGGATTGGTGGGGTGATCCATCATCGCAATGCCAGCCCAGTCAGTGCGTCCTTCGATGGGAATAGAGACAGAAACCCATTGTGCGCGTTGTCCTTCAGCGTCGCGATTGGTCTGCCCCTCACTGTTGATGGCCTCGCCGCCGAGGTCTCTTTTGTAGGGCATTCGAAGAAAGAGACCACCGTAGGCGTATTCTCCAAAGGTAAGATCACAGAATGCGGTGAGGGACCATGTGATATCGATATCGTACGTATCGCCTTGATCGTTGAAAGTCCATGCCTGTATTTCGGTGAGCATAGGCGCACCGTCGGGATCTCGCCATTCGCTGGTAACGGTCCAGGTAGCAGTATTATTGTACACATCTGTATTGCTGACCGGTTCGGGATGAAAAGTCCCGTCCTGATCTTTGCGCCTCTCCTGCAGTCCCTCTGTCCAGAACCCAACCCCGTTGACCTCATTGAGACCCACATAAAGGCCGTGCTGCCAGGGATGGTGCGAGGGGGTATCTTCGGTAAGGATGCCATTGCCGTCGGGCGCCACAATGGGGTGAATATAGGCACGGGTATCAGCTCTGGCCTGCTGAATGAGAATGGGATCTTTTTGTCCGCTACGGAATATTTCAACGCGATCTGGTATTGCCTTTTGTTTGAGTTCAGTCATTGTTCTCCTAAGTTTAATGAATAATTCAGGTGCTGGGAAACGCGAACTTCTATGGCCTTTCGGGCAAATCAACACCCGCAAACCCCGCCAGTTGCGCAACCATGCGATAGGTCAGCCCCCACAGCACGGGGCGATTGGCACCGAGCAAATCAATAGCCGGCATATTGCGCCAACCTTCGAGATCGAGCCTCTGCCACCGCGAGGAATCGGCGAAATGTGCAAAAGGCGTCCAGAAAACATCGCGCACCTCGTCATTGGGCGCAACCTCAACGCCTTCAAAAATCGCATAAACAAAACAGGCCACCTGGATGGGCAACGTCGCACCCGTGACATCGTCCAGACGACCGAGATACTGCGCGGTGCTCAGATCGAGACCGAGTTCCTCGCGGGTCTCGCGCTCAGCCGTGTATTTGAGATCCGGATCATCGGGTTCGGCTGTACCACCGGGAAAGGCGATATGCCCCGACCAGGGATCTTTGGGGTGTGCGGCACGCTCGATAAAGAGAAGATAGAGATCATCCCGTCGCGGATGAAAAACCGCAGCAACAGCCGCCTGCGTTTTATCCGTTTCCGAACAAATACTGGCCTGATACGCCGATAGGGATGTCGCAATCCTTTGAAAAGTATTCATAAGTTCCGCGCCCACCGTCACGTCAACTCGCTCATCCGAAACAGCGCGCGGAGTTCAATACCCTCTTCGGCGAGATTCTCTGTGCCACCGGACTCGCGGTCAATCACACATATCGCCTGTGAAACGCGCGCGCCGAGATTGCGAAGGTCCCGAGTGGAAAGAACAACCTGCCCACCAGAAGTGACCACATCTTCAACGACCAGCAAATTCTTACCAGATATATCAACCCCTTCGGCGAGTTTGCAAGTCCCATAAGTCTTGGCCTCTTTTCGCACAAAACACGTGGGCAGCCCGGACAACTGAGAAAGCATCGTCGCCAGGGGCACGCCACCGAGTTCGAGACCTGCGAGAACATCTGTATCCTCGGGAATCAGGGGCTGGAGATGCGCGGCGAGTTCGCAGAGCAGTTCGGGACGGGTTTCAAACTGATACTTGTCGAAATACTCTGTCGCAACCGCACCTGAGCGAAGCGTAAATTGCCCGGTCAAATGAGAAGTCTGATAAATGCGATGAGCGAGTTCAGATCGGGTCATCGTGGTCCCTCCAGTATTCATTCAAAATTAAAACATTTGATTCGCCGTCCTAACACCCCTATGTCTCAAGCCGCGTCCACGCGGTCACATGCGGTGGCAAGAGAAGCGGGCGTTTTGACACCCTGATCTCTTCCCAAATCCGATCTGCGAGTGTATCCACATCGACCTCTTCAGCAGTCGCAATTCCAAACTCTTCCATAAGCGGGACCAGACTGCGAAAGGCGCCGGCCATAAAATCGTACCCAGCCCACGATTCTGCGCCCCCCAATGGCGCTACAAAATGCAAAACAGGCGCAGGTAAACCGGCATCCAAAAACGTGCGATGGAGATCCATGCCCATTTCAGTATGCGCCCCTGAACGCTGAAAAACTGCAACCCCCCATTCAACCAGCTTGTTCATAAGGGGCGTATCTGAACGATAAATCGACATATAAGGCGTAAAATCAGCCTCCTGAAAAGCGACAATACCCCCCGGGCGCAAGTGCCTTATGAACTCTTTCAAAGCATCTGCAGGATCAGACATATACATGAGAACAAGGCGCCCGACCACAGCATCAAAGTCCCCTCCTACATCCAGCGTTCGAGCATCCCCCGCCGTGAACTGAATATTTTCAAAACCCAGTTCTCTCACCCGCGCTCTGGCCGTATCGAGAATCCCCGCATTGACATCCACACCCACGACTTCCCCCTCTGCACCGACCAGTTTAGCGGCCGCCATCGCCACATCTCCGGCACCGCTACCCACATCGAGAACTCGCATCCCGCTAACAAGACCCGCCTCCTGAAAAAAACGCAACGTCACAGCCTCGTAAAGTTGCGACTGCTGAATCAAACGCTCCGTCTCTCCCTCACTGCGCCCCATCGTATATCTCGGATCGCTATTCGACTCGCTCATGGTACTTCCTCCTGTTGTGATATTTTCTTTGTGACATCCTCTGAATTTCAAAAAAATAACAACTTTGAGCAAATAAAAAACACCGTGACAGTCACCCAACAATTAGTTACATTTCATTTAAATATAAGGAGAATTACACATGTTACCTCGACTATTTTTCGTTCTTTGTCTCTCTCTCAGCATCCCTATTTCGGCCTTTGCCCAACTCACCATTAAAGGCGCAGTCACCGACGAGCGAGGCGAGAGTCTGCCGGGTGCCAATATCATTGTCATCGGCACAACAACTGGCACGAACACCGATGCCCAGGGCAATTTCGCGCTATATTTATCAGAGCCAGCAGCGGAAACCACCATCGAAGCGCGCTTTGTGGGCTACAAATCCGCCAGACAAACCATTCACCAAAACAGCGGCCTTGTGGAAGTCTCTTTTCAACTCGCCGTAGATGTCTTGCAATTTGACGAAATCGTCGTCACCGGCCTTTCCGTTGCAGCCAGCAAAAAACAACTGGGAAATGCCATCTCCACCCTGACCATTCGCCAATTGGAATCCACGGGCGCCACATCCCTCGACAAAGCACTGACCGGTAAATTAGCTGGTGCCCTCATCCAGCAAAACTCGGGCAACCCCGGCGGCGGCGTAACCATCCGTCTGCGCGGAACCGGTACCGTCCTGGGCGATGCCGACCCCCTCTATGTGGTAGATGGCGTCATAGTGAACAACGACTCCCCAGAACTCATCCGCCTGGGCGGTGGGTCGCAAAATCGACTCATCGATCTCAACCCAAACGACGTAGAACGCATTGAAATCGTAAAAGGCGCAGCAGCAGCAGCCCTGTACGGATCGCGTGCAAACAACGGTGTCGTGCAAATATTTACAAAACGCGGTGCCCAGGGCAAGCCTCGCATAAACTATACCTATGGTCTCTCAACGTCAAAAATACGCAAAACACTGCCTGTAAATCGGGCAACCGTTGACAACAGGGGAAATAAAAATTCCGATGGCTCCGATGTGCAGCGCTTTGACCATCAGGACGCCATCTTCAGACGCGCCGCGGGAATGGAGCACTATGCGTCGATTTCGGGAGGATCTGGCAATACCCGTTATTTTGCCTCCGGGTCCTATCTCGCCGATCAAGGCGTGGTTGAAAACACATTGTTCCGGCGGATCAGTGCCCGAACGCGCATCGACCAGAATTTGTCAAACTGGTTGACCTTATCTGTGGGGGGAAATTTCGTATTCAGCAAAAGCAATGACATCCCCAACGGCGGACTAAATTCAAACTACGGCTCGATGACGGGTTTTATTTTTGGTCCCAATACCTATAATCTCACGCCCGACCCCGAAACCGGTACTTATCCGGACGACGGCATTCTCGCCAATCCCCTCGAAGTCATCGATCGATACGATTTCACACAAGAAATCACGCGCTATATTGGAAGTGCACAGATAGATGCAACCCCGCTATCTGGATTGAGTATCGACTATACTCTGGGCATTGATACCTACGATCAAACGGCCATCGCATTTATCCCTACCGGTACCTCTGCGCCGGGCCTGGCAAATGGCTTTTCTCGAAGAGCCGTATTCGATTTTCTGCAACTCAACAATGACCTCAACATCAGATACCAGCGGGACATATTTCCCAACGTGCAATCAACCACGCGCATCGGCGGAACCCTGCAATACGAAAAAGGAGAAAACTTCAGCGCAGAAGGCAGAAATCTGAGTCCCGTTGCAGAAGTCGTATCAAGCGGTGCAAACGTCGTCGCAGGCGAATTTAGAAGCAAAAGGGTCATTTATGGCGGATTTGTCCAGCAAACCTTTGGGATCGCCAACCGTCTTTTTGTCACGGCTGCCGCCCGCATCGACGCCTCCTCGGTCTATGACGCGGATAATCGCTGGCAATTTTATCCAAAAGCGAGTGCCTCCTATCTCATTTCAGATACGGGCTTCTGGCAAAATAGCGCACTTCAAAACATCCTTCCAGACTTCAAATTGCGAGCCTCCATAGGCGCTTCAGGGGGTCAAACAGCTATTGGGCCGTATGACCGCCTGACCAATTACAATGCATCCTCCTATGACGGCAACCCCGGTCTGGTGCCCAGCACACAACTCGGCGGGACGATCAAACCCGAAAGACAGCGAGAAATTGAAATAGGGACGGATTTTAGTCTCCTGTCCAATCGCCTGGGCATAGAACTGACCTATTACGATCAGCGCATCGACGACTTATTGCTATTCCGCACATTATCCCCCTCCACAGGTCATTCGCGTGCCCTGCAAAATGTCGGCACCATGGACAATACCGGGTTGGAACTCCTCGTGCGCGCGATTCCGCTTGCACGCCCCAATCTCCGCTGGGAATCGACCTTCACGTATTCGACCAACAAAAACAAAGTCGATGGCATTGAGGGCGGGCGATTGATCATCCCAAATTCGTTTTCCCAGGTCTCGGCCATCAACGGCGAACCCCTCGGAGTTTTCTTCAGCACGGCTTTTGAACGCGATGCCCAGGGCAATATCGCAAACGACGAAAACAATCTCCCGATACAAGCGGCTGATCGCAAAATTATTGGCGATCCCAACCCGGACTTTACCGCTTCATGGATCAATCAAATCGCCGTGGGGCAAAACTGGTCATTTCGCATGCAATGGGACGCCATCATAGGTGGCGATGTATTCAACTTTACCAGACGCCTGGCCGCATTGAGCGCATTCGGCGTTTTAACAGACTACGAACGCGAATTAAACGGCGAACTCCCCGCTGGCTATAATGCGCGGGTCTTCCGAATTTTTGAACAATGGATCGAAGATGGATCCTTTGTGAAATTGCGCGAACTGTCCGCATCTTATCGCTGGCAGCCCCAATTTTTGGGATTGAGCGGCATTCAATTGAGCCTGATTGGACGCAATTTGCTTTCCATAGACGACTACAGCGGTTACGATCCGGAAACCAACATCGCCGGACAGCGCACCGCAGTACGCGGATTTGACTTCGTAGAAGTGCCCATCCCGCGCAGTATTGCATTCCGTATAAGTTTGAATTACTAAGGGAAAAAATATGAAATCAAGTCACCTGTATATTCTCCCGATATTGCTGCTCTTTTTCACACAAGGTTGCGATTTAAACATAACAAATCCAAACCAGGCAGTGGAAGAGCGCGTTTTAACCACCAGTGACGGCATTATCGCACTCGCCATTGGCATGCAACGAGATTACGCGAGTCAGAATGTCGATTCATACATTCGTCATCCGGCAATTACAAGTCGCGAATTTGCGGCAAACACGACCTTTGCCAACCTCATACAATTAGAGGATGGCCTCAACGCTTTGTCTGGCGCAAACAGCGGTGTCAGCGCGATCTGGTTCGAATCATACCGCGTCATCGGAATAGCCAACGATTTGATCGACAGCGCGCCCAATGTACAACTATCAGAAGGTACGCGCAGCGGCATTATTGCACTCTCTCAACTTTACAAAGCGATGTGTCTGGGATTCGTCGCACAGGCTTTTGAACAGGCACCAACAGATGTACAGGCCGATGGACAAGCCACTTTCGTGCCGCGGTCTGAGGTATTTGCTGAAGCGATTCGGTTGCTGGACAACGCGCTCCAAACCATCTCGGCCACGCCACCATCTGCTCAGTTCAACTCAGATATTCTGGGGCAGGGATTCGATCTCTTAAATACTATTCACGCTTATCGGGCGCGCTATAACCTGTTCGCGGGAAATTATCCAGCCGCACTTGAAGCCGCCAATACCATCGATCCCTCGGCAACATCTGTCTATACTTATGACGCCGACAATCAGAACCCCATTTACAACCAGGTTTTTGTTGCGGATGATTATGCTCCAAGAGATAATTTCGGAACGCTGGTCACAGACGGCAACGATGCGAGACTTGCATTTTATCTCATGCCAAATGACCGCCTGAGCAATCCCAACGCCTTGCCGATTGAAACGCTATCCGGCTTTTGGAACACCGCCACATCGTCCATCCCGGCATATTTGCCCGGCGAAATGGCCCTGATACGGGCAGAGGCAAACGCAATGATGGGAAATATCACAGGAGCGATCGCCGAAATAGACGCCATCCGCACAAAAACACCCGATCGTGATCCCTTTGGCATTGGGGCATCGCTACCACCCTACAGCGGTCCACAAACCGTCGAGGCCATCACAGAAGAAATCTTTCGGCAACGCAGAGCGGAATTATTCCTGAACGGTACTGGATTGGAAGACAGCAGGCGCCTCGGTCAACCCGGCCCCTCATCCGACCCCTTTGAGCGAAATCGAAATTTCTATCCCTATGCCGACCAGGAGCGATTAAACAACCCCAATACGCCTTCCGATCCTGCAAATTAGATCCCCATCAAAAACAAAAACAGAGAGCCGTGCAAAATAAGCACAGCCCTCTGTTTGGGAGAGAAGTGGTTCTATGACCCGTTTTAATCCGCCGCCTGCGCCGGGTCACCCCCCCATCGCTCAGACCTCTGGAAACTCACCGCGGCAATCCGCTTCAATAACCCGCGCAAATCATCCAACAAAACGTAAAACAGCGGAATCACAAACAGCGTCAGCGCCGTTGACACAATCAGCCCGCCCATCATCGTAATCCCCAGCGGCGCATAGGGCATCCCCATCATCGTACTGCTGCCAATCGCCATGGGAAACAACCCGAACACCGTCGTGCAGGTCGTCATCAAAATGGGGCGAAAGCGATTGTGACCCGCCGCCATAATTGCCTCCGCGCGATCCATACCCGCCTGGCGCAACCGATTGATCATATCGACCAGCACAATCGCATTGTTGACCACCACCCCAATCAGCACAATCGCCCCCACACTCGACATAAAATCCATCGTCGTACCCGTTAGCCACAACCCCCAGTACACCCCCAAAAACGAAAACGGAATCGAAAAAATCACGGCAAAAGGCAAAATAACCGACTCAAACAACACGCCCATCAGCAAAAACACAAACACGATCGCCATAATCACGGCAAATGTCATCGCCTGACTTTCCCGGCTGTACTGCGAATACCGCTCGCCCTTGTTCCACTCATAACCCCTCGGCAGCGTGAACCCATCCATCACCCGATCGACCTCCTGATACAACCCCTCCACATCATCCTTGGTCGTATAAACGCGCACGCGCAACCGGTTGCGACCATTATGCCTGAAAATATGGCCTGGACCTTTGGTTATTTCAAAAGTTGCAAAACTCGACAACGGCAGCTTTTCACCCGCATCGGTCACAAACATAAAATTCTTCAACTGCACCAGCGACTGCCGGTCGGATTCATCCAAAATCAATTGCACATCCACCTCGTGATCATCCGTCTGAAACCGGGGCAATGTCGCACCGCGCAGTTGATATGCCAGCGTGCGGCTGATCCGCTCTGCCGGAATACCGTGCTTTTTTGCCTGTGCGCGGTTCACGCGAATGCGAATCTCGTCTTTGCCAAACTCCAGATCGCTTTGCAAACTCGTCACCGATGGAATCTGCTGCAACCGCCGCTCCACTTCCCCCAGCATATCTTCCAATTCTTCAAAATCAGGACCGTACAAATACACACTCACATAGGGATCTCGACCACCCGAATTGCGAGATTCCACCGACACCCGAAATCCAACATAGCGCGGCACCTCCTTGTTCAACTCGTCAATAATCTCTTGCCGCGTCATCCACCGCTCAATGGGAAAGCCTGTCAAATTGCCTGCCCAGCGATACACAGCATACCACCACTCTTGATGGGGATCCTCCTCGAGATTCATTCGCAAATTGATATATCCGCGCCGAAAATACGTCATAACATTTTTGATCTTGTACCTATCCCGCCGCTCATTCACATACACTTCCAGATCGCTCGCAATTTTATCCATCTCTTTTAGGGAAAAATTATTGGGCCCGTACATGCGAATGGTCACGCGATTCGAAGAAAAACGCATCTTATCGGTCTTCTTCACATTCTGATATGGAAAATAAATGGTGGCAAACAAAACCAGCACCACGAGAAACGCATCCCGCCGATGGTGAATAACCCAGTTCAAACCGCGCCGATAAATGCGGCGGACAAAAGCAATAGACTTTGGATCTGACCGCACAACTGCATCGCCAAAGCGCTGTGCAGCTAAGGGAATAAACAACAGCGCCACAAACAGAGACGCCACCAGTGCAAACACCACGGGCATTCCAATTTTCGACAGCAAAAACTTCATATCAAAGCTGTCATTCATCAGCATCATCGGCAAAAACACCACCACAGTGGTCAGAGTCGCCATCGTAATCGCCAACCCCACCTCGCTCGCTCCGTAGATAGATGCACCGCGCGGATCTTCTCCCTCTGCTCGCAAGCGATAAATATTCTCCACAATCACAATCGCATTATCCACCACCATGCCCACCCCCACCATCAATCCCATCATCGTCAACAAGTTGAGCGACCAACCCATAAAATAGAGCACGGTAATCGTCATCATCACACACAGCGGAATGGACAGCGTAATCAGCGCCGTCATACGCAAAGCGCGCAGAAAAAACAACAACACCAGCGCCGCAAACAACCCACCCCAAAGACCCGTGACTTTCAAATTATCCATCGAATCTTCTATCAGCTTGCCCTCGCTGTAAAACAGGCGAAACACCGCAGGCGTATTGGCCTCAATCTCCTCCATTTTGACCACAATGCGCTTGCACAAATCGACGATATTCTCACCCGACTCCTTATATACATCCAGGCCCAAATTGCGCTGCCCATCCACGCGCCACACCCGGTCTCGAGGCGGCGCAGCATACACCACATCTGCCACATCCTTCAGACGCACCTGCGCGCTGCTATAACGACCCTGAACAACAATATCCTCGATCTCCTTCAGGCTTTGATAATGCGCCAGAGATCGCACGTAAAACCGCTTACCGCCCTCCTGCACATGACCGCCAGACAGGGAAAAATTGTCCTCCTGCAACGACGCCACAAGCTCGTGGGTTTCAATGCCGTGCGTCCGCAACCGCTCTTGATCCACCAGAATCAAAACTTCCTTATTCTCAAACCCCCACACACTGGTCTTTGCCACCCCATCAATCCGCTCAATCGGATCGAGAACATGGGTTTGAACCCATTGCTCCTTATTGACAATATCCTCCGGAATAGACAACCCCGTCCAGATCACCTCGGAATCGGTTTCCTGATTCCACGAATACACCTTGATCCGATCGCGCACTTCCTCGGGCAAATCGAGCCTGGCGTGCTCAAGCCGGTCTGCCACCCGAACATACGCCTCGCGCATATCCGTACCCCGGTGAAATTTCAACTCAACCCCGGCCCACGGATCGCCGGCAAAAGCGTAAATATCGCTGAGTTCTCTCACCGTACGCATATGTCGCTCCATCGGCAGAGCAATGGTGTTAAATCGCTCTTGAACCGACGCATTTTCTGTCGCCACATCTACCCAAAACCGATTCCAGTCATTGCCCGACGCCCATGCCTGAATGGGAATGCGCCAATAAGCCACCAACCCAATCACCATCAACCCCACCAAACACATCGTCACCGTCACCGGCCTCGTCACTGAAATCCTGGGCAAAAGCGATGTCCTCTTCTCATTCTTCTCAACCATCTATATCCTCCGAATGGTATCCCAAATCTCACCTCTCACCTATATAGACACACCCCAGAACCATCCGGTTTTCTTTCGGGCAAAAAAAAATCCGCATATGCGGATTTTTAAACGTCACAAATAATTTTCAATATCCTATACCTCACCTAAAATAATCAAGCTAAAAGCATCGGCAAAGACCGAAGTTCTCGTTTCAGAGGATCCAGAACATAACCCAGGGCTTCAAGGGTAACAACGCCCAGAAGATTGCTATCACCGGGTTCACCAAAAATAACAGGTGCTGCGCCCCGGTGTTCTTTGTACCGAAACAGCGCATCGTCCAACTCGCGTTCAATTTGATCGCCATTTGCCAGCGTAAAGGTTCGACGAGAATGAGGCTGAATGCCCAGTGCCTCAAGAACAGATCGCTGAACCACGGAATAGACAGTACCTGAGTCAATGAGAAAATGCTCGGTCTGAAAGTCCTCTGACCGAGCGGGATTAGCGATACCAATGTCGAGAAATACGAGTCCCATGATTTCAATGTGTTATTTGATCAGCAACCCGACAACCGCACAGACCGCAATAACGGCAGCAATGACACAAGAAATTTGCCAATTGCGCGTGTTGCCAAACTCTTGCTTTGCCGATTGTATTTCTTCCCTTACATTTTGAAAACCCGCATCCATTTTATCAGACAAGCGATTTATAGCTTGTGTCAATTCGCTTTTGGTATTGTCAACATCTGTTTGCATACGTTCAACGCGCTTGTCGAATTGATCAAATTGCCCTTTGAGCTCAGCTTGTTCCTTTTCAACGGTTTCAATCGCCATTGGCTTTCCTTACGGTTTGAGACATAAATAAACGCCGTTCTTTTGACCCGCCTGTTCTCGTAAGCCACTTCGCAAAAACTACCCGATAAAGGTTACATTGTCCAGCGATATTTTGCTTCTCGCCTTTCATCTGCTTTCATCTGCGTTATCTGCGGATCACACTTCCCTACGGCGTTCCTCTCCGCCCACCGCCATCCATATAAATCGAACTCCCAAACACATAAGAACACGCCTCAGACGCCAGAAAAGCAACGACATTGGCGATCTCCTCAGGCTCGGCCATGCGTCCGGCGGGCAACTCTGCGCCCATGTCTTTGAGCACCGCCTCGACATCTCGCCCCTCGCGGTCTGCCCGCGCCCTTTGCTGCGAACGCGCGCGTGGGGTATTGGTCAA
This sequence comes from Candidatus Latescibacterota bacterium, assembly GCA_965204375.1. Taxonomy (GTDB): domain Bacteria; phylum Latescibacterota; class UBA2968; order UBA2968; family UBA2968; genus VXRD01. Next base: position 5,515,352 of record OZ241986.1, on the reverse strand, counting down.
CCCCGGGCAAACCGCATTCACCAGAATACCATCGCCAGACACCGCATCGGACAGCGCGCGCGTCATATTCAAAATAATCGCATTTGCCGACCCCGTCGGAATATTGCCCCGCGTAGGACTCGTACCCGCACCACCCGCGACATTGACAATGCGCCCCCATCCATTTTCTCGCATCAGCGGAATCACCAACTGCGCCATCCGCAAATAGCTATAACTCTTCAGCTCCAACGCCTCGCTAATCTGCGCCACATCCAAATCCAAAATATCGGCATTGCGCGCAGCCCCCACATTATTGACCAGCACATCCACCCCCCCAAACGCGCCTATAGCCTCATTCACCACCACCTCGCAATTCTCTTCCCGCGTCAAATCAACCGCAACCGCATGCCCTTCCCCACCCGCTGCATTGATCTCGGCAACCACCGCATCCAACGTCTCCCGCGTACGCGCCGCAATACACACACGCGCGCCCTCCCGCGCCAAAGCCAGCGCGCAGCAACGCCCAATCCCCTGACTACCCCCCGTAACAACCGCTCTTTTTCCCTTCAATCCCAAATCCATCTCACACTCCGGCTACTCAATCTCCGCTCTGATCCCATCCCACTCCCGCCAGATATCCGTAAACACATCCATGCCATTCTTCCCGATATCGACATGCCTCGCCCTGAAAATCACGGCATATCGGATATCTGGACACGCATTAATCGCCGCCGTGTGAATAATCTGATGATGCGCCAGAATGAGATCGCCAGGCTCGCCGGTCAACTGCACTGGACCATCGGGCACCGTCACATCGGGCATATAATTCAACAAAATCTCGTGCCCTCTTTCTCGAAACACATCCTCCATCACATGATGTGACTTTGGCCAAACCGTAAAATTGCCGCAATACGACGCGGGCACATCGTCCAGATACACCACAGCAAAAGCCGTAAAATCCCGACTGTATCCACTCTCTTCAGCCGTCCCCCTCAAAAAATCACGCGCCTTTGCAATCCCATCCAAATGACCACCCGTTCGCAACGGAGGTCCCGCAGTCGCGAGTTGAGGATCCCGTTGCGGCGTCCCAACTCCCGCGGGATAATTCAGTTTCACAGCACCATTGCTCTGGCATTGCAAATTCCCCTTGCCCAATGCCGATTCGAGCAATGAAAACACCGGCGTCTCGTTAAACATATCGGTAATCACCGGCATCGCGCGAATATCCGCAAAACCATGCCTCATACCCTTCCCAATCTCCGCATTAATCGCCTGCCGCGCCGCCTCCACCATCACGCCCGGCACAGCACCTTCAATCTTCAAAAACCCTTCGCTGTAAAATTCCAACTTCTGAGACTTTGTCAGTTCCATCACACACTCCTCACGGTGACCACAGACCCCAATCTTCCGTCTTCTTCCAGCGGGTCTGACATCCTTTGCAAGAGCAAAAATACCGCATCATCCAGCGCGGACGCCCACCCACATTTGCCGTACCATTATGTCCGAACAAATAAGTAAAAAACAACACATCCCCGCGTTTTGGCGTCAACTCAATCGGATCGCCCAAATCCAGTCCGGGAATATCCCGGTTCAGGTGAAACAGGTACTTGTACTTTTCTCGATCCGACTCTGCAAGCGCGAGAATCTTGCGATGCGACCCGGGAAAAACCGCCGTCCCACCCCCTTTGTGTTTCACATCGCTCAAAAATACCAGACTCGCAATGCGATAGGGACCGGGAAACGTCTCGTGCATGTGTTCTTTGGGAATGCCATCTACATGCGCCTTCGGCAAAGACCACTCCCCATTGACGGGAACTTTATTCTGCGTGTGGACCGCTTCCGGCGGATGCACATCATCTTCGCCGATCAACTCAGCAGTCGCCTTCAAATACTGCGGCGTTACACAGGCCATCAAATCCCGATCGCGAAGACCGTTAAACACAGACAATCCCCGCGCAGCCTGAAAACCAGCAACACCTTCGGGTTTTCGATGCCATGTCTCTGGCTCATCTGGCGTCATACCCATAATCCGCCACATCGCCGCTTCTGCTCGTTCTGCCACATCCTCTGGAATCAAATCCGACGCCAGAAGATACCCATCTCTTTCGTATTGCGCGCGTTGCGCTTCCGTTAAAACACCCATGGGACTCCTCAGTCTTTCAATTCCACGATGTCACGCCCAACAACTTCTCACCCAATTCCGTCAACTTCGCTGGCTTCTGCGTTTTGTGTTCCCAATCCCTCGGATCACCCGGCCAGCGGGGCGTGGGCCTGCAATCTCGCCATGCCTGAATGCGCTCATCCCGCTCTGCCTCTCCGCGACCCTCTGCTGGCGACATCGTAATATACTGCGCCAGACGGGGCCTATTCGAACGGTTATGTCCATTACCGTGTGCCAGCAACCGATGCCAGATCAAAAGATCACCTGCCTTGCCCGGAATCGACTTCACCTCCAGATCATCCAGATTGGGCCGCCGGGGATCGCGATCCTCTGGCTGCGTCTTGACCCACTCCTCAAAAATATTATTAAACCCCGGCACACATTGAAACCCGCCCTGATCCTCTGAAGTATCCGTCAAATACAACACCCCCTGCACGCCAAAAGGCACTTTGGGCACAGACGTATCCGTATCCCAGTGAATCATGCCTTCATTTTGCCAATCGGGTTTATCCGCCCGCGAAGGCGGCTTCATATTCGCGCGATCCAGCGATACCCACAACTTCTCCGTACCCCAAATTTCGGAAAACGCCTGATGCAAGCGGGGATACTGCCGGTTATCCCACAGTGCCTGATGCTGATAAATCTCCACCATCCCCGACGCCGCAATCATCGAACACGGATTCCCTCGCGTATAGGGTTTGTACTTATACCAATCCTCTGGATCATCGCGATCCATATCCAAAAATGTCCAGATCGTATCCACCATCGCATCCAAATTTTCCTGCGGCACCGCATTGTGTACTACCACATACCCATTCTCTCGCCAAAAATCCCAATCCTTCTCGCTCAAAACTGGCATCTTCGTTCTCCTTTTCTTTGAAGTACTCCCCGCACCTTCACACTTCTCACTTCACACTTCTCACTTCAGTCCCCGCAGTCTTCTCCGCCACCTTAATCGACGCTGTCTGATCTTCATCGCCCAACCCCATCCCCATCGCTATGGTCTGAATCTGATACGCTGCCGCGCCCATCAAATTTGTCGCACCCAGTGAAGCGGCCATCTGTGCGGCCAACCCGAGATCCTTATGCGACAGTCGCAGCTTAAAATAGGGTTCAAAATTTCGCACCAGAGCGCGGCGCTTAAAACTCCCCTGCAAATGCGAGGAATTTGCAGCCGTATTCGACATCACATCCCACAAAACATTGACATCCAATCCTGCGGCAGCACCCATCGCAAAAGCCTCACCCAACAGCGTCGCAACCGAACACGACACCAGATTATTGACGAGTTTGGTCGTCACACCCATGCCCAACTCGCCACAATAAAACTGCTCATCGCCCAATGTATCCAGCACATCTTGCACAGACGCCACCACATCGGCATCGCCGCCAATCATCAGCGTCAATCCACCTCGTGCCGCATCTGTCGGACCCTTGCCCACAGGCACATCCAGCATGTGACCGCCCTTTTCCGCTATAACCCTGCCAACCCTGCGCGTCGTATCCGGATCAATCGAACTCATATCGATATAAACCTGACCCGCCGACAATCCTGAAACAATACCATCTGATCCCAAAGCGACTTGCTCAACAGCCTGCGGCGTCGGCAGCGAAGAAATAACAACCTCCGACTGCTCGGCAACCGCCCGGGGCGTATTCACACCCGTTGCGCCCTTCTCCTGCAAAACCTGCACCGCTTCATCGCGCAAATCGTGAACCGCGACATCATAACCACTCGCAACCAAATGACTCGCCATCCCGCCACCCATCATCCCCAGCCCCACATATCCCAATTTTCGTTTCACCATATCACCTCTTATCGTAGATAATCAACCATCCTGCCATTGCGATCTTCGCCGATGCTTTTTGATCAGTATCTCGGTGAACTTCCTGCCAGTGTCCTCCGACATGCGAGCACCGCCAGGAACGTGTTCACTGCTGTTCAGAACGCCGACGTGATCGCGCAAAAACTCAGCCAGCATTCTTTTTTTTTCGGCCTCCGACTGTGCGTCACAAGCCAACTCCGGCGCGAAACGCTCCCGCAGACTGTCGAGAGCGAGTTTTCGGGCGTGGTTCCCAGTTTATGCGCCTGATCGGCCAACGCCTGCTCGATATCAGGAGTAAGCGTAATAATTATTGAACGTCTCCTTAATCGTGATGTGTTTTCGCATAATACCCAATTCACATTGTAAATTCAGGACGATTGTTATTGCTTAGCCATTGAGCATGCGTCCACAGATGGGTCTTGTAATGCACACAAATATACAGATACAAACCGATGAGTCGATCTTGCCTAATCGCATCTCTCTGTGTCAACAAGTATAGCCCCATTCCGCTTGTTTTTGCAACACACCCCTTTTCATCGCGGAATTCAGCGCATCAATGGACGAATTATATTGAATAATTTGTTTTTTTTAGAACAGCTTTTTACCTGAAAATATCGTAGCCTTGATTCCTTTTAGACCAACTCTTCGCATCTGAGTAGAGCTTGGTTTTACGAAAATCTTCGCTGTCGTACGCAAGGCGTAGCGTACGACCCAGTGCTTCAGGACTCGCAGCTTCCTTTGACCTGCTTCCTATAACCTTTCTCAACGCGATGCCAAAGATCGCAACAAAGTCGTGCCCACAACAGATTTGATAAGGATCGCCATTTTCATCTTCTATAAGCTTCAAAAATCTGTTCCGAATATCTTCCATCTCTAATTGTGGGTTTTTTGTTAACTGAAAAACGTTATTTATCATTTTGTTCTTATCCATTTTCAACGTATCACGATTAATGAAGCCTTCAAAACGCAATCCTTCAAAACGCAAGCGAAGGTCATCTGTCACAGATAAGTGGCGGAGGTGTCCTACTACCAGTGCTTTCTTCATCAAGGTATCGTGTATTCCACGCTCTCGATCTGGAAATTTGCGAATTTTACATTTCGACCCCAGTTCACTCAAGACCTCATCAAATGCCTTAGTTCTAATGATCATCATTTCTACGTCGTGGTCGTCAGTGACAACGACATTCTGCGAAGTCGGCAACGAATCATCAACATGCCCAAAGTCTGCATCAACGATTCCCAAGAAGCCCTGTACGATACCATCTGACTCAAGAATCTCAACGGCGTCAAGGACATTCTTCTTATTCTCAGCAGAAATAATTATCATCTCTGAGTCTTTAACCCGACTAATTCATGAAAGTTTTTGAATAGTCTATTTATGTCATCATTTCGATGTTGTAAGCCCTCTGTCCGTGTTTTTCTGTTTTTGTTGCTCCCGATTGTGTTTTTACCGGGTTCTGACAGGTCAATGTCATTGGTAGAGCGTGCCTGTGGTAGTCAAAAAGGGCAGAGGTTCCCCCTTGCCCTTGCCTGCCGAGTCTTTGCCCAGCACAAGGCGGTGTGCGCCAGTGATGTTGTCTGCCTTCTGCTTGCCATCTCTGCCCTCCTGCGTTTTGGGTTAAGGTCCTGCCCTTTTCAGATTGTGTAGGATTTTATGATACAGATGTTGCAAAGGATAGGACACAGGCAGATGGAAGGTGATCCTTGTTTTCAACTCACAGACGCGTCCTGCGACTTTGAGGAAGCGATTTTGAATGGTATTGACCTGCGCGTTTATCCACCTTGTGCCATTGAATCCTATTTGCGCCAATGTCTGTATCAAGACATAGGCGGCAGAATGGAGAAAGAGGCGGAACTGATTGGCAGTAAAGCTGTGACAGGATGTGCGGTCAGAGTGGAGAAAGGTTTTGTGATTTTTAATGAAGTTTTCCATCTGTCCGCGCGCACAATAGACGCTTTGATAGATAAAGGACGCCATTGAACTTTTCAGGTTGGTCACGACAAAGCGTGTGTTTTGGCCTCGGTCACTGATTTCGACCTTGCATACGATGCGTTGTGCCTTGTTCCAACTCTTTGCCTGATAGGAAAACGAGGTAAAAAGACGCACGGCCTCCTTTGTATGTGCATAAAGCCTTTTGGCCTGCGCGATAAGGGGTTGTGCCGCCTCACAAAGCTTGGCATTGCTGGTCTGTCCTAAGATAAAATACAGGTCATCAGTCTCACAAAGGTGATGGACTTGCGGACAAGAAAAGTGGGCATCACCCCGCAAGATGATCGCCACATCAGGCCAAGCCTGACGCAGATAGGCCACCAAACGCTTGATAATGGCGACTATCTGTTGGCCGGTCGGACGGATACCGGGACGCAATATCGTAGTGATCAACTTACCGGTTTGTCCCTCATAAATATGCAAGGGCTGATAGGTGTAGGCATTGTAATAGCCATTGAATAGGGACAACTGCTGGGTCCCATAAACCGTATCCTGTGTATCATCAATATCTAAGATGATCGCCTCGGGCGGCTTTTTATACGAAGCGATAAAACAATCGAGGAAGGCACGGGCAATCCGATACAAGTCGCTTCGCCTGATCTGGTTCTCAAACCGGCTCATCGTGGGTTGACTGCCCAAGTCTTTACCTGAAAGCGGCAAGACACCACAGGCGGCCTTGATACCCGGATCGCTGCGTAAGGCATCACAATCATTGCCATCTTCATACCCACAGGCTATCTGGAACACCCGTTGCTTGACCAACTCTGCGACGGAGTGCCTCACATAACTCTTATGCCGACGATCCCTGATCGCAGCACTCATGCGTGTTAAAATGCCAGATTTTGCCTCTACTTCTCGAAGCAATAACGCGCCGCTATCGCTGGTGAGAATGCCCCCATCAAAGGCGAGGTCAAGCCGTTTGCCGAAAATGCTTGCCAAAGGAACCTTGCGATGTTTATCTTGTGACCCCATGGTAGTTTCCTCCAAGTCTATTGTTTAATGGTTATGGTGATAACCTATAATAATACAATGACTTGAATAAGGAAACTACCTTTTTTATGAATTTTTCAGGTTAACAAACTTGCGGAAAAATTTCACATCATTGGCTCCTTCAACGAGGAGCACAGGCCCATTGTACGCGTCACGTCCAAGAAGAACTGTATTAACGATGGTATTGTCTGTCTGATACATAATACTTAGTTTCCATTTTTATCTGCCAGTTTAACCATGAGGTCACGCCGGTCGTTGATGATAGATGGAGAATGGGTAGCTATAAGAAAATCAAGGTCAGCCAGCTCCGATATCTTGGCAATATCCTCGAGAAACTTCATCTTCCATATGACATGAAGAGACAACTCAGGTTCGTCTATAAAAATGAGAGACCCTGGCCGTGCTATGAACAGAAGTTCATAAGTAAGGACAATTTCATGCTGCTCTCCAGAAGATAGTGCTCTCGGAGGCACAATAGACTTATCGTGATCCGATTGAAAAATAAAACCCTTCTCTCTATCTATTTTGAACTTCTTATATAAGAAGCGTGAGTTCACAATATCTCTGAACAATTCCACGCGACGCAGAAGCCAATCAAAAACTTGCAGTTTCTTTTTCACATCCTCGAGGTAGGCCCATAAAACCTTCCGCTCATGCTCTGCCAAACCTTCCGAGGGGAGAGGAACGGGCGTTTCGGCAGCAATGAGACCAGAACGCATCAATCGGTCTCTATATTCTGATTGGCTATTATATTCTTCCCAGATATGCTCTTCCGTCGCTATCTCAGGAAGTTGCAATTCCAAAAGTCGTTGGGGAAAAGAGCTATCTAAAGATGCGCCCATCTCACCGGATTCCCTTTGGCATTCCTCTATTCTGGAGGCCATATCTTCTGAGTATTTCTCCACCGTCATTAGCTCCACAGACACATCTCTTCTTATATATCGAGACACCACTTTTTCGTCTCTTTCGTCTATATGCCTTGTGAAGAGTCTCTGAGTTTCAACAAACTCAATATTGATTTGTTTTAATAGGCTTTCTATTTCTTCTGGAATCGAGATGATAGATTCGCGGATATCAGAAGGCAAGAATTTCCCATAACGGAAAATGACCTCATCAAAAGACATTATGCTGCCGGTAATTTCATCGTACCACTCAGATGGGCTAACACGTTCTATATTGTCAATTATTCGTTCTAAGACGCTGGAAGGGATTTTTCTGAGTCTCTCCTGTGCACTTAGAGATACCGTGTACTCGGTACGTTCTTTCCCAACACGGTAGGTCAATTTCAGCTTCGCGGAATTCTTCGTTCCCACTTTAGACCGAATAACCGTTAGGCTACCTTTGGGATTGAAACGCACCACAATGTCGTCAAAGGGCGTAACAAACAATGAGAAAAACTGCCGTTTGAAGAGGTCGGAGATAAGCTGGAGAACCGTTGTCTTGCCGACGCCATTCGGCCCGTGGATTATAGTAATACGATCATCCTCCTTCAGGGGTATCTTGTGATCAAAATACCCGAAAAGGGATCGAATCTCTATTTCTTTTATTTTCATGTCCATCTCCATAGCTTCGATGATCAAAAAATTTGGCAAACTTGAAAAGGTGTCAACAAGTATAGCCCTTTTCTGCTTGTTTATAAAGGGCAGGATTTCCTCCTATTTTGACAGAGTTCCAAATAGTAAGGACAGTATCTGTCAAGATCATCGTTTCCTCTGCTGACGCTGTTCAAGTAGTCCCTTAGCGAATTTTTTTCTGCTGTCTTCCGACATACGAGCACCACCGGGGATAGATTCACTACTATGCAGAACGCCGACATGCCCCTGGAGAAAGTCCGCCAGTGTTTCTCGAGCCTCCGACAGGGCCTCGTGAGATACTATCTGGTGTTCGTGCTCAACATAGTGTTTGGCCATATCCGAAACTGCTCCCTTAACTTCGCGTGCTTAATGCTTTACAGACGATTATATCTTCATCGCAGTACGGTGGACAATAAGACTATTGTTCTGCTCCTTCACATCCTTCGCTTAGCTTTGTGCAGAGTTCAGAGTAGGTTCCATCGAATACAACCGTTCTCTCATCTATCGGTTCACCAGAATATTTTGCACCGTATTCTTTTATGTATTTTTCAAACACCTCTATACGGTCATCAATACGTTTGCCAACAACATGGTTTAGGATAGAAGCTTCCCATCCTGCTCTTAAACTTTCCCGAGATTCATTATGTTTCCATGATAAAAATCCACATATAAAAGGCAAAAAGACTAACATAAGATTTTTTTTATCAACTGTTGTTTCCAATGAGATTGAGAAATTGGCAATACTACTTATTTGTCTTGTATATCTTGATATCGCCTGGAGCAATATGTGCAATTTTGTCATACGAGAAAGGGTTTCCAATATCTCCTTTTTGTGGATCACACCTCTTTTTTTATTATACACAAATGTAGATTTCATATCTGCATGGTGTATAATGGGATTACGCATGTTTAATTGCGCAATTTCCCCTTTCAGTTCTTCAGCTTCAATCCAACCTATACGCTTTTTGAGGTCAGACCTGCTCCATAGCCCTAATGGTGAAGTAAAAAACTTATAATGACATTCTTGGGCAATTTCCTCTAAAAGAGTTTTCTTTAATTCCCACTCAGTCATCTTTTTTAAACGATTATCATCATACCTGAATACACGAAGAACACTCTGAATTGTTTCGATGATGTCATTATTTTTCAACCACAACTTAGCAGCTACTCTTTGTATTGGAGAGAGTGGCTGTGATACTTCTTCCTCTACCAGGACATTTATCGCTTTTTCATATTTGTCGTTATTTGTCGTTATATTTTCCTTCAATATAATCTCCTTTATATTTTGCCATTTCTGGTAATTTGCACATTAAAATAAGACTACCCATATCGCGTGAACGAGCAATCTCGCGTGCCTACTCGCAGCTCTCTGTGTCAACAAGAATAGCCTATTTCGCTTGTTTTCGCAACGCATGCACCTTTTTTACCGCAAAATCTCTCACACCCGGAACACCTTCATCACCTCATCACCCAGATGATTGATGACCTTGACGGCGATGCGCCCAGATGCGGGCTTCTCAAAGGGTCGAGAAGTATCGCTTTTAAGAGTGGCCCAGGCGTCCTCGTTGATCTCGGCCTTGAGCGTGGTCTTCAGCGATTTGTACGGATCGCTGGCACCGAGAAAATAGGCGTGGCGTACAAAGAAACTCTCCTCATTGTAGTCCGTGTCAATGAACCAGCAAGCGATACCCTCCGGGCCATCGCTACGAACCTCTCCCGTATTTGGGTGAAACACATCCACCCCATTTACTCTCACCTGTATCTGCCCATCTTCGACATCCAGTATGTCGATATCCGGCTCACCGAAAATAACGAATAAATTTCCCTTGCCCGTGTTCTTCAAATCATCGGCCATGTGCAGGTCGGCATTCATACGCGCCTTGAGCACCGGGATGCGTCCCAACCGCTCGAAATCCGTCGTGTGTGCGTCGTAGTTGAAGGCACAAGCAACCAACACATCAAAACCCGCATCGGCAGCTTCCCGCGCAGCCTGCACTAGGTCAGGACGAGACACAGTACCGAACTCCGGCCCGACGAAAATACCCGCACGTTTCTCGGTCGCACCTTCGGCATAACGTCCCTCGGCGCACACCATCTCACCTGGCCATGGAGTAGTGTAGGTAAACGCAATCCGATCGTCCTTGTGTGCCTGCTGGACGCCCGCAGTCTTCAGATTATCCAGAATCACTTGGGCGAAATCGTAGCCAGTTTTCGCTTCCTCAACGTCTTCAATAAACTCGTCGTTCTCATCCACTGCCAACACGCGATGGGGCGAAATGCTCTCGACGGTAAATGGACCCGCAACGCGCACCTTCCGCGAATCCTCATAGGGATTATCGTATAGATATTCGTAGTCCGCCTTCGCCGCAATAGATGCGTCAATCTCTTTTTGTCGCGCGATGCGCTGTTTCCACCAATCGGCGTGTAGCTTCCTGACCTTCTCTGACCAATCCTCGTCGGCCTCGCGCGGAATCTCCCACTCCTCCCATTCCTTCTCAAGAACCTCATTGAGTTTCTGACGCAAAGGCTCTAATTTCTCCTGAAATGCTTCCCAAATCACGTCGATCTCAGTGTTATTGGCAATGTCCTTAAGCATGATGTGGGGCACGCGCTCGTACACGAAACCCTGGCGGATATTGCCATAGGCTGGCGATTCCGAAGGTGCCCTGCACTCGCTCTCAGCCTCTTTCAACTGTCCCTCGACACTATCAGCCAACAGGTAGTAGGGATAGCGAGCACCCATAATCCGAGCACGGGCCAGCGCAAGTGCGACACGAGAGGTATCAATGGTAATCCAGCGACGGCCCCACTGCTCGGCGACATAGGCGGTAGTGCCAGAACCACATGTGGGATCAAGAACAAGGTCGCCGGGATCGGTGGTCATGAGGATACAGCGTTGAACAATCTTTTGGGCTGTCTGTACAACGTATACCTTTTCTTCAGTAAATGACCCAGTCAAAGTGTCTGTCCAAAGATTCCCAATTGGTGTAACCGAGAAGTCGTCAATGAATCTAATGTAGCTGAGACTATTCCTCGCGTGTCCAAGCCTCATTGACCGGGATAGCCGCGTCATTCCAGAGAGATTGGTCTTCCAAAATCCTCTACCAGAAGTGAATACTCGACCCTGATCACAAAACCTAAACCCTGTTGTCTGGCTACCACTTTGCGACGTGAGTGTATCATGTCGGTACACTCGTGCGTTCGGAGGAATTTGTGATCGATCTTCACGTTCTTCCTTGGTCATTGGCATTCTGCTGAAGTCAGGCATTTGCAGTTTTGAATATTGTCCTCCAGCTGAAAAGCTAGGTCCTTTTTTCAGGAATGGTCTTCTGAACTTCAACGAATCTTTTTCTTTAGCGAACCAGAGCAGGTAGTCAGACACAGAAGACAAGTTCTTGTCCGTCTGGCTACTGGTCTTCTGAATTGTAATGAAGGAAACTAAATTCTCCTCCCCAAACATCTCATCCATCACAGCCCGCACACGATGCACATTCTCATCCCCAATCTGCACGAAGACCGATCCGCTCTCCGTCAGCAGATCGCGGGCCACTGTCAGTCTATCTCGCAGATACGTCAAGTATGAATGAATCCCATCCCGCCATGTATCCCGAAACGCCTTCACCTGCTCTGGATCTCGGGTAATATGCTCGGCCTTGCCATCTCTCACATCGCGGCTGGTGGTTGACCACTGAAAGTTAGAGTTAAACTTGATGCCGTAGGGAGGATCGATGTAGATACACTGAACCTTGCCCCGTAACCCTTCGCGTTCAGCCAGCGACGCCATCACCTGCAAGCTATCGCCCAGAATCATGCGATTCGACCAGTTGGCCTCGTGCTGATAGAACTCTGTCCTGGCGTCCTCCGAAGGCAAGCCATTGAAATCAGCGAAAAGGTCCGTCTGGAATCCTGACTCACCCGCAGCGTCTTCCTCACTTCGGCGCACCAAATCGTCAATCAGCACCTTGGGATGGACCTTCTCCTGAATGTACAGAGGCGGTGCCTGCACCACCAAATCTGACCAATCTTGCTCATCCTTGCCGCGCCACACCAATTGGGGATCGTGGTCGCGGTTGCGTCGCGCATAGGTACAGGGGATAGGGGCCTGATCCTCTGCACGCATGAGAGGCTGGTGTTCAGCGGTGGGGATATTCGGGCGAGTTGCTTCGTCGTGTGTGAGCGTTTCGACCTGCTTGGGCATCCTTCGTTTCGCCATCTATCTATCCTTTCTCCATGCATTCACAGTACAGGCGCAGCCTACTACGTAGCGAAACGAGTATGAACATCAATAAGCACCAAGGTATATCGAACACCGTTATTTGATTTTGATTCCTCATGACTTATCCTTTTTTGCTGATAACTCTCCTGATAGAAAAGCCCAACATACCCACCAAAACCAAACGGCATAGATCAAAAAAATACAGCAAGCATTTATCAAAAGAAAAAGATATTTTGTTCTCGTTGCTTAACAAGTCCGCTACAAAAAAGAAATTATATCCATGTCGAGACAACCTTAAAAAATCACGGAGTGACCAATCACCAACAAAAAATAGTGAAAAAGCAATAAACGAAAAATATACCACTATCCCCCACACTAAAGGGCGCAACCACGACCTATAATAGTCAGCCGACCACTTTCTCCAAAACCAAAGCACACGATCTTGAAAATGTTTAATCCATTTACCTATTTCCCAAAAATGAATTGAACGCCACTGCTCTTTTACTAAATGGTGCTCAATTTGATTGAGTTGCACATCCATAGCTCTTTGCAAATCAGTATCCTGTTTCTTGACGGCAAAATTCTTCAGCGTCAAAAATAATTGTCGATGCCTAAGAGGATGGCTAAATCGAGGATTTATTTTTTCTCTAAGACCAAAATAGAATTTTACATTTTCATTTATAGAATGAGTATATTCATCATCGAGATTCAACTCTTTTATCCTATTTATTCCATTAAAAAAAGTGTATTCCCCACTGGCGCGGAGCGACAATTTATCAATTCTTCTATTACCTACAAACCAAATCTCATCAAACCCAAAATGTCGTGAATAGCCTGTGTTTGTAAGTAACAAAGGAACGCTGTCTGGTAGATCATGAGTTTTACGAATCATGGCTTCGTAATAAGCACTGTCATCTAAACAACGTGCTTCTATATGCTGCCAAGTCATTTTTCTTTTTACAAAATGCTTGTCAAAATATTTAAAATTGCAAGCGATATCTATACTATTGTCATCAAAATCATTTTTTTCAAAAAAAATCTTACTGCCAGCACCAAAACAAAATAACCAACGACCTATTATACCTTTATTTTTATATTTAAACTTGTTTCTATAAAAACTGTAATTGCCAGCCAAAGGAAGGATAAGTCCGTTTAAACGTAGATCAAAATGACACCTTTCAAATCGCAAGCCAAAATATATACGACCTCCATGAACAAGAGTACAATTTTCGAAGTATTCTTTTAAGAAAGAATCGTTTATTTTTTTTATGTTCAGATTTTTGAACACAATATTGTTAAGCCCTGGAAAAATTTTTTTGTCGCGTATTCTAGGACGTTTATACTCAACCCCAATATGGTCTTTAAATTCATGTTTTGACATAAATTCTTGACCTAATTCTAAATCCCATTTACTATCGCTTATTATAGACGTCTCACAAATATCTTTCAAGATCTGCAACAATTCTTCCCATTCTATTTCTTTTCGTTTTCCTATTTTCAACGTCTCAGCAACTCTTTCTTTCGCTTTATTGATCTCGCCTTTCAGTTTCATGCCGTCTCCTCGTTGATTGTCGGAGTTACAAAGCCTCTATCTGCTGTAGGTCTCGGCTGCGGATCAAATCTATTCGTCATCGCGCGGTAATGCGCACATACGAAGTTGCTCAACATCAATTCCATCAAGTGGTCAATCCATACTGATGTACTTATTTGAGGTTAAGATTTTAGCAACAAAAAAGTTTGTTGCTAAAAAAACCAACAATATTGGCAACAAACTTTTTTGTTGCCAATATATTCACACTAAAAATCGCCCTTTCCTTCGGCAATATCAAGCAACTCGGAATATGCGTATATAGCGGCTTTCCGGCCCGAGGCGGGAATCACTTCAACTAATAGATCATCCCGAATTTTGCGCAATATATTCGAAGCCGACGATCTCGGAATACCTTGTATTTGGCCGAAATCGGATGCCCTGAAGACAGGTTGGCCAAAGATAAAATCGAGAGCAGCAACGCCATATCGGGAACGGGCCTTTTCGGCAATCCACACCTTGCGCGCCTCGTATAACTTCATAATCGCACGGGCCTTGCGCGTGTTTTCGAGTGCCTGGGCAGCAAGTGCTTGCAGAAAAAAGACGCACCAACCAGTCCAGTCGCCATCCCGCGACACGGCTAACAGACGTTCGTAATACACTTCCCGGTGGGCCTCAAGATATTCGCTGATGTAAAAATCCGGAGAGTTGAGAATTTTTCGCTCAAAAAGAAAGAGCGGCACCAGCATTCGGCCCAGACGACCATTCCCATCCAGAAACGGATGCAATGCCTCAAATTCCGCGTGGACCAGTCCGAGTTGAACAAGGGGGTCGGGTTGCTTACTGTGAAGGAATTGCTCCCAGGCAGTTATGCCATCCGCCAGTTTATCCGGCGTAATCGGAATGAAGGTAGCTGTCTCCTCAGTACTGCCTGGTGCTCCGATCAGATTGAGCGTCCTTTTGTAATTCCCGGGATCCTTGTTTCTACCCCGCACACTTCGCATCAAGATGGCGTGCGCCTCCTTGAGCAAACGACCGCATAAAGGCAGTGTATCCATGCGATTAATAGCGTGTAGAACTGCCTGACGATAGTTCACTATTTCCCGAATATCATCCCGCTGCTCTGAGAAAGCAGGTCGATCTCCCTCTGCCTTGTACTGCAGAACTTCACTGAGCGTCGCCTGCGTACCCTCTATCCGACTGGTCAATACCGCTTCCTGCTCGGTGAGCGGCGCAAGCAGAACATGAGGATTCGGTATCGCGTCGAGAAGCCCTTTGAACTCCCCCAACGCTAAGCTGGCCGGGCCAATCAGCGGACTCAAACGCGACCAATCGAGATTCTTGGGTGGGAAGTGTCCATAATGGTATTTTACTGCTGGCATCTATTTATCCTGCTGTAAGAACATCACAACTCAATCTCGCGTGGCAATTCGCGTGTACGAAGCTGATCAACATCAATCTCGTCAATCGGGCAGGATGCCAGTAAATCTTTGAAATTAGAAGTCATAGCGTCCCGTGGCTGCGTGCCTGTTGCGCTGACACTGAAGCGATCAATGAATGTGTTAAACTCCTTTTCAATCTCATATACATCTGTAAACTCGGCAAAGACCCAGCGTCCATATTCTCTAAGCGCATTCACACCGGGGACCCAATAGGTCTCCATCGTGCTTTTTTTTATCTTCGCATCCTCGCCGCGATAGCCCTTGATTTCGACGACAAGGTGCAGGGGGTCATCCTGCCCATCATCCACCAGAACGATGAAATCGGGAATGTACGTGCGCGTATTGGAACCGTAGCGATAAGGAACCTCCAGTCCCAAATTGTGATTCTTCACATAGGCCCGCACCTTCGGATGAGACTCAGCCACGCGGCAAAACTCGGCCTCCCAATCGCTGTCCAGAACGACCCAATTGACGTGGCACTTGCGAGAATCGGTCTGCCATCGCCTCGTTTTGGAGGTGCTGAAATTCACATGCCTGCTTGACCCCATTGGGTTGTAAGAATCGAGTAGAACCTTGATAGGACGCTCGCCAACGTGTGTGCGGTTGATGGCGTCTTTGATACGCTCGCAAGCCATATCTGCCAGTTCTTGGTACACAAGCTGCGCCGGGTACGTTCCGCCCTTGCAAACGAGACAAGTATCCAGCCATTCGCTCGTTATCCGTTTGAACTGACCGAACAAATTCAACGATGGCTCCTCACCCGAATCGCGCCACTTCGTATAGACCAGATGCTTAGTGAGGCGAAACGCCAGCGCAGCCGGACGCATAGACTCCAGACGCTCAAGATTCAGATTGATTCCCTCACCAATGATACCCTCGTTTCTCGTATTGGTTGGCCCAACGAGTTCGGGCGTAAGTATCAATGTCGAATCATCGGTAAAATCCGCCCTGAGTTTCTCCCTCGGAAGCTCAACCCGATAACCTGCCACACGCGGAAAGCGAATCTCGCACTCATCGCGCTCTGGCGTAACCGCCTTCACCTGGACAGTCTCCCGAGGTGGCTGCGGCGGCGCAACGACCGGCTTCGCAGTGAAGTCGAACGGAATGCCCAGCACATCGGCATATTCGACATCAAACAGACCATCCGTGTTCAAATCATAAGACTGGCGGCGCAACGCACGGCCAATAACCTGCTCGCACAAAAGTTGCGTGCCAAACGCCCGCACGCCAAGGACGTGAGTGACATTATTAGCATCCCAACCCTCGGTGAGCATGGAAACTGATACAACACAGCGAATAGACTCACCAAGTCGGCCTTCTTTGCCCACCGTATTCATCACTTCTCTGAGCAAATCCTGATCCGTAATATTCTCGGCCTGGCGAACATCGCCAGTGCGCTCGACAATCTCTCTGCGAAAGCGTTCGATCTCATCGGAAGCCATCTTGTGGAAATTCTTGTCCAGAGCGTCGCCAGATTCCAGTTGTTCGCTATCTATCAGCAAAGTAGGGGGAATGGGGAGGCGGTCACCAACCTCGTCGAAGTTGCGAAACAGCGGCAAGCGTCCATTCTCCAGCATCTTCGAACCATCTTCATTCTCGCGGTAAAAACCCGATATGTAATCATAGACCAGCTTTGAGGACGAGGTGTTATTACAAACTATAATGAAACAGGGCGGAACGGGCACTTTGCCTTCTTCCCACAATGCGTCAGTCTTCTCATAGTGACCATAGAGAGCTTCCAGTGCGGTCTGCAACGGTACGGGCAGGCTTAAAGGATCGAGATTATTTGTTGTGCGGCGTCCTCCTCTGGGCATATCGGTGCCAATGTGTTCCCACAAATTGCGGAACTTGGGCATATCTCCACCGGGTATATTGTCAGCCACGGGCACACGCGGTAGTTTGACAATACCACACTCAATCGCGTCCATCAGCGAAAAATCGCTCACCGTCCACGGGAACAGCGTCCCCTCGGCATAGCCCGACCCACGAAGAAAAAAGGGCGTCGCTGACAAATCTATAACTTGTCTGATACCCAGCTTGCGCTTGACCATCTCAAGCCCTGAAATCCACACACGAGCGGCCTCGTTATTCTTATTTGCCTCTTGCAGATCGTCTCCTGTTAACCGTCCTTCATCGTCTTTTTCCACCTTCTCCCGGTAGCAGTGGTGTCCCTCGTCGTTGAGCACATTGATATTTCTGATGCCCATAAGCTCAGGCATAACCCGCTGAATCATCTGTCCCTCGGTCTCCAGCGTATTGAGAGCGGGTCCCCGCCCTTGCAGGAGTCCTCTACCCCCTCTGGAAATCTCTATTCTTTCGCGCCTTCTCAGCGCGTGGTAGTTGGTAATGACAATCTTGGCACGGTCGAGGTCGCCGAGCATATCTTGCGGCACCAATTCCCGATGCGCATAGTAGCTATCCGGATCATTGGGCAAAAGCACGCGCAGGCGATCTCTAATCGTAATGCCGGGCGTCATGACCAAGAACCCCCGCGAGAACCTTCTGCTATTGGGATGCCTCACCGCATTGATAGTCTGCCAGGCAATGATCATCGCCATAACAGTTGTCTTGCCCGCGCCAGTAGCCATCTTCAGGGCCAGGCGCATAAGTTCCGGGTTGGCGTCACTATTGGCATTGGCAAGGTGATCCCTTAAACGCCTTCCCAACTGCCCCAAATTCGGCGCAACCTCAGTCAGATAAATGGCTGTCTCAACCGCCTCAATCTGGCAGAAAAACGGACGAATATCGCTAAATTGATGGTTTCGCCAATGCTCGAGCAAACGCGCGGTTTCAGGCGTCACACGCCAATCATTGGGATTGGGCAAACTTCTCCACCCATCAACATGCCGTCGAATCTCATTTACCATCGCCGTAACATCGTACTGCTGATCCTCAGTAGATAGTCCCTTACCCTCATTAAAGACAATCTGCTGCTGCCGCTTCGATGCCCCGCGTCTCTTCGGCTTTGGAATAGGCGTAATAAAATCTACACGCCGACGGCTTTCAACAATCCGCTGCGTTGGCTGACCCTGATCGTCGAGTTCCCAATGTCGCATTGGATAGCCGTAGGGAGAATTGAGAATGGGATGTTCAAAAAATCGATCTTCCATAAACTACCTCTCAATCATCTCTCGGATCCGAGTGTATCGGATCGACCCAATACACCTTCTCAGGCTCTTCAACAACCGGAATATCCAGATTCACAACCACAGGCTCTTGATCGCTGCGCACCAGCACGCACTCCAGAGGCTCATCTGCGCTGGCATTGATCTCCTGATGCGGCACATAAGGCGGCACATAAATAAAATCACCCGGACCCGCCTCTGCCACATACTCCAACTGATCTCCCCAACGCATGCGCGCCTTGCCGCTCACCACATAAATCACACTCTCCAGCGCCCCGTGGTGATGCGCGCCAGTCTTTGCATTCGGATGAATCTCAACCGTACCCGCCCACAACTTCTCAGCCCCCGCACTCGCGCGATTAATCGCAGCCGCCCGCGTCATCCCCGGCGTCTGCGGCGTATTAAAATCCAACTGGTCACCCGTCACCACCCGCACCCCCTGATTGCGCCAATCCTTATTTTTTGCCATAACACCTCCATCGCGCTATCAACATAAGCATCGCTGCACTGAAGAATAGCCTGCGTCACCTTCTCTAAGTAATCGGATAGAATCTCATGCAACATCGGGCAGGATTTTCTCTAATTTTTGACGGAGTTCTAAATAGTGGCGATAATCGTTTGCCCACTCTACAAATACAATATCATCTGACAGTTGTCCCCGGCTGTACTGGTCAAAGAACTCCTCCGAGTCCATCTGCTGCCGACTCTCATAGGTACTCAACCGCTTTGTCACTGCAACCAGTGCATCAATGGGCGAAGTATATTGAATAATTTGTTTTCGCATGGGAATCTCTCCTTTGTCTAATACCACAATATAGACAGATAGCGGATGAGAATCAAAAGCCCTATCCAATCGCCTCTCGCTCGCGCCAGCGGTACATCCGCAACGCGGGATCATTGGTCTCCACCATCCACTGCTGCAACCGCGCCTTTAATTGCACCAAATCATCGGCATAACCGGGATCATCAATCACATTGTGCATCTCATAAGGATCATTTTTTAGATCGTACAACTCGTCCTGCCCCGTCAAATTGCACCCGTATTTCAAATCCCCCATACGCAGCATTTTCATCGACGTAGCCACATTGCCCAAACCCAAAAACTCGGTTACCACAGCATCCCGCCAGTCCGTCGCCTCACCGCGAATAAGCGGCAACAGCGACTCACCGTGAATCGCATCCCCATCATAAGATCCGCCCGCCAGATCCAAAATCGTGGGATACATATCCGCCAGCGAAACAAACTCTGAAACGCGCGCTCCCGCATGCGAACCATCCGGCAACCGAATAATCATCGGAACATGATGTGTCTCTTCAAAATGATGCCAACCCTTATCCAGCAACCCCCCGTGACTGCCCAGCGTCTCGCCGTGATCCGCCGTAAAAATCAGCACCGTATTGTCCAACTCCCCACTCGCCTTCAAATAATCGTACAACCGACCAATCTGACTATCGATCATCGACACCCGCGCATAATAATAGCGCACCGCCATCGCCCAATCTTCCCACGTCAAATTTTCCTTATCCCAGTGAATCTTCAAATGATGCGGACCGGGAATCTCCCGCGAGGGCCACTCGTAATTTCCCCACGGCGGAATCTCCACATCCCGATACCAGTCCAAAAACTCACCCGTCGCGTGATACGGCCCATGCGGTCCCCAAAAATTCAAACTGATAAAATACGGCAAATCGCGCTCCCGAAACGACCTGCTCATCTCAATCACATTATCCACCAGATAAGCTGGCACCGTCGCCTCCGTTGGCACAGTCAACTCACCCACCCCGTTGCGGACCCTCGTAGTCGCCTCAGCCCAGGGCTTCACGCCCGGCTCATAACCCTTTGCCCGCACCCAGGCTTGATAATCCGAATAACTCGAACCCGCCCCGCCGTGCCCGGCAAAATCTTGCCCTTCATACCCGATACGCGAAGGTGAAGATGGCCTATTCGACCCCTGAAATGTCTGCGCCTTCTCAGAACCGAGATGCCATTTCCCCGTATATCCCGTCCCGTACCCCGCCGCTTGCAAGCGCCGCGACAAAAGCTCGGGGCGATCCTCCAACTCGTGAACACTACACCCCACCTCGTGGATATTTGACGTAATGCCATGGGTATGCGGATACACGCCGGTCTGCAACGTACCCCGCGTCGGACTACACACCGGATAAACCGTATAGGCATTCTCAAACAACACGCCCTCTGCCGCGAGGCGATCAATATTTGGCGTACGACACGGCGTCTCGCCATAAGCCCCCACACCCGACAGGCGATGTTGATCAGTCAGAATAAAAATAATATTAGGAGAATCTGTCATACACTCGCTCCACTTGACCTGTAATCATTGAATGGTTATTGTTTAATATGAAAAATTACACAGAAAAAGGAAACCATGAGACCGTCGATATTTTTGAAACCGACTGGTATCGCAACATCAAATCCAAAATCATCCCCGGTGACAACCTCAGAATCTATCGCCAAAATCACAATATGACCCAGGCGGAATTGGGCCGAAAATTGGGCAATATACCCCGTCAGCATATTTCCAACATGGAACGGGGCATCCGAACAATCAGTTTGAAAAACGCCCGCAAATTAGCCGCCATCTTCGGCGTATCTCCCGAAAAATTCATTTAATTAGCAGTCAGCTATCAGCCCACCCAACCCAAAATTGTTGCGCGTTTCGATCTGCATTTCACATTTCATCATGGCATTCGCGGCAGGGATGCCGCTCCTACGGTTTAATTTTCACACTTCCTACTTCACACTTCACACTTCCCAATACTCCCACATATCGTCCGGTGTCTCGAACTGTAACTCATTCCAATTCTTCCACTTAAATCGCGTAAACAGCCCCATACGAATATTGCGACTGCAATTCTTACTCGCGCTGTGAACCATCAAACCGTGCCAGAAAATCACCGTCCCCGCGGGACCTGTGATCTCCACTGGATCAGGCAAATCAATAATCGTTCCCATATGAATCTGAGTGGCTGGTTCATGGGGATCTAAAAACTGGCGATTCACACTCAGCAAAGAATGCGACTTAAAATAATCCGCCATCTTTGCATGCGTGCCGGGCCACACGCAAAATCCTCCCGAACGGGGCTTGATATCACAAAGATACACAGTCGCGGCAATCGTAAAACCAGCCACCGTCAAATCCTTTTGCCCGTAGCCATCTACATGCCCGCCTGAAGGCTTTGACCACTGATCCTTACCCGTGGGATAGCGAAACAACGGTGCCGGCTCAGCCCACTCGGTCAACCGCCCTTTGCCCGTCATCTCCTCGACCATATCAAACACACCATAATCGTACACAATCGATCGGTGCAAACTCGGATCACTACTCTCGGGCTTCTTCGGCTCCGCGTTCACCCACGTCTGTGGATCGCTACGATCTGCCCAAACACCGTGCCAGAGGCCATCCACAGCGCGTTCTAATAATGTCTGGGGCAAAACATCCCGCTTAATGAGATACCCATTATCTTTGAAAAATTGTTTCTCGTCCTGAGTGAGCAATCCCATAATCTAATCCTTCTATACAAAACACTTGTCAATGATATCATATTATGCTATCATATAAACAATGAACAGACGACACCAGAACACCTTAAACGACATCTTCAGAACGCCCGTCCCCTCCACATTGGAATGGCGCCGTATCGAATCCCTTTTCAAAGCACTTGGAGCCAGAACTATTGAAGGCAGAGGTTCGCGCGTGAGATTTGAACTGAATCGTGTTGTCGCTACTTTTCATCGCCCTCATCCTCAAAAAGAAGCAAAGCCATATCAAGTGCGTGATGCCAAACATTTTCTACAACAGGCGGGAATAACACCATGAATACTATGACACATAAAGGATATGCCGCTCGCATTGAATACAGCGATGAAGACCATTGCTTTATTGGTCATATTGCGGGCATCAACGATATCATAGGTTTTCACGGCGATTCGGTTGCACAACTGCGTACCGCATTTGAAGAAGCCGTAGAGGATTATCTCGAAACCTGTGAAAAATTAAATCGCCCTCCACAAAAGCCTTATTCTGGCAATCTAATGTTGCGCCTTCCCCCAGAAGTTCACGCAGCAATTGCTACAGCTGCTGAAGTCAGTGGCAAAAGCATCAATCAATGGACAACCGATACACTCGCCGATATCCTGCAGACACAATTATCTTAAGCCGCAACGGCTTTCTCACCCAAATGCTCCTCAATCCACGCCTTCAAAGGCACATCTTCGGGTTTGGGTGACGTATATCCAAAACCACCCGAAGGACTCGCCCCCAACAACTGCCTGCGAATGGGATCGCTACGCTCCAAAAAATGATCCACCGTCATATTATCCCGGGGCCGCAACCAGCGATAGCTATAGCCATAAAACAGCGTACGCCTGGGCGAATTCCAATAATTGGTACTGCTCGAATGCCAGATACGCCGATCAAAAATAACCGCACTACCTTTCGGCACACACACCTGCATACCGCCCTCGGGCATTTCCGAGCGACTTTCGCCTGGAAACACATTGCCCAGATGCGAACCGGGAACCACAACAAAATTCCCGCGACCGGGTTCTGATGCATCCGTCAAAAAGAACGCCACCTTCAGCGAAATCCTCGGCCGTGGATTCGTCTCAATATCGAGATTGAGGCGACCGCTATCCTGGTGAAACCCAAGCCCTGGCCCATCCTTCTCAAGCGACTTTCCAGGACCAACAGGCGGCGTCACAATCATGTGAGAATGATAAAGCTGAATATTCCAATTCAGCAACCCCCATACCTTCGGAAAAGTCTTATACCAATCGAGCAACTCCAAAAACAAATCGTCTTGACCGATAAAATCCAGCATATTGGACCGCTGATTCGGCCCCATGCCCTCTCGCTCTCGATACGCGCCATCCACACGATCTACAACGGGAACCAGCTCATCCACCAGATCCTCTGGCAACACGCTCTCGAGAATAAAAAACCCATCGCGTTCAAACTTCAACCGCTCCTCTTCGGTCACGCAATAATCCAAACATCTCGCGTCCATAACAACACGCTCCTCTTTTCAAAACTCCGTGTGAGTGGAAAACCCTCTCCCGATTCTCCCAAACCTGCGCATCAACTCATACAACCTCCTCTTCAAGCTCTGCCAAACGCGCCTTCTGCTCCACCAGCATGCGCTCTCGCTCGCGGCGGAACTCCGTGTAATACCGCTCTCGTTTTCCCGTAATACGATAATCCAATCGCTCGACACCCAGCGCCCGCAACACCACCCTCTCCACCAGTGAAAAATCATCGGGATTCTCTCGATTGAAATTCATAGGCTCTTTAAATGCAACCGGAGGATTCGTAATAAACCGCGGACGCCCCGAAGGATTTGGCGCAGCAGAATGCAACATATACGGATGAATCAGATACACATCGCCCGCATTACCCGTCGCCTCGACAAACGCCTCACAACCCTCAATCACCTTTCCAAACGAACCCGGTTCCAGACCCTCGGGATGATCGTACAAAAACCTCGCAACTCTTGGAACCGAATCCGGCGCGAGATACGTACCGCCGCTATTGGGCAACACATCATCCCAAACAACCACCGTCAACAGACCCTGCTCTGGACTATCCAAAAAATGCCGAAAAAAATTCCCATCCTTGTGCCATCCCCCGCGCTTTGCCGACGGAACCCATGGATCATCGGCATCTTTATGAAAATTAATAATAAACCCATCCCCCCACGAAGGCTCACCCTCGATGCGCTCTGCCCCACCCATCACATCGCATATCCCATCCCATGCCTTTGGCGCGAGATCGGCAACAGCCCGCCGATTCATCGACGGCATGTGAATGCGATCTTCTTCCCAGGTCGTGGGATCATCTTTATCATACCCCAACCGCAGATATGCCAGATCGAGCCAATCCTGAATCTCCGCCTTCTCAAAACACCCCTCTATCTTCACATAACCCTTCTCGACAAAATGCGCTGCCTGCGCGTCTGTCAATACCTTGAACGCCACATCAACCTCCTGTGCAAATGGGCGGGTTGGGCGCGATGTACAACTGCGATAGCAGTTCAACCCGCCCCTACTCAACCTTCAGATGCTTAAAAAAGAACGCCAACATCGCCCGATTCGCATTCCCCGGCGGTGGCGATCCCATCTTCGGTAAATACATCTCCACCTCAACACCAGCCTCCTCGCACCGCTCTTTGATCGCAATTGAATGTTTGGGATGATGAACATAATGACCGCGATTTTGGGGCACGCCACCCCTTTGACTACAAAACAAAAACACAGGAGGGTCGTCTTTTGTAATCAACCCGCGCATATCCACATCCGCCCGAATCTGTTTGCCCTTTTCGGTCTCAGCCTCATCAAACGTAGCCAGACCGTAAAACGAGACATCCCTGGAATAAAAATTCTCAGCAGGCAAACCGAGCACAGATTCCCATTGAAATATATCATAAGAAAACTGACCATTGCGAGACCCCGCCGCCACAATGCGCGAAGACTGGCGAAGCACGGGATCTTCACTATCGGGATCGGCCAGATCATCGTGAAAAGCCAGCCACATCGAAGTCCCCGCACCGGCAGAGCCACCATAAGAAGCGATGCGTTTGGGATCGACGTGCCACGCCTCGGCATTGTACCTGATAAACTGCACCGCACGCGCTGCATCGCGCAAAATATCCTGTATGGGCGCGGTATTTTTAAACCTGTAGTTAATCGCCGCAAATGAAACGCCCTTTTCCAAACAAGTCTCAACAATCACATTGCCGCGAACACTCCTCTTATTGCCACCGACAAACCCACCCCCGTGAATAAAAATCAAAACAGGTGCTGGTACATCCGACTCTGCCCTCCAAAAATCCAGCACATTGCGCTCATAAGGTCCATACGCCACATTCTCCAGTGTAGGCGGCGTCCCTTTTCTCTCAGCATCCTGGGCATATACACCTGTTGTCCCGATCAAAATAAAGCATAAAATCCATTTCCCAACACGCATTGCTTCCTCCTCTTTCTAAACCTCAACCGTCCATGGAACCTGCTCCGGCGTCACCCCGTGTTCCTCTGCCCAATCAGTGAGCGGATACGTATTTGCCCTCGCGCTCAAGTTGGGATTATCGCTCAACGGCACATCCAGAAGCTGCTTCTCAATATCGCTCAAATCTGCGATCACGTCATCATCTAAATTCCCCAAATAAAAACCATTCCGAATCCAGTTATAACTATACCCAAAAATAACCACCCTGGACGTGCGATGGCTCAAATTCGGCGACTTGGTATGAAAAATGCGATTCTCAAAAAACAGCGCATCACCCGCCTTACACACGGGCTGCACCACCTCAAGCGGATCGACCTCGCCTCTCGGAATACCCAGCGGTTCATTCAACACATGACTCCTCCTCGCAAACCGCGTAATCCCCGAATCCGGTTCAGGAAAATCCGTCAAACAATAACACACCTTAATCCCAACACGCGGCTGATACGCATGCCCGATCTCCTGCGTAATCCCAATATCCCGATGCCAGGAACGCATCGGATCCGTCGTCTCGGCATCCTCTGGATCCTTGTAAATAATCGCCGTATTCTGCAAATGAATATCTGGACTCAAAAGCTGAATCACCAGAGGCACCGTCCCCGAATGTGCAATCAAAGAGCGAAATACAGGCTCCTCCACAATCCCGTCTCGAAACTGCTTATACGCCCTACCCCTATCATCATAAGACGCCATCATCGCATCACACATCCCTGTCAACCGCACAATTTCCTCAGCCCCCAGAACATCCTCTACCACCAGATACCCTTCCGCATCAAAAAAATCCCGCTGCTCATCGCTCAATTTTACAAAATCCATGACGTTCCTCCTCAACGGATACGCGATCCTCTACATCTCCCAGCCCCTTGCCTATCGCCTTTCATCTGCGTTCATCTGCATTCATCTGCCTCATCTGCATTCATCTGCGTTCATCTGCGTTCATCTGCATTCATCTGCCTCATCTGCATTCATCTGCGTTCATCTGCGTTCATCTGCGTTCATCTGCGGATCACACTTCCCAATACTCCCACATATCATCCGGCGTCTCAAACTGCAACAGATCCCAATTTTTTGTACTCATGCGACTCACCAGAGCCATCCGTATCTGATCGCTGCAATTCGACGTACCGCTGTGAACCATATACCCGTGCCAGATACAGGCAGTCCCGGCTCGCCCGATCAACTCAACAGGTTCATTCAGATCAAAAATGCGGGTCATATCCCGCTCGACAATACCGCCGGGATGATGCATATTGAAACCCAGCAGGGAATGCGACTTGAAAAACTCTGCCACAGTCTTATGACTACCGGGCCACAGTGTAAAACCCCCGCCACGCGGAGCCACATCACTCAGATAAACCGTCACACCAATCGCGAAACCCACGGTTGCTTGCTCGCTCTTGTTATATCCATCCAGATGTGGCAACTTGATCGCCCACTCATCGCTGCCACTCGGATACACCAGAATCGTCGAAGGATCTGCATCATCGCTCAAATCGCCAGCCAATTCTCTGCACATCGCAAACAAATCCGTTTCGTAAAGCGTCGCGCGAATCGCGGGATGATCCCAACACTCTGGACTCCGCGGCCCGGCATCCACCCAGGTCTGTGGATCATAACGATCAGCTTCAATATAACGCCAAAGTGTATCGACCGCCCCTTGAATTTGACCCTCACTCAACATATCGTGTCGAATGAGATAGCCATTTTCCATAAAAAAAGCTTTATCTTCAGTAGTCAAAAGTGACATACCAACCCTTTCCGGAGACTCATAATGACCAGACAACCCAACATCCTCTTTTCCATGTGCGACGACCAGCGACACGACTGCATGGGATGTGCGGGACATCCCTTCATCGACACACCTGCTATGGACCGCCTCGCCCGTGAAGGCATCCGCTTTGCCAATGGCTTCACCGCCATACCCCTTTGCGCGCCCAGCCGAGCCAGCCATCTTTCCGGTGTTTATGCTCACACCCACCGGGCAGCACACAATCGCGCGCCGATTCGCCCCGATCTCATAACCTGGCCCGAACAATTGCAAAAAGCGGGATATCGCACGGGCTTCTGTGGAAAAATACACTACGGAACCGAAGGCATTGACCTGCCCGGCGGCGACCCCAAACCCGGTTTTGAACGCTGGGTCAGTTTTCGCGGCCAGGGAGACTACGAAGACCCGACCTTTATCATCGACGGTGAAGAAGTCAAACACCAGGGATACAACACCGACCTCCTCGCCGACTATGTCGAGCAATTTCTCGACCAGGACGACGACCGCCCCTGGGCAATCTGCCTGTGGTACAAAGCCCCTCACGGACCCTTCACCCCGCCACCGCGTCATGCCCATGCCTATTCCGATGACGAACTACCCAAACCCAATGCCCTGGGCGCGTCTCGCGATGGCAAAGCCAGAACTCTCCACGAACGTCCTTACAACTTCGAAGACAACGAACGCTACGACACCTTTATGCGCAACTACGTACGCACCGTGCGCGGCGTAGATGATGCCCTGGGCCGGGTACTCGACAAAATCGACGCCATTGGACAAACCAATAATACACTCGTCGTACACACCAGCGACCACGGCTACTTCCACGGCGAATTTGGCCTGGGCGACAAACGCTGGATGTATGACCCATCCATCCGCGTACCCTATCTCATGCGCTATCCCGACCTCATCGCCAACCCCGGGCGCGTAGCACACACCGACGTAATCAGCCTCGACATCCCGGCAACCATCATGGACGTATCGGGCCAAGGCGTACCCGATCACTACCACGGACACTCCCTGCGGACACTCCTGACCGACGAAGGCGAATTACCCCGAGACGACCTCTTCTTCGAATACTTCGAAGACCCGCCCTATCCCTATTTCCCAACAATGGTCTGCTTGAGAACCCAAACCGAAAAACTCATCCACTACATCCGCGAAGGCGAAGGCGACGAATATTACGACCTCGTCAACGACCCCGACGAATACACCAACGCCATCGCCGACCCCTCTTATGCCCATCGCGTGACCGACATGCAAAAACGGCTTTCAGACGCCCAGGAACGCTTCGAATTCACCGTCCCAGACCTGTCGGGCCAGTACTGAGGGCGGGTTTTAAACCCGCCCCTACAGAAAAGGAACACACATGGCAAAACAACCCAACCTCCTGCTTATCACAACAGACACCCAGCGATGGGACACACTCAACTGCATGGGCAGTTCCTTTGCACATTCACCTCATGCAGATCGCCTCGCAGCCGAAGGCGTCATGTTCACACAGGGACACACGCCTCTACATTATATTCTCCGCTACGAATAATCAAATACTACAGCACAAATAGCGCAACCGATTTAGAATCCTGCAAACGCAAAAGACTCGGGTGCCGAAGGGCACTCGAGTCTTTTCACTAAAAACCAGCGCAT
The DNA here is from genome assembly GCA_965204375.1 of Candidatus Latescibacterota bacterium. Lineage (GTDB taxonomy): Bacteria > Latescibacterota > UBA2968 > UBA2968 > UBA2968 > VXRD01. The sequence goes on along the minus strand of OZ241986.1, from coordinate 5,486,090 downwards.
ATATCTACCGGTATTGAAACTCCGGCGATCCGATCAACATACTGACCACCTGTATATCTTTGCGCTTAGCATCTGCTGGGATCGTCTCTTTCACCTCTGACGCAATAGCACTGGTATCTTGCGCTGGCAACAGCAACTTGCCATACATCGCCAATGCTTGCTCCGTTGTGGGCGAGTGCTCGCTCTCTCTGGGCAAACGCTTCAGCACAATCCCTCTAATTCTGCTCGTAGCCAGACGCACACCGAAATTCATTCGCGCAATCAGCGTACCAGAATTTGCCCAGGACTCGGCATAATCCGGAAAACCCGTAGGCGGCAAATAACCATACAGCGGCTCGCCCATGCGATCAAACCAGTACATCATCGGCTGTGGATTCCTTATATCCGCTTCCAGCGCGCGCAGAGAACTCGCCGCCAGTTCAAACGGCGACTTCATCTTACTGCGCTTCTTCGCCTCTGCCCAAAACACGCGCGATTGCGCCAGCGTAGCCATCACAGCAGCGATATCCCCATTGGTTTTGGTAAAGGTCGCGGCCATCTCATCAATCACATCATCTGACGGTGCATCGTTGACAAACCGACGCGCCAGCTTGGTCGAAATAAACCGCGCGGTTGAAGGATGCCTGGTCAGCATATCCAGAACGCGCTCACCCTCTTCCAGACCACCACCTGCAGGGAACTTCTCACCCAACACTACTTTGGCTTTTTTGTCGTGCCAGGCATTGCGGAACAGAAATTCGCCCTCGCGAACGAGATTTTTATTGCCATTGGCAATTGCCTTATTGACATTCTTGCGCCCATTCCCATAAGGCATCGCGCCCCATCCGGTCAGCACGCGCGCAACCTCCGTAACATCCTGCTGCGTGTATCCACCATCCACACCGAGGGTGTGCAACTCCATCAACTCGCGGGCATAATTCTCATTCAAACCATACTTGCGTCTTGGAGGCGTCTTCGGCTTCGCAACAGGTTTCGGAGGGGCCTTTGCCATCTCGCCACCCATCATACCGCCATCCATACCACCATCCATACCACCATCCATCCCCATCTCACCCGATGCCATCTCCTTTTTAGGCTCAGGCTTGGGTTGATTCTGCTGCTGTGGCGGCGGCATACGCGACTGTGCATTATCCAGATAATACAACATCGCAGGATGCTTTGCCGTCGCACCCAAAATCGTGCGGAAATTGCCCAGCACATTGGGGCGAATCGCATCCCGCTCATAAGCGAGCACGCGACTGCGCGCCCCACCATCGCGCGTGGTCACATTAAAGTGATTGAACCAGAAATCCGTCAGCACCTCGGCGAGCTGATTCTCGCTATACACAGCCCGCATCACCTTCTGCCCCTTCAGTTCCTGATTGGAAAGTAGGCCATAAGCACGCAACCCGTGCTTCTCGCGATACACTTTCATTTTTTCATTTATCTCTTTCAGAGGCATCTTTTCGTCATCGATCACCCCTTCCTTTTCCATCCTATTGCGAAGCCGCCCATTTTGAACATAAACGTCGTACATCTCGGGCAACGTCATCGACAACGCGGGAAAAGTCTTCAGGCGTTTTTCCAACTCAGCATCCGGCAAATTGCCCTTCAACTGCTGAGCCAGCCACTTCTCTGGCCCCATCTTTGCCACTCTTTCCACCTCACCTGGCCGCGCACCAAAGGCAAAACGCTCTAAGAGATACGCTGCAGCCTGCTCCTTACTCAGCCCTTCTTTTTTATAGGGCAATTTCAACCCGGCCTCCGCCGTAGCCCCTGCAAGCAGGGCACCACAGCACAAAACAATCAGTGAAAAACGCAATACCATTGAAAACCTCCTTGAAAAAGCATCCACAGATGAACGCAGATGGACACAGATTGTGCCGTTTGTAGCTAAAAAAGTGTCCTAAATATTGAAAAACAATCCTAAAAAAACTCGAGTGCCATACTTCGACACTCGAGTTTTCTTTTGTAAAGCGGTGTAAACTGCACACGCGCAACACAACGTGTCAGTACAGCAGTTCAAATGAGTGGTCAATAATGACTTTACGTCATCACCTTAAACCGCTCACCTTCCCAACCCGGGAACATCGCGATATCGTGGGCACGCTCGATATTCAGATGCTTACCCGCCACATCGGCAAACACAGAACGGAAATCCGTCGTCACGGGCAAATCGCGCCGATCTTCGAGCGCATCTTTCACCAGCAACTCTGGCACATTTCCGTGGACCTTTCCGCCAGCCACGTTATTCCCCAGCACAAACAAGCACGATCCGCGACCGTGGTCCGTACCCAGAGAACCATTCTGATGCACTGTGCGACCAAATTCGGTCATCGTCATCAGCACCACATCGTCCTGATACGTACCCAGATCCGTCCAGAATGCCGCGATAGACTTGGACATCTCATCTGCTCTGCGCTGGAAAGAACCCGTCGTTGTGCCCTGTTGCACATGCGTATCCCAACCGCCAGTCTCGGTAAAGGCAACCTCAAGACCCACATCCGACTTGATCAACAACGCGATCTGTTGCATCCTGCGGCCCAATGCCGTATTGGGATAGTTCGCGCCTTCAACGGGCTTGTAATCCCTCACACCGATCTTTTCCAACAACTCAATCGCATCAAAACTCTCTTGGCTCACCCTCTGCATCAGGCGTTTGGCACTCCGCGCATACATCGACTCAAACCCTTCCTCCATCTGTTCGGCCTGCGGATTATTCGGCACCTGAATGCCAAAGGAACGCAGATCATCCACTGCAATCGAAGGCTCCTTCCCGTAAAATGCGCGCGGCAACGCTCTGGTCAATGCCACAGACCGGAAGGGCGTGCCCTCGTGACCGAGCAAACCCACAGCCCGATTGAGCCAACCCGTCCGCGTACCTTTCACACCAGGCGTCCCATTTTCCATGTAATCCTGGGCGTCAAAGTGCGACCGCGTCTTATTCGGCGAGCCTACGCCGTGTACGATAGCCAAACGACCTTCCTTGTATAGCGGTGCCAGCTCCGCAAAAGAAGGATGCAATGCAAAGCGACCATCCAGATCCGTCAGCTCGTTTTTCGGATCGGTCAGGTGCATAAACAAATTGGGGCGCGCCTCGGAAAGCGCGGAATCGTTAAATGGCGTCACCGCCATCAAACCATCCATAGCCCCGCGCTGGAAAATCGTCACCAGCACTTTGCGACGACTGTGTGCCAGCGGATTATTCGCAGCATCAGCCGCGCGGCTCAAGAACAGCGGCGTGCCCCCAAACGAGGCAGAAAACAATGCCAATCCGCTGCCCTTCATAAATGCTCTTCGCGTCCATTCCATAACTCTATCTCCTTTCCGATTTATCGGTATTGAAATTCCGGCGACCCCAGCAACATACTGATCACCTGAACGTCTTTGCGTTCGGCATCAGCGGGAACCGTCTCTTTGACCTCTGACACAATAGCACTGGTATCCTGCGCGGGCAACAGCAACTTGCTATACATCGCCAATGCCTCTTCCGTTGTCAGAGAACCGCTATTTTCGGGCAATTGCTTCAACGTCACCCCGTTAATACGGCCAGTGGCCAGATGGATACCAAAATTCATTCGCGCAATCAAAGTACCCGAATTTGCCCAGGACTCGGCATAATCCGGAAAACCCGTAGGCGGCAAATAACCATACAGCGGCTCGCCCATGCGATCAAACCAGCGCATCATCGGCTGTGGATTCTTCACATCGGCTTCCAATGCGCGAAGAGAACTCACCGCCAGTTCAAACGGCGACTTCATCTTGCTGCGCTTCTTCGCCTCTGCCCAAAACACGCGGGATTGTGCCAACGTAGCCATCACAGCGGCGATATCCCCATTGGTTTTGGTAAAGGTTTCCGCCATCTCATCAATCAAATCATCTGACGGTGCGTCGTTTACAAACCGACGCGCCAACTTGGTCGAAATAAACCGCGCGGTTGAAGGATGACTGGTCAGCATATCCAGAACGCGCTCGCCCTCTTCTATGCCACCCCCTGCCGGGAACTTCTCGCCCAACACCACCTTGGCCTTGTCGTCGTGCCAGGATTTGCGGAACACAAAATCGCCCTGAAGAATGTTGTTATTATTCCCATTTGCCATTGCCTTTTCGATATTTTTTCGCCCATTGCCATAAGGCGCCGCAGCCCAACCCGTCAACACACGCGCGACTTCCGTAACATCCTGCTGCGTGTATCCACCATCTACACCCAGGGTATGCAACTCCATCAACTCGCGGGCATAATTCTCATTCAAACCGTACTTGCGCCTGCGTTGTGGAGGGGTCTGCGCCTTAGCGGGAGCCTTTGCAGGAGCCTTCGCCATCTCACCACCCATATCGCCATCCATACCACCATCCATCCCCATCTCACCCGATGCTACCTCCTTCTTTGGCTCAGGCTTTGCCTGCTGCCGCTGCTCTGGCGGTGCCATACGCGACTGCGCATTATCCAGATAATACAACATCGCAGGATGCTTCGCCGTCGCACCCAAAATCACGCGGAACTTGCCCAACACATTGGGACGAATCGCATCCCGCTCATAAGAAAGCGTACGACTGCGCGCCCCACCATCGCGCGTGGTCACGTTAAAGTGGTTAAACCAGAAATCCGTCATCACCTCGGCGAGCTGATTCTCACTATACACCGCCCGCATCAGCTTCTGACCCTTCAGTTCCTGATTGGAAAGTAGGCCATAGGAACGCAACCCGTGCTCTTTGCGATACGCGCTTATCTTTTCATTCATCTCTTTGCGTTCCATCTTCGCGGCATCAATCACGCCCTGCCTCTGCAGTATTCTGCGAATCCGCCCATTCTGCACATAGACTGCGGCCATCTTTTCCTGCGTCATTTTCAGTGCGGGGAACGCTTCCAATCGTTTGTCCAACTCGGCATCTGGCAAATTGCCCTTCAATTGCAGAGCCAGCCACTTCTCTGGACCCATCTTTGCCACTTTTTCCACTTCACCTGGACGCGGACCAAAGGCAAAACGCTCTAAGAGATACGCTGCCGCCTGCTCCTTGCTCAGCCCTTCTTTCTTATAGGGCAATTTCAACCCGGCCTCCGCCGTAGCTCCGGCAAGCAGCGCACCGCAACACAAAACAGCGAGTGCAAAGCGCAATATCATCGCAAACCTCCTTGAAAAATTCCCAACGGGAATGGCATCTGTGAATATTTACATATAAAATATATCACAATACCTAATGGATCAATAAAATTATACAATTTTATACAACAATTATACAATTTTATACAATTCTCTCTTCTCAGAACAAAACGGGCTTCAACAATTACCCCTGATCGAACAAATCTGCCGGAACGGGCTTAACAACAGTCGAGTCAACCCCAAAGCCTTCCAGTTGCTGGGGATTCAGTGGGGCTTGCCTGTACTGCAGGATATAAGACGCGCCGCCCTGTATCAGATTCACAGTCAAAATATCGCCCTCTTTGCTGAAATCCACATCGGACGCCGTCACATAAGTCAGATTCACGCCATCCGGTGCACCACCCCGCAACTGGCCATTGAGCACGGGCACGCCATTTTGAACCACATATCCCGCACGTCTGTTGAAAAACCGGGATTCATCGGCGTGCGTGGAAAACCCAAGCGGCCTGGCAAACGTGATCTCCACCAGACCCTGTTCGATGATCACGCCATTTTCAATCAGAGGATCCACCACGCCATCGGCATGCTCATGGCCAGATGGCGCGCGGTGGCGAGGGCTGCTACGCTCCAGAACAGGGAACCACTGGATGTCCAGTGTAGCCGGAATACTCGGGAATGGTGCTTCGGCATCCATCCACGTGCCATTGAGGTGAGCATCTTGCAATGACCATATACCAGAATACGGCGGATCATGGGGAGCCAGTTCTGCAACCACATCGGCAGGAGGTTCATAAATGCTATAGCGTATGCCATTACCGTCCTCCACGAACATCATCATGCGATGGGGGCGAGGATCTTCCCAGGGCCATGGACTCTGGAAACAGATGGCTGATCGGTTATTGCGGTTTTGAAACGAGCGGTTGTCTGGCCTTGCCGAGTTTGGAATGTTAATGCGAACGCGCCCATTACCCAGCACCCTCACACGGCTATCCTCATCGGCCCCGGGCAACAGACGCAGCAGCCTGTTAGGCTCGTTCAATGCATCAGTCGCCTCATTCAGGGGAAACGGGCTCGTGTAGTTGTTGCGTATATCATTGGGGAATTCACCGGCCAGCGGCAACCTGGGACCGCTCTGCCAAATATAAAACGAACCGAATGACAGCCTGGAACGCTCTCGATGATTACGAGCAAATTCAACGCGAAGTTGATCGCGCGTGGCCCGTGCTGTACGCCAATAATGCCGCACGGTTTTTTCATACGTCACAGAAGCCATTGGCGGTGCTGCAAGCGGTGGATTGTAAACAAATACCACCGTGCCATAATCCGATGCCGCTGCCGTAAAAATGATATGCCGGGGCGTACCCTGAGGCGGATCGCCGACATCAATGGCACTGCCGCCACTCGTCCCGGAAATCAGTCGATAGCTGCCGCGCCACTCCTCGGCAGGCTCAGTCGGGATATCGCGAGTACATCCCGCTGTACCCAACACGCCAATGAGACAAAGTAATAAAAATTTACGCATTTTGTGATTCCTCCTGTCGGCGGGCGACCACAAGGGTCGCCCCTACAAGCGTCGGGACGGCACAGGGGCCGTCCCCTACACCTTAGAACGTTCCCGAAAGCGTCAAACGCAGCGGTCGCTCTTTAATTGCACCGCCGATATCGCTATACGAAACATCCACATTTATCTTGCGCTCTTCGCTCACATTGAGATTTATACCCGCCCCCACGCTCCAGGTCTCCACATCGTACCTGAACTTATAACCAGCGCGGAGTGCCAGCATATTTTGTATCCACAACTCACCGCCAATGTGATCGCGCTCACCATAGTCGCGGAAAAACACGTGCTCATAAGCAGTCGTCAGATAAAGCGGATCGCCCTGCTTGCCCAGCAATTCCATCGCAACAGCCAGATTGTAGTAAAACGGCAGGCGATAATCCTCGGTTAGCACTTCCTTATTCCCACCCAGGTTGCTCATGGTCATGCCCACGCGCAGACTCCTGAAACCCGTGTAAAAGAGCGTACCAACATCAAATGTCGTGGAACTCACATTGACGATGTGAATCTGAGACCGCACATAGCGCAGGCGGAAACCCATCGAAAACTTATCGGTCAGTTGCTTGGCAAAAGACGCCGCAACGGAAAAATCGCCGAGCTTGATGTTCCGCCCCGTGCCATTGGGTTGCAAGGGCGTGGTCTCTTCCACATCGGGATAGGTAAACGAGCGAAAAGCAACACCCACAACGCCCACGGGAATGCGATAGGCAAAACCCGCAGCCCCCATCTTGGTGCCCACCAGCCACTCGTTATAAGAGGCCAGATATGCCATATTGTCGATATGCACCAGCCCGGCTGCATTCTGGAATATCGAGTGAATATCTCGCGACGTGCCCACATTGGCGTCGGCCATACCCGCCAGGCGCGCAGACGCCGAAATCTTCAAAAGCGCGAAGCCACTGCGCGCAATGCGGTTGCCCTTATCGCCTTCCGAGCGATAATGCGGTTCTGTCAATACGGGCGGCAGATTCTGAAGGCTTGTCTCTTGTTGAGCCATGGCACTTTGAGGGCTGAGAAAAAGCGCGATAGCTGCTATCCAGATCATACGTTTCATAATTTGCTCCTCAATAATGACCAATGATCAATTGACAATCACAAACAGACCCTTCTGGATCTGCCCCAAACTCTCGGGATGGTGCGACTCAATCGCCCAGATGTACGTACCGGCATTGAGACGACCGCGCGTATTGGCATTCAAGCCCACCGTATGCGTATCCCATTCAATCTCGCCGCGCGCCACAGGGCGCCCCCGCTGCGGATCGAGTGTATCAAATGTATCACGCCAGGCCAGATCGCCCGTCAGCGTGTAAATGTACAGCGTACACCTGCTCGGCACATTGATCCACCGGATGCGAGGCGCGCCATAGCTGTGCTCATCCCTGCCCTGTACCCAGGGATTGGGCACCACCCTGATCGGCAGCGACATAGACTCATTTTCATGGTTGAGCAATGCAGAGGTCAAACGCGGCACAATGCCATTGGGGTGCCACCGATACTGATTGCGCTCATCCGAGTGTCCGGTTTCCAAACCCTGCTCATCAAACGCGCGTACAGAATAGTGGTAAATAAAACCGAGATCGGGTTCTGAATCAGTAAACCTGTAGGTGCCCCAGCGGAAAGGACCATCGATCTCAATACTGTGAGGTTCCTCCAGACCTTCTGCCCAGGGTTGATTGTCAAAAGAAGCACCCGGGGGTGCATCTGAGGGCAACTGTCGTTCGCCTTCGGGTCCCACAGCCTTGGGAATCGTCGCCAGCAATTTCCACGGTCCAACCCGCATAAAATCAGAGCGATAGACCCGATAACCCAGCACATCGGGACGACCCAGATCCGGATCGATCGCCGTATCGGCAACGCCCGACCAGTCCACTTCGATATTTCCATCCAGATTCGTCAGCGCGTTGACCTTCACATCGGGCGGCTGGTTAAGCCCGTCAAAGCCCAGATCATACAGCTTTTGCGCTTCATTGCCGTGTGCATAGATCGCTTCCAGACCCAGTTCCAATTCGTTGACCTGGCCCTGCTGCTGCCAGTTCCACTCGTAGGGACGCGCGTAAGTCGCGGTATCCATGCGATACTTCGCCGAATTGGACCCCATCCCCGCCACATAGGCGATCACGACTTTGGCCTTGTCGCCGGGACCCAGGGTATAGGGACCGTAAACCTGTGCATCGATCCACGCACCCAATTCGTCATTGTCGTGGTGCTGCACCATGCGATCGGTCTCATGCTCTCCGAGCACACCGGCAGCATCGCTGTAGATGTCAAACAACTGATTCTCGCCGTGCGTACCGCCATGCGGATCATCGCCCAGAGCCGAAGAATACATGCGCCACCTGAACACAGTGTGGGGCTGTGGCCCCTGCGGCTTCACATAACCGCCTTTTCGATCCAGTGCATTGTAGGGATGGTCAGATGTGCCCGTTGCAATCGGCATCATCCCGATATACTGCGGAGAAAGCAACGTGCCATCTTTAATATTGGACGATGACACATACTGATGCTGTGCGCGGGATCGGGTATAAGGCTCCCCGTAGTCATTCCACAGGCGGGCAACGGCATCGCCATCATATACATAAGTCAGATGCATGGGCGCGCCCTTGTAGTTGAAAGCGTATTCCGGATGATCGTAATTATCCGCCTGTGTATAGCGCCAGTAGTCATCTTGCGTCGAGGGCTGAATGAGCCTCCACGCCGCCGAGTTTGAACCGCCAGCCGGCACCCACTCAGAACCGGTCTGGTTGGGAACAAATCCGTTCTTGACCACGATATAAACTTCGTCGAGTTGTTTGGGATATCCGGCATTGGCCTTGCCATCGCCATCTGTATCGCCATTATTCCAGAACTCGATCTCCGTGAGCAAAAAGTCATCGTAATCACCCGTGGTCATAATCGAAGACTGCTTGCCTTTGGGAGTTGGCACGGGGATCATCACGTCATTATCCGTGCCCGGCGCGGAATACGCATGGATCATCCGCTTCACCGTAATGCCCGAAGCCTGCGCCCAGCCCGTCACCATCGTATTCTCACTGAACAACTCGGGAGATAAACGCGGATCATTGGTCTTCACCCCATTCGACCGCATCTGATTCAACCCGGCGCGCACCCTTTTGTAGGACGACACCAGCATCTCCTTAAACGCCTCTTTGTTCAGTGGATAAAACCCATAGCCCCAGTTGTAATAATCCATTGGCTCCACTTTGTCTGGTCCCGGTGGAAAACGGTATTGTCCCAGACCACCAAACCCCGTAGCGGGACCATACTGGAATTCCACAGCCTCGCCATTCACAAAGTGGGACTTGATCTTCATATTTCTCATGCGGGGCCAATAACGTGCGGCACTCTGTCCGTAATTGAACAGATTAAATGGTCCCCCGCGCCATACAGACCGCCAGACCGACGCAATGCTTTCGATATTATTGCGCGGATTGTGCTGAATCGGGAAAATATCTGCGGACGGCTGGCGGGGACCTCCTTGAGATACAAATTTGCGACCATCGTCTGTGCGCGCCATCACCCACATGCCATTGCCCCGCGAATTGTCCGGCCGATTCACGCGGTTCACAAGGCCCGCCCGATAGGTCGATATCCACCGCCCAGGATAAGACATGCCCACTTCGACGCCAAAGGTGCTGCCACCATCCAGCGAGTGCCCCAGGGTACCATTATTGCGCATCGACAACCAGAGTTTTCCGCGGTTGGTCGTGCGGCGGCGCGTGCGTTGCTGCGCGTCGGCATCGATAATCATATACAATTCCGATGCACCCCAAAACACCACAAAGGCGAGCAACACCCGCGTAACACTTTTGAATATCCGTTGCATAAGCTAACTCCTTATTAAATAGCGGTCAGCAATCGGCTTTTCCGCTGATTGCTGACCGCTGAAAGCTAAGCTTTAGAATCTCGCTCTCAAACCAAAGTGGAACTCGCGAGGTGAATCCTGCTGGCGCAGATAATCACCCACATCGCCATAAGTGATATATTCGGGGTTATCCGGCAGTGGCGTGTAAATCACACCCCATTCCACGTATTCAGCCCCCACTTCCACCAGCTGATTATCCACGCGATAGCTGATGTGCGGGTCTTTCTGATTGAACAGATTAAAGGCTTCGAAGAAAGCCGTCACGCTCGCGCGCCTGTTAAATCTAAATGTCTTCTCAAAATTGATATCTGTGCGCGTGTGAATCGGGCCATTGTAGAACCCTTCGCCGCCTCTTCCCGGCGGTGAATAGAAAAACCTGCGCCCCGTGAACAGGCGATACACCGCATTCAGACGCAGATTTTCAAATGGGTGGAAGCCCACAAACCGCGGACCAAATTTTCCAGGCGACGAAAACATAAAGGTCACCGTGCCGAAATTGGTTCGGTTCAAATTGGCGGGCCGAAACTCCTGAGACTGGTTGTTGCGCTGTAACCAGGTTGCGGCACCTTTGCCGTCCCAGTTGATCAGGCTGTTTTCTTCATCCAGCGACCAGTTATTCACTCCTGTCCCCATTTCGAGTAGCTCAACCCGGTTGATCGCCTGGTTGCCAAAAGCCCGTGCCCGCTCAAAGCGCGTAATACCATCCATGGGTCGCGGGAACTCTTCGCCCGTATCGCTGCCATTGACGATACCGAGACCGGCAACACCATCGCCAACAAAATCGCCATCGCCATTGGAATCGTGTGTCCACTCATACCAGTAATGCGTCAAAAAGTTGCCATCGTTGTCGATATAGCCGGCATAATTGCCAAAGTTCGACGGATTCTTGGTCGCCAGTCTGTCTGGAGAGATGTAGTGATTGCCGCGAACGCCCGAGTTGCCATTTTCAACCCACTGCACATTGTAGGCAATCGTGAACGCCGTCATGTAGTTGAATTTCTTTTTGACCGACAACTCAAAGCCGCGCGTGTCCCGGTTATTCGTCTGACCCGATGCCCGCACGGTTCGGTTGTGCTGCAAACCCTGCTCCTGAATCCCGTAAGCGCCACCGCTACGGCGGAAAACCTGTTGCTTGTAATACGCCGTCAAACCCGCCGTGTAATCCGTGATGAAGTTCCAGTCTGCACCCACTTCAAAACTCGTGGTCACCAGTGGCTTGATCTTCGGCCAACCCCACTGCCCCGCATCCACAACATCCAGTGAGTTGTTTATCTCAGACGGGTCAATCCGACCATTCTGGTTCAAATCCAGAAACTCCTCTTCGGTGCGGTAACTGTGAGAGAAGATCCACCTGAACTGCTCAATTTGTTCAAACTTGCCAAAGGTGAAGTGCATCGCGCTGCTCTCCGTAATCGGATGCGACACACCCACGCGCGGCGACAGCACATGGATTGCTCCCGGACGATAGGTCGGAATATTCTCGATCTTTGTCGGATCGTGATATCTGTAAAACGGAATAAAATGTTCTGCCTGTGGCATCTCGGTATTCGGGCTCCAGCGCAAGCCGCGCAAGCCCATATTCACCACAATCCCCTCAAACTCCATTTTGTCCTGGAAATACACGGCATACTGACGCGGTACCACGCCGACCTCGGGATTGTTAAACTGGCTGTAATACTGCTCAACCAGGCCCCTGAAGTCGTTTTTGTTGCGGGTGAAACCCCAGTTGTCGTAGAACAAAAAGTCAATACCCGCTTTAATGAAGTGTCCCTTGGTCACCTGGCTCGAATAATCGACCTTGAGCTGATAGCGGTCGCGCTTTGAATTTGTCCAGTTCACCACCGGGCGGCCAACGTAAAACCAGCCAGAGTTATTGCCAATACCCGGCTCGACATAAGGCTGGCCTGTATTGAACGGCACTTCTGTATTTATTTCAGATGTGCGCGAATACGAGAATCGAATTTCGTAAAAAGTGCGCGCCGACAGCGTATGCGTCAAAGACGCGTAATTCAGAAAATCGCGCGTGCGCCGCTTGCCCGCCCCCGAGTATTCGTCAGGCACAAAGAGGTTGCGACCAGAAGAGTTCATATTCTTGCGCGCACCCTGTTCAATGCGCCGAATAACGCCCGCATTGTACCGAGAACGCTGATTGAACAGAGACCCATAGTTAAATTTGACGTTGTTACCCGGGCGATACGTCAGCCTGAAGTTCGTGCGGTTGTTGGGCAGTGATACCGACGTGGGCGCGGGAAAAGCCGATGGATTGCGATTTGTCGAAGATGTCACCGTGAAGCCAATCCTTCTCATAATCGGACCGCCCAGCATGGCTTCGCCGCGACCACCCCACACACCCGTGTAATCCTGACGTACGTGAACCTTGCGCTGAACATCGTCGGCGGCAAACTGGGGATCAGTTATCTCGCCCGTCTGATTGTCGCGCCCCAATATCCCATCGGGACCGGGGTACCACGCCTGCAAGTTTTCCCACTCGGCATTGCCCCACTGCATTCTGCCGCGATGCACGGGCGCTTCATACACATTTGCTCCCCAGTGCTTCTGTCCAGGCGGCGTAATGCGATATTCGCCCCTACCCGTGTACCTCTGACCACCTTCTTTGGTCACGATCGAAACGACAGAACCCGCATTGCCATACTCCGCATTCATTCCACCAGTCAACACCGTCAGTTCTTGCACGGCACTCGTGTTCACACCCTGAAAACGCGTAAATCCGGCACGCGCATCGTTATTCACTACGCGCACCCCATCGACCATATACGCCGTCTCCCAGAAGTTGCCACCGCGAACACTCTCCGCCTCGTCGGGGGTCACGCCCGCCTGCAACTCCACAAAGTCCGACATCTCGCGCACAATTGGCAAAGACTCGATTTCTTCTGCCGTAATGACCGCTTTGCTCTCCGTCTTGTCGTGCTCCACTGGCGGACGCTCGGCAACGACAATCATCTCGTCCAATTCGAGCGTTTCTTCCTGCATCACGAAGTTCACCGTCGTGGTATGGTCAACATTGACCACCACACCTGTGCGAACAGACTTTGTGTACCCCATCATCACAGTTTCAATATCATAGGTTCCCGGAGGAATATTGATGATGAAGTATTCGCCCTCCCCATCGGTGATCCCGGCGCGTTTCACGCCATCGATATCGATCACCACATTGGCACCGGGCAGTGGATCACCTGTAATCTCAGTGACCCGTCCACTGATTTTACCCGTTGTGGCCGCTTCTGCCAATCCGGTGCTGATCGCCAGCGCGACCAACAGACCCAGACAACACAATAATCGCTTACTCATGTACGACCCTCCATAAAAAATGGTGAGTGGGATAGTCCAGTTTCCCACGCCCTCCCGTGTGAAAAACTGAATCTCTATTTACTCAAAATAATATTTAAAACTCACGCCAGCATCCACTGTACCTATCGGAAACGCCTTGTGCATTCCCCAGGCGGTCAATGGATTGATCTCGCCAAAGACGAGATTGTAGCGCACGCGAAAATCAAGCCCATAAGAAGAACCCAGCGATCCCTCAATACCCGCACTCACGGGAATCGTCCAGGCTGTACGCGTATCCTCTGTGGGTTCCTTCCCATACAATAACACCTGACCATTGACAAGCAGACCGATGCTTTTCTTTTGCGCTTCGGTCATAGTCGAAGCATCTAAGTCCGGACTCCCGGGATACACCAGCAGAACTTGCACGCCGCCGCGATCCACTTCTTCTGGAATATTGGGATTGGTTGGGATAATCAAGCCATGCTTCACCCTGTGGCTATAATCGTAAAAACCCAGGCCCAACCCCAGATAAGGCGACCACTTCCGTTCGGACATGGTCTCGGCATTTTCCCTGAAAAACCACAGCCAGTTCGAGGCCACGCTATTCCAGGTCATCTCCGAATCCGCCTGAGGACTTGGAACCTGACGACCTCTATATTCGAACGTGCGGCCGGGCAGATTTGAATTGCGAAACTTCGAGTAGTGATACTCCACCTCTGTGGTCAAACGCGGAGAAACCACATAACTCACATTCAAGCCGAACTTCAAATCACCAGCATACCAGCCATTTAAAGGACCCGTCGGCTGGTGATAGTTCACCAATCCGCCAATAGCCCACAGGTCTGCATCGCGGGCATCAACGGAAGATACAGCAAATAAGAATACCCCGGCATACAAAATTAAAAATCTTTTCAAAAGTGCCTCCTTGGGTTTGGGGTGAGCAAAACAGAGAGGACATTATAATGCCAAATAAAAGGCAAAACAAACGATTTATAAAGCACTTGGCAAGACAAATTATTCTTCCCAAAAAGTATCCAAAACCGTGTTAAAAATCGAGAATTTTTTGATTTTTCGTGTACGGAACTACATATATCTCATTATAGAACAATAATTTATGAAAATATCAGATTCCGAAATCTTATGAAATGCAATGCGAAAAATAAGAACTTCTAAAATATGATATTAAGCGTAAGCAAATAGGAATAAAAGAGTTAAAACAACCTTGTCAAGGAAAAGTTTGTTAAAATTTGTAACAGGACAAATATTTTGATTTATAGAACTCACTGGTCTTCAAAAAAATCACAACCAAAACCTTCTGGATCGCGGCTAAAACCTTGCCGCGATGACGGCACTATTAATGGGCTTGATTGATGTGGATCGCGGCTCAAAAACACGCCGCGATGACGGACACGGGCGAGGCATGCCTCGCCCCTACATTGATGTGTAAGGTTAACGCATTTTCAAAATCCGGTTGATCTCTGTCCCACTCATTTTCCTTTCAAAACGCGGACCGTATTTGGCGACAACGCGCGAGGAAACATAGGTTGCGAGCCTCGCAGCCTGAGCCGTGTCATACCCCCGGGTCACAGCAAACAAATACGCCCCGGCAAATGAGTCGCCCGCGCCATTGGTATCCACAGCATCTACCACAAAACCCGGCGCGTGAAACACATCACCACCGTCGCAAATCCGAGCACCCTCAGCACCATACGTCAAAGCCAAACCGCCCACTCGTTGTCGCAACGCATCAAAAGCATCTTCTGTCGTCTCAGCACCAGTAAATATCCTACCCTCATCTTCATTGCAAAACAGCATATCCACGCCTGCATCCACCAGCGCAGCCATCCTATCCTTAAAAGCAGCCACAATAGACGGATCACTCAGGGTAAGCGCGACCTTTGTACCGTGCGTCTGCGCCACCTTTTGCGCCGCCTGTGCCGCTTCAAAGCCATCGTCTGCCGCAATTAGATAGCCCTCGATATAAATAAATTGGCTGTCGGCAATCACAGCATCCTCAACCTGCGCCACACCAAACGTACTCGTAATCCCCAAAAATGTATTCATCGTGCGATCCGCATCCTCCGTAATCATCACCAGACACTTGCCCGTAACCCCTTGCCCGCGATGTGATGGATTACACGCCACCCCCGCAGTATTGAGATCGCTAAGATAAAACTCGCCATCTGCATCCTCAGCCACCTTACACCCGTAATAACCCCTCCCACCACAATTGGCCAGCGCGATCATCGTATTGGCTGCCGAACCGCCCGACGAACGCGCCATCTCTTTCCCGCCCAAAGCATCGATCAACGCGCGCTGGCGGTCTCCGTCAATCAGCGTCATCACACCCTTGTCAATCTCCATCGCCTCAAAAAACGACGGATCGACCCGAAACTGAATATCCACCAGCGCATTGCCCAGCCCATACACATCGTATTGACGCATGAGATCTCCTTGGCGAATCAACGAATAGACGGAACGGTGTACAACTGGCCGCCTCTCAGGCCAGTTCATCAACGAACCCCGCTCCGCCCCCCCAAAATGCAGCCACAGATGAAACGGCAAAAAACTGTCTGAATCAGGATTTACAGGATTATAGGATTTACAGGATAAAAATCAAAAGCAATAAAAGCAACCACAGACATGTCCCTGCGGGTGTAAGCAGGGATGAACAGAGTAAAAGGCGCGATCACAAAAAACTCTATATGTCGTTGTACCGCAACATTAAAATTATATTGGTCAGCAAAAACCTCCTGGATCGCGGCTTAAAGCATGCCGCGATGACGAAGGCACGGAGACTGCGGGCAGCAGTCAGCGGGCGACCACAGGGGGTCGCCCCTACAAACCACAATATCATGGATGCAACCTATTGGGTGTGCGGGACAAAAAAGTCGTCTCGCGCACATTGGACAACCCGAGCATAACCATAAGCAGGCGCGACAGGCCAAAACCAAATCCCCCGTGCGGAGGACATCCGTACTTAAAAAAATCGAGATAAAACTGGATAACCTCTAAATCCAGCCCTTTCTCTCTTGCCTGAGTCCTCAGAACATCGGGACGGTGTTCGCGTTGCGCCCCTGTGGTAATTTCCACACCGCGATAGAGCAGGTCAAAACTCCTGGTCAAATCTGGATATTCTGGATGACGCATGTGGTAAAATGGCCGCACAGATACTGGATAGTCTATCACAAAGACATAATCGCATCCCCGGGTTTCGCGAATATATTCACCGAGCAAACGCTCGCCCTTTGGATCGAGGTCGCCTTCTCGCTCTGGCGCGTGGCCCTGTTCAGACAACACCTTCAATGCCTCGGCCATCGTGACGCGCGGAAAAGGCAGCACTGGCACCGTGAGTTCAACGCCGTAATTTTCAGCAATAGCGTCACCGTGTCTTTCTCGCACTACTTGAATAACATACTGGAGCCACGCTTCTTCAAATGCCATCACATCCTCGTGACCATCAATCCAGGCGATCTCGACATCCACACTGGTAAACTCTGTCGTGTGGCGCGAAGTAAATGAGGGATCGGCGCGAAAAACCGGCGCAATCTCAAACACGCGATCAAAACCGGACGCCATTGCCATCTGTTTGTAAAACTGGGGCGATTGCGCCAAATAGGCTGTGGAATTGAAATACGGCAGCGCGAACAACTCAGCCCCCGACTCACTGGCTGTACCCATCAGTTTGGGAGAGTGGATCTCGACAAAATGATTCTGCATCCAGTACTCGCGCATCGCTATTTCAACAGTGGTCTGTATCTCAAAAATCAACCGATTGCGCGGAGCGCGAAGATCGAGATGCCGCCAATCCAGCCTATGGTCGATACCCGATGCACTCTCGGAAAACGGATCCAGGGGTAAAGGAGATTCAGCTACATTGACAACACGCAGTTCCTCAAGCTGAATCTCTACACCACCCAGACGAACACCTGAATTTTCTACAACACATCCGCTTATAGTCACCGCCGATTCTCGCGTGAGAGCAGAAACCCGCTCTGCCAACGCCCCTGTCTTTTCGTGAACAACCTGTACACTTCCCGTGCGATTTCTCAAAATGAGAAACTGGACATGCTTCTGGTCGCGCAGGGCATGCACCCATCCGTGAAGCGTAACGGTTTGGCCGATGTATTTGGACAGTTCAGATATTGCGATGTATTTCATGACAGACTCCTTTTTGAATTTCAGGCACAAAAAAAGCCCGTTGTCACATTTTTTTGACAACGGGCACTTTACTCTACATGCTGGCACAAGACGACCTATGCCGGTCCAGCCCGTCGCCGGATCGGATTATTATCGTCATTATTATTGCCAATGAATTGGGCGATTTGGAAATAGTGTATGTACATGATATTCACCCGGTAAATACTACATTTTCGTTGATTCGTTGATGAACTGGCCTGAGAGACGGCCAGTTGTACCCCGTTCCGTTGATTCGTGCTTTTTTAAACTTTTCTCCCGCCAAAAACAGCGAGTTCAAACAGCTTGAAATAACAATCTACATCTGAAAACCCAATGGCTCTGAGCCATTCGCATTGATCTTCAACAGACGCGAGAATATTCGCCTGTTTGTCATCGCGATAATAATAAGCCCGCGCGATTTCATCGCGAGATGCGTTCGGGTCTCTCCGCGTGACAGAATCGTAAAGCGCATCAATAAAGCGATCTGCAAAACGCGACTCAACCCACTTCGACGGAGAGCGAACATGCTCGACATTGACAAACACGCCATTGGGCGATAGCAGATCAAAAATCTCGCCATAAACCTCGCGTTTGCGCTCATCGCTCTGGTGATGAATTGAAAAACCCGACACAATCGCATCATACGGCGCGTCATCTATAATCAGACTGAGCCAATCGGATGTCGCATAATCCCCAATAACAAAACGATGCTGTGAAGCCGTTCCCCCAAACCGTTTCCGCGCAGCCTCAATCATAGCCTCAGAAAAATCTACAAACACGCCGCGCGCCTCCGGATGATATTCAATAACCGCAGCCCCGAGTATGCCATCTCCACACCCCAGGTCCAGCACAGTATCGACCCTGTGACCATCCGCATTGATCACCCGGCACATAACGGCAATCTGCTCATCGGACAACGGAATTGCCTGCCGAATATTTTTCAGATATTTCTGCGCCAGATCCCGCGCCTGCCAGGCTGTATCTTTGCGTTTATTCATTGGAATTCCATTTATTTGATGTCGAACCTGACTCCTGGTCTAAGGGGATTGGGGGTATCCTGCTCATCCTTTCATCCTGAAAATCCTGATTCTGACAGTGTTTTCAATACCCCACTGCCAGGCCATCCTTACGAGGATCGGAAGCCGCGCAATAGCCATCGTCCAATTTATAAATGAGTTGACCCCCACCATATCCAATAGCCGACGGAATTTCGATATCGTGCCCGCGGGCGCGAAGATCGTCCAGCACACCCGCATCCACACCTGGCTCAATACCCACACTCAAACCGCCAAAAACCTGCCATCGGGGCGCATCGCACGCAGCCTGTGGATTTTGACCATAAGCAAAAATCCGAATCATCATCTGCGCGTGACCTTGCGGCTGCATATGCCCGCCCATAACGCCGAAAGACATCACAGGTTGGCCCTCTCGGGTCGCAAACGCCGGAATAATCGTATGATACGGTCGCTTGCCCCCATCCACGCGATTGGGATGGCCCTCCGTCAAAACAAAACCCGCGCCCCGGTTCTGCATGCTAATACCCGTATCCGGAATCACAATACCAGATCCAAAACCCATATAATTGGACTGAATAAACGAAACCATCATCCCATCTTCATCTGCCGCCGTAAGATAAACCGTATCGCCACGCGGCATGCCAAAAGTGGGCATCCCTGCCCTTTTCAGATCAATCAACCTCGCGCGTTGCGCCAGATAATCCGGATCGAGCAACTGCGCGAACTCAATATCCCGCGTACCCGGATCAGACACATACCTGTGCGTATCCGCATACGCCAACTTCATCGCCTCAATCTGAAGATGTAAACTATCTGCCGAATCAACGGCATACCCGGACAAATCCCAATTCTCCAGTATCCCCAGTGCAATCAGTGCCGCAATACCCTGACCATTTGGAGGAATTTCGTGCAGCGTATAATCCCCGAAATCCATCGTCATCGTATCCATCCAATCTGCCCGATGCTCTGCCAGATCTTCTTCTGTCATCGCACCGCCAGTGCGTTTTGCATGCGCAGCGATCTTCTCTGCCAGATCACCCGCATAGAACGCCTCTCCTTTAGTCTCCGCAATCCGCTCAAGCGTACGCGCCTGCGCTTCACACACAAATTTCTCCCCAATTTTCGGCGCACGCCCCCCGGGTGCAAAAGTCGCCATCCAATCGGGCATATCGCCATAATTATACACAGCCTGTGCCCAACTATGCCCGGTAATAGGCGAAATAACAAAACCATCGCGGGCATAGTGAATCGCGGGTTCAAACAACGCCTCAAACGGCAACACGCCAAACCGCTCTGAAGCCTCGGCCCATGCCGAAACACAGCCAGGCACAGTCACGGCATCCCAACCGCGCTGGGGCATCTGAGCATGGGCTGCAAACAATTCGGGCGACCACGCTTTTGGGGAACGCCCCGATGCATTGAGACCATACATTTGCTCACCATCCCACAAAATGCAAAACGCATCGCTACCTATACCATTCATATTGGGTTCAACAACCGTAAGCGCCATCGCTGTCGCCAGAGCAGCATCTACGGCATTGCCCCCCTTGAGCAACATCCGCAACCCAGCCTGAGCGGCCAGCGGTTGAGATGTCGCAACCACATTGCACGCCATAACCGGCATGCGTTGGGAAGCATACGGAAAAGACCAGGACAATTCGGGCATGGATCGTCGTCTCCTATCAGTTCAAAGTGATTTCTTTTTTAACCTCATCCACCAAATCATCGCCATCAACAGGTGCGCGTAGCGGCTCTGTGAAATTCAGCCGATACCCATTGGGATCTATCACAATAACCTCGCGCGCATTCCACGGGCGATCGTGCGGACCGGAAACCTGGACATTGCCATCGCGTCGCACCCGTTCGGCAATCGCGTCAACCGACTCGCGCAACACCGTAAAATTGAGCGTAACGCCCGCACCCCTTATGGACGCTATCAAGGAGTTTGGCCCCTCCTCCATCAGAATCAAATCCGCATGGGGTGCCCAGCGCAAATGAGACATAATCGGATCGCCATTCGCACCTGGCATCTGTGAAACCAGAGAAAAACCGAGCGTATCGCAATACCAGCGTGTAGATATATTGAGATCGTGAACCATCAGAGTTGTATAGGACGGCATCTGGTAGTCGAAATCGGATTCCACCTTGCATGTCCTTTCTGCCCAAAGGGGTAGCTAACCACCAACAAAAAAACCCGCCGAAGCATCTTCAGCGGGTTCGTTTTTGCAAGACTCATTTGCACTTAAGTCTGTCGTCTCATTTTGAACCCGCCAATAATATTTTTGTCATTACCCGTGAAAACCGCGAGATTAATGCCACTTTCCGGGCACGCATGGCCAGTAGCACGGATAAATGACATCAGCACGGTTGCACTGATGGCGCAGTTATCCATCATTTGCTGGGTATTATTCTGGTGGGTTACAAAAATCATATTACTCTCACTATATCTGCGAATAAAACTGAATGGTGCAGAAGATATATCGGGGATACAGTAAAGTCAAGCGGGTTTTTCGCGCTAAGGTCGCTTCCGATGAAAAACGAGATCCGCAAACGCGCCCGTCACTTTACTACCCGTATTATCTGAGTCAGACATAAGATACACGCGCACAACCTCTGCGGGTTCTTCATCGGGATAAAAGCGTTTGAAATCCCTGTAAAAATTGCGCGATTCTCCAACCCATTGATTCACATTTTGATCCCCGCTCTCGGCAACAATGCGGTACCACTCATATTTGACAATCCCCAGCGCAACAGACGTCACCTGTGTCAGCGAAGTCTCCTCGGGTATGGTCCGCGTCCAGAGATAGGCAACCTCCCGCAACTTCCCCCTATTATTGAGAACCGAAATACCGATCTTCGCTGCAAAATCATCGCCCGACTTCTTAATTTTTCCTTTGTGATCCGCCGTATCGCTATCATCAATCGTATTGCTGACCCGCCACCGCCATGAAAGATATGGATACTCAGTTGCAGATATGAGATCATACTGCCCCTGCGCCTGTTTGCGGACATCCTCCCCAAATCCCCTGGGCGGGCGGTCACAGCGCCTGATCCAATCCTGACTGCGATCAACAGCCAACGCCGTGCCATTCTTTGTCGGCACCTGCCAGAAAAGCGCCGCCGCATGATCGCTGCGAATCGCAAACACACCATCTCGATATTGCCCTGTAACATTCTCGCCGCAATCGTCCCAATCGCGCCGAAGCCAATCGCTCCCCATATCCACGGCAACGCGATCCTGCGCTTGCACAACACCTGGAAAAACAAAAAAGCCTATCATAAAAATAATAATGTGAATCATAGCTACCTTTTGTTAAATATTGAACATGCCTAAAAGCGCAGGGTCGCAGCCACTGCGATACGATCATTGCTGTGGGGCACCACACCCACAGAAAAATAGCTCGCGTCAGGCGGTCTGCGCGATAACTCAGAGCCGATTAACGCACCGATAATTGGAAAAGCTAAAACGGCTACCGCCGACAATTCAACATCAACATAGGCCAGTCCAATACCTGCTCCGGCTCCTATGAAAGAGCCCACAAACGAACTCGTAAACTGATCATAAGCATCCACCATGCTCACACCGGTAGCCACGCCGATTGTATAGCCAGCCAACAGACCTATGGCCCCCTTGCCATAAGCGCATGCTAAGGTTTCGCAATTGTCGTCGACGATATGTACCCCTGCATGGAAACCCAAGATTGATAAAAGGACGCCTACCGTAAGACCACTACCCGCCTTCATGGCTATCCGACTGTTGGGGTCCATCATCCCTATACGGTGTGTGATACCTGAAGCAGGTGTTACAATGGAAGTCTCGGCACGCTGAAGTTGGCTTGGATAATCGCAGACCATCAGCACCACAATCTTTTCTCGTGCGATACGCTTACGTAAGCCGCCCTGATAAATCGTCAACTCGGTCTCATCCATCGCACGGACAAATCCCTCTGCTATCTCCGTCTTGCCATCCTCCTTGCGATAGGTCACGCGCACATAGCGATCTTTGGCAACAATCATTTTGCGTGCATCTTCACCCTCATAGCGTTCCACATCGCCAATCCAGACTGATGACGCATTGCCACTCTGACCGTCCAACGAAAACGACTGCGCCTGGGGAGCAAAACTGGGTGCCTGACCCTGCACAGTTGAAACACTCAAAACGAGCAAGCAAAAAAAGGTGCAACATGTCCTCATGGCTATTTTCCCTCCTATTTGGGTTGTCTCTGCGCGAGACGCGATCACGCGCTGTGTGAATCAAATTCACACCTGTAGCGAAAACACCACATGCAAGCGCGGTTTTAGCGGGGATTTTATTCATTATACGCACAAATGCAATTTTCATACCAATAAAAAAAGCGCGACGGGAAAAAACCCGCCGCGCTTATGCGTTCAAATGGTAAAGTAGGGCGAGGCATGCCTCGCCCCTACAATCCGGATTACTGGCGTTGTTGCGATGCTCTACATCTCTGACGATTCTTCACTGTGATGTTCGGACTTCTCTTGCATCTCGGACTTCTCCTGAGCCTCAGATTCCTTTTTCATCTGATCGCGATCTCCACCTCGGCGTCCGCGAAACCAGCCGCGGCCCCTGAATCGGGGACCATCGTCACCTCTGAAACCCGGACCACGGCCTCTGAAACCCGGACCACGGCCTCTGAAACCCGGACCACCGCGCCCCCTGAATCCAGGCCCGCCACGACCTCTGAACCGAGGACCATCGTCACCTCTGAACCCAGGACCACCACGACCTCTGAAATCCGGACCACCGCGCACCCCTCGTCTGCCGCGCATCTCACTGAGCTTCTCCTTTTGTTCAGCGGTCAGCACATTTCTAATATCCATATTGTGCTGAATTTCGCGCACCATAATTTTCCCCTGCGCCGCCGTCACCGCATCGACCTTAGCCTGAATATCCGAAGCCGATGGATTGTCCTGCCTGCGAATCGCGCCCAAATCAATCCGCGCTTTCGCATGTACCGCGCGCAAATCGACCATCGCCTTTTGATGGGCAGAACGCAGATCAGACATCTTTTCCTTCTGCTCATCCGTCAGTTCCAGTGCCGCCATACCGCGCATACCGCGACGATTGCCTCTATGATCTTCTGCATTGACATTTCCAATCATGCCAATAACAAAAACACCGATAACTGCGTAGATAATTTTGCGTTTCATGATACCAACTCCTCATGGTTAAACAGCAGATTCCCAACATGCTGCCTGTGGTAAAAATCGAACAACCCTCGGCTATGTTCAGGCCGGCATCTGTTCACAACGCGAAAGATCGCTGGTCATGGCCCTCTGCGGGAACCGGGTGGACGGTCTCCCGGAGGACCTCTGCGACCGCCACCTCGGCCGCGAAATCCTCGACGTTTGTTTCTTTCTTCAAATTTTACAAACTGCTCAGGCGTGAGAATCGTCTTCAACTTCTCGCGCAATTTTTGCTCCTGAGAGCGCATATCTTCGCCAATCTGTCGGCGCATCGTTTCGATCTCGCGCCGGTGTTCCTGAAATGCAGTCCGCACAGCGCTTTTTTGCTCATCCGACAGAGCGAGATCATCGCTCAATCGCTCAATCATGCGGTTGTAGTCATAAGGACGTCCACCACGCGCCCCAGGTGAACCAGAACCGGGTGAGCGTAAAAACTTGCGCTCGACAATCGTACCACACACCAGCCCCAGGGCAAAAATACCCATAAATAAAAGAATGGCCTGTGTGCGAGGAGAAAAAGAAAACATGATAGTCCCTTTGTTTACTCGGGATAGATAATCAGGCTATCGGTTTGCACCTCCGACAGCACCATCTCGGTTTGCGAATCAAAATAATCGGACACCGTATTTGCCTCGGTATCTCCATTATCTATCAGCACCATAAAAATAACAGCAGCGGCAGCGGCCAAAGGCACGAGGCGTTTGCCCGCCCAGACCAGACTATTCCATAAACTCTCTTCCCGAATTTGTGCCTGAACGCCATCCCACAATCCCGGCGAAGGCTCCATCGGACGCTGACTCAACCGTCTCTGCACATGGCGAAGCAAATCGTATTCGGCGCGAAACTCAGCGTCTTCTGCTATCCGCGCTTCAATCTCGCGTGCGTGCTCCGCAGACAAATTACCGTCAACATAGAGCAACAATTTATCGCGATCAGTCATATATCCTCCCCTTGCCATTCGCGGTACAGCGGCATCAGCAAATCGCGTAAACGCGCCCGTGCCCGCGAAAGTCTCGACTTAACAGTGCCGACAGAAACATCCAAAACATCGGCGATTTCCTCTTGAGAAAAACCCTCTATATCTTTCATAATCACCACCGCGCGATGATCGGGCGACAGCTGATCCAGCACCTCTTGAATCTCCTCGCGCAAACCAATGCGCTCAATATCATTTTGCGGTTCATCCGTACCCAAAAACCGATCCAGCGTCATCTCATTCACCTCTTGCATCCCTTCTATCGAAATCCTATCGGGCCGCCGTTGCTCGCGCTGGGCAAACGTGAGACAAACATTGGTGGCAATGCGATACAAATACGTGTAAAAACTCGACCGCCCCTCAAAATTCCCCAGTGCTTTATACACTCTGACAAACGCCTCTTGCGCCGCATCCCTTGCCGCTTCCGGATCACCGAGAATCGAACACGCCAGACCGTAAATTCGGTCTTCATAATGTTCAACCAGATGGCGGAAAGCCTGCATATCGCCCTTTTGGCATAGACGAATCAGGTCTCGTTCATCAAAATCAGCCACTTTATCTTTTTCCTATAGTAGCCATCCGTTATAGGCTCCGCCTGTGCGTCTATCCGTTTCGCAGGATTAGACCACCAGATCAATTCTCGCGTTCCCTATAAAACAAAAAAATGGACATCGCTCAAAGCAATGTCCATTTCTGGCAGCACAGATGTTCACTCCGTAATAATATCGGCAAATGTCATACCCGAGGGAATCATAGGCAACACATGCTCTTGATACGGAACAACCACATCGAGCAAATAGGGACCATTGGAAGAAATCATGCGATCAATAGCCGGCACGAGATCCTCCTTGCGTACCGCCCGTTCGGCAGGCACGCGAAAACCCTTTGCTATCGCCACATAATCGGGGAAAATGGCGTGACTCGGCGGAATATTCATATCTTCATGCGCCTGCGCCGCTTCCGGATCCCCAATAAACGTATGCCCGCGGTTGCTCTTGTAAAAGCGATCCTCCCATTGCACCACCATACCCAGATGCTGATTGTTGAGAATCATCGTCTTAACGGGAATCTTCTCCGCATAAAGCGTCGCCAACTCCTGCACATTCATCGCAAAACTACCATCGCCATCAATATCAATAACCAGCGCATCGGGAAAAGCCAATTGCGCCCCCAGCGCAGCGGGCAAACCAAAACCCATTGCCCCCAGACCGCCCGACGTGAGCCAACGGCGCGGCTCATCAAAAGGATAAAATTGCGCCGCCCACATCTGGTGTTGCCCCACCCCTGTGGAAATAATGGCCTTACCCTGCGTCATCTTATAAAGCATCTCAATTGCATACTGGGGCAAAATGACATCTCCGACATCTTTGTATGTAAAAGGATGTTTTTCGCGCCACGTTTCAATCTCATCACACCAGGTCTGATAATCGCCCGGCACAACAATACTGTTTAGCTCTTGCAGGGCATATTTAATATCGCTCACAATCGGCAAATGGGCGACCTTATTTTTATTAATCTCAGAAGGATCAATATCGATATGCACAATGCGACCGTGTTTGCAAAACTCTTCGAGCTTGCCCGTCACCCGATCATCAAAACGCACGCCAAATGCCAGCAACAAATCGGCGTGATTGATGGCGTAATTGGCGTAAACCGACCCGTGCATACCCAGCATTTGCAAAGACTGTGGATCAGTTTGTGGAAAAACCCCCAGCCCCATCAGCGTCTGTGCCACGGGAATACGCGTCTTTCGGGCAAACTCGCGGAGTTCTTCCGACGCCTCGGCAGTCACAATACCCCCGCCGGCATAAATAAGCGGGCGTTTGGATTCTAAAATCGCCTGCGCAACCTCTTGCATTTGCGCGCGGCTGGCGTGCAAATGGCTGGGGGTATAACTGCGAATAGAAATCGTCTCTGGAAAATCGGGCACACAAGCACTTTGCTGCACATTTTTGGGAATATCGATCAACACGGGACCCGGCCGTCCAGAAGAAGCAATATAAAACGCCTCTTTGACAACGCGGGGAATATCTTCAATGCGATCTACGAGATAATTGTGCTTGGTAATCTGCCGCGTGACCTCAATAATCGGAGTTTCCTGAAACGCATCACGACCAATAACAGCAGTGGGAACCTGACCCGTGATAGCAACAAGCGGCACAGAGTCCATCTTGGCATCGGCCAGTCCCGTGACCAGATTGGTAGCACCCGGTCCGGAAGTTGCCATACACACCCCAACCTTGCCCGAAGCTTTGGCATATCCCTCAGCCGCAAAAATTTCGCCCTGTTCGTGCCGGCACAACACAACCTGGATATTGGAACGCGTGAGGGACTGGTGCATCTCCATACTGGCCCCTCCGGGATAGCCAAAGAGCACTTCGACCCCCTCGCGGATGAGACATTCAACCAGAATATCGGCACCCCTCATTTCGCCAGAGGTGGAGCCAGATGCCGGAGTCTGGGGTTTGCTCGCCATTGCAACAATCTCCTTTGTTAGACAAAAAAAAACCGTCATTGCATTGTAGCGATGACGGGACAAGATGTTTTTTATGCAATCCCATCATCACATAGGTACAAGTACTACAACACGGCCTACAACAGCCGTTGTGATTGCAATGCGGGATGTGGTGATCTGATGTGTCATAAATTTGCGCTTTCTTTCAATGGGAAAGAGAAGATACAGGCTTAGTCCAATTCTGTCAAGAAAACTCCGTTTTACACTTAAAAAAGGTAAGAGGCCCTTCCCTATCTCGCTCCACTGGATTACTTCACACTTCACACTTCTCACCCATCCTTCTCACCCATCATATTAATGCGGTCTCGAAGCTCGGCAGCGCGTTCAAACTCTTCGTTGTCAATCGCTTCGAGCAATTCTTTTTTCAGGCGTTCAGATTTCGTGAGAGGGCGCTGTTGCTCGAGCTCGTTGAGCAATTCGTTCAAAGACTCAACAGAGCGTTTTTTTTCAACACCAAATTCTTCTGCATCGACCTCTTCCAGATTCTCGATCTTGTCGAGCACATCTCGAATAATTTGGATGCCCTTCGTAAAATTGTTCTCTTGCGATGCAATCATCACGCGTGCAATCGCGTGGATTCGCAAAACATAAGGCCACCATTTTTCGAGATTGAGACGATCTTTCTCCGCGGCAGCGTATTGATTGACAAAACGGAACAGCTCCATATTGCGCTGTGTATCGCGAATAACGCGGTCATAGTCTCGTATTTGGAGCAAAAAAACATATCGCTCGTAGAGCAAGCGACTTTCATCAAACAGTTCACTACAGTGCGTCTTTTTTAGTGAAAAACCATCCGATGTACCGTGTTCTTCAATAAAATGATGAAGCCTATCGGTAAAATGATCCAGAGCAAACGCACTATTGTGTGGTTTGCGTCCATCGGGACGCCCGTCGAGTTCCATTTGTAGAATACCTTGAAATGGACCTTGATCTATGCGTACCTGAATTTTTTCAACGCCTTTGGACGAGAAAATTTTGCGAATGCTGTTTTTGGGATCATAGGGCCAGTGCTTCAGCAAAGGGCCAATATCTTCAGTCATGGCAAGTTCTCCTGATATGTGGGAGAGACATCCCCTGGACTGCTAATACCTGAACGCGCTATAGGTTCCAATCTAATTGCATTTGATTGCAGACGCAAGTATCATGTGAAGGGTGAAGGGTGAAGGGTGAAGACCACCCAACATCACCCCAGGGCGGGTGCTGATTTTCACGTCTCACGTTTTACGTCTCACTGCCTTTAATGTTTCACCAAAAAAAGGAGAAACAAATGGGAACAGAAAAAATTACAGGAACAATCGCTGAGTTCTTTAATTTTAACGCCCAAAACACAGATTGGCGCACAGAAACAACAGGTGGGGTGACGACATTTGTGACAATGGCTTATATCGTAGCCGTAAATCCGGGCATCTTATCCGACGCATTGGGCGTGGATTTATTTCCCGAACTGTTATTTGCAACGTGTGCTTCTGCAGCAATAGCAACAATACTAATGGGCCTCCTGGCAAATTATCCCTTTGCCCTTGCGCCCGGCATGGGCCTCAACGCGTTTTTTACCTACACAATTGTACTGGGCATGGGCGTACATTGGAAATTGGCTCTGGGCGTGGTCCTCGCCTCCGGACTCTTGTTTTTATTATTAACTGTATTGCGAGTGCGCGAGGCGATTATCACAGCAGTGCCCCAACCCCTCAAACTCGCCGCCGCCGCGGGTATTGGACTATTTATTGCGTTTATCGGATTGAAAAACGCGGGTTTAATTGTCGATAATCAGGCCACATTGGTCAGCCTGGGCGATGTACGCACAGGACCTGTTGGGCTGGCACTGGTGGGGCTTTTGGGCACGGCCATCATGCTAACGCGCGGCATCCGCGGGGCGATTTTACTCGGCGTGATCGGCGTCACCTTATTATCCATGATCCTCGGGCTTACACCCTGGCCAACAGGCGTCGTAAGCCTGCCCGTTTGGCCCACCCATCTCTTTGGAGAAGCCATTTACCATCTGCCTCTCGCATTTCACACGGCAGTCATTGAACTCGTCTTTGCTTTTCTCTTTGTCGATCTATTTGACACCATGGGCACACTGGTGGGATTATCTGAACGCGTGGGATTCCTGGATAAACGAGGACAATTGCCGCGCGCCAACAAAGCACTGCTATCAGACTCTATTGGAACCGTATGCGGCAGCGTATTGGGCTCCTCAACCGTGACGACCTATATCGAAAGTGCCGCGGGCATATCATCGGGCGCACGCACGGGCTTTGCCAGCCTGGTGACCGGCGGACTATTCGTCTGTGCCCTATTTCTCACACCTCTGGTCCAGGCCATACCGTCCTTTGCCACAGCACCCGCGCTCATAGTCGTAGGCGTCATGATGATGGCCCCGGCTGCGCGCATTGCCTGGGATGATATGTCGGATGCCGTACCCGCTTTTTTAACGCTGATTGCAATACCCCTGACATTCAGCATTGCCGATGGGCTGGCGCTCGGATTTGTCGCCTATCCCATAATCAAGCGACTGAGCAAAAAAGACTCCGAGGTACATTTTTTTATCGATGTACTGGCCATCATATTTATTCTCAAATATATCTTTATGGCGTAAGAGGTCTCATGCCTGACTCCTGCTTTTGTTCGTGACATTTGTATTTTTTTTCTCTATTATTTCAAAATAACTATAAGAAATATTAAAGGAGGATTTTATGCGTGCATTGTGTGTTATCTGTCTCATAATGTGGAGTACCTACTCGGTCATAGCTCAGGATATGGGCAGCTTGACGGGCAAAGTGGAAGATGAGACGGGAGAAGCATTATTCGCGGCTAATGTCGTAGTCAAAGGACCGGCCATTGAGGGCATACGGGGCGTAATCACCGATGAACAGGGGATCTATCGCATCGACCGCTTGCCGCCGGGAATTTACGAAATCACCATCAGTTATATCGGCTATGAAACCACAGTTGTATCCGGCGTAGAAATCCGCGCTGGCGAAAGTACAACGCGAAATTTCGAGTTGACCGCCGTAGCCCTCATCGGTCAACAAGTCGTCGTCTCGGCATCGCGCAAACAAGAAAAAGCTCTGGACGCACCCGCTTCGATCGCAACGATCGAAGCAGCCGAAATCAGAGATCGGGGAGTTTTGTCGCCGACTGAGCATATCAAAACCCTGCCCGGAGTAGATTTCTCCAAAACCGGTATCTCACAAAGCAACGTGGTGGTTCGCGGATTCAACAATGTATTTTCTGGCGCATTGCTCACACTCGTTGACAACCGCATAGCCCGCGTCCCATCCCTGCGTTTCAATGCCTTTGACATGATCCCCGTTGCCGGTGACGACATTGAGCGCATTGAAGTGGTTTTGGGACCCGGATCCGCGCTTTACGGGCCCAACACCTCCAGTGGCGTCATGCACATTATCACCCGCTCGCCATTTGGATCGGAAGGCAATACAATCTCTATATCTGGCGGAGAGCGCAGTGTGCGAAAAATATCACTGCGGCACGCCAGCAGCCTCAACGACAAGATCGGGATCAAAGTCTCAGGTGTGCATAGTTCAGCCCATGACTGGGAGTATATCGACCCCCTGGAAGTGGAAGCTCGCGGTTTTAATCCACGCGATTACAACTCAAAAAAGACATTGGGAGAACTCAGACTCGATTTTCGACCAACAGATGAACTGACAATCATAGGATCAACGGGCTATACAAAAACGAGCAGCATTGAATTGACGGGTTTGGGCGCGGGTCAGGCGAAAGACTGGACCTATAATTTTTATCAAGGACGTCTGCTGTATCGCGGGTGGTTTGCACAAGTCTTCTACAACACCAGTGATGCAGGTCAAACGAGAATGATCGCACCCAACGATCCAATTGTAGATAATTCACATTTGATGGTCTTTCAATTGCAACACAATGCCAGCCTGGGACAGAAACAACACTTTGCTTATGGTGCTGACGTGCTGCGAACCCGACCCAAAACAGGGGGCACAATAAACGGCATACATGAAGACATTGATAACATCGATGAATACGGGATCTATTTGCAAAGTGAAACCAGCCTGAGCGATCAAATCGAGCTGGTATTGGCTGGGCGCATCGACAAACACAGTCATATTGAAGATCCGTTTTTCTCACCCCGCGCAGCGCTGGTCATTAAACCCAGACCGCTCAACACCCTGCGATTGACGTATAACCGCGCATTTAGCACGCCTTCGACCACCAACTTATTTTTGGACCGGATCGGCCTCCCCGATCCCTTTGGGTTCGGGGCATTGCAATCGTCATTGGGATTTAATCCAGCAATTGACGTTCGCGCACAGGGCACCGCCGGTACCGGATTCACATTTCGCAGAGACGACAATGGCCTACCCATGTATCGAACGCCCTTTGCGCCCATAGCGGGCTTGTCAAAAGATCACTACTTCTCTCTGCACAGTCCCCAGGGTACCAATTTGATGTGGGGCGCTGCCAGAGAAATAATAATGAGTATCCTTTTGGCGGAACTGGAACCTCTCGCAACAGGACTTTTCGTCGAGCGGCTTGGGCTACCACAAGATCAAGCGGCTGCGGTAGCCGCACAACTGGTCGGAGACTTTCCCGGGATTATTCCAGAACAACTGCAGGGCTTGCAAAATACGGCCGGCACACTGAATACAGCAACGGCGAGTTTTGATCCCGAGCCCGACCTCGCCAATGCAGTGGCAGACATAAACAAAATCGAATCGACCATCTCAGAAACCTTTGAAGTGGGATACAAAAGCGTCATCAATAACAAACTCATTCTGGCAGCCGATGCCTACCTGAGCAGAAAAAGAAATTTCACCAGCCCGTTGCGGATTGTAACACCCAGTGTATTTCTCGCAGCCGGTCCCTTGAACGAGGCTCTGTCAAACGGAATTACCGAGAACTTGAAAGACCCCGCCAATGCAAGCCTCGCAATTGCCATCGGACTTTTAGATCAACTCAACCTGCCGGATTTGGGCCTGGTTGGCAATGGCAATGGAACGGGCATAGATGAATTGACGCAGTTATTTGTATCCAACGCCGCGGGGATCCCCTTTGGCACCATGTCTGCCGAACAGGCATCAGACCCCACTGCGGTCATGGTCGCATATCGCAATTTTGGTCGCATAACGCTTTACGGTGCCGACCTATCTTTTGCGTATTACCCAAACGAAATGTGGACTTTTACCGGCAATTACTCCTATGTCAGCGATGACTTTTTCCCCAATTTAGACAACATCGGCGACATAGCCCTCAATGCACCCAAACACAAATTTAACATCGGTATCGATTGTCAACTGCCCAATACACCGCTCACCATCCGCGGGAAATTGAGTTATCGCGGTGGTTTTCCCATGCGATCGGGTGTATATATCGGCGATGTAGATGCTTATACTGTTTTGGACCTGAATACCGCATATCAGTTACCACTCTCAAATGATCGCTTCAAAATCACCTGGAATGTGGAAGTCAGCAACGTGTTAAACCAGGAATATCGATCATTTATCGGTGCGCCATTTATTGGACGCCTAATCTTAACTGGCCTGAATATTCGGTTCTAAAGCTATCTCTCTCCCATCTAAAAAAATCCGGACCATTGCGGTAAGGAGAGTGTAATGCGCATACTGTATATCCTTGCTTTCGTACTGTGGAATGCTTACTCGGTCGTAGCTCAGGATTTCAGCAGCTTGACGGGCAAAGTGGAAACCGAGGACGGAGAAGCATTATTCGCGGCCAATATCGTAGTCAAAGGACCGGCCATTAAAGGTACCCGGGGTACAATCACCAACGAACGAGGTAGCTATCGCATCGACAACTTGCCGCCGGGCACTTACGAAATCACCATCAGTTATATCGGATATGAAACCATCGTCGCAACCGGCGTAGAAATCCGCCCCGGTGAAAGTATGACGCGAAATTTCAAGTTGACCGCTGTAGCCCTCATTGGTCAGCAAGTCGTCGTCTCGGCATCCCGCAAACAAGAAAAAGCTCTGGACGCACCCGCTTCAATTTCAATAGTCGATGCCTCTGAAATCAGAAACCGAGAAGTCTTGACCATGAGTGAATATGTCAAGACCCTGCCCGGCGTTGACTATGCTCAAACAGGCATATCGCAAGGCAGCATGGTCGTTCGCGGATTCAACAAGGTATTTTCTGGCGCATTGCTCACACTCGTTGACAACCGCATTGCCCGCATCCCTTCCCTGCGCCTCAATGCTTATGATTTGATCCCCCTTACCAGTGACGACATTGAGCGCATCGAAATCGTTCTGGGACCCGGATCCGCGCTTTACGGTCCCAACAGCGCCAATGGCGTGATGCACATTATCACCCGCTCACCATTTGGATCCGAAGGCAATACAATTTCCATATCTGGGGGCCAGCGCAGTGTGCGAAAATTATCACTGCGACACGCCAGCAGCCTCAATAACAAGATCGGGATCAAAATTTCGGGTGGATATGTTGCAACCCATGACTGGGAATATGTCGATTCTCTGGAAGTGGAATCACGCGGTTTTAATCCACGCGATTATAGCACAGAAAGGACAAATGGGGAGTTCAGACTCGATTTTCGACCAACAGACGACCTGACACTGATAGGATCGGTGGGCTATTCAAAAATGAGCGGCCTTCAACAGACGGATTTGGGCGCGGGCCAGGCCAAAGACTGGACCTATCGTTTTTATCAAGGCCGCCTGCTCTATCGCGGATGGTTCGCACAGGTCTTCTACAACACCAGTGATGCAGGTGATACGGAACTAATCACAGCCGGAGACCCAATTGTAGATAATTCGCATTTGATGGTCTTGCAATTGCAACACAATGCCAGTTTGGGACAGAAACAACACTTTGCTTATGGCGCTGACGTATTGCTGACCCGGCCCAAAACACAGGGCACAGTACACGGCATGCATGAAGACAATGACGACATCGATGAATACGGGATCTACCTGCAAAGCGAAACCAACCTGAGCGATCAAATCGATCTGATATTGGCCGGGCGCATCGACAAACACAGCCATATCGAAGATCTGTTTTTCTCACCCCGCGCAGCACTGGTCATCAAACCCACGCCGGAAAATACCCTGCGATTGACGTATAACCGCGCATTTAGCACGCCCTTGACCCCCGACTTATTTGTAGATCGAGTCGGCGTCCCCGATGTCTTCAGGCTGAGGACAAATTTTAGCCCGGTATTGGGATTTAGTCCAGCAATTGACCTTCGCGCACAGGGTAATGCCGGCACGGGGTTCACATTTCGCAGAGACGACAATGGGCTCCCCATGTTTCGCACGCCCTTCGCACCCATAGCGGGATTGTCAAAAGACCACTACTTCTCTCTGCACGATCCCCAGGCCACCAATCTGATGTGGGGTGCTGCCAGAGGCGTAATACTGGACGGCTTTCTACCTGGACTGGAACCCCTCGCAAAAGAGCTTATCGCAGTCGAGCTTGGGCTACCGCCAGATCAAGCAATTGCACTGGTCGAAAAACTCGTCGAGATCTTTCCCGGAATTATCCCAGAACAACTACCGGGCTTGCAAAATACGGCTGCGACACTGAATGCAGAAACGCAGGGTTTCGATCCCATACCCGACCTCGCCAATGCAGTGACAGACATAGAAAAACTCGGACCCACCATAACAGAAACCTTTGAATTGGGATACAAAGGCGTCATCAAAAACAAACTGATCCTGGCAGCCGATGTCTATCAAACCAGAATCAAAAATTTCGTCAGCCCGTTGCGGATTGAAACGCCCAACGTATTTCTCGCCCCCGGTCCCTTGAACGAGGCTCTAACAGACGCGATTACCGAAAGCCTGAAAGACCCGGCCAATATAAGTCTCGCAATTGCCATCGGTCTCTTAGATCAACTCAACGAACCGGAATTCGGCCTGGTTGGCAATGGCAATGGCACAGGCGTGGATGAATTGACGGATTTATTCGTAGCCAACGCCGCGCTGATCCCCTTTGGCACCATAGTGCCCGAACAGGCAGCAGACCCCAATGCAGTGATAGTCGCACCTCGCAATTTTGGCAATATAACGCTCTACGGTGCTGACCTATCGTTTGCGTATTATCCAAACGAAATATGGGCTTTTACCGGCAATTACTCCTACGTCAGCAAGGACTTGTTCTCCAATTTAGACAACATCGGCGACATAGCCCTCAATGCCCCCCGGCACAAATTTAACATCGGTATCGATTGTCAACTGCCCAATACACCACTTACTATTAGTGGGAAATTGCGCTATCGCGGTGGTTTCCCCATGCAATCGGGTATATATGTCGGCAAGGTAGATTCTCATACTGTTCTGGATTTGAATCTCACCTATCAATTGCCACTTTCAAATGACCGCTTCACGACCTCCTTAAATCTAAATGCCAGCAATTTGCTAAACCAGGGATATCGATCATTTGTCGGTTCGCCCTGGATCGGACGCCTGATTACAAGCAGCTTGCACGTTCGATTCTAAGAAGCTGTTTTAAAATTCATCCTGGGAGCGCAGGTGTCCAATAAAATAAAAAAATAAACTTTTTTGAAAGACCACTTATATGAACCGAAATATTTCAGATAACAAGGTACTCATTACCGCAGCACTTTGGCTAAAAAAAGAACGTAAGTGCAATCTCTTTTTTTCTGTGCCCGGCCGTAATAAGGGACTTTTTCGGAACAATGGTGACGAATTGTGTAAAGCACTCACAAAGGCTGGCGTGCCTAAAAAGAATATTCATATAAAAACGGAAGGACCAGATATAAGGGCTGAATCAAAAAAAGAGTGCTGGATAGTTGGGTGCAAGGGAGCCGCAGGAGGTAAGGATTCAACACAGCGTGCCAACTTTGAGCAGGCATTGACCAGCATCGTTTCGCACCACATAACGAACTCTCCGTAGAAATCGCCCGCGATCAACATCCATGCCTGGCCCGATAAGCCGGGAGTGATTTCCTACTGTTCTTGAGACACATTAACAACGAGAAACGTAATTTTATGAAGATATTGGTAATTAGCTCTTGTACAGAAAAACAAGGCGATAGTACAACAAATGCCGCGAAACTGTATAGAGGACCGGATCATATGCTGTTGATGGAAGGCTTAAGAAAAATCAGGAAACGCGATCAGTCTGGAAAGATAGCTATTGATTTATTTATTGTGTCAACCAAACATGGACTGATCAGCGAACACTGTGTTATTGATCGTTACAATGTTGAAAATGAAGATGCCATCTGGAACCAAGTCCCCGACTGTGTTTCGAAAAAACTGTTGGACATAATTAAAAATAATAAATATGACCTCGTTTTGTTTTTATTATTTGGACAACATGTGGAAGCTCTACAACTCCGTGAAAAGTGGTCTTTTCGGTATCTTAGTACAACAGACTGGATTTTTCTACTTGCCCCAACTTACAGGAAGTATCTTCCTTCTAATTCTTCACTGAATATCCACTTTGTTGAAGCAGGAGCTAAATTAGCGAGTGAACTTAAGGGAGCCGAAACTTATAATCTCAGAGGGTTCCTATTCAAGAAATTGTGTGAAACCGCGTGTCGTGAAGGATTGCAGATCTTTAAAGAAGTCAGACAAAATCCGCAGATGATTCATGATATTGCACTAAGAAACTAACCCTGAGAGATTTACGTGGTATTTTTTTTGAATTATATTCTGATGTGCGGTGTCCCAATATCTCTCGTCAGGCTTATGGAAATCACGTCACGCATATAGCACGCGCTGAAATGCCTCGAGATTGGGCACCTGTATCGCCGCGCGGTGCAACTGCTTGAGGCGTTGTAAATCGTCGATGGCGGCAATGCGGGTGGATAGGGGATGCGCTTCGTTCAGGTCAAATCGAATCTCCAGCACTTCGAGAATATCTGCAATAGCGCGGTCTCTTTCACCTCGCTTAATGCCCTGCTCAAGACCCTCCTCTCTGCCCTCCTCTCTGCCCTCCTCTCTGGCTTCCTCTCTACTTTGTTGGGTAAGGTGTTGAAAAAGAGATGATTCGCGGATCAGATCCATGATGCCCTCCTTCAATATGATATCAGAAATCGTTTCAGACTTATATACCAACTCGCTCAATGCCACCATGCCAGCCAGATAATCCGCCCTATATGTCCGAGCGATAGGGCGCGTCCGAGCCGTGTGAATACACTGTTGCAACCACGCATCTAAGGCCATCCCCTCAGGTGGCTTCATCAAAGGTGTGAAAGGAATCAGACCCGATTGCCCCGATTCGAGGACGCGCTCGCCTTCTATCTCAATCAGCCTGATCACCCTGTACTGAACCGCGAACAGGTAGCCGGAACGCTCCTGGACATAATATCCGGGATCGCGCCGCCCGGCATTGGGACGCAGGTAGATCACGTTGGAATAAATCGGCAGACCGTGTTGCCGAATAGCATGTCCAATATAGCCAGCCATGCGGCGCGGCATGGGTGGATTGGTGCTGTCAGTCGTTTGAAACTCGTTGTGGACCAATACTTCTTCGTCATCCATACGCACGCGAATCAGGCTATCCGTCTGGTGTGCTTCAATCGTGAGTTGCTCTGTGTCAATGACTGCGAGAACTTCAACGTCCTCACGTCCGAGGGTGAAGTTGGCAAAGTCGTCGGGATAAGTTTGAATGAGGTGTTTGGATATTGCATCAAATTCGGCCATATGAGATGCCCTGATCTGAAGGTTGGTCGTATTTTGGACAAACGCAACAGTCAGACCCCAAGCAAATATCAGGCCAAAAAATGAAATTATCACAAAATTGAACGATAAAAAGGCTCGAAAGAAGTTCAGGCACCTCATTATGTCTTCAATATGCAGTATTGCGCTGTGGTTCACAACTTGAATTTGTGGAATGTTTGTTGAAGCGGAGGTGGAGGAGCACAAGCGTTGGCGGAAAGAGTGTATATTTTGATCAATGAATGGGCGGTTATGTGAAAGATATGTACCACTTGATTAGGTGGCTGTCGCAGTGGTTCTTGCGTAACGTCAGTTAAATTAGGTTGCCCATCAACCATAACCGCACCTTGACTCCTATGTTCAACTTTTTTATGGGAAAGACCATAAGATAGCGAATTTCTGCGGTCTCGATCATAGGCTTCGAGAAATAATAAAGATTCCATCCGCTCAACAAAAAATCCGGATTATTGCGATTCGGATATTTTTATTTTCAGAAATGCCAAAACCGCTTTGATCTACCCAAGCGGCTGATACGGCCGGGATTCTGGATCGCGTTCGGGAAGCCCCAAACTATCCCAAAAAATTGTGTGTTCAAATGGCGTGAGGCGAAAATCCGGAATGGGAACTGGCGCACCGCCCAACTCAGCGGATTTATTTGCCAAAATCCCCGGCAGACAGTATTCAATGGCGCGATACACATCAATCGGCGACGGCTTGCCAGCGAGAATAGACTGTGTAAAATGTCGGGCGAGTTTTAAGTCCGCACCGCCGTGACCTGCAGAAGTATCATCGCCATGTGCGCCCAGACCAACGGGTAAAACCTCCCAACCACTGCGATGATCCGCCCCTCGGGAAAAGCGACGCGCGTGTTTTTCATAGCTAAACCACTCGGCACCGCCCTCAACGCCAAAAATGCGATAGCGGTGTTCAGAAGGGCGGGCTGTATTCAGCGTAACCATAATTTTAATAAGTGCGCCCTTTGCTGTCTCGAACACCGCGATCTGGCCGTCGGAACGCAGAGGCGCGTCAGCACTTCGGAACGGCGCGCTGCGACAAGAAACAGAAACACAGCGGTCGTCAATCACTTCGAGCAATGGCCCCAGGTCATGCGTCAGATATTGAATAGGCGGTTGATCGGCACGCCAGATCGGCATTGTATCCGCATAACCGGCTGCCCGCGCTCGAGTCGGCGTATGCCGCGAACTATCGGGGCGAAAAAGCGTACCCGGCAAATGGTGAATATATTCGCCTTCGGCAATAGAAATGGGACCAAAGCGATCTTCGGCAACCCATTTGCGGAAATAGCGAAAAAAATCCCAATAACAGGTATTTTCTCCCAGCATATAGGTTTTGCCCGTATATTCAACGGTCTGCCGCAAATTCATACACTCTTCCTGCGTATAAGCACCGGGAACTTCAGAAAGCACATGACAACCCGCGCGCATAGCCTGGCAACCGTGTTCCACCTGCAATTTCCCATTCGTCGCAACCACAACAGCATCGGGCTTGAGATCGAGCAAATCGTCAAACTCGGGCAAAATCGGAGCCGTTGCACCAACCGACGCCAGATGTTGCTCGGCGCGTTCTCTCAAGCGAGGAAAGCGGTCACAAGCACCAATAACCTCAGCCTCTTCCAGAGCGAGGAAATTTCTGAAATGCGTAAAACCGCGACCGAGACCGAGAATACCAACCTTGAGTTTATCCATAGTTACCCCCAATTAATCAGACACAATGCGGATATCAACCTCAAATGCACTGACGGGATAATTTATACCCCAGATTTCGAGAACGCTGGGATGAACTTCGCCAATAAGCCCGTAAACGCGCTCGCCTATACAGATCTCGCCACTGCGACCGGGCAAAAATGTGGGATGCTCAATCGGCGCAATCGCGTATTCAAAATCAAAATAATAGGACAACACCTCCAGATAGCTCTGAACACCGGACAAATTGGCTTCGTCACTCGCTTCGAGCGCGCAAAGATGAATATCCGTGCGCGTACCGTAATTTTCCCCTGGAGCGAGAACCCCCACCTCACCCACTTCAAAAATCCGATGCGGGTACAGCGCGCGGCGGCTTGTGGCTTCGGTCTTGAGCAAACCGGGCAACAACGACCCTCGAATCGCACTGTAATTTTCGGACATAGGATTTGAAATCGAAATAATCTGTGCATCCGGATTATTCATATCCACAGTCTGTTCTTTTTGAGAACAGAGAATCGGCAAAAAGACCTCTTGAAATCCACTTCCAACCATGAGATTGCGAAATCGGTCAGCAAGATCCTCTTCTGGCGCGGCTTTGCCAACCGTAAAATCCCGCGGCATCTCGGGTTCAAAAGCCTCGTACCCCACGCCGATCACGACATCTTCCACAACATCCACGGGATGTAAAATATCGTCGCGATAAGGCGCAGGGCGCACTTTAATACTCCGCTCTCGCACGTCAATATCCCGGTAACCCATTGCCGTAAGCGCAGTCTGAATCTGCCCCATCGAAATATGTGATCCAACCACTTTGAAAATCTCATCTATATCAACTTGCAATGGCTCGGTCAGATCATAGGGACACGTCACAACCTGTCCTCTCGGCGTCTGATATGGATACCGCACCGTCACGGGATAAATGCGGCCGCCCCGGTCAGCCATATTAACCGCCATAATCGCCATAGACAAAAGAATAGCATCGAGTTCAGGCCCCGTCGCCTCGCAAAACAAAAACGCATCCCCCACTTCAACGCGCCCCAGACTCTGGCTATTAATCACAGGAGGCATGGAAAGAACCTCGCCGCGCGAATCGCGTATCAGCGGAAACTTATCCTTGCCTTCGAGAAGATGTGCATACGTTCTGCCCGTGGGATGATCGGACAAAATCTGTCGCAAAGACATCTCAGACTCAAACTCCAGAGGAACAAAAGCAGTTTCATCGGGATCAACCGCATCGTATCGCACCGGATACACAATATCGGACGCATCGTAAATCCCAATCGCAACAATGCTACGACCGCGCCCATACCCATCGGCGAGTTTTTCCTGCGCCTCGATAAGCGCGTCCAGTGCCGCCTCGTCAATCGCAATACCCTCACACGCAAAAGCGGCAATATAGGGACGGACATAGCGCAACCCGGGATCGACAATAACCTCTCGTTCCTGCGACACTTCAGACGCATCAAAAAAAGAATAATCGGGTTGGACATTCTCCCGATAGCTTTTGAGCAACCGCGCAAGCCCTTCTGCCGACCACAAATCGGGACGATTGGTATCCTTGAGCTGAATGCGAAGCGTATCGCCCTCTTCGGCATCAATCTCGGCCTTAGCCGTTTCAAGAGCAACACCCAAACTCTCCGAAGAATAAGCCCGCCCTGCAAGACGTTCAAAATCGGGTTTATTAACAGTAATCGTTGGCATTTTTACTCCTACCGCGTATTCCTGACCAGATCCAAATCCGTACTGAACAAATCGCGTATATCGTTAATACCCAGCGCGACCATCGCCATTCGATCAACCCCCAGACCCCAGGCAATAACCGGAACATCCACTCCCAGAGGTTGAGTAAGCTCAGGACGGAAAAGACCCGCACCACCAAGCTCAATCCATCCCAGAACGGGATGCTTCGCCTGAAGTTCTACCGAAGGCTCGGTAAAAGGAAAATAATCGGGCACATAGCGCACATCTTCGGACTGCGCGATCTCAAGGGCGAACAACTTGAGCAAACCGAGCAAACTGCGAAAATTTATCTCCTCGCCCAGAACAATACCCTCAGCCTGAAAAAAATCTGCCGCGTGTGTGGCATCGACATCATCCGGTCGAAAGCAACGCGCAAGCGCGAAATATTTACCCGGAATATTCGGTTCTGAAGCGAGCGTACGCCCCGAAAGCGCAGTACCCTGACTCCGCAAAATAAGGCGGCGAGACTGTTCGGGATTGAACTCATATCGCCACCCGCGCGAACCCGTCTCACCCCCGTTTTGATGCGCCTCAGCCACCCTGGAAAAATGGGGTTCTTCAGCCTCTCGGGATTGCGTCGGCTCCGTCACATAATACACATCGTGAATATTGCGTGCCGCGTGGAACTGCGGCATAAAAAGAGCATCCATATTCC
This sequence comes from Candidatus Latescibacterota bacterium, assembly GCA_965204375.1. Taxonomy (GTDB): domain Bacteria; phylum Latescibacterota; class UBA2968; order UBA2968; family UBA2968; genus VXRD01. The sequence goes on along the minus strand of OZ241986.1, from coordinate 5,443,648 downwards.
AAAACTCGGTCTCGACCAGCGACCCCTTCATCTCTTCAAAACCGAGCGCCATCAACCTGCGCCGCACATTATCGAGATACGCCCGATAGGGATGGTGCTTTCCAATAAGCACGCGAGGCGGCTTAATCGACAGATCATATCGGCGAAAAGACGCACCCTGCCATGTGCCCTTCTGAATCATATCGGGCGTAAGACGAGAAATCTCATCACCCGTAAGATTGGCTTTAACAACCTCCACAAGCACGCGCTGCCCTTCATCCGTAAGGCAATAAACCCGCTCTGTGCGCTCGTCCAGGCGAACAGGTGCCCTACTCCCCCCGCGTTTGCGGGCATTGGCTTCGATATACTGGACAATATCACCGGGAAAATCATCAATCTCAATTCCGGTATCGGAAAATTTCTCAAAAAGTTCTGACATAAGTCGATCAACAAAAAAAGAAGCCCGATCTGCATCGACAATAACAACCGCCCCCTTGTCCAGATCGACAACCCCATCCTTTTTCAAACCGCCAAATGCACTGCCCCAGGCACCTCTATCAAAGCGCTCGTCGGCTTGCAAGTCCTGGATCCCGACGCGCTCTGCACTCACCCGGGCCAAAAGTGCCGTCTCTGGCGTCGCACCCTTTGAGGCAAAATCCCGCCCCACTTCCGTAAGCGAAACCGTCACGCGCGTATTTTCTGCGGTAACCTCGAGCAATTGTTTGGAAATCAGCCACTCAACCGCACGCCGAACCTGTCCCTCGCCGAGACCAGCACCACTTTGAAGTTGTGCATCGGACTGCTCGGCACTGGCATTGTTTTGATACACACGCAAAATGCGAATTTCGAGCGCATGTAAAGATGCGAGATCAATCAAGAGAAACTCCAATGTTAGTATTAGACAACAAAAAAGCCCCTTCGTCATCATAGGGACGAAAGAGCTTCTCCGCGGTACCACCCTATTTGCGCTTAAAAGCACCACTCAGCAGATGGCCATCACCATCCTGTCCATTGTCGGTGGACCCACCGGCTCGGCTTAATAGGAAACTGTCTTTCCATTCGGCTTTGCAGCTCGGGAGGGAACTTCGCCTGTGCATCCTGCAGATGTGTTCTCAGCCCGGGACACATCCTCTCTGTCCAGTTGGGAACAGGTTACTTTCCTCCGTCATTGCTTTGAAGGCAAAACATAGAGGTTTGCGCTCCAGGTGTCAAGCTGAAAGTCGCAAATCTATCCGTCAACCACCTTTCCAAAGGACTCCACAAAAAGGAGAAAATCGGTAATACCAACCGCGCCATCGCCATCGATATCGAATTTGGCATTGGTTGACCCAAATGCCTGCACAAAAAGAAGAAAATCGACAATATTCACTTGTTTATCACCATTAAAATCGGTCTTGGGATTAGCAGAAGAAATCTTAACTATGATAGAAACGGACAATGTCTGCGTTGCACTATTCGGATCATTACTCGAAATAGTAATACTCCCCGAAAACGTGCCCTCCGCAGAACTCGGAAACATCACCGTCACCGTCTGCGAACCATTGGGCGCCAGTGTGAACATCGTAGTATCAAACGTCAAACCCGACACATCGCTCTCAATACCTGTAATCTCCAACGGCGCAGTACCAGTATTCCTGATCGCAATCGTCTGTTGACCCGTTTGACCTGCGACAACAGTACCGAAATTAACTGCTGTTTGCTGCACAGCGATCATCGGCACAGGTGGTGGTTGAACGATCACAGAAACGGATAATGTCTGTGTTGCACTATTCGGATCATTACTCGAAATCGTGATATTCCCCGAAAATGTGCCCTCTGTCGAACTCGGAAACGTCACCGTCACCGTCTGCGAACCATTGGGCGCCAGTGTGAACATCGTAGTATCAAACGTCAGACCTGACACATCACTCTCTATACCTGTAATCTCCAGCGTTGCAGTACCCGTATTCGTGATCGTAATAGCTTGTTCACCTGTTTGACCTGCGTCAATAGTGCCAAAATTAATTGCTTGTTCCTGAATAGCAATCGCCGGCACATTCGCGGGTATTTTGGACACAAGGTCATCAACCACACCTTCCACTCGAGTAAGAGAACTTGTACTCAGACTGCCTGTGGGGGGCAATGCCACAGTCCCATCGGGACCAACCACAACGAGGTTATCATGCGAAAAAGAAACAGCACCACGCGCACTTAGAAGCATGGGAAAGGTGATGTTTCCGCTACTGCGAAAACCCTCAACCCCAGTACGACTACCATTCCAAACATCGAGACCGAGCATCACAACATTGCCGTCCTTTTTCTTTTGATCTTGCCAGAAACTTTCGAGTCGCGGACCCGCCGCTCTACAGGACGGTCAGCTATACCCGATGATCGCAAGCACGAGCACTTTGCCGCGATAGTCAGAGGCGTTATGTGTATTGCCATCGAGGTCCCGCAAAGAAAAATTAACCGTTTGTGCAGAGACAGACCCAACGAGCAAAAGTAGAATCATCGGGATGGACAATAGATATTGGCGCATGGTGTTTATCCTTATATATTGGTGGAAGTAATGACAACCAAAACCTCTGGATCGCGGCTAAAATCACGCCGCGATGACGGCTTTCCTGTACTAAAGGTATCAACGCTTCAATTTAACAGAAGTTTCTCCACAGGTCAACCACAAGGAGCGAGCGATGGGCATCCTCAACGAACAAAAAAAAGCGTTTTTTGACACCTTTGGATTTCTCGCATTTCCGGGGTTATTGGCAGACTGCATCGACGAAATTATCGATGCATTTGAAACGATATGGGACCAGCGGGGTGGTGGACACAACGGGCAACCGCACGACGGCATCCGTCGATCGTGCATTGTGCCATTTATCGACCAGCACGAACGGCTGTGCGCCCTCTTAGATGATCCGCGGATAAAAGAAATCCTGGTCGGATTACTCGGTGAAAATTTCAACTACATGGGATCAGACGGAAATTATTATGCCGGAGACACGCAATGGCATTCGGATGGCTGGGGCAAAGAAATTCGATTTGTAAAAATCGCCCTGTACCTGGACCCCTTAACGCGCGAAACGGGTTGTTTGCGCGTCATCCCAGGAAGTCACCATCTCAAAGATCAATATGCAAATAATATTGAAAACACCGTCCGAAATTCCCAAAATGAATGGGATATTCACGGACCAGACATACCTGCATTAGCACTGGAAACCAATCCGGGCGACGTCGTCTTATTCAATCACAACTTAAAACACGCGGCCTTTGGCGGCAGTCCGCGTCGGCGGATGTTCACCATCAACTGCAGCGAACGCTTCCCTGAAGATGAAGAACATATTGACCTGTTAAAAACACAGATTGCCGCACGCGCGCGATTCTGGAACGATCGCGCTTACGGAAAAATCATGCTCGCCACCGCTGGACCCGAACGCAAAAAACATCTGGAACAAGTCATGGCGCACGACGGTCACCTCGCCGAACTCTCTGCCCGCGCAAGAACAGAAATGCCCGAGCCATCGCGAGGGTAACGCGGACACTTTGAGCAATAAGTTGAGAGGGGATGCTATTATAAATAAAAAACCGATATCTACTTATGAGCGACTGATGCAAGACCCGGAGTTTAAAGAAGAATACGAAAAGGAATATAAAGAATTTGCCCTTTCAGAATTGATTCTGGCACTCATGGATGGCGATGACAAATCGGTTCGAAAATTGGCAAAAGAAGCGGGCTTATCCGCCAATACAATTCAAAATATCCGATCTGGAAAACAGCAAGACATTCGCCTGCAGAGCTTTAAGAACATCGTACAAGCCTATGGTTTTCGGATTATTTTGGAAAAAGATGGAGAGCGGATACCTGTTGCCTGATACCAAATCTTCAACTGCTCAAAATAGAAAAGGGACGCTCATTTATTCTGCGTCCCTTTTGTTTTTATAATTTCTAAATGACTACGAGAGAATCTCATCAATCTCTTCCATCTCCTCATCACTGAGATCCCAACCAATAGTCGCGGCATTTGCCGTAACTTGCTCGGGCGTGGTAGCCCCGGCAATCACGGAACACACACAGGGATTGGCGAGAAGCCATGCAAAAGCCAGATCGAGAACGGTATGATCGCGTCCCTGTGCAAATTCTTCCAACGCTTCCAGAATATCGAAATTCTTATCTGTGAACATCCCGCGGTCGCGCTCTGCCAAACGCGTACCCTCGGGCGCTGGTTCATCTCGGCGATATTTGCCCGTAAGAAAACCGCTGGCAAGGGGAAAATAGGGCAAAATGCCAATACCATAAGACTTGCAAAACGGCACAAGCTCTGCCTCAACCTCGCGGTCGAGCATACTATAGCGGGGTTGCACAGTCGAAAACGCAACCAAATTCTTCGCGCGCGAAGTCCAGATCGCCTCGCAGACCTCCCACGCCATAAAATTGGAACAGCCGATATAGCGCACCTTGCCCTGAGCAACGAGATAGTCAAGCGCGTGCAAAGTCTCCTCAATAGGCGTATTGGCGTCCGTCTGGTGAATCTGATAAAGGTCGATATAATCCGTATTGAGACGTCTGAGACTCTCCTCCACCTCTTTGAGAATATGGTACCGCGAATTGCCGCGCATATTGGGACCATCCCCCGTACTCATCGACACCTTAGTCGCCAGAATAAACGCATCGCGCTTGCCTCTAATCGCCCTGCCAATATAGGACTCCGACAGCGTGTCCCCGTACATATTAGCCGTATCGATCAACGTAATCCCCTCATCCAGTGCCCGACCCATAACACGCGCCGTAGCCCTCGCGTCAAGGCGCCAGCCAAAATTATTGGTACCCAGACCAATCGCCGAAACCTGAAGCCCCGAATTGCCGAGTTGCCGATATTCCATTTTGAAACTCCTTATCAAAAAATATTCCCCTGATACAACTGCTGTAAAAACTCTGCAACAGGCAAAACATCCACACCATCAAAATGATAGCTCCGCTTGCCCGTATAAACGCCCACCATGCGATCAACGCAAATCTGTGGGGATTGACTCATATCACGCATCTGACGTTCCCAGCGTCTATCCCACCGATCAGACAGCTTAACTTCGAGACACACCACATGCGCCCGAGAAGATACTGTTCTCTTCCGCGTTTCAATAACAAAATCGATTTCTCCCCCCGTAGCCGTGCGATAAAATGCAATAGAACGGTGTCTTTCTCGCGTGTGATTGTACACGCGCAACTCGTGATAAATCAACGTCTCCAACGCCGTCCCCAACCAGACGCGGTCAAGCGGATCATCGAGCAATCCCGCGGCTGCACGCGCAACTCCCGGATCGAACCAGTAGAATTTGGGTCGGGTCTGCTCTCGAACTTTAATATTCGGGCGATAAGCCAAAAGCTTGTGCCCCAAAAGCGTATCCTCCAGAATCGAAAAATAGATATCGATACTGCTGCGAGAAACCGCTGCATCTCGCGCCAGACTTTGCGCGTTAACCTGTTGGGCATTAATCTGACCAGCAATGCTTAAAAATCGGAGAAAAGGAGGCAGATTGCGCACAACCCCCTCTTCTTTAATCTCTTCTCTAATATAGGTATTAACATAAGCATCGAGAATATCGCGGGCATACTTGCGGTCTAATTGCACAGTGGGCAACAAACCGTATTGCAGTGAAAAATCGAGATCGAAAAGCGCACCGAGTTCTGCACTGCTAAACGATTCCATGTGGCGTGTAATTGCGCGACCAGCAAGCAAATTAGTACCGCCCCGCCGCAGTTTACGCGCAGAAGAACCACAAAGCACGAACCGCCATTGTTTATTTTCTATCAAACGATGAACTTCATCCAGCAAAGCGGGAATCTTTTGAACTTCATCCAGAACAATCCAGGTCTGCTCTGGGCGATTGCCGATCAGAGCCTCGAGGTGATGGGGCGACTGAGAAAGCTCGAAATAAAGCGAAGAATCGAGCAAATCGAGATAAATCGCATTGGGCAAAACCTGGCGCAAATAGGTACTCTTGCCTGTTGAGCGCGGTCCAAAAAGAAAAAATGAGCGATCTGGTAATTCCAGAAGGCGTTTTAACAAAGTATTTTTCATATTGCAAATTTACAAAACTATTATAAAAAAACAATGCAAATTTACAAAACTGTTGTAAAAATGCAATCACAGGGATTAAAAAAATATGGACAAGCAATTAAAAAGAATAAGATGCAGAGAGGGACAAAGGCGTGTGAGAGCGGGTGAATTTGAGGCGGTCCAATGGGATAGCTTGCCAGGTCTCGTAGCTGGCAAGCCTGCCAATAATACTACCGACACCTGCACCGACCCCAGAAATAACAACAGTTTTTGGGCTTAAAACAATATTGGCAAGGGCTGACCATCCGGTCTCGGTACTCCTGTTCAAATCGGACGAAGAAAAAATAACACCAATGCAGAAACCCGTAACCAGACCGGCTTTGAATCCCTTCCCGATATGGGATGTCTTGCTCAGATTAATCGACAGTTGATCCAGCTCCGAAGCCGTCAGGATTTTATACTCATCGCTCTTATGTGTATCTGCCAAAACGATCAAAGAGTCGCTCACACTCGCAATAATACCCGCAAACTGGCTATCTGCTACTTCAGCAATGCCAATAACAGCCCGGTGCCCGGGTATGACGCCAGTCCGGGTCAAAAATCGACGCGCCTGGGGATTGAACTGCACGGCAATTCTTTTCGTCTTCTTTACGCGCAAATGATCAATAGATCGGTAAGGGATGCGGCGTCTATAGGGCAATTGATTTGTGACAATTGTAACCACATACCCCTGTGTGCGATTGACATAGCCTCGAAAACGCCTTTTTTGCGCGCCGGAAAAATACGCACCCTCGACATACGTCCCGATCTCGAGTTTTTTTACTCTTTCACTTACATCACTCTGCGCACAAAGCTGTCCCAGCAGAAATATCAAAAGTATCGAAAAGGTCTTAAAAGCGCGAAACAAAAAGAAAAACAAGATAGGCAATCCGTGAATGGAAAATATTACGTTTTGTCTTCGGGTGGAATATAGCGGTTGGCAAGCTCGACATAATCCTCGCGAATCGGCGAAAAAATATCGAGAGCGACACAGGGACCATCGACTGCCTCGGCCCGGTGTGGTACATGGGCGGGAATCAGAAAAGCTTCGCCGGGTTCAACCGTGCGGGTCTCCCCATCAATCGTGAACTTCATCCGCCCCTCAAGCATCATCCCTCCCTGCTCATGGGGATGGCTGTGCATCGGCACCACAGCACCCGCATCAAATTCAACGCGAGAGAGCATCAAATTCTCACCATAAGGCGTCCGAATGTGCACGCCTGGCGCCACTTCATTAGCGGGATATTTATCCCAATCAATAAATGACATTTTATACAGCTCTCGAAAAGTGGGCAACAGGAATATTTTCTGTTCTCTCAGGAGACTGAGCACCTGTAGCAATGTCGTGAACCGCGTGCAGCAGTTCTGCAGAGTAATAGCGATTGCCACACGAATCGCAAACACCGATGGTGACATCTTCTAAAATCACAAATCCATTCTTGTGTTTAAATACTTCGTTTTCTAATGGCTTAGCCTGTACTGTGCCATCACAATAATCACACTGATATCCATACATTTGCATATTATCCCTCAAGTTGACGCGCGCGCCTCTGCGTCAATCGCGCCAAAGAGTTGCCGCGTCATCAAACGGGCAGCACTGGCGTGCATGCGCTGTCCCACAGCGGCGATTGGCCCGCCGATTTGCACATCGCCCTCAAACGAAATCCGCGTATTTTCACCATCAGGAGCGAGTTCCACAACGCCCTGTCCCTTGACGAACCCGGTCGTGCCCTTGATCTCGACCACCATCGTATAGCGCTTGGGCGGTTGAATATCTGAAAGCGTGACACTACCCGTATATTTGCCGCGAACGGGACCAATCCCGGCGGAAACAGCCATATCGTAAACCCCATCTGCTCTGTGTTCCAGCTTGTCGCAACCGGGCATACAACGAGCGAGCACCTCGGGATCGATAAGCAATTCAAAAGCGCGTTCAACCGTTGCGCCAATCGTGTGTGTACCAGAAAGTTTCAAAACGCATCCTTGTAAGTAGTCAGTAACCAGTTGTCAGTTGTCAGTTACCCCACACCAGCCCCTTTATCATCTGCGTCCATCTGCGTCCATCTGCGGATAACTTTCTTTCCACCATCTCTTCCGAAAAAACACACGGCTCCCTTCCCAAAAGAGAAGAGAGCCGTAAAATCAAGCTGCGCGATCAATTGCCTGGCTCAATGCCCGTTGTGCAAACACGCGCGCCAGATGGGCGCGGTAATCGCCAGAAGCGTGGTGATCCTCCTGAAATTCTTCTACGCCATCAGCCGCATGGGCTGCCGCATCGGCAACAGCGTCAATACCCTGCCCCACAAGCGCATCTTCGACCGCCTGTGCGCGATACGCCGCTGGCGCAACACCGGTAACACCCACAGCCACAGAAGCGCAGTTGCCCGCGTCATCCAGAGTGACATGAGCCGCAACGCCTGCGAGGGCAAAACCGGACGCAGATTGTCGCATCTTGACATACGCACCACCCGAACATTCGGCTGGCACCGCAATGCGAATCTGCGTGAGAATTTCGCCGGGTTGCAAATCCGTAATAAAAAGATCCACAAAAAAATCAGACGCAGCCACCGTGCGTTCACCATTGGGACCGGCAATATCGAATTGTGCATCGAGGGCGAGCATAGTCGCCGGCCAATCTGCAGCCGGGTCGGCATGGGCAATACTCCCGCCCACAGTGCCCCGATTCCGCACCTGTGCATCGCCAATTTCTGCTGCGGTCTCGGGCAAAAGTGAACATTTTGAAGGCAATAAGCGGTGGCTTTCCACAGCATAATGCGTGGCCAGAGCACCGATAGTAATGGTCTCATTGCCCGCAGTCACTCTTTTTAAGCCAGCAATGCCGCCCAGATCAATAACGACCGAAGGCGCGGCAAGACGCAATTTCATAGACGGAATCAGACTGTGACCGCCCGCCAGTACTTTGGCATCGTCGCCGAACTCTTGCACCAGCCGCATCGCGCTTCTCAAAGTTTTGGGTGCGTGGTAATCAAAGGGGGTCATCGTTCAAGTCTCCTGCATGAGTTTCCAGAGTTTTTCGGGGCGCAAAGGCAGATCGATATGTCGCACGCCAAAAGGTTTCAGCGCGTCAATCACCGCATTGGCTATCGCGGGCGTGGAACCAATCGTACCCGCTTCACCCACACCTTTGACACCCATTGGATTGACGGGCGAAGGCGTAACCGTATTTGCCAATTCAAAGCGCGGGAAATTGTGCGCTTTGGGCAAGGCATAATCCATAAATGAACCGGTGATCATCTGCCCGCTCTCGTCGTAAATGGCTTCCTCGTAAAGGGCTTGTCCCACCCCCTGTGCAATACCGCCGTGTACCTGGCCTTCAACAATCAGTGGATTGATAATATTTCCGCAATCGTCAACGGCGATATAACGCTGTATCTCAACCTCACCCGTATCGGCATCGACCTCGACCACGGCGATGTGCGTACCAAACGGATAGGTAAAGTTTGGCGGCTCAAAAAAGTGCGACTCAGCCAAACCGGGTTCTGTACCCTCGGGAAGTTCCACACCCACATGAGCCACCATAGCAATTTCGCCCAAAGTGAGACCCGACTCGGGCGCACCCTGAACGCAGTATTTGCCGTCTTCAATCACAATATCCTGTGGATTGCTCTCCAGCAGATGCGCGGCGATATTGACCACTTTGTCTTTCACCTTACCCATCGCATGCACCATCGCTGTACCACCCACAGCCGTCGCGCGACTGCCGAAAGTACCAATACCGTATTGCACTGTATCGGTATCGCCGTGGATAATGCGAATATCGTCGATATCAACGCCCAATCCATCGGCAATAAGCTGGGCAAAAGTGGTCTCCTGCCCCTGTCCGTGGGGCGATACACCCGTAAGCACGGTTACCTTACCCGTGGGATCTACGCGCACAGTGCTGCTCTCCCAACCGCCAGCGGGCATCGCAGCCGAAGGACCCATACCGCAAATCTCCACATACGTGGAAAATCCAATACCGAGGTATCGGCCCTCTTCGCGTAATTCGGCCTGCTGCTCGCGCAAAGCGTCGTAATCGGCGATCTTGAGTGCCTTGTCGAGCGCAGCCGTATAATCGCCGCTATCATAAGCCAGAGCAGTACCCGTTTCATAGGGAAAAGCGTCTTTGCCGATAAAGTTTTTGCGTCGCACCTCCAGAGGATCCAGATCCAGATCGTGCGCCACCACATCGACCATGCGCTCAATGAGATACGTAGCCTCGGGACGTCCCGCACCCCGATAGGCATCCGTCGCCATCTTATTCGTAAAAGCGGCTGTGAGATTCATCTGCACATTTTTAAATGTATAAGAACCGCACAGCATCAAACCCGTAAGCGTGGGAATGGCCGGCGTGAGCAACTGATAATAAGCCCCCACATCCGCCGTAACCGTGTATTTGAGACCGAGGATCGTGCCGTCGTTTTTCACCGCGAGTTCGACATCTCCGGTCTGATCGCGTCCGTGAATCGTATGCACAAAATTTTCACGCCGCCCCTCAATCCACTTCACGGGCTGCCCGAGATATTTCGCCATATGCCCGAGCAGGGCTTCTTCGGCGTACACATTGAGCTTGCAACCAAAACCGCCGCCCACTTCGGGCGCAATAACGCGAACATGGTTCTCGGCCATACCCAGCATAACGGATATTTGCGTGCGTAAAAGATGGGGAATTTGCGTAGATGACCATAAGTTGAGCTGGTCTTTGCCGGGCAAATATTGGGCAACCACGCCTCGCGTCTCCATCGGATTGGGAACCAGACGTTGATGGTCAATCCGCTGACTGACGACATGATCGGCTTCGGCAAAAGCCGCATCCACATCGCCCCCGGCAATACTCCAGGTAAAAGCCATATTATCGTCCCAATCTTCGTGGATAACAGGCGCGCCATCGGCAAAAGCCGCCTCAGCCGAGTTTATGGCATCGAGAGGTTCGTAATCGACCTCAATCAAATCCAGTGCATCCTGGGCAATGTACGCATCTGTCGCTGCAACAGCGGCGACGGGTTCACCAACAAAACGCACTTTTCCGGTTGCGAGCACGGGATGGTGGGGCACCTTAATGCCGGGGAATCCCTCCGGATCTGTAGCCGCACAGGGAATCCCACCAATGACGTCTTTGACATCATCGCCAGTGACAACAGACTTGACGCCGGACAAATTTTGAGCCGCATCGGTATTAATACCACTGATGCGCGCATGGGCATAAGGACTTCGCAAAATCGCGACATGCAACAAATTGGGCAACTTGATGTCATCGACATAATGAGCAAGGCCCTGAATCAATCGGGGGTCTTCTCGGCGCTTAATACGGGCGCCAACAGATTTGCTAACAGGCATGGGGCGCCTCCTATGTGGTCATTTTTTTCGATGCGTATTGAACCGCATCGACAATGTGTTGGTACCCTGTACAGCGGCACAGATTGCCTTCTATACCGCGACGAATATCGGCTTCGCTGGGTTTGGGATTGCGTTCTAAAAGCTGGTGCGCGGCAATAATCATGCCCGGGGTGCAAAAACCGCACTGCAATCCGTGACACTCCCAGAAGCCCTCCTGAATAGGGTGCAATTCACCATTTTGAGCCAGGCCCTCAATGGTAGTAATTTCAGCACCATCGGCTTGCACTGCCAAAACCGTACATGATTTGACAGCATCTCCATTGAGCATCACACTGCACGCGCCACAAAGGCTGGTCTCACAGCCCACATGCGTGCCAGTAAGCCCGACGACATCGCGCAAAAAATGCACGAGCAACATCCGAGATTCCACGTCGTAGCTTTGATGCTCCCCGTTCACAGTGACTTCAATTTTCACGCAAGCCTCCTTTGAAAAGGGGGGAAGAAAAAATAAACTTACACTCTATCGCAAGATATGGCGCATGAGAACGCCATGCAACCAATTTTTGGAAGGCTTTAGTGCAAAGGTCAGAATTAGATATCTTGGCAAAACATTACATTCCCATTATGTTAAAAAATAAACCAACCAAAACAGGAGAAAACCATGAAAACACTTTACTACGTCGCCGACCCCATGTGTTCGTGGTGCTGGGGATTTCAGCCGGTACTTGAAAAAGTAAAAGAAGCCTTACCAGAAGAGTTATCACCCGTATATATCATGGGTGGATTGGCGCGCGACACCGATGACCCTATGCCCGACGCGATGCAGGCGCATATCCAGCGTGCATGGCGCGAAGTCGCAGCCATAACAGGCGCGAATTTTAACTGGGACTTTTGGGAAAAATGCAAACCGCGGCGATGCACATATCCATCTTGCAGGGCATTTTATGCGGCTCAAAATCAAGGGGCTGGAACAGCGATGTTCGAGGCGATTCAACGCGCCTATTATCGGGAAGCGCGCAACCCATCAGATACAGAAGTCCTCGTCGCATTGGCGGGTGAAATCGGGTTAGACACAAAGCGATTTGCATGCGATCTATCCTCACCCGAAACAGAACAGCAGATGCAAGATGGATTTAACATCAGGCGGTCGATGAATGCCAATCAGTTTCCAAGTCTCGTCATAAGAAACAATGCGTCCGTCACCTTCATCACCCGAGGGTATAACGACGCGGAAACCGTATCGGCCTATTTGCAAGCAGCACTAAAATAAAAAAATCAGCATTTTGTGCAACCCCATAAGGACAGCGAACATCGCCTTGACATCCATAAGAAGTTTTGAAATATTAAAGCCCAATATATCTGTAACGACAAACGAGAAGGAGAACACAAAATGGCTGACCAAAACATACCGACACAAGACCAACAAAACGAACTGCTATTCATGCAACTGGTTATGATGTTTCAGGGCATGGCATTGCAAAACCTGGGCAAAGTGATGAACCCGGTAACCAACCAGATCGAGCGCAACCTGGAACAGGCCAAAAACATGATTGACATCCTCGGCATGTTAGACGAAAAAACAAAAGGCAACTTAAACGACAACGAGCAAAGATTAATGGAACACGTCTTATTTGAACTGCGAATGAATTATGTAGATGAACTCAAAAAGGACGAAGCGCCAGAAGAGCAAGCGGAGGATCAGGCAGAAGATCAGGCACCAGATAATAGCACAGAGGACGAAGAGGAGAAAAAAAATTGAGCACATCCCAAAAGTGGTCGGCTTGCTGCTTACTGCTCATCATGTATCTGCCGTTAAGCTGTGCTTATTACTCCACATCAGCCACGGGCAGTGGTGGCATCCGCTCCGTTGCTGTACCTCTGCTCGACAACGAAAGCCTCGAAGCCGGTATTCACCAGGCATTGACAGACAGCTTAATTCAGGGATTTGTCTCTGATGGTGCCCTGCGCGTAGTCGAAGAAGACCAGGCAGATGCCGTATTGCAGGGCACTGTACTGGAAATCAAAGAAGAACCCTTTACCTATGGCGGACAAGCGAGTGCCGAACAATATCAAATTTCCGTCTATGTAAAAATGGCCTTTTACGACACCCGGGAAAAACAAACCCTCTGGGAACTGGACCGCATGCGCGGTTACGGCATCTACGACGCGGCAAGCCAACGCGACCTTGCCCGCACAAAAGGCATCGGTGACGCGCTGCGCATGCTCTCCAAAGACGTCGTAGATCGAACACAAGTAGGAGGATGGTAAAAAAGGAAACGCTTATGCCTGAAAACAACATCGTTGTCGATGACTTCATGCAACTGATCGGCGGCACGCCCCTGATACGCTTAAACAGCCTGGCGACATCCGACATGGCCGAAATCGTCGTCAAAATGGAATCCTTAAATCCGGCCCGCACGGTAAAAGACCGCATAGCCCTATCAATGATCGAAGCCGCAGAACGCGACGGCCACTTAAAGCCGGGCATGACCCTCGTCGAACCGACCAGTGGCAACACGGGCATCGGTCTCGCAATGGTTGCCACAGCACGCGGTTATCACCTGATACTAACCATGCCCGATTCAATGAGCCGGGAACGACGCGACCTGCTCGAAAGTTACGGTGCCGAATTGATATTAACCCCGGGCGACCTCGACATGCCCGGCGCTGTCGCAGAAGCCGAACGAATCGTAAATAAATCACCCGAAACGACCTTTATGCCACAGCAATTTAACAACCCTGCCAACCCGGAAATACACCGACAAACCACAGCCCGAGAAATATTAGAAGCCGTTGACGGCCGCCTCGACGCCTTTGTCGCAGGCATAGGCACGGGAGGAACCATCACAGGCGTGGGCGAAGTCTTAAAAGCCGAATTAGAACACATACTCGTAGTCGCCGTCGAACCCACCAAATCCCCGGTCCTATCGGGCGGAGAACCAGGACTACACGGCATCCAGGGCATCGGTGCAGGCTTCGTTCCCTCCGTACTCAACCGCGATATTTTCGACGCACTAATATGCGTGCGCGATGAAGACGCCATCAAAACAGCTCGCAAACTCGGTCGCGAAGAAGGCATTTTGGCCGGCATATCAGCCGGAGCAAATGTATTCGCTGCCCTGCAAGTCGCCCGCGACCTCGGCCCTGACAAGCGGGTCGCAACCATAATCTGCGACTCGGGCGAGCGGTACTTCAGCGTACCGGAGTTCTTACAAGCATAGTTGACCCCACTTACAACCGGAGATTCCCATGAGCAATATCCCCAATTATTTGAAAAATTACGCCGACCTTTACGCCGATGATCCGCGTGCTGCCGCACTACAGTGGTTCCGCGAGGCGCGTTACGGCCTGTTCTTACACTACGGACTCTACTCTCTAATAGGACGGCACGAATGGGTGCAACTGCGAGAACTCATACCCGTAGCCGAATACGCAAAACTCACGGACGACTTCACCGCTGAAAACTTCGATGCCGAGCGCATCGCGCAATTTGCCGTTGACTGCGAAATGAAATACATCAACATCACCACGCGGCATCACGACTCATTCTGCTTATTCGACACAGCGGAAACGGACTTTAGCAGCACCAATGCCCCGGTGGGCCGCGACTTGATCAAAGAACTGGCCGAAGCCTGTGATCGACACGCACTCGGACTGTGTTTGTACTACTCCCACGGACGGGATTGGAAACATCCACATGCCCCCAACAACGACGAATGGGGCGGACAGGCAAGACCCAAATACGACCCGCCCGAACCGAGCTATGCCACTGGCTCCGCGCACAACCTGCAAATCTATCTCGACTTCATGCAGGCGCAAATTACAGAACTACTCACAAATTACGGACCCGTAGCCGCAATCTGGCTGGATGGAATTGGCGTTCTCAACAACGGCGACAAAGAGAAATTTAAGTGCCAGGAACTCTACGACTACATCCACAGCATGCAACCACAAGTGCTGGTCTCCTACAAACAGGGCTTGCTGGGCACCGAAGACTTTCAGGCACCCGAACATCAAGCTGTAACACAGACCGACAAACCCATGGAAATCTGCACGACAATGTGTTCTGGACCAGGTGGAAAAGGCGTATCCTGGGGCTACCTCGCCGAAGGGGGCCACCACAAAAATGAAGATGAAGTTTGGCAGGCACTGACAGCAGCGCGAGAAAGCGGTTGCAATTTATTGTTAAACACCGGACCCCTGCCCGATGGCTCACTCGATGAAAAAGATGTACCAGTACTGCTCGCAGTGGGCGAACGCATTCGCAAAGAGGGATTTCCGGGAGAAGGAGCCTGACTTTGTGTCAGTTCAAACAACCGACATACAGGAACCCCAACCTCTGACACAGCGATCGCCCTGGTGGGCAATTGCATTGGCCGTATTGATCACCGTATCAATCAACGCAATCATACCCTATACCCATCACTACATGCACACCATATCACTGGTCGAAGGCATGATACCGATGGGTATTTTAATGCCATTTTTGGTACTGATCTTTATCGTAAATCCCGCGCTGCGCGCTCTGGGATATGCATTACAACCCTGGGAATTGATCTTCATTTTCGCCGTTGGCTACGTGAGCATGTCCATCAATGAACTGCTCGGGCGCGTATTGGCAACCTATGCCGTAATGCACTACATGGCAACGCCGGAAAACCTCTGGGAAGAATACGTCTTTGGCCTCGTGCAACCCTATCTCGTCGTCGAAGATGCCAAAGATCAATTGGCCTGGTTTTACGAGGGCCTGCCTCGCAACGCAACGATCCCCTGGGCAATCTGGATACGCCCTACATTCTGGTGGCTGAGCTTTATCGCCGCACTCGGTCTGGGATCAGTCGCACTGGCGACAATTTTGCGCCGGCAATGGGTCGAACAAGAGCGATTGCCATTTCCATTTGCACAAGTCGCCGAAGAACTCGCCGAAACAGCGGGACCAAAGGGATTTCCCGAATACATGAAACAGCCGCTATTCTGGGCTGGCTTCTCCATTCCCGCAGTTATCGTCCTCTGGTACATCATCGGCTACTTCGACCCCAGCTTCCCCGTGATCACCGTGGGGATCCAAAATTACACAATCTCATTGGGACGGTACGTGCCCTTCCTGCACGGACGGCTCAACTTTTTAATTATCGGGTTTGCGTATTTCACCGACTTACAGGTCTTATTTTCGATCTGGGTATTCTGGATACTCACCTGGCTGCAAATAGGGATGACCAATCGCCTGGGCCTGGCAGAGGGCCTGGGTGAGTTTGCTGGCACGCGACAGCAAGCACTGGGCGGGTTCATCGTCTTTTGTCTATGGGGATTGTGGATTGCGAGAACCCACATCAAAGCGGTCTTTCAACAGGCATTTCTCCAGACGAAAAATATGGACGACCAGAGCGAATTGATGTCCTACCGCACTGCAACCATCGTGTTTCTCGCCTGTGCTCTATTTGCCATGTTCTGGTTATTCAAAGGAGGGATGACACCGTTTTGGGCCATATTGGTCACAGTGTTCTGGTTTGTTTTTTACACCGGATTTGCCAAAATTGTAGCAATGACCGGACTCGTATTTCTGGAATCACCCAGCAGCCTGGGCACGGGCATAATGGGATTCGCACCACCCGATTCACTATCATCAAATACAATTGCCATGCGGCAACAAGTGGGCAGCATGTATCAAAACGGCAAAAGCTTTACCATGCCTGCTGCCGCCCATGCCGCGCGGTTGAGCATCGGCCTGGGCAATCGAGCGCGCGTACTGGGCTTAACCATCGCATTTGCATTTGTGTTTTCGCTCATCGCCGCCGCCGCATCGACAATTTATCTGGGCTATACCGACGGCGCATTTAATTTTGGCTCGTACATGTTTCGGGTTGCCGCGCCCCGTTACTACGACGGCATAGTATCATCCATCCGCGACATTGGCAAAGAGACCCACTACGGTCTTCGGATGGCATTTACGGTATTTGGCGCGCTGACAATGGGCATATTGACCCTGTGCCAATACCGATTCACCTGGTGGCCTCTCCATCCCATCGGTTTTACAGTCGTAACCTTTTATTCGGCGCGCACCGCCATCTTATCCGTATTTCTGACCTGGCTGATTAAATTTATCATCTTCCGCCTGGGAGGAATCGCGCTGTATCGCAGGGCAAAACCCTTTTTCATCGGCATGATTGTGGGATACACCCTATCGCTCATTGTGAGCATGAGCGTCGATCTCATCTGGTTCCCCGGACAAGGGCACAATCTGTATTGGGGAGACTAAACTTCTAACACCTGCGACACCCAATCGGACAATCGGGTATTGAGCGGTTTTAACATCACGAGTGCATCTTCGCGGGGGTGTGTATAATACGCTTTTCTGATCGCTATAGTCTCAAACCCCATCTTCTTATAGAGATCAATCGCAGCACAATTGGACATACGCACCTCCAAAGACACCACCTGCGCCATTTTCTCCAACAGATCAAATACAGCTTTCAGCGTTTTTCTGCCCAGCCCCTTTCTTTGAAAATCAGGCGCAATAGCCAAATTCACCAGATGAAATTCCCGACCAATCAAAAAACCCACGACATAGCCCGCAATCTCGCACTCGACCATAACCACCCGGCAAAAACCATTTTCGCGATTCCGCGCAAACTCAAAATCACGGCGTTTCCAGGGAGCGGGAAAAACAGCCTTTTCAATTTTTATAACCCGGTCGAGATGCGCAGGGATCATCTCCACCAACACGGGTATCATCGAATTATCCATCACCACTCAACCGCGCTTCTCGCACGCGCTCTGCTTGTGTTCGCCGCAAATAAAAAGGCTCTGCCGTCTCCGCATCATCCACCTCTCCCCGTTCGCAACGCGCCTGCCCCAGCAGCGCAACAGCCCCAGCAGTGGGGCGACCCAGAGTTGCATTTGCAAAATACGCACCTCGTCCCAACACATCGACAATCACATCGCGATAAGCCTGGGCACCATCTCCCACTACAGTCACGGGACGCGGCAGACGCGTGACCCAATTGGAAACCGCATCTGCGCGATCGGGCATTCTCGAAATCGGACCTCCCGCAACGAGATCATATACCCCCGCATACACATCGCCGCGCCGGGCGTCCAGCATCGGACAAACCGGCATCCCCTCTACCCCCGCCCCAAAAGCCATGCCCGCAAGGGTTGACACGCGCACAAACACAAGATTCGCACCGCGGCACAGCCCCTTTGCCAGGCCCATACCGATACGCAATCCCGTAAACGAACCGGGACCAGCAGCCACAGCCACGCCATCCAGATCGCCAACACTTAAACCCGCCTCCCGCAACACCATCTCAACCATCGGCTGCAACCGTTCCGAATGATGTGAGCCCAATTCCAAAGTGTATTCCACAACCACGCGGGCATCGCAGGCCAAAGCCACACTGCACACCGGTGTTGAAGTCTCAATACCCAAAAATTTTGTCAACTTGCAATACCTCTGTCGATCAAACGGGCGAGGCATGCCTCGCCCCTACAACATCGGGCGAAAAATTTTTCGCCCCTACAATGTCAAACCTCAAAACAACTTACTTTGTGACCCATCTTCGGGCGGCGTCTTCCCCAAATGCAAATACGCCCGCGCCGTTGCCTGACGCCCCCGAGGCGTGCGCACCAGGAACCCCTCCTGAATCAGATAGGGTTCATACACTTCCTCCAGCGTACCTGTCTCTTCACTCAGCGCAGCACCCAGATTATTCAAGCCAACGGGACCCCCTTCGAATTTATCGATCAGCGTTTCCAACAATCGCCGATCCATTTCATCCAATCCCTTTACATCCACCCCCAACAATGCCAGCGCCTTAACCGCAACTTCTTCTGTAATCACCCCATCGGCGCGCACCTGTGCATAATCGCGAGACCTCGACAACTGACGTCCGGCAATGCGCGCTGTTCCCCGCGACCTGTGGGCAATCACGCGCGCGGCATCCTCTTCAATCTCAATACCCAAAATACGCGCCGCCCTTATAACAATGGCCTGCAACTCTTCCGGAGCGTAAAAATCCAGCCGCTCCATCAACCCAAAGCGCGATCGCATCGGCGCTGTGAGCAGTCCCATTCGCGTTGTTGCGCCCACCATAGTAAAGGGTTCAAGCGGAATTTGATACGACCTGGCACTCGGCCCGCTATCGATCATAATATCCAGCGTAAAATCCTCCATCGCCGAATACAAATGTTCTTCTACCACCCGATTCATGCGATGGATCTCATCGATAAACAGCACATCGCGCTCGTTCAAATTCGTCAAAATCCCCGCCAGATCAGCCGGACGCTCCAGCACCGGTCCCGATGTCACATGAATTTCAACCCCAAGCTCGTGCGCGATCACATAAGCCAGAGTGGTCTTGCCCAGGCCGGGAGGCCCGTGCAACAAAATGTGATCCATAGCCTCATTGCGATGACGCGCTGCCTCTACAACAATACGCAAATTCGTCTTCGCCTTCTCTTGCCCGACCATATCGTCAAATCGAATCGGGCGAATCCGTTGATCGCGCTCAAAATCGTCGCCATCCTGAAACTCGGGATCGGTAAATCGTTCATCCATAAAATAGCCTTGAAAAATAAGCTATCAGCCATCAGATTTGTAAGGACAGGTTTCAAACCTGTCCCTACCTAAATACTCCTCAATGCGCGCTTAATAACCTCTTCAATCGGCGCGTCGTCGCCCATCTCCTGCAAGACCGTTGCAACAACTTTGCGCGCCTGCACCGGATTCGCGCCCAAACCCGATAGAGCAGCAGCAGCTTCGTCTAATACATCGGGATCTGCATCCCCCACCGCATCGGAAGTAAAATCTTCTGGCGCAATATCGCCAATCTTGTCCTTCATTTCCAGCACCAGACGCTGCGCGAGCTTTTGACCAATGCCTTTGATGCGCGTCAACCCCCGGGAATCTTCTGCGGCAACCAACCGCCTGAAATCGGCAATGGGAATACCGGACAAAATTTTCAATGCCATCGGCGGCCCAATACCCGAAACCGCGATCAGGCGCTCAAACAAATCGCGCTCGGACACTGAGGCAAACCCATAAAGCGTCATCGCGTCTTCCCTCACATGGAGATGCGTGAGAATATTGACGCGCCCATCCTCAACCGCAAGCGATTCATAGCTCGACAGTGAAATATTGACGTGATATCCCACACCCTGAACATCGACAATAACATGGGTCGGGTGTTTTTCCACCAATCGCCCTTCTAAAAACGCAATCATTATATTATCTTCCCCTTCGATTCAAACGCCGCCGCGACTTTGCACTAACGCCGATTTCTTTGAGTTTCTCATCAAAACGACTCTGTTCTTTACCGCCCTGTTTCAATGCCTCAATCTTCTCTGCCAGTTTATTGTCCCGTTTTCCAGGCCCACGCGCAGCAACCTTCTGATGCGCATGGCACAGGGCAATCGCCACGGCATCTGTCGCATCAAATCCCTGACCCACTGCTTCTTTCCCCAGCAATCGCTGAATCATAAATTGCACCTGTTCTTTGGACGCACTACCCCGGCCCACAACCGCTCTTTTCACTTCGCGGGGCGCGTATTCAAAAATGGGCAGATCGGAATTGGCCAGCGCCGTCACAATAGCCCCTCGCGCCTGACACAACTTAATCAGTGATTGCGTATTGACACCGTAAAAAACAGATTCAAGCGCAACTTCATGCGGGCCTGCATCCGCGACCAGCGCGAGCAAGTGATCGTAGATATAGAGCAAGCGCTGGGGGAAAGACAATTTATTACCGGGCCGAATACAGCCACATTGCAGCAACCGATTTTTCCGGTTCTGGTGCTCAACCAGACCAAAACCGGTTACCACACTGCCCGGATCAATACCCAGAATGATCACGCAAACCACCTTTCGAAGTGTTATCCGCAGATGAACGCAGATGAACGCAGATAAACGCAGATAAATGCAGATGGAGAGATAAGGAGAGAAAATTCTCACACAAAGACGCGGACAGTGTATAACTGCGATGTATTACCAGCAGTTCTGGGACATAACTGGGGAGGGGAAATCACTCAGTCAGGACAGCTAATTCTTTGTCATCAATCTCAAAATTGGCATATACCCGCTGCACATCGTCATTGTCTTCGAGCATTTCCATCAAGGTCAACAATTGCTGCGCGGTTTTGCCTTCAACGGGCACAGTACTTTGCGGAACGCGCGTCAATTCAGCGCGCTCAATTTCAATACCCGCCTCTTCAATCGCTTTGCGAACACTTTCAAAATCGGGCAGAGAAGCATAAACTTCGTAGATATTCTCTTCCTCTGCAATATCCTCGGCGCCAGCATCTAAAACGATCAGCATCAGTTCTTCTTCTTCCACGTCCTCTTTGGGCACCGAAATCAACCCCTTTTGCTCAAACACCCACGCCACGGCACCACTTTCGGCCATACTGCCATTGTATTTGCTAAACAAATGCCGCACTTCAGACACCGTGCGATTGCGATTATCCGTCAGAGTTTCAATAAACATGGCCACACCACCCGGTCCGTATCCCTCGTAAATCGCACCTTCATAAGACTCGCCTTCAAGCTCCCCCGTACCCTTTTTAATCGCGCGCTCAATATTGACCATAGGCATATTTTCTGCCTTCGCACTCAGAACAGCCGCACGCAGACGGGAGTTATTCGCCTCATCGCCACCACCCTCGCGGGCCGCCACAGTAATCTCTCGGATCAATTTGGTAAACGCCTTGCCTCGAGCCGCGTCCTGACGGCTCTTGCGATGCTTGATATTTGCCCATTTAGAATGTCCAGCCATCCTGCCATGCTCCTTTATTTAACAATATCCTATTATCCCAATCCAAATGTAGTCAGAAGCCCGCAGTTGTGCAATAGGAAATACGCTACTTACGAACTTGCAACAAATCCATAAATTCCCACACGGGCATCGTATCCAAATCTGCCCCTTCAAACACAGCCAAAATATCTCGCACCTGCTGCGCCTCAAACCGCGTACTCATATTTTCCACAAACTTTTCCACAAGCAAAGGCGCGGCCTCCTCCCGCCTTCTTCGATGCCCAATGGGATATTCAACCATCACGGCCTCTGTGGCCGATCCATCTTTGAAAAACACCTGCACTGTATTGGCAATTGACCGCTTGTGCGGATCGTGGTAATCCCGTGTAAACCGCGCGTTTTCCGTCACCACCATCTTTTCTCTCAACATATCAATGCGCTCGTCCTCCGCGCGCTCGTCCTCGTAATCATCTGCGGTCAAATCGCCAAAAATCAGCCCAATAGCCACCATATATTGCAAACAGTGATCCCGGTCTGCAGGATTGTACAGCGGACCGGTCTTATCGATAATTTTAATAGCGGCTTCGTGTGTCTCAATCACCACCCGCTCCACTGCCTCCAGCCGCGGAGCCACTTCATCGTGCAACGCAAACGCAGCTTCTACCGCTGTCTGTGCGTGAAATTCAGCGGGAAAAGACACCTTGAACAACACATTTTCCATCACATAAGAACCGTATAAGCGTTGAAACTGAAACCGATCGCCATTCCACAAGCGGTCGTAAAAACCCCACACGGGTGCAGACAGAGCCGTTGGATATCCCATCTCACCGCGCTTTGTTTGCAATGCCAAAAATACGCCACGCGCTGTCGCATCTCCCGCCGCCCAACTCTTGCGCGAACCCGTATTGGGCGCATGCCGATAGGTTCGCAAAGGACCCAAATCGCACCACACCTGCGACAATGCATTAACCACCTGCGCCTCATCACAGCCCAACAGCCCAGCAGAAACCGCCGCACTCGCCAACTTCACCAAAATCACATGATCCAGCCCCCGGGCATTAAAACTGTTTTCCAATGCCATCACGCCCTGAATCTCGTGCGCTTTGATCATCGCCACAAACACATCCCGCATGACCAGTACTTCTCTCCCCTGTGCCCGCTGCGTGCGCGACATCCAGTCCGCCACCCCGAGAATTGCACCCAGATTGTCCGACGGATGTCCCCATTCCGCCGCCAACCACGTATCGTTAAAATCCAACCACCGCACCAGTGTCCCAATATTAAACGCGGCAGTCACCGGATCGAGTTCGTAATCAGTACCCGGCACCCGCGCACCGTGCGGCACAATTGTTCCCGGCACCACGGGACCGAGCATCTTCGCACACTCAGAAAACCGCAATGCCAACACCGCACACCCCAAACTATCCATCAGACACAAACGAGCCGTCTGAAAAGCCTCCTCGGAATTCACTTCATAATCCAACACATACTGTGCGATAGCCACCAGTTCTCTATCCGGTGTCCGATTATTCATAGCAGTCCTCAAGCTATCAGCAATCAGTAATCAGCTAAAAAATCCTGGATCGCGGCTAACATCATGCCGCGATGACGGGCGAGGCATGCCTCGCCCCTACGATTATTCACACTTCCTACTTCACACTTCTTAGCCCCTGTCTTCTATCGACACATAATCTCGCGTCTCTACCCCCGTGTATTCCGCCAGAGGCCGAATCAGTCTATTATCCGCCCGCTGCTCCACCACATGAGCAGCCCAACCACTGCAGCGACTGAGCACAAATATGGGCGTGAAAAGCGCCGTCTCAATACCGGCCATGTGATACGCTGTTGCCGAATAAAAATCCAGATTTGGAAACAACTTCTTCTCATCCCACATAACCCGCTCAATCGCTTCGGAAATCTCGTATAGACTCATATCGCTCATCGCTTCACTCACCTGACGTGCCCAATCTTTAATAATCGCATTGCGCGGATCTCGCACGCGATAAACCCCGTGCCCAAACCCCATAATCAATTCTCTGCGCGCCAGCATCTCTCGCACACCTGTTGCCGCGTCTTCGGGGGTCTCGAACTGTTCGATCAATTCCATTGCCCGCTCGTTCGCGCCCCCGTGCAAAGGCCCGCTCAAAGTACCGATTGCCCCGGTGATGCATCCATAAAAATCGGCAAGCGTGGAGGCGCATACTCTCGCCGTAAATGTCGAGGCATTAAACTCGTGCTCGGCATATAAAATCAACGACGCATCCATCATCTGACATTCCAACTCCGAAGGCATCTCCGCTTTGAGCATGTACAAAATATAAGTCGCGTGATCATCCACATCCACATCCAGAACATCGGCACCTATATGCCAGACCCCCAGCATAGAGGGCAATGCACCCAAAAGCCGCACAGCCACAGCCTCACCATCCTCCAAATCCCGCTCTGGCTCGGCAATACCAAGCGCCGATACACCGGTTCGCAAAACATCCATCGGATGCGCGTCTGAAGGCAGCGAACACAGAACCTGCACGACCAGATCTGGCAACTGCCGGTGCGCCCGCAACCGCGCCTTCAACGCATCCAGTTCCCTTTCAGTGGGCAGCGCACCCCACAACAACAAATACGCGACCTCTTCAAAACAGGCATATTGTGCCAGACCTTCAATAGCATAGCCCCGATAGTGCAAACCGTGACCTTCTGCCCCCACAGTACAAATCGACGTACTCCCGGCCTTAACTCCTCTCAAACCTGTCGTCTGTTTGCTCACAGTATCCTCCTCTCAAAAAAAGGCCGTGAGCATTTTCACTCACGACCTTTTCCCGTAAAATCTCCTCAGGCAATTCACGCACCATAAAGTCGATTAACCTGCGCCTCGTACCCGTAATAATCCAGCAATTCGTAGAGATCTTCCCGCGTCTGCATCTCGTCTATCAACGCACCCTGCGTGCCCTGCATCCGCAGTATTTTATACGCCCGCTGAGCAGCCGCATTCATCATTCTAAACGCCGTGAGAGGATACAACACCATGGCGACACCCGTACCTCTCATCTCGTCCAAGCCAAACAGAGGCGTTTGTCCAAACTCGGTGAGGTTCGCCAGTACAGGTACAGAAAGCCTTTGGGCAAAGGTGCGAAAATCCTCCAACGAACACAGAGCTTCTGCAAAAATCGCATCCGCACCTGCGGCAATGTATTCCCGGGCGCGATTGAGACCGCATTCCAAACCCTCATTGGCCACGGAATCCGTTCGCGCCATAATCACAAACCCACTGTCTGACCGCGCATCAACCGCTGCTTTGATTCGGTCGCACATCTCCCCGGCAGGCACCACCTGTTTTCCCGGGCGATGTCCACACCGTTTTTGCAATACCTGGTCTTCAATGTGAACAGCGGCAACGCCAATTTTTTCCAGCGTCTTTACAGCGCGTCCAATGGAAAAAGAAGTACCGCCAAACCCGGTATCGATATCAACCAGCAGTGGCAAATCCACCACATCTGTAATCCGCCGGGCATCCTCGACCACATTATCCAGCGTTGTAATGCCCAAATCGGGCAACCCATAAGAGGCAGCAGCCACGCCCGAACCAGAAAGATAAAGCGCGCGAAATCCCACCTGTCTTGCCATAAGCGCAGATACGGCATTGATAGTACCCACAATCTGCAAGGGGCGTTCTGCGTCCAGTGCCGCCCTGAACCTGCGCCCGGCTGACATCATCATCTCCTCACGCTTCTACCAATTCGCGATCGTGTTCGGAATCCTCAATAACTTTTTGTGTCACATCGTGGGGAGCAGGCTCGTAGTGTGAAAACTCCATGGTATAATCGCCTGTGCCTTGCGTCATAGAGCGCAAAGAGGTCGAATACTTGTAAAGATCGGCCAGTGGAACCTCAGCGTGAATGACCTGGAAATTGCCTTCGGGATCCATGCCTTGAATGCGCCCGCGTCGCCCATTGAGATCTGCCATCACATCCCCCATATAGGAATCGGGAACAACGACGTGGACTTTGTAAATAGGCTCTAACAAAATGGGTCTGGCATCCATAAATGCATTTTGAAATGCGAAGGAACCGGCCAGCTTAAAAGCCATATCAGAAGAGTCAACCGGATGGAAGGACCCATCGTAAACCGTGACCTGTGTATCGACAACGGGATATCCGGCGAGCACACCGCGTTGCATGCATTCCACGACACCCTTTTCAACTGCCGGAATAAATTTTCCGGGAATCGCACCGCCGACAACCTCGTCAATAAATTCAAAGCCATCACCGCGATGCCTGGGCGCGATGCGCAAATAAGCTTCGCCGTATTGACCGCGTCCACCGCTTTGTTTTCTGTGCCGATACTGCGCTTCTGCACGCGACTGAATGGTCTCGCGATACGGTATTCGCGGTACGCCCACCTCTATATCCACGCCAAACTTGCTCTTCAACTTGTCAAACACAACCGTCAAATGCAACTCGCCCTGCCCCTGGGCAATAATCTGACGCAATTCCGAATCATACCCGGCGACAAAGCTCGGATCTTCTTCGTGAATGCTCTGCAATCCCGCGCTAATTTTGTCTTCGTCGCCACGCGATTTGGGTTCTACCGCCACGCGAATCAAAGGATGTGGAAATTCGACCGGCTGAATTTGCAAGCGCGTGTTTCTGCTGCAAAGGGTATTGCCCGTATGCGTATCCTTTAGCTTGATCAACGCGCCGATATCACCCGCACCCACAACGTCCATATCCTCGCGCTTTCCGCCACTCATCGAATAAATTTGACCGATGCGCTCATTGACTCGGCCATTGGGATTAAATACATCGTCGCCAGATTGGACACTGCCGGAATACACGCGCAAAAATGACAGATCACCCACAGACTCAGAAATCGTTTTGAACACCACAGCAGCCAGAGGGTCATCATCGCTTACGGCAAGTGCCACTTCTTCTTCAGATCCCTCTTTATATGCTGTGGGAATTGGCAAGTCGAGCGGACCCGGCGCGAAGGAAGACAAAAAATCGAGCAATAAGTCGGCACCGATATTTTTGCTGGCAGCACTCACAAAAATGGGAAACAAAGTGCGATTGGCCATCCCGATTTTTATCCCTTGTGCGATCTCTTCATCTGTCAATTCCCCTTCTTCTAAATAGCTCTCAATCAAATCGTCATCACTCTCAGCAATCCCTTCAACCACCTGTTCCCTCAAGTCCTCAGCCTGATCTTGCCATTCTTCGGGAATCTCTGAAGCCTCAGCTTTGCCATCGGTATAGGTTACCAATTTCATCTGCAAAATATCGATAATCTGATTAAACCCTTCACCGGCATTGACCGGAATCTGAAAGGGGACAGCCCCATTTCCAAAATGCTCTTGAATTGCGGAAAACGCACCATCGCAATCGGCAAATTCCCTATCGACGTGATTGATTAAAAACACAGTTGCGCGATTAAATTCATCGGCAAAACCGAATGCCTTATCCGTTCCAATCTCCACGCCACTGGCCGCATTGACCAGCGTAAGAGCAATATCAGATGCCCAAATCGCGGCTTTTGCATCGCCAATAAAGTCGGCATAACCCGGAGCATCCAGAATATTCATTTTGGTGCCCTTCCAATCGCAGTGCAACATGGACGTACTGATAGAGATTTTGCGCTCAACCTCTGCATCGGTATAATCCGACAGCGTATTCCCCTCATCCACAGACCCGAGTCGATTGGTCGCACCGGCAGAAAACATCATGGCTTCGGCAACGGACGTTTTGCCCGTGCCGCCGTGTCCCGACAGGGCGATGTTCCTGATATCTTCAGGTGTATATCTATTCACTGTAACCTCCTTAATACCAGTATTAAATACTCGTTTTAAAATTCGGAAAATAAGGCGCGTATAATTGCAAAACAAATGGGTTTTGTCAAGTACTCTTTTGATCTTGTATAACACAAAAAAAGCCCGGATTTTTATGTCCGGGCTTTTTAAAATTCCTGGCAACGACCTACTCTCCCACAAGGTCACCCAAGCAGTACCATCGGCGCTGGAGGACTTAACTTCTCTGTTCGGAATGGGAAGAGGTGTTTCCCCTCCGCTATAGCCACCAGGAAAAATTTAATTGAATACGAATTGGGTGCCAAACAAAGCACAGAAGCGATCTGCTGAAAAATGTATAAAAAGGTCAAGCCTCACGGCTGATTAGTATCACTCGGCTGAACGCATTGCTGCGCTTACACCTGTGACCTATCGACCTTGTAGTCTACAAGGAGCCTTTAGGTGGGTTATCCCACGGGATATCTTATCTTGGAGTGGGCTTCGCACTTAGATGCTTTCAGCGCTTATCCCTTCCGAACATAGCTACCCAGCAATGCCCCTGGCGAGACAACTGGTACACTAGAGGTTCGTCCATCCCGGTCCTCTCGTACTAGGGACAGCTCTCCTCAAATATCCTACGCCCACGACAGATAGGGACCGAACTGTCTCACGACGTTCTAAACCCAGCTCGCGTACCGACTTTAATTCCCGAACAGGGAAACCCTTGGGACCTTGTCCAGCCCCAGGATGTGATGAGCCGACATCGAGGTGCCAAACCTCCCCGTCGCTATGTACGCTTGGGGGAGATAAGCCTGTTATCCCCAGAGTACCTTTTATCCGTTGATCTCCGGCGCTTCCACGCGCAACCGCCGGGTCACTAAGCCCTGCTTTCGCATCTGCTCGACCTGTATGTCTCGCAGTTAAGCTCCCTTATGCCTTTACACTCTTCGCGCGATTACCAACCGCGCTGAGGGAACCTTTGGGCGCCTCCGTTATCTTTTGGGAGGCGGCCGCCCCAGCCAAACTTCCCACCTGGCAGTGTTCCCAATCCTGATTCAAGGATCGAGGTTAGAATTCCAACACAATAAGGGTGGTATTTCAAGGGCGACTCCACGAGAACTGACGTTCCCGCTTCACAGTCTCCCACCTATCCTGCACATACTGAGTCGAAACCCAGTACCAGGCTGGAGTAAAGGTTCATGGGGTCTTTCCGTCCCGTCGCGGGTATCCGGCATCTTCACCGGAACTACAATTTCGCCGAGTCCCCTGTTGAGACAGCGCCCAAGTCGTTACACCATTCGTGCAGGTCGGTATTTAGCCGACAAGGAATTTCGCTACCTTAGGACCGTTATAGTTACGGCCGCCGTTTACCAGAGCTTCGATTCAAAGCTTCGTCCGAAGACTAACCTTTCCTCTTGACCTACTGGCACCGGGCAGGTGTCAGTCCCTATACGTCGTCTTGCGACTTAGCAGAGACCTGTGTTTTTAGTAAACAGTCGCCCAGGCCGTTTCTCTGCGACCTCCTTCAGCTCCCGGAGCAAGTCCGTTCACCTACTTGGAGGCACTCCTTCTCCCGAAGTTACGGAGCCATTTTGCCTAGTTCCTTAACAGGGGTTCTCTCGCGCACCTTAGGATTCTCTCCCCGTCTACCTGTGTCGGTTTGCGGTACGGACACCCGAGAGACTCACATAGAGGTTTTTCTCGGCAGCATGATTAAGACCAGTTGGCTTGCCCGAAGGCTCGTTTCCCCATCACCTCTCAGGGTTGTGATCACCCGTATTTTCCCTGGTGATCCCCCTACAGGCTTAGACCCGCATTTCCAGTCGCGGGCTGATCGTCACTTCTGCGTTACCCCATAGTTCAAACGTCTCTAAGGTGGTACAGGAATTTTGACCTGTTTCCCATCGCCTACGCCTTTCGGCCTCGGCTTAGGGTCCGACTAACCCTGGGCGGACGAACCTTCCCCAGGAAACCTTAGACTTTCGGTGAACAGGATTCTCACCTGTTTTATCGCTACTCATGCCGGCATGATTGCTTCCACGTCGTCCAGCAGACTTCACAGTCTGCCTTCAGCCTACAATAGAATACTCCTCTACCGCTCCAACAAAAGTTGAAGCCCACAGCTTCGGTGACAGGCTTTAGTCCCGATCATTATCGGCGCAGGTTCACTTGACCAGTGAGCTGTTACGCACTCTTTAAATGAATGGCTGCTTCTAAGCCAACATCCTGGCTGTCTACGCACTCCCACATCCTTTATCACTTAGCCTGTACTTAGGGACCTTAGCTGGTGGTCTGGGTTGTTTCCCTCTCGCACATGAAGCTTATCCCCCATGCGCTGACTCCCTTGAAACAAGTGTGCGGCATTCGGAGTTTGGTTAGGGTTGGTAAGCGGTGAAGCCCCCGAGCCTATCCAGTGCTCTACCTCCGCCACTCTATAACAAGAGGCTAGCCCAAAAGCTATTTCGAGGAGAACCAGCTATCTCCAGGTTTGATTGGCCTTTCACCCCTACCCACAGCTCATCCCCCAATTTTTCAACATTGGTGGGTTCGGACCTCCACGCGAGGTTAATCACGCTTCATCCTGGCCATGGGTAGATCACCTGGCTTCGGGTCTACCCCAAGCTACTGTATCGCCCTATTCAGACTCGCTTTCGCTACGGCTTCCCTACAAAGTAGGTTAACCTTGCAACTCAGGAGTAACTCACCGGCTCATTATGCAAAAGGCACGCCGTCAGACTCCCCGAGATCCGAAGATCGCGGTTCGTCCTCCGACCGCTTGTAAGCAAACGGTTTCAGGTTCTATTTCACTCTCCATTCAGGAGTACTTTTCACCTTTCCCTCACGGTACTAGTTCACTATCGGTCACAGAGGAGTATTTAGCCTTGGGAGGTGGTCCTCCCAGATTCCTACAGGATTTCACGTGTCCCGCAGTACTCGGGAATGAGATCACAGGAGTTTGCAATGTTTCGCCTACAGGGCTTTCACCTTCTGCGGCCAGACTTTCCAGAACTGTTTGGCTACATTGCAAATTTGTAACTCCCTGACAGATCTGCATCTCTATCAGATCTCACCCCACAACCCCGGTCGCACAACACATGCAGGTTTTAACATGCGAACCGGTTTGGGCTATTTCCCTTTCGCTCGCCACTACTGAGGAAATCGCGGTTGCTTTCTATTCCAGGGGTTACTTAGATGTTTCAGTTCACCCCGTTAGCCCCACCCGAGCTATATATTCACCCGGGGGTGATGCGGCATGACCCGCATCGGGTTGCCCCATTCGGAAATCCTCGGATCACAGGTTGTTTGCACCTCCCCGAGGCTTATCGCAGCTTACCACGTCCTTCATCGCCTCTCTGTACCAAGGCATCCACCGTATGCCCTTATTAGCTTGACCAAAACAAGTTTTCAGCAGATCACTACTGTGCTCTGCAAAGAATCCATACTTCAGTTTGGCGAATTTATACCCAATTCATATTCAATTGTCAAAGAGCAGTCGGGAAAATCCCGAGCGTTCTATAAAATACATTACATCTTTGGTGGAGATAACCGGGATCGAACCGGTGACCTCCGGCTTGCAAAGCCGGCGCTCTCCCATCTGAGCTATATCCCCAAATATTTTGTAGTTTGGTGGGCCTAAGTGGAGTTGAACCACTGACCTCGCGCTTATCAGGCGCGCGCTCTAACCAACTGAGCTATAGGCCCGCCTTAAAAAGCCGGGAAAAATCCCGGCTTTAAAAACCAAATAACGTGCACATGCCAAACCTGGTATTGACCTTAGGAGTAGATGTAAGCGCCTGTAGCCTTACATCGCGTCTCCCTAGAAAGGAGGTGATCCAGCCGCACCTTCCGATACGGCTACCTTGTTACGACTTAGTGCCAATTACCGGACCTACCTTCGGCAGTGTCCTCCCGAGGGTTGGACTACTGACTTCGAGTATTCCCGGCTTTCATCACTTGACGGGCGGTGTGTACAAGACCCGGGAACGTATTCACCGTGGCATGCTGATCCACGATTACTAGCGATTCCACGTTCATGGAGTCGAGTTGCAGACTCCAATCCCAACTGAGACCGGTTTTTTGGGATTGGCTCCACCTCACGGTATTGCAGCCCTTTGTACCGGCCATTGTAGCACGTTTCCAGCCCCGGGCGTAAGGGCCATGAGGACTTGACGTCATCCCCACCTTCCTCCTACTTAACATAGGCAGTCTCCTTAGAGTTCCCACCATGACGTGCTGGCAACTAAGGATAGGGGTTGCGCTCGTTGCGGGACTGAACCCAACATCTCACGACACGAGCTGACGACAGCCATGCAGCACCTGTATACCAGTCCGAAGAAGACCCTATCTCTAGGGCTGTCCGGTATATGTCAAACCCGGGTAAGGTTCTTCGCGTTGCATCGAATTGAGGAACATGCTCCACCGCTTGTGCGGGTCCCCGTCAATTCCTTTGAGTTTCAGCCTTGCGACCGTACTCCCCAGGCGGGGTACTTAATGCGTTAGCTGCGGCACTGGAGGGGTCAAAACCTCCAACACCTAGTACCCATCGTTTACAGCTAGGACTACCGGGGTATCTAATCCCGTTCGCTCCCCTAGCTTTCGCGCCTCAGCGTCAGTATCAGGCCAGAGAGCCGCCTTCGCCACCGGTGTTCTCCCAGATATCTACGCATTTCACCGCTACACCTGAGATTCCGCTCTCCTCTCCTGTACTCAAGACCGATAGTTTCGACTGCAAGTTGTTGGTTGAGCCGACAGATTTCACAGACGACTTATCGGTCCGCCTGCACGCCCTTTACGCCCAGTAAATCCGAACAACGCTTGCCCCCTTCGTATTACCGCGGCTGCTGGCACGAAGTTAGCCGGGGCTTCCTCTGAAGGTACAGTCAAACAGGAAAAGTTATTTCCTGCATTCTTCCCTTCTGACAGGAGTTTACACCCCTAAGGGCTTCATCCTCCACGTGGCGTCGCTGCGTCAGGCTTTCGCCCATTGCGCAAATTTCTAGACTGCTGGCCCCCGTAGGGGACTGGACCTTTCTCAGTTCCAGTGTGGCCGTACACCCTCTCAGGCCGGCTATCCATCGTTGCCTTGGTGAGCCGTTACCTCACCAACAAGCTAATGGACCGCGGGTCCATCTTCAAGCGAGACAACCGAAGTTGCCCCTTTAACAACTGTCTCCATGCGGAGCCGCTGCATTATGCGGTATTAGCCCCTCGTTAGAGGGGTTGTTCCCCACTCAAAGGCAGGTTACCCACGTGTTACTCACCCGTTCGCCACTTTACTCGCACCCCGAAGGGTGCTTTCTCGTTCGACTTGCATGACTAAGACACGCCACCAGCGTTAGTTCTGAGCCAGGATCAAACTCTCCGTTAAAAAAATGAGAGTGCCCATAATTATGGGCTTTTTTTGCAAATTACTGAAATTCCCAAGAAACCTTGAGAACCTACCAAGCTTTTGAATAACACATGCACGTTATTTGATTTTCAAAGAACAAAATAGGCACTCTTGACTTACAAAGTGCCGGTGAAGAGTAAATTTATCAAATCGACTTTCGCAAGTCAAGCAAAATTCTACACCATTTTGGGTGCAGAGCGCGAAATATATAAAACAAGAGCGCGAAAGTCAAACTATTTTCAAAAAAACTCCCCTCTCACACGACTTTCTTCAACATCTGCTTCGCCATCAAACTGCCTCAAATAGCGCACTGCCCGCTCCATATCTTTTTTTACCCATGCGTCGGGTTCAGACGCCATAGCGCGTTCAAGTGCTGAAATGGCTTCCGGCTCTTCAATTTGCATCAATGTCCATGCGACAATCTGGCGCACATCCCGATCTTTGTCTCCAAGCATTCGGATCAGGTCGCGCAATGCCTCCTTCGCCCGCAACATTCCCAACGCCCAGGCGGCCTTTGTGCGCACAGGTGTGGCAGAATCGCGCAAAGCAGCGCGCAAATGGGGAACAGCCTCAAAAACGCGCTGTGCACCCAAAAAGGCAGCCGCATCAACGCGCTGATCAACCGTCCCCGATCGCAATTGCCGAAGATAATCGCCATGTGGAGAGCTACAGCCACATAAAAAAAGCAAAAGTACTGGCAGTATTTTTTTTATCGAATACATGCTTTCAGAGCTTCGTAATTTGCCTTTATAGTCTTGTCAATATCCGCGTCAGAATGGGCCAGAGAGACAAACGCAGCCTCAAACTGCGACGGAGCCAGATAAACACCTCGATTGAGCATCTCTCGAAAATATCGGGCGAACAAATCCTGATCACACGCATTGGCAGCATCGAATGACGTCACAGGTACTTCCGTAAAAAACAAAGTCATAATTGAACCCACCCGATTGGTCTGATAATTCAGTCCCAGAGCCTTTAAATTCTCCAGAATACCAGTCTCCAGCGCCTGCGCTCTTGCCTCCAACGCCTCATAAACACCCGGTTCTTGCAATCGTCGGAGTGTCTCATATCCCGCTGTCATAGCCAGGGGATTGCCCGACAATGTGCCAGCCTGCGACACCATTTTTCCCAGCGGTGAAATATCTGACATAATTTCTCGCCTACCTCCAAAAGCACCAACGGGCAGCCCACCGCCAATAATCTTTCCCAAAGTCGTCAAATCGGGCGTCACCCCATAATGCTCCTGCGCACCACCCTGACTAACGCGAAACCCTGTGATGACCTCGTCAAAAATCAGCACAATGCCCATTTCTGCCGTTATATCTCTCAAACCCTGCAAAAACCCCGGCGCTGGCGGAATCACTCCCATATTGCCAGCCACAGGCTCAACAATAACAGCAGCGATCTCATCTTTATTTTCCACAACGGCTTTTTCAACAGCTTCCAGATCATTAAAAGGCACAGTAATCGAATCCGCTGCAGTTCCAGGTGTAACCCCCGGACTGCTCGGCGCGCCCATCGTAAGTGCTGAAGACCCCGCCTGAATCAGAAAACTATCGGCATGCCCGTGCCAGCATCCCTCAAATTTGACAATTTTGTTTCGCCCCGTGTGTCCGCGAGCCAGCCGAATAGCCGACATCGTGGCTTCGGTACCCGAATTTACCATCCGCACCATTTCCACGCTCGGCACCATTTCAGTGACCAATTGGGCCATCTTCACTTCGATTTCTGTCGGCGCGCCAAAACTCGTGCCCTCAGCAGCCGCTGCATTGACAGCCGCAACAATTTCCGGATGTGCATGGCCCAAAATAAGCGGTCCCCAGGACCCCACAAAATCGATATAAGATCTCCCATCGGCATCGACAATTCGCGCCCCCTCTCCTTTCACAATAAAGAGCGGATCACCACCTACGGGACCATAAGCTCTTGCGGGACTATTCACACCACCGGGAATCACCTGTTTTGCTGCGTCAAATAGCGTTTTTGAACGCGCATTCAAATTACACCTCCGTGAAAAGACAAATGGTATTTCAAGACAACATCTTAATTACACCTCTCACTGTCAAGCTAATTCATCCACTTGCAAAACACGACCACAATCCGTATATTATTTGCACAGCGGCAGTAGCTCAATTGGACAGAGCATCTGGCTTCGGACCAGAGGGTTGGGGGTTCGAGTCCTCTCTGCCGCACTTTATTTTTCAGGCACTTAAAATTTAAGTGCCTGAATTTTTTATCATCACACCTATGAGCGATACAATCACCATCAGAGGTGCGCGCCAGCACAACCTCAAAAATATCGACCTGGACATTCCGCGCAACCGCCTGGTCGTCATCACCGGACCCTCGGGGTCGGGCAAATCATCGCTGGCCTTCGACACCATCTACGCCGAAGGACAACGCCGTTATGTGGAATCGCTATCCGCTTATGCGCGGCAATTTCTCGATCTCATGGACAAACCCGATGCCGACAGCATAGAAGGTCTCTCGCCTGCTGTGGCAATTCAACAACGCGGCATCCCCCGCACACCGCGATCAACAGTGGGCACCATAACCGAAGTCTATGACTACTTGCGTCTCTTATTCGCCAGAATAGGTATGCCGCATTGTCCGATATGCAGCCAGCCTATTGTGCGCCAGACCACCGCGCAAATTGTCGATCGCGTGCTCGCACTGCCCGAAAGACAACGCCTTCAAATCCTCGCGCCCCTGATCCGAAATGCCAAGGGCACCCACCTGAGTATTTTTAACCAGTTACGCAAGGAAGGCTATCTCAGGGTGCGCGTCAATGGCGAGGTTATGTCACTGGACAGCGATATCGTTCTCGATAAAAAAACAGCGCACAACATCGAAGCCGTCATCGACCGCCTCATTGTGCGCGAAAACATGGCCGCGCGCCTCGCAGACTCACTCGAAACAGCCCTCGACCTTGCCAACGGCACAGCCACACTCGACATTATCGACGACGAGGAATGGACCTTTTCCACGCGCTATGCCTGCACAGAAGGCCACTTTGAAATCGAAGAAATAGAACCGCGCCTCTTCACATTCAACAGCCCGCACGGCGCTTGCCCCACTTGCAGCGGTATGGGCACTGTTTTTGAAGTCGATCCCGACCTCGTCGTGCCCGATCCGTCAAAATCCATCCTCGAAGGCGCGATTGCCCCCTGGGGTATCCCCAAAGGCAAACGCCAGGTAGAACAACTTCAACGCCTATCGCGCAATCTCTCCTTTGATCCCTCAACGCCCTTTTCCAAACTTTCCAAAACCGTCCAAAGAGCAATCCTCAGAGGAAAAACAGGCGTCATACCCGACCTCCAGCACCAATACAAAACGGCTACATCCGACGAAGCGCGGGAAAAAATCGAGCGTTTTATGCGCGGGCAAACCTGCCCTGCCTGCCAGGGTGCGTGCTTGCGGCCAGAAGCTCTTGCCGTCACAATTTCCAATTCTACAATTGCCGACATTGCCAGCATGCCCATAGAAAAAATCAGGCAATTCTTCCAAACGCTCAACCTCAAAAACAACGCGGCTGAAATCGCTGCCCCCCTCATACGCGAAATCGAAAACCGCCTCGCATTTCTCGTCGATGTCGGCGTGGGGTACCTCGCACTCAACCGCAGAGCCGCAACACTTTCAGGAGGTGAATTTCAGCGCATTCGCCTCGCCACACAAATCGGAACTCGCCTCGTCGGTGTACTCTACGTACTCGACGAACCCAGCATTGGCCTGCACCCCCGCGACAATCGCAAACTCATCGACACCTTCTGCAACCTGCGCGACTTGGGCAACTCGGTCATCGTGGTCGAACACGACCGCGAAGCCATTCAAATGGCCGACCATCTCATCGACCTGGGACCGGGCGCGGGTGAACACGGCGGCAAAATTATCTCACAGGGACCGCCAGAAACCGTAATCGCAGACGAAAATTCTCTCACCGGCAATTATCTCGCCGGTCGAAAATCCATCCCTCTCCCCCCCGACATTCGCCACCCCCGCGGGCATCTCTCAATCAGGGGCGCCAGCGGACACAACTTGCAAAACGTCAATATCGATATCCCACTGGGGATCTTTGTATGCGTCACCGGCGTATCTGGCTCGGGCAAAAGCTCGCTCATCAATCACACCCTGTATCCCGCGCTCGCCCGGCAACTCCACCGCGCCAGCACAGAACCCTTACCCCACACATCTATCGAAGGCATTGACCAAATCGACAAAGTCATACGCATAGACCAATCCCCAATCGGGCGCACCCCGCGATCAAATGCCGCCACATACACGGGCCTCTTCACAGCAATACGCGAACTCTACGCCCAATTGCCCGAATCCAGAGTTCGCGGTTACGGCGCCGGGCGCTTCAGCTTCAACATCAAAGGCGGGCGCTGCGAAGCCTGCCAGGGCGATGGCGTGCGCCGCATCGAAATGCACTTCCTCCCCGATGTCTTCGTCATCTGCGACGTATGCGGTGGCAGCCGATACAACAGAGAAACCCTCGAAATCCGGTACAAAGGCAGTTCAATTGCCGACGTCTTAAACCTCACTGTAAATCGTGCCCGCACCTTCTTCCGCAACATCCCGGCGGCACAGCGACAACTCAAATCCCTCGCCGACGTGGGCCTGGGTTATCTCCGCCTCGGTCAACCGGCCACATCCCTCTCTGGCGGCGAGGCACAGCGCGTCAAACTCGCAACCGAACTGGCGCGAACCGCCACGGGCAAAACGCTTTACCTCCTCGACGAACCCACCACGGGATTGCACTTCGACGACATCCGCGTCCTCATCGAAGTCCTCGACCGCCTCGTTGACCGCGGCAACACCGTCCTCGTCATAGAGCACAACCTCGACGTCGTCAAACGCGCAGACTGGGTCATTGATCTCGGACCCGACGCAGGCGAACACGGCGGCAACATCGTCGCAACCGGCACCCCAGAAACCATCGCCCAAAATCCATCTTCCCACACGGGCCGCTTCCTCAAAGAGTATCGCGGATGACGCGGATTAACGGATGACGCGGATTAAAAAGTCGTTGAAAATAAAAAGTGCCCCGACAAATATCGCCGGGGCGTTTTTTAATATTTCCCATTCTGTACACAATCGTTCAGACACTCCGAATTGTAGATATCAAAGCGAATCTTCAAAAGATATTCAATGGCGCGCGCTGCTCCTCTGCTCTAATTCCCCATTGTCAAAATGTCGTTTATTTGTGATCGTCTATTGCATTCCCATTTTTCTCTTTTAGTGCAGCACGGATGACCGCCAGGTCAATATTCGGATATTTCTCTTGAATTGTCGCAAATACTTCCTGATATCCCTCTTGCCGACCTTCTTGCCGACCTTCTTCGTAGCGTTTTCTGCGATATTTTTCAATTGGAACAAGCATGAGATTCCTGCCCTCCTTTGAGTCACGGAAAAAAAACACGATAGAGCGCACACGCTGCAATAACCGCCGCAATCGTTGTTGCCCAACGCCAGCGGTTGACCTCGCCGATTTTGCTATCCACTGCGTCAACACGCGAGAGCAAAAACTTGTTGTCTTCGCGCAGGCCGTTGATTGCCTGAACCAGCATCATTTGAGCGTCCTCAAAGCGTTTGCTGAACTGGTCAAATTGCCCCTCTTGTTTGGCTTGCTTTTGGGCAATGCCTTCAATGGTTTCAACAGCCATGTGCAATCCCTTTTCTGCCAGTGACCCAAACATATCCAAATCTATTTGATTTCACACGTCGCGTCAAGTCTCCAATGATTCACAGATGAGATCCATGAGACCCTTCTTGATTTGGAACACACGCAACTGTCAGAATCCAAAGCAAATATCATGCCAATGTCGCAGCATGGCGCGACAAATTGTATGGACAGCATCAAATACCCGTATTATGCCCTTGTTCACAACCTGAATTTAAATCCGCAGATGGACGCAGATGGGCACAGATGAAAGGCGAAAGGGTACATTTTGAACCATGGAGGGGTGGTCAGATGAAAGATTTGTATCACTTATCCATTTGAAGGATTCACATCTTTATGGTTTTTCATCCGCTTCATTCGCGTTCTGTGTACTGCCGCCTGTAATATTCTCGATAATCCGCACTATCTCGAATTTTGCGCCACCAGTCTTCATTGCCCAAATACCACTCAACCGTCAGACGCAATGCCTCTTCAAAATTGTACTTCGGCTGCCACCCCAGTGCCATAATTTTTGATGCATCCAACGAATACCGCATATCGTGCCCAGGTCGATCAGCCACATGCTGCATCAAATTTCTTGGCTTCTCCAAACACTCCAGAATCTTTTCCGCAACAGAAAGACCATCCGCCTCATTCTCACCCCCCACATTATACGCCTCGCCTTGCGCGCCCTTGTGCAGCACCAGATCAATCGCCTCGCAGTGATCCGTCACATAGAGATGATCGCGAATCGCCGTCCCCGCGCCATACACGGGCAATGCAAGATCATCCATCGCATTGGTAATATAAATGGGTACGCGCTTCTCGGGATATTGAAACCCCCCAATATTATTGGACGCACGCGTAATCACCACGGGCAAACCATAAGTAATGGCAAATGCCCGCGCCATCATATCCCCTGACGCTTTCGCCACCGCATACGGATTGCGTGGCGCAATCGGTGCATCCTCCGTCCACGGATCTTCGTCCTCTTCCAAAGACCCATACACCTCATCTGTACTCACCTGCAAAAACCGCTCAACACCGCAATCTCGCGCTGCAGCGAGCAATGTGTACACACCCAGCGCATTGGACTTCATAAACTCCTCGGCACCCATAATGCTCCGATCCACATGGCTCTCCGCAGCAAAATTCACCACCAGATCAACCCGCTGCATCAAATCATTGACCAACCCGGCATCGCAAATATCCCCTCGCACAAATTCATATCGGGGACTCTCCGCAACATCCAGCAAATTATCCAGATTGCCCGCGTACGTCAGCTTGTCCAAATTGATAACGCGATAATCGCGATACGTATTGAGAACATATCGCACAAAATGGCTGCCGATAAACCCGGCACCGCCTGTAATGAGTATTGTCTTCAAATTTTTCTCCATTTATGCGAATTAAGAGGATATGCATTGCTCGTCGAAAGTGTTGGTGATAATTCCACCTTTTTTATCTTTGTTCTGCCTTCGGCGACTTCATTTTTTTGCGCGCCCAAAAAAATGAAGCAAAAAAAGGGCGCCCCTGCGGGGGGCTTGCACAGCGCAAATAGCTGAAGTGGATAAACGCCATGTGGTGGCCTTCAAAGTTGGATGCGACAAAAAGGATAGCGGTTGACGGAATAGCGCGCTGTGCGTGATGGCTTTAACCAATGGCTTTAGGATCGCTTAATGGAAGGTCAAGTTCTCGCCTCACTTCAGCATCTGAGTACACCGCCTCCGTACCTTCTCTAACGCGTTCCAGTACTTCTGCGGCAAGATAGTAGTCCTCTACATCCTCAAGACCGCGTTTGATAATCTCCTTAAGAAAGAACTCCTTGCTGCGCCCTGTTCGCGCCACGAGGGAATCAATTCGTTTCTCGGCTTCGGGAGCCAGTTGAATTGTAGCCGCCATGTTATTGCCTCCATTCATTTAAACATCACCAATTTTTTCCATCAATTGCTGTCGCACATCCTTCCCATCGACACTCTTCTCTGCGATGATGAACAGCCCTTTGCCATCGCTTTCCTGCTCCCAAAGAGCACCAATAGTCCGCTTCTCAGTGGTATCGGCTCCTTCGGCAATATGCGCGCCCTTGTATTCGACGACAAAAAGACGTCCATCCTTCAACTGTGTGACAAAGTCCGGATAGAATTTGTCCGTCGCTGTTGGCAAATAGAACGACTCCGAATGACGCGCTACATTGCGAATCCAGTAATCCACTTCAGCCAGACTGTCGATGACCTGAGCACACTGCATCTCCTCGCCATCCTCGACACCGTCAAAGATGGGAACGCGATCCGGACCTAAAAAGTGCTTGCGCGGCTTCCAGCGCCCGCGATAGCATCGTTGATCTCGGTACATCCCATCTTTGAATGTGAAGGCATGATCGAATGAAACCGAGACTTTAGACCCGGGCGCAAAGAGATACCGCTGATATACACTATCCCGTTCCTCCCGACGAATGTCATTGATCTTTTTCGCAATTGTATTGGCAAGCAGAAATTTACAACGCATCAGAGCGGAGATGGAAATGCCGCGTGTCTTGAGTAAGTGTTCGACCATTTCGCGCAACCATTTGAGCAGTTCGCTCTGGTGAATATCTACCTGTCGCACCTGCCGGTCGAGCCACAGGACGAGTGCTTCAGGCGTCCAGCCCTCCACGGCAATATCCAGAGCCAATTGCTCATCTTCACTGGCGAACTGATAGGTGACACGCTGGCCTTCAATGTCAATCTCAAAACTGCGTGCCGTCTCGCGGATCATGAACTCATCTTCGTCCATCTTCGGGGAATAATTGAGCAACGACCAATCGTGGTACTCCATAAAGATGTCTGTATCGGCAAATTCCAGCGTACCCTGGATATCCGACATCAGACGTGGAACTTCGAATTTCTGACCTTGCTCAGCAGGTGATATTCTATCCTTGATCTCGTCGCGATATTTCGCAACAGCAACAACAAACCCGTCCCTCTGCGGTTCGGGCAAAGTCTCACAAATCGCCTTCTCACTCTCCCGATTTATCCAACCTGTAACCGCGACCTCAACATCCCCTTCAGCCGTTTCGCGCACCAGCAAGCCATCTTGTCCTGCCTCTTCGAGCTTAGACAAAACTTCCGGCGTCGCCTGAGCCGTATATCTGAACACCGGCTCTGACTTCTGGCGCGGACCAAACAAGTCGCCCTGGTCGTCGAACCCACGCTGAACTGGCTCGATATTATCGAGGGCCTCGTCTTCCTCAAAGCCCATACCTACCAGTTTATCAGTAAGCCCCTTTGCCGCCTCTCCAAAGGACGGTTCAGACAAGAACGCATACGCCTTGTTTAGATCGGCAACCCCGCGCCGTTTGGCATAAGGCATCCGAAGCACGCGACCGAGAAGTTGCTCCACATCCTTCGCACTTTGAATGCGCGACACAGAGCAGAAAACATAAGCAAATGAGCAGTCCCACCCCTCTTTCAGTGCCTCAACCGTGATGATGTACTCGATAGGACAATTGCCGTCAAACAGGTCAATACCATCGAGTTCGCGCTGGTTCCCAGTAGCAATGGCAATCTTGTCTTCGGGAATCTGTTCCACTTCCATCAGATGATCTTTCAGTGCCGCAACCGTCACCTCCTGATTTCTTGGCTGCGCCTGAAACAACACAAGAGGACGGATATAGTCGGCATCGTCGCTCGCGGTCTCTGCAAGTGAAGCGCAAGCGGCAATAGCACCGTTCACAGCATTCTGCCATGTATCGTGTTCGGAAAGCATAATAGGCAACTTGATCATCTCTTCGCGCTTCAATTCCTGCGCCGTGACACTGTGCAAAATATTTGACCTGCGTTGCGGCGTGGCTGTGAACTCGACAATCGCGCACGGATTCACCCGCGCCTGCATCTCCCGGGTCAAGCCTGTTACCGCGTTATGCGCCTCATCCACAATCATCAGTGGACGGTGGATATGCAGCAAGTTGGCAAAAGAAAATTTGACACCACCCTGTTCCGACTTCTCCAACCCAGGAGCCGTGTCCTGAACATTGGAGAAATGCGGTTCCATCTCCTCGTTGTGGGCATAAACCTTGCGCCCCTCGGTACTCTTCACCCTCAGCGTTTGAATCGTACCGACCACAATACAGCAATGATCTCGGATATCGTGCGGTCGAATATGCGTAAAATCCGCAATATCGAACACCCGCACCCGACCATCAAAAGCCTCATCCAACACCTGCCGATACGCATGACGAGAAGTTTTCAGTGCCTCAACCGTCTGCTGGCGAATGGTATTCGTCGGCACCAGCCAGAGCACCACGGGATAATCCTTCTCAATCCACGCATTGCGGGCGACAGATACGGCATGAGCAGCGAGAATCGTCTTACCCCCACCCGTGGGCAGGCGCAAACAGACGTAGGGAACATCAAACAATTCTTTTAACGGCACATAAGCACCAGCATAGCCCCCAAGCCGCATTGCCTGCTCTGGCTCTTGCGTAATAGACTCATACGCATTCTTCGGCCCAGCCATCCGCGCCTCCTCAAAAAAGCGGCGCAGAATAGACAGCGTATCAGTCTGGTATTGTTTTAAGTTC
This sequence comes from Candidatus Latescibacterota bacterium, assembly GCA_965204375.1. Classification (GTDB taxonomy): domain Bacteria; phylum Latescibacterota; class UBA2968; order UBA2968; family UBA2968; genus VXRD01. The sequence goes on along the minus strand of OZ241986.1, from coordinate 5,400,125 downwards.
ATAACACATCTGCTCAACAATGGTTCGGATATTTTTTGAACGGTACATATCTTTCACATAACCGCCCGTTCATAGCTCAAAATGTACCCTTTTAACTTTCATCTGTGCCCATCTGCGTCCATCCCTGCTTAAATCCGCAGGGACATGCCTGAGGATTAAATTCAGGTTGTGAACAAGTATGCAATACAGCATATTTAAAGCACAATGTGGTGTTTAGACGTCTGCCAACGCAAAATATCGCTCAATTTTTTGGAGAATTACCATTTTTTGGCCTGCCTTTTGCTTTGTGTCTGAGTGTTCCGCGTGTCCCACGCGCTCACCCCATCAGACGCGAGGCATCTCACATGGCAGACATAGACACCATATCCAAATACCTGATTCAACACTATCCCGACCACTTCACCCGCTTCGCCCTCGCGCGAGACGACGCCGAGGTCATTGAAGTCATCGAAACAGAGCAACCCACAATCAGAGCACGCCGCAGCGACAGCTTCATCCGCGTGCGTATCGCTGGTGAGGAAGCATTAGTCCACAACGAGTTTCAAACGACTGACAGCACCAATCCGCCTATGCCGCAGCGCATGGCTGGCTATATCGGACGTGCCATTGAGCATCACGGTCTGCCGATCTTTTCCAATGTCATTTACCTGCGTCCCAATGCAGGACAGAACGATCCGGGATATTACATCCAGGAGTTCCCTATCTACGAAATCACGATTCGGTATCGCGTGATCAGACTGATCGAAATAGAAGGCCAACCCATCCTGAGCGCGAGGCATTCGGGTCTGATCCCATTCACCCCTTTGATGAAACCCCCTGAAGGGATGGCCTCAGATGCGTGGTTACATCAGTGTATTTACACCGCTCGGATGCGCCCCATCGCGCGGTCGCCCAAAGCCGATTATCTGGCTGGGATGGTGGCCTTGAGCGAGTTGGTATATGATTCTGAAACCATTTCTGCTATTATTTTCAAGGAGGGCATCATGGACATCTTGCGCGAATCATCTCTTTTTCAATCCCTTACCCAACAAAGCAGAGAGGAAGCCAGAGAGCAGGGTCTTGAGGAGGGCATTGAGCAAGGCGAAAGAAGAAGCACGATCGCAGCTATCCTCGAAGTGTTGGAAATTCGGTTTGACCTGAACGAAGCGCATCCCCTATCCACGCGCATTGCCGCCATTGACGACTTGCAACACCTCAAGCAGTTGCACCGCGCGGCGGTCCAAGCACCCAATCTCGACGCATTTCAATGCATGTTAGATGCGTGACGTGATTTCCATAAGCATGACGAGATACAGGGACACCGCGCAACATCAGTTACTTACACGATGATCGCCCCTCACATCCGAGCCTTCACATCATAAGGTGTCTGCTTAAAAACAATGCCCTCGCGCTCAAGTGTCTGTGGCATCAAACGAGACTGCTCGCCATAAACCGTCAACGGGCCATCGGCGTCTGGATGTACTTTAGCGATTTCCTCACGAATGTGCGCCAATGTTGCCCGAGTCAAAACATTCCCACCACCCGGTCGCTTATCTCCAAGAATACCATTGTACAGCAACGCATAGGCACGACCATCGTGCAAACCGAGAAAAGGTGAATTACCCGTCCCATTCCACGGCTGTCCGGTCTCGCTAAAATAGACATGCGCGGCCAGCACTGAAAATCGAATATCTGACCGAATCTGTCCATCCTCATCAAACACAGGCGGACCGAGGCGATAGAAGCGAAACCCACCACCACCCTGCCAATTGACACTCTTCGAAATACCACCCTGCTCGCCCTCAATCACTTTCCGCAGACGCGGAACGCAGTGACTGACCGCGTGCTCACCCATCTCAATACCAATGTACCGCCGCCCCATTTTATGCGCCACCGCCGCCGTGGTGCCAGAGCCGAGAAAAGAATCGAGGACGAGATCGCCGGGATTGGTGGCAATGTGAAGGATGCGTTGAATGAGACGTTCGGGTTTTGGCGTGTCAAACGTATTGGCTGCTCCAAAAAGTGTATTTACCTCTTTCTTAGCCTCCTGATTGTGCCCAGTCTCTTTATTTGTCCACCAACTCCAAGATTTCACGCCTTCCGCCTCTAAAAGATAGTTTTTAACTCTTGGTCGAGACTTTCCCTGTATCCCGAACCATATCCGCCCTTGCTCTCGTAATGCGTTAAAACTCTCCTCAACGTTTACCCAACATCGGCCATCTGGAGGCAAGTAGCGAACACCACCCGGAGTTACAATTTCATACATCTGGTTGGGGCGATACCCTTGAGCGGTGAAATCAGTAGAAACCCAGGGGCCCTTTGGATCATTGTCAGGATTCTTGTAAGCTTTGCGCTGCTCTTGGGTGAGTTCCATATTATTAAAACTGTTCCTCGCCGCTTGGCTACCATACACGAGAATGTGATCATGAGCATCGCCCATGTTAATTCGACCATCTGGCGATGTCCTCTTCTGCCAGACGCAATTAGAGATAAAACTTTTACGGCTAAAAATCTCATCCATAATAACTTTCAGATAATGCCCTTCATCGTCATCAATGTTGATCCAAATTGAGCCATCATCTGAAAGAAATTCCCGCAACAACTCAAGGCGCGACCACATCATCGAAAGCCACTTGCTGTGTTCCAGATTGTCGTCGTAATGCTCAAAAGCAGACCCGGTATTATACGGCGGATCAATATAAATGCACTTCACCTGTCCAGCATAGAACGGCAGCAATGCCTTGAGCGCGTCAAGATTATCGCCCTGGATGAGCATATTGCTGGCATCCGTATCACCAGTGGAAAGGTCAGATGCTTCCTCCAGCAATCGATACGGCACGCGAGTAGCAGCACGGATATCTTCGTCTCGTGTTAGCCAGTGTAGGATAGGCATTAGTTATCGTCCTCCGGCACTTCTGACATAGCTTCTTTATATTCAGCAATCCATTTTTGAGCATCTTCTTCAGTGTAGGCCCCGGTAATGGCACCGCTGTTTTCTGGTAGTTTATAGCTTGGTCGCTTATCAATATGTAGTTCCAGTATCCTCCGCAAATCATTTGCTTTTTCATCAGACAAACCTACGACGAGGGCGTCCACATCTTCTCGGCTCAATCCACCTTCAAATACCACTTCGGACATATCCCTTTCATCGCCAATTGACTTATTTTGATCAATTGACCCCCTGATACGATCTACAAAAGATGTCCCTAACAATCCATTCTTGCTTCCAGTCCCTTGCAGGCATGCTTCATAAAGAGAAGCTCCTTGAAGACCTGTCCCTGAAATATTAGCTCCTTGTAGGCGTGCTCCATAAAGCTTAGCTCCTTGCAGGCTTACCCCTGAGATATAAGCTCCTTGCAGATGTGCTCTGTCAAGAATAGCCATTTGCAAGCGTGTACCGATAAGAAAAGCCCCTTGTAGGTAGGTGTCCCAGAGATCCGCCCTTACCAGTTGTACTCTGTGGAGATCCGCCTCTTGTAGGTGCGCCTTGATAAGCTTAGCTCTTTGCAAGTGCGCTCCGGCAAGTGTAGCTCCTTGTAGATGCGTCTCAGTCAGAATGGCCTTTTCTAAACGCGCTCCATGGAGGTCTGCTCCGTTCAACCAACTTCCCTGCAAATTGATTTGGAGATCTTTGAAAACTGTGTGTTCCTGTACGAACAATAATGTCAACAGGCTTTGGACTTCTTCCGAAGGTTTAGATTTGTGCTTTTCCCGATACTCATTTTCGCCTGTCGTCTGGCGGATATGGAGGCAAAGCATGTCGAATGCCGTTTTTCTTAAATCTTTGTTGTCTTCTGCCAGATGAAAGAGTTCATAAGCCCCACCGAGTCGCACGGAGCTTGAGTCGTGTCCCAGATGTTCAATGGCGTTTTTCAGCCGTTCCTGCCGTAGTCCCTGCTCCGTGCTCTCATTGGCTCTCGCCTGAGCTTTTGCGGCATCGGCCTGAGCTTTTGCGGTCTCCTCCATCGCCTTGGCACGTTTGTAGGACATCAAGGCTTGCAAGGCGATCAGTATGCCGCCCATGCTGATTCCCAGAAATGTCAAAGCCTTATTCTTTTCTTTTTCAGGTATCCCTAATCGATCAAAAATCCACTTGGGCTCGAAGAACATGACGGCCAAAAAACCTACCGCTAACAAAATGAGCAGAAAAATAAGAGCACTCAAAAGAGGATTTTCTTTAATTTTAGAAAAGAGATTCATCGCGGATTTCCGGACGAGCAAATTGATCTTAGCAAAAGATTTGAGGAGATTTTCAGATTTAATCAATAAGCGAGCTGTACACGCAATGCATCTGCCGGATCGCTGTTTTGGATTAGTTCGCTATAGGCTGTCTTGCGGCGTTGCCAGATTTCGTAAATACCTTTCCACCGACTAAAATCCGTTCGGGTCTCATCAAAATCGTCGTAGCGCGATAATTTCCCCGCCATTAAACTGTCGTAAAAATCCTGGCTGAGAATCCCGTATTTTTCTTCATAAAGCGTGAGCCGCCGTTCAATCTGCTTCATTTCAAGGACGAGTTCGTAAAGTTCCATTGTGATTTCCCCACAACATGATTGACATTGTAGGCTTCTAATAGCTATATTTTTCAGTACCAATACTTCTTCTAAGGAGGCACAAATCATCTTGCAAGCACGAACACAAAGACATCTTCAAGGCTTTCGACTTCACAAGGAGTATATTCTTTGACAGGTAGCGTATCCTTTCTCCTGCACCTGAGTCATTAAAGGATACGCTCTTTTTTTAAATATACCTCATTAAATCCGGTAGGAGCTAAAACGTGAAACACATTATTTCAGATCCAGGGATTCTGGGTGGCAAACCAGTTATTGAAGGAACGCGATTGAGTGTTGAACAAATTTTAGGCTTACTCGCGCGCAATATGTCACATCGAGAAATAGTGAAGGCGTATCCGGTACTAACAGTTGAAGACGTGAATGGTGTTTTGGAATACGCAGCAAAGGCATTGCAAAACGATATTGTGATTGATGTCAAAATGGCTTCAGAAGTCTAACGTATGTTGCCACCTCTTGTCCATTCATAAGCACCTTAATCAACCAGTTGCTGGACTGGAGGAAAAAGAATCTTCCTACCGCTCTTTCCCTGTCTCGGCCTTGCATCTTTCAGAATGCGATCAATGTCAAAATCCATAGACTTTGCCAGGGCTTCTTTGATCCTTCTTGTCTCCTGGATAACCTCATCTGTGGTCTCTTTATCGTTTAGTTCTTTCATAGCGATTATTCTCCAAGTAGTTCTTCAGGTATGCAGAGGATCGGCAGTTCATTTTCATTTCCTTAATATACAAAAGCATTTCGATTATCGCACCATTTCAAAAACACATTCTTGACATGACAGGCTTTTAAGGACTATATTTTTTAGCACTGGGGGTTAGTCGGCAGTTGGCTCTGGGATTTCTCGGAGCCATTCGCTTTTTGGGGAGGTTATTATGAGCAACCTGACGCCACTGCTCAGTGAAGAACAGATCGAAGCATTCTTCGAAATCGGATTCGTCATCGTACCGGACGTTTTTACGCCAACTGAAATCGAAGAAATGCGAGCCGGATTTGACCGTCTGCAAAAAATGGCCTACGCACTATCGGAACCTGGGATCCACAATGGCTCTGATTTTGCCATAGAAAGAAAGGAATCGGGACAGGTCATCATTCACCGCATCTCCTGGTGCGGGGCAGCCGAACCAGTATTACTCGCATACGGCAAAGACCACCGCCTACTCGGAATGGCGAGCCAGTTGCTGGGCAGCAACGAAATGAACCAGTTAATCAACCAGGCCCACTTCAAAATACCCGGCGACAACGTCGCATTTCCGTGGCATCAGGACAGCGAACATCGGGGATATGGAAAACCCTGGTGGAAGGACGTCAACGGACGCGGCAGCTTTGTCCAGCAAGCCATCGCCATTGACGATGTAACCGAAGAAAGTGGACCTTTGAAATTCATCCCTGGAAGCTGCAAATTGGGACATCTGGGCCTGCTGAGTCGCAGCGAAGAAGAATACCCGGCGCTATTCAATCCCGACGACGCCATTACGGGAATCATGAAAGCTGGCAGCGTAACCTTGTTCAACCCTTATATCATCCACGGCAGCGAACCGAACCGCTCGCAGAAATCGCGGCGTATTTTCATAAACGGCTACGCTTACCCGGGCGCCAACTCGAGAACCTATCCCGGCAGGGGTGCAGGCAGACTCTTAAAGATCACCAGCTAAGGCATATCCAACTCCGCCTGCTTGACAATACCCTTCAGCATACGCTTGAAAATGAGATAGTGGATGGGATAAAGCCCATACCAATAAAGCAAGCCGCCCAAACCCAGAGGATTGAAAATAGCCGTCTGTGTTATCTGGCTACCCCCCTCCACGGGCTGGACCTCAAACTGGAGCCATGCCCGACCGGGCACCTTCATCTCTGCCTGCAAGCGCAGAAGGCGACATGCTTCAAAAGCCTCAACGCGCCAGAAATCCAGCGGATCTCCCGGCCGCACATCAACCGGGTGCCGTCGCCCTCGCCGCATACCCACCCCGCCCAACAGCAAATCCACAAAACCCCGCAAATACCAGATCCATGTCGCAAAATACCAACCCTGATCTCCCCCAATGCGCTGAACAGGGGCAAAAGCTCGGCCGGGTTCCACACTCGCAAAAGCCTGCTGGCGATCAACAAGGCGAGAACCAAAACGCCTTCCACCCCAAAAAGGCTCCTCACCGCTTGAAGACACCGCATCGCTCCAGCGGGTCTGAGCCATCTCCCGGTCCTCCTCCTCAAGCGCACGTGCCATCGCCTGACGCACATTTAGTGGACGGACGGGAAAACGCTCGCGCGCCCCACCATCTCGAACAATCGTCTCATTGCGCAAACTATCGATAAGCTTCTTACCCACCCGCGCGTAAAGAGGCGTCACCAGCCCCAACCACAAACTGGAAAGACGAGGACTCAAAAAAGGAACCGGAATCATAAGACGCCGCACGCCAATCTGGTGGGCATATTCGCGCATCAACCCGCCGTACGACACCTGTTCCGGACCCCCAATCTCAAAAATCACACTCCCTTCCTCCTCCACATCCAGCCCCCGGATCAAATAAGCGATCACATCCTCAATCGCAATCGGCTGAGTTGGCGTGCGGACCCAACTCGGCGTAACCATAATCGGCAACTTATTGACCAGACTGCGCACCATCTCAAAAGACAGCGACCCCGAACCAATAATAATAGAAGCGCGAAACTCCAGCGTTGCAGGTCCCTCCGAAGTTAGAATAGCTCCCACCTCCTGGCGACTCGCCAGATGGGAAGAAAGCTGGCGATCCCCAACCAGACCCCCCAAATAAATAACGCGCCGAACCCCTTGCTGCAGCGCGACGCGAGCAAAATTTTGTGCCCCAATGCGATCCTGTTCCTCAAAATTAGCCCTGGATCCCATAGAATGCACCAGATAGTACGCCGTATCTACCCCCTCCAGAGCAACCCTCAGCGAATCCCGATCCAGCACATCCCCTGCGACAATTTCGGTATCGGAACAAAACCGACCAGCCAGAAATTGGGGATTGCGAGCCAGACACCGCACGCACGCGCCCCGTTCTTCAAGCGCCGGAACCAGCCGCCCACCAACATACCCACTGGCTCCCGTCACCAGCACAAACCCGTCTTTTTCCTTATCCTGAGACATTGCCTACCTAATGCATATCGATGGACAGCACATAACTGAGCAGAGTCACCAAAAGCCACGTCGCCACCAGAACCACCCCAAAAGGACGCTTCATCGCATTGCCCGACACAAAAATACCGCAACGAAAAACAACGAGAATAAACACCATAGCCGGGAACAAAAACTGGAAAAACTGACCATCGGCTTGCAAGCCACCTGGTGTTGCCGCGGCCGAAACCCCGGCAACAAAAAGCACGTTGAGAATATCTGCACCAATAATATTGCCAACCGCCAGTTCGCCGTGTCCGCGCCTGACAGCGGTAATCGCCGTCACGAGTTCCGGAAGCGACGTGCCAAACGCGACAAGCGTCGCAGAAATAATATGCTTTGGCACGCCAATCCTCTCCGCCAAAACACTCACACTGGGAATGAGAATTTGAGCCGAAATAACAATAACCGCAATCGCCAGGAGCAACTTCACAAGCACCACACTCGCGCGACTATCCTCCGCATCAATTGCATCTTCCTGCTCAGCATCCGACATAGTTGCAGCCCATCGGATCGACTGCCAGATATAGAGCACCAAAAGAACAACAAAAGCAAAGCCAGCAAACTGTGGCAAAACCCCACCCTGGCTAAACAACTTCGCGGGAGAAGCCCATGGAAAACAGGCCAACACCAGAAGAATACCAGCCCCTACCTGCACATTGGACAACCGCGACGCCAACTGGCGGTTGAGAGGTAAGGGAGCAATCAGAGAAGCCAGACCAATAATAAGGCCCGTATCGCAAATAATCGAACCGACGGCATTCCCAAGAGCAAGCCCTGGTTTTCCTTGAATCGCCGAAAACACGGACACCGCTGCTTCCGGCGTCGTCGTACCAATACTCACAATCGTCGCACCGATAACCGCTTTACCCAGCCCCCAGCGTACCGAAAGCGTCACAGCCTCATCGACGAGCCAATCCGCGCCTTTGCCGAGCGTGTACAGCGTCACCGCAATAATCACGAGAAGGAACGGACTGGCCAATCCCATCACAAGCTCTTCAATCCATTTTTCCATCGCTACCTCTCCAAATCAAATCACAAATATATCACTTGGACGATCCTGCTCCGCCACACTCAGGGGAAAAGACCGAATCCCCTGACCCTGCAACATATCTGCGCATGTCTCTCTCGCCAGATCCGGCCGGTTATTTTTCTCACTCAAATGCGCCAGAACCGCCTGTTTCAAACCCTCTCGCGCCAGATCGCACAACGCCTCGGCCGCCCCATCATTTGACAAATGACCGTGCGTACTATTAATCCTCTGCTTCAAAACCCAGGGATAAGGCCCATCCATCAGCAACTGCCGATCGTAATTCGACTCAATAATCAACAGATCGGCGCGGCGCATATACTGATAAACCAGCTGCGTCACCGTACCCATATCTGTAGCAACCGTCACATTGGAATGTCCGTCTGTCACAGAAAAATTCACGGGATCAGCGGCATCGTGAGGCAATTGGAACGCCTGAAAAGACAAATCACCAATTGAAAACGCCTCATCATTTTCAAACACCCGAATCCTCTCACGCCCACGAAAAATCTTCTTCGACGCATTCAACGTACCCTCGGTCATCCAAACCGGCAGTCCATACCGCCGCGCCAACACACCTACCCCCTTAATGTGATCGGCATGCTCGTGACTCACCACAACAGCCTGCAAACCCGCTGGATTAATCCCAACACCTTGCAAACGCTCTTCGATCTTCTTACCCGTCAAACCCGCATCAATAAGCACACGTGAAGAACCATTTTGAACACAAATCGAATTGCCACCGCTACCACTTGCCAACAAACAAATCTTCACTATCTACTCCTCTCGCACTTCATCCTTCACACTTCACATTTTTGCCGTTTGAAACGGCAAACTACATCACACATCACAGCCTCTCTTTTTCATCTGCGTTCATCTGCGTCATCTGCGGATCACCCTTCACCTACTCATTCACAATTCGCGCCACCCAAATACTAATCTCGTACAAAACCACGAGCGGCATCGCCATCAAAATTTGAGACAGGGGATCGGGAGGGGTCAAAATAGCGGCGAGTATAATCCCGAACACAAGCGCATAACGCCGTCCCTTTCGCATCCGATCGCGTGTTGCAATCCCCATCTTAGCCAGAAAAAACGTCAACACAGGCAACTCAAATACCAACCCAAAAGCAATCAAAAGGCGCAACACAAAACCGATATACTCTCCAATATCAAACTGCGGCTTCACAACCGTATCAGCAGCCATACCAACAAAAAACTTCATCGCCAGTGGGATAACCAGCCAGTACGCCAAAATAGCACCAACAACAAAACACACAGTGGCCGAACCAATGACAAACGTGACAAACCGCCGCTCGCTGGCAAACAAACCGGGCGCGACAAACATCCAGATCTGAAAAATCAAAAACGGCAGCGCCAGAATCCCCCCGCCCACCAGCGCGATCTGCAACTTGACCATAAACATGCCCATCGGTCTTAAGGTCTGCAATATCAGTTCATCTTCCAGCTCGCGGGTAGGATGGAGCAGCACAGCCAAAATCTCATTGACAAAAATCCCGCAAAAAACCGCGCCCACAATAATCGCGGCCAACCCCTTCAAAATGCGCCACCGCAACTCCTCCAAATGATCGAGAAAAGGCATCGGCTTGCCTTCATCGGGCAGATCTTCATCGCGGTCTGGCGCAATCGCCGGCACCGTACCCTCGGGCGGTGCAACCTCCTCCTCCTCTTGCGGCCTGCGAATAGCAGACACCGCCAACCCCATCAACGCGACCACGCCGCACAACTGAGAAAACAAATCGCCAAACCGCATATAAAGCGTCTGCTCATTGCTCGGCGCAATAGTCCCCGCCACAACAGCCTCGTGAAACAGACCCGTCTTTTGTTCTTGCCGCCCCTGTGGATCGATAAACATCGACACACCCGTATTGGCACAACGCACCACCCAACGCCTGTTTTCAACAGCTCTGAACGTCGCAATATCCGCGTGCTGATACGGCGCTGACGTGCGCCCATACCATCCATCATTGGTAATCACCACCAAAAACTCGGCACCCCGAACCATCATATCGCGCGCAAGCCAGGGAAACACCGAATCAAAACAAATCATCCCTGAAAACTTTCCACCCGGCACCTCAAAAACCGTAAGCGCAGTCCCGCTCTCAAAATCGCCACTGATATACCCCCCACCGCTCCACTGAAAATCGCGCAAAAACCCGAGCAACCTGGGAAAAGGCGCCCGCTCCCCAAACGGCACCACCTTCACCTTGTCGTAATGCGGCAAATCGCCCCCACCCGGCTCAAACAAAAAAGAAGAATTGTAAAGACGATCCCGCACCGCGGCCTCGAAGCGATTCGCCCCCATATACAGATAAATCCCCAGCGAATCGACCAGCGCCTGCACCCGCGCCTGATACGCCTGATGCGATGCATCATCACGCTTCAAATACGCGGGCAAAGCCGCCTCTGACCACACAACCAACCGCGCCCCCGTCTCCGCAGCCTGAATCGTCAAAGGCTTCAGCTTGTCAAAATTGTGATCAAACCCCCAGTACGACTTCTCCACAGGTGGCACATTTTGCTGCACAATAGCGACCTTCAAATCGCCCTCGGCAACCGGCTCTGCCATGCGCCACAAACCAAATCCCGCTGGCAGTGCAAAAGCCAGAACCAGAACACCAACCATCAAGCCGCGCCGCGCACTTTCCAAAGCCTTAAACGCGATCAAATTGACCACCACCACCCAGAACGACACCCCGTAAACCCCGGTCGCCTCTGCAATTTGAATCAAAGGCAAATAATCCACCTGGGTATGCCCGAGCAACATCCACGAAAAACCCATATCGCCCAGCGTATTAAAATATTCAAATCCCACCCACAAAAAAGGCACCATCCACAAACCCAGCCTGCCAACGCGCGCCATTGCAAACGACCACAACCACACAAACAGCCCCCGAAAAAGCGACATATACAAAATTGCCCCCGCCATACCCGGGGGGGTAATCCACGCAATCCAATAAACACTCGCACCGTAAAAAACCACACCCTGCAAAAAACCCGCGCCAAAAGCCACGCGCCCACGCAGATTTTCAGCAACGGGAATCAGGGGCAACAAACTGATACAGGCCAAAAAACCGAGCGGCAACGGAGGAAATGCCGCTGCCATCAGCAAACCCGACAAAATCGGATACCCGAGCGCCAATCTCCAACCCCACGTATTGTCCTGCGCCATATTATTATCTGCGTTCATCTGTATCCATCTATGGTTAAAAATCCCTATTGCAAAAAACACAAAGATTACGGAATATAAAGGCGCGTCAAATCCCTGTCAATTGCCGTCAAAAAAATAAACGCGGACCACACCTCATGTTACCCGACCTCAATACAGAACTCCAGACATTGCGCGAGCAAAACCTCTACCGCTCTGTGCGACGTGTGGAAACCAGCCAGGAACCCCGCATCCGCATCAAAGGGCGGGAACTCATCCTCTTCTGCTCAAACAACTATCTGGGCCTCGCCAACCATCCCATCCTCAAAGGTGCAGCCATCGAAGCGCTCAACACCTATGGAAGCAGCACCGTGGCATCGGCACTCATCTCGGGATACATGCCCCCGCACGCCGACCTCGAAAGCAGCATGGCACAATTCCTCGGCACAGAAGCCGCCATCGCATTTCCCACGGGCTACACCGCCAACCTCGGCGTTATACCCGCCCTCATCAACCGCGACGACATCATTTTTAGCGACCAATTAAATCACCGCAGCATCATCGATAGCTGTCGCCTGTCCCGCGCACAAATCGCCATCTACAACCACTGTGACATCGCCCACCTCGAAACCCAGCTCAAAACCTCATCCGCCCATCGCCGTCGCCTCATCGTCACCGATGGCGTCTTCTCAATGGACGGAGACATCGCCCCACTGCCCGAACTCGTCTCCCTCGCCGAACAACACAACGCCATCCTGATGGTCGATGACGCCCACGCAACCGGCATTCTCGGCCCCAATGGTCGTGGCACCTTCGAACACTACGGCCTCTCCCCCAAAACCATCGACATCCACATGACCTCGGGCAGCAAAGCCCTCGGCGCATCCGGCGGTTTTATCTGTGGCAACCGCGACCTCATCGATCTCATTCGCAACCGCTCGGCAGCGTACATCTACACCACCGCCATGCCGCCCGACGCCTGTGCATCTACCACCGCGGCACTCGACCTCATCCAGCGCGATACCAGCTTGCGCCAACGCCTGTGGCACAACACAAAAACCATCAACCAGCATCTTCAAACCCTCGGATACGACCTCGCACAATCCCAAACCCATATCATACCCGTACTCGTTGGCGACGCCCAGAAAACCGTAGCAATATCCGAACACCTCTACAACCGCGGCATCTACCTCTACGGCATACGCCCCCCCACCGTACCCGAGGGCCAAAGCCGTCTGCGCCTCTCTGTCATGGCAACCCATACCGACGACGACATCGCCCAATTATTAGACGCCATGACCGAAGTGCGACACCGTTTTTTTAAAAACCTTGTCTGAAGCGGTGTAAAACTGGTCGTTTTCCAGACCAGTTCATCAGGATTTTCAGGATTATAGGATGGACAGGATGTAGCTGAGTAGATAGGCCCTAAGGAGAACCTCTGATATAGATATACCTGTAATGACCATAAACGGAGATTTTTATGTCCAACCCCCTCGACCACATTCGAATCGTACTCGTTGAACCCAAAGAACCCGGCAACATCGGCGCAGTGGCTCGCGCGATGAAAAACACGGGCTTATCGCACCTCTACCTCGTCAATCCCCCCGACCACACCAGCGGCGAAGCCCGCGCAATGGCGCACGGATCGGGCGACATCCTCTACGGTGCCACCGTCGTATCCTCACTGCCCGAAGCACTCGCAGACGTATCGCTTGCCGTGGGCACATCCCATCGCAAACGCCGCGAATTCGACATCGTACACCCACCCCAAACTGCAGCAGACAAACTGTTGTCCCTCCCCCAAAACCACAAAGGCGCCATCGTCTTTGGCCGAGAAGAAAACGGACTGACCAACAACGAAATCCAACTGTGTCAGATGATCTCCCGCATCCCCTCAGCTGTGCGCTACCCCTCCCTCAACCTGTCGCAAGCCACCCTCATCTATGGCTACGAACTCTTTCGCGCAACCCATTCCGAAATCCCCTACAAACCATCGGAACTCGACCTCGCTACGCACCGTGAACTCGAATCCATGTACGACCACATCCAAACCGCACTCGACAAACTCGGCTTTGTCTCCCGACATCGCCCCCAGACCTTCATCCGATCCATCCGCCGAATATTCAGCCGCATCGACATGGAACACCGCGACGTCGCGACTATCCACCGCGTCTTCCGCCAGGTCGATCGCTTCATCGCGCGGCACGACCTCGACCCCATCCCAAAAAAAAGAAGTGAGAAGTGAGAAGGAAGAAGTGAGAAGGCCACCCAGCACCACCCTAAAACGGGTGCCTTATCACACTTCACATCGTCCGATCAGAAAACAGAGTAATGGCAACGCCCTTATTTATCAGTCTCGCCATTGTCGAGAATTGTCTTGTCATTGCCCGCGAGATAGGTGATAATTAAGGACAGCATCAGAAAGCATTACCCGACTACTGGGTATGGCTGTGCTATTCGACACGCAGGAGGACTCAGCAATGGCTACAACCCCTGACTCCCAAAATATCGAGTTATCAGTTACCGACTTTGGCCCCATTGCCAGGGCAAAAATTGACCTGCACCCACTAACTGTTTTCGTAGGCCCCAGCAACACCGGCAAATCCTATATGGCCGTTCTGATTTACGCAATGCATCAATTTTTCAGCGACTTATATCGGCTACGTATGATGCAACGACAAAGCCTTGATTTGTCAAAGGATGATCTTTCAATTCTTTGTGACTGGGCGAAAGAAACGCTTTCAGACTTAGAAACCATTGAATATTTGGAGCCATCCTTAATTGAATTACCAGAATCTGTTGCGGCGTTAATACGCAAAACTCTAAAAAAAGTCGCACATTTGAGCAAAGATTTAGACAATGAAATCGCGAGATGTTTTGGGGTAGGTAAGACCAAAAATTTGATTCGCCATTTAGGTGATGGCGAAACTACATTTTGCCTACGTCACAATACCACAAGGAAAGCCGGACAAAATGACTCTTTCAAGTACGAAGTTACGGTAACAGAGCAAGGGGCTAAAATAGATGCTTCGATTCCGAATGCCATGCCCTTACAAATGGATAGGAAGGATATCTTAGGCATTCTCCAGGACTGGCTAATTGAGATGGAGAACCTAGGAGTGCGCGAGGTAGGGAGTACAAAGACGGCCAAAAGGAACATGGAATGGCTGGTTGAGGTAGCGAATATGGGAGGGGAAGAAAATGCTAAATATGCCCTAATTGACTTGCTTGGAGATCTGGTTGATGCCATTGTTTCTATCATTGTTGGTCCCTTGAACTGTCGTGCTCATTACCTTCCTGCTGACCGCACGGGTGTCATGCACGCCCATCAAGTGGTAGTGCGGAGTTTAATTGCAAGCGCATCTCGTGTCGCACCACGACGTGATTCTCAGATGCCAGTACTCTCTGGAGTTCTCGGCGACTTTCTGGAAAAACTGGTTGATCTGGCCTCTTTAACGCGCCGGGAACCCGAAGGCGACAGTGACCTCGCTCTACATATAGAACAAGCACTATTGCGAGGGACTGTCCGTGTTGAGCGGTCAGAAATTGACTACCCTTCGTTCGTCTATCGTCCCACTAACTGGAAAAGGGACCTCCCCTTGATGAATGCGTCGTCCATGGTATCAGAGTTGGCTCCAGTAGTGCTGTATCTGCGTCATGTCGTTCGTCCGGACGAACTATTGATTATTGAGGAACCCGAGTCTCACCTGCACCCGGAAATGCAGGTCGAATTTATTCGCCAACTCGCAGCAGCAGTACGATCCGGCATTCGCATCCTCATTACCACACACAGCGAATGGGTACTGGACGAGTTGGCTAATCTGGTTCGGTTATCGGAACTTCCAAAAGCACGGCGGAAAGATATCCCAAGCGCAAACTTCGCGCTCAGTCCCGACGATGTGGGCGTTTGGCGATTCAAGCCGGGTTCAGAAACGCGTGATTCAGTGGTAAATAAAATCTTGCTTGACGTAGAGTTTGGCACCTTCCCATCAGGTTTCGGAGACATTTCTGAAGATGCTTATAACGAATATGCAGAAATATCCAGTCGAATAGAGGATAGTAAATAGATGGGGGATCTCGTTAGCCAGATAAGCAGAAAACTCTCCGATAAATGTCTTACAAATAGGTGTAGCAAAGAAGATTGCTCAGTACCTTTGAATCAGGCACCAGCACCGTTCATTTTGATAGATATGGATAGTCCACAAGCACCGGTTGATCAGAACAAAACGCGATGCGATTACATCTTCATTGGAGGCTCCAGCAGCATCTGGTTGGTGCCAATAGAATTAAAAAAGGGCAGACCCCAGGCCAGTGAGGTCAAAGGACAACTCCAGGCAGGCGCGAATGTTGCCGATGCTCATATCATTCCTCGTGGTGAGCAAGTTGACTTTTTGCCGGTTGTAGCACACGGTGGCGAACTTCGTCGCGCTGAACACAGACGTTTTCTCACTAATGCAAACCGAGTGCGTTTCCGCGATCAACAGGTGCGTATCAGCTTGATGAGATGTGGAAAACCTTTGAATGAAACGCTCAGCAAGGCATCAAAATCAAGGTAGCATCTCGGTTACATCTATCCTTCTTACTTAATCGTAAACACACCATAGGTTACAAAATAACTGCGCTCTTTTCTGCGACAATCACCCCTCAAACCCCAGCGTCTCCAAAAGCGACAGACTCAAAGACTCCATTGCCGGCACTGTACCCACACCTCCCAAAGACGACAGGGATGCCCAGGTCTCGTACCCGCCCTCTTGCGTCAATGCCTCATCTGTACACACATACCCGATAGACCCGTTCGCCAGACTCACCAGCATCAACGGCGAAGCCGACGTCTGCGCCTTGATCCGAAGGCCAGTCTCCACAAAAATCTCCCCCGGCAGCGCCAGAATCGCCGCATCGCCCAATCGGATCGCCTGCACGGGTGCCGTCATCTGTTCGGGCAACGCCGCCAACCGCTGGCACTGCCTGGCATATACACCTACCCGATCCTTCCGCACCGGTTGTCCCACCACCCAACTGAATGGACCCTCCTCGTAATCGTATCCACCTGCGAGAATCTGCTCCGCAATATCGAGATCCGTCTCTGTAATCACCTTCCTCGAAAACTCCAGCGTCCCCGTCACAGCCTCCAATGCCAGTTCCTCATCCAAATCCATCAACTGGATCTCTGTCAAAACATGCCCTGCCAGAACATTTGCCATCCGCCGCGCCCTGGGATGCCCTCGATCCCGCCAAATCCGCTCGCCACTATAATCGTTGTTATTAATCTGTCCAGACGCCGCATTCCACAAAATCGGCACACAGTTCCCACCCAGATAATGCCGCATCAAATTGAAAAACTGTCCAAAATAATCCGCCGACACCTGCCCGACACTGCCCGTTCCCACATAGTGCAGCGAAAAACTCGCCACCACCGAAATCGGCGTACCATCCACCCCTTCCACATACATCATCGCCAACTCCGGATCGATCTCGCCCATCGGCCGCACGAGATCCGGATTGTTCAAACCCGGATTCATCCGCACCGTCCCATCCTGCATCAGCCAGCGCCGATAAAACGAAATACGGTCCTCCATCACACTGGCAAATCCCGCCCGGGCAGGCTGCATTCTCTTGATCGCCAACTCCACTGCATCGGCCACTTTCAGCGGAAGCCAGGTCGTATAACCCTCATCTTCGCCCATACCCAGAAGATTGCTCACCCCTGCCCCTGAATGCGTATGGGTCGCATTCACCATCACGCATTCAGGAGATATTCCACACCGTTCTTCAATGCGCGCCTTCACTGCATTCGCAATCGCTTCTGGTACCGCAATCAAATCGCAGGTCACCATAGCAATCCTGACATCTCCATTGTCGATCACCAGCGCCTTGGCCAAAAGCTCATCGTGTACATCCTCTCCGTATCGCGGATGAAAACTTCCCGGCATCGTAACCCCCAGCCAGGGTGTAATATTGGACGTAGCAGCCCCTGCTTGCAATTTCATAACGCTCCTCCCGTGTTAGATTTCACATCTTTTCTGTATTATATACCTGATATTTTCGCAACAGTAAAAGAAAAATGAAAACAGGGCGTTTTGTCGAATGAAGCTCAATGCGGTTGACAGTGGTTCAGGGAACGCTTATTCTTTGAACAGGAGGTGGTTTTCGTGGCTGAATTGACAGAACGCCCGGTGATTGGCGTAACCGTGGGCGACCCGGCGGGAATTGGACCAGAGGTCGTGATCAAGGCAGGGAATAGCGTCAGAACGAGGCATGGTAGAAGCAATTCGCGCAGCCGGACAATACGCGGTGCCAGTACGCGAGCGATTGGAAATGTCATTTGTATCCGCTTGATTATTTGTCTGAAGATATATACTTTGTTATAATTAAACTATCACCATTTTAAAACTCACCTCTCCCTACGAGGACCGCGCTATGGCGATTAAAAAAGAAGACTATTTGGGAATTGAAAATTACAAAGTAGTGGGCACGCGACCCATTCGGCACGATGGAACCGATAAAGTGACGGGCCGCGCGGTCTATGGACCAGACTTTCACTTAACCGGATCGCTATACGGCAAAACGCTGCGAAGCCCTCATGGGCATGCGCGGATCAAATCCATCGACACCAGCAAAGCCGAGGCACTACCCGGCGTAAAAGCCATCGTACTGGGAAAAGACCTCGTTCAAAATTACGAAGACAAAGTATCCGACCTCGGTGAGGGATCCGTCGATCTGCGGTTCCTAATAGCCAATGTACTCGCCGGAGACAAAGTACTCTACGACGGACACGCCGTAGCAGCCGTGGCAGCCACCTCTGCACACATCGCAGAAGAAGCATTAAACCTCATCGATGTAGAATACGAAATACTCGAACCCGTACTCGAAGTCCGCCACGCAATGGAAGACGACGCCCCACTATTGCACGACGACTTAAAAATGAAATCCCTCGGCGAAGAAACGGACCGGGCGAGCAACATCGCAAACCACTTCCAGCACAAACAGGGAGACATAGAAAAGGGATTTGAAGAAGCGGACGTAGTCATAGAGCGGGAATTTGCGACCGGAACAGTACATCAGGGCTACATCGAACCCCACAACGTAACCGCACACTGGAGCGAAAGCGGAAAGCTCACAATATGGTGCAGCACGCAGGGACCATTTGAAGTGCGCGGCCAGGTCGCCGACGTACTCGGCCTCGAAGTGGGTGACATCCGCGTAATCCCGCAGGAAATTGGGGGCGGATTTGGCGGAAAATTCCGCGTATATGAAGAACCGACCGCAGCCCTGCTGGCGCAAAAAACCGGAAAACCCGTAAAAATGGTCATGTCCCGTACAGAAGTATTAAAAGCCACCGGACCAACGCCCGCATCCTACATCAAAGTCAAAATGGGCGCAACGCGGGACGGCATGCTAACAGCGGCACAAGCCTACATGGCTTATGAAGCTGGAGCCTATCCCGGCTCTGCCGTAGGCGCTGGTGCGGGATGTATTTTCTCGCCCTACAACATCCCAAACTCCCTCATCGACGGCTACGATGTCGTCGTAAACAAACCCCAATCGTCCGCTTACCGCGCACCCGGCGCAACCAATGCGGCATTTGCATCTGAAACAGTAATAGATGAGATATGCGAGCAAATCGGAATGGACCCCCTCGAATTTCGATTGAAAAACGCGTCCAAAGAAGGCACGCGACGGGCCGATGGACCGGTTTTCTTGCGCATTGGCCAGGAAGAAGTCGTAAAAGCTGCCATAGCGCATCCGCACTACAGCGCGCCCCTTGAAGGACCGAATCGGGGACGCGGCGTCGCCGCCGGATTCTGGTTCAACGGCGGAGGCACATCAACAGTAGTCGCAAGCGTCAACCCGGACGGCACAGTAGCACTCGTCGAAGGCTCACCCGATATCGGAGGCACGCGCACCTCAGTCGCCATACAATTTGCCGAAGTCCTGAACCTGCCCATCGAAGACATAAAACCAAATGTCACAGACACCGACACCATCGGACAAACCGATGGAACGGGCGGAAGCCGCGTGACATTTGCAACCGGCTGGGCGAGCTATGAAGCGGCTCAAGATGTCAAGCGCCAAATGATAGAAAGAGCGGCGACATTATGGGAAATATCAAAAGACGACATCGTCTTTGAAGACGGAACCTTCCGCTCCAAATCGGACGCATCCAAATCCATCACATTCAAAGAACTCGCCGGCAGAGTCAACCGTGCAGGCGGTCCGGTCGTAGGACGCGCTGCCATAAGCGGCAAGCAAGCCGGCCCGGCATTCGCGCTATTAATCGTAGATGTCGAAGTAGATCCAGACACGGGCAAAGTAGATATCTTGCGGGCGACCATTGTTCAGGACGCTGGCAAAGCCATTTATCCCGGCTATGTAGAAGGACAGATGCAGGGCGGCGTGGTACAGGGAATCGGATGGGCATTGAACGAGGAATTTGTGTACAACGACCAGGGGGTAATGGTCAACGCCTCTTTCCTGGATTATCGGATGCCCACAACACTCGACCTCCCCATGATAGAAACCGTCATCGTAGAAGTGCCCAACCCGGGCCATCCTTATGGCGTACGAGGCGTGGGCGAAGTGCCAATCGTCCCGCCGCCAGCCGCAGTCGCCAATGCAATTTACCGCGCTGTTGGCATTCGGCTAAACGAGTTGCCAATGTCGCCATCGCGAGTCCTGAAAGCACTATGGGAAGCGGATGGCAGCCATGGTCAGGCAGCGGACTGAGCAGATAGGAGAACACAATGGACTGGTTTTCGCAATACGGCTTTCTCGGTGCCCTGCTCCTCTCGGGCATTGTCCTCGGAGCAATTCCCGTCGTTCTGCCCCTGATCATATCCCCTCGCGCGCGCGGTCGCAAAAGCCGCGAAACCTACGAATGCGGCATGGACACAATTGGCAGTGCCTGGGTGCGCTTCGACATTGCCTATTATCTATTTGCACTCATCTTTGTCGCGTTTGAAGTCGATGTACTGTATATTCTTCCCATCGCCGTAATCTACGATTCGGGCACCTACGTCTGGCGCGACTTCATCGAACTCACAATCTTCGTCGGCATTCTTTTTCTCGCCATCATCTACGCCTGGAGCAAAGGCGTTTTGCACTGGAGAAGTCGATAATGGCACAAATAGAACTCCCTCTCGTATCAGGAGACCCCAAAGACATTGAAGAACTGCGTGAAGAGGTCGGCCCACTGGTACACATGGACCTGCTGGAAAACCTGCTCAACCACGCCCGGTCTCGATCCCTGTGGCCCCTCACATTCGGCCTGGCCTGTTGCGCCATCGAAATGATGGCCGCAGGCGCAGCCCGCTTTGACCTCGACCGCATTGGCGCGGGCGTCTTCCGCCCGAGTGCGCGACAAGCCGACGTCATGATTCTCGCAGGCACAATCTCCCGCAAAATGGCACCAGCCATCAAAACGCTCTGGGACCAGATGCCCTCGCCAAAATGGTCCATAGCCATGGGGGGATGCACCATTGATGGCGGCCCCTTTAAATATCCCGGACAATATGCCATTGTCGAAGGCGCAGACAAAATTGTGCCAGTTGATGTGTACGTACCGGGTTGCCCCCCGCGTCCCGAAGCGCTCTTTGCGGCACTGTTCAAACTCGAAGAAAAAATCCGAGCCGGAAAGAAATTCAATAAATGATCGCCGACAAACTATCTTCACTCCTGCTCAACGCGACCGAGGCCAAATATAACGCGCGTGGCTTTCATGTACAATACACCACTTCAGCCGACACGCTCCCTCAGATCGCAGATGCCTTCCTGTCCGAAAATTTTCACCTCGAAATGATAACCTGTCAGGATCGACGTGAAAACGACAATACTTTTCGCCTGATCTACCAGTTTAACCAATACGGCATTCCCCAACGGCATGTCATCCACGCCGACATAGCACCCGATGCAACAGCACCCAGTATTGCCACAATATTTCCCGCTGCCGACTGGTACGAACGCGAAATTTTCGACATGTATGGCGTCAGCTTTGAAGGCCATCCCGATTTGAAACGCATTTTAATGGAAGAAGATTATTTTGGCCACCCCCTGCTCAAAGACTTCGTCGATCCCCCCAATCCCTATCGCAGTGAGGACGACGCGTCATGAATCGATTTGAGGTCGATCCACAGATGGACGCAGATGGACGCAGATAAAATCAAAGTATTCGCAAATACACGCGGATGAAAGGTGCTTAATGAACAGCCGATTTGAGGTCGAACAAGATCCGAAAAGTCGAGATACCTATTATCTCAACATGGGGCCTCAGCATCCCTCTACCCACGGCGTCATGCGGATCAAACTGCACCTGGATGGCGAACGCATAATTTCGGCAGAACCCATCATCGGCTACGGGCATCGCGCACACGAAAAGATGGCCGAAAACCGCGACTATATCCAGTTTTTGCCCAACCCGAGCCGCGTGGATTATCTCGGCGGCATGATCTACAACATAGGCTATTGTCAAGCCGTAGAACGCGCGATGGACATCGAAGTGCCAGAACGCGCCGAATACATCCGCATCATCTGCAATGAACTCAACCGCATCTCCAGCCACCTGCTCTGGCTGGGCACCTTTTTGATGGACCTGGGCGCATTTACCCCATTTCTCTACGCCTTTGACGACCGGGAAAAAATCCTCGACATCCTCGACCGCATCACCGGATCGCGCCTCACCTATTGTTACGCGCGATTTGGCGGCGTCATTCTCGACATCGACGACGTATTCCTCGACAATGTCTCCAACTTTTGCACCTATTTTGTCGAACGCTTAAAAGAATACGAAAAACTCGTCATCGGCAACGTCATCTTCCGCGAACGCACCATTGGCGTCGGTATCTTCGCGCCCGACCTCGTACAAAAATACGCCATAACAGGCCCCTGTTTGCGCGCCATGGGCCATGAACACGACGTCCGCAGAGACGAACCCTATGGCATCTACGACCGTTTTGACTTTGACGTGCCCACACAAACAGAAGGCGACTGCTTTGCCCGCACACTCGTTCGCATGGAAGAAATGCGCCAGAGCATTCGCATCATCGAACAAGCCGTAAGCGACATGCCCGATGGCCTCTTTCTCGCAGCCCGGGTGCCCAGACGCATCCGCCCGCCCGAAGGCGACTATTACTTCTGCGTAGAATCACCCCGAGGCAACTTCGGCATGTACATCGCAAGTGACGGCAGCGACATCCCCTTTCGCCTCAAATTGCGAACCCCATCATTTTCACACATCTCGGCCATGCCCGCCGTCATGGCCGGCACCATGCTCGCCGATGCTGTAGCTATTCTGGGCAGCATCGACATCGTCGTTCCCGAAATTGACAGATAAAAAAAGAAATGGTCAAATGAATCGTAGCGTCTATATCGAAACATCGGTTATCGGCTATCTAACATCTTGGCCTCATCAAGATGTGACTATCGCCGGTCATCAGAACACGACAAAATTGTGGTGGTCAACTGCTGCTCAAAGGTTTGATCTATTTGTTTCCCAACTGGTAATCCGCGAATGCTCGGATGGCGACTCAAAAGCTGTAAAGGACCGCCTCGACAGCATTGAAGGCATACCCGTTCTTCCGGTTACATCAAATGCAGAATCTCTGGCCGCCACTCTTATTCAAGGCCATGCAATTCCAGACAACCAGCCGCGTGATGCATTGCATATCGCCTTGGCTGCCACGCACGGAGTACAATATCTCGTATCGTGGAACTTCCGACACATCTTGAATGCCTCGCTTCGCCCTGCGATAGAGAGCATCTGTCGTGCTGCTGAATACGATCCGCCCATCCTCTGTACACCCGAAGAATTATTGGAGGCCGACGATGATTGATGACCCCATCGTAAATGAAATACGCCAAATTAGCCGTGCTTACGCTGAACGATTTAATAATGATCTTCACGCGATATGCGAAGACCTCAGACGGCAGGAACGAGAATCAAACCGAGAATTTCGAACACCCTTACAAACCATCTTTGATCAGACCGTCTCAAAAACTAGCGATATAACAAGATGAAACAAATTGTCGTTCCAGAAATTGATAGATAGAGATCCACAAAGGACACGAAGAAACACGAAGAAAGGCAAGAAGGATAAAGAGGATACTATGCTACACGATGTTGTTTCAGCCGTCTATCGCGGTGACTACCTTATCGAAATAGAATTCGATGACGGCCAACGCGGAATAGTTGACTTCTCAAAGTATTTAGAGAGGCGAGGTGTATTTGAGCGATTCAGGGATATTGAGTTCTTTCGCAACTTCGTTGTCAACAAGGAACTTGGGGTCCTGACCTGGAACAACGAGATAGACATAGCGCCAGAGACCTTGTATGCGGAAGCTACCGGGACCGCCCTTCCAGCATGGATGGAACCAAAGAATCGCAGCAACTTTACGGATCGTTCCCTGATTACTGAAGGCTAATCTCTAACTGCTGACCGCTGAAAGCTATTTTATGAAAACAGACGTCATCCAACTTTTTGAAAACCCCTATATCGCGCTCGGTGTAACCATAGCCGTCATCATGGCCTATTTGAGCGTCAACGCCATCATGTTGATCTGGCTCGAACGCAAACTCAGCGCGCGCATACAGCGCCGCATTGGCCCGCAACGCGGACCCTTTGGCCTGATGCAGCAAATTTTTGACATGGGCAAATTACTCAGCAAAGAACTCCTCACACCCGAACACGCCAACAAACTGCTCTATATCATCGCGCCCATCCTGGTCTTTGCGCCCGTCGTCGCCCTCTCGTCCCTCTTTCCCATAACGAGCACCTACATATTCCACGACTTCAACATCGCCATTGTCCTCATCCTCGCCATCAGCGGCATCAACGTAATCGGCATATTCTTAGCAGGCTGGGGATCCAATAACAAATACGCCCTGCTCGGCGCCGTGCGCTCAGTCGCGCAAAATATCTCCTACGAAATCCCCCTCATCCTATCGGTCATCCCCATCGTCATGATAACCCGCACCATGTCGCTCTACGACATCACCCTCGCACAGGAAACCTATCCCTTTATACTGGTACAACCCATTGCCCTGATCATCTTTATCATATCAGCCACAGCCGAAACCAATCGCGCCCCCTTTGACATCCCCGAAGCGGAATCCGAACTCGTCGCCGGATTCCACACCGAATATTCCGGCATGCGCTTTGGACTGTTCTTCTTTGCCGAATACTCCAACATGATCTTTGCATGCGCATTGGCAACCGTGCTCTTCCTGGGGGGATGGCGCGGGCCTTTCCTGCCAGACGCCGTATGGTTCTTCATCAAAGTCTATGCACTCATCGTCCTCATGATGTGGTTTCGCTGGACTTTTCCGAGGCTCCGCTTTGACCAGCTCATGAAATTCGCCTGGGTGGTACTCGTCCCCCTCTCGCTGATCAACCTGCTAATCACAACACTCGTCTTGAAAATCGTATAGAACTTTCATCTCACAGGAAAATCCCATGGCACTCATAAAAGAAATCCTCGACGGCACCAAAACGCTCCTGACCGGCATGAAAGTCACACTGGACAACTTTCGCAAACCGCCCGTCACCTCGCAATATCCAATGGAAAAAATCGAGATGTCGGAAGCGTTCCGCAATGTCATTGTCCTCATCGAAAAAGAAGACATAGGCTCGCACGATTGCATCGACTGCAAACTCTGTGAGCGCGTGTGCCCCTCCTTTTGCATTTACCTCGACGGGGAACGCCCCGAAGGATTAAGGCGCAAAAGATCGACCAAATTCGAAGTCGATTTTGCCCTGTGCAGCGACTGCGGACTGTGCTTAGACGTATGCCCCACAGACACCCTGGGATACAGCAAAGTCCACGACGAAGCCGGATACAATCGCAGCGACTTTCTCTACGACTTACTCGAACCGTGGGCAGACAAAGAAGAAGCCGCGCGCGAACGCCTGAAAGAAATCGAAGCCGAACAAGCCGCAGAACGCGCCAGAAAAGCCGCAGCAAGAAAAGCGAAAAAGGTAAGAAGTAGGAAGTAAGAAGTGTGAAGTAAGAAGTGTGAAGTGGAAAGAAGGGTAGTGGAGCGGGCTGACCGCTGAATGCTGATCGCCTTCAGGAGAACAACAATGCTCGAACAGACTGCCATCTACACATTTGTAGCCCTCGTCCTCATCGGTGGAGGCCTGGCGGCATTTTCTCGCCAGATACTCTACGCCATCATCGGTCTGGGTATCAGCCTCCTGGGGCTGGCGGGGCTATTTCTCAACCTCGGCAGTCCATTTGTCGCGGCAATGCAAGTACTCATCTATATCGGCGGCATAACCGTTGCCATTGTATTTGCCATGATGCTCTCGATAGCCATGTCTATCCGCCCGCCCGATCCCGACACCCGAAAACTCGGCTTCGCCATAGCCTGTGCCGTTATCTTTTTTGGCGCAGTTGCCCATCTGATCCGCGGCGCGCAATTCCAGCAAATCGCGTCCCCGGCATCTGAAAAAGCCTGGTCTGTGGGTGCATTGGGTCATGCACTGCTCACGCATTACAACGTCGTCTTTGAAGCCCTCTCCCTCGTTTTGCTCCTGGCCATCATCGGTGCCATCTTGATTGCCCGCAAGGCTTTGCCAAAGGAAAATTCTTGACCCTCGAATCCTATCTTTTGGTAGGCGCTGCCCTGTTTTCACTCGGTTTGATCGGCGCACTATCCCATCGCAACCTCATAGCCCTGCTCATCGGCATCGAACTCATGATGAATGCCGCCAGCTTAAACCTGATGGCCTTTAACCGGTTTGTCGTCACCGACCCAACGACCGGCCAGGTCTTCGTCCTCATCATCATTGGGCTGGCAGCCGCCGAAGTCGCTATCTTTTTATCGATCATCCTGCGCATCTATCGGGCATACCACGAGATAGATGCGGAAAAACTCACCAAACTGAGCGGTTGATGGACACTCTCTCACTCATACTCTTAACGACAATCTCTCCCCTGGCGTGTTTTATCATCGCCATCATCTTTCTCGTACAACAACCTCGAATAGCTCAGGGATTGGTCCTGTTCGGCAGCGCGGTATCCCTCTTGAGCGCCATCGCCCTTCTCGTACAGGGACCCGTTGAACCCCTGCGATTTTTGTGGTTTCAAAGCGGTGCAATACAACTCCAATTCGGCTTCATCCTCGATGGTCCAAGCCTTATGTTTGGCGTTGTCGTCGCCTTCATCACCGCCTGCATCATGCTCTATTCAGTAGGCTACATGGCGCAAGACCCGGGCAAAACGCGCTATTTCGCAATGCTCAGCTTCTTTGCCTGGTCCATGCTCAGCTTTGTCTATGCCGTCGATCTCCTGCAATCTTTCATCTTTTGGGAACTCGTCGGCCTATCTTCGTTTTTCCTCATCGGTTTCTGGTTTGAAAAACCCGAAGCAGCCGCAGCCGCGCGCAAAGCCTTTCTCATGACCCGCGTGGGCGACGTCGGCCTCTTCATCGGCATATTGCTCATCCTCCAACTCGTTTCAAACTTCGACATCCCCACCCTCTTAGACCCTCAAACTGGTCTCTCAACACAAATATCGCCGGGCTTGCTCAACGCAATCACACTGCTCATCTTCATTGGCATCATGGGCAAAAGCGCGCAATTCCCATTGCACACCTGGCTGCCCGACGCCATGGAAGGCCCCACCCCGGTCAGCGCCCTGTTGCACTCTGCCACCATGGTCGCCGCGGGCGTCTTTCTCATGATCCGCCTGCACCCGCTCTTTATGGCAGCGCAAGACACAGCACTCATCGTCCTGAGCATCGCCACCTTCACCGCGATCCTCGCATCGACCATAGCAATGGTCGATACCGACATCAAAAAAGTACTCGCCTATTCGTCCATCAGCCAGCTCGGCTTCATGCTCATGGCACTCGCTGCTGGCAGCCTCTTCGCAGGAGTATTTCACCTGATCACCCACGCCTTTTTCAAAGCCTTACTCTTCCTCTGCTCGGGCATTTACATCCACGCCTATCACACCAACAGCATGGCAGAAATTGGTCGCAGTGGCGGCCGCCGCCTCAAAGCTGCAACCCTTGGCCTCCTCATCGGTGGTGCTGCCCTATCGGGCGTTCCCCCACTGGCGGGATTCTGGAGCAAAGAAGAAATTTTTGCCCAACTGGGGCACAATGGCTTCAACATCTACATGGCCGGTGCATTTCTCGCGGCCTTTCTCACGGCCTATTACACATTCCGCATGATTTTCCTCATCACAAAACCCGATCGGACATCCACCAACGACCACAGCCATCCCGAACCCATGAACATGAAAGCCCCCGTCTTGATCCTCACCCTGGGCGCAATCGTACTCGGCTTCTTTGGTGCCAACATCGCTCAGGGCCTGGGCCTCATACCACAACACCACAGCGTCATATTGATGATACCCACAGTAGGCGTCGTCATCCTCGGCATTCTGATCGCCTATCTCGACTATGGACGCGACAACGCACCGCGCACGGGATTCATCAGCAAAATCGCACCACTCAATACCCTGTTCACAAACAAATGGTACATCGACGACATCTATCGCGTCACCATTGTCGCCATCACCCACGCGCTATCCCGCATCTTGCACTGGACTGAAAACCACATCCTCGACGGAAACTACGACCGCTTTGGCCTCGGCATCTTGCGCACCGGCGCAAAATCAACCCGCGTACAGGGCGGCTGGATGCAACTCTATCTCGGCTGGGCCATCATCTTATTGGCCGTTGTCGCACTTTACCTCGGATTGCGATAGGAGGCGGCTGGGCGAAAAATTTTTCGCCCCTACCACATCGGGCGAGGCATGCCTCGCCCCTACGATTGTTCACACTTTTTACTTCACACTTCTTACTTCACACTTCATTTATGCCACTTCTCTCATCCATACTTCTCACGCCCGTCATCACCCTCATCATCCTTTTGCTCATGCCCCAAAAGGCCGTGCGGAGTATTCGGCTGATATGCGCCTTCAGCGGCTTATTGACCTGTGTGTTGAGTCTGCAACTCTGGACGGGTTATGACCCCACAAGCGGCGGTATTCAATTTGAAGAAATGATCCCCTGGGTCGCAGCCATTGGCATCTCCTATCACCTCGGCGTTGACGCATTCGGCGTCATCCTCGTCATGCTCAACGCCATCGTCTATTTCACCGGGGTACTCACCATGTGGCACCTCGAAGAGCGCGTAAAAGAATATTTCGCCTTCATGGTACTCCTCGTCATCGGCGTCTTCGGCGTCTTCATGTCGCTGGACCTCTTCTTCTTCTTCTTCTTTTACGAAATCGCCGTCGTCCCCATGTACCCCCTCATCCTGATATGGGGCAGCGGCAACAGAGCTTATGCCGGCATGAAACTCATGCTCTTCCTCCTCGCCGGCAGCGCGCTCCTCTTTCCCGGTCTCCTCGCCATCTATCACCACGCGGGCCTCAACACCTTTGACCTCATTGCCCTGTCCGCACACACATTCGATCCCCAATTCCAAATATTTGTCTATCCCTTCATCTACATTGGCTTTGGCGTCTTAGCTGGCCTGTTCCCCTTCCACGGCTGGTCGCCCACGGGACACGTTGCCGCGCCATCTGCGGTATCCATGCTACACGCGGGCGTCCTGATGAAACTCGGCGCTTATGGCATACTCACGGTGGGCATTCGCCTGCTACCCGAAGGCGCTGCATACTGGGCACCGACCTTCGTGGTATTGGCCGTCATAGGGATCATCTACGGAGCTTATGTCGCCATGCGACAGACCGACTTCAAATTTGTCATCGGCTTTTCATCTGTATCTCATATGGGCATCGTCCTCCTCGGCCTCAACCTCGCAATCCTCGGCCAGGTCGTTGCTACCGACGCCCTCAACGGCGCAGTCTTCCAGATGTTTGCCCACGGCATCATGACCGCCCTATTTTTCAGCACCGCGGGATATATCTACGACAAATCCCACTCCAAAACCATTGGCGACTTTGGCGGTCTTGGCAAGCAGATGCCCCGCGCAGTCTCCATCTTCATCGTCGCTGGCCTGTGTGGTGCCGGGTTGCCCGGTCTGGCGAGCTTTTGGGCCGAATTACTCGTCTTCCTCGCAGCCCTGAAGACGTACCCCATCGCCGGCGTCATCGTCATCCTCGGCCTCGTACTCACCGCGGTTTACATCTTGCGCGTCTTCAACCTGGCCTTTTTTGGTGCACCAAATCCGAAATGGGAAAATCTGAAAGCACAGGACATGTCTGGCCTGCACCTGATACCGCGCGCCATACTAATCGCCGTACTCGTAATCTTCGGCTTTGTACCCCGTCTCATGCTCGACCTGATCAACAGCACGACAATAGCTTTTTTGGGTAATTTCTAACATGGAAAACGCAATACTCTTCGCGCCAGAACTCATTTGCCTGCTCATGGGTCTCGTGCTCTTCTTCTGCACAGTACTCAACTGGTCCTATCGCACAACCCGGGGCATTGCCATAGCATCGGGCATAACCATGGTCGCCGCCTGTCTCTGGACTCTACCCCTTGAAGGCGAACCCTTCTTCCCGGGCATATACGCGGTTGACTTCTTCTCCCAATTGATCAAAACTGCACTCGCAGTTGGATTCCTATTTGTCGTCATCGCCAGTGCCAATCCCCTCACGGTTGACCGCAATGGTTGGCTCGAAGTCCCTCTTTTCTTTATCTTCTCCACACTCGGCATGATGATGATGGTCAGCGCGACCGAACTCCTCACCCTCTATGTCGCTATGGAATTGGCCGCCTACCCCGTCTATATCGTCGTTGCCCTTCACCGCAATGCGGACATCGGCGGAGAAAGTGCCACCAAATACATGGTACAGGGCATGGCAGCCTCGGCCATCTCGCTCTACGGCATGAGCTTCCTCTTTGGCACATTTGGCTCCACCTACTTCTCTGCCATCAGCATCCCACACGCCACCGCGCAACCCATCTTCTATCTGGGCCTGCTACTCACACTCGCTGGCTTCTT
This sequence comes from Candidatus Latescibacterota bacterium, assembly GCA_965204375.1. Classification (GTDB taxonomy): domain Bacteria; phylum Latescibacterota; class UBA2968; order UBA2968; family UBA2968; genus VXRD01. Next base: position 5,369,320 of record OZ241986.1, on the reverse strand, counting down.
CTTCAAACTCGGCGCATTCCCCTTCCACTTTTGGGCACCCGACACCTATGAAACCGCACCCCATCCCATCATCACATTCATCGCCACCGTTTCCAAAATCGCCGCCATCGGCATCCTCTGCCGCCTATTATCCCTCGCCATGCCCGGTGGCTGGGAATCGGGCCACGCCCAAACCGCACTCATGTGGGCAAGCGTCATCGCAATGAGCCTGGGCAACCTGGCTGCACTCGCGCAAAAAGACCTCAAACGCCTGCTCGGTTATTCCACAGTTGCCCACGCCGGTTACGTACTCCTCGCCCTTCAAACCTTCGCCGAATGGGGTCTTACCGCCGCCCTCTTTTACGCCATTGGCTACTTTGCCATGTCCTTTGCGTGCTTCCTCGTCATCTGTGAAGTCGGTCGTAGCGAAGACCGCATCACCATCGACTCCGTATCTGGCCTTTACAAACGCGCGCCATTCCTCTCCTTCACCTTACTCATCGGCCTATTTGGCCTCATTGGCCTCCCCCCCACAGTGGGTTTTGTCGGCAAATGGTTCCTCTTCTCCGCTGCCCTCCAACGCGGACAATTCTATCTCGTCCTCATCGCAGCCATCAACGCCGCGGTCGCCCTGTATTATTATCTCCTCATCATCCGCCAACTCTACTGGGTAGAACCCACCACACAGAACACCATCAAACCCACACCCCTCATCGCCGTCACCGCAATGGCGACCATCATCCTCGTAATCGCAATGGGCACCCTCCCCGGTCCCTTCTGGGACATGGCCGCACGCGCCGCACGCGCACTGATCAGTTGATGAGAGCGCGAAAAAAAGAAAAAATATTTACCAAAATTAAATTTGTCTTATATTCTGTTATGCAATTATTCATCTAAAAGGAGATATCGCTATGAGCACAGAGACGAAAAATAACGACGCAACTCATGAACAGGAACAACGGATGATAGCCCTTGAGACGAACCTGGAATTTATCAAAGAACAACTTTCAGATGTAAAACAGGACTTAAAGGACCTGAAGCAAGGGCAAGAAAATCTCGAAGCGCGGCTCAATGTCCGGATTGATGATTTGATAAAGTGGTATGTTCCCACAACGATAGTTGCCCTATTGGTTTTTGCTGCTGTCATGAAGTTTCTGTAAAATGGAATCATAGACATTAACCACAAAAAAGAACCCGCAACCACCGAACGATTGCGGGTTCTTTTTTGTTCGTACAAATTCGCTTTCACACATCCGATGATTTTGTCATCATGCAGACTCAAGGCATCGGTTTGTACGGAAATGACGAATGATGTACATTGATACGCAACTTGCCATTCTCATCCTTAAAATAGCCAAACGAGAACTCCACTTTGGCTTCTTTTCCGGTATTCGCATCTGTAAAATAGTAATTACCCATTGCAATGGCCGAGTCGCCGTTAATAATAATATCAGCGTTCTCAAATCGGACTTTGCTCCAAGGCTCGATAGCAAAACCGCGATCTTCAGGTACAATACCAGTCACAAAATAAGATACCGCTTCTTCTTTTGTTAATCGAAATTGTTTTTCTGACGCCTTCGTAGGCTTAAATAGAACCACGCCTTCATCATAACCATATAACGTATTGACGACCTTTTCGGCCAGTGCCTTATAGTCCTTTTTTTGCGTATATGCTTCACCGATAGCGACAATTGCTTCGCCCCAAATTTTTTGGGCCTCCATAACCTCTCTCTCAACAATACCATTATCTTTCATAACATCCTCTGCATATCCCGTCGCCACAACCACCAGCGTTGCCAATATTGCCAATTGAATCTTCATTCTTTGACCCTCCTATTTAAGCAATCGTATCCGACTGCATCGCATTATTTCTTTCTCTTGTATTTCACATATAAGAAAATTCCTCTTTAGTGTCAAATCAAAATCTTCCTGACAAACAGTCTTTTTTTGGCAAAAAAATCCGTTTTGTGTATCTTCTGCCCTGTTGTAACGTCCCCTACATCTTTTCGCAAACATTAAGGAATTTTCATGCTCGGAAAATTAATCGACAAACTGAAAACAGGACTGACCAAAACCCGAGAAGGCATGGTACAAAAAATCCGAGAAGTCATTCGGCGGCGTCCTGAAATCGACGAAGAAACCCTTGAAGAAATAGAAGAAATTCTCATAGAAGCCGACGTTGGCGTAGAACCCACCCTCCGCATAATTGACCAACTGCGCGAACGCTTTGAAACTGGCGAACCCGTTGAAAACCCGGAAATCCAGGAATTTCTCGAAGAAGAAATTCGCAAAATCCTCCTGCCCTCAGATACCGCGCCATCTATCGCAATCACAACCAAACCCCACATCATCCTCGTCGTAGGCGTCAACGGCGTGGGCAAAACCACCACCATTGGCAAAATGGCTCACAAACTCAGCCGCGAAGGCAAAAAAGTACTCTTTGCTGCGGGAGACACATTTCGGGCAGCAGCCATTGACCAACTCGGCATCTGGGCCAACCGCACGGGATCTGACATCGTGCAACACCAACCGGGCGCAGACGCAGCATCCGTGGCATTCGACGCCATTCAGGCAGCCAGAGCACGCGACATCGACGTCGTACTCATCGACACAGCGGGCCGCCTGCACACCAAAATCAACCTCATGGAAGAAGTCAAAAAAATCCGCCGCGTCGTCGCCAAAGCCATGCCCGGTGCCCCCCACGAAACCCTGCTCGTACTCGATGCCACCACCGGACAAAACGCCGTCATACAGGCAAAACAATTTCACAGCACAGTCGAACTCACGGGCCTTGTCCTCGCAAAACTCGACGGCACAGCCAAAGGGGGTGTAATCATAGCCATTGCCGACGAACTCGACCTGCCCGTGCGCTATATTGGCCTGGGAGAAGACATTGAGGACCTGGACGACTTTGATCCCGAAATCTTTGTCCAGGCTCTATTTGAGTAATTGACGCCAATGCGAAATCGGGTATATTCAAAAAAGCGCGAATCAACGAATAGACGAATAGACGAATAGACGAGCCCTGCCCAGCCACCCAACGGGCGGGCACAGGAGCCTGCCCCGTAGTGCTTTTATACAGGGGCACCGCCCCTACGGTTTCACACTTCTCACTTCACACTTCTTCATGCCTACCCAACTGCCCATATATCTCGACAACAACGCCACCACACCCATAGATGAACGGGTGCTCAACGCAATGTTGCCCTATCTCAAAGACCGATTTGGCAATGCCGCCAGTCGCACACACACCTTTGGGTGGCATGCCGAAGATGCTGTTGATCTGGCGCGGGAACAAATAGCCAGCCTCATCAACGCACAGCCCAAAGACATCGTCTTTACCAGTGGCGCCACAGAATCCGACAACCTCGCCATCAAAGGCGTGGTCGCCGCAGCCAAAACTCCGCACATCATCACGCAAGCCACCGAACACCACGCCGTCCTCGACTCTTGCCGTGCCCTGGAACGCGACGGCGTCTCAGTCACAATCTTACCCGTAGATTCACACGGTATTACCGACCCATCAGATATTGCAAACGCCATCACAGACAGCACCGTACTCGTCTCTATCATGGCGGCCAACAACGAAATCGGCACCTGCCAGGCCATTGAAGAAATCGGAGCGATTTGCCGGGGAAAAAACATCTATTTCCACACAGATGCAGCACAGGCCATAGGCAAGTACCCTCTCGACGTCGAAGCCATGCACATCGACCTCCTCTCCATCTCTGCCCACAAACTCTACGGACCCAAAGGCGCGGGCGCACTCTATGTGCGCAGCCGTCCGCGCGTTCGCCTCGTCGGCCAAATAGACGGCGGGGGCCATGAAAAAGGCATGCGCTCTGGCACCCTCAATGTACCGGGCATTGTGGGCCTGGGAGAAGCCTGTGCGCTCGCACAAAAACACATCGAAACCGAAGCAAAACACAGTGAGAACTTGCGCCATCGCCTGCAAAACCACCTCTTCAACGCGCTGCCCCAGATACAACTCAACGGCCATCCCGAACAACGCCTGCCGGGCAACCTCAACATCAGCTTTGCCGGCGTGGATGGCGAAAGCCTGCTCATGAGCTTGCGAGACGTGGCCCTCTCATCCGGCTCGGCGTGTACATCCGCATCTCTCGAACCATCCTACGTACTCAAAGCCATTGGCGTCAGCAATGACATGGCGCAGTGCAGCATACGCTTTGGCATTGGCCGATTCAACACCGAAACAGAAATTGACTATGTTGCAGAACGCGTGATTCAAGAAGTCAATCGCCTGCGCGAAATATCGCCGAACTATTAAATATCCCCGGAGCCACCATGCCAACACCAGACCGACCCCAACGCCCCGAAATCTTACCCGAAGTCAAAAACATCGTCGCAGTATCCAGTTGCAAAGGCGGCGTAGGCAAAACAACAGTTAGCGTAAACCTCGCGGTCTCACTCGCCAAACAGGGCGCAGCGGTCGGCTTGCTCGACGCGGATATTTACGGTCCCAACGTACCGATCATGATGGGCAGCACAGCGCAACCCAGGTCAATAGGCCAAAAAATACTGCCCCTTGAAAATCACAATGTCAAATTCATGTCTCTCGGCCTCATCGCCGGAGAAAATGCCCCCATAATATGGCGCGGTCCCATCGTGGGCAGAATGATACAGCAATTCATGGTTGACGTAATATGGGGCGCACTCGACTACCTCGTCGTCGATCTCCCCCCCGGCACGGGCGACGCACAACTCACCCTTGCCCAAACCGTGCCACTCAGCGGTGCGGTCATAGTCACCACCCCGCAAAATGTCGCTCTGGAAGACGTACATCGCGGCATCGAAATGTTTCGCAAAGTCGAAGTTCCCATCCTCGGCATTGTCGAAAACATGAGCTATTTCCTGTGCCCGTGTTGCGGAGACCGCACGCCCCTCTTTGGCGAAGGCGGGGGGCAACACATCGCCGATGCATTTGGCCTGCCCCTGCTCGGACAAATCCCCATCCAGCCCAATATTCGCGAAGGCGGCGACACGGGTGCGCCCATCGCAACAGGTGAAAACCTCGCATTTTCCGAAATCGCCACGCGCATTACCGACGCATTGGCAGAACGGGAAAGCGACCTGCCCGAAATCACAATTGTCTAACTTTTCGGGCTTGCGGATAAAAAAAAATACCTTACATTAAATCCCGTCAAAAATGACCCCAAACACCAACCCGAAAGGCATGCCATGAGTGCAACTTATGAAACGCTCGTCGCACGGGCAGAAGCCAGCACCACGGGACTTTCTCCAGAACGCGCACAGGAGAAAATCCACGCAAATGGCACGCTGCTCATAGACGTGCGCGAGCGCGAAAATTATATCGAAGGATATATCCCCGGCGCAGAAAACGTGCCACGCGGCTTTCTCGAACTCCGCATAGAAAGCATGGACAATGACCGCAGCTGCGCAATCATAGTCTATGGTGCTCAGGGCCAGGGCGCATTGGCCGCACAAGCCCTTCAAGACATGGGCTATTCCGACGTCGCGTATATACAGGGCGACATCGACGCCTGGCAAAATGCCGGTCTCGACATCAACCAGGACCGCGCCCTCAACAAAGCCGAAGTACAGCGCTACTCCCGTCACCTCCTCATCCCCGAAGTGGGAGAACGCGGACAGGGCAAACTCCTCGACGCCAAAGTGCTCCTCATTGGCGCAGGCGGATTGGGCAGCCCAACCGGACTTTATCTCGCCGCGACTGGCATTGGAACACTGGGGATCGTCGATGCCGACATCGTCGATGTCACCAACTTGCAACGCCAGATACTGCACGGCACATCTGACCTGGGTCGTCTCAAAGCCATCTCGGCGTACGAGACCCTCAAAGAAATCAATCCCGGTTGCGATGTGGTGCCACACACCGACTATCTCACATCCGACAACATCATGGACATCCTCCCCCAATACGATATCATCGTCAACGGATGCGACAACTTTCCAACGCGCTACCTGGTCAACGATGCGTGTGTCTTCTTAAAAAAACCCATCGTGGATGGCAGCATCTTCCGCTTTGAAGGTCAGGTCACGGTGTACACGTGCGACGGTGAGGGGCCTTGCTACCGCTGCCTCTACCCCGCGCCACCGCCAGCGGACCTGGCACCGTCGTGAGACGAAGCAGGCGTGCTGGGCGTATTACCCGGCACAGTTGGCCTCGTGCAGGCCACAGAAGTTGTCAAACTCATACTCGGTCAAGGGGATCCACTCATCGGTCGCTTGCTGATGTACGACGCCCTGCAAATGAACTTCAACACATTCAAAATTCGCCGCGACAAAAATTGTCCTGTATGCGGCGACAATCCGACCATCACCGAACTCATGGACTATCAGGCATTCTGCTCCATGGATCACAGCGACGCGGCGGATTGAGCGTCGCAACGCAAAAAGGGGTGAAACCATCAATCGGTTTCACCCCTTTTTTATTTCAAAGACCAACCCCCAGCCCCCAGCCCTTCGCCTTTAATCCGCGTCATCCTTTAATCCGTTTCATCCGCGATCAATAATGCGCCCTATCCTCATCCTCCACAATACCATCATCCACAGGCACTTTGAGGCGGTCTGCCCATTCGCCAATTTGCTCGTTAATCGTATCGGGTATTTCAATGCCGTGTTTGAGGCGATGCTTGCGATTGCGGTACTCAAAATCCCCGGGAACCAGAACCTCGTCTATCCCATCGGCGGATTCGGTCGTCTTCATCGCATCTAAAAATGCGCGAATATCCTGTTGATAACTATCCAGGTCTGTAAATGTACTGATATCGATAACCTGCATAAACGCACCCCCAGAACGCCGGCCCTCCCTTTGAGCCCCCGAAAGCAGCCCCATCAAACAGACCAGCAGCGAAAGCGCGTAGCCCTTGTGCTCACCAAAAGCACGCAAAAATCCGCCATCGTAAAAATCGAGGGGATTGGTTGACGGATTGTTATTCTTATCCACAATAAAAGTATCGGGAATCGACGCATTCTTGCTTCGCGCAACCTGGAGTTTGCCCTCGGCGACCATGGCAGTGGCAAAATCGATTACAAAAGGCGCATCGTCGCCCGTGGGAACCCCCACCGCAATGGGATTGGTACCCAGACTCCCTTTCTTCCCTCCAAAAGGCAGAACTTTCATCGTATTGGGCGAACCCCCACCAACCATGCAAATACCGATAAACCCCGCGCGCGCGGCAATCTCGACATATTCTCCCAGCCGCCCAATATGTGCAACCCGCGTGAAAGAAACCGAACAAATTTCAGAAGTTCGCGCTTTTTCCATCGCCTGGTGGACTGCGCGATAAGCCGTAAGATGCCCCACTCCCCGGTTGCCATCCAGAACCAGTGTAGTGGCTGATTCCCGCACCGTAGTCGGTTCAGCCGCCGGATTCATCCCCCCCTCGGAGATATTAGTGAGATACAAAGGGATGCGGAGAACACCGTGAGAATCGTGACCGGCGAGATTGGCATTCACCAGAATCTTCGCGACAATATCTGCAATATCGGGTGTCGCACCAGATGCTTCAAACAAACATCTCGTAAGCGCGTGGAGATGTGCGGGTTGATACGTGTGAATTTGCATAAAAAACTCCTAAAGTTCCGCAGCGAAAAACTCTTCGAACACCTCATCGGAAACCGTTGCACACGCCGCGCGCACATTGGCCTCGAGTTGCTCCTTGTTCAGACTACCGATCGGATTGCCGTGAATGCGGGTTTCGCGAATACAGAATTGCAAAGTCAGCTCGAGCAAGTTATACCCGCGATCTTCGCACCACAGACGCATATTCTCGGCGCGCTCGTGATCTTCTCGCCAGCGGTCGCGGGGCACAAAATTTTCCACAGGCGCGCCCGTGAGATAACCGCGCATAATCGACCAGCCATTCATCACGCCCAGATCGCGCTCCGCCGCAGCGGGCAAAATATTTTCGCTAATGGTCTCTCGCAAAAGATTGTGATCGCTAAAACACAGGAAACAGTCCGTGCGTCCGGATTCGATCTGCGCCAGATGAAAATCGTGGGGCCGCATCCCATATCCAATAAAATTGACCCACCCCCGTTCCCGCGCCTTTTCCAATCCCTCGAGCGTACCCCCCGAAACCAGCGTAGCCTCGATACTCCACGGATCGTGAATAAAGAGCACATCGAAGTGATCAATCCCCAAAATCTCGAGCTGATCCTCTATATCGGCAAGCGCACGCTCAGTTGAATAATCGGGATCTCCATCTCCATATACACCCCACTTCGCAGCACTGTGGCAACAAACGCGCCCACTAATAATAATCTCATCGCGCTCGACAACGCCCTGCTTAATCGCAAGACCGAGTTTTCGCAGTGAATCCCCATAACACCGCGCACAATCGAAGTGATTGACCCCAATATCCACCGCAAACCGAATCAGGTCTGCGGCCTCGTCATCGGTAACAGTACCAAAATTGTTGCCAAACCCCTGCGTACCAAAGGGAATAACGGGAATAGAAAGTTCGGTCTTGCCCCAGCGACGACGTGGGACTTGAAGAGTGGCTTTTTCAATCATGTCAAAGGGTCTCCATTATCCAGTGCATATTCCTTCAGCGTATCCAAATCGACAAACTCAAGCGTAGAAATATGCGTCCCCGAAAGATAAACGGGCGGTGCAAAACCCGCATTGAGCGCTTCAACCCAGCGCTGGACACACAAACACCATCGGTCGCCCGGCACGAGACCGGGAAAGCGCAATTCGGGCACAGGCGTACTCAGGTCATTGCCCGCAGACTGGGAAAAAGCCAAAAACTCTTCCGTCATCTCCGCGCAGAGAATATGCAACCCCAGATCGCCCGGACCCGTGCGACAACATCCATCTCTAAAAAAACCCGTCATAGGATCGGTACAACAATCCTCGAGTTCCTCGCCCAAAACATTTTTACCGCGATTCATGTTTTACTCCAAAATTTAATTCGTATAAGGCACAGTACCGCTCTCATTCACCGTATATCCCCACTGCCGAATATAATCTGCACCGGGAAGAAATTCATCGCCTTGTGCATCGAGGCGGCGCTGGAGCCAGGCATCCAACTCGCGGCGCAAATCCGCGTATTCAGGATCATTAATAAGATTGTTCAACTGAAAGGGATCGGCATCGTTATCATAGAGCAACCACGGCCCATCGAGCGAGCGAACATACGTGTATTTCCCCGTCCGCAAGCCGCGATATTCGCGCGCGCCCCTATCGCGCGTCCACTGCCCAAAAGGCTGCGGACATTGTAAAAGCGCGGCACCGTCAGATGGATTCTCACCTCCCATAAGATAATCCGAAAAATCCAACCCCTCAACCGTATCGGGAACATCAATCCCACAAAGCCCCAAAAGCGTGGGCATAATATCGGGAATATCGATAGGATCAGAAATCTCCCGCCCCTCCATCCCAAACCGCGCTGGCCATCGCAACAAAAACGGAATGCGAATAGACTCCTCCCAGGGCTGTTGCTTCTTTGCACTCCCCTGTGAGCCCAGCATATCGCCGTGATCTGAAAAAAAGAGCAAAAGCGTATCGTCAGCTATACCCTTATCGTCCAGCGTCTGGAGCAAATCGCCCATACAATCGTCCAGCGCCGTGCAATGAGCGTAATAGCCCGCAATCCATTCTCGGGCATTTGCTTCCGATTCTGGCGGCACATTCTCGCGCAGCGGCACATCCTCGGGGCGATACATTGCGCGGTATTTCTCAGGTGCAGTCTCATAAGGCGCGTGTGGTGGACCCCACGACAGCACGAGCAAAAAGGGATTCTCCGAGTCGTGATTCTCAATGTAATCCTGCACATCGCGCGTCTGCGCAATCGCGTCGTACCCCTCCCATGTGAGTTTCTCATCGGAATCATTCGCATAATAAAAAGAATTATTGTAATTGTGCGTACACTCCAGCACCTTCCAATAATCAAACCCCTGCCGATTTTCGGAAGGAATATAATTGGATCGCCCATTTGCATTCACATGCCATTTGCCCACATAAGCGGTATCGTATCCCGCATTCTTAAAAGCCTGAGCCAGACTAACAGCCCTATCGCTCAAATGGACATCATTGACAAAAACGCCATGCGTCAGCGGATATTGCCCCGTCAGCAAAGACGCCCGCGCCGGGCAACAAACCGAACAACCTGAAACCGCGTGTATCGCATTGATACTTTGAGACGCGAGACGATCGATATTCGGCGTCTGCACACAGGAATTGCCGGCATAACCAAATGCCTGTGCGCGCCACTGATCGCCAAAAATGAGAATAATATTACTGGCCATGAAACTCCTTTACATTAAAGTGTAATCCCACAAAAAACCGCGACAATATTATAAACCAAAAAGCCCCTTGTCAATGTATCTGACAAGGGGCGAAGATGATGTGTTATCCACCACACCCTCAAAACCGCACAAACCCAACACTCACAAAAAATCCCGGTGCATCCAACCGCTTTGAAAAATCCAATCGGAATAAATTAAACAGCCCATTAATCGACACACCTATTTCGTGGTGAAAACCGTCTGTATATTGCGGCGCGTAATCCAATAACGCCCGATCTCCAAACCATGTGCGCCCGTGCCCGCCGTGAACAATCAAACCAATATTGCGCTCCGCAGCCCACCGCCAGCCCATCAGCTCAAATGGAACCGTGCGAAAATTGTGTTCCCAGAACATCCCCAACACCTTCTCGCCTTCATAAGGGCGCTCCACTCGCGTTCGAAATCCCCCGAATATCGAAACCCTGCTCAATAGCACCCCTAAATCCAAAATCTCAAAACGCTGCCTGGGCAGTGTCCCCGTAAACGCACTGCCGACAACGCGCACATCGAGCACATTGGGCAACAAACGCCGCTTAAACATCGTCTCGATCCGCCAATCCAACAGCATCCGAACCTGTGTAAAATCAAAATCACTACCAAATCCCGACCGGCTGTGTTCAACCTCCAATGCGATTTTTCGTTTCCCAAAAATGAGTGCGGGTCCCGAATTTTTACCCTCGATATCCGCACGCAAAAACACAGAACGCAAATTGCCCGGATCAATCTCCGGATTGGGCCGTTGCACATCAACATCCCCACTCAAATGCCAATCCGTCGTCTTCTCCACCGAACTGTGTTGTGCGACATTTACCCCACCGCTCAACCGCACACCCGCCCTTCGCGGACGACCAAACCGATAGCCCGCAGTGCCCCTTACACCCTCGCGCCAGAAAAAATCAAAATAATCTTCTAAACCTCTAATCTGCCGCAAACTGACCTCGTATCGGCTATACAGTCTCGACCGATGGCGCGTATCTGTCCCGCGAAAACCCTCAAACGAAACAAAACCCTTATTACTCGCTCCCCAGCGCACCGTTGCCTTGCCATTCAAAGACCATCGTTTCAAACCAAAATTATACGCGCTCCCACCAGCAAAAGCCGCTCGGCTTCGACTCGACCCCGCAGAAATTTTTGAACCTAAATGCCCACCATCCACGCGATTGAACCATATATCGGGATCAACTCGAAACGGCAACTTGCGTTTCTTCTCACCATCCTTACTATTTTTTTCGCTTTTCTTCTTTTCCTCATCCTCCTTCACAAAACGCGCCAAAAACCCCTTTGGCTCATAAGCTTTATCCAGCGTCATCGTACTGTCAATGCGCGCATAAGCCTCTTGCTCGATATCATCCAACGGCACGGCGAGTGCTGTTTGAACCAACAAACTATCCTGCTCGACACGCGCGGAATCCACCACCACAATGCGATCCTGCTCATAAAGCGAATCGGGCAACGCGACATTCACCTCATACCCCGTCAACCGAGAAACGCGCTGACCCTTAATAGGCGGGAATTGCAAACCAATCATCCCAATCTCAACATTCACATCCGACTGATAGCCCACCGGCAAATAGTAATCACCACCGAAATTGCTAAACTGCTGGCGCATAGTAATGGTAAATTCGCGAACAGGCGGCGGAAACAAAAACGCTCGATTTGGCGTCAATTCCACCTCCACGAGCGCGTACACACTATCGAGCACAGCCACGCGACCATTAAAAGCCGTCTTGAGACTGTGTTTGGGTTTCACGTCAATATCGTAAATAATGTGCTCATCCATCTTGCGACGGCCTGTGAGCACAAAATCATAATGATCCAATGCATCGGGATGCGTAACACCGATCATAAGATGCCCAGCGAGTTCAGTCTCATCATCGTACAAATTCACACCTGCAGCCGCAGGCAGTGCAATCTCAAAATCCAAATTCTCTGTCTCGCGTTTGTCCTTAATAACCTCCCGCCACCCTTTTTCCCTATCCCAAAAACCATCGGACAAGCTCTCAATAATCGCGACAATCTCCGATGAGTCATTATCCCCCTTTCCCCTGTAATAGACAAAGCGCGAATAAGCTTCAACGCGAAACGTCTCCAGACTATCCCACCACGTTTGCTTCTGCGCGATGACCTTACGCATAATACTGGGCCCCATATCCTCAGCCGTCACCACGAGCGTCTCCAACTCAATCGGCACAGGCGCCAGGGCAAAATCACGCACATCGGCTGCGTCCTCCGTCACATTGTACCGCTGTGACCGGTAGCCGATATAACGCACCTCCACCACCGCGGGAACAGAACGCAAAGACAGCACATACTTGCCCTCGGTATTTGAAATCGTCCCATCATAAGCCCCCAGAACATGCACCGTTGCAGCGGGAAGCGGCTCACCTGTTGACGCATCGGTCACAGTGCCCTGAATCACCTTTGCCTGCACCTGTGCAGAAAATAAAAGAACGGCAAATAACCACACCCATCGCATTGTCATATTTTTACACCAAACATGGGTTGGATCCATCTTAATCGCCGGATGAAATATTCATAAATTAACAGACTGACACCGAAGGTTCCCAAAAGCAGCAAAATCAGTTTCAGGAACACTGGCAAAGCAAGAGGCAAGAGATAGAATGAAATACAGTACTGCACGGGCATGTGAATAATGTACACGGGATATACAGCTTTGCTGAAGTAGGTCAAGCTATCAGAGGGCCTATTGAGGTATAATGACCCATACCCAAGTATGGCTAACATCCAGTTCACAGATTCAAAAGCCGTTAGCAAACTGGGTTCTCCATTCAGATGAAAAACCATTAACCGCACCAGATAAAGTAGAAATGCCACTGTCAGGGCAATTCTACGGATGCGTTCCACAGCCCGCCAGAAATTATCCCCAATAGAAATAAAGACGAACCCCATGATAAAACAGATCATGCCAAGATAGAAGCCATGTGGTGTCTGGGCATAGGCGGGAAAATGCGTCGGGTTCACAAGCAATACTTCAACCATTACGGGTAGAGCGACAAGATAAAGTCCCGGTGGTCGGCGAAATATTTTTGAAAACGCACGCAAAATGTAATTGTCTGGGTTGTTTCTCAGGTAAATCCAGAGCGGCAGGAGTAACAGAACATATAAGAAAATATTGGCGAGAAACCAGAGATGCCCGGGATTGGGAATGTACGCGCCTTCTTGATTATAGAATCTCAGTGAGAAATAGACACTGATCGGGCAAATAAAAAAGAAACCGAATAAGAATGGTATAAGTATCCGAACCGTGCGGTCTTTAAGAAGCTGTTTCCAGTCGCGGCGTTCCATAGCAAAGCGAACGCCCATGCCAGAGATTAAAAAAAGAATTGGAATACGCCACACGTTTATCATGGCCATGATAATCCATAGTCCCTCTATGGACTGCTCGTTCTGGATGAAGAATATTTTTGTAGCCCAGGGTTGAAAACTGACGACAATGTGATAGATAATGAGCAAAACCATGGCCAGCACCCTCAGCCAATCGACATCATAGCGGCGCTGATAGGTCGTATCTGCAAATGTGGCGGTGTTAGATGGTGTCAATGCGTTTTCTCTGAGGATATTCTGGACGATTATGAAGATCTGAAAAAAGAGGACATTCTGGCAGCGCAAACATAAGATAATGCGTTTCAGATCGCCACTCGAAATTGAAGGCGTGTGCCAGCAACACCAGTCGTCCAACCTCCAGCCTTCCTGTTGACTGGTCATGGCAAATAGGCTATTTTTAGACGTGGGTCAAAAAAAGAAAATTGAGTGTAACCGGGACGAGCAAAACCGGAGAGACAAAATGGGCAAAGTTTTTATTTATTGGGACGATTCCAACATTTTCATCAGTGCTCAACAAGTTGCCATTGACAGAGAAGGCGAAGCTGTGCGTTCTCGCGTGCGTATTCACTTTCGGAATTTGCTGGAACTGGCGCGTGCCGGACGAAAAATTGAGCATGCTGTCGCCGTTGGCTCTATCCCACCAGAACTACGGCACGTCTGGAATCGTTTAGAGAACGAAGGCGTTACCATCAAGCTATTGGAACGCGGTGCAATACAGGGACGGGAACAGGGCGTGGACCAGGTACTGCAAACCGAGATGCTGCGCGATGGGTTCGATTACAACGGCAATCCAGGTATTGTGGTCATGCTCACTGGAGACGGAGCCGGCTTTGATGATGGCGTCGGCTTTCACGCTGACCTGGAGCGCATGCGACGCCGAGGTTGGCGTATTGAAGTTTTGTCGTGGCGGCATAGCTGCAATCGCCGGATGCGGGAATGGGCGGAAGAGAACGGCAGATTTATCGCATTGGATGATTTCTACGACAGCGTAACCTTTCTGGAACGACCTGCCCCAGGCGAACCCATCGCCGCTCCGCGCTATGCGGTTCCAGTTGACCTCAACCGACGTCTCTCTGAGTAGCACAAACCGATCATGACGGATTTTGGGGAAGAATAGGTATATGGCTCTGCAATCGGATCATTCTACAGAAAAATTGCTGAAACGCATTACCATAAATCCTGAAATTTGTCATGGCAAACCATGCATACGGGGATTGCGGTATCCAGTTGAGATGATTTTGACACTCTTAAGTGGGGATATGTCCATTGACGATATTCTGGACGATTATGAAGATCTGAAAAAAGAGGATATTCTGGCAGCACTCGCTTTTGGAGCGAGATTAAGTCAAGTCAAGCGAATACAGGTGATTGGAGAATGAAATTCATATTTCCGCGCGTTTTTCATACATCACAAGCCCAATGATCATGAAGATGATACCCGTAAGAATGATAGAAAAATAAGGCATTACATTCGTTTCCATAGAAATGAAACCTATATTATGAGAAACAGGAAGCATCGGCACCAGGAAACTTGCAAAAACACTCAGACCTTGAAGCGTGAAGAAGCTATAAAATAAAAATACAACAAAAGAAGCAACCGCAGCCAATCTCCGATACCGCTTAACTGAAAACTTCACTCCCTCCACCCCCATCACAATACCAAAAATAAAAATCATATAAGTCACAAGCATCAAACTTGCTATATGAACAAAATCAAAAAATGGCATAACCTCTCCCCTGAATACAGACCCTACATCTACCAGCCAGTCAGCGACTTTTGCCATCGATAAATACACACAGCCAATAACAATCCCACCACCTACAAAGCCAACACTTGCAACCGCAGCGACCTTTGCTAAAATCACCGTATATTGTGACACCGGCAATGCAAACATCTGATAATGCGTCTCGGATCGCCACTCAGAATTGAAGGTGTGCGCCAGCAAAAAGGGCAGACTCAGAACGAGGATAGATTTTGCCAGATTGATAGGCAACATAACAAATAGCAAAAATTTGAGGATCATCCGTTCTTGTGCAACAAGCTGTTCTTGCGAAACATTTGCCATCTGCATAACCCCATAAGCATTTATCCCGGCAATCAAAAGCAGCAAAAATAGAAAAAGGGTTTTATTCGCTTTGAGTTCTTTCATATACAATGCTAAAAATGGTTTCATGTCATACTCCTTTCAAATCTCGGTAGGCTGGATCGCGGCTAAAGCATGTCCCTGCATGATTTAAGCAGGGAACATGCCGCGATGACGGGACGGCACAGGGGCCGTCCCCTACAACATTACGGCACCGGCCATCTCACATCGCCACCATCTCAAACATCTCCGAAAGCGACTCCCCGCGTTCCTCACGCAGAGCATCTGCATTGCCGGAAAGCGCGATCTCGCCCTCTTTCATAAACATCACATCCTCGATAAACTCGCCCACTTCATGGACCAGATGCGTCGAAATCAAAATCGTCTGCTCTCCAAAACGAAACTCACTAAACAGGGCTTCGACAATACGTTTGCGCGACGGGGGATCAATACCGGATAGCGGCTCATCCATCAAAACCAGATCACTGGGCCAGGAAAACGCGCACACCACCTTGAGCCGTCCCTGTTGACCCCGCGAAAGCGCGCCCACCTTTTTATCGCCATCCAGCCCCATAAAACTCAGCAACTCGCGCGACTTATCCATATCCCACATCGGATAAAAACGCGCCAAAAACTCGACCTGCTCCGTCACCTTCATCCAATCGTAAAACGGATTGACCTCCGTCAAATAAGCCACATGCTGTCGGGTCTTCACACTCACCGCTTGCCCCATCACCTCGGCGGATCCCCGCGACGGACGGGTCAAACCAGCCAGAATGCGGAACAACGTACTCTTTCCACTGCCATTTTCGCCCAACACACCTTGCACGCGCCCGCGCTCAACCTGAAAAGAAACACCGCGCAGTGCCCACGCACCTGGATATCGCTTCCACACATCTCGAACATCGATCATCATGTCAAATCCTCCTCTATATCGCGCAACAAATTGGCAACTTGCTCGCTGGAAAGATCTAATTCTCCAACCTCTGCAACAAACCGCGCAACAGCACTCTGTGCCAACTTCCGCTTTTCAGCCTCAATCTTCTTCCCATCCCCCGTAACAAACGAACCCTGCCCGCGCCGCGTAAAAACAAATCCCTCCCGCTCGAGTTCTGCATAAGCCCGCGCCATCGTATTGGGATTCACGCCCATTTTCCTCGCCATATCCCGCACCGAAGGCAACTTTGAACCCGGCGAATAAACCCCGCGCACCGAACGCTTTTTGATCTCGCCAATAATTTGTAGATAAATAGGTGCATTCGGATCAAACTCATAAGGTGGCATACAAATGCCTCCTGACTTTTTGTAAGGTCAGACACTGAACGTCATATTTCCGCGCGTTTTTCATACACAACAAGCCCAATAATCATAAAGATGACACCCATCAGAAACGTATAGACGAAAGGAGACCAATCGTCTTGTGGTAAAAGTCGGCCATACACAAACACGGCAAGAATAAAAAAAGCAACCGCAGTCAATCCCCGATACCGCTTAACCGAAAACTTTACCCCCTCCATTCCGGCCACAACGCCGAGAATGAAAACCATATATGTCACAAGTGTCATACCAGTCCAAAAAGCAAAATCAGAAAACGCTGGTACCCCCGTCACCTCCCTTCCGAAAAATGAAAGTCTTATATCATCGGCCGCAGCACCCATCAGCCATAAGTACAGACAATTTATTACAATTATGCCACCTACAATGCCCTTACTCGCAACCGCAGCGATCTTTGCCAGAATCATTGTGTATTGTGGAATCGGCAGTGCAAACATCTGATAATGCGTTTCTGATTTCCACTCGGTATTGAAGGCGTGTGCCAGCAAAAAGGGCAGACTGAGAACGAGGATAAAAGCAGCCAGAATTGACAAAGGAAAATCTAAGTCATTGTCCATAAACCCATAGACATTTATCCCCGCAATCAAAAGGAGCAAAAAGAGAAAAAGGGTTCTATTCGCTTTGATCTCCTTCACATACAGCGCAAAAAATTGTTTCATGTCATACTCCTTTGATACAGGTGAGACGTTAAAGTCATCCCTTCTTACGTCTTGTATCTTAAAACGGGCGAGGCATGCCTCGCCCCTACATCTTACCTCTCATCGCCTTTCAACAATTCAAGGGCTGCGTTGATTAAAGGATCATCCTCTGATCCGTCGGGAAATTCGACGTGAACATCGGGTGAGATACCCTTACCCTCAAACGGCTCTCCATCGGGCGTCAAAGCCACCCACGACGGAAGAAACACGGTTACCCCATTCGCCAGGGAAATGGGCTTTGGATTGCCCGAACTACCGTAGGACTTCTCGCCCATCAGCGTGCATTGTGGTGCTTGCTTCATCATCAACAAAAACGCCTCGCAACTGCTCATATTGACCGGCCCCATCAAAACGACCGTGCGCCCTCGAAAACCGGGCCGAATCGGCTTCAGCGTTCGCGTCTTGATTTCAGAAAAACCAGAAGGACTGGAAGTATCGCGATTGACATGACCGGCATATACCACAGATTGATCGACAAATCGACCGGCGATCTTTCTCGCCAACCGCTCGTCTCCTCCACTGTTGAACCGAATATCCAGAATCAGTGTATCATCCGGAGACAGTTCGTCGATCCATTTCGCAGCGGCCTCGATATCCCGGGCCGCTTTTTGTGCCCAACTTCCAATCACCAGATACGCCGGTCCATCTGGAAATCTTCCAGTAGCCACCACGCGATTGACGGATCGAAACTGAGGTACTGTTTGTTTCAGCAACTCTCGATCCGCGTTGAGGCGAACATTGCGCTGAAAGCCAGCTAATTGATCACCATCCACACCAATCCAGATATGAGCATCGCGGGCGACTTCCAGAAGTTGTCCAGCAAGACTGGCAAACTGGCCGGGCATCTTCGCATCAATCAACCGCGCCTCGAACTCAGAAAATCTAACATCCCAATCCACGCCCCGCAGATCGCGATGGGAATACTTCTCCTCAATGGCCGACCTCAACTGCTCCAACGATTTCCGATTCTTTTCTGGATCCAGGGGTTTTACATCGCCCGAAAGAGCAGTCCTGAAAGAGATGGAATCGGGAACCGCGGGAAGCCCATTGGTTCCTCGAAAATTCTGATAACGCTTTGACTTTGAATTGATACCCAATCGATATTCGCGGCCCGGCTTGAGTTTCACAGGAAGAACAATAGTCGTATCAGAAATCCACCGGGGCTTTCCGGCAACCTCTGGGAGCATAGATTTGTTCCCTATAATCGTAAACGACATCCCGCGCCTCATGGGCTGGTCAAAAGTGACGCGCAACTCCGTCGTAGCGGCATCCACCGACTGCGCACCATTCTCCGGCACAGTCCGCACCACCCGAGGGGGTTCCTCAGCACCCGCGGTCGCACATCCGACGAACAAACAGAAGCCCAACAGTGTTCCACGCGCCGTTGCGAACATCCCGAGACCAGATCGGCAGAACTTAAAATATCGAGCAGTCATTTGATCCTCCAATCGAGTTAAAAATTACCAGCGTCTTAGTGTTCTACCTAAATAATACACTCAAACAATTCTCTTGTCAAGCGGAAAAATAAAAAACTCCTCAAAACCCGAAGGCTTTGAGGAGTTAAATGAAGAGTGTGCTTAATAATCATTGCCCCTGCCACATCCTGGCCCGGGTCATGAAAATCATAGGATCTTGTCTCCACTCTCCATAGCCGATGCGTCGGTCATCCGTCAGATAATTGATCTTATCATCAATACAGGCAGCCAAATCCGCATCCTCTACACCAAGGGTAAAGCCGCCATACTCAACCGCGGCATCCAGCGCCGTAACCACAAAAGCACCACCCGAAGCGTGAACCGCATCGCGGTTGCCGATTGCTCCTTGAGCCAGAGCATCAATCCTACCAGACGCAAGCGCACCGAGTAATTCTTCGTCGCTGGCTCCCACATAAACCACCTGCGGCATCGTATCTACAGGCGGATAAAGATGCCGCCTGCCTTCAAGGTTCGGCGACGCGCCAGCAGCAGTAATAAAATAATCCGCGCTGCCATCGGCAACCACCGTATCCGTTTGCGTTTCAACGCGCACACCCGCAGCCAAAACCCCATCGGCATTGACCAGACCCGTCAGCACCAGTAAACGCGCCTCCCCCGTCGTACTAGCCAGCGCGCCCACGCGTACCTCGCTCGTCAAGTCATCGTGACTAACCCAGCGCGCTCCATCTTCGACACGCACCAGAAGCGACTGCCGAAACGCAATATGCCCCGAAGTAAAAGTCACCACCTGATTGCCCATCTCATCGCGGGTTCGAGAATTGAGAATCGTAATACCACCGCCCACAACATCGTATTCCGAACCAGCCGACAGCAGCCAGATATTGGGCCATATATCAATACCACGCCGGGAAAACGCCAGCCCTGCGCCATCCATCGCTTCCAGAGCCGTCAACAAATCCGCTTCATAACCCACATGTGTATTAAACCCGGCGGCATCCGGATCGGGATCTGCACTGGAACTGACCGGCATAAAAAAGGCATAAAAACCAAAATTGAGCACGCGATCCGCGCAAGCCGACGACGGAGACATCTTCATCACACTCGCCTTCCCATCAATGGGCAAATTGACCATCACCTCATCGCCTGCATTAATCGGAATACTCGACCACAAACCGATCACCCGGCCATCCTGCGATGCACGCACCTGATAATAACCCGTCGCATCGCCCGCAATCTCCAACCGCACCCGACCCTCTTCATCCGTCATCCCCGACCACGCATACTCTGCCGCCAGACCCGCAATAGAACGCGCAAACTCTACCATTGCACCACTTATAGGCGCGTCATCCTGTCGCACAGAAGCCACCACCACAGCCCCCGACGCATTGTCTTGCACCGCCAGCTTACTCAGCGGCTGCCCAACCTGCTCATCTACCTCCATCATCACACGCTCGCCACCACAGTGCCACATCAATCCAGCGACAAGGACCATCACAACCACACTGCCAAACCCTCTCATAACAAACATCCCTATTCCCCCGCTACATTCACTTATCATTCTTGTGCTTCATCCTTTGATAGCGCGTCACCTGATTCTTATTTTTTAGAAAAGCAACCACAACGATCACCACAAACACACCAACAGCCAACAGACTTCCCACCTCTTTTTTTGGATGATCCATCCACCACGCCAGCGCAATCACCGCCCCAACGGATATGCCAGCCATCACGATCTCGCGTATCATTTTTCGCCCCTTCCAAAAATGTAAATTCTCTCAAACGTCAAACACCTCGCATCCATCATCGAAAAATACACCATCAACAAATTTCAGTCCACCTAAAAAGATCAGCATAGGTACAAGTAACACTATCATTTATATGATTTTCTGTGTATCTTGAAACAGCACGCCAATGCACAACGTCAGTAATAACAAACAAAACCTCTGGATCGCAGCTCGGCCATGTCCCCTTGATTAAAACCTCAAGGGCAGGCTCTGCATGATGTTGAGCAGGGAATCATGCCGCGATGACGGGCGAGGCATGCCTCGCCCCTACAAACGGGCGAAAGATTTTTCGCCCCTACACATCTGCGTTTTTTCTGCGTAAAACGCTCAAATTATTCGCGTTTTTTCTGTGGATCACACTTCACATGCTCTTAACCATCACAACCACATACAACCCCGCAACCGACCTGGGCTATCTGCTACACAAACATCCCGGACGCGCACAAACGTTTAACTTATCTTTTGGTCGCGCACATGTATTTTATCCCGAAGCCACAGATGAAAAATGCACGGCTGCCCTATTGCTCGACCTCGACACCATTGGCCTCAAACGCCGTCGCCAAAACACCTTTGCACTTCGCGATTATGTCACAGATCGTCCCTATGTCGCCTCCTCATTTACCAGCGTAGCCATCGCCCGCGTATTTGGCAGCGCGCTCAAAGGCCAGTGCGCCGACCGACCCGACCTCGTCACCCGGCCCATCCCCTTGCACGCAGAAATCCACGTTCTTCCTTGTCGCGGCGGCGACCAACTACTCAACGACCTGTTTCAGCCATTGGGATATAAAGTCACAGCCAAACCGCACCTCCTCGACGAAAAATTCTCAGAATGGGGGTACAGCCCGTATTACACCGTCTCACTCGAAGCAAACATCCCACTAAAAAACCTGCTCACCCATCTCTACGTCCTCATCCCCGTACTCGATGACGACAAACACTACTTCGTCAGCCAATCTGAAATCGACACCCTGATGCGCCGCGGCGAAGGCTGGTTATCAGACCACCCCAAACGCGACCTCATCATCGACCGATACCTCAGACACCAGCGCATCCTCACCCAGGAAGCCTATCGCCTCATGGATGAACAACCCCTATCGCGCAATATCAAAGACAACGAACTCGTTGTCGAAAACAACCTCAGACTAAACCAGCAACGGCACAATGCCGTACTCAAAGAACTCGAAAACAGCGGCGCACAACGCGTACTCGACCTCGGCTGCGGTGAAGGCCACTTCACACAAGTCCTGTCAGAACGCGCCCAATTCACCAAAATCCTCGGCATGGAAGTATCACACTATGCCTTGAGCCGCGCTCATAACCGCCTTGAGCAATCCATACAGCGCAACCGCATCGAACTCATTCACGGATCCCTATTCTATCGCGACACGCGCCTCGACGGCTATGACGCCGCAGTACTCCTCGAAGTCGTCGAACACCTCGACCCATCGCGACTACCCGTCTGCGAACGCGTCGTATTCGAATATGCCCATCCCAACACCGTCATCATCACCACCCCAAACGCCGACTTCAACACGCTTTGGGAATCTCTTCCCGCCGGGCAATTTCGCCATCCCGATCACCGGTTCGAGTGGTCGCGCAAACAATTTCAACACTGGACGCAAGGCATCGAAAAAAAATTCAACTACCACACAACAATCAAACCCATCGGTCCCGTAGATCCCAAAGCAGGACCACCAACGCAAATGGCCGTATTTAATACAAAATAAACCATGAACATCACACTCCCCGAAATCTCCCTCGTCGTCCTCATCGGCGTATCTGGCTCTGGCAAATCCACATTTGCCAAAACCCACTTCAAACCGACCGAAGTCCTCTCCTCCGACTACTTCCGCGGACTCATCAGCGACGACGAAACCGATCAGACCATCACAAAAGAGGCATTTGAAACCCTCCACTACGTGGCAGCCAAACGCCTCGCCAATTACAAACTCACCGTTATCGACGCCACCAACGTACAGGAAAGCGCCCGCAAATCCCTCGTCGCACTGGCCAAACAACATCACGTCTTCCCCATCGCCATCGTCCTCGACATGCCCGAAGACCTCTGCCGCGAACGCAACAAACACCGCCCAGACCGCAACTTTGCGCATCGCGTTATCGCGCAACAACGCCATCAACTCCGCCGCTCGTTCAGACGCCTCAAACGCGAAGGATTTCGCCGCATCTACACCCTGCGCTCAGAAGAAGAAATCCAGCGCGTGTGTGTCACACGCGAAAAAGTTTGGCCCAACCGCCGCGACGAACGCGGTCCCTTTGACATCATCGGCGATGTACACGGCTGTTACGACGAACTCCTCTCCCTACTCGACAAACTCGGCTACGACATTCAGTCCAACCACATCGCACCACCGCCGGGACGCAAAGCCATCTTTCTCGGCGACCTCGTAGATCGCGGTCCCAAAACACCCGAGGTACTCGACCTCGTCATACAAATGGTCGATTCCGGCGCCGCCCTCTGCATCCCAGGCAATCACGACACGCGCCTCGTTCGCGCGCTACAGGGCAAAAATGTCAGACCCACTTATGGCCTTGCCGAAACCCTCGAACAGCTCGAATCATATCCCATTGAAGACCACAAACGCTATGCAAAATTCCTCGACAGCCTCGTCAGCCACTACATACTCGACAACGGCAACCTCATCGTTGCACACGCCGGAATGAAAGAAGAACTCGCCGGACGCACCTCGGGCACCGTGCGCGCCTTCGCCCTATATGGCGAAACCACGGGCGAAACCGACGAATTCGGCCTGCCCATCCGCCTCAACTGGGCGGCGCGATATCGCGGCACAGCCACTGTCGTCTATGGACACACACCCGTATCCAATCCCGAATGGCTCAACAACACCATCAACATCGACACGGGCTGCGCCTATGGCGGCGCACTCACAGCCCTGCGTTATCCCGAAAAAGAATGCGTCTCCGTGCCCGCGCTCAAAACATATAGCAAACCCGCGCGTCCTCTCGCCTCTAACACCACGCGCTCCGCACAGCAAACGCACGACGACATGCTCGACATCGACGACGTCAGCGGCAAGCGAGCCGTAGATACCTTTCTCATCCCGCGCATCACCATCCGCGAAGAACACGCCACAGCCGCACTCGAAATCATGAGCCGCTACGCCATCGACCCCAAATGGCTGATCTACCTGCCGCCGACCATGTCCCCATCAAAACCCAGTTCGCGTCCCAACATCCTCGAACACCCCGATGAAGCTTATGCCTATTACCGGGAAAACAACATCACTCAGGCCATAGCAGAAGAAAAACACATGGGATCCCGCGCCATAGTCATCCTGTGCAAAAATGATGACGATGCCCGCGCGCGTTTTGGCCTATCCGAACCCGCACCCGGCGCGTGTTATACCCGAACAGGCCGTTCCTTCTTTGACGATGCAACCCTCGAAACCGCATTCCTTTCCCGTCTCCAAAACGCCGTCTCCAAAGCCGACCTCTGGAATGACCTCAACACCACATGGATAGCCCTCGACTGCGAACTCATGCCCTGGTCTGCGCGCGCACAACAACTATTGCAAGAACAATACGCAGCTGTCGGTGCCTCTGCCCATGCCTCACTCAACGCCACCATTGAAGCTCTAAACGCCAACAACAACATCGACGTCGCCGCCTGGCTCGCCAAATACAGAGCCAGTTCACAACGCATCGACCACTACATCCACGCGTATCGCGCCTACTGCTGGCCCGTTCAAAATCTCACAGACCTCAAACTCGCGCCCTTTCACATCCTCGCCACAGAAGGAAGCGTTCACCACAACCAGCCACATACCTATCACATGGAAACCCTCTCAAAACTATGCATGGCTGATCCCGAACTCCTCCATGCCACGTCATACCGCGTCGTCGATCTCAACGACACACAAAGTTGTGCCAACACCACTGCATGGTGGAAAGAAAAAACAGCACAGGGCAGCGAGGGCATGGTCGTCAAACCCATAGATTTTATTGCGAAAAATAAAAAAGGCCGGCTGATCCAGCCCGCCATCAAATGCAGAGGACGCGAATACCTCCGCATCATCTACGGTCCCGAATACACCACCCCCGAAAATCTCGAAAAATTGCGCTGGCGCAATGTCAAAACCAAGCAATCTCTCGCCCTGCGCGAATTTGCCCTGGGCCTCGAAGCCCTCAGCCGCTTCGTTCAAAACGAGCCCCTGCGCCGCATCCACGAATGCGTCTTCGGAGTCCTCGCGCTCGAAACAGAACCCGTGGATCCACGGCTGTAGTCAGGAAGGAGGTCGCAAATGTTTTTCAAAAAAGAATTCCTATTTATTACCACCCTTGCATTGCTGGTCTTCGTGGGACAAGCCTCTGCTGGTCCCAATGCAAATGCTATGCTATCGCTCGATCTCATTCCCGATGGCGGGCCGGGCAATCAGACAGATGATGGCGTTACCTCAGGTACTATCTCTGGACAGGGCACAAAAATTGCCGTTGAAGTCTTCGCAAAAGGTGTGACCACACCTCTCGCCGGCGTGGTAGTCATATTCGACTTTGATCCTGCTATTTTGACTTTTGACAAAGCCGAAAACAGTGCGTTCGCCTTTGTCGTTCCAGAACCAGACTCGACTGGCACAAACTTCGCATCTGCTGCCCTTGTCACCCTGCCGGAATCCGGTTTTGTAGCACGCGCTGAATTTACCACTGCAGTGGATGTAACGGATAAGGCATTTACCCTGGGCATTAAAATGGTTACACTTGCACAAAGCGTGGCATTGATCGACGAAATCACAACGACAAATATCATATCGTTTAACGAGCCTGCAAGCGGTGAATTTGCCGGCATGCTACTCCACCTCGACACACAAATTGAAACACCCGCTGTACAGAACAACGGGCTGATCATACCCGAACAAACAGCAGGCGATACGATACAATTTCAACTCTTTGTTCCAATGGCTGCAGACAAACAAACTTATGGCTACGAAATAGAACTCGACCTGCCGGACAAGACATTTTTCGACTACATCGGCAACATATCGGGCACGAGTTTTACAGGTGCATCCCTGCGCCAAACACCCGCCCGTCCTGTCCTATCAGCACTGCTCATCTCTACCCCCACTGTACCAGCCAATGGTTATCTCGGTCAAATTGACCTGCAAGTGACCAACACCCTTGAATCCGAAACAACGCTCATTGTCAAAACCATTTTAATGGCCGACCTCAGTGGACAACAGGACTCATTGGATGTGTCCAACGCCGTGATCACTGTTACTACCATTTCCGGCGATTTCGATGGCGACCACGACGTTGACTTTGCCGATTTTCTCGCCTTTACCGGCGTTTTTGGATTATCATCATCAGATGCCAATTACGATGCCCGCATGGACCTGAACGACGATGGTATGATTAACTTTGCCGATTTTCTCATCTTTGTTAGCGTCTTTGGCACCACATACTAATAGATGAAACCAGATTTTTTTTAACCGTCGAGCTGCAGCTCACTTTCAAAAAAGGATGTCACATGCCAGATCGTCCCAATATCCTCTTCATCATCACCGATCAGCAATACGCCGGGGCCATGTCCTGTGCGGGCAACCCCGATGTTCACACTCCCAATATGGACAGCCTCGCCGAAACCGGCGTGCGCTTCACCCGCGCCTATTGCACGCATCCCCTGTGCGGTCCCCAGCGCGCCAGCTATATGACGGGCCTCTATCCCCATCAAAACGGCGCCACGAGCAACGGCACCCCGATCAAACCCGAATACAAAGGCAAAACCCTCGGCAACTTTCTCAAAAACGCGAGTTATGACTGCGCCCTCTCTGGCAAATGGCACGTCCCGGGCACCACACCCGAAGAAAGCGGCCTCGAAGTCATCTGCGGCAACCGCGACGACGAAGTGCCCCTTCGCGCCATCGAATTTATGAAACGCGACCGCGACAACCCCTTCTTCCTCATCGCGTCATTTCTCAACCCCCACGACATCTGCCAGGTCGCCCGCAGTCAGCCGCTTCCACAAGGTCCTGTACCAGAACCCACAACCATAGAAGAATGTCCGAACCTGCCCGCGAACTTCGCCATCCCACCCTATTCACCCGACATCCTGCAAATGCTGCGCCAGGCCAACCGCCGCGTCTATCCCACCATCGAATACACCGAAGACGACTGGCGGCGCCTCCGCTTCCTCTATTACCGCCTGTGCGAAAAAGTCGATGCCGAAATCGGCGTCCTCCTCAACGGCTTGCGCGACCTGGACCTCGAAGAAAACACATACATCGTCTTCACCTCAGATCACGGCGACGGACACGGCGCACACAACTGGAATCAAAAAACCAGCCTCTACGAAGAAGTCATCAACATCCCATTCATCGTCAGCCACAAAGGCGTCACGCAACCCGGTGGCGTCAACGACACCCACCTCGTCTCCCTCGGCCTCGACCTTCTGCCCACCTTATGCGACATAGGCGGTGCGAGCGTTCCCGACGGCCTCGACGGATTGAGCCTGCGGTCTCTCGCAGAAGGCAACACATCCGGCGAATGGCGCGACGACCTCGTCGTTGAAACCATCATCGACCTCGGCTCTGGTCCAGGCGGTAGCGGTGCTTCGCGTGCCGTCCTCACCGACCGCTACAAATACAGCACCTTTCCCATGGGCCGCCACCGAGAACAACTCATCGACCTCCAGAACGACCCTGGTGAAATGGTCAACCTCGCCGTCAACGCGCGCTTCAAAAACGAACTCGACGACCACCGCCGCCGCCTGCGCGACTGGTGCGAAAAAACAAATGATAGATCTTTTATCGGTGTGTAGCGAATCTACGAATCTACGGCGGAGTTTGTAACTACTTTGGGCGGTTGGGTGGGGTTCGTCTATTCGTCTATTCGTCTATTCGTCTATTCGTCTATTCGTCTATTCGTCTATTCGTCTATTCGTCTATTCTTTACCAACAGGAGTTCCAAAATGGCCGAAAACCTGCTCAAAAACAAACTCTCTAATGGCGACGTTGCCATCGGGCCTTTCGTCAACCTCAGTTCTGGCGCGCTCATCGAAATCGCGGCATACAGCGGATTTGACTTTGTCATCCTCGACACCGAACACGGGCCGCTCGACATACCCACCTGCGAAGACCTCTGCCGCGTTGCACACGGCGTCGATATCACACCCATTGTCAGAGTGCGAGAAAATGACCCCGCACAGATCTTGCGCGCCCTCGACATAGGCGCTGGCGGCGTACAGGTACCGCAAATCTGCAACAAAGCCGATGCCGAAGCCGTTGTGCGAGCAGCCAAATATTCACCACTGGGCATGCGGGGCGTCTCGCCCTATACCCGAGCAGCCCGCTACTTTGCAGATGGTGGCGCCATCTTTGAACGCCTCAATGCCTCATCGATGATACTCATCCACATCGAAGGCGTAGAAGGCCTTGAAAACCTCGAAGAAATCATCTCAGTTCCGGGTCTCGACGTCATCTTCCTGGGACCTTATGACCTCTCGCAATCTCTCGGCATACCCGGCCAGGTCAACGACCCGCGCGTGGTTGACCGAATGCGCGAAGCCGCAAAACTGATCAACGACGCCGGACTCACCGTCGGCACATTTGCCGACTCCCCCGAAGCCGCCAACCGCTGGATCGACGCGGGCGTAGGCTACATCTCGCTCTCCGTTGACACGGGCATCTACCTCTACGGCTGCCGCCACATCCTCCGAGAAATCCGCACCTGATCCATCATCGCGATAAAAAGAAAAAGGAGATACCAGACGGTATCTCCTTTTTTATTTACTAAATAGCGTAATACCAACTAACCGGACGCCTCATTTCCGACAAATTGGTTCGATGCCAACGAATCGGCTGCTACTCTCTGAGTAGAAAGACCAAGATACTCCAGAGCGTATTTGTAGCGGGAGCGTGACGATTTCTTCAACACGGGCAAAATACCTCTCTTTTTAAATGCCCAATAAATTTTTTGTGTCACCTTTTTGTCTTCGTCCTGTGCCCGAACAACACTTTGTAAAATGAACAGCAAAGCATCCAGATTCTGGTCTTCGTCATAAGTCTCCAGGGCGACATCAATATACTCATCTGCATATTTGGAATCTTTGAGTTTTGGCACCAGATAATCTTCAAAAGGAATAGAGGCTTTCATAAAACACGCTCCTTATAATCAGCCAAATATCGCTTTGCACGTTGACTGTCGCTACGCTGTGAACGTTTCATTCCACCACACAACAAAAGAATGATCCTTTCTCCGATCCTTCCAAAGTAGATACGGTACCCAGGCCCACTATGTATTCGAAATTCCAATACACCTCCACCCCCCTGAATACGCTGATAATCTCCCATATCTCCGTCAGAAATTCGTTGAATGCGTTGATTAATAAGTTTTTTACCTCGTGAATCTCTAAGTTTATTCATCCAATCTACAAAAGGGCGTCGTCCTCGTTCAGTTTGATAAATTTCTACACGATATTCCATTTAGAAAACTTATCCCATTACGCAGCAATGTCAACCCGTTTTTGCAGGCACTACACGTTATTAAACACAATAGTTGGCGTAGCGTGTCTCGCGTCTATCGCGGCGTCGAAAAATTCGTGCTTAATCCTATCACCGTATAGTGTCTTCTTTTTTATTTAATTTGAGGGTGGCAAATACAATAGATGCCGTTAGAGCTAAACTGTAAAACCTTCATCCCTGCAAAACGCCTGCCATTTTTTGATAGCCTCCTCTTGGCTACTCCAGTGTGTGGGCCGAATCACGCCACTGGGTAGGGACGTATTATTGTCTCCAAATGCTTCTTTTATCATCTCAGTCGTTAAACCGTTTGAATCTTGGAGGTGGACTCCAGCAAGAAGAGCACCCGATAGATTGGTTTCGTTAAAAACTGTTCCCCTAAGATTAGCGTCCCAGAAGTTTGCACCCTCAAGATTGACATTGCAGAAAACGGCTCCCCCAAATTTCGCACTCTCAAGTTTAGCTACCTTAAGTATCGTATCCTCTTTAATATCTGCCATCGTAAGATTTGCACCTTTAAGATCGGCTCTAATAAGATATACGTTCACTATTTTGGAGCTAATAAGATTTGCACCCACCAGTTTAGCTTCTGAAAGATCCGCGCCCTTAAATTTGGCTGCGATAAGGTTCGCGCCCGATAGTTTGGCTCCCCTAAGATTTGCACCCTCAAGATGGGCCAATTCCAGATTAGTACCTATTCGTGCAAGCCCCTCGCTCTTGTTCCAGAGCGTTGCTCCCTGAAAGTTTGCGCCAGTGAAGTCTGGTTGGGTCTCGTCCTCGCCCGTACTGGTCCAGTTACGGTTCTTTTCTCGACGACTCAGCACTGTCAACGCCGCTGCTACATCAGTGCGGTCTGCTGGTGGAGTAATAAGCAGTTGTTTAATCCACTCATACCGTGCTTGATCAAATTTTATTCCGTAAAAATCCTCTTCTTTCAACGCCCTCAGCACCTCCTCCCACCTCTGCTGCGCCTGCTTTAACTCATCACCGCTCAAGTCATCTTCATCAAAAGGTTTTGGATCGCGGCAATGCTCGCGGATATAGGCAGCAAGTGTTTCAATAATGGAGCCATAATCGCGCTCGCTGTCCTTCGCAAGTCGCTCCAAAGCGAAGATCGCGCCGATCCGCATCTCAATAGCAGGCTCCCCGTCCTGATGGGTTGCTCCGAGTTGTTCCACTGCCTTGGTGAAAAGATCGGTGTAGTGGCTCTCGCGATTGATCTCCGTCTGCTTGTCTGCGGCCTGGGTCTGCATTTCCGTGGCTTGGGTCTGCCGGTCCGCGAGTAACATGCGCCAAATCAGAAAAGGTACGCCATACCAAGCTGCGATGACCAACATGCTTGCCCGCACCTAGTCGAATAAACTCTGATTTTGACCCTCTTGAGACGATGCGGGTTCAGACGATGCGGGTTCAGACGATGCGGGTTCAGACGATGCGGAGAAAAGGGTCCCAATTGCGTCTAAGAAAGAATGAATCCAAGGCAGCCAAGTTTTTAGGACCTCGTACATATTAGGAAATGGCAATAGAACCCAGATAACTACAATACACTTGACCCAGCCAGACCAATCTTTGCGCCATTTGTAAGTATGCTCCAGCGCAACTTCCCCTCGGTCAAATCATCCACCCGGCGCAAATAGCGAAGCATCTGCGTCGAAGGCGCGGTTGCCTGCTGAGCAGACCGGCGGTCGAGTGGCAGATCCCACCGTTTGGATTCCACAATTGCCAGACCCCACTCGTAGCGTCTCCACTCCTCGGCCAAACCATTGGCACGCGCCTTGTATGCATCGTCCTCAAACAAAAGGCCATCAGGAACGTCATCGCGACCCTGGGGCGTCAGGTTTTGTTGCGTCAGGTAATCTGTCCATCCGAGACAGTTGAGGATGGGCCAGATCAAATCATCTTCGGTCTGGCTTTCATTGGGGTTCTGATCAATTGGGAAGGCATTGAAGATATTTTGAAGTTCGGTCTCAAATACCGTCCCATCATCCCACCTCTGCCATTCGTCCATCTCCTGGACAGCATCTATGAGAAAATCGCTCGTGAACAGTCCGCCCTGTAACACGCGTCCAATATTCATAGAATGATTTTCATTCACATCAATCACTCCCACCCGTGAAATAGCTCTTAGTCCCCTTAGCTTGCACCGCATCGCCGATCCGGTTCAACGCGTGGACATAAGCCGCGGTGCGCTGGGAAATACCCTTTGTCTGGGCAATATCCCAAACGCGCTCTGTCTCCTCGACCATCATCTCTTTGAGCCGCTGATTGACCTCATCCAGCGTCCAGTACAGACCCTGGCGATTCTGCACCCACTCAAAATAACTCACCGTCACACCGCCGGCATTGACCAGAATATCGGGAAACACCACCACATCTCGCCCGCGCAAAATCTCGTCCGCCTCTGGAGTCGTCGGACCATTTGCCAGTTCGTACACCGCCCTCGCCTTAATATCGCGGGCATTCGACGCCGTAATCTGATTCTCCAACGCCGCTGGCGCCAGAATATCGACATCGAGCGCGAGCAATTCCTCGTTGGTAATCGTCTCGTGATCGACCACATTGCACACGCTGCCCTCGCAGTAAACGGCTTTAAGCGCGCGGGTCGAATCCTTGAACTGACGCACACTGGGAATATCGAGACCCTCTCGCCGATATATCCCGCCCTTAGAATCGCTCACCGCCACAACCTTGTAACCGGCATTAAAAAGCAACTCTGCAATAATGGCCCCGGCATTGCCAAAGCCTTGCACAGCCACGGTCGTCGTAGCGGGCGAGCCACTCAACCCGAGCCTGGGCAAAGTCGCCTCCATAGTGAAAAAGGCACCCATAGCAGTCGCCTTGTCCCTCCCCAGACTCCCCCCCATAGTCAAAGGCTTACCAGTAATCACCGCAGGCGAAATCTCCCGCTTAATAATGCTATACTCATCCACCATCCAGCCCATAATCATCTCATTGGTATAAACATCCGGCGCCGGAATATCGACATCCGGACCGATGAAATCGGCCACCGCGTCGATATAACCCCTACTGAGCCGTTCCAGTTCAAAAGGAGACAGCGACTTGGGATCCACCGTTATCCCACCTTTCCCTCCTCCGAAAGGCAAATTGGCCACCGCGCATTTGAAAGTCATCCAAAAAGCCAGAGACTGCACCTCGTCAATAGACACATCTGGATGAAAGCGTATGCCTCCCTTGGTGGGACCTCGCGTATCGTCGTAGCGCACCCGGTACCCCGGAAAAATACGCAACTCGCCATTATCCATCCGCACCGGGATAGAAACTTTCAAACTCGACCTGGGCAATTTGAGCCGCTCAATGGCCTCCTCAGAAATAGAAGCATACGCCAGGGCTTCATCGAGCCGTTGGCTGGCATCGCTGAACAATGATTGGGACATGTGAACAACCTCCTCAAATATAAAGCCGTCAGGGATATATCCTGACGGCCATGGGGTTTTGTTGTAATCATTAATAAATTCTATTCATCGTCATCTGTAGAAATGGGCAAATCCTCGCGCTTCAAAACGCGGCGACGGGGCCGACTACGCTGTTGGGGTGTGCGCTCGAGCCGTTCTTGAACCTGCACCGTATAACGCGCCGTGGGCATTGCCTCGAGCCGCATGGGATGAATGGGTTCGCCGGACTCTTCGCAGAATCCATAAGAACCATTTTCAATTTTTTGCAAGGCATTGTCAATCTCCGCCAATTCGAGCCGCTCGTGATTGCCCAGCGTCGTCATCAACTCCAGCGACGATGCATTGCCCGCTGCATCGAGAGGATCGGCTGCGACATCGCCTCTAATTTCATCGAGATCTTCATCTTGACTGAGCACTTGTTTGAGCAACTCGCGCTTGCGCTCAGTTAAAATTTTTTTATAAAACGCGAACTGTTCGTCACTCAAAGGTTCATGCGTTGCCATTGCCTATTGGTCCTCTTTTCTTGTACTTGCCAATACGCAGGGGTGGTGCTTCTATCCCCTGTGAAAATTTGTCCGCAATTATATGTCAGCGTCAAAATAATGTCAAGTCTTACAACACAAAAAATAAGACGTTCTATCCCCCAAGCGCAGCCAAAAAATCCTCTACAGAAAGTGCGTTGAGCACACCATCAGCCGTCAATCCACCCTTTCTGGCAATCCCCAACCCAAAGCACATATCTTTCAGCCCTTCCACACTGTGGGCATCTGTATTAATCGGAATTTGCACACCCTTCTCCCGCGCATAAGACAAAAATCGCCAATCCAACTCCAAACGTGCGGGATTGGCATTGATCTCAATCGCCGTACGCGCCTCGGCCGCAGCGTCAATCACAGCCCTCATATTGAGCGGATAGCCCTCACGAGACAATAACAAACGGCCTGACGGATGCCCCAAAATATCGACATGGGGATTCTGAACCGCGCGAATCAACCGATCAGTAGCCTCTTTTTCAGTCATTGCAAACTTCGAATGCACAGACGCAACCACCAGATCAAACTCGGATAAAAAATCATCGTCAAAATCCAACCCCCCATCGCTCAAAATATCCACCTCAATACCCTTCAACACCCGGATATCTTCCACCGAATCGTTAACCCGATCAATCTCGTCCCACTGCAACCGCACGCGATCTTCATTCAGCCCATTGGCATAAGCCGCGGCCTTGCTGTGATCGCAAATACCGATATACGTATAACCCAACGCCTTTGCCGCCCGTGCCATATCCTCCACGCTATGCCTTCCATCGCTATACGTCGTATGTACATGAAGCGTACCCTGCAGATCGGATTGCGTGACCAACTCCGGCAACGGCGCTTGTTCTGCGCGTTCGATCTCACCCTGTCCCTCGCGCAACTCAGGCGGAATATAGTGCAAACCCAACGCATCAAATAACGCGCGCTCATCGGCGCAAACCGCGTTTTCATCTCCCTTGAACAAACCGTATTCATTGAGCTTCATACCCCGGTCTTTTGCCCGCTGCCGCATCGCAGTATTGTGTTCTTTGCTCCCCGTAAAATGGTGCAATGCATAGGGATACGCCGCATCCGGCACAATCCTCAAATCCGCGCGCATATCCGAATCCAGCACAACACTCACCTTTGTCTCACCGCGCCCCGTAACCTCTGCCACACCGGGATACGCGACAAAAACCCCGGCAAGCGCGCTCCCGTCTTTCGCGCTCGCAACAATATCCACATCCTTGCTCGTCTCCATACATCGCCGCACACTGCCCGCCACCGCCAGACGCATCACCCCCGGTTGATCCGACAGATAAGCCCGCAAAGCCTCTGCTTCATCCTGCGCCGTGCGGCTCAAAAAACGCCCGCGGTGTTGCTGCAAATAAGACACCCCGCGCAAAATACTCTCAGCGGTCTTCTTCCCGAACCCGCGCAATTTTTCGACCTCACCCGCCTCGCAGGCTTTTGCCAGCGCATCCACATCGGCAATACCCAATTGCTCGTAAATAGACCGCACCCGTTTCGCGCCCAAACCGGGCACCTCAATCATCTCCAATAACCCTTCGGGCAGCGCGGAACGCAAATCGCCCATCCCCGGCAACTGCCCCGTATCAATAAGTATTGCAATATTTGCCGCCATCTTCGCACCAATACCGCGCACAGATTCCAATTCACCGCGCGCGCTCAAATCCGAAGCGGGCTCCTGCAACAACTCAATCTGCCGCGCTGCATTGACATAAGACCGAATGCGAAACGCATTCTCGCCATTCAGTTCCATCAGCGTGGTCATCTCTTCCAATGCCGAGGCAATATCTTTATTATCCATTCAAAACCACCGGGAAATGTAGTGGACATTTGGCAATCTACATGGTTATTTTAACTTCAATCGCCTGCGTCAAATTTTGGACAATATAGATACAGAATGGAGCTAAGTCAATGAACCAAACCACAAAAATCGCCATCGTCGGACTGGGACGCATCGGCTGGCGATTTCACTTTCAGCAAGCCCTCTCATCCGACCAATTTGAACTCACCGCTGTTGTCGATCCCCTGCCCGAACGCTTATCCGAAGCGCGCGCAGCAGCGGGTTGTGAAACCCACACCGAT
Source organism: Candidatus Latescibacterota bacterium (assembly GCA_965204375.1). Lineage (GTDB taxonomy): Bacteria > Latescibacterota > UBA2968 > UBA2968 > UBA2968 > VXRD01. The sequence goes on along the minus strand of OZ241986.1, from coordinate 5,333,837 downwards.
TTTGAATCACTCTGGTCCGGCCCATCGCCCGACGTGGTCGCCATTGCCACGCCGACCACATTGCACGAAGACATGACCATTCGCGCCCTCAACGAAGGTTGTCACGTCATCCTCGAAAAACCCATGACCACCTCTCTCGCCTCGGCAGATCGCATGATCGCCCAGGCCAAAAAAAATAACCGCCGCATCTTTCTCTATCAACCCCACCGTCTCACACCCGAAACGCAAACCGCGCGAGAAATTATTCAAAGCGGCATGCTGGGACCTATCTACGCCATACACCGGGGCGTATATCGCTATGTGCGCCGAAACGACTGGCAGAGCTTGCGGAAAAACGGCGGCGGCATGCTCAACAACTACGGCGCGCATTACCTCGACCAACTCATCTATCTCTCGGACGACTCGGCAATCACAGAAGTCGATTGCAAACGCTGGGCAATAGCCACCCGGGGGGATGCCGACGACGTGGTCAAAGCCTGGGTGAAAAAAGAATCTGGACAACTCTTAGACGTACATATCAATCAAGCCACTGCTCACATCATGCCCCTCTGGCATATCTGTGGAAAATACGGCACAGCCATTCGCGAGGACAACGTATTCAAAGTACGATATTACGACCCCGCAGAAGCGTCTCCATTAGACGTCGTCGAAGGCGCAGCACCCGAACGCAGCTACGACAACCGGGATCGATTGCCCTGGCGGGAAGAGGATATCCCCATCACCCGGGACAAACAGCGCGACTTCTACGCCAACATCCATGACGTAATCGTCAACAACGCCACCCCCTATATTCGCATAGAAGAATCGCGCGAACTCATGCGCGTCATGGAATTATGCCGCCAAACCGGATCAGGATTTTCAGGATTAAAGGATGAACAGGATGCCCCACACCACCACCGCCAATAAACTGCTTTTGTCCATTTTCATCTGCATCCATCTGCGGATAAATAATCAATAACAGGATTTTCAGGATTAAAGGATGAACAGGATGCCCCACACCACCACCGCCAATAAACTGCTTTTGTCCATTTTCATCTGCATCCATCTGCGGATAAATAATCAATAACAGGATTTTCAGGATTAAAGGATGAACAGGATGCCCCGCCACACCACCGCCAGTAAACTGCTTTTGTCCATTTTTCATCTGCGTCCATCTGCGTCCATCTGCGGATAATAACCAATAACCAAGGAGCACACTATGGTCCCCCTCATCAGCAGCCTCGTCTATGGCCCGCTCGGCGCGTGTCAATTGCCCCGCACATGGTGGAAAGTACTCACGCGCAACGCCGGTATCTTAGACGACGAATATCCCGACATGACGGATAATGGCCTCGACCCCCGCGTACTGCGCGCATTGAATCTGGATATCGAAACCACATTGGCTTACCTGCGCGAAAACATGCCCTCGTACCTCGAATTTGAAGCGTGGATACTCGAACAGAGAGGCGACGCCTTCTGGAGCTTTGAACAGCAAGACGCCATCGTCCGATGGAATGCATTTATCCGCGCACGGCGACACCGCGGGGATAAAATCGAAGAAACGTACACAGACACGGGCCTACCGCGAGATGCGGGCATTAATTCTGCAACCGTACTCAACTGCCTTCAGGATTTGCAATTATTTTACAAGCGCGACCTGTCCAAACTCAGCGGAAACATTATTCCACTCGTCGCCACAATTGATTTTGGTCCCCTCGGCGTGCGCCAGTTGCCCCGCACCTGGTACAAAATCCTCCTCCGCGCAAAAGGCCTGCTCCACCCCGACTATCCCGACATGACGGATAATGGCCTGGATCCCCGCGTACTGCGCGCATTAAATCTGGACATCGACGCCACATTAAACCACATCCGCACAAACCTGCCATCCTACCTCGAATTTGAAGGCTGGGTGCTCGAACAGTGCGACGGTCAAATCCCTGCGCAAGCCGTTGACGAATGGAATGACTACCTGTGCAATCGCATCCACAACGACGCCAAACGCGCAGAAATCCGCGCAACCGTGGGATGTGGCGACATATCCTCAGCCGTCGTGCTCAACCACATCGAAGACTGGCATCTGGCACACCAGTGGCTCTTAAATGCAGTGTGAAAAGGAGAAAAAATGTCTATCAAACTCGGCGAATTGTCCAATGGCGTGGCACTCACACAGGTGACCACTGACGCGCTTGAAAAATCCAACATCTACTGCGAACTGCCCTACTGCTCAGCTGACTCGCGCGTCTTTGTCTATGAGCAGAAAAATTCAGACACCGCGCCCAACACCACCGAATATATCGCCTGCGAATTTGGCACATGGGAAACCGAAGTCATCGGTCGCGGTCTGGGCGGACCTGGCATGACCCACAGCGGCATCTTCTTTTATCGGCGCATTGTCCCCAACAAATGCCAGGAACTCGTGCGCGTTGACCTGCGCACGGGCAAACAGCGCGTCATCTATGAATTTCCCGAAGACCTTCAAACGCGCGGATTGGGCACCCTATCGCCCAATGAACGCTATTACGCTTATGGCGTCACCATCAGCTATCACCCCAAAATGTTTGGCATTGAACTCGTCGATCTCCAAAAAGGAACGCGAGAAATCATCAACACCGACCCCGACATCTGCAACCCACACACGCAATTTGAACCCACAGAAGGCAAACAAATTATGGTCCAGCACAACCGGGGCTGCGAATTTAAACCCGACGGCACCCGCGTCAAACTCGTCGGCGACGAAGGCGCCACCGAATACCTCGTCGATATACCCGACGGCAAAGTCACGCGCCTTCAGGTCGGGCTACCCCATACACCGAGCATCACCGGACACGAAGCCTGGATCGCGGGCGCGAATGAAATCCTCCTATCCGTCCGCGCCGAAGGTGAGTACGCACCCGACAAAGGCAACCTCGTCAAAGTATCGGCAAACAAACCCCCAGAGCGCGTCGGCACGCCGGGCTATCGCTTCAACCACGTCGGCACCTCCCCGTGTGGTCAATACTTCTTCTGCGACGACTGGCAGGGCGCCAGCAAACTCATCGTCGGCAATATCCAAACCGGCAAAACCGCGGTCGTATGCGAAGCGCACACATCCATGAGCACCGCGCAAAACACACACGGGCATCCCTATCTCTCACCCGACCTCAAATGGCTCGTCTTCAACTCCGACCGCTCGGGCCATCCCCAAATCCATGTCGCATCCGTGCCTTCTGACCTCATTGCTCAGTTAAATTAAAAAATCCACAACCAAAAGGAGCACACATGAGCGAAAGACCCAACATTCTATTTATCATGACCGATGACCATGCATCGCATGCCATGAGTTGTTATAACAGTCGGATTAACGAAACGCCCAACCTGGACCGCATCGCCGAAGGCGGAATGCGCTTTAACAACTGCTTTTGCACCAACTCGATCTGCGCGCCGAGCCGGGCGGTAATCTTGACCGGAACGTACAACCACATCAACGGCGTAACCACATTGCGCACAAATTTAGACGGGCGACAGGTCACATTTCCCAAACTCCTGCAAGCCTCGGGATATCAAACCGCAATGGTGGGCAAATGGCATCTCGGGCACGGCGGACACAATGACCCCACCGGATTTGACTACTGGAACGTACTCCCCGGTCAAGGCGCCTATCACAACCCCATGATGTACGACATGGGCAAAGAAGTCCACTACGAAGGATACACCACAGACATCATAACCGACCTCGCACTGGACTGGTTAAAAGACCGCGACAAAAACAGGCCATTCATGCTCATGTACCACCACAAAGCACCTCACCGGCCCTGGGAGCCAGATGACAAACACGCGGACATGTACGAAGACATCGACATCCCGGAACCCGAAACCCTATGGGACGACTACAGCAACCGCGCCACAGCCGCATCTCAGGCTGAAATGCGCGTCAACCGCGACCTGAACCCCCGCGACCTGAAACAACCCGTACCCGAAGGCTTGACCCCCGAAGAAGACATGAAATGGAAATACCAGCGCTACATCAAAGACTACTTGCGCTGCGTGGCATCTGTCGATGACAACGTCGGTCGCGTACTGGACTACCTGGACGAAGAGGGACTAACGGACAACACCATCGTCGTCTATACATCGGACCAGGGCTTCTACCTGGGCGACCACGGCTGGTACGACAAGCGATTCATGTACGAAGAATCCCTCCGCATGCCATTCCTCATCCGGTATCCCAAAGAAATCAAAGCCGGCAGTGTCTGCGACGACATGATCCTCAACGTAGATTTCGCATCCACATTCCTGGACTACGCCGGAATAAACATCCCCAGCCATTTTCAGGGACACAGCATGCGCCCCCTGTTAAACGGCGACCGACCCGCCTACTGGCGCGCCTCGATGTATTACCGGTACTGGATGCACCTGAACGGACACAATATCTACGCGCATTACGGAGTCAGAACGCATCGGCACAAACTCATCTACTATTACGCCGACGGATGTGGACAAGAAGGCGCCTCGGACGACGCCCGAGAACCAGAGTGGGAATTATTTGACCTGGACAAAGACCCGTATGAACTGAACAGCGTCTATCACAATCCAGAATACGCAGAAATAGTCGCCGAACTAAAAGACGAACTCCACCGCTTGCAGGATGAAGTGGGAGACGAGCGATACGAAAAAGACGTATGAGATCCACGGGCGGTGTAAAACTGGTCGCATTCCAGACCAGTTCACGACACTAAGAGACACGAAGGGGTACGTAGGAGCGATCCCACATGGTCGTCTGATCCCACCGCATCGCCCGTTTCACAAGAGGACCATAAAATGCCTAATGTCGTATTCATCATGACCGACAACCAGGGGGCCTGGACCCTGGGCTGCTATGGCAATCCAGACATACAAACCCCAAACATCGACAGACTTGCAGAAGAAGGAATTCGGTTTTCAAACGCCTACTGCGTCAACTCGGTCTGCTCGCCCAGCCGCGCCACATTCATGACCGGACTGATCCCATCCCAGCACGGCGTACACTGTTACCTCGGCGGAGAAAAACCAGACGCACAGATGGGACCAGACGCGTACTGCACCATTCGGGAATTTACAAACCTCCCCCGCGTCATGGCAGATACGGGCTATGTATGCGGACTGAGCGGAAAATGGCATTTGGGAGACAGCATGCGGCCCCAGGAGGGATTCTCATACTGGTTTACCCGGCCAAAGGGGCACACCACCACATTTTACGACGATGAATGGATCTGGCGGGACAGGGTTTACACCGAACCCCGATACACAACCGAAGCCATAACAGAACACGCCCTGGAATTCCTGCAACAAAACCACCACCAGCCGTTCTTCCTCTACGTAGCGTACAACGGACCTTATGGCCTGGGAAAAAGCATGCTGGAAACACATCTCAACCGGCATACCGAATATTACGCGGACAAAGAACTGCCGAGCTTCCCCAGAGAACCAGTACATCCGTGGCTACGCAGCAATCGGGACATGATCAACAACCCGGTGAGCATTCGAGGATATGCCGCATCGGTCAGCGGCGTAGATGATGGGATAGGCGAAATAACAAACGCCTTAAAAGAATACGGATTGGAAGAAGACACCCTGATAATTTTCACAGCAGACCAGGGCTGGTGCGGCGGACATCACGGAATGTGGGGCATGGGAGACCACTCCCGACCCCTTCATACTTATGAAGAAACCATTCACATCCCGCTGATATTCCGCCAGCCCGGGCGGATACCGGCGGGCGGGGTATTTGAAGGGCGAACATGCAACTACGATTTCTTCCCATCCGTACTGAACTACCTGGGATTACAGGAGCGGATCGCCGACAACCCCAATCTCTCGGGCACGAGTTATGCCTCAGCACTTATAGGAGAAGAAATAACGTGGAATAATGAGATATTCCACGAATTTGAAAACACACGCATGGTGCGAAACGACCGCTGGAAATACACCTGGCGCAATCCAGATGGCCCGGATGAACTGTACGACATGCAGGCAGACCCGGAAGAACGCGACAACCTGGCGAACCGCTCCCACGCAACAGTCATCAACGAATGTCGCAACCGCATCCAGAACTTCTTTGATCAGTACGCAGACCCCCAGTACGACCTGTGGCGCGGGGGACGCTCCAAAGCAGGGCGAATCGGATAACGAGACCTATTCCGCCTCCCAAATCAGTGCCAGCGCGCCCGTATAGCTATGAACAAAATTGCGCCCGCCCACAGGTGCCAACTCTGAATTGCCAAAAAAGCCAGCCATCGGAAAAGCGCCCAGGTGTTTTCGAATCACCAGAACATCGTGATCGGGCTGACCGTAAAGTCCAAATCCGCGTCCCATACAGTTAAAATACAAACCACATGTATTGGACGGGCGCCCGACAGACTCCCGCAACTCCTGCATCACCTTCACCATATCTTCGTGCCCCGCATGGGGCGTGCGCCGATTAAATTGAATGGTCTGCCCCACAGACACCTGTTCATTAACCGAAATCGCGCCCGAATGCTCGTCGATATGCGTCAGACCGCGAATCAAAAAATCGCCTCGCCCCCGTTCAGTTGCGTACTCATCCATCGCCAGACCCACAAAAATATTGTTGCGCAAATCGGCCCTCTCCTCTGCCGAAAGCGTATTGAGCGCCTCCTTCAGCGCATCAATAGCCGGAACAAATGCGATCTGCTGAATCACATTGCCCTCGGCTCTGGTAATCGCATAAGCCTGTCCAAACGGCTGGCAACCTTGTGCCACTCCCGTAGCCACCTTGACCCCCGTCAGCAACGCCCCCACCACCCCGTGTTCACCAATCCACCGGCCACACCATTGCAATGTCCGCGGCGACGCTGATCCCCACGGCCATGGATTGCCCGATGCAACGCCCCCCACAACGGGCACATCACCCGCGATCTCGGCAATCTGTTCCAGACAGACCGCCGGATTGGAGTAAATTCCACACATAAGCACCAGCAAGGCATCCTCTGTTCCCCGGGCTACCACCTGCTCGCCAATACGAACCCCTGCATCGTCACCCTCAGCCACAAGAGGTGTCACCTCAAAATGGTCTCCCCCCAGCACCAGCACAGCCACCCCTGGCTCGCGATCATTCTCTCGGGCATCTGTCAAAACGCCCATGCCACTGCATCCAAATACAGCCTCTGTCTCCACCCGATCGATAACAACATCCACCATAGCAGCAGCATCGCCCATGTGGTGATAGGTCAAAAAAAGAAATGCAGCATCAACAGCGACATCGCCCAGCCCCTTCATAGCTTCAGACAAAGCGGCCTCAACAGCGAACATGCCATCGGCATCATTTGAATGTCCAGCCCCGGATCGCAGCATATCTTCTCCACGCAAAAACAAATTTTAAAAAATAGTGTCAGGCAATATAGAAGCAAAAAACCGCAGATCAAACAATTTCCGAACCGACCTTTTTGAACAGATGTATTGAATTTGCTCCCCATGCTATATTACTATAACAATACTTGCCACACACATGTAAATACCTTATATTAAATTGCTCTAAAATTACAGCTCTAAATCCCTATAAAACTCCCCAAAGAGCCTTCCCAATGAATCTGAATCACAGCCTCCACAACGACACAGTAAAACACGTTGATCTCTCTTTTTATGTCGAAGTGCAAAAAGACAATCGCGTAGGTCAGGTCATCGCCAAAATGCAGGCCGGCCAGCGCAAATGCGCGCTGGTCATGGACCAGGGCAAACTAATCGGCATCTTTACAGCACACGACATTGCCCGCCGTGTAATCGACCAATCCGAAGTAATCAACGAGCCTATAGAAACGATCATGACCCCCGATCCGCTCACCCTGCAATCGGATACCACACTAATCGAAGCCATCCGATTTATGAGCGACAAGCCCCACCGCTACATGCCCGTTGTAGATGCAGAAGAGCGCGTATTGGGCACACTGACACACTATGCCATCATCAAATACATGAGCGATCACTTCCCAGAAGAAATCTACAACCTACCGCCAACCCCCGACCATTTTGCCAGTGCTCGGGCTGGTGCCTAAAATACTTCAGGAGGATTTATGGCCGAAATAGACATCGAAGAAACGGCCGAATCGGCACTTTTTGAACTGTCCGAAATCGAATCGATTGCCATTCGCTTTGCAGGTGATTCCGGCGATGGCAGTCAGCTCATCGGCAAAGAATTTGCCAACACCTCGGCAATCGTCGGCAATGACATCAGTACCCTGCCGGACTTTCCCGCTGAAATCCGCGCGCCTGCCGGCACATTGCCCGGCGTTAGCGGATTTCAAATCCACATATCCAGCGAAGAAATATACACACCCGGCGATGAACCCCAAGTCCTCGTGGCGATGAACCCGGCTGCACTCAAAGCCAATATCAACGACCTTCCAAACGGCGGCATCGTCATTGCCAACACAGACAACTTCACGCGCAACAACCTGCGCAAAGCCGGATACGACGGCGATCCCCTCGAAGGCAATGAACTCTCCAATTACCGCGTAGTCAAAGTGCCCCTCACCACGCTACACAAAGAAGCTGTCGCACACGTTGAGGGCCTGAGCAATCGCCAGATTGACATGATGAAAAACTTCTTCGCATTGGGCCTGTCCTACTGGATATTTGATCGCCCGATCGAGCCGACCATTCGCATGCTCGAAAAGAAATTTCAGGGCAAAGACGAAATCATCGACGGCAACGTCAGCACCCTGAAAGCCGGCTACAACTTTGGTGAAACAGTCGAAGAATTTCAGATTCAGTACCAGGTCAAAAAAGCCGTCGTCGCACCGGGCACTTATCGCGCTGTCACGGGTACACAAGCCACGGCAATAGGCATGGTCACTGCGGCTCACAAAGCGGGCAAAACCCTCTTTTACGGCAGCTATCCCATCACGCCGGCCAGCGCGGTACTCGAAGAATTAGCCGCATTGAAAAATTTTGACGTGCGAACTTTTCAAGCAGAAGATGAAATTTCCGCATTGGGCTCAGTCATTGGCGCTGCTTTTGGAGGCGCGTTTGCCGCCACGGGCACCAGTGGCCCCGGCATCGCACTGAAAAGCGAAGCCATGAACCTCGCTCTGATGATGGAATTGCCCCTCGTTATCTGCGATTTTCAGCGCGGTGGTCCCAGCACCGGCATGCCCACCAAAACAGAACAATCGGACCTGCTCCAATGCATGTTTGGTCGCAATGGCGACAGTCCCATCCCCATTGTCTCACCGGCCACGCCCTCAGACTGCTTTGACATGGTCATCGAAGCGTTCCGCATCGCCGTTGAAACCATGAGCCCGGTCATTTTCCTCTCCGATGGATATCTCAACACCAGCGCTGAACCGTGGAAAATTCCCGATCCGGATGATATTCCGACCATACAGACCGAGCACAGAACCGATCCCGAGGGCTTCTTGCCCTATCTGCGCGATCCAAAAACGCTCTCTCGCCCCTGGGTATTGCCGGGCACACCGGGCCTTGAACACAGACTTGGTGGACTGGGCAAAGAAGACGGTACAGGCAATGTATCCTACGACCCGGATGACAACCAGCACATGGCGAACATACGCGCCGAACGCCTGGCGCGCATCGCCGACCGCATTCCACTCCAGCACGTCATGGGTCCCAAATCGGGCGATTTGCTCGTCCTCGGCTGGGGATGTACTTATGGTGCGATCCGTTCGGCAGTGCGCCGAATGCGACAGCAAGGCTATTCGGTTGCCGCGGCGCATCTGCGCTACCTCAACCCATTCCCCAAAAATCTGGGTGCGATACTATCGAGTTACAAAACCATACTCGTGCCCGAACTCAACATGGGACAGTTGTCTTTGCTGCTCCAGGCCAAATATCCCTCACAGGTCATCGTTCCCTTCAATAAAGTTCAGGGATTGCCCTTCAAAATTACAGAACTCTCCGGCAAAATTGCCGAAATACTGGGTGCTCCAAAGAGCGCATCGTTATAGAGGAATCCAAACATGGCAGACGCTATTGAAACACTGACGCGAAAAGACTTCGTATCCGACCAGGAAGTGCGCTGGTGCCCCGGTTGTGGTGATTACGCCATCCTTGCACAGATGCAACGCGTGTTGCCCGAAATGGGCATTGCGCGAGAAGATATGGTCTTTATATCGGGCATCGGTTGCTCCAGCCGCTTCCCCTATTACATGAACACGTACGGTCTGCACACCATTCACGGTCGTGCGGCAACCGTGGCGACTGGCCTCAAAGTAGCCAATCCCGACCTGCACGTATGGGTAATCACCGGCGATGGCGACAGCCTATCCATAGGCGGCAATCACCTGTTGCATGTGCTGCGTCGCAATGTCGATCTCAACATCATACTCTTCAACAATGCGATCTACGGCCTCACCAAAGGACAATACTCACCCACATCGCCGCCGGGCACACGCACCTATTCGTCGCCCATGGGCTCTGTGGAACAGGACTTCAATGCCATCTCCGTTGCCCTGGCAGCCGAAGCCACCTTTGTCGCCCGCAGCGTTGACCGCAACACCAAGCACATGGCCGAGATCCTCAAACGCGCCACCGAACACCGCGGCACATCCTTTGTCGAAATTTACCAGAACTGCAACATCTACAACGACGGTGCCTTCTTTTTTGCCACTGAGGCAGATGTCAAAGACGATCAGACCGTGATCCTCGAACACGGCCAACCCATCATTTTTGGCAAAGACCGCGACAAAGGCATCCGCGTCAATAAGCTCGCGCCCGAAGTCGTAACCCTGGGCAATGGCGTATCGGAAAGCGACTTGCTCACACACGACGAAACCCTGGACAATCCAGCCCATGCGTATTTGCTCAGCCGCCTCACGCATCCGGACTATCCCGTGCCACTCGGTGTATTTCGCTGTGTCGAACGTCCAATTTATGAAGACCAAGTCATCGCACAGGGCCGTCAGGCGGTTGAAGAACGCGGCGCAGGCGATCTCAATGCCCTGTATCACGCGACAGACACCTGGATTGTTCCCGAAGGTCCCGACGCTGAAACCGTGCAAGAAGTCCACGAAGAATTGCCCACATCGAATATCATTCCCGATATCGAACAAGAAGACCCCATGGCACCGCGCACCGCGCTTCAGCAACTGCTCTACGATCCGATCTCATCGCTCGATCTGCCAGCCCCCGAATGCGTATCCGCCGACACTTCGGTAGCCGATGCCGTCGAGACCATGCGCAGCAAAAATCTGGGGTGTTTGCTGGTCGTTGACAAACAGGGCTTATTGCGCGGCATATTCGCACAGGGCGATCTCTTTGAAAAAGTTGCCGGGCGCGATATAGACCTGACAAAAATAACGGTCGATAGCCTGATGACCAAAGACCCCACCGCATTGAAAACATCTGATCCCATCGGTCACCTCCTGCACCTGATGTCTCTGCACGGCTTCCGCCACATACCCATTGTAGATCCCGATGGGCGTCCCGTGGGCCTGGCATCCTTCAAAGTCATGCTCAAGTTCACTGGCGGACTCTTCTCAGACGACATATCGCCCAACTAACGCGCGTCAACATCACAGCGCAAAAAGAGTCCGCAAGCACCTCGCGGACTCTTTTTTTAATGGAGAAAAAATGAACGACATTCGCATTGGCATCATCGGCTCAGGCGGTATGGCGAGTCGCCACACCCAGCATTTTTCCCAAACCGAAGGATTTGAACTCATTGCCATTGCTGCGCGAAACATAGAAACCGGGCCAGCACTCGCCAACAAGCACGGTATAGATTACTTGCCGACCTATCGGGACATACTCAAACGCGACGACATTGACGCCATCGCAATATGCACCTACAACGACACCCACAGTGAAATCGCCCTTGCTGCGCTCGATGCAAACAAACACGTTTTTACCGAATATCCCGCGGCGCGCAATATCGATGAAGCGCGGCAATTGCTTTCCAGAATCGACCACTCGTCTTGCGTCCTCCGCGTGGGCCACAACGAAGTACTCTCGCCATCTCACCGGGCACTCAAACGACAAACAGCTCAAACGGGAAATCTCATAACCGCACTATTCACTCGCCTCACCCCGGGCCGAGGTCAACGCCCTGAAATCCTCTTTAATATTTCCATATCGGGTCCACCAGCCCTCTTTTTTGTCTATAACATCTATCCCCTCGTCGATTGTTTTGGTCCCGCCACCTGGGTTGAAGCTGCAGCCCACTACGAAAATCTGCGCGATGACAGCACCTACGACAGCTTTGCAAATTCCGTCACAGTCGGTTTTGAAAACGGCGGTATTGGTCAGTGGAACTGGGCCGGAGGCATTGAAATTTCCAATGCCGAAGAATATCGTCGTATTGTCATGACAGGCGGGACACTCATCAACAGAAGCGATGGCTGGTGCCTATCGACAAAATCAGGCGAACACGACCTGCCCGCAACCGAACCATCGGACATCACAATCCAAACCCAATTCCTCAACGACATCAACAATGGCAACTGGCAAACCGACGCCCGCACCGCCATCAACGCCGCGCTGATCGGTCTCGCAGCCGAACGATCAATGCAAGAAAACCGCCGCATAACCCTCTCGGAACTTCTATAGTGAATAATCCCATGAAACTCGTAATTGTATTCGGACCCCCTGCTGTCGGAAAAATGACTGTGGGGTATGAACTGGCGAAACTCACGGGCTTGAAGGTCTTTCACAATCATATGACCATTGAAATCGCGCTTAATTTTTTTGATTTTGGTCAGCCTGAATTTCGCCGGTTAGTAAACGAATTTCGACGACGCATTTTTGAGGAAGTCGCAAACAGTAATTTACCGGGCCTGATCTTCACCTATGTCTGGGCACTCGACCATCCATCGGACAAAAACTTTATAGACCAATGCTGCGATATTTTTCGAGCAAAAGGAGGGGTAATCTATTTCGTCGAACTCGAAGCAGATCAAGAAGAGCGCCTCAAGCGAAACGCATCTCCATTAAGACTAAAACAGAAACCTTCAAAACGCGATATTGAAGCGTCGAAAAAAAATCTGCTCAAGAGTGATCAGAATTACAAACTGAATTCAAATGACGATTTCTTTTACACACAAAATTACGTAAAAATTAATAATACCAGATTAACAGCCTCGGAAACTGCAAAAAGGATCGCACAGACTTTCGAATTTTAGGTCTGAAATTACAAAATATGCGTGACAGTTTGCGTTGCTTTGAGTATCATGAAGGTCAAAGCATCCATGATAGCAGTAGATGATGGGAGAAAATATGAATGCTCGATTAATACAGGAACAGGTTCCCCTTGAAAGCCAAGTCAAATTTTCTCTTCAAGGTAGCATCGACATCTCGGGCAAACTCGTAGAAATTGGGCGGAGGCATATCAAAATTGAAGTCAAGGAAAACCAGTCTCCAACCGTGATACCCATTGAGCGGGTTATCTATTGGCAGTCTTTGACAGAGACTCCGCAAAATGGACAAAGTGAAGATCCGGTTCCAGTCAGTTCAAATACATCAACTGATGAGGAAAAACCCAAATATGCCCGGTATCGTACCCGTGCAGATGAACAAGAAGAAACGCAGGTCGAAAATCTCTCAATTCGCCTCTATCCCCAAGATGATTTTGAGACGATTAAAAACCCTTATGCTGCCTATGCCGAAGGGGGAATTGTCGGCGATCCAGCCATGTTTTTTGGACGTGATGAATTAATCCAAAACATTGCACAGACTATTCAAGAATCTCGCTTGCAGAGCAAGTGTGTCATAGTATTTGGACAAAAACGATCTGGTAAGTCTTCGGTTTTGTATCACCTGAAGACGTTACTCCAAAAAGATAATGAGCTACTTATCCTTGATCTGGGAAACATTGGGACGATTCAGGATCCGGATTCCGAAGTCCCTATCCTATACCAGATTCTCAAGCGCATTTTAACAGAGTTAGAATACGCGATTGAAGATCGATCTGCTGATGATTTTAGTTCATTGGACCTCTCTATACCCGATGATCTTGATTTCTATAATCATCCCGCCCCGCTACAATGCTTTCAAGACACTTTTAAAACCCTAAATCGCCTCGTCTCTAGACAAGAGGATTGGCGTGGTGTAAGGGTTGTGCTCTTGATAGATGAATTCCAGTATATTTACGACCGAATCGTTGCTGGTAAAATTCACGAAGCATTCATGCAAAACTGGAAAGCTTTGTTGCAAGCAAACTATTTCAGTGCTGTTTTGGTGGGTCAGGATGTGATGCCAAAGTTCAAGGAACATTTCCCCAACGAGTTTGGCACAACACAGGATGAACGCGTCACCTATCTCAACAAACAAGACGCTACTAAACTCATCGAAGATCCCATTCGTATAGGTGGCAGACAGGGTGAAAGTCGTTACCGAGAGCAAGCAATTGAACGGATTTTAGATCTCACCGCGGGCAGTCCATTCTACATTCAAATCTTATGCAACCGTCTGGTTGAATATATGAATCTTAAACATGCCGAACTGGTAACAGAGGCGGATGTAGAGCAGGTTAAAAATGAACTGATACAGGGTGTAAATGCGTTTGGTTTAGACAAGTTTGATAACCTCATTAATTCGGGAGATACATCAACGGATGCTATCTCAGATGACGATGCATTAAAAGTCCTCAAGGCCATTGCCGCCAATAGCAGGACAGGGCCCTGTCATCGGGATAAAATTGACTGCGAAACCTGTTTACGCGTTGATAAAATTCTGGACGATCTCGTGAAACGAGATGTCGTTAAACACGATCAGGGGCAATATTACCAAATTCAGGTTGCTCTTTTCAAAGAATGGCTTGTCGTTAATGGATGAAATTGGAGAACAGAATGAATTCTGCGTTTGAAAATCCATTTGCAGATTACGGTAAAATTGTTCGCGGAGAACGCTTCATCGGTCGTAAGGAAATTATAAGGGTTATCGAAAGTCGAATCATTCAGCCCACGGATCCGGGGAACCTGGCTATCATTGGGATACATCGTATCGGCAAAAGCAGCTTGGCTTACAAAACGATCATTGAGCAGAAAGATAAGCTAACCCAGAAGGGAGTTCTTCCGATTTGGATAGGGCTTTCTTCGTATAATCAGTCGTTGAATTTCTTCCGCTCGCTTGTAACTGAATGTGTTGATGAAATGGAGGACTTAAACTGGCTCACAGAACAAATTCAACGTTTAGCCGACCGCGCATTGGAGACTCAGGATCCGTGGAACCAAATTAAACGCTTTTTTAAGAAAGTCCAAGAAGCTGGCTATGGCACCCTTTTCATTATTGATGAATTTGATCAGGCTCGACTTCTCTTCAAAGGGGATACGGCCTTTCAGCGCTTACGAGAGCTGGCTGATTACCCGGATTATCGGCTATCGCTCGTTTTAACCTCTCGTCGGAGTATTAGAGATATTGAGCAAGATGCTGGATCCAACTCCCCATTTCATAACATTTTTCAGGTTCAACGTTTAACAACGTTCCGTGAGGAGGACTTAGAAACCTACTTTGATCAATTTTCGTCTATCGGGATATCACTATCTGATGCTGACCGAGAACGTGTGTTATTCTATTGCGGGGCGCACCCCTATCTTCTTGAAATGTTAGGCTGTGAAATTGTCGAGATATTTCGTGAAAATCAAAAAATTAATGTCGATAACGCCGCCGATACGATTAGCCAGTCCTTCTTTGAACATTACGACGACATGATTCGTTTACTGCGGGGGGAAGGGACCCTTAATAAGTTAATCCAAATTTTGTTTGGTCCCGTTATCGATGTCAAGCGAACTGATGTGACTGAACTTCAAAACTACGGATTGATTAAGCCAACCCAAAATGGAACTTACGCTGCCTATTCAGAACACTTTCACGATTATCTTAAGCTCCAAGAGCGTGCAACAGAATTTGCCGCAGATTTATGGCCGATCTGGAGAGACACTGAGAAAGCGCTTCGTGAGGTAATTACAAACACCCTGTCCAATGCGTATGGGGTGAACTGGATTGACGAACTGGGGAAAACACGTCCAAACTTAAAGAACATTTTTGATGACTGCCGTAAAGCGCAGCAGAAAGAAGAAAAATCATTTGGAGATAGAGCATCACATAATCTGATCGATTTTACTTATCCCACACATTTGTTTGAGATTATTCGTGCGAGAGGTTTATGGGATGACCTCTTTCGGCCTATCTTTGGTAAGGATAAGAATTACTGGGAGGAACGCCAAAAGTTACTTGCGAAGTGTAGAAATCCCCTGGCTCATAATCGTGATGAGGTACTCCAACCCCATGAGCGTACGATTGTTGAAGGATACTGCAGTGAAATTTTAGAAACTTTACGGGATGATCCAAACCAATCGTAAGACCGAGTTTATATCATGACCCAAACCATCTCTCTAAACGATCTGGACTTCCAGTCCAAAGACATCGACCTTCAGCGTGCAGCCGAGGCATTCAAAACGCATGGCGCGATAGTCATACGAGGTTTGCTCCGCGAATACATTGACGCGCTTCACCGCGACATCGACGCCACAGTTAGGCAATCCCTCGCCCTCCTCGATCAAGCCAGCGCAATACCCGAAGGATGGCGCACGCCCAACAACACCCTCTTTATACCCGCGCCTGAAAATTATGAACGGGACCGACAAATCATGGTCCTCGGCATCAACTACCACACCAGCGCGACCTTCTTTCGCTCGGCATTTCACCCCCCCACCCTCGACATAGTCGAAGCCATCCTCGGACCCAACATCGAACTCTACGGCAACGGGCAATGCCTCTACAAAGAACCCGTCGGAGGCCACCCCAAACACCTGCACCAGGACTCGGCGTATTTTGAACACCGATACGAAGGACCCGTTGGCATCCTCACCTACGTCGTCCCCACCGACCTCAAAAACGGCGCCCTCCACGTCGTACCCGGCTCTCACAAACTGGGGCAACTCGACCACATCGACACCTTCTCGCACCTGGGACTCGCAGACGACGAATGGCCCTGGGAACGCGCCCTCCCAATACCCGGTCAACCCGGTGACGCCATCTTCTTCCACGTCAAAACCGTTCACGGCTCCAAACAAAACCACTCGGACCAACCCCGCCCCGTCTTCATACACCGCTACCGCAGAGCCGACGATTACGTCGTCATACGCGGCACCACCACAAAAAACCGCGCAGAATCGGCAAAACGCGCGGCAGAGGCAAAAAAAGACAATGGATTCATGGTGCGCGGTTTTCGTCCATATTAAAAAAAGCAATCCGAGCGACGCCTATCTTGAACAATTCGGACCACTGGTTTCTGAAATACCCTGAAGCCACATCTGAAAAGCTGCATCAAGCGGCGCACATAACCCTCCGCCCTCCCCAAAGTAAAATTTCTCCAGTTTCGTCAGCCCTATCAAGCTGTGGGGAAGTACACCACTCAACTGATTGTTGTTAAGCCACAGCCACTCAAGACTGGACAGGTTGCCCAATTCAACAGGAACTTCACCACTCAACTGATTGTTGTTAAGCCACAGCCACTCAAGACTGGACAGGTTGCCCAATTCAACAGGAACTTCACCACTCAACTGATTGTTGCTAAGCCACAGTTCCTCAAGGTTGGTAAGCTTACCCAATGTCACAGGAATCTCACCGCTCAATTGATTGTCGTGAAGCTCTAGCTCTTTGAGGAAGGACAGATTGCCCAATTCGGATGGAATCTTACCACTCAACTGATTGTTGTCAAGCCGCAGCCACCCAAGACTGGACAGGTTGCCCAATTCGGATGGAATCTCACCCTCCAACTCATTGTTGCTAAGTCCCAGGTCTGTAAGGTTGGACAGATTGCCCAATTCGGATGGAATCTCACCGCGCAACTGATTGTAGCCAAAATCCAGTTCCACAAGGTCGGTCAGCTTACCCAATTCGGATGGAATCTCACCGCGCAACTGATTACTGTAAAGCCACAGCCATTCAAGATTGGTCAGCTTACCCAATTCGGATGGAATCTCACCACTCAATTGATTGTTGCCAAAATCCAGTGCATCGAGATAGGATAGCTTGCCTAATTCCACAGGTATCTCACCGCTCAATTGATTGTCGCGAAGCGACAACGATCTGAGGAAGAACAGCTTGCCCAATTCAACAGGTATCTCACCGCCCAATTGATTATTAGAAAGATCCAGACCATCAAGACTGGACAGGTTACCCAAGTCGGATGGAATCTCACCACTCAATTGATTGTAATCAAAATCCAGTTCCTCGAGGTTGGTCAGCTTACCCAATTCAGATGGAATCTCACCACTCAACTGATTGTTGTTAAGCCACAGGCTATTGAGCTTTGTCAGCCTGCTCAATTCGGACGGAATCTCACCGCGCAACTCATTGCTGTAAAGACCCAATTTCTCAAGATTGGACAGATTGCCCAATTCGGATGGAATCTCACCACTCAATTGATTGTAGCCAAAATCCAGTTCCACAAGGTCGGGCAGCTTACCCAAGTCGGATGGAATCTCACCGTGCAACTCATTGTCGTAAAGCCACAGTTCCCTAAGGTTGGTCAGATTGCTCAATTCGGCAGGAAGCATGCCCGTCAGATTGTTCTTCCTCAGATCCAAACGTGTAACCCAACCCTCGGAAACCCCGACGCCATGCCAGGTCGAAGGATGCTTGTCACTTAGCCAATTTGTCTTATCCGTCCAATTGTCGCCGTCTGTCGCCCGGTACAGAGCCACCAATGCCTCGCGCTGTGATGCAGGGGTGCAAGTCGGACCATTGAATTCATCAATGCCTTGAAGCCACTTTTGAAAGGTCGCATCAAGAGGCGCACATAACCCCCCGCTCCTAAAGTGAAATTCCTCCAATTTTGTCAGTTCCATCAAGCTATGAGGAAGCGCGCCACGCAATGAATTGTCGCCTATATTCAAGTAAACAAGATGGGTCAGATTGCTCAATTCGGCAGGAAGCATGCCCGTCAGATTGTTCTTCCTCAGATCCAAACGTGTAACCCAACCCTCGGAAACCCCGACGCCATGCCAGGTCGAAGGATGCTTGTCACTTAGCCAATTTGTCTTATCCGTCCAATTGTCGCCGTCTGTCGCCCGGTACAGAGCCACCAATGCCTCGCGCTGTGACGCAGGGATGCAAGTCGGGCCATTGACCTCATCAATGCCCTGAAGCCACTTTTGAAAGGTCGCATCAAGAGGCGCACATAATCCCCCGCCCCCAAAGTAAAATTCCTCCAAATTTGTCAGCTCTATCAAGCTATGGGGAAGCGCGCCACGCAATGGATTGTTGCCAAGCCACAGGCCTGTGAGCTTTGTCAGCCTGCTCAATTCGGACGGAATTTCACCGCTCAATTGATTGTTGTAAAGACCCAGACGCTCAAGATTGGACAGGTTGCCCAATGCCACGGGAATCTTTCCACGCAACTGATTGTTGTTAAGTCCCAGGTCTTTAAGATTAGACAGGTTGCCCAATTCGGATGGAATCTCACCACTTAACTGATTGCCACTAAGGGACAGGTATTCAAGATTGGATAGGTTGCCCAATGCTGCTGGTATCTCACCCTCTAACTGATTGCCACCAAGAGACATGTACTCAAGATTGGTCAGATTGCCCAATTCGGATGGAATCTCACCACTCAACTGATTGCGCCCAAAATGCAGATACGTAAGATTGGTCAGATTGCCCAATTCGGATGGGATTATGCTGAGGCGGTTGTTACCCAGATTGAGCCATGTCAGGGCAGTCAGGCCATCAAAGATGCCTTCCGGTAGCCTGGTCAGTTGGTTGCCCCTCAGATTGAGCCATGTCAAAGCGGTCAGGCCAGATAATTCATTGGCTTGCAGTTCTGAGAGGTTTGCCCCGGCCACACTGAGAGAATCTATCGCTACGAGATGCACCTCTGTCACATCGCCACAGGTGCTTACAGATACTGCCGCCACAATCGCATCGCGTACCTGGGCGGTGCGGTCACAGACCGGTAAGAATGGGTGTGACACTTTTTTTCCAAACACGCCAACAAATTCGAGAAAATCTGAAAACTCTATAGACCCGTTGCGATCCAGGTCCAACCGATCTTCATACCGTGTATCGCCCCGTTGTGCCCCAAAGGCACCCGCCAATACCAAAAAGTCGGAAAAATCCACAACCCCACTCTCATCAATGTCCAGAGAAGAGGAAGCAGCCACCTGTAAGGCTACACTAACAGATAAGGTCACAGTCTCAAACTGTCCCCCCCGCCCCAGTTCCGCACGCACCAACCGAATCCGCGTACCCGCAAACGTATCTGTCGTACGAAAACGCAACGTGCCCATCAGACCGCTTTTGACCGTTGCAGACCCATTAGAAGACGCGATATCGATCTCGACAAAACCCGAACCTGGCTCTAAGAGTACTGAGGCATTGGACAATACATCGCCAGCATCAAACCCCTCGTAAACAACCTGTGTCGCAGGGTATTCAAAGCGCGTCAAAAGACTGTTGGCATTTTGAATATCTTTGCCAAAAATTTGAACAAAAATAACTTGATTGGGAAATACATCAAGAGACTGGATAGCCTGATCGCCATCAGAACCATTTAGATCCAGAGAAAGGGAAAAACTACTTGTCTGTGCGAAAAGAGACCACGAGGAAATCAAGTTCAGCAGACTGGCGATACAGAGGGTGAGGAATAAACGGGGGGGGAATCCTTTGCGTTTGGGCATCTTTACCTCAATAAGGCCGTTCACCGTCGCGAGGACCTGGACGACCTCGACAACTGACTCCTGTTTATCATGCCCATAATAAATAGTCGGGAAAGTGTTGTCAAGAGGCTTAGAAATTGATCTGTTTTAAACAATTTACTCGCCATCTCACCGGGCACTCAAACGACAAACAGCCCAAACAGGAAATCTCATAACAGCACTTTTTACTCGCCCCTGACAATTACGAACGCGCCCTCCCAATACCCGGTCAACCCGGTGACGCCATCTTCTTCCACGTCAAAACCGTTCACGGCTCCAAACAGAACCACTCGGACAAACCCCGCCCCGTCTTCATACACCGCTACCGCAGGGCTGATGATTACGTCGTCATACGCGGCACCACCACAAAAAACCGCGCAGAATCGGCAAAACGTGCGGCAGAGGCAAAAAAAGACAATGGATTCATGGTACGCGGTTTTCGGCCATATAATTGATATCAACGCCGATCTAATCGGTCTCGTAAGGGGTTTTGGGTCAAAATAGTAGACGAGATGTGTGACTTCAAAATCTCCATAAAGTAATACCGAATAAATATGGACAGGTTGGGTGTGACAATTTTTAGAGTTATTTCGTCGGGCAGTACAAAAAATCGCATAGGGTAGCGATTCTGAATTTGAAAAATTCGGGGGGGGTGTAATGATTGTTTTTAAACAACTTATAGAAATTTTTGCAATATACCCCAGGAACCTCCTCTTGTCTATTTAAAGTCGCATATGACATAATATAGAATATTTCCTTGCAAATTCCTTCCAAAAAAATTTTCATTTTTTGGAACGAGGTCGTATTGGTCATATTTGTTGTAAAATGCAACCCTTGTTACAAATTGCAACAAATCCTCTATATCCCACCTTTAATTTTCCATAAATCCCCTATAAACAAATATTTGTTTCATATCTAACTCAGTAGATATGCACTCCTGAGTGTCGCATTCTGCAACAATTCAAAGATCTGCGAATCATTCCTCACATGATCCAACTCCTTTATTTACAAGGGATTAGATCGTTTAGTATAATCTGGCATATTTTTTGCTATATGTTATAGAAAATACCAAAATCTTAACCCATACCCTGTGTGTCTTTCTCAATATCATCAATTACAGGGACCCCCTTGATTTTGACGGCCTCGTAAAATTTTGAAGTCACACATCGCGTAATAGTAGATATGCAGGAACATATACCATGCTGAGATTTGCCGAGGAAATACTTCTGCTTCTCCACAACGAAGACCGGGGTGATTTCGCACCCGGTCTCGCATCGGACACTTTGAACATCGTTCTCGCTGGTGCCGTGTTGATGGATTTGGCCCTTGAAAACCGCATCGATACTGATCTCGATCATCTCTTTTTGGCTGATTCCACACCGCTCGAAGACGACCTACTCGATCCCACCCTGGCCAGCATTGCACGCGATACGGACACACGAGACGCCAGCTATTGGGTCGCACAAACGGCCAAACGGGGCGAAGAAATCCGCGATAAAGCACTTGCACGGCTGGTCAATCGGGGCATATTGGAATCCGAATCCGAAGGGATCTTCCTCCTTTCGCGCTTGGTATCCCACGCCCGCCGCTATCCAACCATTGATGGACAACCAGTAGAAGAAGTCCGGTTACGCATTATGCGCGTGCTTTTCACCGATGAAATTCCAGACCCGCGCGATATTGTCATTATCTGCCTGGCAGATGCCTGCGGCGTTTTCGAGAATATTCTGTCCAGGTCGGAACGAGAAGAGGTACAGGAGCGGATCGAACTGGTGCGAAAAATGGACCTGATCGGTCAATCGGTTACCAAAGCGGTCCAAAAGCTCGAGCTTGAGATGCAGCCCGTACCCCCCCCAGCTAAGGAGATACCAGAGGCACCGGGGTTGCCGCTTCTTGGCAACACCATCGACATGGCACGCGATTTGCGCTCTTTTTTGGTCAAGCAGTACCGCAATTCAGGTCCAATTTTCAGCATCCGTGCATTCAATCATCGCTTAATCGTCCTCGCAGGCCCGGAGGCGAACAAATTTGTATCAAAGGGCAATAATTACTTTCGCAGTCACGAAGCTTGGGCGTCCTTCAATACGGACCTGGGCGTCAGTTGCTCCCCCATCAGCATAGACGGGCCCGAACATATTCGCATGCGCCGGGATCATGCTCAGGTCTATTCGCGCAACCTCATTGCGGACCGCATAGAAGATGCGGTACGCATCGTGCAACGCGAGACTACGGAATGGCCGCAAAATAAATCGTTTGGGGCCCTGCGGGCTTGCCAGCGCATTATTGCCGAACAAATTGGGTATATGGCGACCGGCATGTCCTCTCGGGATTACATAGATGACCTCATCTATTTTTCTTCCAAGATGCTATCCATGCATCTCTCGCGGCATATTCCCAAGCAAGTGAGGTTTCTGCCGCGTTTTCGGCGTTCCCGCAAGCGGGTGGAGGAATTCCTGCAGAAAATTCTGGCAGATCACGATCTGGAAAAACGCCGCGACAAGCCCCGTGACTTCATCGACGATTTGCTGGAACTAAATCTAAACGACCCGTATTATATTTCCGAGGCCAATTTCAGAGTATTCCTGCTGACACCGTACATAGCAGGCCTCGACACCGCAGCAAGTGCTTGTGCCTTCATGCTCTACGAGTTGTTGAAAAACCCGGATATACTCGAGCAAACCATCGCCGAAGCAGATACCCTTTTTGCCGAGGGCATGCCCTCAATGAAAAATTTATCCCAACTCGATGTCATCCGTCGCGTGGCGATGGAGACGATGCGCCTCTATCCACTCACTCCTGTAACGATGCGTACAGTAGCCAATTCGTTTGAATTTGAAGGCTATACTGTTCCCGCTGGCGCAACGGTTCTCGTGGCGTTCACATTGCCGCACCTTATGGCGGAATATTTTCCCAATCCGCAACGTTTCGATATCGAACGCTATACCCCAGAACGGGCCGAGCATCGACAGCAGGGGTGCTATGCGCCCTTCGGTGTTGGTGCTCACCGATGCCTGGGTAGCAGTCTCGCCGAGGCACTCATTGCGCTCAACATAGCATCTATTGTTCACACAACCGAGCTCGTACTGGATCCCCCCGATTACAAATTAAAAACCAAGCAATTGCCCGGTCTCCACCCGCATAGCTCACTCAAGCTCCGCATAGTACACCGGCGCAAATAGGTTCACAAAATGCCTACCAATACGTCACAGCCCGGGATACCACGCTACCATTCGCTTGATTGCCTGCGAGCGATCATGATGTTGCTGGGTTTGGTTTTGCATTCTTCTATCCATTATTTTCATCTTCCAGAGGCCAACTTTCAGGTTTATTTAGACACAAAAACGAGTTTTTATTTTGAGTACATATTCAGTTTCATTCACAGCTTCAGGGTACCGACCTTTTTCTTAATTGCCGGGTTCTTCGCTGCCTTTCTGTGCGACACGCGCGGGATAAGGACGTTCTTGTACCACCGTCTTAACCGCATCGGTATCCCACTCGCCTGTAGTACGCCCATTCTATTTGTAATAGTCGCTGCGTGCTCATACTATGCACAGCTCTTGACGGCCGGCCCCAAACTTCCCGACGCCGATTTCGGCTCGATATTGAATGGCCTGTTTATGCATCTTTGGTTCCTGTACCATCTGCTGATTTTCTGTGTTGTTGTCATCCCCGTCAGGAGTCTCATCTGTCGTCTTCGAGCGGATTTACGCGACCGCATACTCAATACCTTCGCGCGAGTACTCCACCGTCCTTATGGTCTGGTTCTGCTGGCCGCAATAAGCGGCTTGACGCTATACCCCATGAAGTATTGGACGCTTGACTATTCGAGTTCTCCTCTCCCGCCCCCACGTATTCTAACTGCGTACGCAGTATTTTTTATCGTTGGGTGGCTAATTTTCAAGCGCCGCGAAGTCCTTGAGGGCTTTAAACCGCGCGCTTGGGAACATTTTGTTATTGGACTTGTGTGCCACGGGTTGTACCAGTTCTTCTACCATCAAGGGTATGGAGATGATACCGCAGTTCGCATCCATGTCCTGGCAATATCCTGTCTTGCCCTGTCGATATGGTCGCTGATTTACGGCTCCCTCGGGTTGTTCTTGCGTTATCTCGCCAGGCCGAGCCCCTACTGGCGCTACATGTCTGACGCTTCGTACTGGATGTACATCATCCATATGCCAATAACCATCTTGTTGCCGCCCCTCCTTGCAGACTATCCTCTTCCCTCAGGCGTCAAGTTCAGTCTCGTGCTCAGTACGACAACTGCCATCACGCTGGTCACGTACCATTATTGGGTGCGTGGGACCTTTATCGGCGAAAGGCTCAACGGACGACGCTATCCGAGGATGGTGCCCTGGCGAGAAGTCGCTACCAAGGGGAGCGTATCATGAACAGGAAGAAGTTTCTACTTGCCACAATGGGGACGCCGGGCGGCGATTTGAATCCAGTCATCGGACTCGCGTTGGAATTGGTCCGAAGAGGACATGGCGTCACCATCGCCTCCAACGGTTCCCACCAAGAAAAAATAGAACGCCTGGGGCTGGATTATCTCCGCCAGCGTCCTGCACTGGACCAGAATCAGCTACAAACCTGGGTGGAGTACGCGATTCAATCCGATATAGCGGGAAACAAATATCTGTTGCGGGACCTGGTGCTTCCGCACGTAGAGTGGAACTACCATCAGCTTGAAAAAGTCGTCCCTGAGTACGACGTGTTGCTCTGCCACCCGTTGGCGTTTTCCGTTCCCCTTGTTGCGAAAAAATTGGGGAAGCCCTGGGTATCATTCGCAATATCGCCGTTGGCCTATCGAGGCGAATACAAGCGTAGCTGGATTATCGGCCAGAGATCCTCGCGGGATTTTTTGTGGCGGGTGCCCCTGCCGCCTTTCGTCGCGCAGGCCATCGGGTCGCTGGGAGAAAAGATCGTCGATCCCTGGATTGCTCCGCTAAAGAAGCTGCGGGAATCGCTGGATTTACCAGACTTGGAAGAGGTTCATATTCTGATGGAAGTCCAAAACTCTCCTCATTTGAATCTGGCGTTCTTTTCCAGTCTTTTTGCCCCCGCCCAAAAAGACTGGCCCCAACCTATGTTTCACGCCGGCTTTGTATTTCACCATCAGGAAGAGGAATCGCTGTCTAGAGAAACTCGGGAATTTCTCGATAAAGGGGATTCGCCTCTACTGTTCTCCCTCGGCACCACTGGAAGTGGGACCGAGGGACAGCGATTTTGCAAAGTGGCAGCAGAAGCCTCTTTGCTGATGGACAAGAGGGCCATCCTCGTCATAGGAAGCAATGCGGAAATCCGCCAGCACATACCACAAGATGAGCGTTTGCTCCCCATTGCTTACGAGCCTTTTTCTCAATTAGTCCCGCAGATCAGAACGCTCGTACATATCGGCGGAGCGGGAACCATTGCCTATGGTATGTACAGAGGGAAACCCCAGGTGGCGGTTCCCTTTACTTATGAACAATGCGACAATGCCCTGCGGTTGCAAGATCTGGGCGTCTCGGCGACAATACCGATAGCGCGGCTCAATAGCTCGATACTCTGTCGTAAGATCAAACAGGTGGAGGAGAATACCTACCGAGAACGCGCGTTGGAGATTCAGGCGCAAATAGCGGGGGAAAATGGTGCGAAAGCAGCGGCAGATCAATTGGAGGCATTATTTTAGCCCACATTATGAATGTCAAATTGCCATCGGCTCATATTAAAAAGGCGCGGGATCGTGTTCCGCGCGTTTTTCAGGTCCAGAGATCAAACCTGCGCCTCCACCATCACCTCAACCGCTGCCAGATGCGCCGCCACGCGCACATCCATCGGCTGCGCCGTCGGGCTTTCTGACGTCACCAGATGCCCTGTATGGCCTCGCTGATACAAAGCGATCGGTATGCCTTCCCCGTACTTTCGCCTCGACACCTCCATATTGGGATGAATCACCCCATTGACCGCAATCTCGCCCTCAATCTCAGCCTCTTTGTTAATCGGACAAACCTTGGCCACCCGCGTCACCATCTCTCGCCCAAGAGGTCCCCGGTCTCCAAACATCTCGTACAAATAAAATCCCGGACTCTCCCAATCCTCGTGCAAATCGATCACCCCCGCAAAAACCCGCCCTTCCACAAACCCCTTCAAAATCTCAATCTCGGGCACATCATCGCGCAAAAACGCCCAATTCACATCCACCTCCTGTGCATTGAGCCGCGCATTGTGAACATAGCTCCACGGGCACAAACACGGAACAACTTCAAAACGCACCCCATCCGCCCAGCGCTCCCACTCCCCCTCCAAAAAAGCCAGCGCGGCCTCCACGCCAGCCGGTTCATCGCCGTGTGTCCCCCCATTGATATAAATAGCAGGTACATCTTCCTTACCAGCAGACACACGCAAAACCGGCAACCCTTCAACCTCCCCCAACTCATACACATCAACACCAGACACCGCCTCCACGCGCTTAACAACAGCATCGTAATCTCGTTGACCCATCACATATCCCGAAGCGCGCCAATCACCCGCGCGTGAATCTCGCGGGCACTCACCACCACCCCGCGATTGTCTTCCATCTGATCAGCAGAAGCAAAATCCAGCGGCCTACCAAACATATCGCTCACCTGTCCACCGGCTTCCTCAACAATAAGAGCACCCGCAGCGTGATCCCAGATATTCTCGCGATAATCCGGAGACTTCGGCGACGGCAGCCTCAAATACAACGCCGCATCGCCGCGAGCCACCGCGCCGTATTTCACCTGACTATCCATCCTGAGCGACGGCGAAACAATCCCAACCGCACGAGCCACCGCTTGCTGTGCATCGAAATCGCAGTGTGACGACTCCACACTCTCGGCAAACCGCCACGCAGGCCCATCAATCCGAACATCAGCAGCATCTCCACCCCCAAGAGACATCGCCCGGGTACCCTCTCCCTTCACCGCCACAAATAACACCCCACAATCGCCGTCCATCTCCTCCATATCCACCGGCAGAGCCGGACACGCCAGCGCGGCAACCTTCACCTCACCGCAATCGACGAGCGCCAGCGCCACCGCATATTGATCCCCGCGCAAAAAACCCTTTGTACCATCAATGGGATCGAGTGTCCAAAAACGCTCTGCAACATCCCCATTACCCGCATCAATCCAATCGCAAATTGTATTTTCATCCGCCTGTGCATACGCCCGAACAAATTCGCCCACAGTCTTCCGCATCGCACTCTGCTCCGCACCTCTAAGAACCGACGCATCTTCCTCCGCCACAATCGGATCCTCGGGAAAAACCGACTTTAAACGCCGGCACACAAGCGCCTGCGAGCCAAAATCCGCAACCGTCACCGGACTCCGATCCTCCTTCTCCATCGCCCCAACAAGTGATTTGCGCACATCGACACAAAGCCGAGCCGCCTCGCGCACAGCCTCAACAGCGACCCTGCGCTCTCGATCATATCCCATAAACACCCCTATTTCTTTTCTGCGCCAAAATGATCCATCTCGCCGCGATCAATCCAACCCGGCAATCTGATCTTCTCCGACATCTTCCACGCCGTCAAATAAAGCGAAACCGTAAAACCCGCAGCCCTCTTTGCGTGCTTCTCCGCAAAAGCGCGCACCGCAGGCTCATTCTTCCAATCTATATCCTTTGGAATGAGATACTGCTCCATAGACAACGCAGACTCAACCTCTCCGAAACTCTCGTGCATCTGCGCCACAACACCCGCCATCAAACTATCCACGGGCGCAGCAGTCAAACCCTCGGCAATATCTTCGGGTCTCAAATCCAAATTTTGAAGCAACCCATCAATCTTCTCGTGAATACGCGTCCTCGACGACTTGCCATCTACCACGCGACCATTCCAATGAATCGTCAGATTCAGAGGTTGACAAATTTCCTGGGCAAAATGCGCCACATACCCGGCGTATATCAAACACTTATTTTGAACAAATGGATTCTCGGGCCACCTGCGAAACTCCGCAAATGCCAGAGCGAGTTGCTCGGTATATTCCGCTGTTACATACGGCAACAACCCCACCTGCTCCGGCTTCTTTCCCAACTCTGCACAAAGCCTTCCAAACGCGTACCGCGACGCGGGTAAATCCTCTGCCTCAAACAATTCCATATTAAAATAATGAACCGGATGACCAGCCTTCTCCAGATGAAGCGTACCGCGATTCTTCGCAATATCCGGATCAACAGCCGTATGAGCCACCATACCTGCACCAGCCCTGAGAAAAGCAGGCGCATCTGCCGGAAGAGCCTGAACAGCCGCCCTTGTCAAAATGCCATGCCCTCGCGGCCACCAGCCCCATGCCGAAGACCCAGAAATAAACAGTACCAATAAAACCATACCCAATCGACGCATCGAAAATCTCCTTTCTTTCTACTCCCCGTCCCAAACCTCTCGCTTCACATAATCTGCAATCTCCAAACGCTCGGACAATCGCCAGGCAGTCAAATAAAGCCGCGCGGTAAACCGCGTCGCAGCCCGGGCGCGATCCTCTGCAAAAGCGATCACCTCGGCATTCGGTACCCAATTCTCCTCATCATATCTGGGAATATACGGCCCCATTTCATAAACCCGATCAACCAGTGCAAACCCCTCCTCAAACTCCCGCATAATCTCAGACATCACATCATCAAAAGGCGTCACATCCTGATCGCGCGACAAATCCCCTGGCTCCATCTTCAAAAACTGCACCAGACCATCCACCTTCAGGTGAATACCCCTCTGCAACTTTTCGCCCCCCTCCTGCACACGCCCATCATAGTGAATCGTCAAATGCAAAGGCTGGCACATATCCTCGGCATAGTGCGCGAGAAAACCCGCATAGATCAGGCACTTACTCTGAATATGTGGATTATCGGGCCACTTGCGAAACTCTGCAAAAGCCACCGCTAAACGCTCTGTCCACTCATTCACCGCATAAGGCACAAAACCCATCTTCTCGGGCGACACCCCATGCTCATAACACAACTTGACAAACGCATATCGACTCGCGGGCAGCGTCTCCACATCGAGCATCTCGCGATCCAAAAAATGCTCGGGATACTCTGCCCCTCGCACCTGCGGCGTACCCCGGTTCTTACCCATATCCGGATCAATACTCAAATGCGCCACCGTCTTTGCCCCCTGCCTGAAAAACGCCGGAACCTCATCGGGCAAAGCTGCCACAGCGGACAAAGTCAGAATATGATGTCCCTCCAGCAACCAGCCTCGAGCGGGGGAACACAACCCTGCGAGGAGCAAAACAGAAATAGCAAATCGTTTGATCATTAATACCTCCTGAAGTCACACATAAAGACAGCGGAGAAACTCAGAAAGTTTCTCCGCTATCAAAAATGGCGGGAATGTGTGGGAATCGAACCCACCAAGCGTGGGGTTAGCACGCAACAACGGGTTTGAAGCCCGCGGGGGACACCAGTTCCCCATCCACTCCCAATCACGCTCGTACCTCAATCTCACCGGGATGTTCTGCAACCACCTCGCCAATATCTCGAGCCATCACACCGCGCTCAATTAGTGCTCCAAGAAAAGCATCAGCCGCATCGGACGCAAGTGCAATTAACAGACCGCCAGAAGTCTGCGGATCAAAAAACAAACGCCTCAAAACCTCGTCAACATCTTCGGCAAACCTCACCGCATGCCCTCGCGCCGCCCGATTGCGCCGCAAACCACCGCCCTCGCGCCCCTCTGCAATCTGCAAAGCCAGATCAAAACACGGCACATCAGAACCGCGAATGCAAAACCCAACGCCACTCGCCTGCGCCATCTCCAACCCATGCCCCAGCAACCCAAACCCCGTAATATCCGTACACCCATGCGCTTTATATGCAACCATCTCCTCGGCTGCGATGCGATTCAACTGCACCATAGAATCCACCGCAATCTGCAACGCACCTTCATCGATCTCGCCATTTTGATAGGCATCCGACATCAAACCCGTACCCAGCGGCTTGGTCAAAATCAGACGATCTCCTACCTGAGCACCCGCATTGGTCTTCACATCATCCGGATGCACAACCCCCGTAACCGACAAACCGTACTTGGGTTCCACATCCTCCACAGAATGCCCACCCACCAGAACCGCTCCGGACTCCGCCACCTTCTCCTGTGCCCCTTTTAAAACCTCGGCAATCACCTCTGGCTCGACATCATCACTCGGAAACCCGCAAATATTCAGCGCAGTAATCGGACGCCCTCCCATCGCGTACACATCGCTCAGTGAATTGGCTGCGGCAATCTGCCCATACGCATGCGGATCATCGACAATAGGCGTAAAAAAATCCACCGTCTGAATAAGAGCCACATCCTCAGAAATCCGAAACACGCCAGCATCATCAGCCGTATTCATCCCCACCATCAAATTGGGATGCGCCACAGGTGGCAACTTTTTTAAAATCACATCCAGCACCGCTGGATCGAGTTTCGATGCTCAACCACCGCAACTGACGAGCTGAGTCAATCTTTTAGCACCATACTTCATTTTTTTAATTCCTCATCTTCTCTCGCCATCTGTTCCTTTTGCCAGCGATAATCGACCTTGCCATCGTAAAACATCCCGGGATTCTCTATCGCCCACAACTGCTTTCGAATCAACCAATTTTTGGGATCCAGGACATACGCGCGCTTTAATTCTGCAACAGCGTCTTCGCGCTTACCCTGTTTTAGCAACGCGATAGCGCGCTGAAATAGTGCATCGGCCTCCTGCTCATCCGCAGTCAGCACGCGGGGTTTCGCACCCTTATCCCCATCGCGCCAGGCTCCAGGAATAGCCCCCGTTGTTATCCACTCCACCAGTTCTCCGCGCAGGGTCTCATTGTCAATATTAACGCTACCAACACTGCGGACAAGCTGTCCCTCTTCATCCACAAAAATCCCAACCGGCACGAATTTGACATTATACGCCTTGCCAATCGCGTTGTGCTGATCCAGCAATGCGCGATATGTACCGCCAGCCTTTTCAACCCAGGGTTTGGCAACCTCGGCACCCTGAGCATCCTGAGCAATAACCACCACCTCAACCTGTTCACCGTACTCCTGATAAAACGCTTGCCATCCAGGCAACTGAGCGCGGCATCCTCACCAGGACGCCCACATAAAAAACGCCGTCTTCTTCCCGCGAAAATCACTCAGAGAAACCAATTCTCCAGAGTACAAATCCGGCAGTGTAAATGCAGGTGGCGCATGCCCAATACTCAGGCCAACATCATTCGGCACTTCTTCACCAAACAGGATATGAGCCGACCCATTTACCAACAAGAGCAATACAAGGACTATTTTCTTCATCTTATATCCAATCTAAAAACCGGGTAGATGCTTTTCGCTAATCGTGATCACTCTCCCTAAAACCTGATCTTGCGTGCATAGTCCCCACGCGCCACCTCTACAAACTTCCGATAGACCTTTCTTTTTTCCCCTTGATAAAGAAAAGGGGAAGGATCCCTGCGTGTGATGGGTATTGGCGGTGGCATCGATTCTATCTCGAACTCATAAGTTTGAATAGTACACATGTGATCCTGAACATGAATGACCTTGCCCTTACCCTTGATCTCTTCCAGTATGCCAAGGCTCTCGCCCGTCTTAGGATCGTGTACCTCTTCTCCGAGATTGAAAACAACGAATTTATCACCACTCGAGATACCATCGTTTGATCCCTTGTTGAGCACAACCTTTCGTTCATTACAAATTTCCGCAACGAGACCATCGTGTTTTACCTCAATATCTGCTATTTTATCAGCCATTTAAATACTCCTTATCAAGCTTACGCGCATAGTCGCCACACTGCACATTCACGAACTCTTGATAGACCTTTATCTCATTTCGATAGAGAGGTGGTACCAGAGGATTTGATCCTGGAACCATATCATATTCATAAGTCTCAATGGTACACATGTGATCCTGAACATGAATGACCTCACCCTTACCCTTAATATTTTCCAGTATTCCGAGACTTTCGCCCGTCTTAGGATCATGTACCTCTTTCCCAAGGGTAAAAACGACGAACTCGTCGCCACCCAAGATACCGTCCTCTTCCCCCTTGTTGAGAACAACCCTTCGCTCGCTGAGAATTCCCGCAACGAGACCATCGTGTTTTACTTCAATATCTGCTATTTTATCAGCCATTTAAATGCTCCTTTGTTACGCCACGCTTCGCCTGCAATTGTTCCAATCTGCTCTCATCACTGAGATAGTCTAATAATGAGGCATCAGTGAACGGGAAAAGTCCACTCTAAATACAACTCTAAATGTTTCCGAGTTACGCCACGCTTAGCCTGTAGTTGTTCCAATCTGCTCTCATCACTGAGATAGTCTAACAATGGGTCATCAGTAAACGAGAAAAATACCACACTTTGTGGAAATCCTAAGTCGGTAATCGCCTCAACCGATAGTAGGCAAACAGGGACTTCTGCGTCTCCTTCACGGACAAATAAAGTAAGAATATCGCCGTCAAGAACATTATCACTTTGCTCCAATAGGACTACTACTTCGTCCTTGAAGTAGTGACTACCCTCAGACACCTTACGCACACTCAATGGTCGATCAACCTTCTTATACAAGAGATAGGCTACGTAGAGAACATAGGTGAGTAGGGCAAATAGCAGGATTGCCATCACCATAAGCACTTTTATTTTTTCTGTCCAAGATTCACCTACGCCGATCCACGCCAAGATCGAAGCGATGCCAGAAAGCAGTGTCCATAATAGTGTGATAGGTCGCCATAGAGTCTCACCCACAAATCCTCGACCACCTCTGATTCCCATGAAGACTCCTCTTAAAAAGCACACCTGCGATTATATCCGCGAGTATTCTAAATCTACGAGAATAGCGAAGAATG
Source organism: Candidatus Latescibacterota bacterium (assembly GCA_965204375.1). Lineage (GTDB taxonomy): Bacteria > Latescibacterota > UBA2968 > UBA2968 > UBA2968 > VXRD01. The sequence goes on along the minus strand of OZ241986.1, from coordinate 5,300,410 downwards.
TCAACATCACGTCTGCCTTTGTGTAACGCATATAAGCCATGAACACCAAACCGCTCGGCAATCATCTCACCGAGCGGTTTGAAATGCAACAGGTACTGCTATTCCCTAACCGTACAGATGCGCCACATAATCGCCATACCCATTGTACATTTGGGTGGGCACGCGATCCATCGTCCCGATCAACCGCTCCGTTGCCTGAGACCAGCGCGGGTGCGGCACATTGGGATTTACATTAGACCAAAAATCGTACTCTGAAGGAGCCACCTTGTTCCAGAACGTCGGCGGTTGCCGTTTGGTGAACTCGATCTTCACAATGGACTTAATGCTCTTATATCCGTATTTCCACGGCGTAACCAACCGAATGGGTGCCCCGTGCTGTTTGGGCAGCGCATGACCGTAAATACCCGTCGTGAGCAACGTCAGTTCATTCGTCGCCTCTTCCATAGTCAGCCCCTCAAAATAAGGCCACGGATACCAGGACTGCGTCTTGATGCCCGGCGCCTGATCCGGACGATTGAACGTCACCATCCGCACGTATTTTGCCGACGACTGAGGCTGCACATAATCGATCAACGCCTTCATCGGAAACCCCGTCCACGGCACTGTCATCGCCCACGCTTCCACGCACCGAAACCGATACACGCGCTCTTCCAGCGCGAACCGCTTGAGCAAATCATCCAGATCATACGTCCCGGGTTTCTCCACAAAGCCCGAAATCTCGACCTCCCAGGGGCGCACCTCAAACTTGCCCGTCAACTCGTGGACCTTGCCCTTATTCGTGGTAAACTCGTAAAAATTATTGTACCGCGCGGCAACCTTCTCCTCCGTCATTTCCCGCTCCACGGTATAATTTTCATTGCGCTTTGCCGGATACAGACCCGGTAGCGATGGGGGAACTTCTACCTCGAACTCATCTTCTGCTGTCGCGCAACCAGCACCAATCACTGCGCTCGCGCCTGCAACACCTATAGCCTGCATAAAGCGCCGACGATTCAAGTAAATATGTTCGGGTGTAACCTCGCCTTCGGGCAACTGCCAGCCTTTGGGAATATGGATAAAAGCCATCGCCTGCCTCCAATTCTCGTTACAATGGGGAATTATCGCTGATCCATCCTCACGTAATCGCGTTTATCTGCTCCGGTATAAATCTGGCGCGGGCGGGCGATCTTCTGTTCGCTATCCCCCAGCATCTCTTTCCACTGCGCCAGCCAGCCACACGACCGCCCCACAGCAAATAACACCGTCATCATCCGCGTGGGCAATCCAATCGCCTGATAGATAATACCCGAATAAAAATCCACATTGGGATACAATTGCCGCGAAATAAAATACTCATCCTGAAGGGCAATCCGCTCCAACTCCAGCGCAATATCAATCAGGGGATTCTTACCCGTCACTTCAAACACACTATACGCGGTCTCTTTGACAATCGCCGCCCTGGGATCGTAATTCTTGTAAACCCGATGCCCAAACCCCTGCAACACCACCTCTTTGTTCTCCACCCGCTCGATATAAGCCGGCACCTTATCCACTGAGCCGATCTCATTGAGCATATTGAGCACGGCTTCATTCGCGCCCCCGTGTGCCGGACCGTAAAGCGCCGCTGCTGCGCCAGCCATAGACGAATACGGATCTGCCCCCCCGCTGGCAACGCCCCGCATGATACTGGTAGATAAATTCTGACCGTGATCAGCGTGCAAAATGAGCAACACTTCCAGCGCGCGCTCAAGCACCGGATCAGCCCGATATACCTCACCCTCCGTGCCAAACAACATATTTAAAAAATTACCGTAAAATCCCAACTCGGGATTTGCCGACACATAAGACGAGCCAGCACTGCGGCGATGCACCGCAGCACCTATGGTCATAACATTGCCGATCAGACGACAAATATGACGAAGTTGTGCCTCTTCGGTTCCAAAATCTCGCTCATCGTCGTAAAACACCGACAGTGCCCCCAACACACCCACCAGCATACCCATCGTGTGAGACCCTTTGGGAAAACCATCGATAAAAGACAAAATATCGTCTGAAATCACCGTTTGAGAATTTACCTGCCCGGAAAACCCGTCCAATTGATCGCGGCCTGGCAACTCGCCATAAACCAGCAAATAGGCCACTTCGAGATAAGACGACTCCGCCACCAACTGCTCAATGGGATATCCGCGATAGCGCAAAATCCCCTGTGCACCATCGATATACGTAACCGAACTGCTACAAGATGCCGTATTGATATACGCCGGGTCGTATCCCAACAGGCCAAAGTCATTATCAGAACCCTTGATTTGGTTCAACTCTGCCGAACGCACATGGGCGCCATCCTCAGAATACGTGCCATAAGCAATAGGTAAATCATACGTATTTCCATTTCGATTATCAATAACTGTAAGTGAATCCTTGCTCATCACAAGCCCCTTTCTCATAATCCACCCATTTGGAGGAGAATTGTTCTGCTATTGCGCTATAACCTGATAAATTCTACGCGACCTACTCTGATCTGCAGGATCGGACTGCACAGAAACCGCATCAAAAACGCGCCGGAGTGCCCGTTCGTAAGATGTCCCACCCGCACAAATCGCAAGTGCCCCCCCCGCTCGAAGTCGCATTTGCAACACGCGCAACATCGACAAACTGTAAGCCTGACGATTCTCTGCTCGCGCCACCTGATCTGGCCCAACATCAATATGCATCGCAATACCGTGATAATTGCGCGGTGAACCCTGCACATAAGAACAAAAATCGCCCACAATAAGCTCAACCCGTGCGTCATTGAGCAAATCGGCATTGGTCAAAAAGGTGCGATTCCATTCTACTATTTGCGGCTCAATTTCCACCACACAAACGGACTGCACAGCCCTGTGCTTCAACACCTGCCGCAGCGTCACGCCCAATCCAAGCCCACCGACCAACACATCGGCATATCTCTGATCTGGGGAAATGCCAGATAGTGCGAGATCGGCAAGTGCGATCTCCAAATTGGAACTGCTACTCGCAATCGCACACCCATTTATAGAAAGCACATGATGCACTTGCTCGTCAATCGTGACCGCGTCAAGCCGAAAATTTCCATTTTGCGTCTGGACCGATGCCACATGACCTGACGTACTATCGCTCTGCATTCATCGCGCCTTTTTTTCTAAAAAACCAATTTGGGCCAGTGTTACAATATAACGGAGATTCCAAAATTTTCAAACACATTTGGCAGTAATCAGCGGTCATTACGCGCTTGATTTTTCAAGCGCGAATCCCTTTATTGACGCACCGTTCAACAGGAATACACTTATGAGTCAACACATCGGCAACATTGAAATCATTGCAACACACATCCCCCGGGGACATTACCGTTCAGTACTCTTTGATTTTGACGGCACATTGTCGCTCATTCGCCAGGGCTGGCGCGAAATCATGATCCCCATGATGGTCGAGGTACTCTCCAAACTCAACACCGGCGAAACCGAAGCGGAATATCGCGCTCTGGTCACCGAATTCATCGACCGCCTCACCGGCAAACAAACCATCTACCAGATGATTCAGTTGTGTCGAGAAATCCAAAAACGCGGTGGCACGCCAGACGATCCCCTGACCTACAAACAGCGCTTTCACGACCTCCTCAACGCCCACATAGCCCATCGCATTCGCGGCCTCGAAACAGGCGATATCGCCCCCAACGACCTCATGCTACCCCACACCCGCGCACTGCTCGACAACCTGTCCAACCGCGGCCTGGTACTTTATTTAGCCAGCGGCACCGATCTCGTCTTTGTCCGCCGCGAAGTCGAATTACTGGGCCTTACACCCTACTTTGAAGACCGCGTCTTTGGCGCATTGGACCAGCACGAAAACTTTTCCAAAGCCATGGTCATACAAAACATGCTCAAGACCCACGCCATAGACGGCTCTGAACTCCTCGGTTTTGGAGATGGATACGTCGAAATCGAAAACGTAAAAGCTGTAGGAGGCACCGCAGTCGGCGTCGCATCAGACGAAGTCAAACGCAAAGGCATCAATGCCTGGAAGCGAAACCGGCTCATCGAAGTCGGTGCAGATATCATCATCCCGGAATACCGCGACCAGGAAATTCTCATCGCATATTTGTGTGAACCACTCTAAAGGAGATACCATGAAAATCACCAAACTCGAAACCTTTCTCGTCAAACCGCGCTGGCTCTTTCTCAAAATGCACACAGACGAGGGCCTCGTCGGCCTTGGCGAACCCATCCTCGAAGGACGCGCCCGTACCTGCGCTCAAGCCGTAGCAGAACTCGAACCCTATCTCATCGGCAAAGACCCCCGTCGCGTGGTCCATCACTGGCAGGCCATGTATCGCCATGCATTCTATCGCGGCGGACCCATTCTCACCAGCGCCCTATCCGGTGTTGAACAAGCACTTTGGGACCTCGCCGGAAAAGCCGCGAACATGCCCGTCTATGAAATGCTCGGCGGCCCCCTGCGCGACCGCATCAAAATGTACAAAGGCACGGGAGGGGGCGGCACGCCCGAACAGGCTGCTGCCGCGGTAAAAGAGCGCAAAAAACAGGGATTTATCGCCATAAAGACCGGTCCGGCCAAAATTCGCCCGGCGCGCATCGTCGAAACCCCGGCCTTTATCGATCGCGCCGTCGAAACATTTGCCGCCATGCGCGAAGCGGGCGGACCGGACTTTGACATCGCCATCGACTTTCACGGCGCCATATCACCGCAAACCGCCGCCATACTCATCAAAGCACTCGAACCCTACCAGCCGATGTTTGTCGAAGAACCCATCCAGTGTCAAGACATAGAAGGCATGGCAGAACTCGCGCGCAAAACCCACTTGCCCATCGCAACAGGCGAACGCATCTTCACCAAATGGGGCTTCCGCGACCTCCTCGAAAAACGCGCCTGTTCCATCATACAACCCGACCTGTCACACGCCGGCGGCATCTTCGAAACCCGTCTGATCGCAGGCATCGCCGAATCCTATTACGCAGCCGTTGCCCCGCACTGTCCGCTCGGCCCCATTTCATTAGCCGCCTGCATCCAGCTCGACGCCAGCATCCCCAACTTCCTCGCGCAGGAACACACCATGTTTGGCGAAGACTATCTCAAAGAACCGTTCCAATTCAAAGACGGCTACGTCGAATTGCCCAAAGGTCCCGGCCTTGGTATTGAACTGGACGACGACAAAATGGAAGACAAAATTGGCCACGACTGGACCAATCAAAGATCCCTTCACCCAGATGACGGATCGGTCGTTGATTGGTAAAATAGTTTCTCAAGGAGACCTCATGTCACAACTCACCGGAAAAATCGCACTCGTCACAGGCAGTGGGCGGGGTATTGGTCGCGCCATTGCCATCGCCTTTGCCACAGAAGGAGCCGACCTCATACTCGCCGCACGCACGACCGAACAACTCGATGCCGTTGCCGAAGAAATTCGCGCCCTCGGCCGCAAAGTCCTGTCCGTACCCACCGACGTCACCAACCGCCAGAGCGTAGATGCACTGGCCGAAAAAGTTCGCGGAGAATTTGACCGCCTGGACATCCTCGTCAACAATGCGGGCGGCGGCATAGAGCGCAACAGCATCCTCGACAGCGATCCCGATCTCTGGATCAAAGACGTCACGGTAAACTGCATCAGTGCCTACCTCGTCTCACACGCCTTGCTCCCCCTCATGATTGACTCCGGCGGTGGCAGAGTCATCAACGTAGGATCGGGCATGGGCCATCGCCCCAGAGCGGGCGGTTCTGCGTATCACGTTGGCAAAGCCGGTATGTGGATGTTCACCCAATGCCTATCAGAAGAAGTCTGGGAACACAACATCACGGTCAACGAACTCATCCCCGGCCCGGTAGCCACACGTCTTACCGGCGGTCGCATGAGAGTGGGCGGTCCACCGCCCTTCGCACCCAGCGAAGTCGTCAAAGCACCCGAAGATGTCGCCCCCCTCGCGCTCTTTTTAGCCACCCAACCCGACGGGGGACCGACCGCTCAAACCTTCAGTCTCACGCGACGACCAATTTAGAAACTGTCTCACTCCCTGGTAGGATTCTGTTTCTAATTCTGCTTGCGTTTTAAGGGGTTGGATGCTACTTTTTTTCAAATCCTATTTGTATATGAAGATAAATGACTTACAAGCGACAAACAGAATGAAGGAAAAATATGCTAAAGAAATTGCGAATTCAAAACTTCAAGGTTTGGGAGGATACTGGCGAAATTGACCTTGCCCCTATTACCCTTTTCTTTGGTGCCAACAGTTCCGGTAAGTCCAGTATTGGCCAGTTCCTGATCATGCTGAAGCAGACTGTTGAATCACGAGGGCGAGACGTGTTTCATCTTGGTGATAGATATTCGGCTGTTCAACTGGGATCGTACCGTGAAATGGTCTTCCAGCGCGATATAGAAAGAGATATTGGATTTGAGTACCAATGGTCACTCAGAGAGTCACTGACAGTCATAAACCCCAATCCCCCTCATGAGAGATTTTCCGGTAAGGATCTCGCCTTTCAAGCAGAAGTTAGTACTGGGGACATAAAAGATTATGTCAAATCATTTAAATATAGATTGATCAGGGATGGGGAAAAACAGCTTTTATTTGGAATGGAGCGATGGCCTGGAACAAGGTCGTATAAAGTTGAATCGCCTGATTTAACATTAAAGAAGAGATCGGAGCAGATAGAGGAATTATATAGGGGTTTACCCGACCGTTTTTATCGCTTTCCTCATGCACTAATTACGCGCTATCGGAACGGAGATATTCTCCGAGAATTCAACCATAAGCATGAAGAACTTTTCATTACTCTTTTCTATCTCGGTCCGCTCCGCACCAAAACTGCGCGTTCGTATGACAATACCGGAGGAACGCCAGAAAGTGTGGGATATGAAGGCGAAGATACTGTCGCGGCAATTTTAGCAGCCCAGGATAAGGAGAGGTTTGAAAGGCGCATCGCCAGCAAGCTCAAGTATATAGGGCTGATTGAGGATTTTAAAGTTGAAAAACTTGTTGATCGGTTGTATAAAGTCCTGGTGCGTACTAAGGGATCAATTACGTGGGTGGAACTTCCAGATGTCGGGTTCGGTATCTCTCAGGTACTTCCAGTGCTCGTACAATTTGACTATGCACCAGAGGGATCTATTATCCTGATAGATCAGCCAGAAGTTCATCTTCACCCTTATGCACAATCGGCTTTGGCAGATGTGATGATTGAGGTCGTAAAAGAAAGAAATATCCAGTTGATCATTGAAACCCACTCCGAGCATTTTCTCCGGCGATTACAAAGACGAATTGCCGAGGATCGCTTGTCTCAAGACAAAGTATCGGTCTATTTCTCCAATATCAATAACACAGTACCATTGGTCGCGGTGCCCAACATTACGCAAGTGATGCGAAACCGGCTTGAGGATGCAGGCATTTCGTCTGCCAATGAACTCGTTCGCATGCCAAGGAGACTACGCGAGGTGCCTGGCATTGGCGAAGCCACAGCGAAAAAATTGGAAGAAATCGCACAAGAAAACATCAAGGCAAAAGCAGGGGCTAAGCTGGAGCCTCTGGATATAGACGAGTTTGGCAATATACGAAACTGGCCAGAGAATTTTTTCGGTGATGAGATGGGAGACATTACCGCGCAAGCCCGGGCGGCAATGGAAAAGCGGATACAAAAACAGACGCCTAACTTAGAGAGATAAAAATGAATTTGCCGAAGAAATGTCTGGTTGATACCAACGTTCCTGTGATGGCCAATCGCGCTTTACAACCCGATAATATTCCGCCAGAGGAGTATGACTGTGTACTGGCCTGTATAGATGCCGTTGAACATGTTATCAATAATGATTGCCTGGTTATTGACGACGCAGATGAAATTCTCAGGGAGTACCGCCAAAATCTTAACATGCGGGGACAGCCCGGTGTGGGAGACCGATTCATGAAGTGGGTCTATGACCATTGCTGGGGACCCAATTGCGATCGGATAACAATTACCAGGAACGACAGTTCCTATGATGAATTTCCTGATACTAACGAGCATCCCGGTCTGGAGCATTTTGATCTTTCTGATCGCAAGTTTGTCGCCGTGGCGAATGCACACGCTAAAAAACCGCCTATTTTACAGGCGACGGATAGCAAATGGTGGGGATGGAAGGATGCTTTAGCCAAAGCAGGAATTGAAGTTCATTTTCTTTGTGAGTGTTATATCAAAGCAAAATACGAGGAGAAGGGTCTGTGAAAGACAATTTCTTTAAGTTTCCTACCACGCCACACCTGGCACTCCTTGGGGGTGTAGATATCCGGGGCGATAAGGTCCTGTCGGAGCCTGAACGCGACGCGTTCTTGGGACATAAACTTGTCGTAGAAGAAAAGGTTGACGGGGCGAACCTCGGTATCTCGTTTGACTCCTCTGGCAATATCCACGCTCAAAATCGAGGGGCGTACCTATCTCTTCCCGGTTTGGGACAATGGAAAAAATTATCAGAGTGGCTATCCCTGAAAGAGGACATTCTTTTTGATCATTTGATTGACCGCTATATCCTTTTTGGCGAATGGTGCTATGCACAACATTCGGTCTTTTATGACCGATTACCAGATTGGTTTCTCGGTTTCGACATCTATGACAAACAAGCTGGTCACTTCCTGTCAAGAGATAAACGCGATGAGTTTCTTCAGGAGATGGGAATAAGTAAAATCCCATTCATTGCACAGGGTCATTTCACGTTTTCAGAGCTAAAAGAATTTCTATCATTTTCAAAATTAGGCGATGAGTTAGCAGAGGGTCTTTATCTTAGATTTGATCAGGATAATCTGCTTGTACAAAGGGCCAAATTGGTGCGACCAGACTTTATCCAATCAATAGAACAGCACTGGTCACAATCAGGTATTAAGAAAAATCGGGTGGTACGGGAGTCATATACGACGACTTCCAGAAGCATTGTTATATGAACACAAGAGCATTGTTGTCGTTTGTCTGTTTGAAGCAGCACTGGATGCTTATTGCATTAGGCCCAAGGAAAATTCTGGGGTAAGGTAAGTGGTGCTGAGAAGTTGAATAGCATAAAAAAAATGAAGAAGCACTCCGACAATATTTGTGGAGTGCTTTTTTTAGTTTTTGCACTATCTTTAACAATCCACCTCGTAAAAGAGAAATCCCAATCAACCTCTAACAAAGGAATTTTCATGTCAAAAAAAATCATCGCCTACGGCATGGACGGCTTCATCACTCCCATGATGAAATACTTTGCCGACGAAGGCGTTATCCCAACCTTCAAACGCCTGCTCGACGAGGGCGCAGTCAACGAAACCTTCCCCTCCTTCCCCGTCTGGACGCCCACCAACTGGGCAACCCTCTCCACTGGCGCGCACACCGGCACCCACAGCGTCACGCGCTGGCGCGTTGAAGTCGCTCCCGGCGAACGCATCAACTCTTTTCACGGTCGCGCCAACAATGCCCAACGCCTGTGGAACGCCCTCGAGCGCGAAGGACTCAAAGGCGTTGCCCTGCACTATCCGGCAGCGCATCCCTCAGGCGTGGAAAAAGGATATGTCATCGACGGATTTGGTCACCCCGGACACGCCAGCACCGACTATGAAATCGCCGCGGCACAGGCTTATACCACCGCCAAACACGTCGAAGAAATCGTGGAAATGGACCACGACGGCACAGCCGTACGCAGAAGACAGCGAAGCATAGAACCCATCCCTGCCCTATCGCCTGCGGAGGGCTGGGCCAATCTGCCACAGAGTGCTGTCCCCCCTCTCGCTTCCACCATTGAAATCCACGCGCGCCTCGGCGGCGACATCAACCGCTATCACCTGCTCGTCTTCTCCAGTACCAATGGCGGATACGACACACTGCGCGTCTGTCGCTCCCAAAACGGCAACGACCACATCGCCGAAACCAGCACGGGATCGTGGAGCAACTGGGCCATCGAACCCTTCTGCATTGAAAGCCGCGAACAACGCGCCTCTGTGCGCTTCAAACTCCTCGAACTCGAACCCGACGGCTCCCATCTCAAGCTCTACCGCTCTCAGATCACTTATGGCGATGGCTTCACATATCCAGATGACCTCGCCGACGAACTCATCCAGCGATTTGGTCCCTATCAAGAACACGCCTCCATGACCCCTTACACATCTGGCATGACCGACTTTGACACCGCCCTTGAAGAATGCGAATATCAGGGCCTCTGGTTTGCCGACGTAGCCAATTATATGCTCCACGAAAAAGATGCCAATTTCTTTATCTGTCACTGGCATCTCTACGACTACATCAACCACATCCACCTCGACGGCGTCGATCCGGTTTGTCCGGCTTACGATCCCGACAAAGCCGACGATGTCATGCACCTTTTCCGCAAAGCCTACATCGTCGGCGACAAAATTTTAAAACGCATGTGGGATGCCGCCGATGACAGCACTTATGTCGGTGTGCTTTCCGATCACGGCGCATCGCCAGATGTGCGTATCGCCAATATCCGAAAATTCCTGCACGACAGCGGATTCACCGTCCTGAAAGAAGACGCCAGCGACGGCGTCGAGCGCGATGAAGTCCTCGAAAGAGAAATCGACTTTGAAAAAACCCGCGCCTACCTCAAAGACGACAAGGGATTCGACATCTGGATCAACGCCGAACCCGGTCCAAAATTCGACGAAATCGAACGCGATCTCCTCCTCGCCCTTCGCACCTGGGTCGATGAAGACATCGGTCGCAATGTCGTTGCCATCGCCCTGCCCAGACGCGACGCGTACATACTCGGACAATGGGGCGACCAGTGCGGCGACGTCATTTTCGCCTGGGATCACGGGTTCGTCAGCGGGTACTACGGCCAGTGGAAAGGCATCGTGGGCGGTGGCTGCGTAGGCGCACCTGAAGTCTTCGGCGCACACCACGGCGGCTTTATCCCCACGCGCAGCGACATCTCATCGAGCTTTGGTTCTTTTTTCCTATCGGGTCCCGGCATCAAAAAAGGCTACGAGCGCCCCACCGACAAACTCGGCTACATCCACGCCGCAGACGTCGTCCCCACACTTTGCCACATCTTCGGCATTGCGCCTCCCGACCAGAGCCAGGGTGCGGTTGCCTACGACATTCTCGAAGGGCATGAGATGGTGCGGGAACGGCCTGAGTAAGTAAAAGAGGGGTGTGGATAATTCATTTGTTGTGGTGAAACGACCTATAAAGTTTTTTTAATATTTTTCTTTTCATGCCTTCGGCGACTTCATTTTTTTGCACGCCCAAAAAAATGAAGCAAAAAAAGGGCACCCCTGCGGGGGGCTTGCACAGCGCAAATCACTCCAAATAATAGTACGCCATACAATGGCCTTCAGAGTAGGGATGCCATAAAAATTTCCTCTGCGAGACGGACTCACGCGCTGTGCGAGATAGCTTGAGTCGATAAAGATGCTGATGGCTTATTCTTTTGATTTATGCACACCTCTAAAATGGAAAACTACTAACGATGCCAAATTTCGCATCCATAAAGGCCAGATAATAAAGGGCGAGTTAGCGTGGGCGGAACAGGCTAGCCTTGAAACAACGGAAGGAAGGGAAATACCGATTCGCCTAAATGGTTCATATTCCTTGCACTGGCAAGATTACTCACACTGGGGAGAACAAGCCTTATTGTGGTTACAACGAAACTCTTTCCGGTATCTCGCAGTCTCCGTTAAATGAGATTCAAAATGAAAATAGTGTGCTGGTCATAAAGAGCTCCAAAACACCATAAGACAGAAAAGGGCTTGCAAGGTCGAATCGCAAGTCCTTTTACATTTATATTTTTATATTGAGACACTCTTTACTGCCCAAAATCCTGGACAAAGATCAAAAAATCTCCAATACCAATCTATCTATCACCATTCAGACATATCGTGCATCGGGAGTTTACAGAACCAACGACGTAACCAAAATAAGACGAGATTTAAAAAAGGCAAGGCTACTCTTTCAAAATCTGAGTATATTATGAAGACGCGAAGCATCTGAAGAAAAACAGGTGAGTGGTGTAACTACGACAGCAAACGTTTGTTATAGATGGATTTATGTACATGATGGCTTTGACTGGATGCTGTATAGAAAACGATCAAGGAGATTCAGAATCTCCTGAATATTGAGGAAATTCCAATATGTATTATGCACATTCTTTGGAGGACCAATCTGAGGAATACTGGCAGCTATTAAAGGATCATCTTCTTGCAGTTCAAAAAGAAGCTGCAGATCGAGGTTATAAGTTTGGCGCGGGTAAAGCAGCTGGTCAAGCCGGGCTTTTTCACGACATTGGCAAATACACAAAACCGTACCAAAAGCGTCTGCGTGGCGGTCCAGCAGTTGATCACGCGACCGCTGGCGCAAAAATGGTCAACAATCTGGCAAACACTGCTATGGATCAGGCAATGGCGCAACTCGTCGCCTACGCCATTGCAGGACATCATGGAGGTTTGCCGGATATGCACCGTGAAACCGGTTCTCTTGAGGAACGGCTTAAAAAGACTCTCGACCCACTTGACTCGACCTGGATGGCAGAAATTCAGCCAGATGTTACCGGTCTTTGGCCCGAAGGTTTCATATTAGATCAAGAAAGAGTAGCGTTTCAGCTTTCCTTCCTGACACGAATGATCTTCTCTTGCCTCGTTGACTCAGACTTCCGCGACACCGAAAACTTTTACGCTACTGCAGAAGGCAAGACCGTTGAACGCGACTGGCTGACGCTTTCTGAACAGGCTGACCAACTACGCGATAGTCTCAATAATCATCTCGCGGGATTTGATAGCAAAGGAAAGGTCAACCATTTGCGCCATGAGATTCTGGCGCATGTTCGAGGTCAAGCCGATTGCCCTCCAGGCCTGTTCTCGCTCAACGTACCAACTGGCGGCGGCAAAACCCTGACTTCTCTCGCCTTCGCGCTTGATCATGCCAAAGTACACGGGCTTGAGCGCATCGTCTATGCTATTCCTTTTACTTCTGTAATCGACCAGACCGCAGCAATCTTCCGCAAGGTCCTTGGCAACGGCGTAATTCTCGAACACCATTCGGCAATTGACGAAACCAAATTCATACAGCGGGAGGGAGGTGAAAAACTCCGTCTCGCTATGGAGGACTGGGCGGCACCCATCGTCGTAACCACAAATGTCCAACTCCTTGAAAGCCTGTTTTCCCATCGCCCATCGCGCTGCCGCAAATTGCACAACTTGGCTCGTTCGGTAATTGTCCTCGATGAAGCGCAAACCATCCCTCTGCATGTGCTACGACCTTCGGTAGCCGCGATTGACGAACTCGCCCGTAACTATGGTTCCTCAATCGTACTCTGTACCGCAACACAACCCGCACTTAAGGCACCAGATTTCAAAGGTGGCTTTAATCAGGTCCACGAACTCGCCCCCAGCCCACCGCGCCTGCACCGGCAACTCGCCCGCGTCACCATCTCCCACGAAGGTGTACTGAGCGATGAAGACCTGCTCAATGCCCTCTCGCAGACAAAACAAGGGCTGGTCATCGTCAACAGCCGGAAACACGCACTGGCCCTCTTTCAACAAGCCAAAGAAGACGAACTCGAGGGCATCATACACCTGACCACACGCCAATACGCGGCACACCGTCGTCGTATTCTTGCAAATGTGCGCCAACGTCTCTCTGCCGGCAAACCCTGCCGAGTGATTGCCACTTCGCTGGTTGAGGCAGGCGTTGATCTGGACTTTCCGAGAGTTTGGCGGGCAGAGGCAGGACTGGATTCGATTGCCCAGGCCGCCGGGCGATGTAACAGAGAAGGGAATGGTGAAAAATCAGATAGCATTGTCACCGTGTTCCAGTCAGAGGAATATCAAAGTCCACATGAGTTGCGCCAACTCGCTGGAGATATGCAACGCATCATGGGCCGTCATAATGACTTGCTCTCGCCAGAAGCTATGGAGGATTACTTTCAAGAGGTATATTGGCGCAAAGGCGACGGTCTCGGTGATGATATTCTGCGAAAATTCAAAGCTGATCAGAACGGAACATCATTCTCCTTTCGCGAGGTTGGCGAGACATTTCGCTTAATCCAGAGTGGACAGGAGCCAGTGATCATTGCCCGAGAAGAGGAAGCACACGAGGCAGTGCGAGCACTCGCTTATGCGGAACGGCCCGGTGACATAGCGCGGCGACTCCAGCCTTTTATTGTGCAAGTTCATCCTCATTACCGGACGCAACTCGTCAAAAATAGTCACGTATATTTCGAGGCGCAGGAACGCTTTGGCGATCAGTTCGCTGTTCTCTTCACAGGAAGCCTCTATCGAAAAGATGTCGGCCTTCTGTGGGAAGACGCAGATGCCCTTAGCGATGAAGTAATGCTGATATAATTGATAGGGAGAGTATTGAAATACCATAATACCACAGCAAAGGAGTTTATCCATGTTTGGAGTACGCCTACGCGTGGAAGGTGAATACGCCTGTTTCACGCGACCTGAAATGAAGGTCGAGCGCGTATCCTACGACGTAATGACACCTTCAGCAGCACGCGGCATCTTAGAGGCTATCCACTGGAAGCCAGCCATCGTCTGGCGCATTGACCGCATCCATGTCCTCAAGCCGATTCGATTCCAGTCAATCCGGCGCAACGAGGTCGGCAAGAAAATTCCCATGGGTTCTGTTCGCACGGCGCGAAACAATGGCTCTATTGAATCCCTCTACACCAAAATTGAGGATGATCGCCAGCAACGCGCAGCCACTGTCCTATTTGATGTCGAGTACGCCATCGAAGCGCACTTTGACCTGACAGATCGAGCAAGTAAAGACGACAATGCTGGCAAACACCTCGACATCTTCAATCGCCGAGCCAGACGCGGACAGTGCTTTCACCAACCCTGCCTCGGAACGCGAGAATTTGCCGCATACTACACGCTGATCGAGCACGAAGAAGATATACCGCCAGCAATTGACGAAACCCGCGACCTGGGCTACATGCTCTACGACATAGACCATGAAAACGAACGACAACCATTATTTTTTCGCGCCCAAATGAAACAGGGCGTTGTCGAAATCCCCTCACCCAACTCGTCGGAGGTACTGCGATGAGTATTCTATCTTCCCTTGAACGAGCCTACCACCGGCTCGCAAAAGAGGACAAAGTACCGCCGATTGGCTATTCCGATGAGAAAATTGACTATTGCATCGTCCTGAACGTCAATGGTCAGCCCGTGGGCCAACCTGTGGACCTGCGAAACCCTTCCGGAAGAAAACTGGTAGCTCCGCGACATTCAGTTCCACGACCAGAGAAGCGAACGGTCAAAATTGTGCCTAACTTCCTCTGGGATAAGGCATCGTATTCACTTGGGGCATTGGAAGACATGAAAAACGAGGCACCAGATAAGAGAGAGCGTCGTACCGAGCGGGTAACAGAACAGTACAAAGCTTTTCAGAATCGACACCTCGTTGCGCTGCAACACGAAAGCGACTCAGGGCTTATGGCTTGTCATCGCTTCTTGCAATGGTGGAAGCCAGAGTATTTCGACGTACGCGGCTGGCCAAGCGAAATGAAGGGAGCCAATGTGGTATTCCGGTTAGAAGGGGATCGCAACTTTATTCACGACCGCGAGGCCGCACGTCAACTCTGGGTATCTCAGATGAATCAGTCCCAGAACTCGGATCAGACCGTTTGTCTGGTGACCGGAGAAAAATCTTCTATCGCCCGACTACATCCCTCAATCAAGGGGGTACGCGGTGCCCAGTCTTCCGGCGCATCCATCACTTCATTCAATCTCGATGCCTTCACTTCTTATGGGCACAAACAGGGCAATAATGCACCGGTAAGCGAGGATGCCGCCGCTGCTTATGCATCTGCGCTCAATCACTTTCTCCGCACCAACGAAAACAGAGTCCAACTCAGCGATGCTTCGACGGTATTCTGGGCAGAAGGCTCAAATGCCGAAGCAGTAGCGCAAAGTGAGGCCATATTTGCTTTTGCCATCAATGAAATAGACGACGAAATAAGCGAACAGGCCATCAAGCCCATTCTCGAAAAAATGGCAAGTGGTCGTCCCATGGAGGAAATCCGCCCGAATTTACCTCAGGGTGTGCGCTTCTACGTGCTGGGATTGGCTCCCAATAAAACGCGTATTTCGATACGCTTCTGGATGGAGGATGACTTTGCGACGCTTGCAGAGCACATCCTCTATCACTATCGGGATATGCGCCTTGACCCTCCGCCATACCAGGAGCAACCAAGCGTTCGGCGCTGTCTGCTTGAGACCGCCACAACGAAAGTAAAAAACCGATATGAAAATATCCCTCCCCAACTCGCTGGGGATATGTTACGCGCCATACTAACGGGTCAAGCCTACCCGCAGACATTATTATCCACGATTCTTATGCGCTTGCGGTCAGACAAGGCCATAACCGGCCTGCGTATCGCCTTACTCAAAGCTGTGATCTGCCGCAAACGGCGCATGACTGGACATTCACAAAAGGAGGATTTCCTCGTGTCACTCGATCCCACAAACGCCGACCCCGGCTATTTGCTCGGTCGCCTATTTGCCTGTTTTGAATATGCACAAACGCAGGCACTTGGTGGAAAAATCAACGCCACGATATGTGATAAGTACTATGGGGCGGCTTCAGCGACGCCCCGGTCTGTATTTCCCATTCTACAACGCAATGCCATGCACCATCTATCGCGTCTGCGAAAAGACCGAACTGGAACGCATCGCTATATCGACAATGCCATCGCCCAGATTTACGAGTGTGCGGCGGCAGATGCACTATTTGTACCGACGCTCGACATGGATCATCAGGCCCTCTTTGCTATCGGCTACTACCATCAAAAAAACGCTTTTTACACACCCAGAAACGAGAAAAAAGATCAAAAGGAGAATGAAGAATGACTACACTCAACCATCGCTACGACTTCGTCTATCTATTCGACGTGACCAATGGCAACCCCAATGGCGACCCGGATGCAGGCAATCTACCGCGCCTCGACCCGGAAACGAACCAGGGATTGGTCTCTGACGTCTGCCTCAAGCGCAAAGTACGCAACTTCGTCGAACTCGCCAAAAGCGACGAGTCCGGCTATGCCATCTATGTGCAGGAAGGCGCCTTGCTCAACGAGCAGCACCGAAAAGCATATCGGGCTGTGCGTCCCGATGACAAGACAGTCGAGAGAGCCACCAGACTGTCTCCAAAAGAAAACAAAACGAAAAAAATAACAGCAGATGAGGAGATGGATGCCCTGCGCGGCTTCATGTGCGACAACTTCTTTGATGTGCGCACCTTTGGCGCAGTCATGAGCACCGGTATCAACTGCGGTCAAGTGCGCGGTCCGGTACAAATGACTTTTGCGCGGTCCATTGATCCTATTGTCCCACTCGAAATGTCCATTACCCGCATGGCAGCAACCACCGAAAAGGAAAAGCAGGAGCGCGAGCAGGGCAGTGATGAAACTGAAGGCGACGAGCGCATTGAGCACCGTACCATGGGCCGCAAGCATATTGTCCCCTACGGGCTATATCGGGCACACGGATTTATTTCTGCCAAGCTCGCTGAACGCACTGGCTTTTCACCAGACGACCTCGACTTTCTATGGACCGCCTTAACACAAATGTTCGAACATGATCGCTCGGCAGCCCGCGGTGAAATGGTCGCCCAACGCCTCATTGTCTTCCGACATGAAAGCGCACTCGGCAACGCGCCCGCGCATAAACTTTTTGAACGGGTGCGTGTGGAGCGTGCGGAAACCGATAACAATGGCGGAATGCTGCCACCGGCCCGCCAATACTCAGACTATAGCGTAACTCTCGACCTGGATGACATGCCGGCAAATGTCGAAGCTATTGATCTGCTTTAAGAGTCGTGAACTGAAACATATAACAAACGGAGCAAGACAATGGTAAATGAGGAAACATTCGGGAGATCACCCCCCGCCTCGGAATATGAATCGAACCATGAAACAGAACCTATCCCAGTATCTGCACTACAACATGCGGTTTACTGCCTGAGGCAATGCGCTCTGATTCATCTGGAACGACTTTGGGAGGAAAACCAATTTACTGCTGAAGGCAGGGTACTGCACGAGGTCAGTGACCAACCAGGTTGGCAGCGCAAGGCTGGGGTACGCCAGGTGAGAGCACTCCCAATCTACAACATCCGACTCAATCTCACAGGAGTCGCTGATCTGGTAGAGTTTCGCAAAGACCATACAGGTACAACACCGTTTCCGGTCGAGTTCAAACGCGGCAAAGCCAAAGCCCATCGCGCAGACGAAGTGCAACTTTGTGCCCAAGCTCTGTGCCTTGAAGAAATGACAGGTACAGAGGTGCCAATAGGCGCATTATTCTATAGACGAACCAAACGGCGGAAAGAAGTGACATTCGATACCGAACTTCGCGCCTTAACCGAGGCAACAGTCAATCAAGTAGCTATGCTCTTTGCGAAAAGACACACACCTCCAGCCGAATACGAAGCAGCCAAATGCCGCGCCTGCTCATTGCTTGACCAATGTCGCCCAAAAGCGGCAATGCGTTCAGTGCTCGCCTGGCGAACACGCGCTCTGGAATCGCACCTCACCGAACAGGGAGAGTATCAATGAGACGGTTGCTCAATACGCTCTATGTCACCACGCCCGGGGCACGCCTGATCAAAAATGGAGAGAACCTGGTCGCAGAAGTTGAGGATAAGGAACGCGCCAGAGTACCGTTCCACATGCTGGGGTCCGTGGTCGTGTTCGGCAGCATCTATATATCTCCACCTCTGATTCAAGCCTGTGCTTCCGGAGGCATCAGCCTGGTACTCTTAAGTCGATTTGGCCGATTTCAAGCTCGGGTCGAGGGGCCAGTCTCGGGCAATGTGCTGCTACGCCGCACACAGTATCAAGTGAGTGAGACACCAAACGAAATCGTCCGTAGCATCCTCGTCGGCAAAATCGCCAATCAGAGAAGCGTCCTGCAAAGAGCACTACGGGACTATCGCAACGATCTTGAGCCTTCTGACCGCGAGGCTTTGTCTGACGCGTCGAATCGTCTCACGCAAATCGTGCGACGTATTAGCAACGGTCACGACAGTATTGATAGGCTACGCGGTTTTGAAGGTGAGGCTGCACGTCTCTATTTTTCGGTCTTTAGCTACCTGATCCGCGCACCCGATCCAGAGATGACATTCGATGGTCGCAATCGCCGTCCACCGCGCGATCCGATAAATGCCCTGCTCTCGTTTCTCTACACCCTCCTCGTCCACGATTGTAGCTCAGCCGCAGAAAGCGTGGGTCTGGACCCAGCCGTAGGATTTTTCCACAGAGATCGGCCCGGTCGCCCGAGTCTTGCACTGGACCTTATGGAAGAATTGAGACCAGTCCTGGCCGACCGACTCGCGCTGTCGCTGGTCAATCGCCAGCAAGTTCGCGCTAAAGACTTTCAAACCCGAGAAGGCGGTAGCGTTGTAATGAGCGACGACGCCCGCAAGACGGTCCTCAGTGCGTGGCAGGAACGAAAGCGCGTAATGCGCCGCCATCCTTTTCTTGAAGAACAGGCACCCCTCGGATTGGTTCCCTACCTTCAAGCGCAACTATTAGCCCGGCACCTTCGTGGCGACTTGGACGCCCACCCACCGTGGCTTTGGAAATGAGGATATTCAACTATGATGGTTCTCGTTACTTATGATGTCTCAACCACCAATACCGATGGTCCGAAACGTTTGCGGCACATTGCCAAGGCGTGTCGCGACTTTGGACAAAGAGTGCAGTTTTCGGTGTTCGAAATCGAAGTAGATCCAGCACAATGGACCGCCTTGAAAGCACGCCTTGAGACAATTATTGATCCAGAGACCGATAGTCTCAGGTATTATTTTCTCGGTTCCAATTGGAAACGGCGTGTCGAACATGTCGGTGCCAAACCGGCTACCGATCTGAGCGGAACACTGATCGTGTAAGGTAAGCTCAGCGCGAACCACAAGCGGTCAGACAAATACAGGGAGGTCCGCACTTTGTCTAACTTATTGAAAATTAGAAAAATTGAAGGCCTTCTCTTTTCTGATGATAGAGATTGAGAGTCATGAACCTCTTCCTTCGCACATATGTAGCTCGAAACTATTGTGACACAACGAATTAAATTGTAACAGTCGCTCCCTACATGGGGGCGTGGATTGAAACTGGCTTGCACGCTCAGTGCCCATCACTGCATCCAGTCGCTCCCTACATGGGGGCGTGGATTGAAACACGTACGAGCATCACAAGCCCGGCAATCCGGGCGCGTCGCTCCCTACATGGGGGCGTGGATTGAAACCAGCTTACGCGCATGGAGCGCGAGCACGACAGGTTGTCGCTCCCTACATGGGGGCGTGGATTGAAACCCATTGGTGGTGAACTGGTCGCCAGCAACCGGGTGTCGCTCCCTACATGGGGGCGTGGATTGAAACATGGAACAAGATGCCCGACCTGGACAAGGCACAGTGTCGCTCCCTACATGGGGGCGTGGATTGAAACTCTGATGGGTATCGCTGCTGATACCCTCGCGATGGTCGCTCCCTACATGGGGGCGTGGATTGAAACTTGAGGGGAATTTCACTACAAACGCAGCACCGCGTCGCTCCCTACATGGGGGCGTGGATTGAAACTCCACAGGAGGTTTACATGTTCGCACTCATTTTCGTCGCTCCCTACATGGGGGCGTGGATTGAAACCTCGCAGACAACGGAAGGATAAAATGACGTTCAGTCGCTCCCTACATGGGGGCGTGGATTGAAACAGAACGGCTATGGGTTTAACAAGTCCTGTGACTTTGTCGCTCCCTACATGGGGGCGTGGATTGAAACTACAGACCACCTTTGACAAGCTGGCCTATTCACATGTCGCTCCCTACATGGGGGCGTGGATTGAAACCATTTTGGGATATTTGCAAGGTCAATCATTTTTCGTCGCTCCCTACATGGGGGCGTGGATTGAAACCTGTGTACGTGCGTGAACGATTTTTCCACCTGTGTCGCTCCCTACATGGGGGCGTGGATTGAAACTTCGTCTGGCGAGGTGACCTCAAACCCTTTTCCGTCGCTCCCTACATGGGGGCGTGGATTGAAACGCCACGGATCCAATGGAATATCCAGCGCTGTCGCGTCGCTCCCTACATGGGGGCGTGGATTGAAACAGTGCAGGGGCCTGCGCGATGGCAGTACGGTAGAAGTCGCTCCCTACATGGGGGCGTGGATTGAAACCGAGCAGGATCGGTGTGGGTGGGCGGCAGATTTTGTCGCTCCCTACATGGGGGCGTGGATTGAAACCTGTCTTTGGTGTAGTATCTTGCAGGAAAGCGTAGTCGCTCCCTACATGGGGGCGTGGATTGAAACTCTATGCCCAAAATGATGCTCTCGGACTTGAGGGGTCGCTCCCTACATGGGGGCGTGGATTGAAACGCGTCACCACCTACCGCCTGAGCACAAAAAACTGGTCGCTCCCTACATGGGGGCGTGGATTGAAACTGAACTGCGAACACATGGGCCCCACCTACTCTGTTTGTCGCTCCCTACATGGGGGCGTGGATTGAAACAGGTGGTGCATCTGTCAATTCTACGACACTTCTTGTCGCTCCCTACATGGGGGCGTGGATTGAAACTCCAATTTATCGACCGACTTAAACGCCGAAGCAAGTCGCTCCCTACATGGGGGCGTGGATTGAAACGCATCAAAAAGCAACGCCATGTCGTGGTGCGTTTGTCGCTCCCTACATGGGGGCGTGGATTGAAACATGATGGGGGTGGGAGAAGAATAGCAATAAATAGTCGCTCCCTATATGGGAGCGGGGATTGAAACAGCCACAGGCACGTTGCCTTTGTCTCTCCGTGCGGCACTCCTTTATGGGGCGGGAATTAAAACGCTTTTTTGGCATCTCCCTTCTGCCAAAGTTAGAGTGCGATTGCTTATGATATTTTCCATGAATATGAGATAGTGCGGGAACGACCTGCATAAAGAGAACATGACACAACCATTTGCCATCTGCATCAATAACGAGGGATACGAGGCGTCTCTTGAAGTGGGTAAGGTTTATCGCATTATTCCCGATGAAGAAGCAGCCACTCATGGCTATATTCGCATCATTGATGAAAGTGGTGAAAATTATGCTTTTGGCGATGACCGCTTTCATCGCGTTGACCTACCCGATGCTGTTGGTGAAATATTGGAATCAGCACAGCAGGTATAGCTCATAAACACATGGCACAGAAAAGGGCGTGCGGAATCGAATCGCACGCCCTTTTGTATTAAAATGAGACTGTTTTTCAGATCATGATGCCCACTTGAGCTTTTTCTTGGTCTGGACGCAGTCCCTGAGATACAGATTGATCAAACTCTGGTATGGAACACCTGCTTCGTCTGCCAAATCCTTAAAATACGCAATCACATCCGTTCCCAAACGAAGCGTAACCTGCTTCGTAAGATGTTTTGCATAGGGATTCTTGACGGATTTTGAGAAGTCGTATTCTTTTTTCATTTTATATCCACAGCCTCATTGTGATACCGGCTATAATTTATCATATTCTTCTGGCTCTACATCTGGCACATTTGCCAAAACAGCTTCAAACTTCTGGCGGCTACCTCGCTTAGCGCGCTCTTTCAAATACTCGACCGTCGCCAAAGCCGACATCTTCTCCGCCACTGCCAGAGTAATAAATTGATTCATAGAAATCCCCTCCGCCGCCGCCATCTGCTTGATCCGCTTATGTAGTGAGTCGGGCAATCGGATGCTCATATTCATGATAAAACTCCTATCCGTAACCGAATTATACATAATACCACAACTCCTGGCAATAGGTGGAAAACTCATCTCCTTCGACGAAAGAAACAAAGCACCCTTATCACATCACCGACAACAGCGGAACCCGATTGCCTTCCCCTGCCATATAGGACTCAGTCGTCCGCGCTCTTGCACTCGCACGGCTGGCGCGCCGTTTACCCAACCGCCACCGCGCATCACGCGCAAGCTCCCACTCTCTGGACCCGGAGGATTCTCTCGCGGACTATTGCGATAATAATCCACGCGATACCAATCCGACACCCACTCCCACACATTACCCGACAAATCCGCCACCTCAAAAGGACTCATACCATTGGGAAAACTACCCACAGCCGAGGGCTTGCCCACATACCCATTAAAATTCAACCGCGCCGGATCGGGCTCCTCATTGCCCCAGGGATAAATACGTCCATCGCCACCCGCGGCCTTTTCCCACTCCGCCTCGGAACACAACCGCTTGCCTGCCCACGCGCAAAAATCCTGTGCATCAAACCAGGTCACACCAACCACCGGTTGCCGCGCGGCATTAAACCCCACGGAATCGGCACACGCCGAAGGATCGCGTCCTGTAGTCGCAACAAACAACCTGTAATCCGCGTTCACCACCTCAAAGCGATCAATCCAGAACGCATCTAAAAACACCACATGCTCGGGACCTTCATCCCGCCCGTATTCATTGGTACCCATCACAAATTCGCCCGCTGGAATTTCGACCATCTCTTCAACCAACTCATCCTCTGATTCTGGCTGAACGGGATAATCATCGCCACAATTAGCTATCAATCCCATCCCAATGAGCACGCACAAAAATTTTAAAATACCGCCCATTGTAGCCTCCTGATGAGACCGCTAAAACAGCGGCATCCGAAAGAGGTTGTTTGTTCTCAATATCGCGTGTATTTTTATCCGCAGATGAACGCAGATGAACGCAGATGAACGCAGATGAACGCAGATGAACGCAGATAAACGCAGATAAACGCAGATAAAGAACAAAACAAGCACAAGAAAACGTGTTGTCAGTCACATATAAACCATCCTCATTCATCTCTATCCCATCTGGACAGAAAAACCAATGAACGAAGTCACCACATACTACCTCGAAATGAAATCGCCATCTTCTCTCAAAGAAAAAACGGAATCGAACGGATTGCAAGTACAGGAATGCGAAATCAAACAATATCAATTTAACAAATTCCTATATCAATTCATAGGCGGACCCTATGAATGGACAAACAAACTCTCATTGTCAGATGAACAATGGAAAGCACATGTAGAAAACGACAGCCTGAGAACCTGGCTTGCGCAGTACAAAGGCGCGCCTGCTGGATACTACGAACTCCAGAAGCAAGAGGGCGGCAATGTCGAAATCCTCTATTTTGGTCTGGCTACCAAATTCATCGGACAGGGCTTTGGGGGGTATCTCTTATCCCATGCAATAAAATCGGCATGGGCGTGGGGAAAAACAAAAAGAGTATGGGTGCATACCTGCACCCTTGACCATCCGCATGCACTACAAAATTACAAAGCACGGGGCATGGAAGTCTATCGCGTGGAGACTGATGAACATGAGCCTTAATGGTCTTTGAAAAGGAGAACCCATGAGACTGGAAAACAAAAACATCGTCGTAACGGGCGGTGCATCGGGCATAGGACAGGCGGCAGCGCGATGCTGTGCCCGGGAAGGCGCGCGTGTAGCCGTCGTAGATCTGGACGGAGCGGGCGTGGAACGCACAGTTCGAGAAATCGAAAACGCGGGTGGGAATGCAGCGGGATTTCAGACAGACATAAAAGAGGAAAACCAGGTACGCGCACTCTTTGAAAACATCGGCAATACCTTCGGCCATATCGATGGCTTAATCAACGCCGCTGGCATCCTCGAAGGCGCATTAGTACCCATCGATGAATTTGACGAATTCACCTGGGACAGGGTCATAGACATCAATCTAAAAGGAAGCTTTCTCGTCTCAAAATACACCGTACCACTAATGGAAAAAGCCGGCAAAGGCGTCATCGTACTCATCGCCTCTGGCGCGGGTGTCAAAGGC
Organism: Candidatus Latescibacterota bacterium; assembly: GCA_965204375.1. Classification (GTDB taxonomy): domain Bacteria; phylum Latescibacterota; class UBA2968; order UBA2968; family UBA2968; genus VXRD01. Next base: position 5,275,659 of record OZ241986.1, on the reverse strand, counting down.
GGAAGCTCATCCGTCGCCTATGGCTCCAGCAAAGGCGGCGCCCACGGCCTCTCCCTCGTATTGGCAGCCCAACTGTCCAACCGCAACATCCGCGTCCACGGCGTATGCCCGGGCGGTATTGAAACACCGCTCAAAATGCGCGTCGTACAAAAACAAGCCGACGCCTCAGGGCGCGATGTCTCACGCATGGCAGCCGGACTCGGCGACCCCGAAGGCGTGGGTAAAATACTATCCTTCCTCGTATCTGACGAAGCCGACTATCTTCGCGGCAGCATCTTCACGCGATAGGAGACCAGACCATGCGCTTAGGTGTTGTTGGCCTCTTGCCCAGAGATTTTCGCACCCTTGAATCGTCACATCTTCAAACCATCCAAAACCTCGGATTCACCGGTGGAGCCTTTCACTTCCCTGCAGAACTCTGCGAAGAAATCACAACCGCCGACACGGACCGGTGCCGCGCACGCTTTGCCGAACACAACCTCGACCTCGCACAATTCTCCATCACATACCCCGAATGCCTCTTTGATCCCGACTCAGAAATCCGAAACACAATCATCCGCAAAATCAAAAAAGGAACAGAAATCGCCGCGGGTCTATCCGCACAAGCCTTTCTCCTGCGCCCGGGCAGCCGCAACCCCGCCGGAAGCTGGACGCCCCATCGCGACAATCACACGCCAGAAGCATGGGATCGCCTCATTGAAACCCTGCAAAAAATCACCCCCACCCTCGAACAAAACGGCGTCACAGTCGTCATGGAAACTCACCTCGTCTCCATCCTCAAAAACCCGGAAACATGCCGCAAAATGGTCGAAAACGTCGGATCGCCCAACCTGCGCCTGGTCATGGACTACGTCAACCACTTTGAAACCTTAAGCCAGGTCTATGATAGCACCGACCGCCTGGACCACATCTTTTCCCAAATGGGCGCTTATTCCCCGGTCATGCACATCAAAGACATCGCCATCGGCAAAGGGCTTGTCATCCACCTCGACGAAACCGTACCTGGCAATGGCGAACTCGACCTCGCCCACTGCTTCCGGCATTTCCAGAACCACCACCCCAACAACTACGGCCTCATCGAACACCTCAAACCCGACCTCATACCCGAAGCTGCATCCAACACCCGCGCTATCGCCACCCGCGCTGGTGTTCCGATAATATAAAAAACACAAGTCAATTCGGAGAAATCCAGCGCTTTTTCCACTCCCGCATAATGTGAAAATGCTGTTGCACCTTGTGATAACGGCGCAAAATCTCGAGCACCTTTAACCTCAAAACATACTTTTTTTGATCCATAACGCCTCCTCTCACGTACTCCTATCTCCTTCCCGATACCGATCCAAAATCCCCAGCAATTTCTCTGCCACCTCTGGCTTTTCACAGAACAAATTATTCTGTTCCTCCGGGTCGGATGCCATATCGTAAAGCTGCATTGGCGGTGCATCTGCAGGCACATCTGCCTCTCTCAAACTCCAGCCACCCGACCCACGACATGTCACCAACTTCCACTCATCTTTGCGAATCGCAAACTCTCCGCTAATCGAATGATGTACCGTCGCCTCTCGAATCGTCTCTTCCTGAACGCCCTGCATATACGGCAAAATATCATAACTATCCTCCCCCGCATCCCTCGGCAAATCCACATCGCAAATCCCGGCTACAGTCGCCAGCAAATCCGTCAAACACACCGTCTTATCACAACGCGACCCCGGCTCAATCACCCCGGGCCACGAAGCGATAAACGGAATGCGATGCCCGCCATCCCACGCATCGGACTTCTGCCCCCGAAAAATATAATTCCCCAGATGATCGTACTTCTCCTTCAACCCTATTGGCTCTTCGTGACAACCATTATCACTCGTCACAATAATCAGCGTATCATCCGCCAACCCATTGCGCTTCACCGCCTCCAAAATGCGCCCAACACTCCAATCGTGCTCCGTCACATAATCCCCGTATTCCCCTGCCTGACTTCGCCCTGCAAATCGCCCCCGTGCAAAATGCGGCGTATGCGGCGAAGGCGCGGGAAAATACAAAAAGAACGGCTTATCCCCATTCTCCTTCGCGTGCTGATTGATAAACCCCTCGGCGCGAATCGTCAACTCCAGCAAACACGTATCATGCATAAACCCGGGCGCACACGCACCCCCGCGCCAAAATTCTGGCCTCGGCGAATCCGCAGTCTCCTCAACCGGCTGCTCCACCACCACCCCATCTTCAATATAACAATACGGAGCCATATCCAGCGACGCCGGAATAATAAACGAATAATCAAAACCCACCGTATGGGGACCCTCTGACAACGGCGCGGAAAAATCCACCGTCTCCCCATTCGTTCGCTCCGCCCCATCACTCACCTGCCAGCCCAACCCCAAATGCCACTTCCCCACACACGCCGTCGTATAACCCTCATCGCGCAACAGCGATGGCACAGTCATCCGCCCATCTTCAATCAACGGCTCAGAATACCCATTCAAAACCCCGCGCATCAACCGCGACCGCCAGCAATAGCGCCCCGTCATCACACCATACCGCGTGGGCGTACACACCGCAGAATTGCTATGTGCATCCGTAAAAATCATCCCCTCAGACGCGAGTTGATCCGTATGCGGCGTTGGAATCTTCGAATCGGGATTCAAACAACCCACATCTCCATACCCCCAATCATCGGCCAACAAGTAAATAATATTTGGCTTGCTTCTCATGCAAACTCCCTTCATAATAAAGATCGTCTCTTTCCTCACCTTAAAATAAACCCACAGGCCCCTATGACACAACCTCATTTTCTCCAAACACTCCAGCGCTCTAAATCCAACCCCCTCTTAACCATCGACGACATCACCTGGGATTTTAAAAAAAGGCGATCCATCATGTTTCCCAGCGTCATCGACATGAGCGACAAACTCAACAGCCCCATTGATCGCTACTACATGTATCTCGCCTCACACGGCGGCAGAGAAATCGGCTTTGCCACTGCGCCAACGCTCGAAGGCCCCTGGACAATGCAAAAAAAAGCCGTCCTCCACCTCGACAATTGCCCTGCCGTCAAGGGCCACCTCAGCTCGCCCGAAATCATTTATTACAACAACCGCTTCATCCTCTACTACCACGGCGGCTGTCCGGCAGAAGTACTCAAAGAACAAAACCGCCGAATGCCCACCCACTATTATCGCCGCATTCAAAACTCAGGCGCAGCCACCTCAACCGATGGCATCCACTTTGATGTACACCCCAACAACCTCCTCTTGCCCATCACCACACCCGATCATTGGCGTGTGGCCACCAACATGTATCTGCGCGTCGTGCCCACAGAAAACGGATGCCACGGCTTCTTCATGACCATGAGCCGAGAAGAAGCTGATTACAATGGTGAAACCAAAAAACTTCCCAAAGAACAACGGAGAGGTCGTCCCCATCCCACAAGCATTGGACACGCCTATTCGCCCGACGGATTAGATTGGACCCTCGATGAAACCGGTGCCATCCTCACCGCCGAAGAAATATATGGGGAACACCAGCGCATTCGCCATATTGGATGCACGCTCATCGACGACACACACATCCTGGCGACCTATTCTTGCTTAGCCAACATCAATGCAACCTTTGAAAGCATCTTCGCTGCCACATTGCAAATCAACAGCCAGGCGGTAAGCCTTGTTCAAAAACACGGTACAATTTTAACACCTCAAGGGGAATGGGAAAAGCGAAATGTGCGCGACCCCTTTCCCATATTTCACGATAAAAAACTCTATCTCTATTACGCCGGTGGCGGAGAAAAAGGCATTGGACTGGCTATCAGCGCGTAATTGTCTGTGGTATTCATTGTATAACACGAGGTCTTCATGCCCAACAAACCCAACATCCTCTGGATCTGCACTGACCAGCAGCGCTTTGACACCCTCGGCTGTTATGGCAACCCCTATGTACACACCCCCAACCTGGACCGCCTCGCCGAACAAAGTGTCCTCTTTGAATACGCCTTCTCGCAAAGTCCCGTCTGCACGCCCAGCCGATCCAGCTTTCTCACCGGACGCTACCCGCGCACCACGCGCTGCCGACAAAACGGCCAATCCATACCCGGCGACGAAATCCCCGTCACCAAACTGCTTCACGACGCCGGATACGTATGTGGCCTATCCGGCAAACTCCACATCTCGGTCTGCAACCCCAGCGCGTGTCACGGCACAGAACGCCGCATAGACGATGGCTATGACCAGTTCTTCTGGTCGCACGACCCCGCCCCCAGATGGCCCACCAATGACTACCACCAGTGGTTGCGCGACAAGGGTCTGACGCGCGACGTCCAGCCCTTCCCAGATTCTCGATACGTACAGACACTCCCCTCTGAAGAACACAGCCAGACCACCTACTGCATCCAGCGCGCCATCACCTTCATCCGCCGATGTGCTGAAGAAAACATGCCCTGGACCTTCTCCCTCAACCCCTTTGACCCGCATCACGCCTTTGATCCCCCGCGCGAAGACCTCGAACGCTACCGCGATATAATCGACGACATACCCCTGCCCAACTACGTCCAGGGCGAACTCGACGACAAACCCATCTGGCAACGCATCGATCACGGCGGCTCCTACGGCGGCAAAGGCCAATTTGCCTACGACAAAATGACCGACATTGATCACCGCTGGGTCACCGCGGCGTACTGGGCCATGGTCGATGTAATAGACCGCCAGATCGGTCACCTGCTCGACTGCCTTGAAGAAACCGGACAACGCGACAACACCTATATCATCTTCACCTCTGACCACGGCGAAATGCTCGGCGACCACGGCATCTACCTCAAAGGCCCCTTCTTCTACGAACCCGCTGTGCGCGTCCCTCTCCTCATCTCAGGACCCGGCCTTCGCAACGACGGCTCGCGATCTTATGCACTCGTCGAACTCGTTGACCTCGCGCCCACCATCCTCGAATGGGTCGGCCTCGACCGCCATCCCGCCATGCAAGGACGCACCCTCCAACCACTCCTGAAAGGCGACGCACCCCTCGACCAGCACCGCGACGACATCTACTGCGAATATTACAACGCCATGCAGGGCCATAAAAATCCGCCAGCCCATGCCACCATGGTACGCACCGACCGCCACAAACTCGTCGCCGCACACGGCACTGGCGGCGGCGAACTCTACGACCTCGAAACCGACCCCACTGAAACGCACAACCAGTGGAACAACCCCGACTACACTACCGTAAGACTCGACCTCATGACCCGCCTTGCTGACCGCATGGCCTGGACAGTTGATCCCCTGCCCCCGAGAGAAGCGGGATTTTAATAAGGAGTATTTCATGCCCGAAACACAACCGCGACCCGAACACCCCCGTCCGCAATTTCAGCGCAACACATGGCTAAACCTCAACGGCATCTGGAACTTCGCCATTGACGTTGGACAATCCGGCGAAGCCAAAGGCTGGCCCCAAAATCCCGCTGAATTAGACCGTGTCATCACCGTGCCTTTCTGCCCGGAATCCAGTCTCTCGGGCATTCAATACACGGACTTTATGCCCTCGGTCTGGTATCATCGCACCCTCGACATCCCCGACGAATGGACGGACAAGCGCGTACTCCTGCACTTCGGCGCGGTCGATTACCACTGCAAAGCCTGGGTCAACGGTCATCTTATCGGACAGCATTACGGCGGCAGTTCATCCTTCACTTATGACATCACAGATGCGCTCACATCTAACGCAAATCATCTCGTCGTCTGCGCCAATGACGACACGCGCTCAGGTGACCAGCCCTCGGGCAAACAATGCCCCGACCTCTATTCCCGCGGCTGCCACTACACCCGCGTCACGGGAATATGGCAAACCGTCTGGCTCGAAGCCGTGCCCGAATCGCGCATGGAAACTGTACGCATCGTACCCGACCTCGACAGCAGCCGCTTTGTACTCACCCCCACATTTAAAAACGCGCATCGCGGACACACCTTCCGCGCCGTCCTCCTCAACGGCAAAGAAGAAGTCGCGGTCTCTACCATGCCCGCCACGAGCGGCGCTGCCATGTCCTTGCGCATCAAAAACCCGCAACCCTGGTCGCCAGACAACCCTCACCTCTACGACCTCCGCTTTGAACTCCGCGACGGCGACACCATCATCGACACAGTCAACAGCTATGCCGGACTGCGAAAATTTCACATCGAAGGCCACAAATTCTACCTCAACAACACCCCCATCTTCCTGCGCCTTGTACTGGACCAGGGATTCTATCCCGACGGAATATGGACCGCCCCATCCGACGACATGCTCAAAGGCGACATCGAAAAATCGCTCGCCGTCGGCTTCAACGGCGCGCGCCTTCACCAGAAAGTATTCGAAGAACGCTTTCACTACTGGGCTGACAAACTCGGATACCTCACCTGGGGCGAATACTGTGACTGGGGCATGAACTTCGGCTCACCCCAATCCATACACAACCAGCAGCGCGAATGGCGAGAAATCGTCCAGCGCGACCTCAATCACCCCTCTATCCTCGCGTGGACCCCCTACAATGAAACCCGGGGCGGCGCGACCAACCACTTTGAAGCACACCGCCGTGCCGTACAGGAAACCTACGACCTCACCAGAGCACTCGACCCTTCTCGTCCCTGCCACGACACCAGCGGCTACGTACACGTCTGCACAGACATCTACACCGTACACGACTACGAACAGGACCCCGTCAAATTCAAAGCAACCTACGCCCCCGTATCCCCCGACGACTGGGAAAACACACCCATCCGCTTCCCCGAATTGAATGTGCCCTATCAGGGACAACCCTACGTCGTCGATGAATACGGCGGCACATGGTGGGACCCCAATGCCGTCGAAACAGAACAAGCCGCAGACCGCAAAAGCAGCTGGGGCTATGGCAAACGCCCCACCGACATCGAAGAAGTGTATCACCGAATCGAAAAACTCACAGCCATACTCCTCAACCACCCCAACATCGCGGGATATTGCTACACCCAACTCACCGACATCGAACAAGAACAAAACGGCATCTACACCTATGACCGCCAGGAAAAATTCGACGCAAAACGACTGAAAAAATACTTCGGCGCCCCCGCGGCGATTGAAGAGGAGTGATCACCTCATGGACCCCCGATGGCAGAACCTCCCGCACACCCACACCGAATTTACGCCCGCAACATATCCCGACCGCGAAACCTGGGAACGAGAAAAGGCAAGACTCAAAAAGCAAATCCTCTTTGCCGCTGGACTCTGGCCAATGCCCGAAAAGCCCCCGCTCGACATCCACATCTACGACCGCATTGAACGAGACGGGTACACCATAGAAAAAGCCTACTTTCAGAGCTTGCCCAACTTCTACGTGGGCGGTAGCCTCTTTCGTCCCCTCAACCCACAACCCAAAAGCCACCCCGGCATCTTAAGTCCACATGGACATGCACCACTGGGCCGCATACAACACGGGGACACATCCTACCCGGGCCGGGGCATCACCTTTGCCCGAATGGGTTGCACAGCCTTCATGTGGGACATGGTCGATTACAACGACAGCGCCCGACACCTCTCCGGCGCATATCAGGAAGAAACCTACAGTGTTGTACACCGCGCACCCTGGCCCCACAAACAAGATGACCGCATGCTCTGGAACATCGGCATCCTGGGATTTCAACTCTGGAACAGCATCCGCGCACTCGACTTCCTTTGCGAACTCCCCGAAGTCGATACCAACCGCTTGGGCTGCACGGGCGAATCGGGCGGAGGCACCCAAACCTATAACCTCTATGCCGTTGACGACCGCCTGCATGTCGCCGCACCCGTCTGCATGGTCTCCGCCTACATGCAAGGCGGCTGTGTCTGTGAAAACGCACCCCTCCTGCGCATCGACACCAACAACGTCGATATCGGCACCACCTTCGCGCCCAAACCCCTCATCCTCGTCAGTTCCTCACAGGACTGGACGCAACACACCCCCGACGTCGAATACCCCGCCATCAAACGCATATACGACCTCTACGACGCCGACGACCGCATCTCTCAAATCCAGATTGACGCGCCCCACGGCTACAACCTCGAAATGCGAGAAGCCGTGTACCGCTGGTTCGCCCGATGGCTCGACCTGCCCTATGGCGACGACTTTCGCGAACCGCCCTTTGAAGTCGAAGAACACAAAGACATGCTCGCCTTTTTCGATGGCCTGCCCGACGGTGCAATCACCCAACACAAAGACCTCATCCGCCAGTGCATCGCCGCATCCAAAACAGCACTGGAAGCCCATCGCCCAAACACACCCGACGCACTCGCCAAAAATCGACGCATCCTGGGCGAAGCACTGCGTATAACCGTCGGCTACGACAACAGCACCGTCACATATCAACACAACACGAAAGAAAACGGAACCCTGATCGGCAACCGCCGCAATGTGCGCGTCCCCATCCGCACCTTCACACCCGAAACCCCGTCCGACACATCTACCCTCTTAATTCACCCGCATGGCATGGACGCCCTGTACTCACCTCTCATCCAGGCCCTCCTCGACAAAGGTCAAACCGTCTATGCCATAGACCCCTTCGGCACGGGTCAAAACATCGGCGAAGAAAACCCCGAAGAACCGCGCGGGGGCGGAAACTTCTTCAACACCTTTAACCGCACCGACGACGCCGAACGCATATACGACATCGCACTCGCGTTGCGCCACATGCCCGATGGTCCGACAAACATCGTCGGCTTTGGCAATGCCGGACTCTGGACCATCATCGCAGGTGCAATCTCAGAACGCTCCGACCTGCAAATCGCATCTGACATCGGCGAATTCAATACCAAAACCGAAAACGACTACCTCAAACGCCTGCCCATCCCCGGCATACTCAAAGCGGGAGGCTTGCCCAATGCCGCCGCGCTCATCGCCCCAAATAACTTGCTCTTACACAACACAGGCGATACCTTCGACACATCCTGGGCAGAAGCGGCCTATGCACTTTATCCCGAAGCAACCCTGACAGTAAAAAATGACCTTGCAAAAAACGAGGATTTAATCAATTTTTTGTGCGAAAAATAAAAACAGGTATCCGCAGATGGACGCAGATGGACGCAGATTAACATATAAAACAGGAAAATAACCATGAACGACCAAATGCAACACGCCCGCGACATAGCACTCAACATCCTCAAACCGTCACAGCGCGACCTGGAACACGGCCTGGAACTCCACGAACACGCCCTCGTCATCGAATCCTACGGCCTGGGCCTGCGCTCACCCATCGATCCCGACCCCGTCAACGCAGCCATCGAAGCAGGCGCATCTGACCGCGAACTGCAAGACCTCACCGAAGACATGGGCATGACCCGCTGGGCACTCACACCCGAACTCCGTCGAGAATACCGGGAAATCTGGCAGACCTCTGGCGTCACCTGCACCTTTCAAAACGCAGGCGAAGAATGCAACGACCCCCTGCGCATCATCAAACGCCTTGCCCGACACACGTACAACACCGACGCCATGCCCGACTTCCTCCAGCGCGTCACCACACCCGACGACATCGTCGCAACCCACAAAGCGGGCAAACGCTGCACCTATCTCACCTGCAACGGTATTCCACTCGCCGGCGACCAGACCAACCCGGAAGAAGAACTGCGCTACATCCGCGTCTTTGCACAACTCGGCGCGCGCATGATGCACCTCACGTACAACCGCCGCAACCCCATTGGAGACGGCTGCGGCGAACCCAACGACGCGGGCTTGAGCGACTTTGGACATGCCACAGTCGCCGAAATGAACCGCCTCGGCATCATCATTGACCTCGCCCACACCGGCTGGCAAACCTGCCTCGACACAGCAAAAGCATCCAAACAACCCGTCGTCGTCAGTCACTCCGTCGCCTGCACACTCAACGAACACATCCGAAGCAAACCCGACAACATCATCCGCGCGGTACTCGACACCGGGGGCACCATGGGCATCACCAATGTACCCGCATTCCTCGGCGGCAGCGGCGACATCAGTGCCTTCCTCGACCACATCGACTACGTCGCCAAAACCTTTGGCACCGACGCCGTCACCATCGGCACGGACCGAGGCTACCCCTCTCAATACATTGCCGAAGCCAACCGCAAACTCAACCCCCGCCCCAAACAGCGCAACCGCTGGGAGGCACTCTGGCCGCCCAGAGACCCGCTCCATTCCTCCGAATGGCGACAACCCCACCAGGAACAAAGCCTCACCTGGACCAACTGGCCCCTCTTCACCGTCGGCCTTGTACAACGGGGTTACAGCGACGACGACATCGCAAAAATCATCGGCGGCAACATCCTCCGCGTAGCACGAGAGGTATGGAAAAACTCAGCTTACGCGGTCTAAAAAAAGAAAGGGAAATCATGAGCAAAGCGAGTCAGATCTACGAAGACCTGGGCGTTGTCCCTGTAATCAACGCATCGGGTTATCAGACAGTCATCGGCGGGTCGCGTGTGGGCACAGAAGTGCAAGCTGCAATGGACATAGCGAATCGCTACTTTGCGGACATGGAAGAACTACTCAAAAAAACCGGCGCAATCATCGCCGACACCCTCGGCGCAGAAGCGGCAATGGTCACACCCGGATGCGCCGCGGCATTAGCCCTCAGCACAGCCGCCTGCATGTCGGGCAGCGATCCCAAAAAAATGGAACAACTACCCGATACCACGGGGATGAAGCACCACATTCTAATCCAAAAAAAGCAACGCTATCACTACGACCCGGTACTCACTGTTTTCGGCGCCAAACTCATAGAAGTCGGCGATGAAAACGGAACGACCGAAGCCCAACTCGAAACCGCCATATCAGACCAGACTGCAGCCATCCACTATTTCGCCCCCGGAGGCCAGGCAGGCGTCCTATCCCCCGAAGACGTAGTCCGCATCGCCCACGCCAACGGGATACCCGTCATCGTCGATGCAGCAAGCCAGGTCTATCCCCTCGAAACCATGCTAAAATATCCCGACATGGGCGCAGATCTAATAGGCTACGGTGCCAAATACATCGGCTCGTGTCACTCCACGGGCATCTTGTGCGGACGCAAAGACCTGATCGACGCCGCCTTTCTCCACTCCTTCATCGGCTATGAAACCAGCCCCTACGACACCATAGGCCGCCCGCTAAAAGTGGATCGACAAGAAGTCATCGCCGTCGTCGTTGCCCTGCGTGAATGGTTCAGCATGGACCACGAAGCGCGCCTATCCGAATACAAACGCAAATCCGAAGCACTATTATCAGACCTGAAAGACATCCCCCACATCACAGCCAAATTCTCCACCGACGCGCGCAGCTTGAGCACTGGCGTACACATTACAGTTGATGAAACCGCACTGGGCAAAACCGCAGCGCAAATCATCGAAGAACTTCGACAGGGCAACCCATCCGTATGGACACGCGGCAGTGCAAACACCTTTCGCGTCGCCGTAACCAACTTTATTGAAGACGACCAGGAAATTGTCACCGCACGCCTGCGCGAAATATTGACCAGATAAACTTACGACACAAATTCCCAACACAAAAAACGCCATCAGCTATTTTGCCGATGGCGTTTATGATTACCTCCGCTATAACCTCTCTCAACCCCGTGCGAGATCGCGATACGCCCTGAACAAATCTGAATAATAGGCCACAAACATCCACAAATCGCCCACTCCCTTATCGGGTCGTCGCTCTGTCTCTGCCGACATGTAGTCCTCATAGCCCTTCTCGTGCAGCAACCGGAACAACTCGCGATACGGATAGCCCTGTCCTGCCAGATCGTGCATATGCACGTGGTCCAGCCAGGGCCATACCGTATCCAGCGCCTGTTTCACAGATCCATCCACCACATCTTGCGGGACCGAATTCCAGACCAATCCAAAATTCTCGTGATCCACCTGCTCTGCCACTGCCCTGCACGCTTGCCAATCGAACTCCCCGTGCAACTCCAAGCACGGCTTCACCCCCTTCTCCACACCGTAATCACACAGCGGCTTCAGCGCCTCTGCCACCTGAGCAATCGTCTGTTCCCTGGGCACTTCTGTTGGGAAATTATTCCCAAACACGCGCACGCGAGGCGCGTCCAGATCCGACGCCAGATCCATCCGAATCATCGTCTGCTCAATATGATCTTGAAGCTCGTCCGGATCCGTATCGTGATACCGATTGCCCGTCGCAACACTCATAATATCGATCCCCATCGCCTCGCAATCTGCCACCACCTGCTCTCGTTCTGCCTCGTCAATCGACGCCTCCACCCCGTGACCATGCCCCGCATCCGTCCGAAACTCCACCCCTTCAAACCCGTGATCCTTCAACATCTGCAACAAATCCCGTCGGGAAAGCGCCTTCAAAACACCATAAGTCATCCACGAAAGTTTCATGCTTACTTCTCCTATTGAGTTAAAATTGCCTATCTCGATCAATTGGGGCTGCAACAAAATCAATATCTTTTGCGTCCTTATCCCGCCAGATATAAAGTGGGAAATTGAAGGTAGGATGCTGCGACTTATTCCAGGTCGGGGAGTTCCTCGCGGGACAGGAGCAACTTGATTGAGCGTGGTTGGCGGGGAACTCTCGATATAAGACCTCGTTTTTCCAGGGTTTTGAGCATGCTGTTGACGGAAGGACCTGTGACGCGAAAATATCTCTGTATGTCCGCCTGAGCCGGGGGATAACCGTTCAACTTCGTATAATAATAGATGAATGTCAGATATTGTCCCTGTCTATCGGTATATGCTGGTGCCTTCTCGCGCTTGAAGACCTTGTAGCAGTCAAGGTAAGATAGCATCCGATTGCTTTCTTCAAGATCAAAATGTTCGGGATCGAATGGCCCTTCAATCCACTCTGAATACCTGTCATGCTCTGGATGATTTTTGTTCTGAAGCGCGCTTAAACATTCCTCGTACCCCCAAACGCCACCCACATCCTCTGGTGGGCATGCGCGTTTTCCCGTCAGACATACAGGATAAAATACCTCAGCTTCTGGCTCCTTGATTTGTTCAACCCGAATCCTGTGTTCCCAACCATCGCCGAAATCATATTCATATATGATTTGCGCCCCAACCTCAGCGGCGACCTGCTGAAGAGAGGTTTCATTTGCATCTCGGATATCTTCCATCATTCCCCAGTCTTCCGTACCTGGATAAGGGATGCTATAATAGGTATCTTTGACGATGAATTGGTGAAGATGAGAATCTGTCCATCCCATCACAAGCTGAATCACCTCATGTAGTTCTCCAAGTGAGATGTTGCCATCAACCTCAACCCGCCGCCATATCGGCGGCCTGGAACCCATTAGCGTAATTTTGAGCCGATAGATCATAATGTATTCTTTTTTTAAATTGGTATAATATCCGCTATTTTGTACCCGCAGGTCTTATTTCTTCAAGTTTGTCTTTCAAAGATTGCTCTACACGCCACAAATCACAAGCCTGTTGCAGGCGCAACCAGAGTCCGGGACCGTTGCCTACAAGCTTACCGATTCTGAGTGCCATTTCTATCGTAACCGGATGCGTACAGGCCAGAACGCGATGCAATTGTTGACGCGAAACACCGAGTCGCCGAGCAGCTTCACTAACCGATAACTCAAGCGACGGCAATACATCTTCGCGCAGAATCTCACCCGGATGAACAGGCACGCGCTTCAACGGACGTTTGACAAAATATTCAGCCATTATCACCTCAATGATATTGCTCAAGATTGACCCTTAATGCATCACCATCTTGCCATTCGAACGTAATACACCACGGGCCATTGATGTGAATACTATAACGTTTGGGTAATCCCTGTAGACCGTGAAAGTTGAACCCCGGTATATTCAAGTCTGTCAATGATTCCGCTTGATCGAGAACTTCCAAACGACGTAAACAACGCCTTTGCAAATCCCAGCGCATTCGACGGCTGTGACCGCGTTCAAAAAGTTCGGCAAGCCCTTTATGCTTGAAACTTGTGATCATTTACAAAATGTAACATACTTTGTTACACTGTCAACAATTATTTATCGGCTCGTCACATCGGCTTTCAACCCATTGACCAAACAGCGAAAGTCTGTCACCACACCTATCCGCAAATTTTCAACCCCGCGCGAGATCGCGATATATAGTATATTGTCCGGGTAATCAAACGCTCAAAATTTTTGACAAAAGGACCTGGAATTCAACAGAGGATACATCTATGAGCCGATTAAAAAGTGCCAAAGCCATTCTCGCCGCCGCCGAAAAGTGGAAGCAGCAGTGCCTTTTGAATGGCGGATCGCTATTCACGGAAGAATCGCTCTGGACTCGAGAAAACTTTGGCCAACTTCGCACCATCTTCGACGAGGACACGGACTGGCCGAGAAATGCCCCTCAATTCTACGATACACTAGAGCATCGACTAGATCCTCTTCCCCCGGTGGCAAAGCAACTATGTGCCGAGATGATATGGATATTTTATCTAATCGTCTTAAATCCCAACCGAGAAAAAAAAATTGAACATATCAAGAGGGTCTGGGAATGGTCGGAGGTGGAACTTCCGGATGCTACTGAGACACTGAGCGCAATATTAAAACAAGGCATAGTAAACACTCCTCAACCTTATATTCAGTATCGGGGGCTAGAATTCCGTTTCATCATCACCACAATGTTTAACTGGTTTTCCTTAGAGGATAGAAAATCACTACTGACCGTTCCCTGGAGATTCGCTGATTGGCTCGACAATCGAGATCACCGCAAAAATCGTCACTTTCGGCACGCTTTTCTGTTTCTTCTGTTCCCAGATTCATTTGAACCAATTCTGCCAGAAGAGAATAAAAAGGCAATAGTCCTATTCTACGCTAAAAAATGGAACGAGGATCTACTCACTAACGACGAGGACAGTGTCGCTATTGATATAGCATTATTGAAGATTCGAGAAAGACTTGAAGCCGAACATCCCGACGAGGAAGTCAACTTTTATATTTCACCCTTCAATAAATGGAGACCCACGACTGAAGATGATCAGCACTCTCAAGATAATGAGACACTCTCCGTTCCAGAAGTGAAGGAAACTGCATCCTTCTATTCCATAGACAACATCCTGGCAGAAGGCTGTTTTCTCGAACGGGAGAAATTAGAGACTATTCTTCAACGTCTTAGTGACAAGAAGAATCTGATTTTACAGGGACCGCCGGGCACTGGCAAAACATGGCTGGCAAAAAAGCTGGCCTTTGCCGCGATAGGTAAGCGCGACGAAGACAAAATACGCCCTGTGCAGTTTCACCCCAATCTTTCTTACGAAGATTTTGTAAGAGGATGGCGACCATCAGGCGACGGCAAGCTGGACCTGGTTGACGGTCCCTTTCTTCAGATGATAAACACCGCAAAAGACGATCCTGAGTCAGAATATGCGATCATCATTGAGGAAATCAATCGCGGCAATCCCGCACAAATTTTTGGCGAGATACTTACGCTACTGGAATCGGACAAGCGAAATGAGGCTGAGGCATTGGAACTCTCTTACCGAAAACGCGAAGGCGAACGGGTTTACATTCCCGAAAACCTATATGTCATTGGCACAATGAACGTCGCCGACCGCTCAATCGCTATGGTCGATTTCGCCCTTCGCCGGCGATTCGCCTTCGTTGATTTAGAACCCGTATTTGGCAGTGTCTGGCGAGACTGGGTACATGATCAGTGCAAAATAGGCGAGGAGATTCTATCGCAAGTAGAAGAAAGAATGAATGCGCTGAACAAACAGATAGCTGAGGACTCCAACCTCGGTGCTCAATTCAGGGTGGGACACAGTTATGTAACGCCTTCCGCTGGAGAGATTGATAATTCCCGTGAATGGTTCACACAAGTGGTCGAAACCGAAATCGGTCCCTTGCTGGACGAATACTGGTTTGATGCGCCGGATATAGCTCAAAAGGCTCGAGAACAACTACTGGAAGGGTTTTAATGACCACCTCTCAAGAAAGCGAACTGGGATATATCGGAGAAATTCCCGTCAGAAATCTCTGGCTGCTGATGCTTTATGCGTCCCAACTATTCCGACAAATAAACGATTTACAAAAGCGAGAGATCGAAGACAATCCGGACGACATCCCCGATCTGGTGGCAGAAATCCTGGCGCGGGCGGTAGAACGCCGGTTGAGGCGAAACCTGAGTTTTGGCTACCAGCCCCGGCAAGCTATCCTCAGCAGGGTGCGCGGCAGAATTGACCATATCCATACAGAACGCCGCCAAATGCTGCACAGAGGGCTTGTCGCATGCCGGTTTGAAGAACTAACAGTAGATACACCACGCAACCGATATGTTCGAGCGGCATTGGAGAAGTCGGCCAAGATGGTGCGACGCGTTGACCTATCCCGTCAATGTCGCGCCCTTGCCACAAGTTTAGTGCGAATGGGAGTAAGTGGGGAACATCTTATCCGACATGACTCATCGGTAAATTTCACTGGCAGGATAGATATCGCCGACCGGCAGATGCTGGCTGCGGCGCAACTGGCCTTTGATTTGGCACTCCCCACCGAAACCGCTGGTCCCAGAAATTTATCCTCACCATCCCGCGAAACCCGATGGGTACGGGAACTTTACGAGAAGGCCATCGCTGGATTCTACGATGTTACGCTTACACAGCACGGGTGGAGAGTTCATCCCGGGCGGCAACTCGATTGGGCCAAAGGTATGAGGACTGAGGGAATTGATGCCATCCTCCCCTCAATGCGTGCAGATACTGTTTTAGACCATACCGCTTCCGGTCGCCGCATCATAATAGATACCAAATTTACTTCCATTCTTAAGCCAGGGTTTTACCGTGACCAAACATTGGCTTCAGGCCACATATACCAGATATACGCCTACTTGAGATCCCAAGAGGGCATGGGTGATCCTTTGGCGGACACGGCATCGGGAATACTCCTGCATCCTGCTGTCAATTGTTCAGTTGACGAATCGGTTGACATACAGGGCCACAACATACGATTTGCTACCGTAAATCTCGACGCAAATCCCAGAGAGATCCGGCACAGACTTCTTGAATTGATTGATCCTGACCTGGTATAACAAAAAACGCCACCAGCTATTTTGCTGATGGCGTTTATGTTTATCTTTGGTGTTTTCAAAAATCGTATAGTATCGCTAATTGCTCAGAGAATTTTCGCAGATAGGTAGCACCCTATTGTTCACCCGCCCCGTTGCCTATCTCGATCAACTGGGGGTCTGCAAGCGAAGTCACAAAATCAACATCTTTTGCGTCCTTGCTTCTGATCAGGATAATTGGCTTGTCAAGGGCAGATGCCATTCCAGCCTCATAGTTCACCCATTGTGATTTTGCACTATTTGGCGTGACAATAATTACTACGTTACTCGCGCTACACATCTTCTGCTTTATTGCCCCCCGAACATCGTCACCAATCTCGGTATCTACTTGAGGATCAATAAACGACATGTCGTCGGTATCGTGACCATGCTCCTTCAATAATCTGGACACCTGTTCTGCAATACCACGGTCCTCATATGCATAAGAAAGGAAAACTTTTTTAGCCATTCTCGCGCTCCTTTGATTTTATGAGGTCACGCACTTCCTCTACTACTTCTTTCCATTTAACTGCACAGAACCTACAACCTATCCACCTGCGTCTCTCCACCCTTCAGCTCTTCCATAAGCTCATCGTATTGATCCCGATCAACCGGAAACGCGACCTCCTCTTTTCGTATAGCCGAAAGCACAATCGCGTTAATCAGCTCCAGTGTTCGCCGCGCCGTCACCCCATCTGTAATCGCCTCTCCCCCATCCAGAATCGCGGCAACAAAACTCTCCATTAGAGTTGGCCCACCTTCATCGGACGGCACATCCTCCCAGCTAATACCTGGCTGATGCCCCTTTGCTCCCTTTATAAACGCCCGCATGGGCACCTCGTATCGCCCCAGCCGAAACACATCTGGCACCACTGAATTGGCATTCTTCTCATCCCGAAACTCAATCGTACCCAGATCGCCTGAAATCTGCCTGTAATTCAATCGTCGATCACACGTACTCAACTGCACATTTGCATGGGCACCACAGGCAAAACGGATATTGGCAACAACCGTATCCTCAATCTCCACCCGATGACCCCAATTGCACATCATCGCAGAAACCGCAACCGGATCGCCCACCATCCAGCAAAGCAAATCCAGATCGTGACTCGTCTGATTCATCAGCACCCCGCCCCCTGCGTGCTCCCAGGTACACCGCCAGATATCCCGGTCGTAATACACCTCTGGCCGCGTCTCAATCCACATCCACAGCACCCGGTAAATCTCTCCCAACGCCCCCTCATCAATCAGCCGCTTCAGCGCGCGATTGCCGGGAAACGTGCGATAATTGTGCCCCACAGCCAGCTTCAGATCCCGCGCCTGCGCCGCCTCGATCATCCTATCCGCTTCGGAAACCGTATTCGCAATCGGCTTCTCCACAAAAGTATGCAACCCCGCCTCCAAACAATCCAACCCCATCGGCGCGTGGAGATGGTGCGGCGTTGCAATCACCACCGCATCCAGATCCTCGGACGCGATCATCTCCCGGTAATCTCCCCAGGCGCGCGCACTCCGTTCTTCTCCAACCTGCCGCGCATAATCCAGATCCAAATCCGCCACCGCCACCAATTCTGCCCGATCCAACTCTGAAATCTCCCGTACATGCCGCCCGCCCATGCCCTTCAAACCGACCACACCGAACCTGACCATAACGCTCTCCTCTTTTATTTTTGCTCAGATATATTGACAAACAACGTGTCAATCCATAATATATTCAAAAAACAAACCCGGAGGACTCCCCATGCCCAACACCTTCCAAAATCGCGCCGAAGCCTTTGCCTGGCTCAGCCAAAATGACCCCCGAGCGCCCAAAGCAGGAGACTTCGCACCAGACTTTGAACTATCGGACATCAACGGCGAAAACCCCGTGCGCCTCTCGCAACTATGCAAAGACAAACCCGTTGCACTCATCTTCGGCAGCTTCACGTGACCGCCCTTTGTCCGCGAGGCGGTCAGCCTCCGCGACCTCTATGCAACATATCACAACCGGGTACACTTTCTCGTAATCTACATCCGCGAAGCCCATCCAGAAGACGGCTGGAAACTCAGAGACACGGGCATCTACGACCCAAAAACCCTTGCGGAACGCCGAAAAGTTGCAAAAACATGCGAAGACGCCATGCAATACGGCATACGCACCTACGTTGACGACATGGACGACGCTGTCATGAACGACTACGTCGCCTGGCCCGAACGCCTCTACCTCATCGGCACGGACAACCGCATCGCCTACGCGGGCAAACACGGTCCCTCTGGATTCAGCCCCAAAGAACTCAAAGCGGCAATAGATCACATCACCCGTTGAAATTTTTCAAACGCCTCGTCCCAGGCATCCGTATCTGTCGGGCTGTATGTCTTAATCGCAGTAGAAGCGCGCACAACATCGCGAAGTTCATCCAAAGAGCCAATCTGCCCTTTGCCCATCGCCTGCATCAAAAGATTGCCCATTGCAGTCGCCTCAGCCGGACCTGACAGCACCGCACGTCCCGTCGCAGAAGCGATAAACTGGCACAAAAGCGTATTGTGAATACCCCCACCCACAATGTGAATATCCCCCAGCGTCTTGCCCAATACATCTTCGAGCTGCCCCAGAACATAGCGACATTTGAGCGCCAGACTCTCCAGTGCCGTGCGAATAATATCTCCCTCACTATCGGGCAGCCGTTGACCCGTGCGCCTGCAAAAATCCCGAATGCGAGACGGCATATTCCCGGGCGTACCAAAATCAGCGTGATCCGGATCGATAAACGACGCGAGCCGATCCGACGCCATCGCCAGCCCCATCAACTCTTCCCACGAATAATCTTTCCCCGCCAAAGCCCACACGCGGCGGCACTCCTGCACAATCCACAGCCCCGAAATATTCTTCAAAAACCGAATCGTATGATCAACACCGCCCTCATTGGTAAAATTGTGTGCGAGCGCGCGCTTATTAATCGCGGGTTCGGGCAATTCCGCCCCCATCAACGCCCATGTGCCACAACTGATATAAACCGCATCGGGCGAAGAAAGGGGCACAGCCGCAACCGCCGACCCCGTATCGTGACAAGCCGGTGCAATCACGTCAACAGGTGCAATACCCATCTCATCCGCAATGCTCTTGCGAACAGGACCGAGCACCGTACCTGGC
Organism: Candidatus Latescibacterota bacterium; assembly: GCA_965204375.1. Lineage (GTDB taxonomy): Bacteria > Latescibacterota > UBA2968 > UBA2968 > UBA2968 > VXRD01. The sequence continues at coordinate 5,255,542 of OZ241986.1, read as the reverse complement.
GACACCACATCCGGAAGCATATCCGTGGGAATATCCAGCGCATTGAGCATTGATTTTGCCCAGGCATTCTCGCGCGGATTGTAAAACTGCGTGGTCGTTGCATTGGAATACTCACACACCTTCATACCCGTAAACCAGAAATTGAACAAATCGGGCATCGTGAGAAACGTACGCGCAATATCGAGCTGGGGCGACTGCGCGAGACGCTGCGCGAGCAACTGATAAAGCGTATTAAGCTCCATAAACTGAATACCCGTCTGCTCAAAAATCTCCTCGCGAGAAACGCGCTCAAACGCAACCTCCATCATCCCTTGTGTGCGCGCATCGCGGTAACAAAAGGGATTGCCGAGCAAATTGTCCTGCGCATCGAGCAAGCCATAATCGACCCCCCAGGTATCACAGCCCATGCCATTGAGCGGTTCCCCGGACCGAACAGCGAGACGCAACCCCGTACACATCTCGTCAAACAGCCGCAACGCATCCCAATAATAATGATTGCCAACAGGTATCCCCTGATTGGGAAAACGGTGAACCTCTTCAATATCCAGACGCGCGCCATCAAAACGCCCCAAAACAGCCCGACCGCTGGACGCACCCAAATCATAAGCGAGATAATTGGTTGTCGATGCCATAAAAAACTCCCAAAAAAAGTATCCGCAGATGAACGCAGATGAACAGGTATAAGAAAGTCAAGTGATAAAAGTGCCAAAAACGAGAGTCGAGCGGTTAATCCTGCCGGTTATGTCTCAGGGCTTTACACAGGTATGTCATCGAGGGTCTGTGCCCTTAAATTGCTTCATTCAAGCTCCTGAGAGGCAGGCGAACACGTCACAGATTCAGGGTCAAAGCCCGCATGTTCATCACAGTTCTGTCCCGCTCATCCCAGGAGCTTAAGCCGCTTTGGGCGCGATTTGTGCTTTGTGATTCTTCCTCGTGTTGAAGTCGGTATTAAATACTTCTTGTTTATTGACCAGTGCAAACAGGATGCGTAAGAGTTTCGTGCACAGTGCAACAAAGGCTTTTTGATTGGGTTTTCCTGCCTCTTTGAATCGGTGATAGGTCTCATTGAATATGGGATTATGTATGATGAGGGGCAAGATAGCTGTATAGAGTATGCGTCTGAGTCTGGATCGTCCGCGTTTGGCGATCCTTCTCCTGCCCTTTTTATGTCCTGAAGAGATTTCAAAGAGATTTAAGCCAGCCAGTTTGATGAGTTTTTCAGGGGCATCATAAGCAGTGAAGGGCCCTGTTTCACCGAGTATGGAGGCGACCGTGATAGGTCCTATGCCAGGGATTGAGCACATATATCTTGCCTGTGGTATGTTTTGTAAGTGCTCTTGCAGACGGGTTTCGATCTCTTGCAGTTGGGTATTAAGAAGCTCAAGTAAGCAGAGGGTCTGAGACAGTTCCATACAGACACTGTCCAAACCCTGGCTCACGCCAATAGAAGCTCTGGCCGCCTTGAGCACAGCTTTGGCTTTGGCTTTACTGAGGCGATGATTAGATGCCTTGCGGATCAAGGCCGTAAGTTTTTTTATTCCAAGGGCTTGTATCTGCAAAGGCGTCGGTGCCACGCTCAGAAGTTGTCGGGCGGTTTTGCCAGACAGGTCGCTAAAGAGGGTCACAAACTCAGGGAAGCATACATCTAGGATACGATGAAGCACGTTTTTAGTCGCTGCGATTTGGTCTTTCTTGTGATAGCGCATCGCGGTCAATGTCCGCAAATGGGCATAGACCCCTTCAGGGAGATAGGCACTGTGATAGGTGCCTTGACGCACTAACTCGGCAATGACGCTGGCATCTTTTTGGTCTGTTTTCAAGGGACTGTTGTCTGCCAGTTCCTTTGACCAGCGCACGTGGGAAGGCTTGACGATGACAAAAGGCTGCTTATGAGCTTGGAGAAAGTAGGCCAACGGCAACCAGTAATGTCCGGTAGGTTCCATACCAATGAGGGACGCGGTACATTGATGTTGGTTCTTAACCTGTTGAATCTTTTGCAGCAAAGACATAAAGGCGCGACCTTCGTTGTAGAGTTTAAAACTGGCGATCTGCATACCATCTAACATCATCTTGACAAAGTGAACCTGTTTACCGATATCGATCCCAATGATTAAGGTGTTGGGAGAAACATACTGCGAATGCTTGTGCGTCTTGGCCATGGTTGCCTCCTCGAAGAATATAATGAAATGGTTTTTTCTTCCTCTTCGAATTTGGCAACTATGGCCTTCATACTCAACTTTTTTCTTACTCCTTTATTATAGCAATCACAGATGAAAGGCAAAAAAGCAACTACAGTCTGAATCAGGATTATCAGGATGAAAGGATGAACAGAGCCTGCACTGGAATGATTCTATCCAGTGATGAAAATCAAATGCAGAAAAGCAACCACAGTCTGAATCAGGATTATCAGGATGAAAGGATGAACAGGATGAAAATCAAATGCAACTACATACAAGCAACCACAACACCGCAATCTGATTTTTCGCATTGTGTTTACATAACGCGATTGCTATTATAGGATGCGATTGGAAAGTGTCAAGTATTTCGTTATCAGGAGCGTGTATTATGAGCAAAGATTTGAAAGCAGTTTTTCATTTCTGGAAGCGTTTTACGTGTCAAAATGGCCTGAATCGCCGTGATTTAATCAAAGGCGTCGCCGCCACAAGTCTCGGTCTCGCAGCCGGAACATTCGGCGCACCACAACTCTACGGAAATTCAAACGCATCGAAATCAAAACGACGCAATCGTATCCAACTCGAAAACGCCGAGCGTGGAACGCGCGACTGGATGCTCACTAAGACCGACATCAACGACATCGAACCGGTAGAGTTGTGGCGTTCCCCGCGAATCGAGGGCTACTGCTCCGAGACGAGCGTGAGCACTGGCGACACGATCAAGATCATGGTGAGCACGAATCCAGTGTCCCAGTTTGATCTGGAGATCTTCCGCACGGGTTACTACGGCGGCACCGGCGGGCGGTCCATGAAGCGCTTTGATTCTATACAGGGCAAAACCCAGGCCGATCCGTCGATAGGCGAAAACCGTCTGCGAGAATGCAAGTGGGAACCTTCCGTAGAATTTGAGATTCCAGACGATTGGCTGAGCGGCGTCTATCTCGGGAAACTCACAGCCGAGAAGGAAGGTCTGCAAAGCTACGTCATCTTCATTGTGCGCGACGACCGGCCTTGCGATTTGCTCTTCCAGTGCAGCGACATGACCTGGCAAGCCTACAACAGTTGGCCTACTAACGAGTGGTCTCTTTACCACAACGACGAGAATGGCTACACGGGATATAAGAAAAGGAAAAAGTGGAGCACCAACGCGAACGATACCGGGTGGGTGAGTTTTGACCGTCCCTACGCGCAGTTCTGCCAGGATCATCTGGTCAAGAATCCCAAGTCCCAGGGTTCGGGCGAATTTCTTCTCTGGGAATTCCCGTTGTCCTATTGGATGGAGCAGCAGGGCTACGATGTGTCGTATATCTCAAATGTGGATACGCACAGGCACGGTCCGAGATTACAACGCACCAAAGGCTTTATCTCCGTGGGCCATGACGAGTATTGGACGCGGGAGATGTATGACAACGTCAGCGCGGCCCGAGACGCGGGCGTCAACCTTGCGTTCCTGAGTGGTAATTCGGTTTGGGGTGTGGTGCCTTTGCTGCCCTCTGCCGAGGGGCAGCTCCACCGGATTATGCGACGCGAAGATAAGTTCTTTGGTGAGGAACTCAGCAAGATGTTGAACAAGCGACGCGGCACCCCCGCCAAGTCTCCGCCAGGGCCGGACGGGGCGCTGCTTATGGGTGGACGTACGGCCGGTATCGGCGGCGGCGGAGACTGGGTCTGCGTCAAGCCCGATCACTGGCTATATCAAGGCACAGACCTGAAAGAAGGCGACGCAATCAAAGGCCTGGTGGGATGGGAATGGCATGGTTCTCCCCCTTACGATCAGCCCGGGATGGAAATCCTGGCGAAAGGCACCACGAAAAATAACCAGGGAAAAGTCAGACCGCCCCATGTCGCGACGATCTACGACGGGCCCAGGAACAACTTTGTGTTCAACGCCGGGACGATCTGGTGGGCGCAAGGTTTGTCATCGCCTCCCGGCCACGTACTACCCGCGCGGGTTGCCGAGCCGCAAGGCCCGGACCCGCGCGTGCAACGCATGATGGAGAATGTATTTAATCGGTTCGTAAAGTAAGGTCCAACAAAAGGAAATGGATTCAGTCCCAAAGAACTCAAAGCAGCAATAGATCACATCACCCGTTGAAATTTTTCAAACGCCTCGATTCAGACATCCGCATCCGTCGGGCAATCTGATTTTTCGCATTGTATTTACATCACTCATTTGCTATTATAAGGTACAGTAGTAAAGTATCTCATTTTTTTGAGTGAATTATAGGTGGAAATTGATAGGACAATAAGTGACTAACCCGTTTCAATATCAATTTGAATGGGACCCCGTTAAAGCGCAACGAAATCTTCAGGACCATGGCATTGCTTTTGAGCGTGCTGCTACTGTTTTCTGGGATCCACACGCCTTCTCTGAGTTTGACGAGGAGCACAGCCAAGACGAGGATAGATGGATCATTCTTGGCATAGATCGAACAGGTAGTTTATTGGTTGTTTGTCACACATATCGGGAGGAGACAGCGGTAACTGCCCGAATACGGTTAATCTCGGCACGTAAGGCAACCCGGAATGAAACAAGACAATACACAAGGAGATAGCCAATGAAGCCAGAATACGATTTCTCCAAAGCCGAAAGAGGAAAATTTTACCGCAAGGGCGCTGAAATCCGGCTGCCGATTTACCTCGATGCGAAACTCCAGCACCGGCTTGAACAGATCGCGGAGAAAAGAGGCAAAGATTTGGGTGACGTGGTGAATCAAATCTTAATTACAGAAGTGGAACGAGTTGACGCATTGCCCTGATGTCCTCCACATATTGCAAAATTTTAAAACCCCTGGAGAGATATACTCTTCAGGGGTGATTTAGTTGGATAGATTTGGATTGCAAGCAGTGGGGAGAATTTGGAGAAATTTCGTCACGCCACTATCATATCCTCTAACAGGCGTCTGAATTCTTCAAGATCGGGCACCTGTATCGCCGCACGATGTAATTGCTTGAGTCGTTGCACATCTTTAATACCCGCAATACGCGCGGTCAACTGCCTCACCTCGTCCGGATCAAAGCGAAGGTCTAACACTTCACGGAGGAATTTGATGGCGTATTTTTTGCTCCCTTCCTCAAACCCTTCTTCGACGACTAGCTGACCAATGGATGATTCTGACCTGAACGCTTCCGATAACAAGTCTTGAAACGCCGCCAGAGTAGGCACCTGTATCGCCGCACGATGGAACCTATTGAGGCTTTCCAAATCTTCGAGGGCCGCAATGCGGGCTGCCAATAGCCAAGCCTGATCAGGATCGGGATCAAAGCGCAGTTCTAAAGCTTTCAAAATAAATTCGATGGCGCGTTCTCTGCTTGCTTGAACAAATGCTTTTGTGATGATTTCTTGGGCAGGTTTCGATTCGTAGAACCAACCTGGTAGCTTCCGAGATGGTGGCGAGAATGGTTGTCGAGTCATAGTATCAATCCTTGTAATTAAAAATTGGGAGCGGGGGCAATGAACTGCTACGCAGTTATACATCACTCCTCAATTCTCTTTATTAGATGCCAGACAAACACTCATAAATTGATATTCCAAAAGTACTGTGTTATACTACAAAAGTCAATGAGAGGTCTCAAGAGGATAACGAAACGGAGCAATACAAAATCATGAACCGTCTTTCACGACAAGAGCAAATCCGTATTTTTCGATATTTATTTCCTGTCGCTTTTGTCCTGGCATTATTGTTGTACGGCATTTTTGGTTCAAAGGTGATATGGAATGCGGTCTTATATCTGGCGATTGCCACATTTATCTTGCGGATGATACGCATGTGGCTCGAATTTAAGGTCGAAAAAAATCAAGAAAAAAAGGAATTTAATCTTGTATAGAAAGGAGGTAGAGAATGCCGAAACCGAAGAAACTCACACGCACAGCGAGGCTTGCCAATAAGGACCTCATTCATCCCCCACCCTGGCTGCCGGATAACATAATGCTCGAAGGGCTAACCGGATCTTTTGCCTACGGATGCGAAGACCCCAAAAAGGCTGATCGAGATATTGTCGGAATCGCCATCCCCCCAAAGACAGTTATTTTCCCCCACCTTGCAGGACATATCCAGGGCTTCGGTACACAACCCCCAAAGTTCGATCAATTCCAGGCGCACGGCATAGAAGCAAAGGATGAGCGGAAAACTTATGACATTACGATCTACAACATCGTGAAGTTCTTCCAGCTTGCAATGGAGAACAATCCAAATATAGTGGAGATTCTATTCCTGCCTCCCAGATGCCTGTTATCTACCTCCCAGATTTATGATCTCATGCGGCAAAGCCGAAAAGCTTTTTTGCACAAGGGAGCCTACCACAAGTTTTTGGGTTATGCCCATTCCCAGCTCAAGAAGCTCGATGCAGAAAGCCGCACAAACCCGCGCCGGCAATCAGATATCGAACGGTTTGGATATGATACCAAATTCGGGTATCATCTGGTTCGCCTGGCATACGAGTGCGAAATGATCATGCGAGAAGGCGATATTGTGCTTGATCGGTATAAAGAAATCTACAAATCAATCCGTCGGGGAGAATGGACGAAGGAGCAGCTCAGGGAGTTCTTTGATCGCAAAAAAGCGGAACTCGACAAGCTCTATGATGATAAGGAAAGTCCGATACCTCACAAGCCAGACGAAGATAAGATCAAGGCATTACTCCTGGAATGTCTCGAGATCCATTATGGTTCTCTAAATACCACCATCGCCAAAGACGTATCCGTTGAGGCCCTGCTCGATGAGATAGAGATGGTAACTTCAAAATATCGCAAACAAACCGAAGGCAAAAAGTAGAGTTGTATGGATTTGGAGGGAAGAGGACAGAGGGTGCTAATGGTCGGTGGGTATCATCAATTGCTCAAAGAAAGTGTCTATCCAGCCGGGCGTTTTTCCGGTTCTTTCTGTACAGCGAACGGCTTTCGCGACCTCCCTATTCGAAAGTTCATCAAACACCTGTTGGCCTGGTACAAGTGCCTGATTCAGATCATTAGGCTCGAACTTATCCAGCGCGTCGCCGTATCTTCGAACACATAATGAAACTACATCTCGCCCCGGCGCAGAGGCCAGATAGAGAAACAGGCGGTCGAGATATGCCATACCAATAATATTGGGCTGAAAGCCGTGAAAACACGTCAAGTTCAACACCTCACTTCTGTTGCGAATAATCTTGTAACCTCCGCGAGAAAAGACGCCAAGCAGAAGTGGTGCAGGTGCTCTCCTTTCCGTCTTGTACCAGGGATTTCGGTTTTTCGTTAAAAACCGCGTGTTATAACCCCTTTGCTCCCCACTCCGAATATAATCCGCCGCGTATTTCGAGTGTGTCTTACTAACACTGAATAGCAAAACAGGCGCGTCGTTTCTGACCAAATCATCGTAGTCTGCGCGACCAAACACCGGTTGCCGAATTTGAGAGCTTTTCGTAATGCAGGGAACAATCTCCGGGCCATTGATTCCCAGCGTTTTGGCGCGAGACGGTTTCAAAACAAAAAACTCGTTGGCTCCGGTGGCAATGCCTCTGCTGAAATGACCATAATAGTTCAGCGGCACCGTCATTCCATGATTGATATCGAATGTATTTTTCTGGAAGTATGACAACCACTTCGACTCTGGATTGAGTCGGTCCAATGCGATCCTGGTAATTGGCTGATTTTCAAGGATGTTTTCCAATGAAGAAATGGAATCGGCGATATGGAAATCAACGTGGGAATATTGCCGACAGGCATCATACAGAATTATTCCCACTGAGGTTATTGCATCGGGGAATATGTCCTTCTCACATTTAAGATTGATAATAGAGACAAGATGACCGCTCTCGATAAGACGTTTCTTAACAATGATTCCATATCCAGTATTGAGAAACTCAAGAGGCATAATATACGCAAGTCGTCCCTCCCCATTCAGTTCGGAGAGCGACTTCAGCAAGAATGCGGATGCCGTATTCGTGTATCCCGACAATCGCAAACCCAGATTATCGACAAACCCCTTGAACACGGAATCCCTGCCAATAAACTTCTGAAAGCGCATGTAAGGCGGATTACAGACGATATTGGCGTGTGATTTCCCCCAGGAGAGCAGATAGTCTTCAGGCTCAATCTCCACTTTCCGTCCCCTTGCCCCGCCTGTCCAAAAGCCGAGAATTTTGGGATCTTTCTCACTTCCGGCGAACACAATGCCTGGATCGTCGGCAACGGGATCGAAAAAAGCACCCAGACCAAAGCCGGGGTCAAAGAGCGTCCTCTGCCCTGATTTCAAGACCCACCGCACCATAAACTCAGCCACTTCAGGGCGAGTGAAGAACTGCCCGTATCTCTTGCGATGCTCCTCGCCAACGCTCCGCAGGTATTTGGCTTGATTAACCTGCATCTAATATCTCCTGAGAGAAGACAGCCGGATCAAGGCAACTTCGTGCCGAGCGGATTTCTGTTGTTGAGCATAGACCAGAATATATTGTCCTCCCTACTGATACGTATTGCAAACAGTCAGAGATTGAAATTTTAAGAGTACGGTGTTATACTACAAAAGTCAACACAATGTCTCAAAAGGATAATGATATGCAACATAAATTGTTCGCTGTAGTTGGCAACATACCGCAAGTTATGACAGAAACCTTCTGGGCATTGTTCCATTTTCTAATCTTTTGCAGGAGTGTGTATTATGAGCAAAGATTTGAAAGCAGTTTTTCATTTCTGGAAGCGTTTTACGTGTCAAAATGGCCTGAATCGCCGTGATTTAATCAAAGGCGTCGCAGCCGCAAGTCTCGGGCTCGCAGCCGGAACCTTCGGCACGCCACAGCTCTACGGAAATTCAAACGTATCGAAATCAAAACGACGCAAGCGTATCCAACTCGAAAACGCCAGGCGTGGAACGCGCGACTGGTTGCTCACTAAGACCGACATCAACGACATCGAACCGGTGGAGTTGTGGCGTTCCCCGCGAATCGAGGGCTACTGCTCCGCGATGAGTGTGCGTGCCGGCGACACGATCAAGATCATGGTGAGCACGAATCCAGTGTCGGAGTTCAGTCTGGAAATCTTCCGCACGGGTTACTACGGCGGCACCGGCGGGCGGTTCATGAAACGATTTGATTCGCTGCCGGGTAAAACCCAACCGGATCCACCAATCGGCGAGAACCGCTTGCGAGAATGCAAGTGGGAACCATCGGTAGAATTGGAGATCCCCAACGATTGGCTGAGCGGCGTCTATCTGGGCAAACTCACTGCCAAGGAAGGTCTGCAAAGCTACGTCATCTTCATCGTCCGCGATGATCGCCCCTGCGATTTGCTCTTCCAGTGCAGCGACATGACCTGGCAAGCCTACAACAGTTGGCCTACTAACGAGTGGTCTCTTTACCACAACGACGAGAATGGCTACACGGGATATAAGAAAAGGAAAAAGTGGAGTACCGGTCCGGATACCGGATGGGTGAGTTTTGACCGTCCCTACGCGCAGTTCTGCATGGATCATCTGGTCAAGAATCCCAAGTCCCAGGGTTCGGGCGAATTTCTTCTTTGGGAATTTCCGCTGTCCTATTGGATAGAGCAGCAGGGCTACGATGTGTCGTATATCTCAAATGTGGATACGCACGCGGATGGATCTGGACTGCAGCGCGCCAAAGGCTTTATCTCGGTAGGGCACGACGAGTATTGGACCCGGGAAATGTATGACAACGTCATCGAGGCTCGGGACGCCGGTGTCAACCTCACCTTCCTGAGCGGGAACGCCATCTGGGGCGTTGTATCTTTGTTGCCCTCTGCCGAGGGGCAGTCCCACCGGATCATGCGGCGGGAAGGCGTGTTCCTTGGCCAGGAACTTGGCGGGATGTATCACAAGCGAACAGGCTTCAAGTCTCCGCCAGGGCCGGACGGGGCGCTGCTTATGGGTGGACGTACGGCCGGTATCGGCGGCGGCGGAGACTGGGTCTGCGTCAAGCCCGATCACTGGCTATATCAAGGCACAGACCTGAAAGAAGGCGACGCAATCAAAGGCCTGGTGGGATGGGAATGGCACGGTTCTCCCCCTTACGATCAGCCCGGGATGGAAATCCTGGCGAAAGGCGCCACAAAAAATAACCAGGGAAAAGTCAAACCGCCCCATGTCGCGACGATCTACGACGGGCCCAAGAACAACTTTGTGTTCAACGCCGGGACGATCTGGTGGGCACAAGGCTTGGCATCGCCTCTAGGCCACGTACTACCCGCGCGGGTTGCCGAGCCGCAAGGCCCGGATCCGCGCGTGCAACGCATGATGGAGAATGTGTTTAATCGGTTTGTAGAGTAAGGTCCAACAATGGGAAAAGGAGACAATATGACCGAATCACACACACCCGGGGGCGGTCTGCATCGCCGCGATTTTATCAAAGGCGTCGCCGCCACAAGTCTCGGTCTCGCAGCCGGAACCTTCGGCGCGCCACAACTCTACGGAAATTCAAACGTATCGAAATCAAAACGACGCAATCGCATCCAACTCGAAAACGCCGAGCGTGGAACGCGGGACTGGATGCTCACCAAGACACGCCAGCTCCCGGGGAAGATCAATCCCATCTTGACCAACGGGCGCTGCCCGTGGATTGAAGGGTATTGCTCGGCGAACAGCATTCGAGCTGGCGAGAAGTTGCAGATTATGGTGAGCACGGCTCCAGCATCCGCGTTCAAGTTGGAGATCTTTCGGACCGGTTACTACAACGGGGATGGGGGGCGGCTTGTTCGTACTTATGATGCGCTCGAAGGCACCCAGCAGCCGGACCCGCCCATCGATGAAAACTACCTGCGCGAATGCAGTTGGAAGCCCTCTGTGGAATTCGAGATTCCCGAAGATTGGCTGAGCGGCGTCTACCTGGGGAAACTGACGGAAGAGACCACCGGAATTCAGAGCTACGTCATCTTCATCGTCCGCGATGATCGCCCCTGCGATCTGCTGTTTCAATGCAGTGACCTGACCTGGTCTGCCTACAACCGCTGGCCAGCCGATTTCTCTATTTACACAAAACATGAAGGGTATTCCAGCACCGGTGTGCCCAGCGGGACAGTGAGCTTCGATCGGCCCTACGGCTTGTTTACCCACCCCGTCAACAAGCACAAGACCTCCGGTGGCTCCGGCGAATTCCTGCCCTGGGAATTCCCATTGTCCTTTTGGCTGGAGCAACACGGGTACGATGTTTCCTATATCTCCAATATCGACACGCACGCCGACCCCGCGGGTTTGCTGCGCACCAAAGGGTTCATTTCGGTGGGGCACGACGAGTACTGGACTTTGGACATGTACGACAATGTGCTCAAAGCCCGTGACGAAGGCGTGAACCTGGCGTTTCTAAGCGCCAATTCAGTTCTCTGTGTAGTACCGCTGCTGCCTTCCGCAAACGGTACGCCCAACCGCGCCACGCGCAGAGAAGGCTGGTTCTTTCCATCCGAATACCACAGCAGGGTCGAACAAAGAACGCACAATCAGAAAGGTTTTCAACCCAACATGGGTCCCGATGGCGCACAATTAATGGGGGCACGGTGGACTCCCCCCGGTAGAGGAAGCGGCGATTGGACATGCGCCATGCCAGAACACTGGCTTTTTGAAGGGACCGGGATGGAAAAGGGAGATTCGGTCAAAGGTCTCGTTGGCTGGGAGTGGCACGGTGCTCCCGCGATGGACCTGCCCGGAATGCAAGTCGTTGCTGAAGGCGAAACACTGATCAACGGCAAAAATCCGGGCCATTATACCGCAACCGTTTACGACGGGCCAAAAGGCAACATCGTGTTCAACTGCGCCACCATCTGGTGGGCCAATGGTTTGTCCAGCCCACCGGGGCACGTCAACCCATCAAGGCATGGGGTAACGCAACAAGGCCCAGACGAGCGCGTCCAGCAAATTACTCACAATCTGTTTCAACGCTTTATTGGGTGAAAATAAAGGGGAAATCTAGAATGAAAATAATGATACTGTCTCTGGCGGTTTGCCTCTTGTGCATGGTAGGAAAGATTGAAGGGCAGGACTTAAACCAGCAGGACGAGAAGCCCAATATATTGTTTATCGCTATTGATGATTTAAATGACTGGACTGGCATGTTGAAAGGCAATCCTCAGGCCCGAACGCCTCATATAGACAAGCTGGCTTCTCGTGGGGTGGTGTTCACAAATGCGCATTGTACAGCTCCCGCCTGCGGTCCTTCAAGAGCTGCCATTATGACCGGGATCCGTCCTTCGACATCGGGTAATTATGTCAACCGAAGCTCGCTTACACGCAATCCGATACTGAACAACTCGGTTCTATTGCCCGAGTTTTTTCAACAAAATGGATACTATGTCTGCGGCTCCGGAAAGTTGTTTCACGGCGCTCATTTCAAACAGGAAGTACAAGGGCGGGGCTTTGATGACTATTACCCGAGCAAAACGCAGGACCTGTTCCCTTGGATAGACAGATTCTCCAGCCCGAGGCCCATGAACGGGATGAAGAATATAGCAAGATATGCCGACTGGGGCCCTTACGCCCCAGACGTTAAACTGGAGGATATCAATGATGGGAAAACCGCGAAATGGGCGGCAGAGACACTGCTCGGGGGAGAGCTGAAAGAACCCTTCTTTTTAGGCGCCGGCATCTTCCAACCGCATCTGCCCAATTATGCGCTCCAAAAGTATTTTGATTGGTTCCCTCTGGATGAAATAGAGCTTCCGGAGGGTTACAAAGAGGATGATTTGGAAGATGTGCCCGAGGCGAGTGCAAAGCAGCAGCATATTGCGTGGCTTAAGAAGATTAGGGCTGCCGGTCAGTGGAAGCCTGCGATTCAGGCTTATCTGGCGTCCACTGCCATGACGGATGACCTGATCGGCCAGATTGTAGGGGCGCTCGAGAAATCAAAGTACGCCGACAATACGATTATCGTGTTGTGGAGCGACCATGGTTTTCAGCTGGGCGAAAAAGAGCGTTGGGCAAAATACTCTCTCTGGGAAAGGGCCACGAGGGTGAATTTGGTATGGGTGGCACCTGGTGTGACAAAGCCTGGTTCGACCTGCGCCAAGCCCGTGAATTTGCTGGATATTTATCCTACACTTGCCTCCCTGACCGGCTGCAAACCACCTGAAAAACAACTGGAAGGAAACGATCTCTCAGTCTTGATGAAAAACCCTGAGGCTCCATGGGATAAGACTTCCTTAACCACTTTTGGGTACAAGAATTATGGCGTTCGATCCGAACGATACAGGTATATCGTATATGCTGACGGAAGTGAAGAGTTGTATGATCACGAGAAAGATAAGTGGGAATGGCATAACCTCGCGGATAGTCCTGAATATGCAGATGTAAAAAAAGAGATGCAAAAAGGGATTCCTGTTCATCATGAGCCACCTGGCGAACTATCTGGACGCAACCGATAGGTCCATCGAATCTATGGGCGGCCTCGGAACCTTCGGCGCCATTGTCTCCCGCCCGAACACCTTTGCAGCGGCCATTCCCATCGCCTCAGCATGGGCGCCTGAAGAAGCCCCAAAGATCAAGCACATCCCCATTTGGATCTTCCACGGCGACGCCGACCGAAGGGTTCCCATGGTAGAAACAAGGCTATCTGTGTCCAATATCCAGAGGAGCGCCAGAATGAACAAAGAAAACAGCATGAACGAATCCAGCATGAATCGCCGTGATGCACTCAAAGGCGCCGCTGCAGTAAGCCTTGGGCTGGCATCAGGCGCGCTTGGCATTCCTGAGGCCTTTGGCCAAACGCCAGTAGGGGAAAATATGATAGAACTCGAAAACGCCGAGCGTGGAACGCGGGACTGGTTGCTCACTAAGACCGACATCACTGCCAACGAGCCGGTGGCGTTGTGGCGTAGCCCGCGAATCGAGGGCTACTGCTCCGAGACGAGCGTGAGCGCTGGCGACATGATCAAGGTCATGGTGAGCACGAATCCGGTTTCGGAGTTCAGTCTGGAAATCTTCCGCACGGGTTACTACGGCGGCACCGGCGGGCGGTCCATGAAGCGTTTCGATTCGCTGCCGGGTAAAACCCAAGCCGATCCGTCGATAGGCGAGAACCGTCTGCGCGAATGCACCTGGGAACCTTCCGTAGAATTTGAGATTCCCGACGATTGGCTGAGTGGTGTCTATCTCGGCAAACTCACTGCCAAGGAGGGCGGCGTACAAAGCTACGTCATCTTTATTGTGCGCGATGATCGCCCCTGCGATTTGCTCTTCCAGTGCAGCGACATGACCTGGCAAGCCTACAACAGTTGGCCTACCAACGAGTGGTCTCTTTACCACAACGACAAAAATGGCTACACGGGATACAAGAAAAGAAAAAAGTGGAGCACCAACGCGAACGATACCGGGTGGGTGAGTTTTGACCGTCCCTACGCGCAGTTCTGCCAGGATCATCTTGTCATGAATCCCAAGTCCGTGGGCACGGGCGAATTTCTTCTTTGGGAATTTCCGCTGTCCTACTGGATAGAGCAGCAGGGGTACGATGTGTCGTATATCTCAAATGTGGATACGCACAGGCACGGTCCGAGACTACAACGCGCGAAAGGCTTTATCTCCGTGGGCCATGACGAGTATTGGACCCGAGAGATGTACGACAACGTCATCGAGGCTCGGGACGCCGGTGTCAACCTTGCGTTCCTGAGTGGTAATTCGGTTTGGGGTGTGGTGCCTTTGCTGCCCTCTGCCGAAGGGCAGCTCCACCGGATCATGCGACGCGAAGATAAGTTCCTTGGCGAGGAACTCAGCAAGATGTTGAACAAGCGACGCGGCACCCCCGCCAAGTATCCAGCGGGACCGGACGCGAGGCTACTCATGGGGGGACGCACCGCCGGGGTTGGCGGAGGCGATTGGACCTGCGCCAATGCCGATCACTGGCTGTATGAAGGCACGGGCATGAAAGAAGGCGACACGATCAAAGGCCTGGTGGGCTGGGAATGGCATGGATCGCCTGCTCTCGAACTGCCTAACTTTGAAGTTCTGGCCGAGGGACCGATGCTACCGAAGAATCGCAGGTACAGTCCTCATGCCGCTACGATCTACGATGGGCCAAAGAATAATGTCGTCTTCAACGCCGGGACGATCTGGTGGGCGCAAGGTTTGTCGGCGCCTCCCGGCCACATATTGCCCGCACATAGGCATGCCAAGCCGAAAGGTCCGGACCCGCGCGTTCAACGTATGACAAAAAATGTGTTTGATTGGTTCGTCAAGGAATCTCCATCATTTGAATAAAAAGGAGATGTGGTGCTCAAGGCCCAGTGGGATACCCAGGAGGCCATACCGAACGCCAAGATGGTGATTCTCCGGGACATGGAAAGGCACCTTGATGGTTCGCACGCAGGGAAACGTCGATAATATAATTGAAACCTGTTCGCGATAGGCGCGAGCGGTTGTATGTGGGAAATATCAGTTAATAAGGAGGAACCATGAACAAACAACGCCCAATCCTACTCTTAGTGATCCTCGCCCTGGTGGCGGCCGCACCCTTCTCGAATGCGCAAGCGCAACAGTTCTCCGAAGAAGAACTGTCTCGATTCCTCAGGCAACATCCTGGCGCGGATGCGGATGGCGATGGCAAGCTGACCGCAGAGGAGATCAAGGCCGCCCGCGCGCACAAGGAGCAAGCTGAGGCCGCAGCAGCGCAATGGAAGGGGAGATTTCATCCCGGCTGGGAGAAGGATGAATTCCCGCCACACGCGGTAAGCTTTAAGACGCCTGATGAGATTATGGCAATTTATAAGCGCGGCCCTGCGGGTCGAAGTTATGTGGATGCGAGCGACGCCCTTTCCTTTCCCAAGCCTGCCGACGGCATCATGCGCATCGTGGGCACGGGCCACAGCTTCACTGCGCCCGGCTACAGAACCTTACCCGCCATCACCCGTGCCGCCGGGTTCGAGCAGCCCTTTTGCCTGCATAACGGCGGCGGGGAAAGGGGCAGCGTTCGCTACAAATGGGAGCAGGAAAATGGCATCTTCCAATTCGACGGCAAGCCCCTGCCCAAACTGCTGTCTGCTATTTCCAACGCGGAATGGGAGGCGATGATCTGGGGACCCTACGTCGGTGATCGTCCAGAATTTTACACATGCTGGATCGATTTCTGCGAACAATACAATCCCGGCATGAAGTTTTTTCTCATCGACGGCTGGCCCACGCTATCTCAGGTCCAGAGAGTCTTCAGTCGGAAAGGAAACCCGGAGTCTGAAGCGTTCTTCACCGATGCGGTCTTCGATCAGCTCAACGCCCCTGTGAACACTGGCTTTGCGGACTTCGTGAAAACGCTGCGCGAATCAACCGATGAAGTCTACATCTTGCCGACGCGCGCCGCCATGACGGAGGCGGCCAAACGCTTCATTCGAGGAGAGCTTCCCGGCGTAGAAGGCCTGTATAAGGTCATTGGCGGAAAAGAAAGTTCTATCTGGGCAGACCAACGCGGCCACTTGGGGCCCGGCTTCGACCGCCTGGAGGGCTATGTCTTCTACGCCACGCTCTACGGCAAATCCCCCGAACTCATTTCAGCGCCTATCAAGTTCAATAGGAATCCGAGTTTCCTAAGCGCCGACCTTGACGAAATTTTCCGCGAAATCGTCTGGAAAGCGGTGGTGGAGCATCCCCTCTCCGGCGTTACAGATAAAAACAAGAACGGCATTGGCGATCATCTTGAGTAAATGATCGTTGATCGTATAAAAGTAGAACGGCGCAGACAAATAAAGTGATGCACGGAGAAAACAGCATGAACGAATCGAATAGCCTGATCCGGCAAGAAAACGAAAAACCCGGAACGCGCGACTGGTTACTTGCTAAGACTTACATCGACCCAGATACATGGTGGCGTTCTCCCGGGATCGAGGGTTACTGCTCTGAGACGAGTGTGAGTGCTGGCGATACGCTCAAGATCATGGTGAGCACGAATCCAGTGTCGGAGTTCGAGTTGGAAATTTTCCGCGTGGGTTATTATGGTGGTGACGGCGGGCGCTCCATGATGAAATTTGAATCCATTCAGGGCAAGATCCAACCCGATCCGCCTATCGGTGAAAACCGCTTGCGTGAATGCAAATGGGAACCGTCGGTTGAATTTGAGATTCCCAGCGATTGGTTGAGCGGTGTCTATCTCGGCAAACTCACCGCCAAGAAGGAGGGCCTGCAAAGCTACATCATCTTCATCGTGCGTGACGACCGGCCCTGTGACCTGCTTTTCCAGTGTAGCGACATGACCTGGCAAGCCTACAACAGTTGGCCCGATGACAGGTGGTCTCTCTACCATAACGACAAGGAAGTTTACAATCCCAATGGAAGAAAGAAGTGGAGCACCGATCCGAACGAAACCGGGTGGGTGAGTTTTGATCGTCCGTACGCCAATTTCTGCCAGAATCATCTTGTCGATAGACCTAATTCTGTGGGTTCGGGCGAATTTCTTCTTTGGGAATATCCCCTGTCCTATTGGATGGAGCAGCAGGGTTACGATGTGTCGTACATATCGAACGTAGATACGCATACGGACGGGACGGGATTGCAACGCGCGAAAGGTTTCATTTCCGTGGGCCATGACGAGTATTGGACGCGGGAGATGTTCGACAGTGCCGGTGTGGCCCGCGACGCCGGTGTGAACCTTGCATTCCTGAGTGGTAACACGGTGTTGGGTGTGGTGCCTTTGCTGCCCTCCGCTGAAGGACAGCCTCACCGTATTATGCGACGCGAAGGCTACTTCGTCGGCGATGCCTACGCCAAGCGGTATCCGGAACGAAAACTCAAGTATCCAATGGGGCCGGACGGGGCGCTGCTCATGGGTGGACGCCACGCGGGCATCGGCGGCGGTAACTTTATCTGCACCAGGCCCGATCACTGGCTGTATGAAGGCACCGATATGAAAGAAGGCGACGCCATCAATGGCCTGGTGGGCTGGGAATGGAACGGTTATCCTGCCCGCGATTTGCCCGGTCATGAAATCCTGGCCACAAGCAATGCGGTTGACGGGAAAAATAGGCCTGATTCATCCCATGTAGCGACGATCTACAATGGGCCTAAGGACAACGTTGTATTCAATGCGGCATCCATCTGGTATGTGCAAGGTGTGTCATCGCCTCCAGGCCACGTTTTGCCCGCAAATAGATTCGCCCGGCCGCAAGGCCCTGACGCGCGCGTGCAGCGTATGACGGCGAATCTATTCGATCGGTTTATTCAGACGGATCTACAGTCGCATGGCGTGACGCAAAATCAGATCGCATCGCTGGCCGAAATTATGCGTCAGGCTGTGCAGCAGGACCAGATTGCGGGGGGCTCCTTTCTTGTCGCCCACAAAGGAGAAATCGTCTTTCGAGAGGCGTTCGGATATGCCGATATCGAAGCGAAGCGACCATTCACTACGGACGAATTGCTTCCGATCGCATCTGTCTCCAAACCCTTTATGGCAAGCGTGGTAATGGCCCTGGTTGAACAGGGGAAGGTGAACCTGGACGATCCGGTGGAGAAATACCTGTCGGAGTTCAAAGGGAAAAAGGTTGAGGGCAATCAGACGCCAGCACGACCGATGACGATTCGCCACCTGCTCTCGCACACCGCAGGCTTTTGGGGGAACCAGGGAATCACGCCCGAGAAGATGGATCTCATCCGCAACTTCGAACGCCCGCTGGCCGAAGCGGTCAATGGCATTGCAGAGTACGATCTCGTCTATGAGCCGGGAACGAAATGGATCTATTCCGGCACTGGATATTGCGTGTTGGGTCGTGTCGCTGAAGTCGCTCTTGGCCAGTCGCTCGAGGAGATTGCGCAGGATGCTTTGTTTCGCCCCCTGGGTCTGAATAACACGACCTTTTTGCCCTCTATCGAAGCGCGAAAGACGGTGCCCACGGGGTATCTGAGACAAAAAGGGAAACTACAGAGACAACGTTCCATGGCGGAGATCGAGGATTTCCGCTTCATCCTGTCGGGGGGATCGCTGTTTACCACGTTGGACGAGCTGGCGGTGTTCGGTCAGATGCACCTGAACGACGGCGTGTTTGACGGAAAGCGAATCCTTTCCAGGGCATCCATAAGCGAGATGCGGCGACTACAGTCACCTGACAGACCTCGGAGGACCTACGGATTGGGATGGTTCCGGGGCGACGTTTCAGAGTCCGGCTTGGCCGATCTCGTTTTTCACGGCGGCGCGTGGGGGGCGCATTTTCGAATTGATCGGAGGCGGGAGTTGGTGTGCGCATTTCTTGTTTATCAGAATGCGGTTCAGGTCCAAGACCTGAAAGATAGGCTTATACAACAAGTCTATGAGATGTTTCCGGCGCCGAAGGGTCGTTGATCGTATCATCCTCAGGTAAGAAGGATCCCATCGATGACCTGTCAAATAGAGTGCAAACCCGATTAGCCCCATCTGCAGATTATATAAAACAGCGACTCTTGTTCTTTGAGAATTCAGGAATTATTCATCATACGCCATTGCTCGAGTCACTTCACCGCCAACAACATCCGAATCCTTCAATATAAATTCCGACGGCGCCACCTTCCGCTTGATAATGGGCTGTAGTCCATCGCTATGCTCACCCCGCGCTTTCCAAACCGCAACGAGATTTTTGGGCAATCCTGACAAATCAAGCGTCGTTTCCATTGTCCTCTCCACTGGTACGTATTTCAAACAGTCATAGATTGATATTTCAAAATTACTGTGTTATACTATACAAGTCAATGAGATGTCTCAAGAGGATAACGATATGCAACACAAATTGGTCGCTGTAGTCGGCAACACACCACAAGTTATGACAGAAACCTTCTGGGCATTGCGTGTCCAGCGCAAGGTGCCCATCAATGAAGTATTTGTGATAACGACAACCGTAGGCAAAGAAATCTGCCAGAAACGCCTATTAGACGAGGGCCGCTTTGAAAAGATGCTGTCGGATTACAATATCGATCCCAAGCCTGTTTTCGACACCGATCAGATACACGTATTCGAAGACGCCAAGGGCAACTTTTTAGACGATATCCGCACCTCTGACGAGAATCGCATTGCGCGAGACGGCATTTTTGAATTGATAGAGACACTGACGCAGGATGATCAAGTGGCATTGCACTGCTCGCTTGCCGGTGGAAGAAAATCTATGGGCTTTATACTGGGGGCAGCCATTCACTTTTTTGGTCGGCCACAAGACCGGCTTTATCACGTTCTGGTTTCCGTGCCCGAGATTGAACGAAGCGATGCGTCCTATTATTATCCACCAGAGAAGCCTGAACCGATTATGGTATTTAATCGCAGTACAGGACAGGAGGAATCTCTAATCGTCAGGGGCCAGAAAGTCATGAGCGATACTGTGAGCATCGAATTGGCTGACGTGCCATTTTGTCGATTGCGCGATGTGGTGCAATTTGTAGCCCCCGGGCAATATACTGAAGACACCCTGAGATTGACACAGCAGGCAGTCAATGATTACGCAAAGCAGATGCAAGAACAGTATATAGAGCGGATTGCATCGGGCGCAGAAGATGCGTTTCCAGAAATTATTGGTCAGAGTGACAGCATTCAGGATGTTAAGAAGGACATTAAACTATATGCGCCTTATAGTCATTCAGTATTGATCACAGGCTCCACCGGATCTGGCAAAGAACTGGTTGCTTCTGCACTGCACAAAGCGAGTGATCGAACAGGAAAATATCGCCCAGAAAACTGTGCGAGATTAGGAGATCTGGCGGAAAGTCAATTGTTTGGTCATGAAAAGGGAGCATTTACGAACGCAAACAAGCAGCGTCAGGGTTTGTTTGAACAAGCAAATAATGGCACGCTCTTTCTCGATGAAATCAATTCGCTTCGACCCGATGTGCAGGGCATGTTGTTACGAGTCATGGAAGACGGTGTGATACGACGGATGGGCAGCGAGACAGATATATCGGTGAATGTGCGCCTTATTGCCGCGACCAATGAAAACCTGAATACAGAGGAAAGCGCGTTTCGAGGCGATCTGCTAAGCCGTTTTTCTTTAAAAATTGAGTTGCCACCACTCAAGGAAAGACGAGAAGATATTCCATTGCTTGCCCATCACTTTTTGAAAAGTTTTTCTGAGAATGAAGGAAAGGAATTTGCGGGTTTTACAGAGGACGCTATGCGTGCGTTGCAGGCTTATGATTGGCCCCGCAATATCCGAGGGTTAAAGAATGCTATTGAACGGGCAGCTATTGTGACACCAGAAGATCAATGGATTACGCCCGATGTGTTATTTGATCAAGAGGATACGGATATTTTTCAGGGTTCGTTCGACGAGCAGGTAGCGCAATTTGAGAAAAAGATCATTCAAGACGCGCTGGAGCAAACGCAGGGAGTTATTGCACACGCCGCGAAGATGCTACGTATGGATCGGTCAACGCTGAGTAGAAGAGCCAAAGAATATGGCTTGACTTGATTTGCAGAGAAAAGGGACCGAAAATCCCAAATATATGAATTGAAAGGCGTGCAGAATTGCATCTGGTGTGCAAAAATGCACATTGGCCCGATATGTTGGTATAGCAGTTATTTTTAATTTTTTCTTATAACAAACGTGTGTATATTTGCACGGCTAAACATAACTGTTGTCCATTTCCTGTTTCAAAAAAATATCATACAACCCGTTGTTTTTTTGATCTCTGAGGAAAAATCGGAGATTTTTTTGTGTTTGGCACGCAGATTGCATATACAATTGAGGAGTGCACATAATTCTTGTGTTGTGGTACAACGACGTATTAAGCTTTTTTTAAGATTTTTCTTTTTATGCCTTCGGCGACCTACTTTTTTTCTCCAGCAAAAAAAAGTAGGCAAAAAATGCCGCTCTCAAACGCCGAGGGGCTGGCACAGCGCAAATTGCTCAGGTGGATAGACGATATGTAGTGGCCTTCAAAGTTGAATGCAAACAAGGAGGACAGCGGTTGACGGAATAGCGCGCTGTGCGTGATGGCTTAGAGTTTTATAGTTCCATCATACAAAGGAGATATGGATGTTTACACTCGAATTCGCATATATGCGCCTGCACTTCAAAGCACGAGATAATCTGCGCCTGCCACCCTATAAAGGCTCCACATTTCGCGGGGCTTTTGGCGTGTCATTTAAGCGTGCGGTTTGTATTGTGCAACACGGCGAGTGCGAGCGATGTCTCGTTCGGACGCAATGCGTGTATCCATACATATTTGACACGCCAGTGGAGAATGCACAAGGCATTTTTCGCGGGTACAGCGAGGCACCCCATCCCTATTTGATCGAACCGCCATTGGAAACCAAAACCGATTACGCACCGGACGACGAGTTTGCGATTGGTCTGACCCTCATTGGCCGAGCACTGAATTACATGCCCTATTTCATCTACACCTTCCAGCGAATGGGAGACACAGGTATTGGACGCGGACGCGGCAAATGCGATCTCATTTCAGGCGAAGCTCTGCACCCGGATGGAACATGGCAGACGGTGTACGACGGGACGAGCGAGATGTTACAAGATGTGCCACATCTGGCAGCGAGCGATTTAATGCACAACAAAATCGGATCCCGGATTCGCCTCTCATTTGTAACCCCCACACAACTCAAAGCAGACCGGATATTGCAGCGCGGATTGGATTTCCCCGTGCTCATACGCGGACTGTTGCGGCGGTATTCAGCATTGGCCGCATTTCACGCAGATGGACCGCCAGATTTGGATTATGCCGATTATATCTCAACGGCAGAGAATGTTCAAACCACATCCCACAACTTGACCTGGCGCACATGGGAGCGATATTCAAACCGCAAGAACCGACGCATGAACGTGAGCGGTTTCACAGGAAATGTCGTCTTTGAAGGCGACATGACACAATTCCACCCACTACTGGCACTGGGCGTACCAATGCATGTGGGCAAGTGGACCAGCTTTGGGATGGGACAATACGCTATAAAAGGAAGAAGTGTGAAGGATGAAGTGTGAAAGAAGAGCAGCATATAGTCGAATAAGTGCAAAATTGCACGGCAAACGTGCAGAATTGCACGCTTGAACAGATTAGCGTCATGTTTGAAAAATAAAAAGATTCTTATAACATATTGTTTTTATATAAATTAAAAAATAAATTTAAATTTTCTTCCATTTTGGCACGCGGATTGCATAAATAAGAGGTGAGCGCAAAAAAGTTTTTTAAATCCGCAGTAAAACCGAATGGAGGAAAGACATGAACAATCGAAACAAGCAGGGGTATGGGAAATATTACTCTCAGGACAGCTTCTGGAAAAAACTGCTCAACTTCGCCAGCCCTGCGGGACGGAAAGTCGTAGAGAATGCCCTATCACTCTACTACACCGCGCAGGCTCCTGATACGCCACTCTGGGCCAAAACAGTCATCAAAGGGGCACTGGGATACTTCATCTTCCCAGTTGACGCGATTCCCGACGTGACCCCCGCCGTCGGCTACGGCGATGATCTGGGTGTGCTGGTCGCAGCTCTCGCAACCGTAGCGGCTCATGTAACGCCGGAGATTAAAGCCCATGCAAAAGAAAAAGTAGCCGAGTGGTTTGGAGATTGACGTGTGAAGGGAGAAAGAGATAGACCGCTTACTCTGGTGCTCTATTTTCATGAGAAGCTGTTTTAAAATTATGGAGAAATAAAAAAAAGAGTTGAAAAAGCGTATTCATCAGTCCAAATTTAGGGTATCCAAAAACCTTAAAAAGAAAGGACATGCGATGAATACGCCAAGACAATATCCGACAAATGTCACCCAAGCGCAATGGCAACTGCTGATCCCCTTGTTGCCCAAACGCAAATGGCAAAAAGGAGGTCCCGGACGTCCACCTGCCAATTTGCGACGCGTGTTTGATGGCATCCTGTATCTGACGAAGACGGGCTGCCAATGGCGCATGCTGCCTCATACCTTTGGCTGTTGGCAAACCGTGTATGGCTATTTCAACAAATGGCGCGAGCAAGACATCTTTCAGCAGGTGCAACAAGCACTCTCACGTAGGGAGCGCAAACGGCAAGGGCGCAAGCCTGACGCATCAGCAGGCTGTATTGACAGCCAAAGTGTTAAGACAGCAACACAAGCAGACTCAAAGGGTTACGATGCGGGAAAGAAGATCAATGGACGAAAACGCCATCTGCTTGTCGATACCCTCGGACTGGTCATCAGCACCTATGTCTCACCGGCTAATCTCCAAGATCGTGATGGCCTCAAAAAGGTGCTCAATCAGTATTTTGAAACAGGCGTGACACGCTTACGCAAGCTGTGGGTTGATGGCGGATATCGCGGCGAAGACCTCAAGGAATGGGTCGCTGATAGAAAACAAACACATAAGATTGATCTTGAGGTCGTTACCCCAAAAGGGGAAGGCTTTCAAATAGTCAAACGCCGTTGGGTCATTGAACGCACCTTTGCTTGGTTATTCAATTTCCGCCGACTGTCAAAGGATTATGAACGCTTAACGGACAACAGTGAAGCCTTTATTCACATCGGTATGATTTATCTCTTAATTAACAGACTTGCTTAAACGCCAGGGTTTTAAAACAGCTTCTGAGGATGGAGTAATATTCTGCGGTCATAAGAACGACATAAAAAAAAGAAATCTATACATGGGGACAATACGGTTCAATTTGAAAGGAGAATTTTTATGGGACAAAAGTTAGTCTCGTTTGATACAGACCGTATCAAAGAATATATTTTCGCAACTAACAAGCTCAAAGAAATTCGAGGAGCAAGCGCGATTCTGGATGAATTGAACCGTCGGGATATGGTCGAAAAGAGCCAGAACTTCAATGCAAAGAAAATTTACGCAAATGGTGGCTCTGGGATGTTTACTGTACCTGAAACTTCCGCAGAGGCACTGATTCAGGCCGTAGAACAGGAATATCATTTGAAGACACGCACAGGGTCTATCACAAGTGCTGTAACAGACCTACCTGATAACTTCACAAATCAAGATGATATTAAACCTTACCTTCGAACACTTGGCTATCGACTCCGTCTAAAAAAGGATGGAAAGACCTTGAATCAACCGCTTGTGACGCATCCATTTTTGAGAACTTGCGATTCTTGTGGTGAACAGTACGCAAACCAAAGCGTTACAGAGCCTGAATTTGAATTGCTTTGCGGAAGTTGCAAAAATAAACGAGATAAGAATAACGAAATTAGAGCAGATATTGAAGACTTTATCAGTGGGAACAGCAAAGAAGATGTGGAATACAAACTCTGGCCTCGCTTGCTATATGACTTAAAAGGGGCAGGTTATCAGATAGCAGGTAAAACCCGCCCCGAAGATTTTAATAATTTGGGCGAAATGTCTAAGCCCACGAACTACATGGGACTCATCTATGCAGATGGGGATAGTATGGGCAGGGAACTGGATCAGTTGAGCAATTTGGACGAAGTCAAACAGTTTTCTCAGATGGTTGATGATGCTATCTATCAGGCGGTGCGAGAGGCGATTTGTGAATATCTACCGTCTGACAAGGAAAAGTATTTTCCATTCGACATTCTGATACTTGGGGGCGATGATTTGGTGATGGTCACAACGGCACACAAAGCTATTGAAGTTTCCATACAAATCGCCGAAAAATTCAGCGAACTCACCAGCACAGACCTGGGCAGACCTTTAAAATTATCAGTTGGCGTGGCTATCGCACATACAACATTTCCATTTTCGAGTTTACTGACGTTGGCTGAACAGGCGTTGAAATTTGCGAAAATGGAAGCTACGAAACGCAAAAGACGCGGACAAGAGGAGGCAAAGGAAGGTCTGATCAACTTTATCGTAGAGAGTAATTCCAATAGTCTCGATTTTGACGCCTACTACAGCGAGACGCTTAGCAATGAAGACCAAAGTCTCTATCGAACACTGCGTCCCTATAGCTTGACAGATCTGCGATATATCGTTGAGAATATTCGCTACTTGAAAGGAGAAAATTTCCCACGCGGAAAACTAAAAGGACTTCAAGATGCGATTTTTCAAAGTCGAAATCTATCGCTTTTAGAAGGCTTGGCGTTCCTGAGACACATCCAGGAAGAAAAAGGAAAGAAGAAATTTATGGACTTTCCCACCTATTTCACTACCAATCAGCAAATTCCCAGTTTTCCTTGGTTCAAGGAGGGTGACGATTATTATACCCCATTTTTGGACCTCATTGAACTTTACGATTTTATCGAATAAGAGTGAGGTAAATTTTTATGCGACGAGACTTTATTAGCATTGATTACTATATCCAGTTTGAAACGCCCTTCCACTTTGGGACTGGATTGCGTCGAAATTTATTAGACCGCAGTGTCAGTAGAGATGCGCACGATCATCTCTATATTCCTGGCTCAACGCTGAAAGGTGTATTGCGCGAGAGGTGTGAACAGATCGCTCGTCTGGTTGGCCTCCGGGCTGTCAGTCCACATGATGAGCAAGAAGCGGTTTCGGATTTCTGCAATACTATCGACATTGTTGATAGAATCTTCGGCTCTCGCTACAAACCGGGCGAACTCTATTTCGACAATGCAACAATGACTAAAGAAGATCAAGATCTCTTTGATAATTCTCAAAAGTCAAAGAGATACATCCACCTCCAGACAGAGGAGCGCTCACAAACGAGTATATCTCGAGTTCTGGGTACTGTGCGTGAACAAGCCCTATTCCAAAGCGAATTTGGCATCAAGACACTCTGCTTTGAAGGGCGAATTTACGGCTATCTCGAAGGATTGCATATCGACGAAAATGAATGGAGCTATTCGCTGCTGTTATTGGTTGCAGGCATTTGTACCAATGACCGAATCGGCGCAAACAAATCAACGGGAATGGGCAAATATGATTGCAAAATACAAAAAATGACAATCAATGATAAAACAATTGAAGTTGCAAAGTTATTGGAAAGTCTGGGTGAATTGGAATACTATGAAATGGCACAGGAGGATGCGGAATGAAAGCAAGACTGATCGTTTCATCGGAATCTCCGCTGAACTTTCGTGTGTCTCGTTCAACGGCAAGCTTTAATACACTCAAATACATTCCCGGTACCGCATTGTTAGGGGCGTTTGCGGCGGCGCATCGCAAAGCTCGTGATGATAAAGATGAATTTGCAAAGTTTTTCCTCTCTGGAGAGATCCATTTTGGCAATCTCTATCCGGCAAACTTTAATGATTTTTCAGACACTGATCTGCAAGACAATGAGCAACCAATAAAACCGATACCGAAGACCGCTCGCTCTTGTAAACGATTCAGCGGTTTCCGTTTTAAGGCGAATGAACGCGATAAAGAGCGTCACGGAGTCATGGATAGCCTCATCTATTGGGGATTGTTTGCATTGAGTGGGCAGATAAAGGTTGAAATCCTCGAACCACATAAGAATTGCACCTACTCTGATAATCATGGAAGATGTGGCGAGTTGCTTGATACGTTTTCTGGCTTCTACCGTCGTGGGGAGGATGTTGCGGAAATTGGTCAATCAGAAGTAAAGACTCGTTTATTGACCCGAACGGGAATCAGTCGAGAAACAGGAACCGTGCAAGAAGGTATCCTCTATAATCGTGAAGTCCTTAATGAAGGACAATCGTTCTGGGGAACTATATCCTTTGCTGATGAATCGCTACATGATGATTTTTACGATTTTGCAGAGGATGTCGGGGATAAAGGGATACTCAGAGTAGGAAATAACTTGACGCGAGGATTGGGAAAACTTGGCGTTCCACAAATCCAAGCTTTCAGGACTGATGCTATGGAGTCTTTAAAAAAGCGGGCTGGAGCATTTAGTGAGAAGTTTCACACTGAAGCGCAAAGATATGATGTTGATTTGCCGCATGAATTCTACTTTCCGATCACGCTTCAATCTGATGCGATTCTTCTCGATCATCAGTTGCGTTATCAAATGGCTCTTGATCAGACTTACTTGCGTGATATGTGGGATTTAGAGGATATAGCATTGATTTACCAAAACGCAGGCCAACGTCGTGTAATCGGCTGGAACGCCCTTTTGGGATTGCCTAAAGCGGCAGAGTGGGCGATTTCAATGGGTTCTGTTTTTCTGTTTGGATATAACGGAACACCTGATGAACGTTTTTATCAGAAACTCTACGACATTGAACAGAAGGGCATAGGCAAACGCCGGTCAGAAGGTTTTGGGCAAGTTATGATTGCCGATGCCTTTCATAGGGAGGTCAACGAATTATGAACCAACAAATGAAAATCCTTAAAGAAATTGCTCAGGTCACTGATCGCGATGATTTTTATAATCGGGCAAAGGAACTTGGAGACGCCGCTTCACAGGCATTTGAATCTCGTCACCGAAGCCAGATGACAAACCTCGAAAATATTGCAAATTCCACGCTCAAGGTAACGGATGTACTTGATTACATCAAGAAACAGGTTGCAAAGGATGACAGGCACCAAACTTGGAGAAAGAATAACTTTGGCGAGCGCTTGAAGGACTATATTGAACAAAGTCTTCGCGTCCGACGACGAGAGATTTGTGGAAAACTCGAAAGTGTCGAGGAAAACACATCTGAAGGACAGCGCATCTATCTGAGCCTCATCCGTGCATTTGTGAGTCAATTGGTCGTGCATTACGAATATCAAGTGACAGTTGGAGGTAAATGAGATGGCAGTGACAATTGGACAGGCGCAACAGATCCGTCTGTTGAGTGATGGGAAACTCTATTGTGATGCCGTTGATCTTGTCGCAAAGCATGCCCACTCAAAAATCTCAAATTCCCAATTGAGCGGTCTTTGGAACGCTGTCGGCGCAAGCGATCAGGGTGAAATTTTCCGCTACATTGATAATCGACTCAATAGGAATACAACCCCCGATGAATTGAAGAAATTTTACCAAAACCTGAAAGATTACCTCAACGGACTGCCCAAACAGGTTGAGGAGACTCAACTTGTCGTAAAACCCAAAGAAATGGGACGTGCTCAAAAGCGGCAAGTGAGTGCAGAAATTGATCGGTATGCCTATCTTTTGGCGAAGGAATTTATCCAACATTTAATCGCTGAATACAACTACCAAAGGAGTCTATCAAATGCGTGAAATGAGCAGGAAATACGTGTTTACTGGAAAATTGAAATTGAAATCCGCCATGCATATTGGCGGTGGAAATATCAATCTACGCGGCACCGATAGTCCTGTTGTTCTCACACCTGAAGGAGAGCCTTTTATACCCGGTTCCAGTTTCAAAGGTGTGTTTCGGAGTACTATTGAAAAATTGGTTGGCGTGATTCCAAATCGAACCACTTGTTCTTTGTCTGAAGGCGATTGTCCAACTGCCAATCAAGAAAACTTCAACAACCGTCGGAGGATTGGTAACTGGAGTGAAGCTAAACTCGCAGAAATTCTTAACGAAGAACTATGTGATACATGCAAACTCTTTGGCTCACCGTTTTCTGCTTCTAAAATTTTCTTTACCGACCTGTACGTTGACGAATGGGCAGAAGCCACACAAGTGCGCGATGGCGTGGCGATTGACCGAGATAGTGAGCGAGCTGTCGATGGGTTGAAGTACGATTATGAAGTCGTCTCTGTTGGTTCGACATTCAAAATGGAAATCGTCCTGGAGGGTCCGAGTGATACCGACCTGTGTTTGGCTTGCGTGGGATTGAATGAGTTTGCGAGCGGCATGGGTGGAATCGGCGGCATGCGCTCACGGGGACTGGGTAACTGCCAGGTCATTGATCTTGCCGGCTATGAATTGGACTTAACAGATGATGGGACAAGAGATGATCGGTTGCGCCAGTACCTGATCGGCAAAACACTCGAAGATAAAATGAAAAAAATTAATAATATGGATAGTTTTCTAGAAAATCATATTGGAGCACTACTTTCACAAAGTGCGTGAAGGAGGAGAAAATGCTCAAGCGACTTGTTAATGAATGCCGTTTCAATCTCACAATTCACACTGAAGGCCCTGTGCTTGTCAAATCGGGACATGGCACTGTTTCGGGTCCAGATATGACACCTGTCCGAACTTACCGCAATGGTAAAACAGAGGTCTATCTACCGGGGAGTTCGCTGAAGGGTGTCTTTCGAAGTCATATTGAAAAAGTGATCCGTACACTTAAAGATGGTGTCGTTTGCAATCCATTTGTCAAGACACAGCCAAAGAAAAAACAAAATCAGCTTGTCTGTCTCGATTACACTGAAGTTTCGTGTGGCGATAAATTTGAGGTGCGCCAAAGAGATCAATGGAGGATTAACAACGCCCAATGGCAGCGTAAAAAAGAAGATTTGTTAAATAAAGATGTCTATCGCGATTCTTGTCCGGCATGTCGCTTATTTGGTTCTACTTCGTTCATTGGACGTGTCGCCATCTCAGATGCCTACCTTGCTGAAGACAGTCAAGAAAAAACCGAGCAACGCGATGGAGTTGGCATTGATCGGTTTACTGGTGGCGCAGCAGGTCAAGCCAAATTCGATTTGGAAGTCGTTTCGTCCGGTGTCGCGTTTGAAACAGGTATTTACATGCGAAACTTTGAGGTATGGCAACTCGGAATGCTAATGCTCATTGTGCAAGATTTGGAGGATGGCTTGATCCGTATTGGTTCTGGGAGGTCACGCGGACTTGGAAACGTCAAGGGTGAAATTTCTGAGGTGTCAGTCAATTACATCGGCGCAGTGAATGGAAAACCCACAGAGAATGTGTGGGGATTGGGAAAATTCCTGGGCGATAATTCTTATGGTACGGATACGAATGACCAATTGACTATTCAACCACCACCCAATGAGGAGACACACGGTATCCGCAAAACCACTACTTTCTCGGATGATAGCCTCAATGTCCTCAAACAAGCCTCTGTTCAATCATTTGTTGATAAGATTAAGTTGTGGAGCATCCCTCAAAAGATGCAGTTTGAACACCTGCAATTTCAACGTATCGGAGACTGAAAATGATAGAAAATATCTGTTGGGGAACAACTGAAAATCTGCTTCCGATCGTCCAAGCGTTGGACTGCCCCCCAAAGTCACTGATGATGCTTGAACGTGTACCGAGCACTTTCTTGTCTGACGATGAGCGAGAAAAAGGAATCTGTCTGCGGCAATACGACGCAAGTGAAAACTTTGAGGCATGGGAACAGGGACGCATCTTTCACGACGATTTTGAGTTGCGATGGGAAAAGCAGGACAGCACTTTTACGGTCATTTACATCGGTGAACCGAAAGAGTTGCCAATGCTTGCTACCAGGGCATTGTCCGATTTTGAACATCAGGATGATAGCTACTATCTTTGGGGTGAAAAGATGACAGAAGATACCCTTGAATTGATTGGTCAGCCAGAGACAACAAACTTATTTCTCGAATTACAAATCCCGCGGTTGCTGCATTATCCTGTCTCAAGTGAAAATAACAAATCCCGCATAAAATTATCTGCGCGACATTATCTGAATTTAGAAACCGGTGCGCTGGAATTTTACCGCTTTCGACATCTGGAGGAAGTCTCATGAATCCTTATGATTTTGTACCGATTGACTGGAACAGCACCCCTGAACGTGATCGCCCTTTGCCACATGATAGATTCAGTGGCGTATCCGGAAAAATTGAAGGAACAATTACAGCAGAGACACCCGTTTTCATTTTTCACTCACCGAAAAAGAACCAGGGCGCAGAGCCTTTTATCCAGAACGAACAGAAGCAGCACATTATCCCCGGAAGTTCGCTCAAAGGGCTTTTCCGCAACTTAGTGGAAACGATTGGCAACGGCTGTTTTCTGCTGTTTGATAAGAAATATAACAATAAATTGCCAAGCGATTTCCACAAATGTAACACCGATAAGTTGTGCATCGGTTGTCGAATGTTCGGAACAATTCAAGGATCAATACTCGGTAAGGTCTCATTCAATGATGCCGTTGAAGTCAAGATACACGAGCATGGGGCAGTTTATACCATCGCGCTCATGGCCCCCAAACCAGGTCAGGGGGCACTCTACTTTGATCCCAAAAGGCGACATATTGCAGGACGAAAGTTCTACTTTCATCAACCGCTTGGAATACAGACTACAAACCAAAAAAGTCGAGTTAATCAACACATCAAGCCGATTAATAAGGAGAGTCAATTCGCATTCTCAGCACAGTTTATAAATCTTGAAGCTGTCGAATTGCAGACGCTCCTCTACGCACTTGTTCTCGAACCGGATATGCGCCATAAACTCGGTTACGCTAAACCTGCGGGACTGGGTAGCGTCCACTTTGAAATCACAAAACTCACGCTGATTGACTACGCCAGTCGTTACACAGTCAATCAGGAGGTAGAGCATGTGGAAGGAAGGCGTTTAGAAGCCTATCTATTACAGCAGACTCAATCGTTTAGAAATAACACAGCCTCAAAAACACTTAACGCGCTCCGTCGCATCTGGCGATGGGATCCAAATGATAACACGGAATATCATTATCCCAGGTCAAGCAGAGTTTGACAAAAATCCTAAAACATTGATTAGCCGCACATCGTAAATTCCAAAGGAAGTTTTAACTATGGCGAAGAATGTTCTGATTGCAACGCTTGGTGAATCTCCGATTGTCGTCACCTCAATGGTGAAAGCATTGCAAACGAAGAAGGGGATACCGGTTGATCTACTACACGTCATCCATCCGCAAAGCGAAAAACTAATTGACTTGGGCTATGAAATGGTCAAAGAACATCTTGAAGAGCAATGCGATGTCAATCAATGTATCCTACCGTTTTCCGACACAAATAGCCGCGAAACATCAATGAAATTTCTTCAGATTTTGTCGGGTTTAATCGAATCCCACGAATATGAGGAAGATCAAGTCTATCTTTCCCTTGCTGGTGGACGCAAGAACATGTCCTCACTAATGGCCGTGACGTGTCAGTTCTTCGAATGCGTTTGTGGATTGTACCATATTCTGGATAAACATGAAGATAATCCCAATAAGCGAAATTTCCATTCTATTGAGGAATTATTTGAATTTGAGGAAGCGAAACAAAAGGCAAAATTGAGTCCGCCTGACGATGACCTGATCCTTGTAGAGATTCCCTATCCACGCTTATCAAATAGCACTGTCCTTCGAAAATACTTCAGTGAGACACAATCTGACCCGAATGCACCGACCCCCATTGAAATTGAGGGTGAGCTAGATGCGTTTTATCGCGAGATTTTTCAGCAAGAAGAAACCAATCAAAAAGAGAAAATCCAACTTCTCGATGTTTATCTTTCCGAAGCAGCCCATCAGCAGCTAAAAAAAATACGTGGTGGTGATACCCAAAAACGATTGAGGAACTGTTTTAGAGCTATGCGGTATCCGCAACGGCTAGAAAGTCGCGGTAAATCATTGGCCAATGCAAAAACAGATTGCACGCCATTCAAAATGGGAAAGACCGCTGAACGCCCATTCTATTATCGAACCAATGGCGAAGTTGTAGTCTGTGAAATCGCGTTGAAGAATACCACTTATCAAGACATTGCTAATGGAAAAAGGGAACTTTGGTCAAAAAACCACCCCAAATGTGTACAGGTGAATGAACTCGAAAACAATAGCATCCTAATTGCTCCACTTGGAAAATCGCCCATGGTTGTGACGCAAACCTTCTCTTTACTTTCTGAACGAGAAAAGGCCAACCTCAAAAAAGTCATCGTCGTTTATCCCAACAATGCCGAGATTCGCAACGGAGTGAACCTGCTGAAGGAGGCGTTTAGGCGAAAACGGATAGACTTTGAACCTATTTCCATTACGGATATTAAAGATGTCACGTCTGATGACGATTGTGAGATCTATCTCAAAAAACTGATCTCTGTCATTGAGAATGCACAGGGAGATGCCCCAGATAAAAGTATCTATCTATCCTTATCTGGTGGGCGCAAAGGGATGGCTGTATTGACACTTTTTGCAGCACAACGGGCAAATATCGATGCGGTTTATCATACCCTAATCACGGATATCGATCTGGAAAAAGAGATTGAAGCAGAGATAACGCTTACTGTATTACAGGGGATGACCAGGCAGAACAAAGCCAAACGCCTATTTCTGGACGCCTACGATAAATCGAAGTTTGAGGTGTTCCGTGTGCCTGTCATTCCAATATAACTCACTGGAATCCGGTTAAGGTGAAAGTGCAACGCGTGGACAACACGGGCAGAGTGACCCGTGTCATACCTTGATTAGAGAGTACCTTATGCCAAAACCTCATACACTCCTCTGCACCATTGGGACGAGTTTGTTCTATCCCAATCTGTCCAGGCTCAAGGATGCGGACCCCGACCCCATCCTCGCTGCTTTGGCCCAGGCGTATGTCCTAAAAGACTGGCAGAAAGTAGCGGAATTGTTGCACGAACTAAAGCCAATGGATAGGCTCTGCGGCGCAGAAATCAACTCAGTAACGGACCTTCTCAAAGAGGAGTTTATTGAACAAGTCCACCTCCATCTGCTCCATTCTGATACGGATGATGGACAGGCGATTGCGGAAATTTTACAATTCTACTTCCAATCGGATGGTTGGCAAGTAACAACCCATTGCGTAGAAGGTTTGCGCGATGATGACCCTCGAGCTTTTCGCACGCATGGCTTACGCAATCTGGCAAAAATTTTTGGTGAACGAGTGCGTGAAACTGGAGCAGCCTTTTGCGCAATTAACGCGACAGGTGGCTATAAAGCCCAGATCGCCATTGCCGTTTTGATGGGCCAGGCACTCGACATTCCCGTGTATTACAAGCATGAACGCTTTGATGCCATTATTCCGTTTCCACCTATGCCAGTGGCACTCGATTTTTCGATCTGGCAGCGAGCCAGCGGCATGTTTATGGTACTTGGCAAAGGCGATATTGTTCCGTGGGAACAGTATCGCGAAGATTGGGATGAACGCTTTGAGCCACTGGTCAACCGCGAGGAAATCGATGGCGAGAACTATCTGGAACTCTCCGCGACGGGCCAGATTTTTCACGAGACCTTCCGAACCCGTTTTCAGCAGATAAAAGCCCAAAGTCTTCCGCGGCCAGCAACAGAAAATGAGAAGCAGATTCCCAATTTGGGTCACCATGGATATGGACAAGCGCGTACTCCCATTTTGCGGTTCCTGCAAAAGCTCATAGATGAGGTGCCTTATGTCCGCTTTTGCCACTCAACGTATTGGAACCCGGACCTGCCTGAATCAACTCGGTTTCGACCATCGGGTGGGGAAGTCCAGGGCATATACTCCAACGGAACCTATTGCGTGAAATTTAAGGTGCATACAACAACAGATGATCAGGATGTATTACCCGGCATTGTGGCCGATCTCAACGACTGGATAGAGGAGGTATAATCGGATCAGAGTGAACATATTATTTGACAGATTGCAGACTATTTAAAGCCATTGGATGCGACCCAGATGTGTCTGTCAATGTCACTTTGGCAGTTTGAGCGTGTAGTGAATAACGCGCGTAGGGATTAGAGGCATTTCCTCATGTTCTGGTGGGTCGCAAATTTCTAACCTTTTGCAGGAGTGTGTATTATGAGCATAAACTTGAACGCAGATTTTCATTTTTTGGAGGATTTTGTATGTCAAAATGGCCTGAGTCGCAAACCGCCTTGTAACCGTCTGCGAGAGAGGAAATAACGCAGATGGTATCAGGAAGGATTACCCGCTTACTGGGGTATTGAAACAAATAAAAACTTCCTCTTCCCCAAACGGGTCAATGATATCAGGAAGGATTACCCGCTTACTGGGGTATTGAAACAAATCTACCAACTGATTTGTCCCTCGCGATACCGTCAGTGAATCAGGAAGGATTACCCGCTTACTGGGGTATTGAAACTGGCCTCCGCGAGACGTGCGAGACCATTCAACCGCGTTATCAGGAAGGATTACCCGCTTACTGGGGTATTGAAACTGTAGTAGTCCGGTGGAGTGTCGCCACAAAATACCCGTCCATCAGGAAGGATTACCCGCTTACTGGGGTATTGAAACCAATAGGGATTCAATCGCTATACCAACTACTCCTGATAATCAGGAAGGATTACCCGCTTACTGGGGTATTGAAACCATTGCGCCGCGTTCTGTCCAACTCAATCCCGCCGCGCTCACATCAGGAAGGATTACCCGCTTACTGGGGTATTGAAACTCCACGTTCACCACCCAAACCACTCATCCACTCAGCCTGCTCATCAGGAAGGATTACCCGCTTACTGGGGTATTGAAACCTATACACTACGGTTTGTTGTGGCCGTAACACACTCCGCCAAATCAGGAAGGATTACCCGCTTACTGGGGTATTGAAACTCTTCGCAAGCCAAGCAACTCTGCTTCCACTCATCCAATCAGGAAGGATTACCCGCTTACTGGGGTATTGAAACATGCTGTGCGCCGCCGCCAGTACTTGTTCCACCATATCGTCATCAGGAAGGATTACCCGCTTACTGGGGTATTGAAACTGTTCACGTTGAAAGTTTTTCCAGACTGAAGTGTGCAAATCAGGAAGGATTACCCGCTTACTGGGGTATTGAAACTCGTTCAAGACCAGACTCGACAAAGTTTTGCACACATAATCAGGAAGGATTACCCGCTTACTGGGGTATTGAAACTTGGAAAAAGACAGTCACAGAACCACCACAAACGGAGAAATCAGGAAGGATTACCCGCTTACTGGGGTATTGAAACTATCTTCATCAGCACACGCAACCACTGCACGCGCCCAATCATCAGGAAGGATTACCCGCTTACTGGGGTATTGAAACACCAACTCAACGTCAGGTCCAAACTCAATAGCCATGTTCATCAGGAAGGATTACCCGCTTACTGGGGTATTGAAACTTTAATATACTCATTAAGCGCAACCTCCAAATCGCTAATGCGCTCCTCATCAGGAAGGATTACCCGCTTACTGGGGTATTGAAACTTGTAACCCATCTGATTATCGTAGCCATCCTCTATAAGGAATCAGGAAGGATTACCCGCTTACTGGGGTATTGAAACCCATCCAAGCACCGCCTATATACACCCTCACTTCATCAGGAAGGATTACCCGCTTACTGGGGTATTGAAACTCAATCACGTTTTGCAGTCGAGCTTTCTTCTCATCGCTCATCAGGAAGGATTACCCGCTTACTGGGGTATTGAAACTTGATCCACTTACACATGCTTTTAAAAGGGGATGGTTAAATCAGGAAGGATTACCCGCTTACTGGGGTATTGAAACTTGAAGCATATTTACGATGACTCCACCTTGCCCTATCAGGAAGGATTACCCGCTTACTGGGGTATTGAAACATTTTGCCGTCAAAAACTTTGGTTACTTTCGCGTCTATTTATCAGGAAGGATTACCCGCTTACTGGGGTATTGAAACTTTATCCCAGGACCGCGCACTCGTCATCATCTTCAGTTCCGATCAGGAAGGATTACCCGCTTACTGGGGTATTGAAACTTCCCAAGCAATGTCGGAGATGTCAAAGATGTTAGTCGCATCAGGAAGGATTACCCGCTTACTGGGGTATTGAAACGTAAGAGCGTAAGAGGTCAACCGTTTTTTGCCCCTCTTTATCAGGAAGGATTACCCGCTTACTGGGGTATTGAAACTCGGTGATTTCGTCGCTCTGTTCCATCGGTTCGGGGAGCAGATCAGGAAGGATTACCCGCTTACTGGGGTATTGAAACATTTTCATCTGCTCACCGTCCGGCAATTTGAGATTGTCCCATCAGGAAGGATTACCCGCTTACTGGGGTATTGAAACCTTTCGATGAGTCGCAACTGTGCAAGTGCCTGATCAAATTATCAGGAAGGATTACCCGCTTACTGGGGTATTGAAACATGTCAAAGATGTTAGCAGTCGCCGAAATTTCAGCTTCAATCAGGAAGGATTACCCGCTTACTGGGGTATTGAAACTTGTGACACAACTACTTCCACTTGCATTTGTGCGAAATAATCAGGAAGGATTACCCGCTTACTGGGGTATTGAAACTTTGTCTTGTGGTCAAACGCCTCTATCTTTACCTCGACCATCAGGAAGGATTACCCGCTTACTGGGGTATTGAAACTCTGATGCCACCCATCTTCGAGTGCCTGCTTGATACGATCATCAGGAAGGATTACCCGCTTACTGGGGTATTGAAACCTCCATTCGCTGGGGTGTATTCCGAAGTTGGCGTCACGTAATCAGGAAGGATTACCCGCTTACTGGGGTATTGAAACAGATTTTCGAGACGCGCAAGCGTTACCAAGTTGGGATTTCATCAGGAAGGATTACCCGCTTACTGGGGTATTGAAACTTGAGAACAGTCTCTTGATTGTCCGTATATAATGCGGATCAGGAAGGATTACCCGCTTACTGGGGTATTGAAACATAGTCGGATGAGTAAGTTAGGTCGTTTGACGCCCAGAAATCAGGAAGGATTACCCGCTTACTGGGGTATTGAAACAAATGGGAAGCCAAGCGTGTCCGGCACGCCTTAATATCTCATCAGGAAGGATTACCCGCTTACTGGGGTATTGAAACCGAAACGAAGAAATAGAAAGCTAAATTTAGCCGTTCGGATCAGGAAGGATTACCCGCTTACTGGGGTATTGAAACTAATAGCAGAAGGCCCAAGCGTACTTTGTTTTGCTGTCTTATCAGGAAGGATTACCCGCTTACTGGGGTATTGAAACGTCATTGTTCTGCGCCCTATGCTGAATTTGATTCCGTTCCTAATCAGGAGGGATTACCCGCTTACTGGGGTATTGAAACTCCTCTACGCGAACGCTTACGCCGAAAGATTTTACATATCAGGAGGGATTACCCGCTTACTGGGGTATTGAAACATCATCTACCCAATCAAACTCTGCGCTAATGCACCCATAAATCAGGAGGGATTACCCGCTTACTGGGGTATTGAAACCTTTCACGTCCAGCAATGCCTTGCCAGCGCGCATGCCTGATCAGGAGGGATTACCCGCTTACTGGGGTATTGAAACTTCAGACAGATAGACGTGTGACATCTGCATATCAAAATAATCAGGAAGGATTACCCGCTTACTGGGGTATTGAAACGTGGTGATATGATGCTCATAGCGACGTGTGGAAAACATCGAAATCAGGAGGGATTACCCGCTTACTGGGGTATTGAAACTTCCCACCAGTTAAGTTCTTGGTCTGCCCCTTCCCCATCAGGAAGGATTACCCGACTACTGGGGTATTGAAACAATCTGCCTTGTCCCAATTAACCGGCGAGTTGTCCTCATCAGGAAGGATTACCCGACTACTGGGGTATTGAAACCCGAGACCCCCAACACCAGCTGCTACACCACCGGCAATATCAGGAAGGATTACCCGACTACTGGGGTATTGAAACCTGCTTGGCGCCCAGCGATCATCGGCCCTCACGCCAATATCAGGAAGGATTACCCGACTACTGGGGTATTGAAACGTGAACGGAATGGTCAGCAGCACGCTGTGCTCATTTTATCAGGAAGGATTACCCGACTACTGGGGTATTGAAACTTGCCCGCGCAATATCATCAGGTGAATACCTTCCCATATCAGGAAGGATTACCCGACTACTGGGGTATTGAAACGCGGACTTCGGCAGGATATTCTCACGGTTGTTCTGGAGGTATATCAGGAAGGATTACCCGACTACTGGGGTATTGAAACATCTTTTTCGCGCGTGCGAGTAGCTGTCCGATTCGGATTGAGATCAGGAAGGATTACCCGACTACTGGGGTATTGAAACCAGCATACAGCCGATCTATAGTTGCCATCTGAGAGTCATCAGGAAGGATTACCCGACTACTGGGGTATTGAAACGTTTCAATAACGCGAAACAGGTCAATCACTTCGGCGGGAAGGTCAAATCAGGAAGGATTACCCGACTACTGGGGTATTGAAACTACTTACGCTTCTTCACGGCCGGGATGACAGTTTCAATTATCAGGAAGGATTACCCGACTACTGGGGTATTGAAACTTATCATATGTTACTTTTGATTTACTTTTCATTGGTAATTGATCAGGAAGGATTACCCGACTACTGGGGTATTGAAACTTGATGTGAGTTGGAAAATGCAGATGCGGAACTGCAAAATCAGGAAGGATTACCCGACTACTGGGGTATTGAAACCAGATTGCTCAAAATTTCCCGCACAAGGAGACCACATGCCAATCAGGAAGGATTACCCGACTACTGGGGTATTGAAACTATATGGGATACGCGTACTCAATTTCTTTTGCGTCCTGCATCAGGAAGGATTACCCGACTACTGGGGTATTGAAACAAAAATCCTGTGGTATTGATCGTAAGTCCTGAATGATCAATCAGGAAGGATTACCCGACTACTGGGGTATTGAAACATTTCCTCATTGACCCGCTGCCCAACACGAATAGCAACCTCATCAGGAAGGATTACCCGACTACTGGGGTATTGAAACGTCAGCAACGTCGTGCAACCCAAGCCAACAATGGTTTCGGCAGATCAGGAAGGATTACCCGACTACTGGGGTATTGAAACCCAACCTCATCACTGCCATTTTACACCTCCTTTGTAATTGGTGATCAGGAAGGATTACCCGACTACTGGGGTATTGAAACGGATCAAATGCGTATGCTGCTGCGAGCTTTTGCATCTGATCAGGAAGGATTACCCGACTACTGGGGTATTGAAACATATCATCAAGGCCAGCGTGAATTGCCCTAATCGCAGCATAAGATCAGGAAGGATTACCCGACTACTGGGGTATTGAAACAATTCCTTTCCCAAATCAACGACACTCAAATTCGTGCCGATCAGGAAGGATTACCCGACTACTGGGGTATTGAAACTGGTCTTACGCGATGGTCTTTCCAATCGTGGTCTAAAACTATCAGGAAGGATTACCCGACTACTGGGGTATTGAAACATACATGTCCTTCACTACTTCCAACTCAAATTCTGCAACGATCAGGAAGGATTACCCGACTACTGGGGTATTGAAACGAACGAATCTTGTAAAATAAGCCTAAAGTCTCTGGTGAATTGAATCAGGAAGGATTACCCGACTACTGGGGTATTGAAAC
Organism: Candidatus Latescibacterota bacterium; assembly: GCA_965204375.1. Taxonomy (GTDB): domain Bacteria; phylum Latescibacterota; class UBA2968; order UBA2968; family UBA2968; genus VXRD01. The sequence continues at coordinate 5,214,561 of OZ241986.1, read as the reverse complement.
ACTTCTAAATTGGAAGTATTACGATGACTGATATGACCATTCATCAGGAAGGATTACCCGACTACTGGGGTATTGAAACTGTAAAACATGCAAGGTGAATCGACTTCCATTGAACCGTCGTCATCAGGAAGGATTACCCGACTACTGGGGTATTGAAACGATTAGGTTTACAACTATCAATAATTCTGACAGGGAATTTCTCACATCAGGAAGGATTACCCGACTACTGGGGTATTGAAACTAAAATCTTCAGGCGTCATTTTTATCCTGCTTTGGTTTATCAGGAAGGATTACCCGACTACTGGGGTATTGAAACCCTGAAGGTGCGGTCTCTGCGATGTATGAGTCGATGATAATCAGGAAGGATTACCCGACTACTGGGGTATTGAAACTGTGCATAGGCGTGCATTTTTGCACAAATGTGAGCATTTCTGCACGTCTGTTCCCCTCTGGTGAATGCCTGTTTGGGATTTTTTTACAAAAAAAACCGCGAAAAAAGAATAAAAAAAGAAAATCCTCATTTTTTTGAGGATTTTTTATTTTTTGGCACGCTTCTTGCAGATAAATAGGGCGTTCGTCAGAAAGGATTACCCGACTACTGAGGCATTGAAACATGAAAGAGCCCAATAACACAGCAGATCTCATTGTCCGTTTATTGGTAGATATAGTGGTGTTGTGTATATTCGTGTTCGCCGTAATTTTTGCGCTGATTATACACATACCGCATATCATGGCTATTGTGGTATTGTGGTCAATCGCTAAAGCGTTCATTGGAGGCTAAGAAACAATCAGGAGGGACTACCCGTTTACTTTTTTATCTTGACAAGTGAACATTTGAGCACTAATTTTTGAAGAAAAAATTAAAACTGCTAAAAAATGTGTAAACGCAATCCACAGACAAACCCCAGTGTGATTGCATTATTTTTCCCCAAACAGAAAGGAATCTCCCCATGACAACTCCTGCAATAGAATCGTCCCCCACATCTCTCGTGGATACCCTCTGTGAAAAAGCACAGGTACTTTTAGAACAAAACAACGTGGATGGCGTGGAGGCATTGGCTTCGGAAGCCTGTGCGCGCGATCCGGCATGCAATCGCGCACATCAATTGATGGTCCGCATAGCCCTCATCCGGGGCGAACAGGACAGAGCACAGACATTGCTCAATCGGTGGCGCGATCTACCAGTAGATGATGCGTTTGGTGAATGGGGTGTACTCGCAGAAGAACTGAACGACATCCAGTCAGCCGTTGAAATCTATCAGGCGCACCTATCTCAGTGCCCTGACGATGCCAAATCCCTATTTGGACTGGCAATGTTACACGCAGACCGCAATGAAACGGGCCTCGCGCAATCGCGCTTGCAAACCCTCATTCAGCATCATGCAGATCACATAGAAGGACTCTTTGAACTCGCGCATCTATACGAAGAAGATGGCATGATGGGCCTCGCGCAAGAACTCTACGGACGAGTACTTGAGCACGACCCGGACCATGCAGGCGCACTTGCGGGCAAACAACTCGTCGGCGCGCAGTTGCAAACATCCCAGACCTTGCCAGATGCAGAAATCAAAAACCAACCTGATACTGCCGCACACATCTTGCGGCTATTCACCGCGCGCAAAGACGTGTACGCTCGGCAATGGATTGATGAAGACGGAAAAACCGGCTATGTCCCCGTGCGCGAACCCCTCACAGAGGGCGTGATCCAATCCCACCTCCGCGGAGACACGACTGTGGGGGTATATCCGATATTCGACCTGGACAAAGCGCAATTTTTAGCCCTGGACATCGACATAAAAAAAGAGACCCTCAACAAAGCACTGCAAAACAACACCTTAATGGATGCGTTGCGCGAACAAGTATGCAAAGACATCCGACGGGTATGCGCTGGCTTTGCATCCCTCAACCTCCCCGTCCACATCGAAGACAGCGGAAACAAAGGGGCGCATATATGGCTCTTCTTTGAAAAACCCATCCCCGCATGTGACCTGCGTGCTTATGGTCGCGCATTTGCAAAGCGATTTGGACCGCCATCAGAGGAATTGCAGTGGGAATGGTTTCCCAAACAAGACACCGTTGGAGAAGATGAACTCGGCAATTTGATCAAACTCCCCCTGGGCATCCACCGCAAAACAGGACGACGTGCGCTATTTATCGACACAGAAGGACACGCACTCGCAGACCAGGACCGCGTCTTGCGCGACATCAAACCCATAGACACACAGGCATTTGACCATGCAGTTTCTCGCCTGGGCGGAGGGAAACCCCACACACCCCTGCAAAAAGTCGATTTAGAAAAAGCCTTTCCAGAATATCAACCCATCATGAAGGGATGCGCCGTCATTCGCGCACTCACAGAAAAAGCCTATACAACCGCCCATCTGGTACACATCGAACGCCACGTCTTAAAATGCGTATTCGGACATCTCGACGACCAGGGACGCGCTTTTTTACACGCAGTAATCGGCGCGTGTGCAGATTACAAAGCCGAAGTAACCGATTATCAGATCGAACGCCTGCATCCGAATCCCATTGGCTGTCCAAAAATCCGCAAACACCTGCCCGACCTCGTCGAAACCGTCCCCTGCAACTGCGAATTTGACTTGCCCGAAGGCGGGTACCCCTCTCCTCTGCTACATATCGACCCGGCATTTACAGCCGGCATGGGACGTGTGGATCAACCGCAAAACCGCGAAGCTATAGATCGTTACGTCGCACTGCGCCAGCAAGCCGCACAGGTCATGGCCGACCTATCGCGTGCAGAAGATGAAATGCGCGACTTATTGCGCGACCGCAAAGGCAAAATCACCACAGGCGTTTGGGTTGTAACAGCGGATGACGCGGGACGGTTGCAAATAGGCGTTGAGGTGGTGTGAAGTGTCCGTACTCTATGTCACAGAAACCGGCGCACAGGTACGCCGTGAAGGCGAGCGATTAACCGTGTGGAAAGGCAAAAAAAAACTCCACACATCACCCGCGTATGATCTGCACCAGATGGTCTTATTTGGCAACATCGGAATAACACCTGCGGCCATGCACACCGCGCTAATGCAGGGCATTGACCTCGTACTCCTCAGCACCACGGGCAGTTATCGCGGGCGACTGGTCGGACCGCAGGGCCGCAATGTGATTCTGCGGCAAATGCAATACCGTCGCTACGAAGACGAAGCGTTTCGACTGGGTGCCGCACGGGGATTTGTATCGGGCAAAATCCGCAACATGCGCACCCTGATCATGCGCCTTGCCCGACGCCGAAATCGAGACATCGCCCACACCGCACGGCGACTGCGCGCACTCTTAAAACAGATAGACCGCGCTGACAATGCCGATGCCCTGCGCGGAATCGAAGGTGCTGCAACCGCGACCTATTTCGGTGCGCTCGGTCAATTTTTACCCACTGCATTTCCCTTTGTCAAACGCACGCGCCGCCCACCCAAAGATGCAGTCAACGCCATGTTGAGCTTTGGCTATACGCTCCTATCTTCGGACCTGGAATCGGCTGTCTTGCGCGTGGGCTTGGACCCCTATATCGGTTATCTGCATCTCGTAGATTACGGCCGCCCCTCGCTCGCGCTGGACATGATGGAAGAATTTCGCCCAGTGATTGTAGATGCAATGGTACTGGACTTGCTGAATCACGGACAAATAAAAAAGGAAGACTTTGAACAGCGCGACGGGGGTGTGTTCTTATGTGGCGATGGACGGACGCAGTTAATTCGTGCCTATCAAGATCGCGTCGCTGTTGAAGTCCAATATCTGCAACCCGGTGGACAGGTACAAAAAGTGTCATATCGCCAATGCTTTGAGTTCCAGGCCCGTCGTCTCATCCGCCTATTGCGCGGCGAAGACACGGCATACCTGCCATTCTTAATTCGATAATTTTTGGAGACCAGCGCGATGCTTGTAGTAGTAGCCTACGATATTGCCGACAAACGCCGATTGCGGCGGGTAATGAAACTCATGGAAAATTATGGATCGCGGCGGCAGAAAAGCGTTTTTGAGTGTAACTTAAATGAAAGTCGATTTCTCGCGTTGCGGTCCAAAATGTCGGAACTGATTGACCCGGAAGATGATCGCATCTGTTATTATCATCTATGTGCTGCATGCGAAAAGCGGATAGAAGGCATTTCCGAACGCGAACACCCCGTGCCAAAACGCGAGGACTATGTGATTGTGTGAGCAGATGGTGCGTACACCTTCTGTTGAGGCTGGGCAAATTGATGGCAAATGATAAACCCACTGAAGAACGCCTTAAGCAAGATAATTGGTTGTCGATGCCTTCAAAAAACTCTGAGATCTGATTTTTCGCATTGTGTTTATATCACTCATTTGCTATTATAAGGCACAGCAGTAAAGTGTCAGGTATTTCATTTTTTTAGTGAATTATAGGTGAAAATTGATAGGACAATAAGTGACTAACCCAATGAAACCAGAATACGATTTCTCCGGGGCTGAAAGAGGAAAATTTTACCGCAAGGGCGCTGAAATCCGGCTGCCAATTTACCTCAATGCGAAACTCCAGCACCGGCTTGAACAGGTCGCAAAAAAAAGAGGCAAAGATTTGGGTCAAGTGGTGAATCAAATTTTGACAGAGGAAGTGGAACGCGTTGAAGCATTGCCCTGATGAGAACAGGAATATATAACTGAGGATAGCGACTGATGTACTCCACATATTGCAGAATTTTAAAACCCCTGGAGAGATACACTCTTCAGGGGTAATTTCGATAGAATGGAGCGTATCAACGGGATTTTTTTATGAGAAACCGCCTGGAACCTGTCGTCGCGCACAGTGCCAACCCCTATTTACCAGCAACAGCCACCTGGATATACGATCAAATTCGCGCACTGAAACGGTATCGGCCCATCGTCCTCACACAAACGCGCCAGAACCTGGATCGATTCCCCATAGAACCCGTTCTATCCGCCGAAGATATCTCGCCCATTCGCAGAACAATCCTGCGCCTCATTCGCAAAATGCGCGGCACGTACGCCAGCTATGAAAACTGGCTCCGAGAACACAACGCCGCCCTCATCCACGCGCACTTTGGGCAAGAAGGATACCGGTGTCTCTCCGCAAAACAGCGCACAGGTATCCCCCTGATCACCACCTTTTACGGCCTGGATGTATCGGCACTACCCCGTCAAAAAAAATGGCAAAAACGCTACAAACGGCTCTTTGCCGAAGGCGATCTCTTCCTGGTCGAAGGACCCTTCATGGGAGAACAACTCATCGCACTGGGATGTCCTGCCAACCGGGTAATCGTACAACATCTGGGCGTAGATCTCGAAAAAATTCCCCTCAGAACAGACCCCACACCCAAACAACCCGTCGTATTGACATACAGCGTATTTCGAGAAAAAAAAGGCTTGAAATACGCAATCCGGGCATTTTCAAAAATAGCGGAAAAATACCCGGATGTTCAACTGCGGATGATCGGCGACGGACCTTTGCGCCCACAACTACAAGCCGAAATACGGAAACTACACCTTGAAAACTGCGTCAAAATGCTCGGCTTGCTCCCCCATCCTCTCGCACTGGAAGAACTAAAACGCGCAACAATCCTCTTATATCCCAGCATCACAGCATCAGATGGCGACACCGAAGGCGGCGCCCCCGTCGCCCTGATCGAAGCAATGGCAATGGGCGTCCCCATCGTATCGTCCCTACACGCCGACATCCCCGAAGTCGTCATCGACAAAACCTGTGGCCTATTATATCCCGAACGAGATGTCGCGGGCCTCGCATCGGGATTGGACACCCTCCTCAGCTCCCCCGAACAATTTGGCCGCGCTGGCCGCACTCACGTCGAAAAGCAGCACAATCTGGAAAAACAGGGTAAAAAATTAGAGGCGATTTATGATCGGGTGAAATGAAGCAATTAAAAATTGGGAATTAAAAAACAAAAACCACTGGATTACTGGCGTTGTGCTTGCGCGTGGCGGCTTTCCACCATGCAGGAATGACGGGCGAGGCATGCCTCGCCCCTACAATGGATAACTGACCACTGACGGACGGGTTTAAAACCCGCCCCTACAATGGACAACCTGCACCAATGGTTATCCTTGACATCAGCGACTATTGGCGCAATTTATGGCAGTGTTATTCCCGCATATATAAAATGGAGACAAAGATGCCTGAACATCCCAACCTCGTATTTGTATTCCCCGATGAATATCGCAAACAAGCCATGGGATTCATGAACGAAGACCCCGTAATAACGCCCAACATCGACCGATTTGCATCTGAAAGCCTGGTATTAACCGACGCCGTAAGCACCAGACCCGTATGCAGCCCATATCGGGCAATGCTCTTCACCGGACAATATCCCCACGCCAACGGCGTACTCAGCAACGTCAACTCCACCACAGTACAATACGAAAACTACCTCCGGGAAAACGCACGGTGCTTCTCAGACGTCTTGCACGACGCTGGCTACAATCAGGCGTACCTGGGCAAACTGCACCTCGACCCGCCCAATGAACAGTATCAATACACAGAAGGACCGAGAGGAAATGGCGTCATCTGGGATTCATACACCCCGCCGGGACCGCGCAGACACGGCTATGACTTCTGGTATTCCTACGGCTGTTGCGACTGGCACTTCAACCCCCATTATTGGACCGGCAACGACCCCATAGACAAACGCATCGACCCGCGGGAATGGTCTCCCAAACACGAAACCGACATCGCAATAAACTACATCCGCAACGAAGGTGGCAAATACAGAGATCCCGAAAAACCATTCTCACTCGTCATATCCCACAACCCACCGCACATGCCATTCAAACAAGTACCAGAAAAATACGTCGCCCAATACGGCGATGCCACCCATGAAGACCTCTTGACGCGCCCCAACGTACCCACAGATGCACGCGGCGACAGCGCCCGCGAAAATGTAAAACACTACTTCGCCATGGTAACCGGCGTCGATGAAAACTTTGGACGCATACTGGACTGTCTGAAAACAGAGGGCCTGGAAGAAAACACCATCGTCGTCTTCACCTCTGACCACGGTGAAATGATGGGCAGCCACGGCCGCATCGGCAAAACCGTACACTACGAAGAATCCTTCACCGTGCCATTTATCATTCGCTGGCCCGGAAAAATCACACCCGGCACAGATAACCTGTTAATCGGCACACCCGACTTAATGCCCACATTGCTCAACCTCATGGGCGTGGGACAGGTCCCCGACAGTGTCCAGGGAACGGATTACTCCGATATCCTCATGGGCAAAGAAGGCACGCGCCCCACCTCTGCACTCTACCTCAACGTAATGCCCGACAACCCCGCTGGCGGATCGCGCGGCGTGCGCACACACCGACACACCTATGTCGTCACGCGAACAGGCGAAGACGAAGAAACAATCCTCCACGACAACATCGCAGACCCCTATCAACTCCAAAACATCGCTGGCGATCATCCCGACCTTGAAGCAGAACTGAACGAAGAAATGGACAACTGGTTAGCAAAAACTGGCGATCCATGGTTAACCCAACACTAAGGAGAAATAAATGGCAGATTCTCCAAATCTCCTCGTCATACACACCGACGAACAAAGCTGCTGGACATTGAGCGCGTATGGCGGAACACTCGTCGAAACGCCCCACATCGACGCCCTTGCAAACGAAGGCGCGATCTTGACAAACTTCATGGTCAACGTCGCCGTATGCACCCCATCCCGAGGCGTATTCCTCACCGGGCGCTACGAACATGTACACGGCGCGTATCGCAACAACATCCCCCTCAACCGCGATGAAATCACATTTGCACAAGCACTAAAAGATCGCGGATACGACACTGGCTACGCGGGCAAATGGCATCTGGACGGACCTCCGCGCCCCGGCTGGGTACACCCCGAACGCACAATGGGTTTTGACGACGCCCAATACATGTTCAATCGCGGACACTGGAAAAAAATCGAAGACGTCGAAATGGGCGATGTGCAGCCCACGGTGTTTAATTACAGGACCATGGGCGACGAAAAAACCTATCCAACGGACTGGCTAACCGAAAAAACCAACGAATTTTTGACGCGAGATCGAGAAAACCCATTTTGTTTCATGCTCAGCATCCCCGACCCCCATCCGCCATTTACCGTACGCCCACCCTACGACACTATGTACAACCCCGCAGATATGCCATTGCCCGACACGCGCAACGAAGAAAATAAACCAAGTTGGGTAGCCAACAGACAGGCTCCAGAAGATGAAATCCTGCGCAAACACATGGCCCAATACTGCGGCATGGTCAAAGTCATAGACGACTGCGTGGGCAAAATGCTCGATGCACTCCGCGAAAAAGGCATCCTGGACAACACAATTGTGGTCTTCACATCCGACCACGGCGAATACCTCGGCGAACACGGATTGATGGGCAAAAATCAACTCTATGAAACAGCGTATCGCGTCCCCATGTTAATCCGCTGGCCCGATAAAATCCCGGCTAACACGCGAATAGATCACCTGATCGGCTCCGTCGATTTCATGCCCACCATCCTGACCCTCATGGGATATGAACCCTGTGGCCGCGAACACGGACGAGATGCATCTGCACTCTTGCGCGGCGAAAAAACCGAATGGGACGACATCTGTTATATCCACCACGACCCGAACAGAGCCGGCGTATTCACCCCCAATTACGAACTCGCCTATGTAAAGGACCACGACGCCATCCTCTTTGATCGCCAAAACGATCCCGACCAGGTGAACAACCTGTTTGACGCCCCCGAACACCGGGAAATGATCGCAACCATGACCGCCGACCTCGCCGCGCATCACGCATCGGTAGATTCCCCGGCGACGGAGTGGTTAGGAGAAGTAAGAAGTGAGAAGTAAGAAGGCCCCGCCCAACCGCCCAAAGGCTGGTGCTTCATCCCATTTCACACTTCACACTTCCTACTTCACACTTCACACTTCACAGGAGGATCTATGGCATTTGATTCACGGCTGCAACGAGATATAATGGGGCGGTTTGCAACGGGTGTCACCGTCGTCACCACGCGATACAAAAACGGCGACATAACCGGCATGACAGCCAACGCCGTCATGTCATTATCGCTGGACCCACCACTCGTCGTGGTATCGGTCGATAAATCGGCGACCATGCACAGCGCCTTATCTGACGGACAGTGTTATGCAATCAACATCCTCACCCGGGAGCAAGAACATCTGTCCAACCGATTTGCCATGCCGGGACCAAAGGACTTTTCCGACCTGACATTGCGCGAAAGCAAAACAGGTGCACCGATCATAGAGGGAACACTGGGATATCTCGACTGCAAGATAGTGAACATCTTGCCAGCAGGCGACCACGACATGTTTGTAGGAGAAATACTGGCGGGAGAATTGGGAGAGGGAAATCCGTTGCTCTATTATGGAGGGAAATATCGAAGTATCGCGGAGGAATAAGCTCAGGTATGGACATACCGATCCAAAAATCGCTTTTCCCCTTCCGAACTGCCAATAAGGAGAATCTCCGCTGCTTTTGGTAGCGGTTTATTCGGATCGGGGTTGAGCTGCATTTCGTGGTTATCGTTAAGTGCGATAACCGTACATCCCGTATTCCTGCGAATAGCTGAATTTGCAATCGTCTTTCCAACAAGAGAAGAGGGCATTTTCATTCTAAACACGCTGATATCCTCGCTAAACACGCTGAGGCTCTCTGCCACCATCAGGGTATCACTGCGTTTTAAGAAATTGAAAATTGCATCTGCGCCCATCGACGCATAAGACATAACAAAATCCGCGCCCGCGCGGTGCAGTGTTGCGATATTTCTCTCTTGCGTAACGCGGCTGATAATCTGAATTTCCGGATTCAATCGTCGGCAATAAACCGTGAGATAAACATTGATATCATCATCGTGCGTCGTAATAATAACCGTCAACGCATTCATAATCTCGGCTCTTTTCAAAACCTCAAAATCCGCGGCATTTCCCACAATGCAATTATCGAGTCTCCGAGCCTGGATCACATCTTTTTCCACAATCCGATAGTCGATGCCCTGTTCCACAAGCGTGCGCGCAGCCTCCATGCCAACACCACCACCACCGATGATGACAACGGGAGCATTTGAAACTTTGTAAATACAGAACAACTCGTTAAACCTGTCCAATTGACTCTGTGTCCCCGTCATAACCAGCACAGTATGGGGACCAATACGGGTATCGGGCAACGCCGGCTGAAAAATACCGCGCTCCCAAACACCGACCGCCGTCAAGCCCAGTTCTCTACGCAGACCAATCTCCTCGAGCGTTTTGCCCACAAGGGGCGTATGGGCCGCCGTAGTCTCGGCAATGAACAAATCGTCGTACTGACCAATCACATGCGCTGCGGTCTCCCCGCTCTGGGTGCGTCGCGCAAGAGATGCGCCCAGCATTTTTTCGAGTTGAAGCACATGGTCGCATCCCGCTAATTCGAGAATATCCACGGAATCGGGATCATCCACCTTGGCGATAATCGGCACAGTGGGATTGAGATCGCGCACAGTAAATGCAATATGGGTATTAATCGGATCGGTATCTGTTGCCGCAACAAGAGCCGCTTGTTCAATCTGCATTTTTTTGTACGTTTCCGGATTGTCCAAATCCCCGACCACAACATTGATACCCTGATCGTAAAGTTGTTGTGCATGCGCCAAATCTGGCGTGATGAGATAGTAGGAATGTTGGTAGCGATCCAGCTTGTTGATAAGCGCGTGTGCAATGGGGTCATAATTGGTCAAAAGAACATGATCTCGCGTACTGCGGGGCAACTGATGCGGCGCGCGGGCTTCGGATTGGGCTTGAATCCACGGCGCATAAAAAAACTGAATAAAAGTAAACGGCAAAACAATAAGCAAAAAAACCATACCGGTCAGCAAAACGACCATAGAGAATAAACGCCCCAGATCTCCATGAAAGGTAATATCGCCAAATCCCAATGTTGACATAACCGTAAGCGTCCAATAAAAACCCGTAAACCAGCTAAACTCCTGGCCCTCACTGAGCATAATCAGATGAAAAAGAACGCTAAAAATTGTAACAATCACAGAAACGGCCAGCAATAATTTGAACAGTGTTCCGAGATTTCGCCGAGTTGTGCGCTTTCCCAATAAAAAGGCGAATTGTGGGGCAAGACCCTTGATCATATCGGTTATTCCTCAAAAAAAGGGGCTGGGGACTGGTTGAGTTGATCGCTGGAAATCAGCCATCAGCTAACCGCTTGTTTTCAAAGATAGAATATCACAATAGCCATGTCAAACAGGAAGGAGTTCAAAATGTCATCCAGGTACAACATCCTGCTCATAATCTCAGAAGACAACGGACAACATATCGGTTGTTATGGCGACCCTTATGCACAAACGCCGCACATAGACAAACTCGCCTCTGAAGGCGTGCGATTTGAAAACATGTATGCGACGCAGGCCGTATGCAGCCCCGGCCGGGCGAGTATCCTGACCGGATTATATCCACACCAGAATGGTCAGTTCGGATTGGCAACCCACAAATACGCATTGTACGATGCATTTCCCAACATGCCTCGCCTGTTAAAAAACGAAGGATACAGAACCGGACTAATCGGCAAATTGCACATCAATCCCGAAGACGTCTTTCCCTACGACCTGCGGTGGAATCCGAAAGAATTTATCAGCTTTGCCAACCGCGACGTACGCAAAATGGCCGAAGTAGCGGGCGAATTTATGAAACCATCCGACGAACCGTTCTTTTTACAAATCAGCTTTCCCGACGCGCACCTGCCATTCCACCGCCAACAATTCGGCGTACCAGAACAACCACAGGAGGGCAAAGACGTCGAGACACTCCCATTTGTCGGCATTGACACTCCCCGTCTCAGGGAGGAAACCGCAGACTACTACAACTGCATGTCCAGATTGGACACCGGCATAGGACTGGTCTTAGAACAACTGAGAGCACTGGGAAAAACCGAAAATACACTCGTGATCTTTACAACCGATCACGGCGCCCAGTTTTCCCGGGGAAAAACATCGATCTACGAGGGCGGATTGCGCATACCGCTAATCGTGCGATGCCCCGGTATTGGCCTTAAAGGCCACACACGCGATGAACTGGTATCGCAAATCGACATTTTGCCAACCGTGACAGATATCCTGGGAATAGCGTGTCCCACAGGTGTGGCAGGCGCATCCTTTGCCCCCCTATTAAAAGGACAAAAAATTGACTGGCGAACCCATCTATACGCCGAATGGGGAAGTGGTGGCGTCGTCACGTATTTCCCACAGCGCTGCGTGCGAGATGGTCGATACAAACTCATCGCCAATCTCCTCCAGGACCGCCCAAGCCCGAGCGCACTGGGATATTCGGACAGGAACCAAAAGTGGACATCCGGCGCGACACAAGAAGAAATTGCCAGCGCAGATAAGCGCATTCGGGCAGCTTACGAACGCTATGAACAACCACCCGAATACGAACTTTACGACCTGCAAAACGACCCATGGGAATTTGATAACCTATCTCATAATCCGGCATATCACGACGTATTGCAGGCATTAAAAAATCGCCTTGAAACCTGGCAAAAAGAAACCAACGACGCCTTGAGACACCCCGAAAACCTGCATCGACTCACCCAAAAACACGACGAAATCCAGAAAAAATACTACGCGGAAAGCATAATGGGCAGTTCTCGGGATTACGAATGGGACTACACCGAATACCTCTATGACCGTTAAGGAGAAAACATGGCAAAAACACACCTGACCATAGAAGGCGAAAAATTTCTAATAAACGAGAAGGTGACGTATTCAGAAATCGATGGAACGAGACCCGACGCCCATGGACTGCTCATGAATGCCCGATTTATCCAGGGCATTTTTGACGACGCGATGGAACCCGAACGCTTTGCGCGGTGGGGCCACAGCGAATGGGAGCCCATGGCCAACACCGAGCGTCTCATAGCCGCACTGCCCGAATGGTATCGCTATGGACTGCGCGCATTCACAACCGGATTCCAGGGCGGAGGTCCGTGTTTCACAACCCCAAATCACACCATCCAGAACAATCCCTTTGGCGAAGACGGCCTGAACCTCGACGCCGACTACGCCGAGCGGATGGACAAACTGATCCGGGGAGCAGATGCAGTTGGAATGATCGTCATCGTCAGCTTCTTTTATGGCTCGCAAACCCGCTGGATAGAAGATGCAAAATCCATCCGCAACGCCGTAATAACCGCCTCGCGTTTTGTAAAAGAATATCCCAACGTCATCATCGAAATCGCAAACGAGATGAATATTGGAGCATTTGCAAATCACCCCATCATTCAAGAACCCGAAGGAATGATAACACTATTGGATCTCGCGAGAAAAGAATCGGGTGGCCTACCCTGTGGGTGCAGTGGCGGGGGTGGATATCGCAACCGGGAAGTCGCCGAAGCCAGCGACGTCATCCTCATACACGGAAACGGCTGCACGCGGCAGCGATATCACAACATGATCCAGGAAGTGCGAAACTGGAACCTGAACCGCCCCATCGTTTGCAACGAAGATTCCCAGGCCATAGGACAACTCCAGGTCGCCTATAAAACGCAAACCTCGTGGGGATATTACAACAACATGACCAAACAAGAGCCACCCACTGATTGGGGAATCACCACCGGAGAAGACACCTTCTTTGCACACCGGATGGCAGAAGGCATAGGAATCGCCACAGATGCGATTGACGACCAGTACTACCTCCAGGGCCTGGAATCCGATTGGGAATACCGGGGCCAGCGCTGGCTTCGACTCGCCAGCTTATACCCCGAAACAATCAGCTATGTCGATTTTTATCGAAATGGCAAATTGTACGATACCGCGTATGACGAACCCTTTTCCCTGCACTTTCAGACCAACTGGCGGCAAGGTGGCATAGATGTTCGGAACGATGACCGGGAATGGAAAGCCGTTATCCATCTCGGCGATGGGGAAGTGATCGAAAAAACCGTTCAATGTTAATCCGTCAAAAACTCATCCAGCGCATTCACCGCCTCGTCAATATGTTCCTTTTCAATCACCAGCGGCGGCAAAAAGCGAACCACATCTGGCCCTGCGACACATAATAGAATATCGTTATTCTCTCGAATCGCATTCATCGCATCCGCCGCTGGTATCTCCTTCAACACCGCGCCCGCGATCAACCCGCTGCCGCGAATTTCCGTCACCTTCTCGGCGTGTTTGTCTTTCAGTGCACTCAGCTTCCCAAACAAATACGCACTCTTCTCTTCTATACCCGCAATAAATGCGGGATCAGACAGCGTTCTAAACACCTCAATCGCCACTGCACACGACACGGGATGCGCGCCAAATGTCGCGGCGTGATCCCCCGGCTCCACTGCATCGGCCACATCCTGCGTCACAAGCGTCGCCCCAATCGGCAACCCGCCAGCCAGGGGCTTGGCAAGCGTCATAATATCTGGCGTCACGCCGTACTGCTCATAGCAAAACAGCGAACCAGCCCGCCCCAAACCGCACTGAATCTCATCGAAAATCAACAACATCTTCATCTCATCGCACAGGGCGCGCACGCCCTCCAAAAATGCCGGATCTGCCGAATGAATACCCCCTTCTGCCTGTAGCGGCTCCAACAACACAGCCACCGTCTGGCCATCTGCTATCTTCTCCACCGACTCTAAATCGTTCAAATCGGCAAACTCAATGCCCGGCAGCATTGGCCCAAAACCCTGATGATATCTGGGTTGACCCGTTGCAGAAATCCCCCCATACGTTCGCCCGTGAAAAGAATTATTCATCGCAATAATTTTATTCTTCGGCGCATCTTCAAAATTCTTATACCCCCACTTGCGCGCAAACTTCAGCGCAGCCTCAATAGACTCTGTTCCGCTATTGCAAAAAAACACGCGATCGGCAAACGAATGCTCGCACAGCAACTGCGCCAGCTGAGGCGCCGGAATCGTGTGGTACAAATTTGAAACATGGATCAACTTGTCCAACTGCGCGTTGGCAGCCTCTTGAATCACCGAATTATTATATCCCAGGGCATTGACAGACAGGCCACTTACAAAATCGAGATAATGCTTCCCATCCGTATCCACAATATGGACCCCATCGCCCTTTTCCAGCACAAACTCGGGCCGTCCATAGGTCTGCAAAATGTACTTCTGTTCTAAGTCAATAATTTCTCGAGTCGTCATGCTAAATCCTTATGGTTTAAGGCTACTGAACTATCTGCGTACCAATACCCTCGCGGGTAAAAATCTCCAGCAAAAGCGCGTGCGGAACACTGCCATCAATAATATGCGTCTTGTGAACACCGCCCTTCACAGAACGTTCACAGGCGCGCAACTTGGGAATCATCCCCCCGCTGGCAATACCTCTCTCAATCAGGGTCTCCACATCATTGACATGCAATGTTGAAATCTGCGAATCTGGATCATCTGGAAACCGTCGGATACCATTCACATCCGTCAAAAACACCAGCTTCTCCGCTTGCAGTGCCCGCGCAATCTCCCCAGCCGCGGTATCGGCATTCACATTATAACTCTCGCCCTCTGGTCCCAATCCAATAGGCGAAATAACGGGAATCATGCCCTCTTCACAAGCCAGACGGATGGGTTCGGGATCAATTCGGGCGACATCGCCAACATAGCCGATATCGACCCTCTTGGTCTCCCCATCTTCCTCCTCTACCGTCGCAAAATGCTTTGTCACATACATCACGCCAGCGTCTTTTGCCGACATACTGCGCGCGCGTCCATCGAGTATCTCCAGACCATCGACAATGCGCCGGTTCACCTCGCCAAACAACGTATCTTCCACCACCTGCATCGACGCCTTATCCGTCACCCGCAAGCCATTGACCCATTGCGATTCAATACCCGACTCCTCCAGACGCCTGCTAATATCCTTACCGCCTCCGTGTACAACCACGGGACGCATACCCACGGTCTCCATAAACACCAGATCGGCCATTATAGTAGGGGAACCACCCTCTTCGGGCTGTGTGCTACCGCCGTATTTCACCACAATCATTTTGTCGCGAAATTCGCGAATATACGGAAATGCCTCAATTAAAATCGCAGCCTTTTCAATGATCTTGTAATCCAAGGTCTTCTCCATCACACTGTAGTAATCCCATAAAGACGCGGCAGAGCCTGCATCAAATTCATATTTTCCACAGCCTGGGTAGCCGCGCCTTTTTGCAAATTGTCTTCCAGGACATTGATATAAGCAAAGCCATCATCAACGCCCAACTTGATAATCAGTTTATGCGTATCTACCACATCGCGCGTACCCCACCAATGCGCGTCGGAATCTTCAACCACCTGCACCAGATCGTCAGCGCCATAAGCACTTGCAATCGCCTCGCGCAACTGCGTAGCGGCATCTTCATTTGCCAGCGCCTTCAACTCATCAGTCAGTTCAACTCGAATATTTGCATTAATACCCGCAAATACTGACCGCAATACAATAGGCGTAAAATTCACTTCAAAGCCCGAATACAAAACCATTTCAGGCACGTGTTTGTGTCGCTTGCCATAGCTATACGCAACCTCATTTGACACATCCTCCACCTCGGCTCGCGCACCCGAATTACCCGAAGTCGCCACAATCGTCGCTTCCCCCTGCACGAGAGATTTGAGAGGATACAAAGCCAAAATAACACTCGTAGGATAACACCCCGGATTGCCCACCAGACGCGCCATAGCAATCTCTTTGGCAAACAAAGCGGGTAGGCCATAAACCGCTTCTTTGAGCAACTCAGGCGCCGTATGCACCAGACCATAACCCCTTTCAAACGCCTCTCTCGGCAACCGAAAAGCACCGCTCATATCGATCACTTTCGCACCTGCGGCCAGAGCCTCGGGCGCAAACTTCATCGACTCGGGATCCTTCGTCGCCAAAAACACCACATCGCAATCGGCCAAATTGCCATCCCGACGCCTTGAATTTTGTCGAAACGCGATACTTGCCCGATCGTGGTGTTTCAACACCTTTTGGATCTCCTGCCCCACCATCCCCGTATCGCCGTAAATGCCTATTTTAATCACCGTCAGGTCCTTCCTGTATCCCCAATCTGTCCCTGAATATCGCGCTCGAGATTCATCCGCGCTTCGGGAGACCGACACAAAATAAAAATCGTATTCTCACCAGCAAGAGTACCCACAACCTCGGGCCATGACATCTGATCAATGGACTCACAAACCCCCTGTGCGTGACCCGTTATCGTCTTTACAACCAGCATAAGGTCAACCCCATCCACACCGACGACAAAATCCTGCAACTCGCGCCGAAGCAAATTTTCGCCCTGTAAAACCAGTCGATCTGTCCCGATAAACGCACCGGGAACCTGATAGCGAAACCCACCTTCGCCATCGGGCACTTTAACCACGCCTAACTCCTTAATATCTTTTGACAGAGTCGATTGCGTAGTCGAAATCCCAACATCCATCAACGCGGTGCTGAGTTCCTCTTGCCGAGCAATGGGCTGATGTGCAATCAGCTCTAAAATTTTTTGCTGGCGTTCTTGTTTCGCGCTCATAGGACTTATGAAAATACGTGAAAACTCGTTCGAGTCAAGAATAAAAATTCTCTTTTTTGAATTTTTATTCCCTTTTCGCGTACTTATCCAACCACTCTGACATCTCCCACAGAACGTGCATAACCGACTCACGCGCCCGATAGCCGTGGCTCTCGTGCGGCAACATCACCAATCGACAGATGGCGCCGTGCCCCTTGAGCGCATTGTAAAATCGCTCGCTCTGCATGGGAAACGTACCCGAATTATTATCTACCTCACCGTGAATGAGCAGCAAAGGCGCACTAATTTTGGGCACATGATAAAAAGGAGACATCGCGCCATAAACATCTGCTGCCTGCCAGAACGTGCGCTCTTCTGCCTGAAAACCAAAAGGCGTCAACGTGCGGTTATACGCGCCACTGCGCGCAATACCACAGCAAAACAAATCGGTATGGGCCAGCAAATTCGCCGTCATAAACCCGCCGTAGGAGTGTCCCCCCACCGCCACTTTCTTGGGATCCGCCACGCCCAGACGCACCAGCTCATCAACCGCGGCCCTTGCACTATCGGCAAGCTGCTCGACATAAGTATCATTTGCCTCGCGGTCTCCCTCGCCCACAATCGGCATCGCCGGACCATCCAGCACAGCATAACCCCGCGCCAAAAAAGGCATTGCGCCGTGCGAACTGATACGCACAAAGCGAAAAGGAGAATCCTTCACCTGACCCGCGGCATCTGCACTCTTAAATTCGCGGGGATAAGCCCACATCAGCACGGGCAAAGGACCATCGTCTCTCTTATATCCAGGCGGCAAATACAACGTCCCATTCAACTGCACCCCATCTTCGCGCTGATACTGAATCAGCGACTTCTCCACCGCTTTCAACTCCGGCATCGGATGAACAAAATGCGTGAGTTGCCGCATATTGTTGCGCTCCAAATCCCGCACATAATAATTGGTCGGCTCATCGACACTCTCCCGGCTCATCAACACCGTATTGGCATTGATCATCATCGTGGGCCGCTCGTAAAACGGCGCCTGGGAATGCATGAGACGTTCCGCCTTACCCGTCTCCAGATCATAGCGATCCAAAAATGGGCGATCGCCTTTGGGCGACGCACCATCACCTGCAAAAAACAGATGGCGTTGCGACGCATCCGTCAGCAAAACAGACCGACCATTGGGCAACCGCGTAAACATGGGCGCGCCGGGATCGCCATAGCGATCTTCCCACGACCGATCAAACAACACCTGCGGTTCAGAACCTGGATCATCCGGGCGAATGCGCCAGGTACGCACGCGCCGCGTTTTCCACCAGCGTTCTGAAACCAACGCGAGATCACCCATCCCCCACGAACACCCACCATAGCGCATCGCCAGCGACATAAGCGCGCGCCCATCATCTTCAAAAGGTGCGTCGAGCGCATATACGATATCGCGCACCGCCACATCCACCTCGGGATCGCCGCCATCCTGTGCCTCAACCCACGTTACAGTCGCAGGCACGTCTGCCCGCCACCCAACCGAACGCGCACCTTCGGTCACGGCATCATACGCAATCGGAATAGACTCGGCCAATGGCAAATCGACGAGTTCGCGCACCTCGCGCCCGTCCAGATCCCAGATCGCCACCTGTGTCGGAAAACGATACGAAGGCACCAGATACGAAAACGGTCGGTGATAAGTCAACACCAGCACATAGCGGCCATCTGGCGACGGATCAGCGCGACAGATCAGCCCGGGAGACCCTAAGGGTCTCACATCCCCATTCAGGCGCACAAGTGCAACCTGCGAAGTGGCATAATATTCAAATAACAACTCATCGTATGCATTCTTCAACAAATCCTGATACGTGCGCGATGGCGCTGCCCGCTCCCCCACATTTTCCTGAATCACCGGGCCTTTGGGCACGCGGGGCATCTCAGGCGGATCGCCCCGACCATCACACACCGCGCGCACCAACAGCCCCGAACTGTCTGGCAACCAGACCATAGCTCCGCCAAACACCTGATTCAACTTCACATCGCCAACCGAACGCGCCCTGCCCGTCTCCGCATTGCCGACCCACAGATCAATCCCATCATCACCCGTCACCGAAAAAGCAAACCACCGCCCATCGGGCGCCCAATAAGCCCGTCCAATTTTTGCATCCTTCGGCAACCCCGTCACAGGTAATTCGCGACCATCGGCAATCCATTTGAGCGTCAGCCCATTGTAAAACCCCACGCGACTTTGCCCGTTCACATCCGGATTCAGGCGCAAACCCGCCAGGCGCAACTCAGACCGCGACACCTCTTCAATAGACGGTGCGCCCGGACGGTGCATCAACAGCAGCACAGTCCTCGTCGGGTCAATGCTAAACGAAGGTGTCAAAGGCGCGTCAACAATCGCGGCGAGTTCTTCGGGTGGCATCTCGTAAGACATGAATTCTCTCTCCTCTTTACTCTGTTTACGCCAAAGAAAATAAATAACCTATTGCAATACCCATCGCCATCATAAATAACCCCCAACCCACTCCAAACATGTTCTTTCGAAAAAATCTCCTGTACATCCACATGGGCAATGTCACATTTTGTTCTTGATACTCTCTAAATGACTGAGCCAATTGAATTTCGATCAATCCATCCAAAACCTCTTGTAAATGTGCAACAGTTACTTCCCTATATTCTCCATCCAACATTTTTACAATTAAAGGATCTCTGTCACTCAAAAACTGAGAATCATTTTTACTATCGTAAACATATCCATCATCGTACATCTGCTGCACGACATTCTGCACAATATCTTCAGGGACTTTTACATAAATAGATTGCATGTTTTCTTCTCCTGTATCAGTTCGACAAGCCCTTTATACTTGAAAGATGAGTCAGGATAAAAAAAGCGCGAGTTCGCGGGCGAGCAGGCGTTCGAGGCTGGGGGTGATGTGCCAGAAGTCGCGCATGGCGCAATACTCCTGAACGAGGGTTGGATCACTTGTTTGGGAGGTTTTTTTTGCGCGGATGAGGATATTTTTGGGCGTGTGTTTGGAGTCGATAAATTCTATGAGTTCGGTGCGATAGCCCAATATTCTCAGGAGTTGTGCGCGGCAGGCGTCGGTGAGGATGTCAGCGGTGCGCCCTTTGAGGATGCCGTGCGCCATTACGGGTGCGAAGACAGATGCGTCGAGTTGTGGGCGCAGTTCATGCTGGCAGCAGGGGGCTGCGAGGATGACGGGGCTGTTCCACTGTACGGCGCGGGCAATGGCGTCGTCGGTTGCTGTGTCGCAGGCGTGCAGGCTAAAGACGATGTCGGGCGGTGTTTGGGGCGTGAAGTCGGCGATGCTGGTTTCGCGAAAGGCGAGGTTTGTCCAGCCGAGGTCATTGGCGAGGTTGCGACATTTGGCGATGAGAGATGGGTTGTGGTCAATGCCGATGAGTCGCACGGGGATGTTATAGATGTTGTTCAGGTAGTGATACGCTGCGAATGTGAGATACGCGTTGCCGCAGCCGCAGTCTATGAGGGTGAGGGGGCGTTTCGATGCTGGTATGACGGGTTGTAAGTGGTGGAGAAAGGCGTTGATCTGTTTGAATTTGTCGCGCATGGAGGCGCGCACGCGCCCGTTATGGTCCATGATGCCGAGACCCTGCAGGAAGGCGTCGGGACGGTTGTCGGACAGGGGGTGGTGTTTGACGCGGTTGTGCGATAGTGCGGGTTGGGCATCTGGACGCGAGGGTTTTGCGCGTTTGCATAGTGCGCGGCCTTTTTTGGTGATGCGAATGTGCAGGTCTTCGTGACTATTTTGTACGTGGATTTGTGCGAAGGGCAAGGCGAGGAGTTCGTCGAGCGCGGTGTTCGCGTCGGTTAGCGGTATGTTTTCCGTGATGTCTTGCGTGCGGCTGTATCGCGCGATCTGGAGATGCGGCGCGTTTTTGATCTGGACCATGCGGACAGCGATTTTGTTCCAGATTATGCCGCGCCGCGGATGACTCAGGGTAAGCCTGAGAAAGGTTTCGGGGTTTGATACCGCATTGAGAATGGCGGTTTTGTAATTTGTTTCACACCGCATACGCGATTGATCCGTCCTCTCGTCTCGGTGTACTGACTTTGGTCAAGGGGGCAAAGGGCGTATCGGGTATTTTGGCGTCGTCGAGTTCAACGCCAAGGCCAGGGGCTTCGGGAAGAGGGATATAGCCGCCTTCGCGTTTGTGGGCGCATTTGTACACGGCGTTGTGTTCGGCTTCGTCGTTTTTGGAGTATTCCTGTGTGATGAAGTTGGGGATGCTGGCGTCGAGGTGAAGGGATGCGGCTGTGCCCAGGGGACTGAGAAAGTTGTGGGTGACGACCGCGCAGTGATAGGATTCGGCGATGGCGGCAATTTTTTTGCAGTGGGTCAGGCCGCCTGCCAGCGCTATGTCTGGACGCACGTACTGGGGACCGCCGTGTTCGAGGAGTTCGCGGAATTCCCATATTGAGGTGAAGCGTTCACCATTGCCCAGGGGTACGGGGATGCGTTTGGCGATTTCTGCCTGGGTGGTGATGGTGTCTATCTGGATGGGGTCTTCCATGAAGTAGAGGTGATAGGGGATGAGGGCTTCGCCCAGAGCTACGGCGACCATTGGAGTGAGTTTGCGGTGGACTTCCACGATGAGATCCACATCGGGACCTGCGGCTTCGCGGGCAGCGGCGACAATTTCGACGGCGTTTTGTATGATGCGCGATTGCGCCTGGTTCTGGTACCCGCCTGTGATGGGATCAAATTTGATCGCGGTGAAGCCTTCGGCAACGGCGGCTTTTGCGTTTTTATACATTTGTTCGGGTGTGGGGCCGCCCGCGAGCAGGTGCAGGCGAATTTTGTCGCGGCAGTTGCCGCCGAGGAGTTCCCAGACCGGGACCTGAAAGTGTTTGCCTTTGATGTCGTATAGGGCGATGTCCATTGCGCTGACTGCGCCGCAGAGCGCGGTGCCGCGAAAGGGTGCCATGCGGTAGAGGTGCTGCCAGTGGTGCTCAATGCGCATGGGGTTTTGTCCGATAAGGTATTCTTTGAAGACTTTGGCGATGGCTTGAATCGCTTTGGGATAGCCCCAGCAGGCAGAGGTGCCAATGCCGGAGATGCCGGTATCGGTGGTGAGGCGGACGACATAGCTGTTGCCGAGCAGGAAGTGTTCGACCTGGTCGATTTTCATATTTGACTCCTTGTATTCAGGTATGGAATTGAGCGTTACTTGAGTTATATTACGCGATGAGACGACAATGGGCAATAGAATATGAGGAGGGTGAGATGTCGAATTTGCGTTTTGCAGCAGAGAAGGAACGGCGGGTTGCGCTTGTTACGGGGGGTGCGCGGGGTATTGGTGGAGCAACGGCGGTTCGGATTGCAGAGGAGGGACGGGATATTGTTATTGCCGATGTTCTGGCAAAAGAGGGGACGGAGATGGTTGAAAAGATTGAGGCTTTGGGACAGGAGGCGATGTTTGTGGCGACTGATGTGACAGAAGAGTCCGCTGTCCAGGCATGTGTGGCACAAGCGGTTGCGCGTTTTGGAAGGCTGGATATTCTGGTGTGTTGTGCGGGTATTTTGGGATGGGAGAAGCCGTTTTTTGAGCAACCCGTGGCGCAGTTTGATAAAGTGATGCGTATCAATGTGTACGGGGTTTATCATTTTCACCAGGCTGCAATTCCCTATATGCTCGCAGGGGGTTGGGGGCGCTGTGTGACGATTACTTCGGGTGCGCGCAATGGCAGTCCGAATCAGGTGCCGTATTCGGTGTCGAAGGGCGCTGTGTATTCATTTATCGGCGCGCTGGGCAATGCGTATTGCAAACAGGGTGTGTTTGTCAATGGCGTGGAACCAGGGCGCGCGTTGACGGATATGGTGGTACCGAGATTTTCGCCCGAGTATGTTGCCAGTCCTCCGGGTCAGCCGATGGGGCGGTATTCGGATCCGGAGGAGGTGGCCGAGGTGATTGAGTTTTTGTGTTCTGAGCGCAATACTTATACGACGGGTTCGGTTTGGAGTGTGAAGGGTGGGAGAGGGTAGAAGTGTGAAGTGTGAAGGAGGAAGTGTGAAGTGCCAGCCTTTGGGTGGTTGGGGCGGGTCTTCTTACTTCTCACTTCTTACTTCTCACTTCCAAGGCATGCCATTCGTTGAGGCGGGTGAGGAGGTCGTTGGTCAGGTCGGGTTCGTCGCCCGCGATGTTGGTGGTTTCGTTGGGATCGGTGTTGAGGTTGGTGAGGTGTATTTCGTTTTGGTCGAGGAGGAGTTTGTAGCGGTCGCGTTGTATTGCACGGGTGTTGCCTCTGGGTCCTTGTGTCCAGAAGAGGTCGCCGTGCGGTGAGGGGGCGTTGTCGGCGATCATTGGGAGAATGTCCGTGCCGTCGAGCTCGTATTGTTCGGGGTCGCCTCCTGCGGCAGTGAGGATGGTGGGGAAAATGTCCATGCCGATGCCGATTTCGTCGATGGTTTTTCCGCCCTGTACGCGCGCGGGCCAGCTCATGAGGGTGGGGACGCGGATACCGCCTTCCCAGAGGGTGCCTTTGTGTCCGCGCAGGCCACCTGTGTCACCGCCGGGATAGGGGAGGTCTGTGCCGTCGGTCCAGTTGCGCGGTTCGCGCGAGGGGCCGTGATCGGGTTGAAAAAAGATACAGGTGTTGTCAAAGAGGTCTAAGCGCTCGAGTTCGTCGAGGATTTTGCCGATGGCGTCGTCCATGACGGTGAGCATGGCGGTCATGAGTTGTCGCGAGCGGGGCAAGTGGGCAAAGCGTTCCATGTATTCTTCTGGCGCGTGCAGGGGATAGTGCGGGGTGTTGAAGGGGACATACATGAAGAACGGTCGTCCATCGTTTTTGGCTTTTTGGATGTATTCAATGGCTTTGTCGCGCATGAGATCGACGAAGTAGGTGCCGTTGCGATACACTTCTCTGCCGTCTTCCCAGAGGTCGTGCCGCGCCTGGTTTTTCGAAGATAGTGCCCAGTAGAAGATGTGCGAGTAGTAGTCGATGCAGCCGTTGGTGAAGCCAAACCAGTGGTCAAAGCCGTGGTTGTGCGGCAAGAAGGGCTCGCGATTGCCCAGGTGCCATTTGCCCGACATGCAGGTTTGATAGCCCAGTTTTTTGAGTGCTTTGGGTATGGTGGGCAGGTCCGGCGATAGGCCATCGGCAGTTACGCCTACGTTGCCGGGAATGCCCGCGGCAATGGGATAGCGCCCGGTGAGTATGCCGCAGCGCCCGGCCGAGCAGATCGGGGCATTGGAATACCAGCGGGTGAGTTTGGCACCCCGAGAGGCTATGCGGTCAAAGTTGGGGGTTTGGAAGTCGGTCGCGCCCATGCAAGAGAGGTCGCGGTGCCCGTGATCGTCACTCATGAATACAATGAAGTTGGGTTTGTCAGACATGGGAATTCCTTTTAAGACGTTTGGGTTTCTCGAAATCGCTTTGCGATCTGTTCGGGTGAGGCTGTGCCGGTTGTGCCAATTTGTTGTATGGTGATGGATGAGGCCAATACGCCTATTTGAGCGGCGTCGGATAGTGATGCGCCGGCACAAAGGGCGGAGACCACAGATGCCGAGACGCTGTCGCCTGCGCCCACAATGTCGATGGGAGGCGGAATTTTTATACCGGGAATATGCGTGAGGTTTTCGTTGTTGGCAACGAGAATGCCGTCGGGTCCAAGGGTGATGAAGACGGGTTTGCCGGTGCGCTGGGAAAAGATGCGGGCACACTGGTTGAGGTCGCGTTCTGCGTGAATGGCTTCGTCGCGGTTGGATTTGAGGATGACATTTTTGAAGTTGGTGATGCGGGTGCGAGAGTCGGCGAAGCAGACGGTGTTGGGATGCGTTTTGGCGAGTTTTGCGAGTTCGGCGACGACGCGATCTGTGAGTACACCGCAGTTGGATTCTTGCACCTGGTCGAGGGCTATGACGCCATCTACTTTGGGGAAGAGATGGTGCAGGGTTTTGATGAGTTGATTTTCGAGGTCGAGGGGTAGTGGCGTTCGATTTTTTATATCCAGGCGTTCCATTTCAGCGCCTGTTTTTTTGTTCATGGGTTTGGTATAAGTCGGGGTAAAGCGGTCGGACGTTTCGATGAGGTGGGTGATATCTACACCCGTGGCGCGCAATCCCTGTTTGAGGTCATAGCCCTGACCGTCGCGACCGATTATGCCCAGGGCATAGATGTGTCCAATGCCGAGAGCACAGAGGTTGGAGGTGATGGTGCCGGCTGCGCCGGGCTGGTTGCGAATGGCGACTATTTGGTGGGCTTCAAGGCCAGTTTCGATGGATGTTTCGACGAGGTCGGGGTCCGTGATGAGATAGCGGTCGAGGAAGTAGTCGCCGATGACAAGGATGGCGAGGTTTTGGAATTTGGAGAGGATGTGGTTCAGGGTTTTGAGGGTCATGTTGAGGAAGTGTGAAGTGTGAAGTGTGAAGGAGGAAGTGTGAAGGAGGAAGTAGGATGAGGCAGCAGCTTTAGGGTGGTGGAGCGGGGTCTTCTAACTTCTACCTTCTCACTTCTCACTTCATATCGCGGTGTAGTCTGAAATAGGCGTGGTGACCGTATGTATCGAGGCTGCCTTCAAGGCGGAGGATGATGTGTTGCGTGTGCATGCCCGCACGAACCCGCAGGGCAAGATCCTGGTTGTGTTGCATGCCCTCGACCGCAAGGCCGAACAACGAACCTCTGTGCAAGCCGACGCCGAGTCGTTTGTGCCTGTCTTGTAGTCCGACAAATGGCGTTGCAACTAATTTATCGCCTACCGGCACCCCGTATGCCACTTCGGCGGATACGCGATTAGATGAGAAGACTTCCGAGTTGCGACCAGATGCGATGTCGCTCATGTCGGGCCTCGACCACAGGGCACGCGCGCTGCCAGATGCTTCGCCCCATGTTGGCGATACCCGAAGCGATAGTCCCTCGCCTGATGGATTTGGAGACAGGCGGATTGTGCCCGATCCACCCCATTCTTCATAACTGCCTTCCTGGTGTGCGATCAGGCCGCGTACCCGTCCCTCTATCATCAGACCCATTGAGGCCAGTACATAGCGCATCCCGGCTCCGAATTCTATTCCCATGCCGGTATCTGCATCGCCGCCGTCATACCGCATGCCCAGTTCAACCAATGGTTGCAGTGATCCCCCAGAGACCCAGAGTACGTGTGATCCCTCTAATAATACGCGTACGCGGCTCGCGGTGCCCTTGTTTTCCAACAAATCCGCCAGATCATCCGCATTCGCACGCGATAGCACGGCATCTGATGTTAGTGATAATGAAAAACCGTCATGATAGGTCGATCCGATTAAATCGGTGCGGGTACCAATTGCTCCCATTACCATATTGGCGTCTGTCTCTAATTTCTCGATGCCTTCGAGCGATAAGGGCAGGTTGCCTCCGCCATAGCCCAGCATTCCCCATACGGAGGATTTGTTTGTCAATGCGAGGCGCGCCCAGGGGTAAATACCCGTCAGCGTTGTCTCTACTGACCATTCGTCGCGGGTATTGGCGATGGTGCCCAGTATGCCATCGCCCATGGTGTAGGACAGGACAAGTCCGCCCTGGAAACAATTATCTCCATAGTCAATACCCAGCATGACCGATGTTACGTCGCCTTCTACTGTCTGATCGTCGTCGGTGCCGCTAAAGCGCGTTGTTGCGCCCCGGCCCCACACGGCCCATCGAGGTTCGCTGTACGGTCCCATTTTGCCAGACAGGGCAAATGATGTACTCGATATTATTTGCTTCAATATCTCTTTGTCGTGCGCACTCTGTGCGGCTTCAATGCTAAATCTCATTGGGGAATCGCCCGGCATCAATGTCGGGTTAAAAAATAGTCCGCGATAATTCATCTCATGGAGGTTGTACCCGCCGATCACCACATGGTTGGTGCCCACATGCCCTCTAACGCGTTCGCGCACTGTTTCGACGACATGATTCGATGCTGTTCGCCCAAATCGCGCCAGCCATCCGTCTAATTTTACCACGCGAGGTTCCTCTGGTGTAATAACTGCTGTCCACGCGCTTTCCAATTCTTCGGCATAGCCCAAATCGTCGGTGAAATTCACCCGAACTTTTAGCTGGCGCTCTGTGTCGGTTATTGTGACTTCGTATGTCACACCCGTGGCGCCGATGATTTCGGTTTCCACACTGCCTACCAGACGGATCCACTGATAGGTGTACGATACATTGGTGAGGCCATTGGCATCCTGGATGTTCGAGACGTCCGCGGTTAGTGTTTGACCTACTTGCGGTGTGCCGGTGATTGTTGGGACGCCTGTGGCTGGCGAGTTCGGGGGCAGGTCGTTGTCGTTGACGTTGACGCTCGCCGAGGATGGTGTGCCTGCTGTGTAGCCTGTTCCAGCCTGTAGTGTTGCGCTTATGACGCTATTTTCTTCATCTACATTGTCGTCATCTGTGGCTACGGTCAGTGTGATGGAGGTTTCATTGGCGTTGATGGTGATGGTCAAGGGCGGTGTGCCGCTGATGACACTACCCGTCTCGGTTATACTCACATTTACGGTCAGCGCGGTTGTTGGTGCAGGAGTTGCTGTGATGGTGAAGGTTGCATTCCCGCCTTCAGTGATGGTTGTGGTGCTTGCCGAGATGGTTATCTGTGGGACCACTGGTGCAACGACGAGTGCTATCAATTCGCTTTCCAGTTCTTCGGTGTTGCCCAAATCATCGTTGAAGTTCACCCGAACTTTTAGCTGGTGGCCTATATCGGCTGTGACGACTTCGTATGTCGTACCTGTCGCATTGGGGATCTCAGTCTCCACACCGCCCATTACGCGGATCCACTGATAGATGTATGATACATTTTCGAGGCCATCGGCATCCCGGATGTTAGAGACATCGGCTGTGAGTGTTTCTCCCACTTCGGGTGTACCAGTGATTGTTGGGGCACCCGTGGCTGGATTGTTGGGAGCCGCGTCGTTGTCGTTTACAGTGACGCTCGCCGAGGATGGGTCGCCCACTGTGTAGTCTGTTCCAGCTTGTAGTGTCGCGGTTATTACACCAGCTTCTTCATCTGTGTTATCGTCATCTGTTGCTACTGTAAGAGTAGCGGAGGTTTCATTGGCGTTGATGGTGATGGTCGAGGGCGGCGTGCCGCTGATGACACTACCCGTCTGGGTAACGCTCACGTTCACGGTTATTGCTGTTGTGGATGCAGGGGTCGCCGTGATTGTAAATGTCGCATCCGTGCCTTCGGTGATGGGTGTGGTATTTACCGAGATTGTCACCTGTGGGATCGGTGCTTCGCGTGTGACTGTGATGGTGTAGGTCAATTGTGTACTGTTGTCTTCGGCTGTGACTACTACTGTGATGATGTTCGTGCCTTCGACAAGTGATACGTCCAATGTGGTCGCGGTCTGCCCGTTGATGGATACGGTTGCACCCGGGTGATTGGCTGTCGTTGTAATCGTTATGGTCGAGATCCCGTTCTCCACTGAGACGGTGTAGTCCAATGTCGCCGGATCGAATGCTGGGTTCAGTGTGCCGGGGTTGATTGTCAAGCTGCCCAGCGTTGCGTCGATCGATGGGGCACCGCGGTTGACTGTGATGGTGTAGGTCACTTGGGTCGTGTTGTCTTCGGCTGTTACTGTTACCGCGATGTCCATCGTGTCGCCGGTAAATGGCGCGTTCAATGTGGTCGCGGTCTGACCGTTGATAGATACGGTTGCGTCTGTGTGATTGGGTATTGCTGTGACTGTTACCGTAGAGGTCGCGTGCGGCACTGTGGCGGTGTAAGTGTATGTGTCGGGATCGAATGTCGGGTTCAGTGTACCGGGGTTGATGGTCAGGTTGTTCAGCGTTGCGTCGGTCGATAACACCACTTCGTCGTCCAGCACAAGTACGCTCGCCAGGGATGGGTCGCCTATTGTATAGCCTGTTCCGGCTCGCACTTGCGCTTTGACCACGCTGGCGTGTTCATCTACATCGTCGTCATGCGTTGCGACTATCAGTGTGGCGGTGGTGTAGCCGGCACTGATGGTGACTGTTGAGGGCGGTGTGCCGCTGAGCATTTTGGCGGTCTCTGTTACGTTCACGTTTAAGGTCAGATCGGTTACCGATGGCTGGTTTGCTGTGACCGTAAATGTCGCATTCGTGCCTTCGGTGACGGTTTTGGGATTCGCTGTGATTGTTACCTGCGGGAGCCCTGATGGCGCACGGTTGACTGTGATGGTGTAGGTCAATTGCGTGATGTTATCGACGGCTGTAACCGTTACTGTGACGTCCATCGTGTCGCCGGTAAATGGCACGTCCAATGTGGTGGTGTTCTGGCCGTTGATGGATACGGTTGCGTCCGGGTTTTTGGGTGTTGCTGTGGCTGTTACCATTGAGGTCGCGTTCGGCACTAAGGAGGTGTAGGACAATGTCTCCGGGGCGAATGTCGGAGTCATAACGCCGGGGTTGATGGTCAGGCTGCTCAGGGTTGCGTCTATCGTGGGTGGCAAGTCGTTATCCAGGACAAGTACTCTGGATGAGGATGGTGTGCCTACTACATAGCCTGCTCCGGTTCGTACTTGCGCGGTTACGACACTGGCGCGTTCGTCCTTTTTATCGTCGTCTGTTGCTACTGTCAGGGTGGTTTGGCCGGTGCTGATGGTGACTGTTGAAGGCGGTGTGCCGCTGAGCATTTTGGCGGTTTCGGTTACGTTCACGTTCACGGTGAGTGTGATTGTAGGTGCAGGGGTTGCTGTGATTGTGAATGTCGCAGCCTCGCCTTCGGTGACACCTGGGGGGTCCGCTGTGATTGTTATGACCGGCGTCACGCCCGGTATGACCACCATCGCTGTCAACGCGCTTTCCAATTCTTCGGGATAGCCCAAATCGTCGTTGAAGTTTACCCGAACTTTTAGCCGGTAACCACTATCGGCTATTACCACTTTGTACGTCGAGCCAGTGGCACCGGAGATCTCGGTCTCCATGCTGCCGATTACGCGGATCCACTGATAGGCGTATGACACATTGGTGAGGCCATTGGCATCCCGGATGTTGGAGACATCTGCTTTTAGGGTTTCGCCCAACTCGGGTTTGCCGATGATGATTGGGGCACCTGTTGCTGGCGAGTTCGGAGGTGTGTCGTTGTCGTTTACGGTGACGCTTGCCGAGGATGGTGTGCCCACTGTGTAGCCCACACCTGTCGTTATCTGTGCCATTACGGTACCATCGGATTCGCGCACGTCGTCGTCATCCGTTGCGACTGTGAGGGTGGTATTTTTGGTGCTGATGGTGATTGTTGAGGGCGGTGTGCCGCTGAGGATATCGCCGGTTTGGGTGACGCTTACGTTCACAGTTATTGCGGTTGCCGGTCTGGGGTTCGCTGTGATTGTGAATGTCGCAGCCGTGCCTTCAGTGACGCTTGCGCGATTCGCTGTGATTGTCATCTGCGGAATGTCGTTGTCATTGACGGTAACGGTTGCTGAAGATGGAGAGCCTACTGTATAGCCTGTTCCGGCTTGCACTTGCGCTGTTACCTGGCTGGCGATTTCATCTACATTGTCGTCATCTGTTGCTACTGTGAGGGTAGCGGTGGTCTGGTTGGCGCGGAAGGTGACAGTTGAAGGCGGTGTGCCCCTGAAGACCTTGCCGGTTTGGGTGACGCTTACGTTCACAGTTATTGCGGTTGCCGGTCTGGGGTTCGCTGTGATTGTGAATGTCGCAGCCGTGCCTTCAGTGATGGTTGTAGGATTCGCTGTGATTGTCATCTGCGGAATGTCGTTGTCATTGACGGTGACGGGTGCTGAAGATGGAGAGCCTACTGTGTAGCCTGTTCCGCTTTGCACTTGCGCTGTTATCGAGCCATTTGGCTCATCTGTATTATCGTTGTCCGTTTCTACTGTCAGTGTGGCGGTGGTATTGTTGGCGTTGATGGTGACCAAGCGCATGCCCGGTGAACCGCTGATGAAGTTGCCGGTCTGAGAGACATCCACCATCATGTTTAATGAGGTTGTAGGTGCAGGGTTCGCTGTGATTGTGAATGTCGCATCCGTACCTTCGGTGACGGGTGACGTATTTGCTGTGATTGTCACCTTTGGAATATCGTTGTCGTTTACGTTGACGGTTGCCGAGGATGGAGTGCCTGCTGTATAGCCTGTTCCGCTTTGCACTTGGGCTGTTATTGAGCCATTTGGCTCATCTGTATTATCGTCATCTGTTGCTACCGTCAGTGTGGCGGTGCCAGAGGTGCCGATGGTGACGGTTGAAGGCGGTGTGCCGCTGAGGACACTACCCGTTTGAGTGACATTCACCCTCACGGTTATTGTGGCTGACGGAGCAGGGGAGGCTGTGATTGTGAACGTCGCATCCGTGCCTTCAGTGATAGGTGAGGTCCCCACTGTGATTGTCGCCGAAGGGGTTGGCGGTGGTGGTGGCGGTGGCTGTGGTTGTTGTGGTGGTGGGGTCACTATCGGCGGTTGACTCCCTCCTCCAGATACGTCGTTGTCGTTGACATTGACGGTTGCTGAAGATGGAGAGCCTACTGTATAGCCTGTTCCACCTTGCACTTGGGCTGTTATCGAGCCATTCGGCTCATCTGTATTATCATTTACAGTATTGGCTATCAATGTGGCGGTGCCGGAGGTGCCGATGATGACCGTGTGCGTGCCTGTTGAGCCACTGATGAAAGTGCCGTTCTGACTGACGTTGACGTTCACGGTTATTGTGTTTGCCGGTGCAGGGTTAGCTGTGATTGTGAATGTCGCAGATGTGCCTTCCGTGATGGTTGTAGGATTCGCTGTGATTGTCACCGAAGGGGTTGGTGGTGGCGGCTGTGGTGGCGGCTGTGGTGGCGGCTGTGGTGGCGGCTGTGGTGGCGGCTGTGGCGGTGGATCCTGTGGCGGTGGATCCTGTGGCGGTGGATCCTGTGGCGGTGGAGTACCTTGCGGCGGTGTTACCACGATCCCTACTCCTGTGCAGTTGTTGCCCTGAAAGAAGATATGGGCATTGCTTGGTGCGCTGGAGAGTATCTTCAGTGTTACCGTGGTTCCCTTGTCAAATATGTTCCCTGCAGGCGTTGCCTGCAGCCAGTTCACATTGGCAGGGATCATTCTTACATTATTCTCATTTATGAATACTGTGGCGCCACATTCTTCTTCACCACAGGGGAATGCCTGCACTGTTGCACAATCGCCCGCCTGTGCAGGCACTGCAGACAGGGCGGCGGTGAGCAGGTAGAGTGCGGCGATAAGAACGGCGAGGAAGACGGGCCTGCTGTGCGAGCGTATCATAGACTTGTGACTCCGGGATAGTGATGTTCAACCTTTGCCAATTAAGTGATTCGAATGGGACGATACAAAATGTGATCAAAGATGCTTTTCACGATTCTGCTTTGACGGCAGACGTAGTATTGTCCGGACGTGAGTTCCCTAGACGGTATAACGTCCAATTTTTATGACAGATGGATGATATACACCAATGGCTAAAATAAAGACCACGAGAGGGGATATAAGGGATATACAAAATATTGCGGGGAAATGAAGCGTTGGGCTGCTAATGTAGAACTTGTCGCGTTTTTAGGGAAGAAAAAAAATCGCACGTATTACGATTCTGTATCGCGGTCCAGATGAATGGCTACGGAGTTGATGCAATAGCGCAGGCCCGTGGGGGCGGGTCCGTCGTCGAAGATGTGGCCCAGGTGGGCATCGCAGCGGGCGCAGGTAACCTCGATGCGGCGCATGCCAAAGCTCAGGTCTTCGTGCTGGTTGATGCGGTCGGGGTCAATGGCGTCAAAAAAGCTGGGCCATCCGCAGTGGGAGTCGAATTTCTGTTCTGAGCGGAAGAGTTCGGCATTGCAGCACACACAGCGATATACGCCTTCCTCACGGCAGTCCCAGTACATGCCGGTGAAGGCGCGTTCCGTGCCTTTTTGACGACAGACATAGTATTGTTCGGGCGTGAGTTGTTCCCGCCATTCTCGGTCTGTTTTGGTGAGTTTTTCGTCGTTCATTGGGGGGTAGATCCTTTTTTATCTACTAATTCTTTTCATGATGCGTTCAATAGCGCCATCGGCGAGTGCCTGCATTTCTTCGTCGGTGCGATCCTGAATGGGATGGGCGACGAAGACGCGAGCGGGATTAAATCCCAGGGCGGTTGACTGGGCATCGGCTGCTTCTCGGAACGGCTCGGATGCGACAAAGACGGTGGGTATGCCGCGCGTTTCCAGGTTGGTCGTGTCGTGCACACTGCACGTTGTACAGGACCCTCAATCCGCCAGGCCTTCGACGACGACATCGCACTCGGTGGCGATTTGTTGCTGGAGTTCGATGGGTGCCGGGCGCGTGAATGTGGGTTTGGTGTAGCGGTTGACTTTGAGGTTGCGCTGTGTGAGATGCGTTTCGATGCGGTCGAGGAATACGTCGCCCCGACTTTTGGATATGTCGAGAAGCCCGATGGTCAGTCCGTCGAGTGATTGCGGGCGTTTTACCCGTTCTCTCTGTGCTGGTTTTTGCTCGGATGTGGGGTCGAGTAAGGTTGTTTTCATGGTGTAATCTCCTTTGTGAGGGATTGGCTGCCTCCCCAACTGCTGATGAGGGCAGAGAATAAGCCCGCGTCTCCGCCTGCGCGGACGATGTGCAAGGTGTTGTTGCGAAATTTGGGTATTGTTTCGTTGTCTTTTGTCCGTTGTTTTGAAATGCCTTCCGGGATGCCGCCCGCGCCTTCGAGCAGTTCTGCGACGGGGAGTTGGAGGTACTGATTTAATGTGTCGCGGAATCGGGTTTTTGACCAGCCTGCGTCTGCATAGCGGCGGGTGTGTTCCGGCGATATGACCAGTACGGGGGGCGGGCTGTTTGCGTGTTTGGGATGGCCGTCGGCTTTGAGGCAGGCGGCGAAGGATCGACAGAGCGCGTCGGGATCTCGGGACGCCTGATCCATGATGGGGGTGACACCGCTGGCTGCAAAGAGCGAGACTGTGGATGCGTCGGGTGCAAACCCCCTTTCGACGGCGAGGGATTCCCAGGGCGAATCGTCTTCGCGTTCGGCAAAGCAGAAGGTGTATTTGCCCGGGTTGCCGAGCATGGCGCGATCAATGCCGCCGGGGATGCCGCCGCCGATGTTGCGGATGACGAGTTGAAGGGCGCGTCCGATGGTCGCGTTGGCGCGGTTGCCCTGCCCGAGCGCATTGACCCGCGCATTCATGCCGATTTCGCGTGTGATCGGTCCGTTGACGACGATCAGGGGTCCAGCAAAGAATGTGGTGGCGAGCAGTCCGTGCATGCAGAAGGCCTCTGTGAGTGCGGCTTCAACCGCTGCGAGTACGACGGGGAGATATTCGGGTTTGCATCCGGCGAGAACAGCGTTGATGGCGACTTTTTCAACGGTGCATTTGTTGTAATTGGGGGGGACAATGCCTACCAATTCGTCGGGGGAGCGGGTTGTTCCAGATAGCATGCGCAATACGCGTTCTTCAGTGGGTGGCACGACGGGCAAGCCGTCGCTCCAGCCGCGTTCAAAACAGGTTTCTATTTCGTCTTCGAGAGAGCCGACTTCTATTTGTGTGCCCATCTATTCTTCTCCTGCAAGCGGACGTTCGCTTTTTTTGAAAAAATAGCAATCAAAACGGTAAAGTGCAAGCCAATTTTCAGGGTTTGTCTCAGTACAATACATCCTTGACAAATGCACAATATATCATTACTCAGAATATCATGGCACTTGCACAACCACAACCCGAACCTGCACGCTCGCGGCGTATTACCATTCGATCCATTGTCCTGGGTGCGGCTACTGCGGCGTTGCTCAATATTTACAGCGATTACACGGGCATGATTTTGGGGTCTGCTTCGCTGGTCAAGTCGCAGTTGTCTATGGCTATGCTTTTGCCCTTTGTCGCGTGGCTCGTGATCAATCTCATTCTAAAGCTCGCATGGCCGCGCATGGCTTTGCGCAGTACAGAGCTTCTGGTTATTTACAGCATGTCGTGGATTGTCGGTACGGTTTCGGCAAGTGGGTGGACGACCTATTGGGGTGGCATTGTCAGTACGCCGTTTTATTATGCTTCGCCCGAAAATCGATGGGAAGAGGTCCTTTTTGACTTTTTGCCGTGGTGGTGTTTGCCGCAGGCAACGCCCGAGATTATTCGCACGTATTACGAGGGCCTTCCCGATGGCGCGAGCATTCCCTGGCGCGGATGGCTGGCTTCACTGCACTGGTGGTTCGCCGTGTCTATTGCCCTTGTTGTTGCTGGATTGTGCCTTGCGGTCATTTTTCAAAAGCAATGGGAGGAGAATGAGCGTCTCACTTTTCCTCTTGCGGCTTTTCCGATTGCATTGACCGAGGGTTTTGATGAACCCGGTCGCGTTATACCCGGTATTTTTCGGAATAAACTCTTCTGGGTGGGGTTTTTTGTTGTTTTCGGTGTTTTTGCCTGGAATATTCTCGGTTATTTTGCCATTAGCTTGCCTCGAATTGGCATTTACGACGGTTATCTGACCAAAGAAGTGCCCATTGCGCGCAATTTTCCATCGTTCTATTTGCGTATTCTGCCTCCTGTTTTGGGCCTTACTTATATGTGTAATCTGGACATCCTCTTCAGTTTCTGGGCTTTTCGTCTTATCGCTATTGTCAAAGAAGGGGTGATGGCTCGCACGGGATTTAATGTGGGTCTTTCCGGGCAACAGGCAGAAGCGAGTGAGATTCTGATTTTAGAATCTCATGGTGCTTTCATCTTTCTGGCAGTGTGGGCAATATGGGTCGCGCGAGGCCATTTGCGAGATGTTCTTCGCGCAGCCGTGACGGGAGAGGCAGATGACGGTCTGGTATCTTATCGCCTATCATTGCTCGGTTTTATTGCGGCGACTATCTTTGTTTTTGGCTGGTTCGTCGCGGTGGGTTTGTCTCCTTTTCTCGCGCTTTTTCACCTTTTACTGCTCTATGCAGCGTATTTCACGGTGGCAAAATACACCGCGGCGAGTGGCTTTTCTTATCTTTTTCCGGTTGGAGGTAAGGGGGGTCAAATTGTCGAGATTTTTACGGGGACCGCAACGCTCACGCAACAAAATACCGTTGCATTGGGCGTGATTAATTCGAGTGCATTTTTTGGCAATTCGCGCATTCCCGCATGGCCCGCGTTGCCTCATCACCTCAAACTTTTAGGGAATGACGTCCGCCGCCGATGGGTTTTCTGGATCGTTCTGCTGGCTTTTGCCTCGGGGTTCTTCGGGTCTTGTCTTTTTATTGTCCATTTGGGATATAACTACGCGGGTCAAAACCTGGGGCTGTCGGGTTTTAGCGGGTCCAATATTCGCACGTACGATCGCATGGTTTCCGCTATTGTTGGCGCGGATAAAACGGTTTTTGATCCGGGTAAAATAGCGGTCTGGATTTTTGGGTTTGGGCAAGCTGGTCTGCTTATGCTCCTTCGCAATCGCATCCCGTGGTGGCCCTTGCATCCCCTGGGTCTGGCTTTTCAGAAGATGTCGGGTTCTCGGGTCTATGCCTTCAGTATTTTTCTGACCTGGGCATCCAAGCTCATTATTCTGCGCATTGGTGGCATTTCGCTCTATCGGCGCTGTATCCCTTTGTTCTTTGGTCTTGTGATCGGTTATGTCGTCGGCGTTGGTGTGTCTTCTATTGTCGATTTTACCTTTTTTCCGGAAGAAGGGCATTCTGTTCACGGGTGGTAAGCGGATTATGCCTTATCCCGCAGCAAGTTTGGCAAGCGGGTGTCGGGATCGATGCCAATGGCGTGTTTGCCAGTCAAGAGCGCGGTGAGGTCTGCGCCCAAAAATTCGTGTCGCCATCCCGCGTGCAACGGATTATCCGGCGCATTTCTTTTGGGAGAAATGAATTCTTTGACTTCTGATCGAGATGCGACCATTGCGAGATCGATCCCTTCTGATAGACATCGTCCGCGCAAGAAAGCCATGGCGAGATCGAGACGGGCATCGTCAAGGGGATCGGGCCGCACAGGTGGCGGTATGGGCGGGCAATTTTTTTCGTCGATTGCCAATCCGCGTTGCACAGCGTTGAGGAGGTTTTTGCCGTACCGATTTACAGTTGATCTCGGGATACCCCGCAATCGTTTTAACGACTGAATTGATCGCGGTTTACGCCGGGCAATTTGCACGAGCGTATCATCCCTTATGATCCAGGCTCTGGGGCGGTCTGCCAGTCGCGCCTTTTGTTCGCGCCAGGTGGCCAGTTCGCGCACGATGACCATGTCGCGCCTTGACAGTCTTCCCGTGCCTTTTACGCGCGTATATTGTTCTTCGGGGGCGCGGTCATCGTACAATTTGGCAATATCGTACTGACGGAGTTCTTCTGCCAACCAGTTTTCTCTGCCTCGTCGATGAATGTCGGTCAGAAGGTGTTCGCGCAGGGCGGGCAAATATCGCACGTCATTCAGAGCGTATTCGAGTTGTTTATCCGATAATGGTCGCCTCAACCAGTTTGTGCGCGTTTCTGTTTTGGGCAATTGTATATTGAGACACAGGCGCAACAAATTACCCAGCGATAGGGTTGAACCCAGGCCCGCAAAACCCGCTGCACAACGCGTATCGAATATATTACAGGGGATAGCATTTGTTATCCGTCTTAAAATCCAGAGGTCTTGCTGTGCATCGTGTAAGATTTTCACGGTGTGGCGGTCTGCTATTAATGCACCCAGAGGTGATAGATCCGATAATGTGACGGCGTCTATCAGGTGGCAATCATTTTTTGCAAGTCCCACCTGTACAATGCCCAGGCGCGGATAATAGGTTTGTTCCCAGACAAATTCTGTATCAATGCCCACACAGGGCGCGTCCAGGGCGCGGTTGACAAGGGTTTCGAGTTCGTTGGGTGTATTGATTAGTGGCATTTAAAATCCGTTCTGATTAACATGTTGAGATCAAGGTATCACATCACGCGCTTAATATCAAGCAGAGAAGGGAGTCTGTTATGAATCATCGGCAATTAGGCAAAGACGGTGCCGACATCCCGGTTATTGGCCTGGGTGCCTGGCCCATTGGCGGCGGTATGGGCAATATGGATGATAGGGATAGTATTGATACTGTGCGTACTGCTATTGACAGCGGTATTACCCTGCTCGATACTGCACAGGCATATCGCACCAGCGAAGCCACGTTGGGCAGGGCACTCAAAGATGGCTATCGCGAGCGGTGCTTTCTCGCCACAAAAGTCAGTCGTCAGTATTCTCGCGGGGATATTGAAAGCGCCATTGAAAATAGCCTGCGAAATCTCGATGTCGATTGCGTAGATTTGTATCAAATCCACAGTTGGAATCCGCAGTATCCAATTGAAGAGAGTATGGAAACCATGGCCCGGCTGCAAGAACAGGGCAAAACGCGCTTTATCGGGGTTTCCAACTTCAATGCGGCACAGATGCAACAGGCGTACGATATTGCCCCATTTCATTCGAATCAACCGCGTTACAATATGTTTGACCGCAATATTGAAGCCGAAGATCTGGATTTTTGCAGACAAACGGGTATTGGTATCCTCGCACATAGTCCCCTGGGGAAAGGGTTGCTCACGGGCAAATACGCGCCCGGTCACGTCTTTTCCGAAGACGATGAGCGCGCGAATTCACCCCGCTTTCAGGGCGATCTTTTTGCCCGTTATCTCGCAGTGGCAGATGGGTTAAAATCCGTTGCTGCCGAGAAAAATATCACGATGGTCCAACTCGCCATTGCCTGGCTTCTTCGCCGCGAGGAAGTCACATGTGTACTCGTTGGCGCGAAAAATTCCGATCAGGTCAAGGAACACGTCGGCGCGGCAGATGTCGCGTTTTCGGATGATGAATTGGAACGGATTGAGAAGATTTTGCAAGATACGCCGAACGGCTTTTAGGAGGTTTAACATGATTATTGATCCCCATCTCCACGTGTGGAGCGATGACGAGGAAACCTATCCCTATGGTCCCAGCCGACCCCATGAAGCGGGTTCGGTCGAGCTTTTGTTTGAGACGATGGCGGACGCAGGAGTGGATAAAGCGGTTATTGTTCAGCCGATCCACTATCTTTTTGATAATCGCTATGTGGCGGACTGTCTCAAGCGGTATCCGGATAAGCTCGCGGCACAGGCACTTGTGGATCCCACATCACCCGATGCTGCGGATGAGTTAGAGCGTTTGCACAGGGAAGAGGGTTTTGGCGGGATGCGCATTCATCTGTCGCGTTATGGAGACCCTAAAGGTCTGGCTGCATCTGACAAGGATCCGCTGTGGGCGCGTGCCCGGGATCTGGGCCTGTGTTTCAATTTGTTTGGCGGGGCTGAAGATCATCAGCCCATTGAACCCATTATTGCCCGGTTTCCCGAGGTCAATGTTGTGGTTGATCACATTGCCGGTATTCCCGCGGATGAACCCGATCCCAAACCCTTGCTGACCAATTTG
Source organism: Candidatus Latescibacterota bacterium (assembly GCA_965204375.1). Taxonomy (GTDB): domain Bacteria; phylum Latescibacterota; class UBA2968; order UBA2968; family UBA2968; genus VXRD01. The sequence continues at coordinate 5,174,785 of OZ241986.1, read as the reverse complement.
CTCAATTGGGGACAATATCCCAATGTGTATGTCAAAATTTCCAATGTGGGTCAGCGATCCAATATGCCCTATCCGCACCGCGATACGCACGATATGATCAAGCGCATTTACGATGTGTACGGTCCCGAACGTTTGATGTGGGGTACGGATTTTCCCCATGTGTTCAGGAGTTGTGGGTACAAAGAGTCTCTGGATTTGATACGCGACCACATGTTTTTTAATGATGACGACCTGGAATGGATTTTGTGTAAGACGATTCTCAAGCTGTGGTCTTTTGATTGAGGGGTTTGATAGCCGTGGAAGTTCTCGGAAAATAAAAGAGCCATAACATTTATCTGTTATGGCTCTTTTTGTCTATCCCAATGCTTCGAGATATTCTTCGCCTTTGTGTTCGCGCAGCCAACTCTTGAGGGGGACGTCGGCTTCTGTGGGCTGCCACCATCCTTTGACGTCTATGCCATCGCCGAGTAGCTGGCGGCGGATGGGGTCGCATTTGCCGAGTATATTTTCGGGCATGAGGTTGTAATCCAGTCCCCGCAGCCAGCGATAACTATAGCCAAAGAATAGCACGCGGCGTGTGACGTCGGATGTGTTGATTCCCCGCCGGTGCCACATTCTGCGGTCAAAAAGCACGGCTGTTCCCGCCTTGACACATACGGGCATCACATCGCATCCTTCGGGTTTTGTGTCCAGTTTGTGACTGCGCGGCACAATTTGCATTGCGCCGTGTTCTGGCGTGTCAACATCGCTTAACCAGTAGCTGATTTTCAGGGATAGACGCGGGTGGGGGCGTTCCATCTCGGGCACGGGTCTCCCGCCGTCTTGATGCCAGCCGCCCTGGTGTATCTCGCGTTTCTTTTGCTCGGGAGGATATACGATCAGATGGGAGATATAGAGCTGGATATTCCATCCCAGGATATCCCATAATAAGGGGAATGTTTTGGGATTATCGAGTAATTCCAGAAAGACATCGTCTTCCACAACAGTTCGGAATTTTTTCAATAATGCATCTGGTTTCAGTCCTTTTGCCTCGCGTTCCCGCGCTTCTACCCGATCGACGGCGTCATTCAATCGCGCGAGCAGGTCGGGTGATAGGGCGTCTTCGACGATCAAATATCCCTCGTCATTAAATTGCCTGAGTTGCGCTTCTGTGGCGCAGTGTTGCAACCATTTTTTCGCGTCCATGGTGTTCTCCTTTTTTTATCTGCGGATCCCAACGACGGGCGAGGCATGCCTCGCCCCTACCGGATTATGTCGCAATGACGGGCGAAAAATTTTTCGCCCCTACCGTTTCCCACTTCCTCCTTCATACTTCACACTTCTTCATCCTCGTCTGCTGATCATGATGGTGGCACAGGTGATATTCTGTGCGAGGGCCGGTGCGAGTTGTCCAAATTGTCTGCGGTTTTTATCAATGCGCTCCAATCCCAAAACCGTTAGGTCGTAGTTATTTGCCATATCCGTAATTGCTTCGAGGGGTTTGTTGTGGCGCACCACCAAGGCATCGGCTCTGGTGGGAACTTCTTCATTTGCATATTGCGTCAGTCTGCGCTGTGCGCGGTCACACTGAAAATCACTGCTGTGTTCGGGCAATACCTGCAAAAAGGTGACTTCGCGTTTGCCCGTGCGGCACAGACTGCCCAGCAAGCGGGCGCGAAATTTGTCGTGGGCACTGAGACTTCGCGTGGGCACCAGTACGCGATGTATGTTCTTTAAGTGCCAACCCGGTGGCGCGTGTAATACCACCACGTCGCACGCCACAGAACTGATGAGTTCTTCCAGATGGGCACTGTTGACATCGCTCAAACCCAATAACAAACTCTCGCAGCGGTGCGCGCGAGAAACCCGCACAATCTCGGGCCAGGGTTGTGGCGCGATGGTCATCAGTGCTTCGGGTGCCATTCCAGCAGCAAACGAGGCTGTTACGGCTTCTCTGAGTACTGTCTGTGTGTCGCGCAAGGTATGAGGTGGTTCTTCCTCGCGCCATCCCTCTTCTGGGGTAGCTACTACGGATAATAGCAATACGCGCCCTACGCCTGGCGGTGCGAGCGCGTGGGCAACTGCGACCATGGCAGAGGCATTTTGAGGATTGGCCACGGGTACGAGGACCAGGGGACTGCGACCGCGCATTTGGAGCAGTTGTGGGTCGAGGGCTTCGGCAGAGGCATCGACAACGCGTGCGCGGCGCGCCAATAATGCCCAATACAATAATCCGCCCAGTCCCAGCCATACCGCCGAGATCAAGCCAGCGGTTGGCACGGATATGGCCTGAAAGAGTGCCAGTCCGGCGCAACACAAACCGCCTGTAACGGGAATGAGCGGAAATAATGGCGTGTGGAATGGTGCGGGTGTTCGCCGTCGCGTTCGGGCCAGGATGCTGGTCCAGTGCGTCATGGCAAAAGAGATGAGAAAAATCAAACTCGCCGCAGCGCCAGCAGCCGCTACATCGGGCACAACCATCAGCAGGATTGCCATTGTCAGGGCACTGACACAGATTGCGGTTATGGGCGTTTTATGGCGAATATGTACTTCGCCAATAGGTGCGGGAAGGGTGCGGTCTTGCGCCATGGTGAGGGCCACGCGAGAAGCCGCCAGCAAATTGGCCTGTAGTGCCGATAGCATGGACAAGATGGCGGCGACCAGTACGAGCCAGAAACCCGTTTCACCTAAAAAATGTCGCGCCGCGAGAGCCACTACCACTTCGGGATGGTTGGCGCTCAGGCCACCTATCGTATGTCCGGGTGGCACACCTACAGTCGCGATGACAAAGAGCAGGGGCAAATAGACGCCCAGAGCCGCTGCGAGAGACAAGAGCATGGCTCGCGGCAATGTGCGTTCGGGAGTGCGTACTTCGCCAGCGACGGCAGCGATGAGGTCAAAGCCCTGGAGGGCGATAAAGGTATATCCCATGGCTTTAAAAAATCCCGCTGTTCCATGGGTGAGAAATGGGGTCAGGCTGGCGTGTATGGCTCCCAGGCTGCGGCCCGTGAGTGCCCATAGACCGCCGCCGATAAGCACGGCAAAGACGAGCATTTTTGCAAAGTTGATCCAGTTGTCCCCGCCTCCGCTGGTGCGAATGAGGCCAAAAGTATAATAGGCTGTTGCGCAGATGGCCAGTGTTGCGACCATCGCCTGTCCAACAAGCCATTCTGGTGCGACGCCAAAGAGAAGACGCCCGCATTCTTGTAGTGCTATCGCAGCATAGGATGCAAACCCCATCGCGTAGAGTACGCCAGCGACGATGGATGCAAACCAGCCTACCCATCCAAAAGCGAAAGCCGCGCGTACGGATAATACGTTTTTGGCAAATGTATAGGTGCCGCCGGACTGGGGAAATGCGGTTGACATCTCGGCAAAGCTCAATGCTGTCAGTACTGCTATTACACCATTGGCCGCGAAGACGAGCAGTGTCGCCGGTCCAGTGGTCGCATAGGCCACGCCTGCAAGTGCGAGTATGCCGCCTCCGACAATGGCACCAATGCCCACGCCTGTTGCGCCTGCCAGACCGATGGAACGGTCTATGGTTCCCTGTTTGTTCATGGTTTTATTGCTTTGGGAAAGTCTCCCGGGTGGTGGGGCTTGCCGTTTTCGTTCTGGACGAATTCGGGGGGAAATGCGGTGCATATTTCGCCGTTTTTCATGCCCCAGCGGTGTAGGGGACGCATGCGTCCGGCGTTGATTTTGGGGTTTGTCCACACGCCCGCTATGGCTATGCGGCTGTTTGGACTGGGGTTTGGCGGGCTGTAATGCCACAGGCTGCTGTGCCAGCAGACCACGTCGCCCGGGTTGAGTTCGATGTGTTCTGTGCCGCTTTGTTTTATGCGCGTTTTTACGAGGTCGCGGGGCAGTTCACCGTGAATGCTGTCTTCGTACATGACATGTTGTACTATCTCACCTTTGTGACTGCCCGGAACAAATTGCATACACCCATTTTCGCGCGTTGCCGGGTCGAGTGCCATCCACGCATTAAAGGGTTCGGTTTCTCCGTCGCGCCAGAGGCCGTTGTCCTGATGCCAGGGTGTTGCGCTGCCCGTTTTGGCGGGTTTTACAAATACGCTGTTGAATTTGACGATGATGTCGCTGCCCAAAAAATATTGCGCCAGGGCGAGCATTTCTCGTCCGGTGTGAAATGTATGCCAGATGAGGGGGGATTCGACGCAGAAATTGCCCAATTTTCGAAATCTCAGGGCGCGCGCTTCAGGGGTGTCACCCATGGGATCCATGGGGTCTGGATTGGGGTTGCCACTTGGCTCGGGTTTGAGCAATTCGTTTTTTATAACGCCGCGCATGTCAAAAGCAATGCTTTCTGGTACGACGTTGCGCTCGATAAAGAATCCCTTTTCTTCCCATTGGTGTTTTTGTTCGTCGGTGGGTTTCCAATTATTCATGGTATTGATCTCCTTTATGTAGAATGGAAAGACAATACAAATAATCCGACATTTCTGAGTTTGTCAAGTTTTTAGAATTGTCAGGCAATGGATTTTGGGGTTTACAGTGGTCGGGCGATCGGTTAAATTGCTTTTAAACTTAAACACGGAGGTGCGTTATGCTTATTGCTACGTCGCGAACAGTGCATACGGGTTTTGAGGAGCATGCCGATCCTGTGCAGATTGTAGAGGGCGATGTTGCCGCGCTTGCCAAAGGCGAGGTTTATCGCGTTGTTGCTCTTAAGAGTGGTGATTTGTTTGTATGTACCGAAACGGGATCCCAGACGGTTGCCACGGGTATTGAGCAGGATATCGAGTGTTTGATTATTGTTGACGAAGAACCTCTGCGTTTGCTTATCGGTACGGGCGAGTCCCATATTTATTGTTATGACGATGGGAAGACGCATCGCGTTGAGTCTTTTGACCAGCTTTCGGTGCGCGATAAGTGGTACACGCCCTGGGGGGGTCCACCTGATGTGCGCAGTTTTGCCAGGACAACGGATGGCTGGGTTTATGCCGATATTCACGTGGGTAGTATTATGCGTTCGGCAGATTGCGGTGAGACATGGGAACCCGTGACGCCTGATTTGCACGATGATGTTCACCAGGTGGCTACTTCGCCCCGGGATGATGACCGCGTGTATGCAAATACGGCGCGTGCGGTGTTTGTGAGCGATGATCGCGGGAGGTCATGGTCCCACCGATCTGAGGGTTTTCCCTATTATTACGGTCGCGCTATTGCCGTGCATCCCGATGATCCGGATTGTGTGCTGGCTACGGTGAGCAAGGGGCCACACGGAGAGGCTTCAGGCCAGCTTTATAGATCGGATGATGCGGGCGGTACCTGGGAACACGTTACAGCGGGTTTTCCAGGAACAGTTCCGCACAATATCGATACCTTTCACATTGCGTTTTCAAAAGATGGGTGTGCTTGGGCCGCCGTGGATAAGACGCTTTATATCAGTGAGGATCGCGGTAAGTCATGGGAGCGGGCCTGGGAGGCACAGGAGAAAATAAGGATGATTGCGTGACATTATCTTTTAGGAGTATTTATGGCACATCATAACTTTACCCCCACGCATTATCACACGACCATCGGATCACACGAACCTGTCCTTACCATTGCAAGTGGTGATACGCTTTCGACGACGACGGTTTGTGCGGGTGGCAGGGATATGACGGGCGAGCAAGTGACCGAGGGTGGCAATCCCCAGACGGGTCCTTTTTATATTGAGGGTGCAGAGCCGGGGGATTCGATTTCGGTTGTGTTTGATCACCTGATGCCCAATCGCTCGCATGGCTATACGTCTGCGCGCGTTGCGCCCAATGTGCTCGATCCGGGTTATGTGCCCAAGTTTGAGGATGACATTTCGCGGGTTTTATGGGCGATCGATTTTGAAAATCGCACGGCACGCCCGGTAGAGGTTTCTCGCAACCGCGACCATACCACGCCCGGTTATGGCAGTCCCGCTACCCGTCCGTTAAGCGATCTGGTTTTGCCGCTCAATCCGCATCCCGGATGTTTTGGGGTTGCGCCGCCGCGGGGGCAGGCGATTTCGACAGCGACGTCATCCACGCACGGCGGGAATATGGATTACAAGCGTTTTAACGAGGGCACGACGGTTTATTTGCCAGTTTTTGTCGAGGGCGCGCTTTTTCACATTGGCGATGGGCACGCGCTTCAGGGCGATGGTGAAATTGTGGGTACGGGTATTGAAATTTCTTTTGATGTCCGTTTTACGGTTCATCTGCACAAGGGCAAAACGATTAACTGGCCGCGGGGTGAAAACGAGACGCATATTTTTACGGTGGGCAATGCCCGTCCACTCGATCAGTGTGTGGAACACGCGACCACTGAAATGATCCGCTGGCTCGTGTCTGATTTTGGGTTGGATGAGCGCACCGTGCATGTGTTGCTGGGGGAGGCGGTCGAATACGATATGGGCAATATGTACGATCCCGCTTATACTTTTGTTTGCAAAATTCCCAAGCAAGTCCTCGAAACCCTGGGCGCGTCCCGCGCGTAGTATGCGATGAAAAAATCTCACTGGATTATTTCCCCGTCTGTCGATTTGTGCTGTATTTCGCTCGGATGGCTGGTCTTTTTTGCCGCTCCTTATCTTCTCCCTGACCTCAGTGAAACATTCCGTCTCATTGCGGTCACGTCATTTGTTGCCCACCGGTATTTCACCTTTCCCCTCGTTTATCTCGACCGCATTGAATTTGAACGGCGGCGTCTGATCTATCTCATAACCCCGGTGCTGTGTCTGGGATTTGTCGCTCTGTGTTATTATTTTCGGGTTGAAGAGCCGGAGATGTTCGCGTTCTGGTATCTTTTTAATTATTTCCATTTTGTTCGTCAAAAGTACGGCATTTTGCGGATTTATTCCGGGAAGGGGCAATGGGGTCACAAACAGCTCGATGCCTGGACTTCGTATCTCTGGGGCATTGCGGGCTTTGGGTATCTGTTTGCTTTTCAGGCCGATGTCGAAGGTCGCGTTATGCATTATTTGCATACGCTTATCGGGACGCCGCTTCCGCCTGTGGGGGCGCAAGGGATATATGTCGCAGCCATCGCTGTGACTATTGCGTGGCTTATTTACGAGTTTCGGGGCGCGCAGATCAACTGGCCCAAATTGCTTTTTTTTGCTTCGGTTGCGTTTATGTATGGCGTTGTGCCCATTTTGTCGTCAGACGCGCTTTTTATTGCGACCAGCTTTAGCCACGCCGCGGAATATATCGCCCTTGTCGCGCTTACGGTTCACAATAAGGCAAAACTCGATGCGTTTGCGTCACCTGTGCTGACGCGCGCGGGAAAGCGTATTGTGCCCTATACTGCGGGTTTTATTGTTGTGGTCAGCGGCTTGTTATACGGTCTCAAATTTCTTTCTCTTCCGTTTTTTCTGGTTTTTACGTATGGCACGTCGTTTATGCATTTTATTTACGATGGTATGATCTGGAAGTTGCGTCGCCCCCGTGTTGCGCGGGAGGTTGGCGCGGCGATGAGCGATGGACGATGAGCGATGGACGATGCGCAGAAACGCCATTTGAAGGATATCGACCGTGCGGTTGTCTGGCATCCGTTTACGCAGATGCGAGATTATGCGGATGAGGAGCCTGTTATTATTTCGCACGGCGATGGTGTTTATCTCGTGGATATCGACGGCAAGCGCTATCTCGATGGGTTTTCGTCTATGTGGTGCAATGTGCACGGGCACCGCGTTGCGGAGATTGACGGTGCTATTCGCGCGCAACTCGACCGCGTAGCGCACAGTACGCTGTTGGGCCTGTCCAATATTCCGGCTGTTCAACTTGCGGAGAAGCTGGTGCAGATTGCGCCGAGGGGTCTCAGTCGGGTTTTTTTTTCAGATAGTGGCGCGACTGCGGTTGAAGTTGCGGTTAAGATGGCGTTTCAATACTGGCAACAGCGGGCACATCCGCGTCGGGAGAAGGACTCTTTTTTGCATCTGACGGAGAGCTATCACGGCGATACGATTGGTTCGGTGAGCGTGGGGGGGATCGCGCATTTTCACAGTGTGTATCGGCCCCTGCTTTTTTCTTCTATTGCCGCGCCTTTTCCTCACGATAGGACGTGTTTTGATACCCTGGAGAAGATTATTGCCGAACACGCGGATCGCCTCGCGGCTTTTATCGTGGAACCGCTCGTGCAGGGGGCAGGGGGCATGCTTATGCATCCGCCGGGTTTTCTCAAATACGCGGCTGAGTTGTGCGATAGATACGATGTGCTTCTGATTGCGGATGAGGTCGCTACGGGATTTGGGCGAACGGGCAAGATGTTTGCCTGTGAACACGAAGATGTTGCACCCGATTTGCTCTGTCTGGGCAAGGGGCTTACCGGGGGGTATCTTCCGGTGGCGGCTACGCTGGCTACGGATGAGATTTACGATGCCTTTTTGGGCGATTATGCGGAGATGAAGACGTTTTTTCACGGGCATACGTACACGGGCAATCCACTCGGTTGTGTGGCTGCGCTTGCGACAATAGAGAAATTTGAGACAGATCGCACGCTGGAGAAATTGCAATATAAGATCGCGTATCTCGCGGAGCAGTTGCAGCGGTTCAGGGATCTGGCACATGTGGGGGATGTTCGTCAACGGGGTTTTATTGTGGCTATTGAACTGGTGTTGGATGCGGAGAATAAAACGCCATATCCGTTTGAAGACCGCATAGGACACCGGGTGTGCGATGTTGCCCGGGAAAATGGACTTCTCATTCGCCCGCTGGTCAATACGCTTGTTCTTATGCCTCCTTATGCTGTTTCCAAAGGCGAGATAGATTACATGATAGATATTGTTTGCGATGCGATTGTAGCTGTTACCGACGGGGCTGAGAGGTGATCCACGAAGGACACGGAACGGGGTACAACTGCGACGCCTCACCAGCAGTTTCACGACACGAAGGGGTGTGAGATGATGAGGGGGATTTTTGTGACGGGTACGGATACGGAGATCGGCAAGACGGCGATTACCGCCGGGTTGGCCGCGGTGCTGAAGAAACGGGGAATCAATGCAGGGGTTATGAAGCCGATTTCTGCGGGTAGTCGCGCGGATGCGAAATTGTTAAAGCGCTCTGTGCGATCGGACCAGTCTCTGGATACGATTAATCCGATTTATCTGCGCGATCCGCTTTCGCCCAATATTGCGGCTGCGCGGGAAGAGAGGGTGCTCGATCTCACGCCTGTTTTTGACGCTTTTAATCGTCTTTCAAAAATTCACGATTGTGTTTTGGTCGAGGGCGTGGGCGGTCTTCTGGTGCCGATTGCGGATGATTTTCTGGTGGCAGATCTCGCTGTGCGTCTCGATTTGCCTCTTCTTATTGTGGCTCGCGCAGCCCTCGGTACGATTAATCACACGTTGCTTACGATCGAGGCGGCGCGGGCACGCGGTTTGCAGATTAATAGTGTGATTTACAATACGCTGTCACCGGGGGGGCCAGATGTGTCGGCGCAATTGAGTCCAGGGGTTGTGACGCGCATTTCTGGGGTTCCATCGTCGGGTACTATCCCCTATGATCCGAATGTCGATGTGGATGCAGTTTGCCTGGGCGGGATGATGGAATTGGTTGAGGCGCATGTTGATGTGGATTCGGTTTTGGGGTGAGACGTGAAATCCACGAAGGTACCCCGTTCCGTCTATGAACAGGGCTGGAAAACGCCCCCTTGTACCCCGCTCCGTTGATTCGCGTTACATATTACGCTCTACATCAAAGTGTGTTTGGCACTGCTGGCTTACTCTGGCCCTTTTTTTTCAATCCTTTTCCATTCCCATTCGCACGCCCGGCGCTCGGCTTTGGCAAGTTGCTCAGCAGTCATCAGTTTGGCAATCTCGTCGCGTTTTTCGCGGGCTTTGGTGTGGTCCTGTGCCGCAGATAGGCTCAACCACTTATGCGCCTCCACAACGTCTTTCGACACGCTGAGTGTCGCCATACCCGTAACATAGAATCTACCCAGGGTGAATTGGGCCAGGACATAGCCTTGTTCGGCGGCCTTGCGAAACCACTTCGCGGCTTCCTTATCGTCTTTGGCGACGCCGTGACCTCTGAAATACCTGTTGGCAAGTGCGAACTGAGACTTGGCATGGCCTTGCTCAGCAGCCTTATGAAGCCACTTCGCGGCTTCCTTATCGTCTTTGGCGACGCCGTGACCTCTGAAATACCTGCCAGCAAGCGCGAGTTGAGCATTGGCATCGCCTTGTTCGGCAGCTTTGCGAAGCCATTTCGCGGCCTTTGCATCTGGACAATGGCTTTTATTACCTATCCGGCGAAGGAAGAGTTGGGCACGGGCATCGCCTTGCTCGGCGGCCTTGCGAAGCCATATCACAGCCTCCGCATAGTTTTTCTTCACCCCCTGCCCTTTGTAATACATATAACCAATGAAATACTGCGCGCTGGCATTGCCTCGCTCGGCGAGGGGGCGCAATTCCTCGAGTGTTGTTGCATAGTCTCCACGGCTATATGCCATCCTGCCATCCTGATAATCCCCCCATGCCAATGGCACAGCGAGCAGACAAAGAATGAAAAGCATGCCGATTGAACAGGACACAGGGTTGCACACATCGGTTCTCCGTTTGTTCTCGGTCATCCTGATCATCGCAACGCTCCTTTGTTGACATTGTGAATAAGGTCGAAAACACCATAGATATCGGCCTCTGTTATCAGGGTTCGGATTTGTTATTAAAGCAAGATGCGTGCCATAAATTCGTTCAATACAAAAAAAAGCACTTGAAAATGCTCAAGTGCTTGAAAAAAAAAGAGATAAAATTTTTATATTTTAAGTGCTATAAGTCGTAATTTTCTGTAAAGTGTATAATTTTTTATACGATTGAAAAAGAAACCACGAAAAAATTATACACTTTAGAAGCTGTTTTAAAATTATTGGTACTTCTTCGTTGCGCCGTGTCCCACGCCAGTTCATAGATGAGTCTTCCCTGTCTGCGTTCATCTGCGTCCATCTGCGTCCATCTGCGTCCATCTGCGTCCATCTGCGGATACATTTTGGGTGGCGGGGTTCGTCTATTCGTCTAACGGGAAGATAAATCTGGAACTCAGTACCTTTGCCCGGTTGACTGTTCACCCCAATTCGGCCTCTGTGCTCCTGGATGAGACCATAACTAACCGAAAGACCCAGTCCCGTGCCTTCTCCCACTTCTTTGGTCGTAAAAATTTATCTTGAATTGCAGAGCATTATATTTACTTTCTTATGGTTTTGCAAAATAAAAATTTACTTTATGTCGTTTCGACGATTTGAGCAAAGATACTGTGACGACTTTATATACGACGTCATTCAAGGGCATTGGGCAGGTTACTGTGCGGGAGTTGCGGTTTTGTTTTGGGGATCGCCTTTCCAATGTGCGGACAGACCGCGTGCGAGATTACGATCTGGTACAGTTCAACTGGCGAGGCAATCCGCTCGCGTTGCGCCAACTGGGGACTGTGGAGGATGTTTTTTTGCATCTTGCAGATGTGCCGCTGAGCGGAGAGCGCGAGGATCTCAATACCATAGGTGAGATACCCGATTTGATTCCGGCGCTCAATATTCACAGGCAGTTCAATGGGTTGCCCAGAGGGCGGACGAGCTATCGCGTTATTGTTCAGGCATCTATGCAGGGCTGGCAATCGTACCGTCGCAACCAGATGCAGGTGGCGGTTGAACGGGCTGTGGGGCGCCGCTTTCCCAAATGGCGTCTTGTGCCCGATGATGCCAATCTGGAATTGTGGTTGCAACAGACCGGCAGGCAGGTGCGTCTGGGGTTGCGGCTTACGGATCGCACGATGCGCCATCGCACGTATAAAATTGCCAATCGCCCGGCGTCGCTGCGTCCCACGATTGCGCGGGCACTCGTTCAGCTCACCCGTCCAGAAGATGGCGATATTTTTCTGGATCCGATGTGCGGTGCGGGTACGGTTATGATTGAGCGCGCGCTTGCGGGTCGCTATGCGCTGGTTCAGGGTGGGGATATTGACGAGCAAGCTGTTGCAGATACGCTGGAAAATTTTGGCAATCGCCATAAGCCGCGCGATGTTTTTCACTGGGATGCGCGTCGATTGCCTCTGTCCGATCAGTCTGTTGATAAGGTTGCGACCAATCCGCCCTGGGGCCGTCAGGTTGGGTCTGTTTTTGAACTCCGCGCGCTTTATGAGTCTGCTTTTGCGGAGATTGACCGGGTTTTGCGCCCTGACGGTATTGTTGTGGTTCTTTCGAGTGAGTGGGAGGCGATCAAGCGTGCGCTGGCGCGGACCAATTTGACGCTGATTGAACAGATTAAAGATATTGCGGTGCTGGGCCGGCGCGCCGATATTTTTGTCGCACAGAAATTTGCGGTCTGACATTTTATTTACAGGAGGTCAAGATGAATATATCTGAAGATATTGGGACCAAATTGCTTTTTGAAAATGATCGCGTGCGCGTTTGGGATCTCGCGCTTGCCCCGGGCGAGAGTACGGGCATGCATCGGCACGAGAATGACTATTTGTACGTGGTTATCGGCGGGGGAACACTCCAGGGCGTTTCATCAGATGGGACCAAACGCGAGGCCCGCGATATGGAGGATGGACAGGTGCAATGGCGAGATGTTGATGGCGAAGATATTCACGAGGCCATCAATGTGGGTGATGAACCCTGGCGGAATATTATTGTGGAGTTGAAGGGATAGAAAAACACAGGCGTCGGTTCATAGCACCAATCCATCCTATGCCGCTCTCCTATATCGGGAGGGCGGTATTTTTTTGTTACTGGCGACGCTGGTCAAACCCACGCCACATCCGCGGGAAACGGGCCGAGGGATGCAAAACATCAAAATGTCCGCGTTTGTCTTCTTTGTGCGCTGGGACAGAGTCTCGGTAAGTGTTTCAAGGGTATAATAGGACATTTAGAATATAAATGTCCTATTATTTAAATAATTATTTTGGAAATATATCCATTGCGAGGCTATTTTAATTATATTATATTTTATAGCATTTCAAATTTAAGCGGCCTCGTCGTGAAAACTTACTTCAAGGAGCCTCGCCATGAAAATTGATCCTGATCGCCTTCGCTATCTGCGCAAAAAGCAGAAACTTTCGCTGGTTAAACTGGCGGAAAAGACCAAGCGTGTGAATCCACCTGGAATTACCGAGAAGACAATCCAACGCTTAGAAGCCACTTCACAGCAGAACACGACTGTCCGCGAGCACACCATAGAAAGCTTAGCCAAGGCACTCAGCGTCGAACCTGGTGTACTCACCGGCGAGTTGCCGCTTCCCGAGTCCGATGATACGCCCGCCGACAACCCCGACCGAGTCCAGATTGGCGCGCAGGTAGCACCGAAGACCCGACTCGCCTACGACCTCATCAAACGCCGATATAGTGTCAATGCCACCGAGATCATTAATATGGCACCGCTCTTTTTTGTCCTTCTGGCCGAAGGAAGTCTCGCCTGGCGACGCGAAAAATTGAAAGAGGTGGAGGAAGCGTACGATCATTTGATGAAAATTGATGGATTCTGGAGTGGGGGCAGCGCATATCTTCAGCACGGCATGGACGAAGGTGCCGGCGGAGAAGGAGAGTCCATCGATAAGGCTGATCTATTTGGCGAACATCTGGATGATGATTTTATGGGTACGCCCTTTGATGCCTCTAAAAACAACCCCTTCACCCACTATTTGCGAAAGTTAGCAGAAGAACTCGCTGCCTCCGGCGTGGTTGATGTAGATAGTGGTGTTCTCAGCTTGGCGTCAAATTTCAAGTTCCCTCACTACGACATCTGCCGAGAAGAACTCGACCACATTGCTAACGGATCTCCTATTGCCAGGATATGCCTTGAAACTGGTTGTGCGCGGCTCTCAGAGATTCCCGATGAACTGATGGCAGAAGATGCCAGCGAGAAGCGTGCGAAGTGGCTTGAAGAAAAGCTACCGGATATTTTGGAACGGGATAAAGAGGGCGTAATCGCAGAGTTTATAGCCACGTCGCTACAAGGCGATGAGAAGAGGAATATTTTATTGAAGGCGGATTCTCAAAAGACCAATTCCGAAACTGATCAAGAAGGAGATGATCAATGAGTAATCTCATTTATAGCCGACACGCCGAGACACGCCTGCAACAGCGCGGCATTCGCAAAGCGGATATACCGATCATTCTCGCGTATGGAACGCAGATTGACGACGAAACCTATTTTATGCGTAACCGGGATGCCGCCCGCGAGATTGAGATCCGAAAGCGAGAGATACAGACGTTGAGTCGGCTTGTGAATCGCAAGGTCGTGATACGCAACGGGCGCGTCATCACTGCCTATCCCTCAAATCCCGCAGACCAAAAACGCACCTTACGCCGCGGACGACAAAAGGGGTTGGTGAAATGACTGCGGAATCTTATAGCAATCTTTTGAGTGAGAATGGCACGACCTACCTCACATCTACAAGGGACTCCACTGGATAGTAAAATTGAAATAGGAGCATCCAGAGATTCACTCTCATCAGGAGGTGTATTATGAAACAGGAGAATAACGCGATTCAAAATGAAATGGATCAGATGTACCAAGCAATATTCCATCCAAAAGAAGAACCAAATAACTTGGAAGATGAATGGCTGAGCACAAATGAATGGATCGAGACGGTTTCGGACTTCGAGATGTTCTCAGAACAGCTACAACGGGTCATAGATGATCCGCGTCAGTGGAAGTGGGCGACCTTCGCTCTGCATAGCGGCATCCAGGGCATGATGGTCCTTGCGCTCACAGGAAGTCATGGCTTGAATGTTCTTCACGAAAAGGATGCGGATCGGTGGTTAAGTTGGTATGAAAATGATAGAAGCGACGAGCCAGAGCCGCGCGGGAAACTCGCTAACTTCCTCGACCTTTATAAGAAGATCAAAGATGATAAGCCCCCAATGAAAAGGCACGGGGATAGCCAGCAGTTCGTTCCCACAGGTACCCAAGATCAATCTATCAAACTATTGAACCAGTTGAGAAATGAGTTTGTCCACTTCACGCCTAAGTTCTGGGAGCTTGAACTCGGAGGACTTCCCGCTATGGCCTCAGATTGTCTTGAAATAGCTGAATTTCTGGCTTGGGAATCTGGTATGAACATGACTTAAAGAAAAGACTAAAGGTTGCTTTTACATCCGCCCATAAGTCTTTGTCTGATATAGAAAAAGCGTATAATGGGGCACGTCTTGAATCGTGAATAAGATATCATCGTCAATAGAAGTAGATTAAAGGAGCACAAACCCATGAAAAGCTCCATTATTCGTTTTGCTTTTTATCTGTGTCTATCTGCGGTTATCTGCGGTTGCTTCTCGTCTGTTGGGTATGCTTCTCATCCATCCGCTGAGAACAATGTACATTTTTGCCTACCTCTCAATCTCGAAGACAGGCAGGCACGCGATAGCATCTATGCTGCTACAAAGCACGCGCTTAATTTGAACGTTGGCGAACCGCGTACTGTGCGGATGATCTACTTCTTGCCGAATGACCGTCCGTTTCGTCAGGAAGTAGTTGATTCGATAAAAGTTGCAATTCGCCAGATTCAGACCTTTTATGCAGAACAGATGCAGGCGCATGGATATGGGTACAAAACTTTTCGCTTTGAAACCGATGCACGAGGCGAACCGATGGTTCATCGCGTGGATGGTCAATACCCTGATATTCACTATCTTGACAATACATTTCTTACCATGTTTGACGAGATTGAACAGGTGTTTGATGTGAGAAAGAATATTTACTTCATTGTCATTGACAATAGTATAGATGCAATTGGTACTGGTGGTGGTCAGCGTGCAGGAGGGACAGCAGGCTCCAGAGGGAAAAATGGCGGAGATGCATTGGTTCCTGGTAGATTTAGCTTTCACACAGCGGCACATGAACTTGGCCATGCTTTCGGATTGTCGCACGATTTCAGGGATGGCAATTACATCATGTCGTATGGTCCAAGGGTAGAAGACCAGTTATCAGCATGTAATGCTGAATTTTTGGCTGTACATCCTTACTTTAATCCCGATATTCCAGATGAAGAGACGCCGCCGCCAACAATCGAACTCATTTCTCAGCGTGAATATCCAGCAGGCTCAAGAAGTGTCTCTATCCAACTCAAAGTCAGCGATTTAGATGGCCTTCATCAGGTGATTCTATTCATTAGAACAAGAGAGCCACACTTTGCCGCCGGAGGTGCTGAAGTGAAAATATGTAGCGGGTTTTCAGGCGAAAGAGAGGCTATAGTTGAATTTGATTATGATGGCGTTATTCCGTCTGCTGTATTTTCAAGTCTTTCCGAACCTCCTGTGCATTCGATTTTTATTATGGCGGTTGATACTGAAGGGAATGTTAGCGCAGAGGCATTTAGTCTGTGGGAATTATCGCCACACCGTATCGTCACGCTTGAGGGACATATAGGTTCTGTCCGTTCAGTAGCATTTTCTCCCGATAGTACAATGCTTGCTTCGGGTTCACAGGATAGCACAATCAAGCTGTGGGATGTGGCGACTAAAGAAAATATCGCCACGCTAAGACACACACATAGGGTCCGTTCAGTGGCATTTTCTCCCAATAGCAAAACCCTCGCCTCAGGGGCATACGATGGCACGGTTAGACTATGGGATATTGCGACCAAAGAAAATATCGCTACCTTTGAGGAGCATACGCGTTCTGTTCAAGTGGCGTTTTCTCCTGATAGTACAATGCTTGCTTCGGGTTCACAGGATAGCACAATCAAGCTGTGGGATGTGGCGACTAAAGAAAATATCACCACGCTAAGACACACACATAGGGTCCGTTCAGTGGCGTTTTCTCCCGATAGTAAAACCCTCGCTTCGGGGTCAAGTGATAGAACAGTTAAACTTTGGGATATTGCGACAGGTCGCACTATCGCTACGCTTGAAGGACATACATCTGGGATCTCTTCTGTGGTGTTCTCTCCTGATGGCAAAACTCTCGCGTCCGGGTCAGGGGATAACACAATCAGGCTGTGGAATATAGCGACGCAAACAAATAGTGCCACCTTTGAAGGGCATAAGTCTTCGGTCTGGTCTGTTGCATTTTCTCCCAATGGGACATCCCTCGGTTCAGGGTCAAGTGATAGAACAGTTAAACTTTGGGACATTGCGACAGGACAAAATATCGCGACTTATAGGCATATAGATGAGCATTCTGATTTTGGTCGTACGCAACCTGTCTGGTCTGTTGCGTTTTCTCCCGATGGGACATCCCTTGCTTCAGGGGGTGGTAGTGGTACGGTCATTCTGTGGGATATGTCTGCATTGGGATTGGATGGGGTGTCACAGGCCACCTTTTCACTATCTCTGGATGTGGATGGTGCAGCAGGCGACCAAGCGGTTACATCTCTCGATGTTGCTCCCGGGTCGGTTGTCTCCCTTCAGGTATTTGGCAAAAATATCCAGAATGCGGATGGTGTTTCCATTCGCTTTGAATACGATGCAACGCAACTGCTTTATGAGGGATTTGACTCAGGCAGTGTTCTACCAAATGCTCAGGTGCTTGCCTTACCAAGCACGAATCCAACTGCTATTGAGATTAGTCTGGTGTCTTTTGGGGGGAAGGCCGCAGTCGATAGCGGTCTGGTGGGAAGTATTCGTTTTCGCACAACGAGTACGTTTTCTGGCACAACGCTTCGGTTGGTGCGTGCCGAACTCGGTCGCGGGGGACAACGTGAAGAGGTAACGTTTGATAATACCAGCGTGGCATTACAGCTTGCGGTTCTTACGCCGGACTTTAATGGCGATGGGCGGGTTGGTTTTGACGACTTTGTGCTATTTGTAGGCCAGTTTGGTTTAAGTCGTGGCGATGAGCAGTATGACGCAAAGTATGATCTGGATGAAGATGGCACGATTGGATTTGGCGATTTTCTGATTTTTGGCAGAAGCTTCGGTAAGGAAGAGAAAGAACGTTTCGAACCCGAGGGTCTGGTCCTCATAGATTCGGGCAATCGATTTTTCCGATATTTTCAAGGGCAGATCGATGCCAGCGGTGGTCGGGTAGGCCATCTCAAAGTTTCCAATGGTGGACTTACTCCTAAATGGAGCATCCGTTTTCTGGATGACCATGGCGATGAGATTCCCCCACCAGATGATCCCGATTTCAAATTTACATGGGCGATTGCCGATCCCACGGTTTTGGAAGTTGTTCAGGATGCCGATGATGTCGGCAAGTTTGATTTTCACCTGCGTGGTCTCAAGGTAGGCGAAACTACGATTGAACTCCAGGTCACGCACGGCGATCATGTAGATTTTCGCACTGTTCCCATTCCCGTGCGTGTCGTAGATCAGTAAATGTATTGCTCTTACTCGTACAAAGGCAATATCCTGACGACGGTTTTTATTGACCACCTATCCCTTCGTAATCCACTGAGAGTGTGTAATGGGTTTGGATGGGGGGCTTGAGAGGGGTGTAAATCCTCACATCACTGGATAGAAACATTCCAGTGCAGGCTCTGCCCATCCTGATGAACTGGTCTGGAAATCGACCAGTTGTACACCGCTTCTGACAGGGGGATTGGCTGGCTTCGGGCAAGTGGCACATATCTTTCACTATGCCGCCTATTCATGGCTCAAAATGTACCCTTTTGCCTTTCATCTGTGCCCATCTGCGTCCATCTGCGGATTTAAATTCAAGTTGTGAACAATAGCTCAATACTGCATATTGAAAGCATAATGAGGTGTCTGAGTTTCTGTCGAGCCTCCTTTTATCGCTCAATTTTGTGATCTTGGCCTGATATTTGCTTGAGTTCTGACTGTTGCGTTTGTCCAAAATACGACCAACTCTCAGATCTGGGGCATCTCACATGGCCGAATTTGATGCAATATCTAAACACCTCATTCAAACTTATCCCGACGACTTTGCCAGTTTCACCCTCGGACGCGAAGACGTTGAAGTTCTTGCCGTCATTGACACAGAGCAACTCACGATTGAAGCACACCAGACCGATAGCCTGATTCGCGTGCGTATCGATGACGAAGAGGTATTGGTTCACAACGAGTTTCAAACGACTGACAGCACCAATCCGCCCATGCCGCGCCGCATGGCAGGCTATATTGGACATGCTATTAGACAACACGGTCTGCCGATATATTCCAACGTGATCTACCTGCGTCCCAATGCCGGGCGGCGCGATCCCGGATATTATATCCAGGAGCGTTCCGGCTACCTGTTCGCGGTTCAGTACAGGGTGATCAGGTTGATTGAGATAGAAGGCGAGCGCGTGCTCGAATCGGAGCAATCGGGTCTGATTCCTTTCACGCCATTGATGAAGCCACCTGAGGGGATGGCCTTAGATGCGTGGTTGCATCAGTGTATTCACACGGCTCGGACGCATCCCATCGCCCGGTCATATCGGGCGGATTATCTGGCTGGCATGGTGGCGTTGAGCGAGTTGGTATATGAGTCTGAAACAATTTCTGGTATTATTTTTAAGGAGGGTATCATGGATCTGATCCGCGAATCATCTCTTTTTCAACACCTTACCCAACAAAGCAGAGAGGAAGCCAGAGAGGAGGGCCTTGAGGAGGGCAGAGAGCAGGGTCTTGAGCAGGGCATTAAGCGAGGTGAAAGAGACCGTGCGATTGCAGATATTCTCGATGTGTTAGAGATTCGATTTGATCTCCCTGCTTCGCATTCCCTATCTGCTCGCATTGCCGCCATTGAAGATTTGCAACGCCTCAAACAGGTGCTCCGCTCGGCGGTCCAGGTGTCCAGTCTTGAAGCATTTGAACATATTTTAGATGATGTGGTGCTGTGAGATGATGGTCGATTAAAAAAAGGCGGGCACGCAATCGTGTCCGCCTTTTTTCTGCCTTATTGGTTGGCGAGGAGGTCGTCAACGACGGTTGGGTCGGCGAGGGTGGAGGTGTCGCCGAGGTCCGAGGTGTCATTTTCGGCGATTTTGCGCAGGATTCGGCGCATGATTTTGCCCGAGCGCGTTTTGGGCAGTCCCGGTGCCCAATGGATTACATCCGGGGTGGCGATGGGACCGATTTCGGTGCGGACTTGCTGGACGAGTTCGGCTTTGAGGTCGTCGGTATAGGCTTCGCCCACATTGAGGGTGACATAGGCATAGATGCCCTGTCCTTTGATTTCGTGCGGGAAGCCGACGACAGCGGCTTCGGCTACTTTGGCGTGTGAGACCAGGGCGCTTTCGACTTCGGCGGTGCCCATGCGGTGGCCCGAGATGTTGATGACGTCATCTACGCGGCCGGTGATCCAGTAGTAGCCGTCTTCGTCGCGACGACAGCCGTCACCGGTGAAGTAGAAGCCTTTGTATTGCTGAAAGTAGGTTTCTTCAAAGCGTTTGTGATCGCCATAGACAGTGCGCATTTGTCCCGGCCAGGGTTCTGAGATGGCGAGTACGCCATCGACGCCATTGCCATCGACGATTTTGCCCGATTCGGGTTCGAGTACCACGGGTTTGATGCCGTAGAGAGGAAAGGTCGCAGACCCGGGTTTGGTAGGGGTTGCGCCGGGCAGGGGGCTGATGAGGATGCCTCCGGTTTCGGTTTGCCACCATGTATCTACGATGGGGCATCGCTCTCTCCCGACATTGCGGTGATACCATTGCCAGGCTTCGGGATTGATGGGTTCGCCCACTGTGCCGAGTATTTTGAGGGATGACAGGTCGTATTTGGCGGGCCATTCATCGCCTTCTCTGGTTAGAGCGCGTATGGCTGTGGGCGCGGTGTAGAATTGGTTGACTTTGTATTTGTCGATGACCTGCCAGTAACGGCCCGGGTCGGGATAGACGGGCGTGCTTTCAAACATGATGGTGGTGGCGGCATTTGATAAGGGTCCGTAGATGATGTAGGAGTGGCCTGTGATCCAGCCTATGTCGGCGGCGCAAAAGTAGATGTCGCCGTCCTGATAGTCAAAGACATTTTTATGCGTGTAGCCCGTGTACACCATGTAGCCACCTACATTGTGCTGTACGCCTTTGGGTTTGCCGGTGGAACCAGATGTGTAGAGGATGAAGAGCGGATCTTCGGCGTCCATTTCTTCGCATGGGCAGTCGGCATCAACTTCTGACATGGCTTCGTGCCACCACAAGTCGCGTCCTTCACGCATGGGACATGCGATGCCACTATCTTCGCCCACGCGCTGGACGACGATGCAGGTGTGAACACTAATGTTCCCCATGCGCGAGTTGGCCAATGCGATGGCTTCGTCGGCGGGTTGCTTGCGTTCCATGGGGCGGTCGCCGCGGAACATGCCATCTGTAGTGAGTACGATCTGACAGGAGGAATCGACGATGCGGTCTGCCAGTGCTTCGGCGGAGAAGCCGCCAAAGACGATTGAGTGGACAGCGCCGATGCGCGCGCAGGCCAGCATAGCGATGGCGAGTTCGGGGATCATGGGCATGTAGATGGAGACGCAGTCGCCTTTTTTTACACCTCGAGATTTGAGTACGTTGGCAAATTTGCAGACTTGTTCATGCAGTTCACTATAGGTGAGTTTGGCGTCCTCACCAGGCTCGTTGCCTTCCCAGATGATGGCGACTTGATCTCCTCGAGACGCGAGGTGACGGTCAATGCAGTTGTACGTGATGTTGGTTTTGGCCCCTTCAAACCACTTGATAGAGATCGGCCCGTTGTCTATATTGTAGTTGTAGGACCGCACGGTGTCCCATTTTTTGTACCAGTGAAATGAATTGGCAATTTCTACCCAGAATGCTTCGGGGTCGGCAATTGATTTTTCGTATTGTTTTCCGTAGGCATCTATGCTGGGAACATGTGCATTGGTGCTGAGATTTTGCGGTGGGATGTATTGTCCGTTTTGTTCGACGACCTGATTTGCTGCCATCGGGGTTCCTCGCTTTCTTATGAATGTCATCAGTTTCGGATTTGGGCTGATGAATATAAGACGGGATTGACGAAGGCGCAATGCGGAAAAATAGTCGGCGCGTATTTTTGGGAACCCTGACGGTGCATGGGGGGTTTAATAGTAGGATTGAGGATGTAAAGCTTTGGGATGGGATGGGAAGATATGCCCAAAGGGGAGGAATTCCATGCTTATGGCAAATTCGAGATATGGACTTGGCGAACAACCCGATGTAGAGATTTTAGCTGAAGTATCTGCTGGAGATATTGATGCTTATGGAAAAATTGTGCGGCGCTATCAAGGACGGTTGTACAATTTTGTTTTTCGCTTTGTGAGCGATCGGGAAACAGCAGAAGATATCGTGCAAGAGGCGTTTTTGCGCGCGTTTGGAAAGCGCGAGGAATACCGCGCAATTGCCAATTTTTCTACATGGCTGTTTACGATTGCCGGAAATTTGGCCAAAAGTGAGTTGAGAAGGCGCAAGCGATGGCGGTTGTTTTCACTGGATCGAGACGAGGAGTCAGATACGGGCATGGATTTGCCCGATGAATCTATGCGTCCCGATCGCATGGCGGAATCTTCTCTGGTTGATGTGGAGATCCAGAATGCCATTGCTTCGTTGCCCGATAATTACCGCCAGGTGATTTTGTTGCGCGATGTGGAAGGTATGTCGTATTATGAGATTTCTGAAATTGTGAAATGTCCGGTTGGGACGGTGAAGTCGCGCGTCAATCGCGGGCGCTTAAAATTACAACAAAAATTGAAAAATGAAGGCCGAGATGTGGGCCTTAATGTTTAAGATATCCTGAAACGGAGGTCAAATCGAGACATGACCGTTACTGATTTTGAAGCGCGAGTTTCGGCTTATGTAGATGGCGAAATGAGTCCGGTTGAGATGGCGGAAATGGAGCGCAAAGCTGCCGAGTGCGAGCATTGTCGCACTTTGTTGGCCGATGTGCAAACTTTGAAGGAGCGCATGGCGCAATTGCCACAGGTGCGCCCATCGGCTGAGTTTGATTTTACCCTGCGCAGCCATTTAGCTATGGCTATGGCAAAAGAAAAACACCCTTTGAACAGGGCGCGTCGCGCAATATTTTCTTCTGTCTCGCGGACGATTACAACACTGGCGGCGGCGGTGGTGATCGGCCTGGGGTTGACTCAGGTGGTTTTTCATAGCGATACAACACCTACCTCACAAATGGCAGTAGAGCGCCAGGAAATTCCGCTCGTGCCGGGCGAGAGATTGCCGAGTGTTGATGTCGGTGCTCTGGAATTGGAGCGTTTGTCCAAGGAGTCTTATAGTCTGGATTCTCGTCATTATCGGGATTCGGCGCGTGTGGATTCCGCATCGCGGTTGAAGCAACTGCCATCGGATATGCGCGATTTGCGCCGCGTAAAACAGGTTCCCGTTTCGTATTCATTTTGACGTTGACTCGACAAGTGGAGAGAGGCGGGATCATGAGATCTTTGTGTTGCGCAATGGCGTTGTGTCTGATCGTTGTGGGCAGGGGATGGACGGAAGAACGCAGCCTGTTGTGCGCGCTTGAAGAGGAAATTGCAGCAATTTTGGAAGATAATCGGCAGAGTGTGGTGAGAATTCACACGCTCTATCCTCCCCGTGCGCGGGCAGATAGCGGGCCGTTTGGTTCGGTGTTTACCCACGGCACGGGGTTTATTTTTGATCCCCAGGGTTATATTTTAACGATCGAAGCTGCTATTGCAGATGCCGATGAGATTCGGGTGACGCTCGCTTCTGGCGTACAAGTGCGGGCTTCGCTCGTGGGGGCAGACCCGGTTTCGGGAATTGCTGTTATTCGCGTTGAGGCAGAAAATTTGCCCACGGTTGTGATGGGAGATTCACAGCATATTAAAATTGGGCATTACGCCCTTTTGTTGGGCAATGACTTTGGCAATCTGGTGCCTTCTGTTGGGATGGTGTACGGAATCTATCGGGATAGGGATTTGTTTCAGGTGTCGGCCCGCGTGCAGAGCAGTTATGGCGGGGCACCTGTGTTTTGCGGTAATGGACGGGTTGGGGGCATGGTGTGGCGCTATGAAGACCCGATTCGCACCGTTACACAAGACGATGGTTCTCTATTTGGATGGACCCCCCTGCCGTCGTCGGTTTTTGTCATTCCGATCAATCGCGCGATGCGGGTGGCACGCGCCCTGGTTGCACATGGGCAGGTGGCGTATGGCAAACTGGGTGTGGAGGTTGCACAACGGGGCAACGAGGTGGTGGTGGTCAATGTGCAGCCCAATAGTCCCGCAACTGAGGGCGGAATCCAGCCGGGCGATGTGGTGCTTTCATATCGCGGGCGTGCCATTGGTGGTCCGGTGCATTTGAAGCGGATGGTGCTGGAAAGTACGCCGGGCGAGACCGCAACGCTGGGGATTCGGCGCGAGGGACAGGTGGTGGCGATACAGGTCGAACTGGATCAGATGGATAGCGCTGCTCTGGTCGCTTTGCGTCCAGAGCCTCTGATAGAGCCTGTAGAGGCAGCGGTTTATCAGCATATCAATTATCTGCAACGCGAGGTCGGGCGTTTGCAACAAATTTTACATCGCAATAAATAAGCGTTCGCGATAAACGCAAAAAAGCGGTGGTCTTCGGATCACCGCTTTTTTATTTTTTATAGTTTGCTCTCTTAGACGAATTGTTTATCCAAAGGAGTTGATTCATGCTTAATCCCGCGCCTGTTGCTGATTTTTCACCAGCCGACTTTGCCGATGGCGAACTCGATTTGCCCTATTATTTGTCGCATTTTCATCGGATTGCCAATGTCGTTGAGATGGATGGCCCCAATCGCGGCTTTATCAATATTTCGGTCTGGCGAAATCCGAAGGACAACAAACCGCACAATGCGCGTATTATGGAAAATATTCTCGCGCTGGCTTTCTTTTTTTGCACCGACCGCCCCTGGAATGTGTTTTACGCACAGCCCGACCTGCGCCAGCGTCTTGAGGCTGCGCTCGATTTCTGGTGTGGCATTCAAAACGGAGATGGGCGTTTCAGCGAGTACGGTCCCGGCAAGTGGAATCTCGCCGCCACTGCTTTTGCCACAAAATTTATGGGGCAAACCCTCCACCTCCTCGACAGTGGTCCGGCCATTGATTCAGCCCTGCACGAGCACGTCATAGCCGCCGACCGCAAAGCACTCTACGCCACTTTTACTATAGATGAATTACAAACCCACGGTCGCAACTTTACCAATCAGTACGCCAATGCCTGGGGCGGCGCGCTGGCGTATCTCGACCTCTTTCCCGATTCAGAACTCGAGTATTTGCTCGATCAGCGTCTTGAAGAGAGTTTGACGGAATTTCAGAGTCCAGCCGGTTATTTTTACGAGCGCAGCGGTCCCGATTGGGGCTATTTTCTCGGTACTCACCACAGCGATATCCACGTTGCGTATCACTATGCTCGCAGCACGGATCGGGCGTCTTTTTTTATAGAGAAAGAGCGGCGCTGGTACGATTGGTTTTCCTACAATGCCGTGCGCGAACCCGATGGTACGGGGTACGCGCTCAACCGCGCCATTGAAACCCGCCAGCAGAGAGCTTTTCTCACCGAGTATCGCGCCAATCTCGGCGGTGCCGAGAGGTCTAATTCTGGCGATATCGACACGACTGCACTCGGTGAAGTACTCGAGTTACCCCGCGCTTATGGGCGCACGGCTGAAGCACATGCACGGGATATTGCAGATGCGCGCGCCCACCTTGAAGCCAATTGGCCCACTGTTGCACCGCTTGAGGTCGGTGAATTTTGGGCTTTCACGCCTTATGCGTTTTTGCACCGGGATCACATTACATGGTATCCCACGCTGGAACAAAAAAAAGCGGCCACTGCGATGTTGCCCTATATCGCACGAGACCACTTCACACACCAGCGGGTTGACAGTCGTCACCCGGTGGTTTTTACGTTTGTCCGTCGTCCAACCTATTACGCCGCTTTTAATACGGGACCTGTACTCAGTGCCCAACAACGGTATGGACTGGGATTGCTCTGGCATCCTCGCGCTGGTGCTATTCTCCAGTCTCAAACGGATACAGATCATGCTGCCTGGGGGACGATTGTCAATCATACGCTCTGCGAAAAGTCCGATATTGCCGCTGCTTTTCGGATTAATGGCAATCCGCTAATACCGCGACCCGGTATCCGCGACCTGCCCGATGGCGATCTCGAGATCACCTATCCTCTGGGTGAAACCGGCAGCAAGACGATCCTATTTGCCAGCAATGCAATCACTGTTTCTGTCAATTACCCCGGTGTATTTGCAGAGGTTATCCCGCTTCTGAAGGGAGAACTGGATACAATAAAGAACGGGTCGGTTCTCACGCGCGGTGATGTTTCTTTTTACATTGAAACCGAAAATGCGGTCACTTTTTCCGATACCGATCTCAAGTCCGGCGATCGTCAGGTCGTGACGGCGCACATCAACGCTGAAAATGCTTTGACTTATCGCATCGCGTTTCGGTGAACGATTCCGCGAGGCGTGTTGACAGACCCATTGCAAAATTTTTTACTTTAGGAGACTGGGATGCCTGTTAAACGACCTGAGGATATAGAGGAGGCTCGTACCGTGACTCAAGAGGAGACCGGCGATCCTGATGAGGGACTGGAACTGCGTGAAGAATTTGTAGAAGAATTGCGTGAAGCAGAAGCGAAGGTTGATGCGGGTATTGGGATAAAAAAATGAATGGTCGGATTTTATGAAGAAATTGGGCAGCAATTAAAATCTCGAAGGGACTATCATCTTTATGTCCTTTAGACGCAAAACCATCAAACAACACTTTACTTGTTCTCGTCGGTCATTATCATATCGGAACACTTGGTTTAATCTAACATTTCTGACTAATGAATAATCATTCAGAAATGGTTGTATAATTTCTTTGAGATAGTGTGCGTTTTCCCGTCTTGATAGTAAGTATATGGTCTCAATGCTTTTTTTCACAAAATTTCCGCGTATGAAGTTGATGTAAGGTTTAATTGAATTAACGAGTTTTTCTCGACGACCAATTATGATAATCCCAAATTTGCAATAAACTCCGTTGAAGTCCGTGTCGTTCTCATCTCCGATCATCCGATTTGAAATTTGCTTTAAAAAATTGATCAGTCCGTTGACCTCTTTGATGATCTGGTCATCTTGTCTGCGTCCAAATACTTTGTCTCCAAGATAATGTAATTCCTTTAACAAGATGTGAGCAAACAGGTTGTTATGATCTATCTGGACAAAATCATCTAAATAATTTGTAAGCCTGAATTTCTTCTTTTTCGCTTGAGGGTGCAGATATTTTTGAAGAAAGAAATCAACCGTAGATGGTTTTTCTTTTTTTAGCAATTCCGCACACATATAAAGGTCAATCGCTTCTCTTTGTATGGGCGATAAATATCGTTTGGCCTTATACAAAAGGGCAGTTGAAATATATAGATACGCTGCGTGAACAAAATTGTGGTCCTTACGATCAGAACTGTGGAGCCGCAACACGACATTGCCATCCGCAATAAAACTTTTCCTCCCTATGTCAGTATCCACCCATTCAATGACGAGCTTTTCTTTAGGCAACTCGGGGGTGCTCTTGCGAAGAAGTTTCACAAAATCATTCATACGTCCTTGGAGATCGTGTTTGATATATTTCTTTTTTGCCTTCCTACCGAGGATACCAAACCATCCAATTGCTTTCCAGGCGAGTGCAGACCATTTTTCGATCTTCTCCGGAAAAAAAAGCAATAACGCCAGCAGGGCCACTGCTGGCGTAAGAAAACCTATCAACTCAAGAACAAACTTGTCAATCATGCGACTTGGGCCTTTTGTTCGTAAATGTATTCACTCAGAGCCTTTGAACACGCAAGATTTGAACAAACAACGGAGATATTGCCACTATCTGGAAAAATCGCGTGAAAATTCTCCAGCGTCACAACCTCTCCACAAAACTTACACTTTAGCCGACCAGCTACAATATCACTTAAAACCCCAATACTGTCTAAAAAGTCAGTAAGTTCATCATCGAGTACTGTTTTTAAAGAGGCCATTTTTTCTCCTATTTTAAGGTGGATTCTCCCCAACGTCAATATAAGCAAAAAGCAAGCCAAAAAAATGAAATTCTTAAAAAAAAATGGAACTAAAAATTGGATTGATCAGAGCTTAAATAACCTAAGTTGTGATCCTTATATACTTTGCACACAGTTCACACCTTGGGTTTAAATACCACCTTTTGGGATAAATACTGAACTGAACTGAGATAAAAGTACAAGTTTTGAGCCATGAATACGAGGCATGATGAAAATACTTAACACTGTCAAATTTAACACCGTCAAGAAAAAATAAAACTAATAAAGTAAAGGATATGCGAAAAATTTGCTCATGGCAAACCTTGTGTCCAGTGTTATCTTTGACGCTTTCGCTGTAGTTTAGTTTCCTCATCTTAAATATTGGAAGTTTCAGGCTTCGCTTTTCAAAGCGTGCAATATCCTCAGGGGACCTATTCCTTTAATTGACAGGGATGCAATGAAAGAAACTCTCTTACCTCGATATTCATCCGGTCAATTTCGGCAATAAATCCTCCTGCCGATAACTGATAATTATGGGGATTGGTTTTAGTCTGTCGCAGTTTTTCAACCTGTTGTTGAAAGTATCTAATGCGCTCCTTGGTTGCCTCAAGTTCACGGTTATTCCGAATCATCGCTGGGCACCTTCAATCATATCGCGCTTCCGGCCTGAGAGTGCCCGAAGCGATGTAGCGCACGGTGCCCGATGCGGATCAACCACGGCTGTGCATCTGGACAACGCGCAAAAAGTTGGTCAGAGGCGGCAAGTGGGTCGTCCGCTACCTCGAACTCACCCGTCTCAATATCAATCGCCACGATCCTGCCACTGTTGCCTTCTTCCACCTGCTGTCTCACTTGTTGCTCGTAGATTGTCTGACCACGTCGGGCGAACTCCTCTTTGCTATAACGCGGTTGTCGTACTTTCATGCTGTTCTCCTTAGCGTCTCATAATGATGACATGGCAACAATAGATTATAGCCGATAACACAATTTTACGCAACCTTACGCGCGGTGTTTCGCAACCACTGATTCGTCGAGTTCGATGCCCAGACCAGGTCCTGTTGGTGGGGTGATATAGCCGTTTTCAAATAGGATTGGCTCTTTGAATATTTCGCTGTGGAGGTCGTTGGCGTTGAATTCCTGGATTAAGAAATTCGGCGAGCATGTGTCGAGTTGCACTGCGGCGGCTGCGGCGACGGGTCCGCAATACATGTGGGGTGCGATGAGGGCGTAGTGGGCTTCGGCCATGCTGGCGATTTTTTTGGATTCCAATATTCCGCCGCATTGTCCCACGTCTAATTGCAGGATCTGTGCGGCCTGTTTTTTGAGGAGTTCGGCAAATTCGTATTTGGTGACGAGTCGTTCGCCCGTGGCTATTGGGATGCTGGTGTGGGCGGCGACGCGGGCCATTTCGTCGATGTTTTCTGGGGGGACGGGTTCCTCGAACCAGAAGGGGCTGAATTCTTCCAGTTCTTTTGCCACGCGGATTGCGCCAGATGTGCTGAACTGTCCGTGGGTGCCAATGCCGATTTCCAATTCGTCGCCGACTGCGTCCCGGATGCTTTTGAATATTTTGGCGACGTGACGGATGGTTTTGAGTGAGAAGTCGCGCGGATTGGGAAAGATTGGGTGGAAAGGATCGAATTTGCAGGCGGTGTTTCCATCCGCGACCAGACGGGTTGCGATTTCGCCCGCGCGTTCTGGATTTTCCCAGATGCCGTCGGTCGGCATATAGGCATAAGCCCTGAGTTTGTCGTGGACCCTGCCGCCGAGCAGATTGTAGATGGGCTGGTTCAATGCTTTGCCGACGATGTCCCAACACGCCATTTCGATGGCGCTCAAGGCGGGTGTTGCGTCGAGGCCGGGGTGGCGATAGTCGTGCCGGGCCGCAAAGATGCGCTGCCACAGGCTTTCGATGTCAAAGGGGCTTGTGCCGATGGCGAATTGCTGACACAGGTTCTTGATGAGGCTGATTTGAGAGTCCAAATTGGTGGCATTTCCCGAGGGGCGCTCGCCCAGTCCTACAATGCCTTCGTCGGTGATGAGTTGAATAAAGAGCCAGTATCTTCCCCCGCGATAGGGCTGGATGTTTTGGATTACGATGGTTTCTACATCGGTGATTTTCATGGTTGATGTGCTCCTGTGCTGGTGTGTTCTATCGTTATTAAGTTCCAATGCGGAAAGGAGAAGCGTTTGTCGTTGGTGGTCAGGCTCCTCGAAATGCGTTGCGCAAATCCGTCACAAAGCGATTGAAAGATCTATCCGCTCGTGCGGCGCGGTTGATATTTATTTTTTGGATAATATCTTCTGCATATTCGATACCGCCGATTCTGGGTGTTGTTCCCGTGGCATAAATGGCCTCAATCAGCAGTTGTTTATAGCGATATCGAGCACATTTCTGATCAGGTGCATCGCAGCCTTTACCCAACACTGCCCTGAAGGCTGCGCCGTCGAGCAACAGCCAACGCTCAATATGCGGATCGGGAATGGCCAAGATTATCGGTGCAGGGGCATCCCGACGGACGATCTCTCGCGTACGCTCATTCAGTCCTTTGCAATTGGCGTCGGTGGCGACAACGATCAAGTCTGGCCAGGGACTCCCCTGCCACTTTAGGTCGCGCAGATAATCGTCAAGTTCTGCGATGACTTTGCCGTGACCACCTACTGCGTTGCGCCAGTCGAGTCGTATAGGGATATTGTATTCCAGGGCCATCCGACACACGAGAGCACCGATAACTTGTTGATGCGCGTAGTCCTCAACGAAGAGCGCAATCTCACGCATCAAAATCCCCTCTCAAAATGCGCTCGGATATGGAAAGTGCCTCCTGATTGTCCGAGAGTGCTTGAGCAATATCACTATTCCGTCCCAATGGTCCCCAGGTAGAAAACGGCTCAATTCGTGTTTTGTGGTTGATTCGGTTTACGACAAACAGGGAACTATCCGATAGCAGGTCGGGGAGGATCGGCGAGTGCGTGGTGACAATGTACTGCGTCTGTCTCAGCATCTCCTGTGTTTTCAGGAATTCCGCGATCAATTGGATGCGGCGCGGGTGAATGCCGTTTTCTGGTTCCTCAAATCCGACCAATGCAGGAGCTTCGGCAACTCCGGTCAAGGCCAGGAGTCCGAGCATACGCAACGTACCTTCGGAGAGAATGCGGGCCGGTATCGCCACACCGTTTTCCTTGAAATGAAGCTCGACCTCGCCGAGATCGCTCACTTCCACTTCAATGCCGTCGATTTCCGGCATCAGCGCGTGTAACGCCTTTTCGATCCCCTTGAACTGTCCAGCATCGGTTGCTTTCAGAGTATTGAGGAAGGCGGCGAGTTCTTCGCCCATCAAACCGATATGGCGGACTTCCTTTACTGGATTGGCGGCGCGCATGCGTTCGCGCGGCTCGAAGTAGAAGAACAGCCAACTCTCCAGTTCGCGCCGGGCCGCCGCAAGGTGGGGATAGTGTGGCTGATAAAGGGGCATAGAGAGGATGCTGTGGTCCAGGTAACGGTCATAATAGTAATAGGTGGGGTGCTCCTGTCCTTCGGGCCACAGGTGGATACTTTCACCCTGCCGTTCGAGAAATGGCTTACGCCTGCCGGTGGGTTCTCCATTGGCATTTAAGGCGGCCAGATATTCATCAGCTACGCGCAGGATACCTGACTTGGGCAGCATTTCAATCTCAATGCGGTAGCGCAAGTCGCGTTCGCGGACCTGGTTGGGAGTCTTACTTCTCTCTTTAGATTTGACTCCGCTGTGTGTACGACGCATTTCTCGTATCTGTCGATTGACAGCGTTAATGACCGCGTCCGACAAGCTCAGGTCAGCTTCAATTGAGAACGACAGTCTCTCTTGTTCAAGCAGGCCTTTGATGCCTTTTTGCCCTATGGTAAAGGATTCGAGCGGCTTGCCGCGATAGGGTGGATCAAAGGCTTCTTTGAGTGTCCGACTCGTCCCCAGCTTTGATAGCAGTTGTAAAGCATCAAGCAAATTGCTCTTACCAGCTCCATTTGGTCCGAGCAGGACCACAAGCTGAGACAGAGACACTTCTATATCTTCGAGAGACTTGTAACCCTGGATATGAATACGCTTTAGCATATCGGTTTCTCCATTGCCATGACATTCCAATCAACCACTTGTAGCGTCGGGATATGCCCGAACCGATGTAGCGCACGGTGACCGATGCGGATCAGCCACGGCTGCGCATCTGGACAACGCGCAAAAAGTTGGTCAGATGCGGCAAGTGGGTCGTCCGCCACCTCGAACTCGCCTGTTTCAATATCAATTGCCACGATCCTGTCACGGTTGCCTTCTTCCACCTGTGTCCTCACGTGTTGTTCGTAGATTGTCTGACCACGCCGGGCGAACACCTCTTTTCTATAACGCGGCTGTCGTACTTTCATGCCGTTATCCTTTCTCAAATCTCGATCTCGTCCACAAGCTCTTGAGGCGTACGGCGGGTAGTCGTTTTAGTCGCTGGTTAATTGGGTCAACTTCGATGCCCACGGACTCTAGGGCGGTCACCCCGAGCAGCGGTTCGGCATTTGCTTCCCCAAATAAGATCGTTCCACCGACGATCTCTCCCATAAATTCGATGTCTGCGGTCGTAATATCCATTCTGATCTCACTACCGTCGGCCAGTTCATACACGCGCTGACCTTTGGGGATGAGACCGATGGATTCCAGATGTGGTCTTGATACGAGAGAATCGGTCGCTCCCATATCAATTAGAAAGAGACCTTCCCAGGTTCTATCTGGTTCGGCGGGGTTCCGTATCGTAACGGTGACGTGCATTGCTCCCATTTCGATCTCTTTTCATATCCCCCACACCGTGACCGGTGCGCCGCCTTCGGTTTCGTCGCGGCGGTACACCTTGTCGTCCCACGACTTGTCCTCGGTGCGGTCAAAGAGCACGAGGTGTCCTTCCACCGTCGCGCAGCGGTCCATGTAGGCGCGTGTTTGCTCAAGCCCGTCGCGCAATGTCTGTTCCAGACTCCGGTGCAGCAGCTTGCACTCAATGACGACCTTCTGTATCCTGCTGGAATCCCCGCCCACCGGCCATACCACCAGCAAATCCGTCCGCATCCGACCCAGGCCATATTCGCGTTCAATCCGCCCACCGCTGTTGACGATGCGCTGCAAAAATGCCTGTAGCAACAACTGCGGACCGGCTTCCTTGTACTGGAACCGCTCTATCCAGTGCTCGGAGTGCTCGCGGAAAAACGCCTGGAACGCGGCCAGCAGCTTGCCTACTTGCAGGATGCCGTTAGCATCAATGTACCAGGTCGGGTCATGGTGAAACCCCGCCTGGGTGGTGTAGGTGAGGTCGCGCGGGATTACCTCGCGATAAATTGGGTTGGCAATGGCAATTGGATTGTCGGTGCGCACGAGGCCCAGGTCGCGTACGTACTGCAGGTCGTCGTCGGCAAACGAGCCAGCTTCATCGGATCCTTTTAGTAGCGGTTCGATTACCCGGCGCACCCGTTCCTCCTGGAGCTTGTCGGTGAGTTGATCCAGGTGTGTCTCGCGGCGGCGAATCAATTGTTCGCGGGCGTCCTGGATGGCGTCGGCGGTGATTGACTGGCTGCGGTCGCGTCCGGCCTTGTTCTTGAAGCAGGCTTCGTAGGCCAGGGCGTTGACCAGCCACGGTTGGCCCTGGGTCAGTTCCCAGACCACGGCGCGCGCCTCCTCGGCGAATGCCTGTCCGGTCTCTGCGGTGTGTTGCTCCAGCAGTGATTCGACGTCGTCGCGGGAGAAGTCTCCAAGCCGCAGGGACTCGGCGCGAATATTGAACGCGCTGCCCCCGGCGATGATGGCATTCTCGGCGGAAGATTGGATGCGGTAATCGCGCACATCGCGCACACCACACAGGATCACGCTCTGTGGAAACCGACGCGGGCGATCCGGGTAGCCTGCGCGCAATTGTCGCAGCACGGACAGCAGGGTGTCGCCGATCAGCGCGTCAATCTCGTCGATCATGAGCACCAGCGGTCTGGCGTCCGATTCGGCCCAGCGTGCAAGGGTCTCCCCCAGCGCGTCGTTGGGACCGGCGCTATCGAGAATGCTGGGCCAGACTTGAGAGACAAACAGGTCGTCCAGCGTGTGGCGTGCAGCACGACCCAGCGCGCTGAGAATCGCCCGCATGGCCGCGCCCACGTCTTCCCGTGCCGCTTGTCCGATTTCGACATTGACGTACGCACAGCGGAACTCGTCGCTGGCATTGAGGTCGTCCCTTAGTGATAGGAGCGCGGAGGTCTTGCCGGTCTGGCGAGGCGCGTGCAGGACGAAGTACTTTTCCTGCTGGATGAGCATCAGGAGGTCATTGACGTCGAGCCGGGCCAGGGGCGGAATGTGGTAGTGCATCTCTGCCTTGATGGGGCCGGCGGTGTTGAAGAAACGCATGGCTGTTGTCGTCATGTTGAGACTCCCTGACGGCGAGGGGGCCTGGTGCCGTAGCACAACGTAGGCCTCCATGACCTCCACCTCATAATTTCCCCAGTGTCCCTCTCTATTATATCACTTAATCGCAATATATTTTATGGCGGAGTGAATATCAATAGGCATATAGTGTTATGGTGTGAGGAAAAATATATGTTCAGGCTGTTCCTATGCCTTACCCTGATCAGCCAATGCTTCTTCAATCACGCGGCATTGCCAAAACGCCCGGTTGCTCCATCCGAAGCGCCACGGGTGCGATGTTGTAAATCGCTGGGGCAATGCTTCGTATAGCAGGGCATAAGTTTGTACAGTGGCTGCGAATTGATGGGTGTCCTGTTTGTCGCGTTCTGCATGCGCTTTGTAATAGGGGATGAGCGCGTCTGCTGTGCGGTGTAGCGCGTCGGTTGCATCTGTCTCGCGCCATTCGGTGGATTTTGGCAGTCGCGATAGCAGATAGACCGCGTCCATGGTTGAAAAATTTGGACTTCCGTGCCAGAAGCCATTCTCTTCCTGGAGATTTAGCATGGCATCTACGATTTTCTCAGCTTGGGGCGGGAGTTTGTCCATGCCCGTGTAGATCAGGCTGTAGGCAAATGTGCGGCTGATGTTGGTGGGACCTTCACCGGGCCATGTTCCCAGTGTGGGGTGCTGTTGTGCGGCGAGTTCGTCGAAGAATGCCTGGACCCACGCGGGGTCTGGATGGCTGACGAGCATGGGGACGCGCGCGAGTACTTCGTGATGGGTGTCGCCGGATGCTTTCCACGTTTTGAACCATTGGCGAAGTTCAGCGATGGTTGTTGCGTTGCGCTGGTCGTCAGGGAATCGCAGGACCTGAGCGCCGAGGATG
Organism: Candidatus Latescibacterota bacterium; assembly: GCA_965204375.1. Classification (GTDB taxonomy): domain Bacteria; phylum Latescibacterota; class UBA2968; order UBA2968; family UBA2968; genus VXRD01. The sequence goes on along the minus strand of OZ241986.1, from coordinate 5,139,722 downwards.
TTGAGTGCGCGAACTGCGTTCCAAAATGCGATCCCCCGCCTGTCTGTAGGTGGGAAGGTGAAGGATCCGTCCTGTTCGCTCTGTTGCGACTGGATCCAAGCGATCCATTTTGCGCGGTCAAGCGCGACTGCGTCGAGCGCGTTTATGCTGTACAGGATATAGGTGATAAAGAGGGTGCTGGGAAGGCTGGGCGCGGGTGCGTCGCCATTGCGGAAGGCACCCGTGTCCGGGAGGTAGAGGGATTCTGCCCAAGCGATCAATTCATCGCGGATGGGGTCGAGGGAGATTGTCATGTGGTTCTCATTGCTCCAGAGCCGCCTGGAGTCCAGGGACCTGGTCCGCGCCCTCTGGTACCTGAATTTTCGATCCTTGAAAGTCTTCTCCGACCGGTTCAAACCGTCCGCCCAGGTGCTCGGACAAGAACGCCTCAGCGACGGCGTAAAACGACAAGCGGTTTTCCGGCCGTGCGAATCCGTGCCCTTCGTCCGGATAAAGCACGTAGGTCACAGGGATGTTTTTTTGCTTCATCGCCTCGACGATTTGATCGGATTCGACTTGCTTGACGCGCGGGTCGTTGGCGCCCTGGCCGATCAGCAGCGGGCACTGGATCTGATCTACGCACGCAAGCGGCGATTTGGCCAGCAAGAATTTCTGGCCCTCTTCTGTCGTCCAGTCACCTACGCGGTCTTTCATCACCGGCAGGATCGGAACCCAATAAGGCGGCACGTTTTGTAGTAGTGTGACGAGGTTGCTTGGGCCGACGATATCGACGCCGCAGACGAATGTCTCGGGCGTGAAGGTCAATCCGACCAGGGTCGCGTATCCACCGTAGCTGCCGCCCATAATCGCCACCTGGTCGCGCTGCGTGATCTTTTCCCGGACTGCCCAGTTGACAGCGTCGATCAGGTCGTCGTGCATTTTGCCGGCCCACTCGCCATTGCCAGCGTTGGTGAACTCTTTGCCGAAACCGGTTGAGCCGCGGAAGTTGACACTCAGCACGGCGTAACCGCGGTTCGACAGCCATTGATGATGCGGATCGTAGCCCCAGATGTCGCGTCCCCAGGGACCCCCGTGAACCAGTAAAACCAGCGGTACCGGATTGCTCGGCCGAGCGTCTCCGTCGGAGGCGCTGCCGGGGGGAAGCGTCAGATAGCTGACCAGATTCCACCCGTCGCGGGATTTGATGGTCAGCGAATGCATCCTGGCCAGTTGATACTCGTCCAGGTCCGTGCGGTTGCTGAACAAATAATTCGCCTGTTTCCCGGTGCGGTCGTACAGGTAGTATTTAACTGGCCCGTTGTCCAGGACATAGGCCGCTGTCCACAAGCGGTCGTCGAGTGTGCGGCTGGTGATGGACAATTCGCCGTCTTCCACCGAGTGCAAGTAATCCATGTCCTCTTGAATCGCCGGGTCCAGCACGTGCCAGTGGTTGCGGTCGTAAGTGAACGACACGGCCTGCGCGTGTTTCTCTGTCGGATGAACCAGCATCCCGCCCACATCCGCGCGACCGTCCTCGGCCACCAGTTCTTGTTTGCCGGATGCCAGATCAAGAGTGAACAAGGCGGCCGTGTTTCGCTTGCGGCTGTCGATCATATAGAGAATCTGGTTTGACTTGTCGAAGCCGGTCAGATAGGTCGTCATGGCATCGGTGTTGGGGACTTCCAGGAAGGGTTGCCACTGGTTGCTCTCGTCCCGTTGGAGGATCTCTTGTCCCCCGGTCGGCGAAAACGTCATGGCAAAACGCGTGCGGTCGTCGTTGTCAAACAGGTAAGAGACAAAGCCCGGATTCTCTTCGACCAGAGTCCGCTCGCCATTGGAAAGCGCGATGCGATAGACGTCGTGCAACTGCGGATTGCGGTTGTTGATGCCGACCAGGATCTCGTTGGGCGTCTTTTCATTGACCGAAAGAATCTGTGAGTTGACTTTTTCAAAGGGCGTCAGGTCTCGGGTCTCGCCCGTAGCGATATTCGTCGCGTACACATGCCAATCTTCATCGCCCTTTGCATCCTGGTAGTACAGGATGTGCTGCCTATCATAGGTCCAGTCGTAGTAGCGGATGCCGCGTTCTTCGTCTTTGGTGATCGGCCTGGCTGAGTCGGGATCATCTACTGTGGCGATCCAGACGTTCAAAACGCCCTCCACTGGCGCGAGGTAGCTCAGGTACGCGCCGTCGGGACTGATCCGAGCCATGGATTTTTCTGGGTTGCCAAATAACACTTGTCGGGGAATCAATTTGGTATCTCCTTTCAGTTTTGTTTAAGACCAACCGCGCACCATATACGCCTGTAGTATGCCGCTTTCATCGGAGTTGAAGAAGCCCGATCGTCCATCCGGGGAGAGGAAGGGATGGATGTGCGTGTGTTTTTGCCAGGAGGATCCGGGGTCTGCGACTTTGCGCGCATTTGCGAGCGCGCCTTCCTCTTCTTCGGGAAGGTCGAATAGCCAGACGGCTCCGCCCGCATCTATCGGACCTGCGTCCGTAATCAGCCGTTTCCCGTCGATGTCTGTTGCAAAGTGGCAGAAGTCGGGTGTGTCGAAGGAGCGGGACAGGTCGTTTCGCCATCCGCCCGGGGTGTTGATGCCTTCATCTCCGACGTGAGCCACGGCGCGTCCCGAGATGAGTTGTCTTTCAGCGGGTTCGCGTGTACTCGTGCTGGTGATGGCGATGTCGCTTTGTCCCTGCCAGCATTGATGTCCCTGGCAGAATTCATTTCCATCCCGTCCCCAGGGAAAGTCGCGCAGTGCCGTGCCGTCGTCCCGGATCAGGTGGATGTCTGCACCCCGCCCGCTGACGAGCGTTTCTACGCTGCCGTCGGGCGATGCGGTGTTGCCGTGGTTTTCCTGGATCATAATGTCATGGGAGGCGACAGGGTCTGTTTGGCGCGTGTATTGTGGGTGGATATTGCACCAGGAGGGGCCGTGGAAGATCAGGCGTACAGATGGTTCCTCAATTTCAAAGACGAGGAGGCCCCAGGGCGCGCCTGCGGTTTTGCCGTCGCCAAGGAATCCCGAGATGGCGATGCGCTTGCCGTCGGATGAGATGGTTGAGAGGGGATACGGTCGGCTCAATCTGAAACTGGTGTCGGGTATGTCGTGGTCCAAGACATAGATGGTGTCGCGTTCCGTTCCGTCCATTTTGACGCGTTTGAGCGTTAGGCGTCCGCCCCCGGGTTCTGTTTCGTTGACGAAGTAGTATAGCCATTCGCCGTCTGGGGAGATGGATGGTCCCGTGGTTCCGAGTTCGGTGGTGATTGGCGTTAAGCTGCAATGGTCTTCTATGTTGCAGACGAGGAACTGGTGCTCGGGGTCTTTTGGGTCAGAGCCGTGGGGATGTGCAGACCGGTGAATGATTAGCCGCTGGGAGTCGGGCGTGAAGATCTGCGCTTCCATGTAAATGTGTGATGAGGGGACCGATTCATCCGTGAGTTGGATGACTTCGAGGTTGTTCCCCTCGGTCTCGGGAACGAGGTCGGGTCGGATTTTCATTTTTGTTCTCCTTATTACGGGAGTTGTGACTATTGGTGAGAAATGGCAGCAGATGTGCGGAGATACGAACTAAAAAATGTCTGCAATTTAAGGGTGAAAACAGGGGTTTGCAATGGCATTTTTGCGTATAAGATTATTTATTCAAAAAATAAGACCAATCAAACAATGATCTTGATTGGTCTTTGTGCGACAAGATGTGGCTCTAACTAATTTGTCACGATCTTCGTCTTCCGGATTGTGGAAGAAATATGTCGCTTTTTGGCTTCGCCTCCTTTAATGCCATCCACGGAGAGGAATCCGCGTTTTCCATTTGGTCATTGTACCATGAGAACAACTTCTGAAGCCGATCTGTTTGAATGTTACGCCAACGGTTTACATTTTTATTACGACTGGCTATCACTTGAGCCCAATCGCGTTGAAAGAGTTCACTCAGGACGAACTCAATAGCACTCATCGGAGTAATGAAGATGCTGGGCAATCTGGGAATGGGCACCCACTTCGGAAATGGAGGATCAGCGGAGTCTCCCAGAATATGAGCGTGGACATAGCAGCCCGGGCTGTCCTCAGCACCCAGTTCCAGACGCCACATTGCCAGGCGTTTATCAGGATTTTCCGAAGCGTACAACTCGATCCTCGTCGAAGCGATCCCACAAAATTCTATCTCTCGCTTCCCTAATCTTCGCAAATCCCAAGTTCCTGAAATAACCGCATATATCTCTTTACCTGGGTTCCTGTCGTACTGATCGCTTGGTATTGTGCGAAGGCATTGAAGCGTTAAAGAATAAACTCTTTCTTCGGGTTTTCCACCAATGTTTCGGAGATTGCTCAGGAAACTGGGGAAAACCTTCTCCCTACTATTCGGTTCAAGGAACTTCCTTGACAAGGTCGTCAGCACTTCGGTCTCTTGGATTAGTTCAGCAGAAAGAAAGCGAAACCCAGCCATTCTCGTCGTCCTATTCTATGTCACTATCAATGCGATGCTGGTCAAGTGGGTCCACCATTGATTTCAGAATAGAATCATCCCGAACGATTTTGATGTCCATATAGGCTGAATCGGCAAACGGGGGCCAGTGGTCGGGGTGGAGGGTTATGGCAGTCATTGGCGATAGAAACTCGGCGGCGGGCTGCCAGTCCGTATCTACGCAAACTACTGCAGGAGTGACTTTGATTGGATCCAAATCCATACCTGCACGCTCGGCTAAAGCATCTCGCAACTGCTGTACATTAGCTGTGTGTCCTTCTACTAAATTCCAGGCGTAGTCCTCAATAGCACCACGCCACCACCTATCTCCTAAAAATCCCGCGAGAATCCCAGAATAGCGCATGGACTCCAAGTCTTTCGCCAGAAGGCTATTCCCCTCAACTACTTTGTCCAGAGCCTTAACGGTAATCCCAAAGCGCGCCGCAACCCAGTGCTTTGCCCACAGAAAGCATGGATACGGCAGTATTTGATGGAGCAACCATCGAATAAATAGGATGCTGTGCCCTTTCATGAACAACTCCTCAACAGGCACTCGGCAATCTTTAACGTCGCGCCAGCAGCGTTCAAACGAGTTATCGTCCTCATCCATATCGAGAAACTTTTGCACCATTGAAGCCGAGCTATGCGAATCCTCAGGCCATTGGGCAGGAAGTTGCCGAACAGCGTCCGCAAGAAGGAGCATTTGGTCGTAACGATGGGGCTCATTCTTCATAAACACCCATTCCAGATTGTTCAGTTGTGCACGAACATGCTGGGCAGTCGCTAATGGAAGTCGCCCCTGAATATCTTCAATATGACCCGTATGTAACGCAAATGCCGTTAATTTGTCTTTTTTTGATTGGTCCATCTTCTCTCGCAACGCAACCGCAAGTGCTATTCCGTTTGGGGGACTGAGTGATACTACCTGCGCGTCTCGCTCTGGCCAATTTTCCAGCCTATAGTCTACTAAAACTATATCAGCACTCTCCAAGTCCGAGATTTCGATGTCGTGAGGATGGAATACATCGGTCACTGCACGGCCTTTTACATCTATAGCGACTTTATCGCGCAGTTTGTCAGGTTCATCATCAATGACAAGAATGGACGGCTTCTCACTATTTTTTGTAATCAAGGCTAACTCCTACTTGGCAAGGCTATTTCGACCGCAGTTGCAAACGGGCTATCTGGCTGGATGAATTTCACAACTGCTCCATAGTTCTCCAACAGGTTCCGTGTAATGGTCAGTCCCAGTCCCATCCCTTGGCCTAGCACGGGGTTTACTTCAGATGTCGTTGACTGGAAGGGTTTGAACCAACGCTCAGCCTCGTCAAGTTGGACGGCAGTACCAGTATTCTGGATGCGAATTCGAACTTGATCATCTCCACTGGATGCTGAAGCGAAGATATGTCCATCCTCTCCAGCGGCTTTAACCGCATTTGTCAGAAGATTGGCGAATATCGCTGTAATCTCGGCGGGAAACATCGGGGGAGACCGCAATTCGGAAGGAATTCGATTGTCAATTTTGATGCCTCGGCGTTCTGCTTGATGCTGCACAAGGCGAACCGCAGCATCGAATCGTTCACATAAACGTTGGCGAGACCGGCGGCGGCGTGCATCAACAGTCACGACATCCATCAAATAAGAGGCTTGACGTTCCAGACTGCGTTTGAGTTCTGTCGCAACATTTAAGGTACGCCTGAATCTGCGCCTTTCATCAAGCGATAGACCATCCTCAGCAAGTACCCCTTCAAGTACCAGCTCAATGGTTTGTGATGCTCCGAGTAAGGCGTTGATCTCATGTACGAACGCGGCCATCTGAGTTCCCACAGATGCGAGGACATACAAGAGCATGTGTTCTGAAATCAAATCTTCATAATCTTCAGCGAGTATTTTCACCTCATCCAACTTCTGCATAGCCGCATTAGTCGCGTCTTTGTCATCGCCGGTAAGGTGTTCACCAGCTTTTTTTACTAAATGTGTTGCTTCCTGAATTCGCTCCAAAAACACAGGTGCTTCAATATTTTCGCTGGTCACCTGACTTATATCGGTGGAACTCTGAGGGGGATCGTCCTTTATAGAACCCCTACGCCGTTTTTCCCTTCGTTGTTGGCGACGTTCGTAGGACTCTGCTGCACGCTCGCGAGTCAGGAAGTCTATGCCCATTCGCACCAACTGCACCAGGGTTTCGAAACTCGCCTCTGGGACAAATCCTTCTCGATTCACCAGGATTCGCATGTCAGGACAGCGGTTTTGGGTGAGAAAAATCGCACCGAAGTAATTGTTGCTCGGTACACGAACAAGCCCAATATCAGGGTCGGAAACTTCCGTGCCGAGTCCAATATCCTTGAGCATTTCGAGCTGCCGTGGGCGTCTCGTATAGTCCGCGTCAATGGAGAGCCAATCGTCTTTCGATTCTCCATACGGCAGGACGCGAAACCCTTCCAGATAAACTCGAACGCCACTGGTGTTCGTAGCCCATACCCGCTGATCTCGGGTAAGTTTTGGAGCTCCCTCTCTCACAAAAATACGCGCATTGAAGTGCGGGCCACGCTCGGGTGCAGGATGAGGTATGGAGTGATAGAATGCCTCAATCTTGGGATTTTCCCTCAGTTTACTCTTCGTAGGAGCAATTGCAAAGCCTATGTGTCCGTTATTGGGATCCGTCCGGATTTCCAGTATCCAATTAGCCATTTCTGCGATAAGCATCCAGTAGTCCTCACCTGCGGCAAAGTCCCCTTCAAGGTTCACCCGGAATGAAGAGGTTTCGGCATCGGAACCCTGGTCTCGTACAACTGGTGTGTCGAACAGCAATGGCTCTTCGATAATTGATCGCGGGAGTGGCTCACACAGAAATGACGGAGGATCAAATGATTGGACCTCAGCCAAAAATCTGGCACGCTCAGTCTCGGTCCAGGCTCGTCGCAACCGCGATAGAAGGAGTGCCGTTCCTGAATGTGTGTTCTCGAGTATAGGCTTCGTTTTCAGAAGAATCGCATCGGTAGAGTCAAGTTCATCCAGGGTTTCGTACTGCTCAATCGCGTCCCAATCTATTGTGGCATTCAGGGCTTCTCGAGTCCCATTCAATTCAGAGAGCCGTGGCACGCTATCAATTTCGAGTTTTTTCGCAAGCTTATGAGCAGCGAGCCGGCCAATTCCTTTCGCACCGGTGTAACGGCGTTGAAACAGGATGGACCGCCGCTCGCCCAGTTCCTTCAGACGCGAAGCAACTCTCAGAAAACCTTTCGTGAACGCTTCCGTATTCATGCCCACGCCGTTGTCCGTTACCAGGATATGTCCCTCTTCTGGATTATCGAGTCGCTCACCATATACAGTGACTTCGGTCGCATCTGCGTCATAGGCGTTCTTGATCAGTTCGATCAAGGCTGTGGAGTCGCGCCCGACCAGTAGTTCCCCAAGTTCTCGGAACAAGTGGGTGTCAACAGTGAACTTAGCCATGGCTGGTTCCATTCCTGGTGGGACGGCGTTGGGTCATCAACTGGATGTGTGCCTGCTGTAGCCGCTGAATATCTTTCTTTGGCAAGCCCAATTGATCTCCAAGAACGAGATCGTCCGCCCGTTTTCTTGCTTCGGCTTCTTGCCCATCTCGAATGAGTTTATTCAATTCATTAAAGGCGTCTTCCGCACGCTGAACCATCGGTACCGGCGTTCTATTCAGCGTGCCGGGTTCTATCTTCAAGACGCCTCCTCCGTACCGACGTCCGTGGAGTTCGGCCCAGACACTCACGACACTCGTTAGGAACCCCACAGCGATGGCTGGTAGAGAGGCAACGCTTTTGCAATTCAAATACATCGCATGGAGGGCATTGGTACATTGGCAACCGGCCTGGTTAAGGACGAGCAAGGGAGCACCCATACGGGCGCATGTAGCGAAGGCGTCCGGTACGGGCTTTGGATCGACACGAAACCAGGGATCGCGTATGGTGCATTTATATCGTTCGTGAATACTGGCCTCCCTCCCCTCGGCAATCCACTGCTTGATGCCGGGAGCATTTTCGCACGCTGGCGTGGGCTGAACCAGGATGGCTTGTTGGTCAGCGTCAACGAGTTTCTGGAGATCCTCTTTAGTAAAATCCAGTCCTGATAGCCATCGCGTACGAGAAATTAGTCGTACACAAGACTCGTGAGGAATACCAAGTTGTTTCAAGTTTTTGGCATTACGGATGAAGTGTTTGTTAGCACCGGTGACCAAACCAATGCTTACGGTTGCGACATCGGAGATCTTCTTGACTGCAGAATGTTGCTCCAATTCGCCGAGCAATTGGACAGTCAGCGGGTCAATGCGGCGTCCTTTTTGGGTTGTCAAATGGGAAGTAGAAATCCTGCCTTTTGGGGTGTTCAGGATAGCTTCTAAGTCCTCAGACCGCTCGACAGCTTCAACGCGCAAGGATCCTTTTTTACCGCCATATTGTGAAGCAGCGACTGCGACCACGGCTTCGTCTGTACCTTCAAATAGACGGTCGCGAATGTGAACCAGACAAACATGATCAAAACGGGATGTGAGCAAGTCCCTGACGACAGTGGCGTAATCAGCCTGAAGGATTGCTTCCGGAACGAGCATTGCGAGCCGGCCGTTCTTCGCGATAAAGCTCAGTGTATGAATTAAAAAATATGCCCAGGCACTCGCAGTTTCGGGAAGTGTCACTCCTGCGGCAGCCATGGCTACCCGGCCTGCCTTTCGGGTCGCTCCATTGAACCAGTGGTGACGCACATAGGGGGGATTGCCGATTATGGCGTGAAACGGTGCCCCGGATATATCCTTCGGAGACAAGCTGAGAAAGTCTTGAATAATGCAGTTCTTTTCGACGAGATTCCGATCCTTGCGTACATACTCCATACATGACGGGTCCACATCAACACCGAAGACCCGCTCACCGGGTTCTGAAATCCCTCTGGAAGCCAAGATAGTCGTCGCTGCATTAAGGAACGCACACCCGCCAAAGCTCGGGTCCAGGACATTGCCTCTCCCAGGCGCGAGTGCCCAGGTTGCCAAAATGCTTGCAAGCGCGTCGGGGGTGTAGTACGCCCCCAGGAGACGGCGAGGATTGATCCGCGAAATTTCGGGGTGAGTAGGATCCGCCACCAGAGCATTCAACAGTTGCTTGTTTGCGACATTTTGCTCAGCACTATGAAGTGCCATGTATGTCTCCGCTATCGACTATCATATAATTATCAATCAATTCGGGTTTCCGTATTATAGGCATTTGCGGCCTTTTTAACAAATTACAGCATCGGGGTATAATCGGCAAGAATCTGCATTGGGACGGGGTACAACTGGTCCAGGCCAGTTCACGCTTTAATTCAATGATGCGCTCTGACTTTATCCACACCATTTGACAACATCTTGGCGATATTGGTCAGGGAAGATTCTGCAGACACTGTCTGCAGAATTGACCAAAGAAAAAAGTCCCCTATTTGAGATACGTATGCTCTAAGTCATCTTTCGGCTGCCATCCCAGGATGCGCTTTGCTTTTTCGTTTGAGAACTTCTGGTGTGGTCGATTTGCAAAGATGTTGAAGACTTCGCATTGCGAGGGCAGTGTTTTGAGGTCGATGGTCAGGCCCGGCAAGAATGCCGCTGACGCATCTCGCCATGTTACGAGAAATGGACGGTTCAGTCCGGGTCTTGACAGGTCGTCGTGATAGCAGAAGATGTAGAATAGATAACACAATACATAGACGTCGCTCTGCTCGGCAAAGATTCGGCAGATTTCTTGTCCCAGGCCCTTGGATAGGGCGTATAGATTTGTGCTGGGTTTGGGTGGGACATCGGGACCGATGTGGTAATCCAATGCCTCGTAGGGTGCGCCCTGTACGGTGAAGTGGGGTCCTGTGTTGATGACCCGCGGGATTCCGTGTGCGACTGCTGCACGCATGATGTTGTAACATCCCATTGTGTTCACGTCAAAGGCGATCTGTCGGTGGGGGCGCAAGACCGATAGGTTGATGATCGCGTCCATTCCCTCTGCCGCGCGCGTGACCGCATCAGGGTCTGATACATCTACGATCATCATTTCGTGCGGGGTGTCAAATGGCTCAAGGTCCGTCAAGCGCAGTTCTACGTGTCCTTCCAGAGCTTTGACTACGTGGGGTCCCAACTGGCCATTGCTTCCGTAGATTACGACTTTCATGTTTACCTCGTCATTAAAGGCCCAATGCTTGCTTTGCCTGGTTTGTAGAGAACCGTGCATTTTCAACGTCTGATTGCATGTGCAATACCTGCCACATAGGTCCGCCTGTCACGAGTGCCTTGCCGATGGCTTTTACCGCGTCTTCTATTGTCAATGCGGTGTCGCCATCGCCGTCTATATCTCCAAATCGCAAGCAGGTTACGCGGACTGAATGCTCTCGCGCAAATTCTCGACAGGTAAATTCACCCAGGTAGCGCGCCATAGGGCCCGATTCTGTTGTGGGTCGCGGTGCCCAGACTTCTGTGACGTTCCAGTTGGGGTCGCATGACGCGAATAAGCTGAGGGAACTGATATAGATGACATGGGGTACGTTCTCTTCTTTGGCTGCGTGCATGATGTTATAAGTACACCGGGTCTGAAAGTCTATTTCCCGTTCATCATTTTTTAGTTCTTCGGGCAGTTCCGCGAGGTGTACAATGGCGTCCATTCCCTGTACGAGGGCTTCGGTTTCTCCTTCGTGTCCGAGTCCGCATTTAACAAAGTCGCAATCTGTTTCTACTTCCACGAGATCTGTCAGGACGACCTTGTGTTCGTTTGCCAGATCCGCTGATAGTGCCCGGGCCAATGCTGTTTTGCCCGAGGTGATCAATACGTTCATGGGTTACTCCTGTTTTTATTAGACGTAGCGCCCGATATTAGCTTCGTCGTAGTACTTATTCACATTCGGTATTTCGCGCATGCCGTGCCAGACGCCGCGGAACAGGGTTTGTCGCTTTGGGGGCATGGCGGCAATGACTTCGGGCGGCGGGCATTTTTTGCCCCATTTTGCATTTACGGTGTTGTAACAGGTGAATAGGCTCAACCGATTCCATTCTTCGTTGCCCCATGTTGTGCCCGTATGACACAGGGCTTCGGTGAAGATTACTGCGGATCCCGCAACGCAGGAATACGTGTCCCACAGGTCGCTTTTGCGTCCGCTCAGGGCTTCGGGGCGCGGGAATGCGGCTTTGTGACTACCCGATAAGAACATGGTGCCGTCGCCCTCTCGTACTTCGTTCAATTCCCAGACGACGCGGATCAATCCCGCGTGAATTTTCCCGGGTTGCATTTGATAGATGTGCGAGTTGCCGCAGAAGTTGAAGTATCCACCCCCGCCATGGGGGCGAAAGTTGTCGTGACCGACTCGTCGATGGCTGGTGTACGTATGGTCGAACCGAAATCCGTAGCAGTCTTCGGTTGCCAGTGCCTGATGTGAGATGATTTCGTTTAATACGCCGACCACAACCGGGTGGTCAAGTAGTATTTGCGATGCGCCGCCGTGATTGTCGCGTTCATCGGGGGGCAGTGTTTCGCCTTCGTTCAGGAATTTCATCTGGTGTTCGCGCACGGGTATGAGTTCTTCTTCGGTGAGCAAGCCGGGCAAACAGATCCATCCCTTGAGGTCAAATGTGTATTTCTGCTCTTCACTCATGGGCACGACGGGCAAGCCGTCGGCATTGGTCGTGGGTAATAATGGGTTAGACATAAAAATGCTCCTGAGAAATGGTTATATCCTCAATAATTCCTTCCACTGATCCTCCTCTACCACCACCCCTTTCTCCAGACTCTCGCGTCTTATCCGCAGCATGCCTTCGCCTGGGTAACGCGCGGATTCGTGAACGCCATGCAGGTCGTCAATGATGCCGTTTACAATGCGTTCACACAATTCTTGTCCGTTTAATGATGTGACGTCGATTGCAATATAGGTTTGGGATACGGCGTGTTCATCGCCCTGTGCGCCGATGTCGTGCGTTGTTTGACCGGCGGATAATAGCGCGGCCAGGGTATCGAGTACGATTGCGAGTGCCGATCCTTTCCAGTAGCCGATTGGAAGGGCGCGTTTTGAATCGAGGATGGCGCCGGGGTCGCATGTCAGATTGCCCTCTGTATCAAATCCTCCGGCGATAGGCAGGGTTTCTCCTCGTGCTTGCAAGACTTCTAATTTACCATTGGAATACTGGCTCATCGCCATGTCCAGGAGGATATGTCCCTCTTTTCTGGGGATCGCCATTGTCATTGGATTGTTGCCAATGCGTTTTTCCGTTGCGCCCCAGGGTGGCATGAGTGGGGTGGTATTTGTCCAGCACATGCCGATGCATCCCGCGTCGGCGGCTTGCAGGCCATAAGCTCCGGCGCGCATCCAGTGGTTTGTGTTGCGCAAGCCTATGCATCCCATGCCGTTTGCTTTTGCGATTTCTATTGCGCGTCCCATGGCGAGATGTGCATTGACCAGTCCTATTCCCATTTTGCCATCCCATTGTTCTACGACGCCGAGTGCTTTTACGCATTCGGGTTCGGCTGTGCCGTCTAATCGGCCTTCGCGCAGTTTTGCCAGTAGTCCGGGAAATCGGTTCAGTCCATGGGAATAGACGCCGTCGCGCTGATTTTCTGCGAATAATCGCCCGCATAATTCCGCGCGTTCCTGTGATAATTCTGCTTTCAGGAGTGCCGCGATAAATGCGTCTTTTAATTTTTCAAAAGGAACCCGTGTTTGCATTAGATGTTTCCTCCCATATCCCCCAATTTCCGATACAGGTCCTCATCCAGCAAGGCGGCACCTGCCCGGGCATTGTCTATTACTTGCTGGACCTTTGTTGCGCCGGGAATGACGATGGGATTGGATTTGTGCGAAATGACATACCGGAGAGCGGTTTCCACGAGTTTTGAGTCGTCTCCAATGGCCTCTCTGATCGTCTCCAGACTGTCCAACATTTCCTCGTATTCTTCGCGATCGGATTGTCCCGGGTTCCAGTCGTCACGCACGGTGTCGCCAAATACGCTTTCGCGGTTGTATTTGCCGGATAAAACGCCTTTGGCCAATGGGCCTCGCACGAGGATACCCAGATTTTTCTCTGTGCAATAGTCGAGAAATCCCGCTTCTGGTTTGCGGTTGATCAGAGAGTAATCCACTTCTACTACGGCGCAGACGCCGTTTGATAGTTCGTAGAAGTTTTTCAGCACATCCAGGCTATTTGTTGAAATGCCATAGGTGCGGACAAATCCCTCTTCACACAGGGTATCAAAACCTTCAATGTAAACAGAGGGGTCTTCAATGCTACCTTCATGGCACAACATGACGTCGATCCGGTCGGTTTGCATGCGTCCCAAGCAGGCGTGTCCGCACAGGCGAATGGCATCAGTGCCCGTCTTTGGCACAGGTGCCCCGGTGCGACTTCCCCAGTTGCCTATTTTGCTCACGATAATCAGTTTGTCGCGCATTGAGGGTGTCAGAGTTTTGCCGATGCGCAATTCGCTCATGCCGTTGGGGATGCCGTAAGATTCGGCGGCGTCCAGCAGGTTCATGCCATTGTCAATCGCGGCTAATATAATATCGGTTGCTTCTCGGTCGCTCAACTCGCCCCACTGATTGCCCAGGTTCCACGTTCCCAATCCTACGACGGAAACGCGCCATCCGGTTTTGCCAAATGTTCGATAGATCATTGTTGTCTCCTGTTTGTATTTTTCCACATGGGATAATCTTTTTCCAAAATTCGCGCGGGCCAGTATCCGTACCATGCATATCCGGTGCGCCTTTCCAGTGCGACTTCTAATAGGGAATAGACTTTGTTGCCGTCTCGGTTTGCCATAAAGGGGCGGTTTGTGCCAATTTCGTGAAAACGCGCCCACAAAGGCGGTGCGTCCGGGTCTTTGACAACGACCAGGTCTGTGGTCGCCGTGTGATTTCTAAAACGCGCGGGGTCTATTTCGACGCGTTTGAGTCGAATGCCTTCTATTTTTGCATCGTGAAACCATTGTACCGCACTTTCGATTGCATCTATTATCTCGAGGCTCGGATTTTCAATACGCATTAAAAAATACACGATCTTCGCTGTTTGTCCCGCCGTAATGGACGGCAGTTCATAAGTGCGCGCTTTTACGGGTTTATAAGTTATATGATCGTGTTGCTGACACCATCCCGTCTTTTTGCCCTGGACGACAATTTGACATTTCAGGGTTACATCAATTGCCCGGTCCAGTGCGGCTTTGGCTTTGGCGTGTAGTTCATCGCTTGCCCATGCAAACTGAGGCTTGCGGTCTGCGAGATCTTTCAACAGGATCATTATGCCAATCATTACGCCATCATTATATGTAATGGCATCTACATCCCAACCGCGCCATCCACCCGTGGGATGTTGCTCGCGGAATATATAGTCCAGACCCCTTTCGACTGCATTGCGATATCGCGTTAGGTCAGTCGCGATGTACACCTTTGCCAGATAATCGATCTGTGAGAACGTGTTGTGATTGTCAAATGTGCTGACCATCCGGCGTTCGCCTTTAATCGCTCTGACTGTATCGGGGTCGATCTGCGCCTGCCAATCTATATTGTTGGGCCAGCCCCCATCTGTATTCTGGTAAACGAGCATGTTTTCAGCTATGTGGACAATCTGCGAGGGATCGTACATCGGGTCGTTGCGGTCGCGTCCATATCGCTTGCGCCAGTGACTCATCCCATCTCGCAATGGGTGCAGGTCAATGGCTTGATATGTTTGCCTTTTGGCTGCCTCAATCCCGTCGTTGGCTTCACAAAGTCCAATAGCGAATAGACAAGAGCATAAAAGTACGGATATTTTCATCTCATTCCTCTTCTCGGTAGCCCAATACCACGAGCAGACACGATCCATCGCCGATAACCGAAAGTCCCAATTTTTTTCCCGTCGCTATTGCTTTTGCACTTTCGGCGCCGGGTTGCATCCACACGTGTTGAATGCCCGCTTCGTGAGCTTGAGGGATTATGGCTTCTGTCACAGGCGGTGGTGTGATGATTGAGATGCCGTGAACGGGTTCAGGGAGTGAAGCTATATCGGGAAAACAGGGTTGTCCCTCGATTTCCGTCTCTTTGGGATTGATGGGATAAGCTGTCAATCCGTGCTGTAGATAACACCGCAAGATCTTGTTGCCGTATTTTGCCCGATCGCGCGATGCGCCGACAACACCGAATGCTTTTCCCTTGAGAAATTTGTCAATTCGTTCTGGGATTGTCATGCAGACCTCGTTGATTTAATGGTATTGAGAAGATCAATGGTCATGTTTAAGATATTCCAAATACAGCAGAAAATCCACGTTGAAAATAAGGTGCCGTCTTAAAATTTCAGTTCTAAATAAAAAATAAAAGAAATATCGAGTTTATCTCTGTTTAATCTTTCTGAAATAATTTAAATGTAATTTTTTGCCCGTCACAATGACTCTATCGGGTATTGCCTTGTTGAAAGGAGGCTTTTCTCTGGCTAACCCATTTATTAAAAAGATTTTGTTTTTTCGAGGAAATACAAACAATGGAGGTATCACACGTATGAAAAAGTTTATGAATATGTTGTTTGCCGCTGCACTGCTATGCACCACAGGTCTTACTGTTCAGGCAGAGGAGACTGTTAAACTCGGCGTGTTGCACTCTCTCAGCGGGACCATGGCTATTTCTGAGGTTTCACTGCGCGATGTCGTGCTTATGGCTGTTGAAGAAATCAATGCCAGTGGCGGCGTGCTGGGCAAGAAAATTGAACCCGTGGTTGTCGATCCGGCATCGGACTGGGACTTGTTTGCCGAGAAAGCCAAAATGCTACTTCGAGAAGAGAAGGTTGACGTAACTTTTGGTTGCTGGACTTCGGTTTCGCGCAAGTCTGTTTTGCCAGTTTTTGAAGAGAATAACGGGTTGCTTTTTTATCCCGTTCAATACGAAGGGGAGGAGTGTTCTCGCAATATTATTTATACTGGTGCCACGCCCAACCAGCAACTGATTCCCGCTGCGGAATATCTGATGAGTGAAGAGGGTGGCAGTTATAAGAAGTTTTATTTGCTGGGTACGGATTATGTTTTCCCGCGTACTGCGAATAAGATTCTCCGCGCTTTCTTGCTGCACAAGGGTGTGCCCGAAAAAAATATTATTGAAGAATATACGCCTTTTCACCATCAGGACTATCAGACCATAGTCCAGAAGATCAAGCGCTTTGCCGCCAATGGCGATGCGGCTGTTCTATCTACTATTAATGGCGATTCCAATGTTCCGTTTTACAAGGAGTTTGCCAACCAGGGTCTCACGTCGGCGATGTGTCCGATTATGGCATTTTCTGTCGCTGAAGATGAGTTGCGCTCGATGGATACGGAGTTTCTCGTCGGTCATCTGGCTGCCTGGAATTACTTCCAATCTATTTCGTCTTCCGAAAATCGCGCGTTTGTGAAGAAGTTTAAGGATTATTGCGCGGCAAATGGGTTGCCCGGTGGTGCCAAGCGCGTGACCGATGATCCCATCGTGTGGTCTTATGTGGGTGTTTATCTCTGGAAAGCCGCTGTGGAAGAAGCCGGTTCTTTTGATGTTGATGCTGTGCGTCCCGCGCTTTACGGTCTCAAGTTTGACGGTCCGGGGGGTACGGTGATGATGGATTTGGTGAACCACCATTTGCACAAGCCCGTGCTGATTGGCGAGATCCGCAAGAACGGTCAATTCAAAATTGTATATGAGACCGATGGCCTCGTCGCTCCCGATCCCTGGGACGATATCACGAGTGCGGACAAAGATTGCGATCATGTCAAACACATGGGAACCTATATGCTGGGTCAGTAAAAACTTGGGCGGAGTAATTCGATTGCTCCGCCCGCAAAATAGGAGAAAAAAATGAAAAAATTGTTGCTGCTTCTCGCGCTGCTGGCCTTTTCAGCCACTTCGTCATTCGCTCAGATCAAAATTACAGATAACCTCACGGTTACGGGATTTTTCGATATGTCGTCAACCTACGACACGGAATCCAAATCCAATAATCTGTCTTTTGATCAGTTTGAAGTTGACTTTATTTACAACTATGGACGCGGGCTATCAGCCCAGGCCGATATCAATAGCCTCAGTGGTGGATCTGTAGATCTCGAACAGGCTTTTGTGACTTACAAAGCACCGAATGGATTTAGTATTACGGGCGGTAAGTTTTTGAGTTGTTCGGGTTGGGAGACTGCAGAACCGACGGGTCTGTATCAGTACTCTTATTCTGCAACACTCGTCTATGGTGGTTATCAAAATGGTGCTGCTGTGGGTTTTGGAAACGGAAAAGTCGGCTTTTTTGGCTCTGTTGTTTCCAGCGTGTGGGATGGGTCCGATACCAGTTTTGACGATCTGGGTTTTGAAGCGCAGGTTGCTTTTACACCTGTTGAAGCAGTTACGGCCAAGATCGCGTATATATGGGAAGATATGGGCAGTTTTGAACAGTCACTTCTCAATGCCTGGGGAATGTATGCCACGGGTCCTGTGACACTGGCTGCGGAATACAACTATCTGGCGAACTGGGGGGAAAGTGGCAATAGTGGCTATGGCTGGATTTTGATGGGCAATATGGCTTTGTCCGACAAGATCGGTGCTACTGTGCGCTACAGTGGTCTGGATACAGATGCCGATGGAAAGTTTACGGAGATTACCTTTAGTCCCAGCTATACGATTACCGATAACTGGGGTGTGTTGGCCGAATTGCGCCGCGATATTGATTCAGAAGTAACCCTGTTTGCTTTTGAATCTATTTTTACGTTTTAACTTGAAAAAATTCTCCGCAAAAGAGGGATGCCGCTTTCCTCTGGCCTCTCCCAGGTGGGCGGTGTCTCTCGCTGTGGAGGTGTTGACTTAAACGCATGAAAATAAAACGCCACAATTTTTTGCGCTCTATCTGCGCGCTGGCTCTCATTTTGGGCGCATCTTCCGTCCAGGCACAGATGGATCACCAGTTGCAACTCGGGCGCATTACCAGCAATAACCGCGATAGTATCACTACTGCGGTCAGGGCTATTTCAGATGCAAAAGATGTCAATTATTACGCCCTGATGGTCGCGCTTTTCAATGGTGAACTCTATCTGAAGAATAACGATCTCGTCATTATCGGCGACATGCAAGAAGACGATTATGGCGATACCTTCGCCCCGCTCTACACCGCCTATCCCAAACGCCATCCCATTCTGAACGATGAGGGCAAGCCCCTTATTGCGCCGCTGATCGATCTCGAAGAGATTGATAGCAACCGCCGCATCCGCGCCCTTATCCAACCCTATCTCACACAGATGGAGATTTTTCATCCGGATCCCGGCAAGCGCCGCGTTGCTGTAGAAACGCTGGGCAATCGCGGTGATCTGGGCGCGGTCCCCATGCTGCGAGATGCTCTGGAAAAAGAAACGGATAGCAGTATTCAAAGCCTGATCCGCGTTGCTCTGGGCAAGCTCGAACTCACACATCCCAGTCCCGAAGTTCGTCTCAATGCGGCCAAAGCGCTGGGCGAACTCAATAATACATTCGTCCTTTCTTTTTTGCGCGCGCGTGTTGAACCCGATGCCAGTGGCAATATTGCCGAGTCAGATCCCGCGGTTCGGAACGAGATCCGCGATGCGATTCAGTGGCTTGAGACTTTTAACCAGATTATGGTTGTGATCCAGACTGCTTTTGTCGGTCTCAGTCTGGGGTCTATTTTGATTCTGATTGCGCTTGGCCTGGCAGTTATATACGGGCAAATCGGTATTATCAATATGGCGCATGGCGAGTTTATGATGGTCGGGGCTTATTTTACGTTTATTGTTCAGAATATTTGCATGATTGTCCTGCCCGCTGCCTATATCGATCTGTTTTTTCTGCTGTCTTTGCCGGTTGCATTTCTCGCGGCTGGCAGTATGGGTTTGCTGGTGGAGTCTCTGGTTATTCGCCGTCTTTACAATCGTCCGCTCGAGAGTTTGCTGGCTACGTGGGGGATTGGTCTTATTCTG
This sequence comes from Candidatus Latescibacterota bacterium, assembly GCA_965204375.1. Lineage (GTDB taxonomy): Bacteria > Latescibacterota > UBA2968 > UBA2968 > UBA2968 > VXRD01. The sequence continues at coordinate 5,120,366 of OZ241986.1, read as the reverse complement.
GTGCAACTCGCGCGTACAATTTTTGGAGATCTCACGGCTGTCAAGCTGCCCCAGATTCTCAGCGGGGGCTTTGAATTGGCACCGCAGGTTATGCTGCCGTATAACCGGATCTTTATCATCTGTCTGACCGCTGTTATCCTGATTGGTTTGGTCGCGTTTTTCTTTAAGACCCGATTTGGTCTTCGGTTGCGTGCTGTTACACAAAATCGCGGGATGAGTGCTTGTATGGGTATTCCCACCCGTCGCGTGGATGCGATTGCGTTTTTCATCGGTACAGGTATCGCGGGTATCGCGGGATGGGCTATGACGCTTATTGGCAATGTCGTTCCAAATATGGGACAGACTTATATTGTCGATGCTTTTCTCGTGGTTGTCGTGGGCGGTGTTGGAAAAATTTTGGGGACTATTGTCGCGGGTCTCGGTATTGGTGTTTCCAATAAGGTTATTGAACCCTTCGCCGAAGCCGTGTATGCCAAGGTGCTCATTTTGGGCCTTATTATCCTCTTTTTACAGTTGCGTCCCACGGGCATTTTTCCCGCGAGGGGGAGGGATGAATAATCCGCAGATGACGCAGAAAAAACGCGAGTAATTTGAGCGTTTTACGCAGACGAACTGCCACAATACGGATATGCTTTATGACTTACTACCGTCCCATCATCGTATTCCTTCTCTTTGGCATTGCCGCGCCCGTGCTCAATGCGATGGGATTGCTTTCAGATACGACATTAAATCTCTGGGGCCGTTATTTTTGTTTTGCGATTGCCGCACTGGGGATTGATCTGATCTGGGGATATACGGGTATTCTTTCGCTGTGTCAGGCGTTCTTTTTTTGTTTGGGCGGGTATGCGATTGGTATGCACATGCTGCTCAAGACGGGTACGCAAGGGGTTTATGGGAGTGCGTTGCCCGATTTTATGGTGTGGAATCGCGTGGAACAATTGCCGCTTTTTTGGGAGCCTTTTCACACTTTTACATTTGCATTTATCCTATCGCTTATGATTCCGGCACTTATTGCGCTCATTTTTGGGTTTCTCGCTTTTCGCAGCCGTCTCCAAGGAGTTTATTTTGCCATTATTACGCAGGCTCTTGCCCTGGGGGTCTGGCTCATTTTTTTGCGGAATGAGACCATGCTCGGCGGTACCAATGGTCTGACGGATTTTAAAACTTTGCTCGGTTTTGAGTTGGCCGATCCGGCGAGCAAACGCGGTCTTTATATCATTGCTTTTGTCACACTTTTTGTTTCCTATTTTTTGTGTCGTTTTGTGGTGAAATCCAAACTCGGACGCGTGCTTATTGCGGTTCGCGATAGTGAACATCGGCTGCGTTTTATCGGCTATCGCGTTATGAGCTACAAGGTATTTGTCTTTGTGATGGCCAGTATGCTCGGTGCTCTGGGTGGATTGCTCTATGTGCCTCAGACCGGGATTATTACACCGGGTCGCATGGATGTGCAGGCTTCTATTGAGATGGTGATATGGGTTGCTGTTGGCGGGCGGGGGACTCTGATTGGTCCGATTATCGGTGCGGTGCTTGTGAATCTTCTCTACAGTTTTTTGACGGGTGCGTTCCCCGGTACATGGCTCTACTTTTTGGGCTTCCTCTTTATCGGCGTTGTGCTCTTTTTCCCCGATGGTCTCATTGGTTTGCGATCTAAGATAAAGATAAGTAGTCTGAAGCGTTTTTTGCCCAGACGTATGCGGACGACTTTGCCTGTAGCCGCTGAAAGTCAGGATTGATATGATTTTTGATCCGGTTCTGCTGACTGTTCAAAATTTGCGCGTGTCTTTTGATGGTTTTGTCGCGCTCGATATAGATGAGTTTGTCCTGCACGACCGGGAATTGCGCGTCGTTATCGGTCCAAATGGTGCGGGTAAAACGACGTTTCTCGATGTTTTGTGTGGGAAGACCAAACCCGACCGCGGCAGTGCGCGTTTTGAAAAGTTCGATCTTACCCAGATGAGCGAAGATGCGATTGTCAAAGCAGGTGTTGGCCGCAAGTTTCAAACGCCGTCTGTTTTTACTTCTCTTACGGTGTACGAGAATTTGATGCTGGCGCTCAAGACCGACCACACGGTTCTCTTTTCGCTTGTTTCGCGTTTGTCGGATAAAAATCGCGATCGCATCCAGGCTGTTGCAGAACAGACGGGTCTGGCCGATCACTTGCATACTGTTGCCGATGCGCTTTCGCACGGGCAAAAACAGTGGCTCGAGATTGCGATGGTCATTTTGCAAGATCCCGAGCTTTTTTTGATTGATGAACCCGCTGCTGGTATGACGGATGAAGAAACGGTTAAGACGGGAGAACTTCTCGAACGCCTGACGATGAATCACGCGATTATTGTTATTGAGCACGATATGGAATTTGTGAGACAGATCGCCCGCACTGTTACGGTTCTCCACGAGGGCAAGGTGCTCGTTGAAGGACCGATGGATCAGGTGCAAAATGATCCCCGGGTTATTGAATGTTATCTGGGTAGTGCGCAGCTATGACCGCCACGACTACGACAATTACAGACACCGCGCTTGCCGTTCGAGGTCTGGATGTTTATTACGGCGAGAGTCTCATCTTGCGCGATATTGATATGGATATCCCCAGAGGGGCTATTGTGGCAGTTATGGGGCGCAATGGCGTTGGGAAGACGACGCTTATCAAGACGATAATGGGTCTGCTGCGTCCTCGGCGGGGGAATATTCTGTTGAACGGGGAGAATATAACGGGACAGACACCGGATTTGCGGGCGCGCGCGGGTTTGAGTTATGTGCCGCAAGGGCGCGAGATTTTTCCCAGGCTCACGGTGAATGAGAATTTGCAAATTGGTTTGGAAGCGCGCACAGATGGCCTTGCAACTCTACCGGAGGAGCTGATTTACGATCTTTTTCCCGTGTTGGCCGATATGCAAGATCGAATGGGTGGAAATCTCAGTGGGGGACAGCAACAGCAACTCGCCATTGCCCGTGCGCTTGTTGGCGATCCGGATATTCTCATTCTGGACGAGCCTACAGAGGGTATTCAGCCTTCGATTATTCTCGATATAGAAAATGTGTTGATTCATCTGAAGGATAAAGGCAATCTCACCATTATTCTGGTGGAGCAGTATTTTGATTTTGCCCGGCAGATTGCCGATTATTTTTATTTGATGGATCGCGGAACGATTGCGTTGTGCGGTTCTGCGGATGAATTGTCGGATGAGAGTATTAAGCAGTATCTTACGTTTTGAGCAGGGATTTTCCATGTATTTATCGCCTAAAGAAATTGACAAATTGATGCTTCACAACGCTGGTTTTCTCGCGCAGAAGCGGTATGCCCGGGGCTTGCGTCTCAATTACCCGGAAGCTGTATCGCTTATCGCGGCACAGCTTCTCGAATTTATCCGCGATGGCGAGTCCGTTGCCACGCTTATGGACAAGGGCAAGCAGTTGTTGGGTACGGAAGATGTTTTGCCCGGTGTTCCGGATATGGTTCACGAGGTGCAGGTGGAGGGTACGTTTCCCGACGGGACGAAACTTGTGACGGTTCACCATCCTATTTGTCGTGTGGAAGGCGATTCTGAACTCGCGTTGTACGGTTCGGGGCTTACGCGCGTCCGCGCGCCCTGGTCACCGGATAATACGGTTTCAGAAATGCCGGGTACCGGGACTACGGCTGCGGATCCGATTACTCTCAATGCGGACCGGGAGACCATTTCTCTTTCTGTGACCAATACCGGTGATCGCCCGATACAGGTGGGTTCGCATTATACATTTTTTGAAGTTAATCCCGCGCTTTCGTTTGATCGCGAAAAAGCTTATGGCTTCCGTCTCGATATTCCATCTGGTACTGCCGTGCGTTTTGAACCCGGCGAGAGCAGGACGGTCAATCTCGTGGCTATTGCCGGCAACCGCACGGTCTATGGGGGAAATGGCCTTATTTCGGGGCAGATCGATGAGAATAAGGCGGAGGCTTTGCAAAGAGCGGGAGATGGTGGATTTAAGGGGATTCCAAATGTCTCAAATTGATCGAATCGCTTATGCCAGTATGTACGGTCCCACTACGGGAGACCGCGTTCAATTGGGCGATACCCATCTTGTCGTTGAAGTGGAAAACGATTATACGATTTACGGCGATGAATGCAAGTTTGGCGGGGGTAAGGTGCTGCGCGATGGCATGGGCCAGGCTACGGGCGTGTCGCAGGATAAGGCGCTGGATCTCGTGATTACGAATGCGCTTGTCGTTGATTATACGGGGATATACAAAGCGGATATTGGGATTAAAGACGGGCGTATCGCCGGTATTGGCAAAGCGGGTAATCCCGATATTATGTCGGGTGTTAATCCCGATCTCATCGTGGGGGTTACGACCGAGGTTATCGCGGGCGAAGGTCATATACTCACGGCTGGTGCGCTCGATGTGCATGTCCATTTTATTTGTCCTCAGCAAGTTGAGGAGGCGATTGCTTCGGGTATTACGACGATGCTCGGTGGCGGCACGGGTCCGGCGACGGGGACCAATGCCACGACGTGTACACCGGGGACGCATCACATTCGCATGATGCTGGAGTCGAGTGATGCCTTTCCCCTCAATTTTGGATTTTTGGGCAAGGGCAATTCTTCGCTTCCGCAAGGGCTTATTGAACAGATTGAGGGTGGGGCTTGTGGTCTCAAACTCCACGAGGACTGGGGTACGACGCCTGCGGCTATTGATTCCTGTCTCTCGGTTGCCGAAGAATACGATGTTCAGGTGGCGATCCACACCGATACGCTCAATGAGTCGGGTTTTGTGGAACAGAGTTGTGCGGCTTTTAAGGGGCGCACGATTCACACGTATCACACGGAGGGTGCGGGTGGGGGACACGCGCCGGATATTATGCGTCTTTGTGGCGAGGCGAATGTTTTGCCTTCATCTACGAATCCCACGCGGCCTTTTACGGCGAATACGATTGACGAGCATCTCGATATGCTCATGGTGTGCCATCATCTGGATAAGAATATACCCGAGGATGTGGCTTTTGCCGAGAGTCGGATCCGGCAGGAGACGATTGCGGCAGAAGATATTTTGCACGATATGGGGGCGCTGTCGATTATTGCATCGGATAGTCAGGCGATGGGGCGCGTGGGGGAGGTTATTTGTCGCACATGGCAGACTGCCCATAAGATGCGCGAGCAGCGCGGTGCATTGAACGGCGATGGGGGAAATGATAATGGGCGCGTGAAGCGGTATATCGCCAAGTACACGATTAATCCCGCGACGGCTCATGGTTTGAGCGATCATATCGGTTCGGTTGAGGTGGGTAAACTCGCGGACCTCGCGCTCTGGAAGCCTGCTTTTTTTGGTGCAAAACCCGAGATGGTGATTAAGGGGGGCATAATTGCGTATTCACAGATGGGCGATCCCAATGCCTCGATTCCCACGCCGCAACCCGTGTATCCGCGTCCTATGTTCGGCGCTTATGGCAATGCCGTGGGTTCTGCGTCTCTCGCTTTTGTCTCCCGGGCTTCGCTGGAGACCGTTGCGTCTTACAATTTGTCCAAAGGCGTTGTTGCAGTGTCCAATTGTCGGGGTATTGGGAAGAGGGATATGAAGCTCAATGATTTTATTCCCGATATTCATATCGATCCGGAGACTTATAGCGTTACGGTTGATGGCGAGTTACTTACCTGTGAGGCGGCGGAGAAATTGCCGCTGGCACAGCTTTATAATTTGTTTTGATGGGATAAGGCTAAAAGTATCCGCAGATGAACGCAGATGAACGCAGATGAAAAGGGGCTGGTTGGGTGGTCGTCTCACGTTTTACGTCTCACCGCCTTTAATTATGTTATTCGATCTTCTCACACTTGCCGATAGCAATTTCCCTACGGGTGGATACGCATTTTCCAATGGTCTGGAGGCGACCAAACAGATGGGGTTGTTGCGGTCTTCTGATGATCTGGATGCGTATCTGCAAACGGTGATTCACGCGACGGCGAGAAGTGAGGTTCCGTTTATTAATGCGTGTTTTAAGGGTGATCCGATTCCCGCAGATTTGACCAATATTCTGCTGACTTACGACGCGATGCTTACGGCTCCGGCGATTGTCCGCGGGAGTGAGGTGCAGGGACGCAATTTGTTGCGTTTGATGCGCGATTTGTATTTTTCCGATGCGATGGCGAGGTTGCACAAAATATTACTTTCGCAACCTGTGCCGGCTCATTATACGATTGTTTTTGGTACGACATTTCGGATTGCGGGTCTTAAACGCGGGCATACATGCCGGATTTTTATGTATCAGTTTTTGCGCGATCAGGTCAGTGCGGCTGTTCGCCTGGGGCAGATCGGTCCCCTCGAAGCCGCGCGGTTGCAAAAACGCCATCACAAGACAGCGATTAGAGCTATGACTTCTGTCGCGCAGGCAGATTATACGCGTGCGACGCGCTGTGCACCCCAATGGGATATTGCACAGGGTATGCACGAGTATCTGTATTCGCGGTTGTTTCAGAGTTAGGGGATTTGCTATGCATAATCACAATCATCATCACGATCATTCTCATGAGCCTTTTGAATCTCCGGGTGACTTTGCCCTGCGCGAGTCGGTTCTCGGCGATCGCGATTTTTCACAGCGCGCGTTTACCGTGGGGGTTGGTGGTCCGGTGGGGACGGGGAAGACGGCTCTTGTTCGCGTGCTGTGCGAAGCTCTGCGTGAACGCTATAGTCTCGGTGTGGTTACGAATGATATTTTTACGCGGGAGGATGCCGAGTTTCTCTTGCGTCACAAGGCGCTTGAGGCGAATCGCATTATTGGGGTTGAGACGGGCGGATGCCCGCATGCAGCTATTCGGGAAGATATTTCGCTGAATTTGAACGCGCTTGAGGATCTGATGTTCCGATTTGCGTGCGATATCGATCTGCTTTTTGTGGAGAGTGGTGGCGATAATCTGGCGGCGCATTTTAGCAAGGAGCTTGTCGATTACGCGATTTATGTGATTGATGTGTCCGCTGGGGATAAGATTCCCCGAAAAGGGGGTCCGGGGATTACGCAATCGGATTTGTTGGTTATCAATAAGACCGATCTCGCCGGTCTCATTGGCGCAGATCTGGGGGTTATGGCGCGGGATGCAAAGAAGATGCGCGGAGATGGTCCCACGATTTTTGCCTGTTTGAAACACGGGTCTGGTCTCGATGAGATTATTGAGCATGTTCTCCATGCGCGCAGGTCTGTTGTATCCGCAGATGAACGCAGATGAACGCGGATGAAAGGCGTATGCATATTCCCCACGCACGCAAGTCTGTTCTGTGAATTAAAAATTAAAAATTGAGAATTAAGAATTGCTTCCTTCCCAAATTGAAGTGACCCGTAATGGTTCCCGTTCTGTCCTTACTGCCTGTCGCTCAGTCGCGCCTTTGAAGTTGCTCAATCCCGCCGCACAGGGCGATTATTGCGCTGTTGTGCTTTCCAGTTATGGGGGCGGTATGGTCGAGGGGGATGCGACGACGCTGTGTGTGCGTTGTGGTGAGGGGGCGGCTCTTTATCTGGGGACTCAGGCGTTTACCAAAGTTTATAAGAGTCCTAATGGTATTCCGTGTAAACAAATAATTATCGGTGAGGTGGAAGCCGGGGGCCTTGCCGTTGTTTTGCCCGATCCCGTTGTCCCTTATGCGCGAAGTGTTTTTGAGCAGGAGCAGACGTGGCATCTGGGGTCTGACGCATGTCTGGTGCTCGCCGATGGTCATACGGCTGGACGCATGGCTTTTGGGGAGTGTTTTGGGTACACGAGTTACCGGTCTGATATTACTGTGCATACGGCCGAACGCCCGGTTCTATTGGAGCGCTATTATTCCGCGCCGGAGATGTTGTCGCCGGCATATACGGGTGCGTTTGGGGCCTATAATGTTGTTTTTAATATTTTTGTTGCGGGTATTTCCGCGCGTTTTAGCTGTCTGGTTGAAAGTCTTTCCCAATCGCTCGCTCCTTTGTTGAAACCCTCGCGGGATTCGCTCTTGCTTTCCTTTGCTTCCCCCAGACCCGATCTTTTTGTGATACGATCCCTCGCGCAAAATGTCGAGTGTCTCCATCCCCTCTATACAGCCCTCCGCAATGCAATTGCCCATCCCAATGTTCTCGGTGCAGATCCGCTGGCGCGAAAGTATTGAAGCGGTAGCCCAACCAGCCCCAGTCCCTAATCTCCAGTATTACTTGATATTGCCTGAAAAATGCGTTAGTTTGAGGTTGAGACGCCAGGACGCTGTTTATGCGTCATGTGGATGAATTTTTGGCGGTGTTGTACACCCCTTGGCTGGTATTGACCAGAGGAGGATTATTATGAAGATCACGAGTGTTGATTTGACCCCTGTTGCATCGAGGCGTGAGACGGGGCATTTGTCTCGCCACGTCATTATTCGCATGCATACGGATGAGGGATTGATCGGTCTGGGAGAGATGTCCGATGTGGGCGATTGGGGCGTGATGTACGATCTCAATGATGTCAAGGGTGCCTACGAGTCGTTGCTCGTGGGAAAGGATCCGCTGGCGTGGCGTACGATCACCATTGAAGCGAGGTCTCGGTTCCGAATGGGTGGGGCGATTCGAGCGGGGTTTGAGATCGGTCTTTTTGATTTGATCGGCAAGATTCAGGGGCAGTCGGTTGCGGGTGTGTTTGGCGGGGCGCTGAGGGATAAGTGGCGCGTGTGTTATCCGATTTTCAGGAATTATTCCAGGGAAGATGCCGAGGCGAATATCGCGCGGGTCAATCGCAGGATGAAAGAGGGTCAGGATCTGTTTCGGCTGTATCACGGGGGCAATGTGGCGGCAGATGAGATTTTTTTGGATGGGGTGAAGTCGTCCTGGGGCGATCAGTTTGTGTTGAAGTCTCTCGACTTTAGCGGCGCACACAAGTGGAAACGGGTGGTGCAGGCGCTGGATGTTTTGCTGAGGTACTACAGGCCTTTTCATCTGGAATCCGTTTCTGACCGGAGAGATCTGGAGGGCCAATACGAGGTGCGCAAGCGCATTGATTTGCCGATTAGTGAGCACGTCAGTTCACTGGATCAGGCCTATCAGTTTGCCCGGCACCGGTATGTCGATATTTTTAATATCAGTTTGTCGGGTGCGGGCGGGTTCACAAATGCGCTGCATATCGCGCAGGTGGCCGATGCGGCTGGTCTGTCGTGTCTGGTGGGTACGACGCAGGAGTTGTCCATTGGCGTGGCGGCTCAGGCGACGTTTGGTTCTGTGGTGGAGAATCTCGATTATCCGGGCGATCCAACAGGTGGGTTGCTGTACGAGAGCGATGTGGTTAAGGAGCGCATACAATACGAGAATGGTTATGTGATTGTACCTGAAGGTCCGGGGTTGGGGATGGAATTGGATGAGGAGAAAATTGCCGCGATTTCAGAGCCTTTGAGTTCTGTGTCTTAAGCTGTGTAAGGAGAAATTACGATGTCTCAAACAGCGATCTGGTCCCCTGTCGAGGGCACGGTTGATGAGATTCTCGCGCAGGTTCCGCGGCCGTTCGATGCGATGATGGCGAGCGAGATTCCCGCTGTTATCGTGCGTTGCGCGTTTCCATCGGATCACTGTGCGAAACTTATTGAGCGGTTCTATGAACGCGATTTGCTCTACGATCCGCGCAAGGTGGGTGATGGCAGTCCTCGGCGGGTTGATATCGGTACGAGTCTGGGTCACCACGGGAATGATCCAGATGCTTTTTACGAACATTCTCGTCAGACGCTCGATCTTTTCTCATATTTGTTTGATGGGTATGAGGATCCCGTGAAGACGCTGTACGACGCGCTTGCCAGGATGCTTCCAGACAAGCGGGTTATGACGGCTCGGAGCGTTGATGGGCGTCTTTACGGTCCCTCTATTTTTAGAACTTATCACGAGGGTGTGGGGCATTATCCGCATTACGATTCCGTGTCCAAGCGGTCCAAACGCTATAATTTCACGGTTTCCCGGTTTAGACATCAGTTTGCAGGCGTGCTCTGTTTTCAGAATAGCGAGGATCGGGGGGATAGCGGCGAGGGTATTCTGTACAGGGCACCTATGTCGCCAGCGTTTCAACGCCCTCTCGAGGAGAGGCGGTTTCGCGAGTACGCGGAGGAGGAGGGGATTGCGCGCGTGCAGATCAATCTGGAGCCGGGGGATCTCTACTTTTTTTATTCTGAGACGATTCACGAAGTTCCTTTTGTCGTCGGCTCTCAACCCCGCGTTGTGCTGGCGTCGTTTATCGGCATGTCTGAGGACGATCCCGAGGTTTATTTGTGGTCTTAGAGGTCGTTCTTTCACTTTTTACTTTTGGATTATTCCTATGAATCAACCTCCCGAATCATTTGTTCAGGTCCAGGAAGATCGCCTTCTCGATTTTGCCACAGCTTGTTTTGAAAAGGCGGGGCTTGAGACCGAGCACGCGCGGGTGATCAGCCGCCTTCTGGTCAATAGCGATCTGCGAGGTGTTCGCAGCCACGGTACGCGCACGGTTAATGGCTATTGCAAGAGTTTTGAAAATGGGAGTCTCAATCCGCGTCCCAATGTGCGGGTAATCGGCGAGACGCCGACGTGTGCTGTTATTGATGGGGATGGTACGGTGGGGTATCTCCCGATGGTGCGCGCAGCAGAGCACGCGATTCGCAAGGCTCAGGAGGTCGGTATGGGTATGGGGCTGGCGCGACATGTGGGACATATTGGTTCGGCGGGTCATTATGCGAGGATGTGTTCCGAGGCGGGGTGTATTGGTTTTTGCGTACAGGGCAGACAGCAGGGCAATGCAAAGAGGGATGGCAGGGGACCGCTTCTCGGCTATTTTGGCAATCCGCCAATATGTTTTGCGATTCCCTCTGGGGATGAGCCTCCGATTGTTCTGGATGCGGCGACCTGTATTTTGGCCGATTACCAGCGGGGTCCGGAGTATGAGGCTTTGTTCGAGATGATTCCGGCGGCGTTTTTTAAGAGTATTGGGTACACGGCTGTGGCTTCGATTATGGGGGGTGGATTGGCGGGTGCCAGTCTTCCGTCTTCTCACGAGATGAAAGAAAAATGGCCCTCGTCAGGTGCGGGTGGTTGTGTTCTTGCGATCCGCGTTGATCAGGCGGTTTCCGAAGAGGTTTTCCGGGCTGAGTCAGATCACATGGTGAGAACGGTGCGCGAGACGTACGAGCCGATGCCGGGACATGACCGCGCGTTGCTGCCGGGGGCGATTGAAGAAGAGCGCATGGCGATCCATCGGGCCGAGGGTATTCGCTATGGCGAGATGGAACAGGAAAACGCACGCGAGGTTGGCGCGCGTCTGGGGGTGCCGCTGCCCTGGGATTGAGAAGTGTGAAGTAGGAAGTGAGAAGTGTGAAGGAAGGTTGTCATCGCGGCAGGATTCCCTGCTCAACATCATGCGGGGACATGCTTGAGCCGCGATCCAAAAAATTTTTAGCTGACCGCTGATCGTTACAAAAAATAAAAGCCCTATAGCTTATTGCTCCAGGGCTTTTATTATCGGGCTTCAAATCATACACATTGACATTGAGAGAATCGGAACTTATTTTGGCATTTAACGCATTATTGCAGTTCTAACTTCACAAATTGGAGGTTACCATGTATATCGGAACGCAGGTGGGTTGTCGAGACGACACGGATATCGAGGTTCTCGCGCAACTCGGGGTTTTTAATGTCGATCAGACGCCGGAGGGACCCTGGGCGGAGTGGACTGCCGATGTGATTAAGTCCATGCGCGATCGGTATGATAAATACGGTATTAATCTCGAGATGATTCACATTCCGTTGGGTTCCAGCAATGCTTTCCAAAACGAAGCTGGCGCGATTTTCCTGGGGCCAAGCGATGAACGTGACCGGGCCATTGAGCGCATGTGCGAGACGGTTAGAATGGCGGCGGAAGCGGGACTGCGAGGACTCAATTACAATATCACGATTTTGGGGCATATGCGGACAGAGCCCCGATACGGACGCGGGGGTGCGAGGTTGTCGTCGTTTGAATACGACAAATTGGATCAGTCTCTGGGCGAGTTTGAAGGCGGTGCTGCGGATGAAGATGAGATGTGGGCGCGCATTGATCACTGGCTGCAGAATATTATGCCCGTGGCGGAGGAGTACAAGATCCAGATGGCGTGTCATCCTTCGGATCCGGGTATCGGATATGGAACGACGTATCGGGGGGTCGCGCGCGTGCTCGGTATGGTGGATGGGTTTAAGAAGTTTATCGATTTGTACGATAGTCCGTACAATGGGTTGAATTTCTGCCTGGGCTGTATGTCCGAGAGCCTGGAAGATCCCAGTGCGGACGCCTATGATGTGATCCGTTATTTTGGAGAGCGCAAGAAAATTTTCAATGTGCATTTCCGCAATATCAAGGGCGGTCTTCGCAATTTTGTCGAGGTGTTCCCCGATGAGGGCGATGTGGATATGCTCAAGGCCTTGCGGACGTTCAAAGAAGTAGGCTACGAATATATGATTATGCCCGATCACGTTCCGGGTATTTCTGGTCCTGAATCCAGGCAGGTCGGTTTTGCGTACACGTATGGGTATATCCACGCGCTGCTGCAAGCGGTTAATGAAGAGTAGTCTATGTCCGCATCTCCAGAACCACGCCTGTCCAAAGGCGAAACGGCCGAAGGCTCTTCCGTTATTACCAAACGATCCCTCCTGATTGGGCTGGGTATGGCTGTGCTCATGCCCCTGTGGCCGACTTATACCAGCTTTGTGGTGAATTCAACGCGGGCTGACCATTCGCATCTTTCGATGGCGATGCTCATTCCTTTTGTGGGGCTTCTGATTCTGAACGCTTTTCTCGAGCGGCGCGGTATCGGGTTTTCTCCAACGGAATTGCTCACGGTTTGCTGTATCGGTTTTGTCGCATCTACTATGCAGGGCGAGTGGCTCACGGTGTGGTTTTTGCAGATGCTGACGATGCCTGCGTATTACGCGTCGCCAGAGAATCGGTTCGACGAGCTTCTTCTGCCCTATATGCCGAGTTGGACGACGATTACCAATCGCGATGCGGTGCGCGGATTTTACGAGGGACAGGTGCCCGGTGCAGCGTTTCCGTGGGGCGAGTGGTTTTCGGTGCTTTTCTGGTGGGGTGCGCTGATTGCGAGTATTTTGACGATTCACCTGTGTCTCAGCGTTTTGCTGCGGAAACAGTGGATGGAATACGAGCGGCTGTCTTTTCCGGTCGCTACCGCGTTGCTGGAACTCACGGGTGTTTCGGGTACGACGGGTACGCTGAGGACGCTTGTGCGCAATCGGCTTTTTCAATGGGGTTTTGGGCTTACGTTTGCCATTATTGCGTGGAATGTGTTCACGTGGTTCTCGGTCAATTTGCCGATGTTTCCTTTTCTGGCGGGGCGATATGGTCGGAATGTGATTTCTGTGGCGCCGGGTTTTCCGAGTATTGTGACGACGTTTGTGTTGCTCACGTTTTGTCTGGGGTATTTTACCAAGCTGGAGGTGCTTTTCAGCCTGTGGTTTTTCCATGTGGTTCAGATTTGTGTGGTGGGGCTGTTCAACCGCTTTGGCCTGGATTTGGGTCCGAACGATCCGTGGAGTTCGAGCCATCCGGCGATTGGCTGGATGACATTTGGGGGGATGGCCGTTTTTGTCGGGTGGGGATTCTGGATTGCGCGGTCTCATTTTCGAGATGTTTTTCGCAAGGCGTTTTTGCGCGATGAGCGCGTGGATGATTCCGAAGAGATTATGTCCTATCGCACGGCTGTCTGGCTTTTGCTGACGTGTTGCGGTTTTGTTTTTCTCTGGCTCTGGCGCGCGGGCATGGGGCCGGAGACGATTCTCGCCTGGTCGTTTGCGATGCTCGTTTTGTTTGTGGGGATGTCCCGAATTGTGGTGGAGAGCGGTCTGGTCTATCTTCGGGTGCCCCTCACGGCGCCGGGGTTTACATGGCATGCCGTCGGCGTCGGGAATATGGGGCCTGCTGGCGCTTCTATTTTGACGCTTACGATGAGTCTTGTGGCCGATGGGAAGACGTTTGCGACGACGCAGATGGCGCATGTTCCGCGGTTGAGCATGGCGATGGCAAAGCGCAGCCGCAAAGCCGTGGCGCCGACTGTGCTCATCGGTTGTTTGCTCGGTGCGGCGGTGGTTATCATCTTCGTCATCTATCAGGGGTATTACGGTATTGGCAGTGCCAATTTTGGGCGGACGACATTTAAGGGTATTGGATCTCTCAATGGGGCGGGGTTTAGTCGGCTGGCTGTATCTCGAATTCAGGGCGATGTGCTGTTTACGGACTGGAATCGCTTTTTGTTTATGGGTATAGGCGGCATTTTTACGGCTACGCTCTACTTTCTGCGGTATCGCTTCCCGGGTTTTCCAATCCATCCCATTGGTTTTACGATCTGTGGCATGGTCGAGATGCAGGATAATTCTTTTAGTATTTTCCTGATGTGGGGTGTGAAGACGATTATTATGAAGTTGGGTGGTTTGGAACGCTATCGGCGCTATGCACCCTTTTTCCTGGGGATGATTATGGGCTATATCGCGGGCGTTTTTCTGGGGGTTTTTGTCGATGTTTTCTGGTTTCCCGGAGAGGGGCACGAGATTCATTGCGATCCCTGATCGATCACGGATGAACTGCTGTCGCAGTTGTACATCGCTTAAACAGATGACGCGGATGGCGCAGATGAAGGCGTGTGTAGGGAATGCGGCCTGGAGATTAAAGCTATCGAAACCTGCACTGTTGGCAGGATGACGGATCAGGTAAATGACGCGGAGTGATGGCATGAAAATTACGGATGTCAAGACCTATACTGCGGGACAGGATGGCAGGAATTTCTTGTTTTGCAGGGTGTTTACGGATGAGGGGATCTATGGCGTGGGAGAGGCGACCGCATGGCCGAGTATTCAGACGGAGATTCACCACAAAGCGAGCTTGATTATTGGCGAGGATCCCTTTAATATCGAGCGGTTGTGGAGCAAGATGTTTTTACAAACCCACGGGATGTCGGGCATTGTGGGTGCGGGTGCTATTTCGGCGATTGAGATGGCGCTGTGGGATATTAAGGGGAAGGCGTTTAATATGCCGGTCTGGCAATTGCTGGGCGGTCGGATGCGCGAGCGATTGCGGGTGTACACGCACGCGAATACGGCCGAGCGCGCCCGGGAACTCGTGGATCAGGGCTTTACCGGTCTCAAGATGGGGGGGATCGAGCACTGTATCCGCGATATTACGGCGATACGCAATGAGGTGGGGGACGATGTCGATATTATGGTCGATTTGCACGGTATGCCGTGGATGACGACGCGCGATGCGATTTCTATGGGTCGCAGACTTGAGGAGTTCGGGGTGTTTTTTTACGAGGAACCGGTCGCGCCCGAGAATGTGGAGGCGCTTGCGCGCGTGTCAGAAGCGATCAATATCCCCCTTGCTGCCGGAGAACGGCTCGCATACATCTATGGTGCTCGCGAGCTTATTGAGCGCGAGATCGTGGATGTTATCCAGCCGGATGCGGGTCGGTTTGGCGGTCTGGCTCAGATGAAAAAGCTCGCGGGTATGGCCGAGGCACACTATATCCAGTTTGCGCCGCACGATGGGTCGCTGGGTCCGGTGGGGGAGATCGCGTCTATCCATCTGTGTGCAACGCTGCCAAATTTCTTGATCTGGGAACATCGAACGGGCGATGTTCAGGCGCGGTATGAGGTGATGGCTCCGCAACCCGAGGTGGTCGATAGTTATATCGCGATTCCCGAGGGTCCGGGCTTAGGCGTTGATCTGGTGGATGAAGAGATCGAGAGGTATGCGTGTGATCTGCTGGGCGGGCATTCGTCCTACGCAGAGGACGATACGTACGATAAACAGTACGTATATGCGCGGTTTCCACGAAAGCGGTGGTTGGGGTAGCGAATCTCTAAATATAGCGGAGAAGGAACAAAAGTGAGCAGGCTTAAGAATCTTTATAAAGATCTTGTTGATAACCATAAACACCAATGGCAACGCTGGCGTGACTCCTGTAAGGAATTTTGTGATGAAGTAGAAGAAGTGCGACGGCGTATTCAAAATGGTCAAGAACTGGATAAAAATGACGAAGAATTTCTTGATAGATTATTACGAAAACAAAGCAATGGAATCGCTAATAGTGGTCAATCTGTCTTGAGTAAAGATAATTTTCAAGCATTTATAAGTAATAATGATTTCTTATCAACGCTCAGTGAGTTTATCGTTTCTCCAACTCAAGAATCGTTCGAGAAGTTCGAGAATGTATGGAAAGCTCAAAGGAGAGGGAACAATCCTGTTCTGGTGAATCGAGTGGCTGCAGCATGCACTCGAGACGTATCTACGACTGCTGATGCCAGTAAATTTGAGCAGGTCTTCAATTGGCTAATTAGAGAAGACATAATCTCTTCCTATCCTGCGGATCAAGACCAGAGTTGGTTTGCGAAAAATCAATTTTTGCTTTCCAAATTTAAAGAAGAGTTTCAAGATAAGCTTAACAATGGGGAAACAGATGAGTTTTACTTGAGTATGTTCGTTTGGGGACTATACGAGAATTTATCCAATCCATTCAAACTGAATAAACAAGTTGTCAAATACGGTCCTCCGGGTACTGGCAAAACATATTTAGCCCTTCAGCAAACAAAATCGTATTTCACTAATTGGAAAGATGAGTTTGCGCCGGATAGTAACCGGTACAAAATTGACACACAAAGAGAGGTCGTTCAGTTTCATCCCTCATTTGGTTATGAGGATTTTATGGAAGGGTTGCGTCCTATCTTAGATCATAATGGTGAGGCTCAACTGAGGCTACAAAATGGCGTGTTCAAGGAGTTCTGTCGAAGAGCGGGTAAATGGGAAATCGATGTACATAAACTTGGGATTGGTACGGATTGGGAGAAACTCACTATCGAAGAGCTTGACCGGTATAAAGACAAACTCACAGCCCCTCATTGGGAGCATATTTTAAAATTTCAGGATTCCTCCAGGCGTGTAGCTGATGCGGTGCCGCCGTTCTTTTTTATCATTGATGAAATCAACAGAGCGGAGCTATCCCGTGTATTTGGTGAATTGATGTACTGCCTGGAATATCGCGGCGTAAAAGGACGTATCACAACTCAATATGCCAACTTGAATGACCCGAAGACAGGCATGTTTCGTGATAAAAGTGAGGGATACAAATTTTTTATTCCATCCAATGTTTACCTGATCGGAACTATGAATACCATTGACCGGAGTGTTGAAAGCTTTGATCTGGCTCTTCGTAGAAGGTTTAGATGGGAAGAGATAACGCCAGATTATACATTGCTTAAATACGACCTCAATGAACATCATAAGAAATGGGCTGAATTAGCCGATAATCTTGAAAATCTGAATGTGCAAATCGAGAACGAAGCGTTGCTTGGATCTGATTATCAAATCGGTCACGCTTATTTGATGAATCTGAAATATCCGACCAGTTTATCGATCTCTGAGGTTCGTAAACAAATTTGGGATGATCACATTCACCCCTTGTTGCAGGAGTATTTGCGAGGGACTGGCCGTAGCGAAGAATTGATTGGGACTTTTGGAAAAGCATTTGGAGTGTAAAAATATAAACGATGCGATTATTCCACTTCATAAAAGATGGATATCTGGTAGATAATCAGCATTACCTATTTTCTGATCGAAAGGTCCAAAATCCCCGGCTGGATGATGAAGGAATTACATTTGATGCGCGGCCTGGTAGGCGGACAAAGCCCGAACATTATGAAGACAAGATTTGGAATTTTATCAATTCAGTATCTCGTGATATTGAAGTGGTCCTGAAGGACAAAGACAAACGATCAGATGCCCTCGTTTTGTTTAATAATGAAGAGTATGAGCATAATACAGATGATGGATTTATCAGTGTAAGCGGTACCGCAACGAATTTTACTCTGGACACGGGCAATTTGATAGGTTTTATAAAAAGAGGAGATTATGCGCTAAAAATAAGCTCGCGTTTCGGAGACCGTTTTTTACAGTATATCATTGCGGATGCGGATGGTTTTCTTGAGTTGAAAGATGTTGGCGGTAAAAAGAATGCTGATGAGTACGAATGGCTTTTGGCGTACCTCTGGAATATAAAATTCAAACGCGCTTATCGGCTGGGACTTCCCAAAGCCTACATAACCAGGAATGAACGCATTTCAAAAGTAAGGGGATATATAGACCCGGTTGATTTCTTTCAGAACAAAACATCTGGCAAGTATCTATGTTCATACAGAGAGCACAGCTATAATAGTCCAGCGGTTTCTTTATTTGTTAAAGCCTACGAAACGATTAAACACAATACTTTTTGCTATGAGTCTCGAAATATTTACAATTCATTTGTAGCTGCCAATCAGGGTTTCAAAAGGTCCAGACAAGAGATTCTGAATACGAAATATTTTTCTAATCCATTTTATAGCGATTACAATGTGTTGATTGACCTTTCAAAGCGGGTTATTCGACGTGGGGGATTGACCTTTGGCGAAGAAAAAGACACCAGTGCCTTCTTGTTTGATGTCTCCATGCTATTTGAATATTTTATCCGAAAGCTACTTCTGAGAGGTGGGATACAATTACTGAGCAAGTCCGAGAAAATACATAGGATTCCCTCGGGGTCCTACACTCGCAGGCTTGAACCCGACATAGTTATTGAAAGCAACGGTGGCTTTTATATTTTTGATGTGAAATACAAAACATACGACCGTCGATATGGCGTAAAGCGTGAGGACCTTTTCCAGTTGCATACCTATATTGGGCAATACGGGAATGAGGCCCCTATTAAAGGGTGTGGATTCATTTACCCAATGCCCAATGATCAGTTGAAGGAATTAGACCCGGTGATTCTGCGTCAGCAAAAAAAAGAAATACCTTTTTATGTGGTATTTTTGCCAATTCCAAACGACAGTCATGACCAATTTAACAACGATATGAAAAAGCAATGTGATATGTTTGTAAAAAAATTTCAAAATATAATTACAAATACGGTGGACAACAAAGGGGGCTGAAATGGACGACATCACGATTTATAGGGACAAACATCCCGATTACTCTACTGTTCGACTTGACCCAAAGGGCAAATCTGAGCCTGACGAGACGGACTACCTGCTCGCCTCGCCAAATAACGCTGCTCATCTTCGAAAGGCACTGAAAGATTTTCAAAATGGTCAACGCAATTTTGTTTCTCAGGACTTAATCTAAGAATGAGAAACATCAGTTTCCATGCCGGTGCTTGGAAAAATTATCTCTATTGGTATCAGACCAGCAAAAGCACGTTTAAGAAAATCGACGCGCTTATTCAAGATACTCAACGCCACTTTGAGGGCTTGCTAAGGATATACCCATCGGTTTTGGTAATCTGGTCAGGTAACTGACTGTCACTGAGTTTCTTGCGGCCTATGGTAAAATATGCAGTCGCTACATTACGCAAATGTTTAGAAACACGCCTCGGTGGGAATGCAATAACCACCCGTTTTTCCGGATAGCGTTTGTGGAAAGAGATTACAGGGCGAGTCAGGTCACTGTCGCCAGAGATGATGATTGCCGTGTCAAAGACATCATCTTGAGCGTCGCCGAGAAATTCGACCGCGATATTCACGTCGGTCATCTTTTCCTCATAGGTTTTCCAGGTCGCGCTACATTTCCGACAGGTCATGTCTTTCTGGATGTAGTATCCGTAATGGATGTATAGGTCTGAGAGTGTAGTCAATGCCTCCAGGTAGATTTTCTGCCGCTCTTGTTTCTCTGGCTCGGTTGCCTTGTGCAATCTGGCGGTAAAATACCTGACAGCTACCAAACTCTGGTCGGGGCGTAGCAGTTTCTCTGCCAGACGATATATGTCGAGCCAATAGTAGCGCCGCCAGCCTTTGGATCTGAGGCCGTAGTAGAGATTGAACCCATCAACGTACACCAATACGCGCTGCATCAATGGATTCTCCCTGTCTAATATGGGACATAAGGTATTTTTTTATTACGAAATTACACATAGGTGTACAGAAATTCTTTCTTGACAAAATAACATATTTAGGTAGATTTCTTTTACCACCCCAACGATAGTATCGTTGGCTCGACGCCCCGAAAGGGGCGTTTCTTTTTTCTCCGCTGTGGTCCTTTACTTCAACAAAATAGCCGCCATAAGGGTAATCCAACTCCCGCACATAAGGGTGACAGTCCACTTTTGCCAGCTTCGCGCTTCCCGCTGGTCTTCCTCATAACGGCTTACAAAAGACCTCTGGTCTTCCTCATAACGGTTCACACGTTCCTGGTTCTGCTCAATTAGCGTTTCCAATCTGATCAGCCGTTCCGCGTGTTGGCTTTGCCGGTCTCTCAATTCTGTAGTTTCGTTCACACATTCTCCTTTTACTTCAACAAGATAGCCGCCATGAGCGTAATCCAACTGCCGCACATGAGGGTGACAGTCCACTTTTGCCAGCTTCGCGCTTCTCGCTGGTCTTGTTCATAACGTTTCACAAAATCCCGCTGGTCTTTGTCATATCGCTCAATAAGTGTTTCCAACTTGATCAGACGTTCCGCGTGTTCGGTTTGCCTGCCTCTCAATTCTGTAACTTCGTTCATGCATTCTCCTTTTGTTATATGCTATACGTCCAAACCGGGCTGTCCGTTTTTTGGACACACACAACAGTCAGAACCCAAGCAAATATCAGGCCAAAAATGCGATTATCACAAAATTGAGTGATAAAAAGGCTCAAGAGAAGTTCAGGCATCTCATTATACCCTCAATATGCAGTATTGCGGTCTTGTTTACAACTTGAATTTATGGATCGCCTGTTGAAGCGGGATGGAAGAGTGCAAGCGTTGGCGGTGAGAGTGTATATTTTGAGCGATGAATGAGCGATATTTTGAAAGATATGTTCCGCTCAAATCTCGATCACGGTCTGCGCCTCGATTCGGTCCCAGTTGATGTTTCGCCCGAGTCCGGGCGTTTGCGGCACGTACATGTAGCCGTCTCGTACTTCGGTCGTTTCTTCGATCAAGCCAGCAAAGGCCGCGGAGAGGGATCTGTCTGCGCCCGTGGGCGGCCAGGCCGAGACTTCCCACCAGTCGTCGTTTCTGACTGCGGCTACGACATGGGGATTTCCCCCGTGACAGTTCAGCCCAAACATTTCCGCAAGGTTGGCCAATTTCATCTGTCCGGTGATTCCCAGTCCTGTTTGACGCACGATGTCGATGGCGCCGATTGACAGGTACGGCGCGGCGAGATAGGGGTTGCCCTGGATGGATTCCAATGCCATTACTGGAAGATCGATTGCGTCTGATAGCCGCTTCAGGCCGTTGATGTCGAATTCCTGCAGAGGTTCTTCGATCCAGAGATAATTCAGTTCTTCGAGTCCACGTCCGACGACGATCGCATCTTCGACGGAGTATTGTTGTACGGGATCGTGCATGAGCACCATGTCGTCGCCGACGAGGTCCCGGATGTCTTTGGCGAGCGCGAGGTTGGTTTCCACGCCGAGCATGGAGTGGTCTTTGAAGCCTTTGTATCCCTCCTCAACAGCTCGTTGGGCAGATTTTAGCGTGTCTTCGTAGGGGATGCCGGTTTCGGTGAGGTAGGCAGGGACGCGATTCCGAAATCCGCCGAGCAATTTGTGGACGGGTAATTGTGCGTGAAGGCCCGCCAGGTCCCACAGGAGGGAGTCGATGAGGGCGAGCGGGGCGGTGGATGCCATGTGGAAATACCGCCGCGCCATCCACATTTTGTGCCACATGTACTCCCGGTCCAGCGCGTCGGTGCCTGCGATTTCCGGTTCCCACTGTACTTTGAATGTGCGCGCTGCCCATTCGAGGTCTTCCTGTGCCCAGCCGGTGGAAAAAATACCGCAGGTTTCCAGGTTTGCATCTGTGCGGATGCGAAGCAAGGTGAGGTAAGCCGGCCTTTTTGTTAGCCGAATCCCATCGCCTTGAAAGAGTCGGTGTCCGAATCGCACTTTGTGCGCGCCGGGATATTCCCGCATGGTGCGCAATGGTCGCCATTCCGGGGTTACAGGTTCGCTTTTGAGGATCAGAAAGTCGATTGCTTCAATTTTCATGACGTTATCCTCCTTATTTTCCCACTGAGCCAAAATACACGGCAAAATGTTCGACGCCGTCGAGTTTGAGCGCCCGGTTTAATTCGTCGTCATTGAATGCCGCACTGGTGCATGCGCGGCAATTTACCGCCATGGTGCCCAGATACAGGTTCTGTCCTACATGACCGGCATCAAGGTGGATGTAGCGATACCCCCGGTCGCCGTAGCGCCAGGTCATTCGCGTGGCTACTGCTGTCCATAAGAATGTGGCGGCACTTGTCTGGATCAGTTCAGGCTGCAAGGTGGTGTTGGCAATTCTGTCGGCAATTTCCTTTGATTGGTCGATTATTCCCAGTTTGTGTCCCATAGATAGGTATCGATATAACCCGCGGTCCAATCCTTCTATGTTGTTTACCACAATATAGGTTTCAAATGCGTGGCGCGCACCCGCCGATGGTACGGTGCGAAATGTTTCGCCCTGTTCAAATTCCTTTACGCCCTGCGTTGCCCAGAGTAAGTAGGTCAGCTCATTCAGTGTGATGGGGTCGTCGAAGAATACCCGCTCGCTTTTGCGCTCGTCTATGGCCTGGCGCAGGTCGATTTGCGTTGTTTCGATCTGCGCGGGGTCGAGCAGGTCTATTGTTTCGCCCTGATAATGCAATTCGGGCATGGGCGGTGGTTCTCTGCGCGCCTGCCCGGTTGGGCCTAAGTTTTTGAACTGCGTGCGCCGCATAAATTCCGGTCCCGCTTGTGGTCGTCGTTTGCGTTTTGCCATTTAATTTCCCTCTCCGATTTGTGCGCCTATGGCTTTTACGGCTTCTATGCCCAGGCGGTCTTCGAGTTGTTTTAAATACAGACTGCGCGGATGTACTTTTTGCCCATGGGAATCCCAATATCCGTCCTCGCGTCTGTATCGTCCATCTCGTTTCTCGCCGATGCAGCCAATGGCGTAATTTTGCGATGTTGGGGGTTTTTGTAAGATAAAGCTCTCTGCCTCGCAGTTCCACAATACTTTTTGCGCGCCCGCCCATCCGTGGCCAGTGCCCGAACTTTGCCGGTCCTGTACGTTGATGGCGTTGCCGTTTACGATTACGTTGTCAAACAGGGTGCAAACAGACCAGCGGTGATGGGGTCCGGTGTCGGAGTGCGCGATGTCCGCTACGCAATCTACAAATGCGTTTGGTCCGGGTACGCGGGCGTGTAGCACATAATCGTGACGCCCCCGCCGGGTATAACACCGTTGTACGAGGGATAATTGTCCGTGGATGGGGAAGGAGTAGCGCCGCGATCCGGTGATTTTTGATACGGGGTCGAGGCATTGGCTATCCTGTACGGTCATCCATTTTGCCTGGTTGCCAATGGTTATACACGCATATCCAAAGTAGATCGAGGTTATATCGCGCGCCCACGCATTTTGTACCTGGGAAAATACGACGAAGTTCCAGGCGTGGTCTTCATCGATAAACTCACCCTCCCGCCGAGGATCTTTTTCGCGGTTGTCGTATTCCGATACGCCGCGGAGGTTCTCAATGCCGACCTGTTCAATGCGCCCGGGATATTCGTATTTGTAAATCGATCCGCCGCCGTATTCGCGTTCTATCGCGTTGCCTATTGGTGCGTCGATTGTTATGCGATTGCCATTTATGGCGGTTATGGTGCGGTCAAAGTGGAAGTCGTAGGAGCCGGGTTTCCATTGCCTAACTCCGGGATGTTTCATTTCTATGCGGTCCATGCCTATGGTTGCGATCCATTTTGCCGTGCTGGGGCGATGTACGATGATCGCGTCGCCTGGTGCAAAACCCGATGCGTCTGCGATGGCAAATGTTTTTGCGCCTACGGGGACATAGTCATCTGCGATTTTCTGCCGCGTGTTTTCTATTTCTCGCGGTCTGCGTCCCCGTCCTTTAAATTCGATCAATGTGCGCTTTCCTTTTCCCGTTGCGATCAATACTGTGCCGTTTTCATCTGCGCCCTGACCGCGGAGTACGACGCCACTTGCCCGAATCTGCAGGGTTCCGCCAATCCGATATTTTCCGCGTTCGAGTAACAGGGTGCCCCGAAATCCATTGGCGTCCGGTGTGCGCGCAGATACGTCGTCAATTGCCGCTTGCAATCGCGCTGTGTCGTCTCCTTCGGCCTGGGGTTGAACGGTTAATACGACAGGGACATCTGGCAGTGCTACACCACCCCCCATGTACCCGCAGTGCGAGAAGTCCGGGATTATATTGCCTTTTTCATCCGGCACATAGACCAGTCGCCCATCAGGTCCTGGATATACCAGTTTGCTGTAGTTTCCTTCTCCCCACGCGGTTGTGGTGCAGGTAAGAAATACGCACAGTACGACGGTAAAGCTCAGTAGATCAATCATGTAACCTCCTGGAGAATCTACGAATCTACGAATCTACGAATCTACGGAACGGGGTACAACTGCGCCAGCAATTCATCTACGACGGAGTTTGTAACAACTTTGGGGGTAGGGCGGGGTTCGTCTATTCGTCTATGAACTGGTCTGGGAAACGACCAGTTTTACACCGCTCCGTCTATTCGCGCTTTTTTTACGATGTCCTCGTATCGCGGTAGTGTGTCTATAAAGCGATATGCGTTGTTTTTTCGATCAATCATACAGCAATAATGCTGCAGGCCATTTGTTGCGATGAGGTAGGTGGCCTGTACGACTGCATTGTATCGCCCGATCTGGTCAAAGACCTGTTGGGTGATTTTTATTTCGGGGGCTTTGCATTCTGCCATTAACAGTGCTTTTCCTTTTGCGTCATATACGAGTACATCGGCGCGACACTGCATGCCCTGAAATACAAATCCGGTTTCGATTGCGGTGCGTCCCTGTGGGTAGCCGAGTCCTTCGATCAAGTACCGCACAAAGTTCTGGCGCACCCATTCTTCGGGGGTTAATACCACGTATTTTTGACGCAGAGGGTCTAAGATCATTTCGCTCCCGTCGCGGTTTGCGATGTCATAAGTGGATGAGGTTGGGAAATTCAATTTTTGCATGGTTGGTTGGGGCGGGTTTTGAGCGGGGTACAACTGGCCGTCTCTCAGGCCAGTTCAACCCGCCCTTACTTTTATTCCCTCAATGCCACAACGGGCGCGAGTGAGGCGGCTTTGCGGGCGGGCAAGAGCGCGAATGCAAAGCACAGGCCTACAGATGCGAGGGAGATGTATGCAAAATCAATGGCGAGCATTTTTACGGGCAGTGCCTGGATGATGTAAATTTGACCGGGGAGTTTGATCCATTCAAATGTCTGTTGTGACCAGCACAGGAGATAGCCTATTGCGTTGCCAAAGACGACGCCCGTCAGGCCAACGCCCAGACCCTTGAGTGTGAAGATTTTGCCAATTGCACGCGGCGTTGCGCCCATTGCTTTTAATATGCCGATGTCGCGCTGTCTGTCGCCTACTGTCATGGTCAAAATGCTGACGATGTTGAATCCGGCTACCATTACGATGAGACACAGTACCAGAGAACTAAACCATTTTTCCAGACGGATGGATGCATACAGGTTGCGGTGTGTGTCCATCCAGGTTATGACGTCAAAATCCGTTCCTATGGGAAGGGTGGGCGCGATGCGGTGTGCTTCAAATGGCTCGGCGAGCCGAATCTGGATGCCCGATATCTGATTGCGCCATCCCAGGTCGCGTTGTGCCGCTTCGAGCGATACAAATGCGAGTGCGGAGTCGAGTTCTTCCAGTCCGGTGTGAAAGATGGCGGTTACTTTGTAGGGCCATAATTGCGGTTGTTGTCCCATTAGGACTTCTTTGGGTACCAATCCCAGCATGATTTCGGTGCCGATTACTGCGCCGAGCCGGTCTGCGAGTACGCGACCAATGGCCGTGCCATATACTTTGGCGCGTCTGGTAGAGCGCGCGTCCTGATCGGGGTCGGGTGGTTGAATATTCAGGTCGAGGTCACCTGCCCATAAGTACGCATTCAGGTCTGTAATTTTTGCCAATTGTGCGGCGTCTATTCCCCGCACGGCTACGCCAGCCTGGATCATTTCGCCGCCAGGGGGTCGCCGGAGCGCAAATCCTTCGGTCGATACAAAAGGTGCTGCTGCGCGTACAGAGGCCAATTTTTCTAATTGTTCGATTTGTTCTTTGTTGGGCGACATGGGCTGTGCATGGGGTTTTTGCACAACGATATGCGGGCTTACGCTCAACAGGCTGTCCCACAATAATGCCGAAAAGCCGTTGAAAACGGACAGAACAATGACGAGGGCGGCTACCCCAATGGTTACGCCTGCAATAGCTATGGCTGCGGTAAACGATATCTGACGCTGCTGGCGCATGGCGCGCATGAGTCGCCGCGCGATGAAGAATTCGTAGGTCATAATGAAGTGTGAAGTGTGAAGTGTGAAGTGTGAAGTGTGAAGTGTGAAGTGTGATGAAGCACCAGCTTTAGGGCAGTTGGGCGGGGTCTTCTAACTTCTAACTTCCTACTTCTAACTTCTTTTTTTATTCATATCTAATGGATTCTACGGGGTCCAGTGTTGCCGCTCGTTTTGCGGGCCAGCGAGCAAATACGAGGCATAGTAACAACGCCAGTGCAGAGATCATTGCGAAGTCCAGTATGTTTATGGTTACGGGGAGGGCGTTGATGAAATAAACATCGCCGGAAAGCGATATGGGTGCATAGACTTTTTGTATCCAGCACAGGCCCCCGCCCAATATGTTGCCAAATAACACGCCGCTCGCTCCGATTATCAGGCCTTCACGGGAAAAAATTTGGGCGATGCTTTTGGGTGCTGCTCCCATTGCTTTTAAGATGCCAATTTCGCGTTTGCGCTCATTTACGGCCATGGTTAGTATGCTGATGATGTTGAATCCCGCGACGACCACGATCAAGCTCAAGACCACAAAACTCGCCCATTTTTGCAACTGGATCCATGCGTACAGATTGCCCTGGGCATACATCCACGATGTGGGGAACATATCGAAATACGTTGCCGCCAAAGTCTCTCGCAATTCAACGCTGACGCGATTGGCTTCAAATGCATTGACGAGGCGTACTTGAATGCCTGTTGCCAGGTCGCCCCATTGTAAGTCCCGTTGTGCAGCCGCGAGAGATATGTAGATTAGTGAGGCGTCAAATTCGTAAAATCCCGTTTCAAAAATGCCGGTTATCACATATTGTCGAAGGGGGGGCATGCGGGCTGTGGTGAGGTCTTTGGGAGCAGCCAGCAGGCGAATTTTTGATCCCACGGAGGCACCCAATTTTTCGGCGAGTGTTTTGCCAATTGCGATTCCAAAGTTATTGCCTTCAATGCGGGTTAATTCCATTTTCCCTTCGGTTATGTGATAGGCGATGTCGCTGCTTTTCACAATGCCATCTACGCCCCGCACCAATACGCCCGATGTGACAGTGCCCACATCTTTGACCCTGCTCAATACATAACCCTCTGTTTCTATGACGGGATTGGCACCGACTACTTCGGGATGTTTTTCCAGCAATTGGACGATGGGTGCGTAATTTTCTATGCGTTCGCTGTACGGGCGCCGCACGGTTATATGGGGATTTATGCCTACCTGACGGTCAAAGATCATGTCTGCATAGCCATTCATTACCGATAGAGTGATGACGAGTGCTCCAACGCCCAGCCCGACACCTATGATGGCAATGATTGTGGTTAATCCCATGCGACGACCAACGCTGAAGAGGTGTCGTCTGATTATGATCCATTCATAGCCCATGAGAAGTATGAAGTATGAAGTGTGAAGTGTGAAAACCGCCCAACCCACCAGCCCAGCCCCCAGTCCCCAGTCTCCAGCCCCTGCCTTTATACAAAAAATCCCGATCCAGAAACACATCGGTGTTTAGAATCAGGATGTTTTGTATTGTGATGCCCGGTTTGTGGCTTTTACAAATTGTTTTTTTCCAGCGAACTGAGCCTGTCTCTCAACCGAGCCGCTTGTTCATATCGCTCTTCGGAAATGGCTTTTTGGAGTTTTTGTGCCAGTTTTTTTTGTAAGGTGATTGGACGGTCGCGTTCTATTTCTTCGGCCCATTCCGAGAGGGCTTCGATCTCTTCGTCTGCTTCAACACCGGAATTTACCACACATGTTTGAATTTTGTCGATTCCGTTTTCAATGTGATTCAGGGCACCGGAATGATCGCCTTTTTGCAAACAAATTTCACCCCGCGCACGGGTGTAAACCAGGAGTACGTAAGGTCGATAGTGTTCAAATATTTCTCGGTCTTGTTCATTTTTGGCATAAGCCCGCACGAGATCCAGTAGTGCCAGATTGTGAGCGGTGTCGCGCGCGACTGCTTCAAAATCGCCCAATCGCATCAAACAGACATAGCGGTGATAGAATAACAATCCCTCTTGACTCAATTCGAGGCACGCGTCTCTGTCGAGGTAAAAATTTTCATCTGTGCCAGATTGCGCTTGTTCGTTTTCGAGTTCGTCTAAATAGTATTCGAGCAATGAAAAATGGCCGTGCGGACATGTTCCGTCAGGCCGATCATTTAATTCCATTTGCATGACGCCCAGGTCCAGGCGTACTTGCAATTTTTCCCGTCCGTCCAGGCCCTGAATTTTGCGTACACAAATATCGGTGGGGTCAAAATCCCAGTTCGACAAAAATAGGCTGAGGTCGCGTTTCATTATTTTCCCTTTTTTTGTTAGTCTGTAAATGTCGGGGAAATATGAAGAAAACCCCGCCAAATGTCAACCCGTTTGCAAAGGCTACATCGCTTGACAAGTACATCTGGCCGGCGTTATTTTGGGGTATCCATCACAGTGGGAAGGCTCTGAATAGATATGTCTAAATCTGATAATGAAGGTACTGTTATCCGCCATCATCTCGGCAATTATGTCGTCCAGACCGCCGATCGCGTGGTGATGTGCGCGCTTTCGACTCGTTTGCGGAAACAGCTCGAATATCCCGAAGCTGCGCCGGGTTCGCGCCGCCGCCGCGTGCAGTCGGTCAGGCGGGTGCGCGTGGTTGACCCGGTTGCAGTTGGAGACCGCGTGGTTTTTTCTGAGGGTGCGGATAATCGGGGTATGATCCGCGAGGTGTGTCCCCGCAGCAACAAGGTTTCCCGGCGCGCGTCTGGTGGGTCTTATAGAGAGCAACTTTTAGCTGCCAATATCGATCAGGTTGTTCCCATTGTGTCTGCGGGTGAGCCAGATCCGGACTGGATTTTGCTGGATCGCATGATAGGTATTGCAGAGTGGCAGCAGATATCCGTGTCACTGTGTCTCAATAAGCTCGATCTCGCCGATGAGGCCTGGGCAGATCGGGTTATGCATCCGTACAAGGCGATGGGATATCCGGTGGTTTATACCAGTATTATTTCCGATGCGGGTAAAGAGGCGTTTTACGATCTTCTGCGCGGGAAAATTACCCTTTTTATGGGGGCTTCTGGCGTTGGAAAGTCGAGTTTGCTCAATTGGTTGCAACCCGGGTTGCAATTGCGTACAGGACCTGTTAGCAAAGCGACGGGCGAGGGCATACATACGACGACCCATACGGAATTGGTCGCGCTCGACAGGGGGGGGTTTGTCGGCGATATGCCCGGTGTCCGGGAGTTTTATCTGTACGATATAAAGCCCGAAGATATTCCCCTGCTTTTCCGAGATTTTCACCCGTTTCTCGGGGGTTGTCGGTTTCGCGATTGCTCGCATGTCCACGAACCCAGTTGCGCGGTGAGGGCTGCTGTGGATAATGGCGATATCGCGCTTCAACGCTATGAGAGCTATCTGAGGCTACGAGAGAGGCCGTAGATGTTTAAAAAACCCGCGTCAGAAATAGGGACAAAAATGCTTTGGCATTGACGTGCATCGCGCAGTTGACGGGTTTTCCAAGACGATAGGGTGGGGGCAGGCCGCGGCGGTCTGTGACGACCTGGCCTATGGTGAGATCGCCCGATGTTTCTATGTCGATGTACAGGGTTTCTGAGCGGAGGAGTTCGGGTGCGATAGCCGCGCCTACAGCGAGCGGGTCGTGCAGGTACACGATTGGCTCGCGTCCGAGTTGTCGGTAGAGGGCGAATACGTTCTGTACGGCATCGACGACGAATTGAGATGCGACTGTTTTCTGGGGGGCGATTTTGTTTTCGATATCCGTTTCGGATAATATTACCTGACGCGTTGCATCTAATGGTACGATCAGAAGTGTTGCATCCGAGTGAACGACTATTTGTGCAGCGTGAGGGTCGGCGTAAAAGTTGAATTCTGCCACGGGTGTTGAGTTGCCGGTTTCTGCAATGGCGCTGCCCATGACAATGACCTGTTTGGCTTTTTTAAGTGTTCCCGGCTGGCGTTGTTCGGCCAGTGCCAGATTCGTCAGGGGTCCGACGGCTATTATTGTGATTTCGCCCGATTGATCGGATAGGGTTTGCACCAGGAAGTCAACCGCATTGCCACGCACGTCCTGGGCGGGTTCTGGCAATACGGCTTGTCCCATGCCGCTTTCGCCATGGACTTCGGTGGCAAATACAGGGTCGCGTTTTAAGGGCTGGTCTGCGCCCGCAAAGACGGGTATTTCTGTGCGGTCCAATAGTTGCAATAATCCCTGTGCATTGCGCGTGCCGGTGTCGAGAGGGACATTGCCGCTTACGGTGCAGATGCCCATTACATCGAGTTCTGGGGATCCCAGAGCAAGCATGATGGCCAGCGCGTCATCCACGCCGGGGTCGGTGTCTAAAATTACGGGTTGTGTGGTCGCCATATCGCTAAATCCCATACAACGGTTCGTACTTTGCCCTCAGATGCCGCATTAAGGGTTCATGGCTCAGGGGTTTTCCGGTTACGACTTCGATGAGTTCATTTGCCCGGTAGCGCTGGCCCTGCGAATAGATTTTTTCCGTTAGCCAGTTTTTCAGGGGTTCAAACACGCCTTCGGCAAATTGTGCATTCAGGTCGCCCACGTCCTGGCGCGCTTGTTCAAAGAATTGCGCGGCGTACAAATTGCCCAAAGAGTATGTTGGAAAGTACCCTATCCCTCCTCCGCTCCAGTGTATGTCTTGCAAACACCCCAGAGCATCGTCCGGGGGGGTGAGTCCCAGATATTTTTCAAATGTTTCGTTCCAGACGCCGGGGACGTCTTCGGCTTTTAATCCGCCGTTGATGAGTGCTTGTTCGAGTTCAAAGCGCAGCATGATGTGCAAATTGTACGTGGCTTCGTCGGCTTCTACGCGAATATATGAGGGAGCGACGGCGTTGATTGCTGCGTAGAAGTCGCGTTCGGATACATCGCTTAGTGCGTCTGGGAATGCGGCTTGTACTTTGGGGAAGAAGTGTGTCCAAAATGCCTCACTGCGGCCGACGAAGTTTTCCCACATGCGGGATTGAGATTCGTGTATGCCCAGGGATATAGAATCTCCCATAGGGGTTCCGTAGTGTTCGTCGTTTAAGCCCTGGTCGTAAATGCCATGGCCCGCTTCGTGCATGATGCTGAAGAATGATTCGGAAAAGAAGTTTGTGTTATACCGCGTGGTCAGGCGGGTGTCGCCCGGTCCAATGCCGCTGCAAAATGGATGGGTGGTGATGTCTAAACGCCCGTTGTCAAAGTTGAAGCCGATTTGTGCGGCTGCGGTTTTTCCAAATGCTTCTTGTTGGTCTATGGGATATGTGCGCGTGAGGATGTTTTCGTCGGGTTTTTTGCCGGATTCGGCGATTGCACCCACGAGTTCGACGAGTTCGTCGCGCAAGCCCGAGAAGACCCGGGTCAGGTTTTCAGATGTTTCGCCGGGTTCATAGTCGTCTAATAGGGTGTCGTAAGGTGTTTCGCCTCTGTTCAGCGCATTTACTTCTTGATGTTTTAGATCGAGGATCTTTGTGAGGTGGGGTTGGAACAGGGCGTAGTCCGATTTTTCGCGTGCTTCTCGCCATACTTGCTGAGCGATGGTGGCCACGCGGGCGAGTTCTTCGACGAGAGACCGGGGCAATTTGATAGCTCGATCATAGTCTCGGCGAAGTTCTCGTACGTTGACTGCGGCTTCGGAGCGTGGGTTGGAGATCAGGTCGCTGTTTTCTATTTCTGCGAGATAGTCGCCAATTTGAGGGGCGGTTGCGCGTTCGTGTATCATGCCGGTGAGCAGTGCGAGTTGCTCGGCGCGATGCCCGGCTCCGCCTTTGGGCATGTAGGTTTGTTTGTCCCAGCCCAATACACCGGCACAGGATCCCAATAGGGCAATTTGTTTTATTTCTGCAATCAATTTCTGATATGTGGATTTGACATCGGCCATTTTTGCTCCTGGTGATGATGTTTCAATACAACACACGATAAGCCAAAATCTACGTGCCTTCCATGCACCCGTCAAGCGCAAATACCGTTCTTCAGGTATCCGCTGAGTCTCTGTTCTCAAGAGCCAGAGTTTGATCGCACACCAGAAAAGCACTTGAAAGAATACGCAATTCTGAGTATGCTTTGGGGAAGCCGGGTATAAAATAATGTGAGGACGGTATGGCAGTCGCTACAGAAAATATGATTGCGGAAATGGTCAAGGCCATTGTGGATGAGGTCGATCCCGTGCAGATTATTCTTTTTGGGTCTCAAGCCAAAGGAAATGCGAAACCAGATTCAGATGTGGATTTGCTTGTCGTAGAAGAACAGCCATTTGGTCCACAACGAAGCCGTTACAAAGAGATCAAACGGATCAGACGTTCGCTTTCGTCCTATCGCGTTCCCAAAGATATTCTGGTTTACAGTCAGAATGAGGTCGATACCTGGCGAAATTCCATCAATCACATTATTGCGCGGAGTTTGCGAGAGGGCAGAGTGATTTATGAACGATTATGATCGGAAAATGATGTATGAGTAATAAACGCGCTGATATCCAGAGCCTTGTCGATGCGTTTTCAACAGAACCCGTGTGTGTGGCTGGTGCGCTGTCCGACGGGCGGTTTTTTCTGGATGAGAAATTCGATGCCCTGTCCCGGCGGCTCGGCGATTTGTTCTGGTTGCCCGTGTCACATGCTTATGTCGTGTTCTGTTATGCGTATAGCGCGCTGTTTGGCATTCCCAATTTTACGCGTGAAGCCCTGATGCGGCAGCCCGATCGGTTTTCGCAAAAGCGTTTGGCACTGACGATTCGCTCGACGAGTGGTTTTGTACTCGATGGCTTTGGCTATGACCGCCGCACGGAGCGGTATCGCAAAGATATTTATTGGCCCGGTCCGGTTATTCGCAGTGTGCATGTGGAGAGTACCAGGCACAATAAAGCGCGAATTTCCAATCCGGCGATGGCGTATTTTGGATATCATCTCATCCGGGCGGCGGAATGGCTTTCTGTACATCGCGAGGATGCGAATTTTTCTCAAGAACGTCGGCGGCACTATGATTTTGTTGGTGACTTTTTCCGCACGGCTGATTATCCTTTCCCTGTGGATCGCGGAGAGGCGAGGGAATTTTCGAGGCAGGTTGATGAGATGCTCGCCGGGGATGACTGTGCGGATTGCTGGGATAACATACGCCATGCGGCGAGAGAATTGGATGTGGATCTCGATCTCGAAGATCTCGCGTCTTTTTTGCCGAAACGCACGGGTGTATTTTTTAGGCAAGCGGTTTTTTAATTGGTTATAATAGGAGGCATGATATGTCGAAGAGCCTCTTTCACAAGGTCGCTCACTCTTTTTTCACTCTTTTCAAAAGGAGGCGTCACATGGCCCGGGTAGAAATTGAATATTGTGCATCTTGAGGCTATGAACCACAATCCGTCGGGATGACGGATCAAATTGTCAATGCGTTTAAGCAGGATATCGAAGCTATTACCCTGATTCCGTCCAGCGGTGGTCGCTTTGAGGTTACGGTTGATGGGGAACTGGTGTTCTCCAAACTTAAGGAGAAACGCTTTCCAGAATACGAGGAAATTCAACCGCATATTCAAAGTCGCGTTTCTTAAATTGGGGATGCTGAAAATAAATGAGCCGGGGCAAGAAAAGCTCCGGCTCAAATCAGGTGATTGAAATGAAACAATACAACGCTTGCTATACGCCAATTCCGTCGGGTTACATGGGGCAATTGTTGGATTGGCCAGAAGTAGTGACGGAAGGGGCGACAATACAAGAATGCACAGAACTACTACAAGATGCTCTTAACGAAATGATACAAGCCTATAGCGAATTGGGTAAACCCATTCCCAAACCCTTTTAGCGATTTAATCACGGAGGCTTTCATGAGCGATCTCAATGTCGGCATTGTTGGACTTGGCTGGGTAGCTGGGGCGCATATTGATACGTTTAAGGCGGTCAATGGTGCAAATGTCACGGCGATATGTTCTCGCCGGGATCACAACGAAGACGATCTCGCAGCAGAATACGGCACGCCTTTGAAGGCGTATAAAAATTACGATGATATGATCGCAGATCCCGATATTCATATTATCGATATTTGCACGCCACACAAATTTCACGCGGATCAGGCGGTTGCGGCTGCCGAGGCGGGCAAACACCTGCTGATCGAAAAACCTATTTGTCTGTCTTATGAGGACCTCAAACGGGTGCGCGATGCGATTGTAGCAGCCGGTGTGCAATCCTGTGTTTGTTTTGAGTGTCGCTTTAGCGCGCATTTTTCTATGATTCGCTCGATTATTGACGAGGGGTTGCTCGGCGAGTTGCACTATGGCGAGGTTGATTACTACCATGGCATTGGTCCCTGGTACGGTCAATTTGAATGGAATGTGAAGAAGGATTTTGCCGGATCGAGTTTGCTCACCGCAGGGTGTCACGCTCTGGATGCATGTCTGTTCTTTATGGATGGCGATGTGGAGGAAGTGACCAGTCTCGCGACGAGATCGAGGTCCGATATTTTTGAACCTTATGAATACGATACGACCACGGTTTCTATTCTCAAATTTGCCAATGGCAATGCGGCGAAGGTCACTTCGTGTGTCGATTGCTTACAGCCCTATTATTTTCATATTCATCTCGTGGGTTCCGAAGGTAGCTTGCTGGACAATCGGATCTATTCGCACAAGTTGCACGGCATGAGCAAAGAGAGGTGGAGTACGCTCGAGACCTCGTTGATTGACTCTGGCGATGTGGCAGATCACCCTTATGAGCCGCAGTTCCAGGCTTTTGTAGATGGTATCAATGCGAATGAGCCGATGGAGCGTACGAATTTTGATATTGCTTTTGAGACCCACCGCGTCAATTTTGCCGCGGATCTTTCGGCGTCGGAGGGGCGCACGGTCAAGCTTTCAGAATTTGATTGATGGGATGATGATTACGACAGAAACCCACTCGCGAGGATGGCGGGTGGGTTTTTTTATGTGCGATTAATTTGATAGAGGAGGATGCCGCTTGCGACTGCGATGTTGAGGGATTCGACTGGGGCGGCCATGGGGATGGTGACGGTGTGATCGGATAGGGCGAGGAGGGCGGGGTCGATGCCGAAGGCTTCGTTGCCGAGGAGGAGGGCAGCGGGGTTTTGAGTTTGGAGATTGTGGAAGGATGTGCCGCTGGTGTGTGCTGCGATGATCTGGATGTTGCGCTGGCGAAGCTGGTGTAACAGGGCGGGTCCGTCCTGGAGGGGGAAGACGGGGAGGCGAAAGATGGCGCCCATAGTGGCGCGTACGACTTTGGGGTTATAGACTTCGACGGATCCGCGGGTGAGAAAGATGCTTTTGCATCCGGCGGCTTCGGCTGTTCGCATGATGACGCCCAAGTTGCCGGGGTCGGAGACGCGGTCGAGGATGAGGAATGGACCATTGGTATTGAGGACGGTTTTAGGATCATAGGTCGGCATTGATACCACGCCGAGTACGCCTTGCGGTGTGTCCGTGTCTGACATGTGTTTGAAGGCGCGCCAGTCGGTTTGCTGGATGGGGATGCGCTGTGCGAGAGCCGTCTGATAGAGGGTCTCGAGGCGCGTGTTGCGGGCGATGCTTTCCCGGCAGAAGATGAGTTGTTCGAGGGTGTCGCTGCTTTTGAGTGCTTCTTCGCAGAGGCGAATGCCTTCTATGAGGTATTTTTGTTCTGCCTGACGCATTTTGCGGCGTTTCAGGTTCAGGATTTTTTTTGCGTTTTTGATGGCCATGGGCTATGGGGTGTTGTTTTTGGTGATGGTGGCGCGTAGTTCACGCAGTTCTTCCCATATCGCTTTTTCGCGTTTGGACAGGCTCAAGAAGTAGAGCAGGATGGCGACCCATATGATGATGTACGCCGCGGTCATGTATTCGAGGTGTTGCATAAGTGCCTCCGAAAAAAAGTTATATTTCAGCTTTGAGCGATTCGAGTTCGTCCCGTGCTTTTGCGAGTGATACGCGTTTGAAGAGCAGGGCGAAAAAGAGCGCGAAGAAGGTGATGACGCAAAAGAAAAAAGCGATTTTCATGTCGGGCGGCAGGCTGATTTCTTCGCCGCGAACCACTTCCGGGTGATGCGTGCGCCACAGTTTGGTGGCGTAGTGGATGAAGGGTACGTTGAGGAAGCCGATTATGCCGAGTACTGCGCGAAAGCGTGCGCTTTGAACCGGATCTTCGATGTAGGTGCGCAACATGTGATACGCCGCGAGAATGAGCCAGAGTATGAGGGTGAGGGTGAGTTGTGCATCCCAGACCCACCACGCGCCCCAGATGGGTTTTGCCCAGATCGCACCTGTGATTAAGACCAGGGTGCCAAAGAGCAAGCTCACTTCGGCTGAACACGCTGCCCACAGGTCACAGTTTTTGTCGCGTTTCCAAAGATAGAAGACGCTAAAGACAAAGCAGAGAAAGCTGCCCAGGAACATTGAGAAAGCAGATGGAACGTGGTAGTAGAAAATTTTTTGTGCCAGTCCCATTTCTTTTTCTATTCCGGCGTACATGAACACCAGGTAGGGCGCAATGCCCAAGCAGATGAGCGCGAGAATACCGAAGACAAAGGGAAGGATGTAGGGACGTTGGGGCATGTTCAATCCTCCAGAACATATTCAAATAAGAGCAGGCATGCAGCGATGTAGAGCGCGACGAAAGCACCGCTGAGTACGAGCCAGTCTGTGATTTCACTGCCTTCGAGAACAGCGCGAAAGGATTCAATGGCTGCGAGAAGTGCCGGGATGAAAATGGGCAGTGTGAGCAGGGGTAAGAAGGCTTCTCGCAATCGGGTGTTGAGCGACATGGCTGAGAAGAGGGTGCCAATGGCCGCAAGACCGAGGGTGCCCAGCAAGATGGGCAGGATTAGACGCGGGAATTCCTGTGCGATTTCCAGGTTGAGAAAGATGACGATGATGGGCAAGATGAGTGCCTGGAGTATGAGCATGGTGAGGGTGTTGCCCAGCATTTTGCCCAAAAAGATCGCACCCGGATCCACGGGTGTGAGGCGCAATCCCATCAGGCAGTCGTTTTGTTGTTCGATGGCATAAGACCGGCTGAGGCCCAGTAGCCCTGCAAAAGCTGTGGCGATCCAGAAGATGCCGGGGGCGACGGTTTTTATGATTGGCGATCCGGGTTCATATATAAAATTGAAGATGATGACGACCAGAAAGGCGAAAAAGGCCATGGCGCTGAGGCGTTCTCTGGTGCGCCATTCGGTTTTGAGATCTTTTTGAAGAATGGCGAGGGTTTGTGTAAAGAAAAGAGGCATTTTCAAAGGATGGTTTTGGTTTCGTAGAGGGTTTGCAATTCGGATTCACTGATGTCTTTTGACGGTGCTTCGTGTACTAATTGGCCCTGAAAGAGGATGCCAAAGCGGTCTGCGAGCGCGAGGCCCCGCGCGAGGTCGTGTGTGACCAGGAAGATGGTGCGTCCTTCTGCTTTGAGGTCGGTGATTATGCTGGATAATACCGACTGTGCCGATGTGTCGAGGCCGGTGAAGGGTTCGTCGAGCAAGAGGGTCGATGGGTGGTGCAAGATGGCCCGGGCAATGGCCAGTCGCTGTTTCATGCCCCGGGAAAATTTGTGTATCCGGTCGCGCTGGCGATCTTTCAGGCCAACGGCGAGGAGGACTTCTTCAATGCGGGTATTGAGGTTTTGGAGGCCGTACATGCGTCCGTAGAATGCGAGATTTTCTCGCGCTGTGAGGTCGTCGTAGAGCATGGTTTGATGCGAGATGAATCCGATATTTTTTCGTATTTCATGCGGATTACGCCGGGTGTCTATATTGCTGACCCAGATGTCGCCCGATGATGGTTTTGATAGTGTGGCGATGAGGCGCAACAGGGTTGTTTTGCCCGCTCCGTTTGGGCCAAAGAGTGCAAAAATACATCCCGTTGGTACGGTGAGGTTTATGTCTTGTAGAGCCGTGATATGACCAAAACGGCGGGTTGTGTTCTGTATGTCGATGGCCGTGTTCATTAGTTGCTATCTGACAGATCAATGACTTCGGCTTTGAGGGCATTGCGCCTGTTTTTGTAATCGGTTTCCGAGAGGTTGCCGTTTTCATATCGCTCGTCGAGGTCGGCGATTTGTTCGAGCAGTATTGTGCGCCGATTGGGCGTTGTTTTGAGCGTGCGCATGTACAGGACGAGGATTGCGAGTGCGACCACACTGGCAGCAGCGATCCATATTGGGGTTTGCGAATTGAATGCGAATGTGGTCTCGGGCGATGAGAGTGCGATGTCGATCTGTGTGCCGGGCGCGAGTTGTTCGGCGCCAAAGCGTCGAAAGACATTCGTACCCAATGTCACGTCCCCGAGGTCTCGAAGTACTGTTGTAGAGACGGGCGTGTCAGTCGGCTGGACGAGCAAGTCCATGCCCGCGGTGGGATAGGTGATGCGTTGTGCGATGCGGTTGGACGGGGGTATGGAGAATGTGAAAAAGGTCTGGCTATTTCCGGGGATGATAGGGCGTGGGTCAACGAGCAATGTATCGTGCAGGTGTACGCCTTGCGGTGCGCGAAGAATGTCGGTTACGCCGTCGGGCAGGGGTATTTCCAGGCCGTGGCCGTCGTCGCCGCCCGTGAGGTAGGTGCGGTCGCCGTGGTTGTGTACGATGAAAATATATGTGACTGTGCCAGCCTGGGCATCGAGGAGGATGTGGTGTGAAGATAGGGATATGGCGGTGTCGGAGTCCGTGGTTTCAAATACGGGGATGTCAACGGTGTCGCCCGCAGGTGCCGGGTTGCCCGGGTAGTCTATGCCGTTGTATCGGGCAAATAGCATGGGCGGTGGTTCGGCGCCTGGGTCTGGGGGGACGTCGAGGGTGAATTGGCCCTTGCTGTCGGTGGTGTCGCGCACTACGGTGACGTCTCCGGCTTCATGGAGGATATAAGAGACTTCAATATCGGGTTCGGGCCGATTGAGGGTCTGGTTGACGACGCGACCCGTAAGCGCGAAGGTAGGAGAGGTGATAAGAAGTGTGAGGAATGCGATGAGGAATATTGGTTGCATTTTGTTCTCGCGTTTCAAGTCACGCATCTAACATGCGCTGAAATGCCTCGAGATTGGGCACCTGTATCGCC
This sequence comes from Candidatus Latescibacterota bacterium, assembly GCA_965204375.1. Taxonomy (GTDB): domain Bacteria; phylum Latescibacterota; class UBA2968; order UBA2968; family UBA2968; genus VXRD01. Next base: position 5,081,091 of record OZ241986.1, on the reverse strand, counting down.
GCACGGTGCAACTGCTTGAGGCGTTGCAAATCGTCTATGGCGGCAATGTGGGTGGATAGGGGGTGTGTCTCGGGCATATCAAATCGGATCTCCAACACATCGAGAAGATCTTCAATGGCACGTTGCCTGCCTCCCTGCTCAATACCTTGCTCAATACCTTGCTCAATACCTTCCTCTATGCCTTCTCGCTTAAAGTATTGAATAAGGGATGATTCGCGGATCAGATCCATGATACCCTCCTTGATAATGATTTCAGAAATCGCTTCAGATTCATACACCAACTCGCTTAAGGTCGCCATGCATGCCAGATAATTGGCCTTGCGCGTCCGTTCTATGCGGCTCGTCTGAGCCGTGTGAATACACTGATGCAACCACGCATCCGAAGCCATCCCTTCAGGTGGCTTCATCAATGGCGTGAAAGGAATCAGACCCGAATGCCCCGTATTTAGGATGCGTTGGCCTTCTATTTCGATCAGCCGAATCACATTGTACTGAATCACCACGCGATAGCCAAGCTGGGCTTGCTCGTAGAATCCAGGATCGCGTTGCCCAGCATTGGGACGCAGGTAGATGACATTGGAATATATCGGCAAACCGTGATGCTCAATGGCGCGTCCGATATAGCCAGCCATGCGGCGCGGCATAGGCAGATTGGTGCTGTCGGTGGTTTGAAACTCGTTATGTACCAACGCCTCTTCGTCGCCGATTCTCACGCGGATGAAGCTATCGGACTGTCGTGCTTCAACCGTGAGTTGCTCCGTGTCAATGACTTCAATGACCTCGATGTCGTCTCGTGCGAGGGCAAAATTTGCGAAGTGGTCGGGATAGTGTTGAATGAGGTATTTGGAGATGGTGTCAATATCTGCCATAAGAGATGCCCCGGATCTGAAGGTTAGCGTCTTTTTGGAATACACGCAACTGTCAGAATCCAAAGCAAATATCAGGCCAATGTCACAGCATCGCACGACAAATAGTATAGACAGTACTTAAATACCCTTATTATGTCTTCAATATGCTGTATTGTGCCCTTTTTTACAACCTGAATTTGTGGTTCGCCCGTTTGGTGCAGAACAATATCGTGTACATTTTGAGCGGTGAATGGGTGGTCAGGTGAAAGATATGTACCGCTTGACCATGTGGTGGTGATTCTTGCGTAATCTATAACTTCTGGCAAATAACAAAGGCTACGTCTTTCGAGACGTAGCCTTTTCTCACTCTCTGCTTCGGCACTATCCTATATAGTCCCTCCCCTTAATTTAACTCTCTTTCAAATATCACATGCTCTGGATCTCTTAAGTCTCCATCAGGCCAAAATGCAAGTGCATGAAATCTTAAAATATCAGATTCGAAAGCCCCAATTAATATCCCGATTGTTCCTGAAAAATTCTGTTTATTCTGTTTTTTATGCGCTTTAACTATGGATTGCCATTCTCTCAATTTGCTAAATTTTTTTGTAGGATCATTAGGCCATTCATCAACCGTAATCAATATTCTCAAAGGCGAGTTTAATGAACAAAGTTTCTCAATCTCCTGTCCTGCACTGTTGAAAACATTTTCGGACTCAATATATATCTTAGGAATTACATGTTCAGATGAATCTTCTTTCCCCATCACGAAATCAACTTTAAACTTTTCTTTGGTTATTTCTAAGTTCATATTTTTAGCTACTTGAGGTAGAAGGTCCTTAGTATAGAATTTTGTACGATCTTTGCGGCTGCTCCATGCTTGACACAATTGTTCATCAGAGCATTTCTCAATACAAACGTTGAAATGATCTACAAATTCAAACCACAAATGGTAGTCATCAGTATTTTCATTTTCCTGCTTTACAACAGGTAGGTACTTTTCAAGCGCATTTAAATCTCTAAAAAGATTTTTCTCATCTGGCAATATAGAATCATCTTTGGAGGGTGCTAAAGCTAAACCTTCTCGATGTATTGGCGGACAATCCTCAAATCTAAACTTTCCATTTCCCCTTTCCGGCATTACAGTTGCTATAGGGCCAAAAATGGCAATCATCAAATTACATTTTGGACACTCCGATAGGTCGCTGGTATTGAGATGTAGTTTAGTAGTACGGCAGATCGGACATTCACCATCAATTAGAATCATTATATCCTCCAGTACACTCGTAGTATAATTCCTCTTTGCTGGTCTTTTCTGCACACCCCTCAGCTAATTATCAATATCTTCACTACGCCTTCCGTTGTTGCGGTATCAACTTAATTTCCAATTTACATCCCACAGCTTCAGCGTATTGTTGCAAGGTCTTTACGCTTGGCGAATGACTTGCGTTTGCCGATTCTAAACGTACCACAGACGGACGTTTAACACCCATCGCATTTGCAACATCCAGTTGGGTCATGCCTGCTCGCTTTCGAGCTTTCAATAATGTATTGAGCAACTCAAACTCTGGCTCAAGGCGATCATATTCTGCTTTTACATCCGGATTGTTTGCCAACGCTTCTTCTATATCGAGTGGAATCGGATCGAATTTATGGGCAGTTCTTTTCATATTACTTAACCTCCTTCATTCTACGTTTTGCAATCTCCAGGTCTATTTGGGGTGTTTTCTGAGTTTTCTTTATTATGCTATGTAGCAGGTAAATTCGGTTGCCAATAATAGTGCAGTAAAAAATTCGGGCAATTCCCTCCATAGCTCTCAAGCGCATCTCAAACAGCCCATCCCCCATGGACTTTGTATGCGGCATTCCCAAATTAGGACCGTTTTCGCGCATCATTGTTGCCATGCGCAAGAAACGTGCATATAATCCTTTTGGAAGTGTTTCAACAGATTTTTTTACTGTGCTGTTGAAGTATATGATTTCCCATTTCATAAGTGGATATTTTTAATTTTTTCACGCCTTTCATTTGTTACGTTTTTTTCTGGTACGACGAATGGCGGCGATTTCTTTTTCTATCTGGTCGGAGATTCCCTGCGGTTTGGGGGCGGGGCGGTCTGTGCGTTCAGCGGCTTTGTCGAGGGATTTGATGAGTTCTACTGCTTGTGCCGTATAACGGGCGCGGGTTTGCCGGTAGTCGTCTTCTTCGACTTTTCCCATGCGATGGTCAAAGTCGAGTTCGCGGATGGCTTCATAGACCATGTCGCGCTGTTCGATCAGTTCTCGCCGCCGCGCTTCTCTGCGGGAGATCTGGTTGATGGTGCTGGTGTCGCGGGGGTCGAACAGCGGTGTGAATATAAAGAGCAAGATGCCCGCTGCGATGAGGATAAAAGCGGCAATGATCATCACTCGCGCTCCTTGAGGTCGCTTTCAAGGCGGTCGAGGTACGGATCATCGCGCGCGGGTTGTGATGCTGGTGTGGTGGGACTTTTTGTTTTTGACCAGATTCGGAGCACGCTGCGTACGGCGAAGAATCCGAGAAGAAGAACGAGGGGCGGCATGATCCATGCTACGAGGTTGAAGCCTTTGGCTGGCGGTTTGGAGAGGATTTCCAGGCCAAATTCACGTATATAAGCATCGATAATGGCCTGCGATGTTTGACCGGAGGCCAGCATTTTTTTGATGCGGTCTTTCTGTTGCAGTGCATACCCACAAATGCATTCATCCAGTGGTCGGCGCGGGCAGTCCCCGCACAAGCAGGCGAGTTCTTTGCCCACTTCATCAACCTGTTCCTGGGTCACTTCGGCGCGGACGGGTATTGCGAAGAGAAGAAAGAATATCGGGATGAGGATTGCGGGCTTCATGCCATCGCCTCCCGCATTTGCATCACCTGTTTTTCGCGCTTGTCGGGCCACATGACGATGATGGTGCCGATTGTGATGATCCACGCGCCTATCCAGACCCACATGACGAGGGGGTTGATGTACAGGTGAAAGAGGGCGATTTCTTCGCCGTCTCGCATGTCAACGCCCTGATAGAGCGCGTAGAGGTCTTCGCGCAGGTTGGATCGGATGGCGACTTCTGTGGTTCTTTGTTGATCCTGTCGTTTGTAATAGACTTTTTGGTGGGGCCACATGGTGCCCAATCGCTGTCCGTGTTTATAGACGCCGAGCTGGGCGACGATGTCCCAGGTGAGTGGATTGGTGGATTCGGTAATGCCTTCATAGGTGAGTGTGTAGGGGCCGATGTCGGTGGATTCCATGTATTTGAGTTCGACCTGGGAATCTTTGTTGAACGCATTGCCGGTAAATCCGATGAAGAGCAGGACCACGCCAAAGTGGATGATATAACCGCCATATCGACGGCGATTTCGCCGGGTGAGGTTGACGATTGCGCGGAGATAGGATTCGCCAGAGCTGCTGCCGCGCGCGCGCGCGCCGCGATGAAATTCGGTGATGATGGTGCCTGTGACAAAGCCGCAGAAGATGAAGGAGATGATGGCGTAGATGTCGCGTACACCCAGGGCGATGGCGACGATGCCGCAAATCAGTCCCATGATGCTCGATCCCGTGAAGTGCTTTCTCAGGCTTTTGCCCGAGGTGCGCCGCCAGGCGAGCAAGGGTCCTATGCCCGTGAGTACGAGCAGGAGCAGGCCAATGGGTACCATGACGGTGTTGAAGTAGGGAGGACCTACGGTGATTTTGTCACCGGTAACGGCTTCAGAGATCACGGGAAACATGACGCCCCAGAAGACGGCGAATGTGGCGGTGAGGAAGAGCAGATTATTGAGCAAAAAACCACCTTCGCGCGAGATGGGAGATTCGTATTGTGTTTTGGTTTTGAGCAGGTCCAGGCGCGAGACGAGGAGGAGGCTTGAGAAGATGACGATCAGGACGACAAGGACGCCAAACCAGGGCCCAATGGGAGACTGGGCAAACGCGTGTACAGAGGATACGACGCCACTTCGGGTGAGGAAGGTGCCGTAGATGCACAGGGTGTAGGTGGCGATGATAAGGACCATGTTCCAGATTTTGAGCATGCCCTTTTTTTCCTGGATCATGACGGAGTGCAAGAAGGCTGTGCCCGTTAGCCAGGGCAAGAGGGCGGCGTTTTCGACCGGGTCCCAGCCCCAGTATCCGCCCCAGCCGAGGACGACGTAGGCCCATTTGCCGCCGAGGAGTTGTCCCGTGCCCAGGAAGAACCAGGCGAGGAGGGTCCAGCGGCGGGTAGTGCGAATCCATTCTTCGTCGATTTGTCTGGATAAGAGGGCGGCCATTGCAAAGGCAAAGGGTACGGTAAAGCCGACGTAGCCGTGATAGAGCATGGGGGGGTGGATGGCCATGACGGGATGGACGAGCAAGGGATTCATGCCGGTTCCATCGGGCAGGGCACGCGGCATGGTGACAAATGGATTTTCGTGGATGCAGATGAGCGCGAGGAAGAAGGTCAGCGTGAAGGACATGATGGCCGTGGCATAAGAGGCGAGGGGTCCGCGGAAGGCACGGGTTTTGACGACGGCAAAGAATATGAATCCGGATAGGATCAATGCCCAGAGCAAGAGCGATCCCTGCATGCCAGACCAGACGGCTGTGAATTTGTAGCCGGTGGGCAGGTCGCGGCTGGAGTGGGTGGCGATGTAGTAGATGTCGAAGCGGTCTGTGAGGAAGAGCACTTCGAGAATGGCCATGGCGGAGAGGCAGAGTACAAAACCTGTGAGGACTGCGCGTTCAGTGCTCAGAATAAGGCCCATTCGCCGGGTTTTGGCAGCGAGAATTGCGGCGATGACCGCATAAGCCGAGGTGAATAGGGCGAGATAGAGAAGGAAGTTACCGAGTTGTGGGAGCATGTGTTTGATCTTGTGTTATGGGGACAGAAATTCTTCTGCGGTCAATGACAGCAAACTATTCAACGTGTCTGTTGTTCGCCTTGAACTCAATATTCGGTGCAATGCATCGCGGAATTCCTGTTCACTGTGGCAATTCACCTCAGACAGTTCATCACTTTCATCAAGGTCATCTGACAAGGCAAGTGGGTAATAGTCTTTCAGTGGATAAATCACCGTAACGATATCCAGATGATAGCGATCCAATGCCGGAACTGTGATGGCGAGCGTTGATCGGAATTGCTGTTTTGTAAGCCCACTTGTCATAACCGATGCCCTGATATGCCGGCCGACTTTTTCATTCAAAACACTTGCTTGCTCTTTTAGTATCTGGGCAGGCGTCAACTGCTCAGTAGTAACCTGGAGATCACCCCAGTAGTCTTGTATTAACATCTCAAAACATTCCTCAATGTTGCTACCGCTCAATTGGGATCAATCGCTTCTTAGGTCCCGGATTCAACACTGGACGGTCAGACTCCCGTTCGCGCTTGCGGAGTGCTTGAACAATGCGTCCCAGGTCATTTCCATGTTCAGCAGCATGTGCCCTACGGTGCTGACGAATTTCCTCAACAATAGGATCTTTAATCATCAGAGACTCCCCGGCGGTCTTAGTCTATTCATACGACGCTTTGATTTCTTCGTAGCTCTGGCTTTCGTATTTGGAGGGGCATTTGGCGAGCATGTCGTCGGCTACGAAGATGCCGTTGGGTCCGATTTTGCCTTCGAGTACGACATCGGCTTCTTCGCGGAAGGTGTCGGGTACGACGCCGGTGTAGTGGATGGTGCGTTTGCTGGCAGAGGGGTCCTGGTCAATGAGGTCAGAGATTTCAAATTCGACGGTGCGGTTGCCATCGCGGGAGATGATGGTGCCGGGGATGACTTTGCCGGCGAGTTTGAAGCGGGTGTTGGCAAATTCGGTTTCACGCGCTTCCAGTTCGGAGACGGTGAGGTAGTACAGCGACATTTTTTCAGAGCTGTACACGATCATGGTGAGCAGGCTGGCGATAATGACGGCAAATCCAGCGATGAATTTTATTTTTTTGGTGGTCATTTCAACCTCTATGAAAAAAGTATCCGCAGATAGACGCAGATGGACACAGATGAAAGGCGTTTTATGCCTGGTATCTTGAGTGTGTTGAAAATAAGAGTTGTTGCCTTACTAACGCAGGACAACCCTTGCCTGTGTTCGGGATGGGCAATACAGCAACCATCGGTGTTCATCGGTGGTTGCTTGCCCAATATCAGTTACAAAGATAGACAAGTCTCATAATATGAACAACTATTTTAAGCCCAATTGTGCGCGATAGGCGATGTCTTCAACTTTGTTTTTGTTCCAGTAGTCGATCATTGTGGTATGCGTTTTGCGCGCTGTGGTCGTAGTCCAGCGGCCCCGACGTTGAATGGATTCTTCCCAGCCGAGGATGGCGTGGGGATAGTTTTTTTCAAAGGTTATGGCGAGTTTGCGGCCAATGGAGGTGTACGCGAGGGTATAGACCTGAGTTGTGTCGCTTTCGGTGAATTCCGCATTGGCGGTTTGGACATCGGGGAGGGTGTGGGTCAGGCGCTGGTATAGCATGCTCGGAATGATCTGGATTTCACCTGTGGGCAAGTGCTCGGGTGCCAGTCGAATGCGCGTCCAGATTTCGTCTTCGAGAATGGCGCTGGGCAATGTGAGGTCGCGGTCGCCATCGCTTTGAAAATAAGAACGCAGTGTGGCTTTGTATTTGCCGTCGCGCTGGTTTATTTGGGCAAAGGTGTGTCCGCACCATTCCTGGGCTGTGCTGGTGACTTTGAGTGTGCGCGTTTCGTCGGGAGCCACGGGTGTGAATACAGAGGTCATGATGGAGTAGGGATAGAGGCCCGTTGTAAATTGGCGCATAGCGTTGAGTTTGAGTACGGAGGTGCTTGGACCGTCGCCGCGTTCGTGCTTTACGTGTTTGTCTGTGAGAAAGTTTTCGGTTACGAAGATGAGGACGGCATCGCCATCATAAACATCGCGATATTGCGCCTGTTTGAGTTCATAGCGCGTGATTTCCGCGAGTCCGGCGTACCATTGTTTTTTGAATGCGTCATCCCAGGGTTTTACTTCTGCATGGGTTGGGGTGAGGAAGATGATGGTGAAAAAGATGGTGACTAAGTGTCGCATTGCGTGCTCCTGTTGAGGGAAACGGGTGGCGCTACGTGGTGTAAGTTGTATATTGGTACGGATGTAAAGTAGGCATGAATATAACTACGGAGCTATAATATGCGACCGAATTTTTTGATTTTCTGTGTGGATCAGATGCAGGCTTATTGCATGGGGTGCAATGGGCATCCGGATGTACAGACGCCGAATCTGGATCGTCTGACACAGGATGGCGTTTTGTTTCGCCGCAATTATTGCTCGCATCCGGTGTGCCAGCCGTCGCGGGCTTCTCTGATTACCGGGTTGACGCCTTCGCAACACGGGTTGATACAAAATGGCATGAGTCTGTCTGAGGAAATGCCGACTGTGACGGGAACGCTGTCCGGGGCGGGGTATCGCACGCATGCGGCTGGGAAGTTGCATTTGCAGCCTTTTTCGGGGGGTGATTCATGGGAGAACCGGTATCGGTGGTACAGCGGTGAGGTGACCCATTTGCCCGAGGGATATTACGGTTTTGGCGAGACGGATTATGTGGGTGGACATGTGAATTACGTTTGTGGGGATTATCGAAATTGGTTGGAAGAAGAATATCCCGATGTCGCGCAAAAGGATCATCCGGAGGACGGTCCTTCAATGTGCGTTCCCTATGCTCAGTCTTCGGCGTATGAAAATTTTGGTTATCAGACCTGGAAGATCGATCAAATTCCGGCTGAGTTGCATTACAATCACTGGATTGCAGATCGCACGATGGCTTTTATAGATGATTTGGACGCGGGTGAAAATTTTTTTGCATGGTGTTCTTTTCCCGATCCGCATCATCCGTTTGTGGCTTGCAGGCCGTATAGCGAGATGTACGATCCCGGGGCTTTAACGCTGCCGGAGACATTTGTTGTTGACGAAGACCCAACTCCTGATAGTTTGTTGCGGAGAGTGGGCCCCGCTTGGTTCAATGGCGATGAGGCGGATTTGCGGCAGGTGATGGTGCAGACTTATGGCATGATTTCGCATATTGATGATAATGTGGGTCGCGCGATTGATTTTTTACAGGCGAAGGGTTTGTACGATCATACGGTTGTTGCGTTTATTGCGGATCACGGGGAGTACCTGGGGTCACACCATTTATGGCATAAGACGCCCTATCAGTGGGAGGAGTTGCTGCGCGTACCGTATATCTGGCGGGTGCCCGGAGGACAGACTGGTGTTTGCGATGATGTGGTGAGCAATTTAGATTTTGTGCCCACAGTGCTGGATTATGCGGGGATAGATCAAATTGCTATGCGATTTCGGCGCGACGATTGGGCTGTTGAGGATTTTGAGTTGCCCGGGCGTTCGTTGCGTGCTTTTATTAATGATGGTGCGGATATGCCTGACCGCGCGGCGTTTGTGGAGATGGGATCCATGCGGACGCTGATTACGGAGCGCTACAAAATTGTGGTGGATGCTTCGGGTATTGGACATAATGTGCTGGTGGATCTGGAAAATGATCCACACGAGAAAGTAAATTTGTGGGATCGTTCGGAGGCGCGGGATGTGAAGGCAGAGCTTTTGGCGCGCCTGATGCGGGAAAGTATTCGCTGTACGCGTATGGATAATCCCAAAATTACACCTGGTGCATAAATGAAAGGAGATGTTATGGCTAACAAACCAAATGTTATTGTCTTTTTTACGGATCAACAGCGCTGGGATTGCATGGCAGCGCATGGCAATCCATTGGGTATTACGCCGAATCTGGATCGGGCGGCGCAGCACGGGACACATGTTTATAATAGTTTTACCTGTCAGCCCGTGTGCGGTCCGGCGCGTGCGTGTTTGCAAACGGGGATGTACGCGAGTGAGACGGGTGTGTATCGCAATGGGATTGGGCTGAATCCGGATCACAAGACGCTTGCACAGTGTTTTAATGATGCGGGTTATCACACGGGGTATATTGGCAAGTGGCATCTGGCGACGACTGGGCGCGGTTTTGTGCCCGTAAAAGCGCGCGGCGGGTACCAGTACTGGCTCGCGGCAAATGCGCTGGAGGGAACGTCTGATACGTATGATTGCGTTGTTTACGATCATGACAATCAGGAGGTGAAGTTGCCCGGTTATCGGGTTGATGCGCTGACCGATGCGGCGATTCGGTATGTGGATGAACATCAGAGTGATCCCTTTTATCTGTTTATTTCTTTTTTGGAACCCCATCACCAGAATCATCTGGACGATTATCCGCCGCCGGAAGGGTATCGCGAGATGTATGCGGGGCGATGGACTCCGCCCGATCTGGAGGGATTGCCCACGCATCCTTTGGCAGAAGGCGAGTATCCCGACGCGGTTCCCACGGGGGGGAGTACGCATCAGCATTTGGGTGGGTACTGGGGGATGATCAAGCGGTTAGATGAGGCTTATGGGCGGCTGCTCGATGCGCTGAAGAGTCTGGGGCTGTTAGAGGATACGATTGTGTTGTTCACGTCTGATCACGCCTGTCATTTCCGCACCCGCAATAAGGAATACAAGCGTTCGTGTCACGAGAGTTCTATCCGCGTTCCAACGGTGTTGACGGGTGGTCCATTTACAGGAGGGGGTACGTTGGGCGAGGTGGTGAGTCTGGTGGATTTGCCGCCTTCGCTGTTGGATGGCGCCGGGTTGGAGATTCCCGATCAGATGTCGGGGCGTTCCGTGCTTCCCATTTTGGGCGGTGGTGGGAAATCGCTCGCAGATCCATGGCCGGATGATGTGTTTGTGCAGATTTCAGAGAGTGGTATTGGTCGCGCTGTTCGCACAAAGCGATGGAAGTACGCGGTCCACAGCGATGTGGCGCCGTCCGGTACAGAGGGTGCGAGAAGTTATGACGAGGCGTATCTCTACGACCTGGAGGCAGATCCGTACGAGTTGCGCAATTTGATTGGCTATAGTAGCCACCGTCCGGTTGCAGACCGAATGAAGGCGCGGTTGCTCGGCTATATTCGAGATGTTGAGGGATATGTTCCCGAGATTGTCGATGCGGAAGAACGGCAAGGCGGTCAACGGCGGGTATCCGATGCCGAGGTTGAGAGTTAAAAAATTAAGGAACGGTATAATTGCTTAGCAGTTTATTGGGATGCGAGAGGTGGTAAAAATGTACATTCAAGATCAGGTTCATTACGACAATTTGGACGATGATATTTTGAGTTTTCACAGGGCGATTAGCGTGGATTCGATTCACCTCGAGTTGCGGGGTGGACGACCGCCCGCAAAATCGGCTAAGCGCGGTGGCACGGGTGTGGCGAATACGGCGCTGGCGCAACGGCTTCGCGCAGGGGAGGATTGTACGGAGGAATTTGAGAAGGCGCGGGAGTTGGTGGAATCCCATGGCATGAAGTTGAATAATATTTTTATGCCGTGCTGGGAGGAGATTGCGCTGGCTATGGAAGATCGAGACGAGAAGATCGGTTTCTGGTGTCAGATGCTGGCGTCGCTGGGCAGGGCGGGGATTCCGTGTTTGGGCTGGAATTTCAAGCCGATGGGGAATTTTCGGACGCCTTCAGATACGGGTCGCGGCGGGGTGAGATATAGCACGTTTGACTATGAATATTTTGGTCAGAATCGTCCAGAGCAATTCGATCCGCCCGTTTCAGAAGAGACGATGTGGGCAAATATGGAGGCGTTTTTACAGGCGGTGATTCCCGTTGCGGAGAAGTCGGGGGTGCGTATGGCACTGCATCCGGATGATCCACCGATTCCTGAGCCTCTGGGCGGTATTGCACAGATTTGTTCTTCGCTGGATCAATTCAGGCGCACGCTTTTTGAGATTGCGCCGGGCGAGCACAATGGCATGTTATTTTGCCAGGGGTGTATGACGGAGTTGCTGGGTGAGGGTGTTTACGATGCGATTGCCGAGATGGCTTCGAATAATAAAATTGTTTGGGTGCATTTCCGCAATGTACGGGGTCAGTTGCCGCGGTTTGTCGAAGTTTTTATGGATGAAGGCGATATCGATATGAAGCGCGCGATGGAGGTTTATCGCGATAATGGATTCAATGGTCCGTATATGATGGATCACACGCCGAGTTTTGCCCATTCCGCATATACGCAATTGCACGGAAAGGCGTATGCGATTGGGTATATCCGCGCGTTGATCGATGATGTTTATGGATGACGCAAATTTTGGCATTGACGATGTGAGATAGAGTATTTATCCTATCCGGGCGATTTTTTCATCGGAGAAGGGAAGATGTTTGGATTTTTAAAGCGGTATATGCACTGGTTGCACACGCGGTGGCCTTCGGGCACGGTGGAGAAGTTGCCCGAGATGAATGAAGATGGGTCAACGGCGGTGCCCGGGCTGTACATTGTGGGGGATTTGACGGGAATTCCGCTGTTGAAGTTTTCGTCGGATACGGGGGCGCGGGCAGTGCAGACGATTGCGGACGATGCGGGGTTTGATAGTCGGACGCAGAGGGACGGGGTGCGCGATCTGGTGATTATTGGTGGGGGTGTGTCGGGTATGGCGGCGGGTATTGAGGCGAGAAATCGGGAATTGGATTTTGTGCTGCTGGAGGCGTCAGAGCGGTTTTCTACGGTGGTGAATTTTCCAAAGGCAAAGCCGATTTACACGTATCCGACGGATATGGTTCCCGCAGGTGATTTGCAGTTTTCCGATCGGGCAGATGTGAAGGAGCGGTTGTTGGATGAGTTGGAGGAGCGGACCGCGGATATCGAGCCGGTGTTTGCGCGTGCGGAGTGCGTGCAGCGAGAGGGGGATGTGTTGCGGGTGGTGATTCCCGATGGGGAGGATTTGCTGGCGCACCGGGTGATTGTGGCGATTGGACGGTCGGGCAATTTTAGAAAGTTAAATGTGCCGGGCGAGGATCTGGATAAGGTGATGAACCGGTTGCACGATCCAAAGGATTATGCGGACCAGGATGTGCTCGTGGTCGGTGGTGGCGATAGTGCGCTGGAGACCGCGATTGCAATTGCCGAGTCCGGTGGGCGGGTGACGCTGTCGTATCGGCGTGCGGAACTGAGCCGTCCCAAGCCCGAGAATGTGGAAAAGATTGAGGTGCTGTCGGGCGGGGATCACTTGCGGATGGCACTGGCGAGTGAGGTGCGGGCGATTGGTGAGGAAGAGGTGGTGCTTTCGACGGGTGAGGGTGACGAGGCCGTGCCCAATGACGCGGTGTTTTCCATGATCGGGCGCGAGGCTCCGCTGGATTTTTTCAGGCGGTCGGGTGTGCCGATTAGAGGGGAATGGCGCGTGGGTACGTGGGTGTCTTTTGGGTTGATTATGCTGGCGTGTGTGTTTGTGTATCACTGGAAGACGGGTGCGGGGATTCCGATTTACGAGTGGTTTAAGGGGGCTGAGCTGTTTCCGTTTAATTTGATGCCTGCAGAGGATAAGTCGGGTCTTTTCGGGACGGTGTGGACGTCGATGACGCAGCCGGGTTTTTATTATTCGCTGGCTTATTGTGCGTGTGTGGTGGGGTTTGGGATTCGCAGGATTAATCGACGGCAGACGCCTTATGTGACGGTGCAGACGGTGACGCTGATGGTTATTCAGTGTGTGCCCCTGTTTTTGTTGCCGTACATTTTTTTGCCGTGGTTGGGGCACAATGGTTGGTTTTCCGATGGTGCTTTTCTGAAGCCTGTGGCCGATGCGTTATTCCCGGCGACGGAGTGGGATGCACACGGGCGGGAGTACTGGCGGAGTTTGGGCTTTATTCTGGCGTGGCCCCTGTTTTTCTGGAATGTGTTTACGAGCCAGCCGCTGGGGTGGTGGTTGGGTATTAGTCTGGTGCAGACTTTTGTGGTGATTCCGTTGATTATCTGGCGCTGGGGCAAGGGAGCTTATTGCGGGTGGATTTGTTCGTGTGGGGCACTGGCAGAGACGATGGGGGATATGCACCGGCAGAAGATGCCGCACGGTCCTGTTTGGAATCGGATGAATATGGTGGGACAGGTGATTTTGGTTCTGGCTTTTGTGCTTCTGGCATTGCGGATTGCGGGCTGGTTGTTGCCTTATGACCACTGGGTGAATGCGGGGTATATGGGGCTGTTTATGGGGAAGGATGTGAATTGGGGCGGTCTGATATTTCCGCTGACGTTTTTGAATTATCAGTGGTTTGTAGATTTGTTTTTGGCGGGGATTATTGGGGTGGGTTTTTACTGGCATTTTAGCGGGCGGATGTGGTGCCGGTTTGCGTGTCCCTTAGCTGCGCTGATGCACGTTTATGCGCGGTTTTCGCGGTTTCGGATTTTTGCAGATAAGAAGAAGTGCATTTCGTGCAGTGTGTGTACGTCGGTGTGCCACCAGGGCATTGATGTGATGAATTTTGCGAATAAGGGTTTGCCGATGGAGGATCCGGAGTGCGTGCGGTGTTCGGCCTGTGTGCAGAGTTGTCCGACGGGTGTGTTGTCGTTTGGGCAGATCGATCCCGTGACGGGTAGAGTCGCCAGGATAGATGGATTGGCGGCGTCGCGCGTGGTGATGGATGAAGTAGGAAGTGTGAAGTGAGAAGTGTGAAATGGGATGAGGCACCAGCTTTAGGGTGGTAAGGCGGGGCTTTCTCACTTCTTCCTTCTTTCTTCTCACTTGCCTTTATGGGGTGGTGTTGGGTGGGTTTCTAACTTCTAACTTTTAACTTCTAACTTCTTTTAAGGAGGGTGTAATGTTGAGCGTCATACGTTTGTTGTGTTTGGGACTGGTGTCATCACTTGTGATGGCGGATACGGGTTTTGCCGAGAAGTACCAGATTGACCGATCGCATTCGTCGGTCGGGTTTTCGATTCGGCACTTTGTGAGCCGCACGGCGGGTCGGTTTAATCAGTTTGGTGGCACGATTGATTACGATCCAGGCGCGCCCGAAAAGACAATGATTGAAACGACGATCCAGGCGCGGAGTATCGATACGGGGAATCAGCGTCGCGACAGTCATTTGCGCGGACCAGATTTCTTTGAGGTGGAGACTTTTCCGACGATCGCGTTTAAGAGTACTTCGGCTGTGAAAGAAGGGGAAAAAATTCTGGTGACGGGTGATTTGACGATGCACGGCGTGACGAAGAGTATTACGATGCCGGTGACGGTGCTCGGTATTGGTACGCATCCGCAACGCGGCACACCTCTGGCTGGTTTTGAAACCGAGTTGACGCTGTTGTGTTCGGATTTTGGCGTGAATAGCTGGGCGAATTTTGCCAATGTGCTGGGGGATGAGGTGCGCGTGAATATTACGATTGAAGCGGGTCCGCCGAGACAGGCTCGAGGCCAGCAGGGTCGTCGCGGTGGTCAAGGTGGCCGTGGTGGTCGCGGCGGTGGCGGGAATTGAGTTGATCAAGTTGAAATAAAAAAATCCCATCCTGTATTCAGGGTGGGATTTTTGTTTTGTCTTAATAGCTGACGTTACGCATGTCTCGCGTTTCTGTCATGCTGAGGAAGCCGTCAGGCTGACGAAGCATCTTTTACCCCTGAAGGTAATAGGTGGTAGAAGATGAACTGCTATCGCAGTTGTGCAAGTATAAGAAAGTCAAATAAAAAAAGTGCCAGATTCAGATTTTTTGGATTGCTGTCAAGTATTTTTTTCGTATATTTTCCTTGTCACTTGTTGGACAAGACCCGCTCTGCTGAATACAACAGCCAACACATATCAAATGTTGTACTTGCCTTACTAATAACACCAGAAGTTTGCAAAGAACAGACGGAAAAATTCAAGGTATGAGATAAAGAAGCGTAATATGTCAATTGATCCACAGCCACTTGGAAGTGAAAGTAAAAAAGAAAGAGAATCCTTTTGGAGTATAGATAAGAAGGATAGGTTAGATTTTTCATTTTGGTTTTCTCTTGTTTTTCTTGTGGGATTTGGATTGTTGTGTTGGTATCACATTTGTCATAAAAATAATGGTTTTACTTTAACCGCATTTGTTGGTATAGCACAGGCTTTTGTACCCACTGGTCTTTTTGCGTTTACACTAACTTTTCTTGGTTTTGAAATAAAAGAAGCTCGCGGACGTGTAAAACTTGCGTTAGCAAGGCATCGTGAGAGAAAAGCCGAGAAAAAACATAAAAAAGAAATTCTTGACTGGCTTGCACAACAACCTCCAGAGACGCTCAACCGTTTAAGTGATAATTTGAAAGGGGAATTATAATGGGACGCTGGCAAAGTGTATTAGAGGAATACTATGAGACAGAATATAATGAAGGACGTCAGGATATTCTGGACAGGCTTTCTGAAGAATATCCAGAGATCGCTCTTGAATATGTATCTCCTCAGTCTCCAAATCCAGAAGAAAAGAAAGTTATTTTAGGTGTAGTGAAATTGTATGAAGAAGGAGTGCCTGAATCTCATGTTTTGCCGATAATAAGGAGGATTCTCGGCACTGTAGAGGACACAAAGAATGAACATTTACAAAATATGATCAGTGAGTTAAGAAATTCAGGTCATTTATATTCTTTTGAAGATATGAAACGGGAGTATAAACGATCCTGGCTAAAAATAACCCCATCGGGTAAAGAATATCTCAATCAATACAATGATGATTTACAAACACAAAGCAGAGAGAAAAGTTAGAGCACTGCGAATTGAAATAAAGGGGAATTATATACGAAAGTGACAGGAAATTTGCTGCTGAAAATAAAAAAATCCCATCCTGTATTCAGGGTGGGATTTTTTCCTTTGTCTCACAATCTTGTGTCTCACATTTCAGTAACTACAACTCTTTTTTTCAATATGTCGAGGTCGATTTTTTGACTGGCGTAGGCTTCAATGTCGCTTTGGGCAACGCGAAAGAGGATGCGACTGGGAAGTTTTATATCGGTTGTTTTGTCTTTGTGACCGATTTTGAAGTGGCTCTGTCCGATGAGGTTGGTGTGAACGATGATGGATTCCTCTGATGATAAGCCGCGCAGAGTTGCACTGTAGTAGGCGAGAGTTGCCAGGACCTCGGCTTTGAATGCGTCGGTGTTCCTGGTTTCGAGGTGTAACGGATCGGCCTTTTGCGAGACGAGAAAGAGTGCGCCTATGCCCTTTTGATAGAGACCCGTGCTTTTGGTGCCACTCAGAAAGCGGAGATCCGTATCCTTTTTGAGTGTATTGGTCAAAATGTCGGCCATCATGTCGATTGAGTTGCTGCGTACACGCTCTGGTTCGTGCTCGCGAAAGGTGATTCGATCACGGAAGGTTTGTTCGTCAATTTTCCCCCGGTTGTATGCTTCGATATCGCGTTTGATGACGGTGGCTTCAAGGAGGACACGGGTAATTTTGAACGCCAGGTTTTTGAAGCTTTCAGATTTTTTAAAAGTTTCCATTACGTGTTTTTTGATGCGTATTGAGTCGGATTGGATGGAGGCGATAAATTCTATGGATGGAGATAGAAAGCTGTGGAAGTCACGTTCTGATGAGTTCAAGAGAACGGTTACGCGATCGTCATCTTTGAGTTGTCCAATGGCATTTCCATAGAGGCCTAAAAATTCAGTGATTTGTTTTTCTATGGCTTCATTTTGACTTTTAGAGGCTTCTGGTTTCTTTGCGAACATGGAAAATTTGAAGATTGTTTCCTCTTCATTTTCACTGCTTTTGTCGCCTCTACTCTTCTGTATTCGCCAAACACCCCTGGCGGATTTAGCGGGTGTAGCAATGTCACTGCTTTCGCCTTTACGGATTACCTGCACTTGAAGCCTATTTATTTCACCGTATTTTATCCCACCGCTGGCAATGAGCAAAACGCCGTGGTTTTCGATGTAAAGACCTGTTGTGGAAACATTTTTTTCGTCAAAAAATTGGTCGAGTATGCTTTCCTGAATGGCGAGGTCGCGTTTCATGCGTTTCCAGTCCATATCCGCAAAGGTCGAAGTGCAAAATGTAAAGAGAGCTATTCCCGCAAAGAGGACGGTTTGCGCGATTTTTTTCTTTATATGTCTCATTTTGATTTCTCCTTCCGTTTGGGGGATACCTGAATCAATTATTGGCATCATTTACAACCAGGAATTCAATTTCCCGCTGTTCTTTTCGAATTCGCAAACCGAGTTGTTCTTTCAGAGCCGTGAGCACGGAATTGGGATCGTCTTCTTCATAGGTGATTTCCCAATCGTATTTTCCTTCTATCCCAGTACCATCCTCTACGATACGCTCTAAAACGGACTCCAATGAGTTTGCCAGCATACTGATTTCACCGTTGATTGTCTTTATCTTACCACGTCCACCGCTTGTCATAGATCCCCCTGAACCCATTACTGAGGGTTTCAACTTTTCTGCGCTGTCTTCTCCAGCCGTGAGTACGAGGACTTCAACAGATTTTTTTTCGTTGGACACGCGCAACTGTAGCGATGTTGTCAACGCTTGTTGGAATAGCAAATCGAATTGATTTCTCGGCAATTTGGCTGAAATTGTGTACCACGAGTCTAAAAGTGCTTCTGGACCTATAATCCGCGTTTTAGGGACATCGTAAGCCGAGCTTAAAGCCTGGTGCAATGTAATGCCCTCTGCGTCCAACTTTCTATATCCTTTTGAGCTACCTGTACTGAATGACGGCCACTTTCTCTTTTCTGTAGGTGCGATCAAAATTTTGAAGATGGGATCGGTGCCTTCGTTTTCGACAGTTTTTGGTTTTGGCAATTTGGGACGCTCTATTTTTTCTCCCTTGATGACCTTTTCGATTGTGTCAGATGAAAGCCCGACTGGGTGAAGCGATGCGGCGATGATGCCTTTTTGATTGATCAAAAATGTCCGTGGGATTCCTTTAACACCATAAGCTTCGAAAGCCGACCGATCCGTGTCCAGTCCAATCCACGATTTCATTTCTTGCCGTTTCAGAAATGGCGCAATTACGTCTTCACCTTCATCTGTTATTGAGATAAATTGCACTTGCTTATCGCGAAATTCCTCGCTTAACTGGTTCAGGTGTGGGATTGCTGCCACACAGGGGGCGCACCAGGTTGCCCAAAATTCCAGGACGACAACGTTGCCCTTTAATGTGGATAAACTTTTTTCACCTTCTGGTGCTTGCAGATATTTTTCAATGTTCAATTTTGGAGCAGTCTGCCCAATCAGGCTT
The DNA here is from genome assembly GCA_965204375.1 of Candidatus Latescibacterota bacterium. Lineage (GTDB taxonomy): Bacteria > Latescibacterota > UBA2968 > UBA2968 > UBA2968 > VXRD01. The sequence goes on along the minus strand of OZ241986.1, from coordinate 5,062,241 downwards.
TCCTTTCCCATTACATTCATAACTAAAACTTTAGCCTGATTAGTCGTGCTCTCTTGCGCTATTACACTTGTAGCAAATATCTGAATAATTATTGCGATTTTCAGTAGATGAGGGTTATACATTGAAATATCTCCTTTTAGTGTTGTACAGGCATGGTATGGTGCAAGATAAATATAGAATTTATGTTGTCATTGGGTCTTAAAAGCAGGTCGCTTGTGGTGTAGATGGCTTTGTCAGCCGGCCGGAGAAGCAGGTCGCGGGTGTTGGGGTTATGGCGTTCTGAGATAAGAATTCTCACGCGCATAGAATCGGAGATTATCCTGGCTAAGGAATCGAGTTGTGTCGTATGAGGCACTGATATTGTATCGGGTTGCGCGATTTTTACCCGTGTGTCCGATGATAGCGTTTTGTCAGATGCGTGAATATTCCAGACGAGGGATAGCATGATCGGCGCTGTCATCAATACTGTGAGTTTTTTGAGTTTGCGCTTCATGGGGTTTTTCTTCCTGTGGGAATCGTGCGGTATGGTCGGTTATCTTCAGGTACGATGAGAACTTCAGCTGCGTTATCATAGAAGAACAGTTGTTTTTTAACAGAGTCCATCTGTGTCAGGATATGTCCATAGCGGTTTTCCTGCGCGTTGTAGAGGATCTGTAGCCCGCGGTCAATGCGCAAGAGGTCCTGTTGGCGCTGGGTTTCGAGTTCGCCTACGAGGCGGATGAAGGTGTTGTTGACTTCAGCGCGCTGCTGGTTTTGCGATGTTTGGACGAGGCGATTGGTGTAGTCGATCAGATTTTGTTGATGGATGATAAATTCACCGCGCGTGATGGGGGCGTCCAATGAGATGACTTCAGAGGTGTCGGCGATGGCGATTTGTTCAGGTGGATCACTGGACCGCAGGCCAATGGCGGCGTGGAATGCGCCGTCTCGTATGGCAAATTCGATGTTGAGAAAAGTGAAGATGAGGATTGCGGCAATGGCTACGCCCACCCAGGTTTTGGGATATCGCGTGGGAAGCAGGTTTTGCCAGAGGGGTTGGCGCTCCTGTACGAAGACGAGATCCAGGCTGGGTTTTTCGTCGCCCCAGGCATTGAGGATGCGGGATGTGCTGCCCAGTTCTTCAAGGGTTTGGCTGCATGACGGGCAGGTTTCGATGTGAACTTTGAGGCGTTCACGCTCGTTTGGACGGATGTCTTCGTCGTAGAGGTAGGCGATGAGTTGTTCGCGGGTGATGTCACAGTTCATAACGCACCATGTCCTCGCTGATGTGCCAGCGGTCAAAAATTTTCTTCAGGGCAGAGAGGCCGTAATACATTCTGGATTTGACGGTGTTGAGGGGCACTTTGAGTGTTTCGGCAATTTCGGTGAATTTGAGTCCCTGATATTCTTTCATGATGATGACGACGCGCTGTTCCTCAGGCAGATTTTGCAGTGCGCGGTTGAGCAAGTCCCGAACGCTTTGTTCGTGTATCAGCGCGTCTGGGGGAGATGTTGTGTCTGCTATGGGGATGTCGAGTGTGTCGAGGGAGACGAGGCTGCGACGGCGGCCAGCATCTCGGCAGGCGTTGAGCGCGATTTGATAGATCCAGGAAGTGAATTTGTCGGGGTCGCGCAGACGCCGCATGTTTTTGTACACGCGAATAAAGGTTTGCTGACACAGGTCGCGCGCGTCGTCTCGATTGCCCACATAGCGCAGGACAAAGTTGTAGATCGGGCACTCCCAGCGTTTGACCAGGGTGTTAAAGGCCGCGATTTGCCCGGCTCGGAACTGGGCAATCAATTCCGCATCGTTCATCAATGAGAGACCGTGTTGGGGTTTTGTGTGATGTTCACCTTTCAAGACGTTTGGTTGGGGCGAAAAGTTTTAATGATTGTTCAATTTTTTCATATTTTGAAGAAAAGGGGCTTAAACACTCAGTTTAACAGAGGTAATATATGTGGATTTTAATTCTGTTTACAGGTATTGTGATCGGGACAGGTTTGGCGAGTGCCGATGAGTTGAAGAACTATTTGTTCGATATGGGTGCTGCAGATTCAAAGGTGGTATCGGGCTATATAAGGGTGACGCCAGAGGATGTTTATACAGCCGAACGCGGGTATGGGTTTATCTCGCGGGTTTCCGGTTCGGTTGAAGTTGACCAGGCGTTTTCCCGGTTTGGCGCGTTGTTGACGGATGGTGTTGGTGGGCGTTACGGGCGTCGAGACTATGCGCGAGAGGGGCTGGTGTTTCGAGTGGATGTGCCAGCGGGGTATTATATGGCTGAAGTCGGTGTGCCCGATGGTCCGGATGCGCGGTCGCTACAGGTTTATGTGAATGGCGTTTTTGCGGCGCGTACCAGGGATAACCCGATGCGCCAGAGGGGGTGGGATCAAACGCCACCGGCACTGTTGCGTTTTCCGGTGTCTGTGTCGGGAGATTCTGTGCTGATTCGCGTTGAGGGTGTGGGCAGTGGCAAGCTCTATGAGTCGCAGCGGGTGGGGTTGATGTGCGTGGCGTTGCGCCTCAGCTATCCCCATTTGTTTCAACGGGTGGGTGGTCGTTTAGAGCCGGTTGATCCCGATTTTGTACGGATCGCGTGTTTGTGCGAGGGGCTGAGCATTTGCTGGCGATGTACACAGGGGATGTGACCCGGGCAGTCGCGTTTTCGATGGGTTCTGATATGCCGGATGCTGTTACCGTGGTTCTCGATCCCGAGGAAAAATTGGAAGAGATTACGCGGGTGAATAACCGGGTGACTGTGAATGTGAAATAGATAGATGGAGAAATGATGCCTTCAAGCCAGTTTGAATTTTTTGGTTTTGCCCACATCGCCGCGATGGGCGTCATTCTCGCCGTGCCGATTGTTTTGACGCTTGTTGTTAAGTGGCTGGATTCGGCGAAGGCGATCCAGGCGATCTGCTATGGGTTTGCAGGGGTGATTGCGGTCAACGAGGTGCTGAACTGGAGCCATCGCATAGCGACGGTTGGGGTGCACGAGTTCGTGCGGGAGTATATGCCGTTGCATGTGTGCGGTATTACTGTTTTTGCCGTTGTGGTTATGCTCGTTTTTCGGCGGCAGACAGCTTATGAGATCGCGTATTTCTGGGGGCTTGTGGGCGCGACGAATGCGGTTGTGACGCCGCAGCTTGAGTTCGGCTTTCCGCAGTATCGCTTTTTTCAATATTTTATCGCGCATGGCGGTATTGTCGCTGCTGCGCTGTTCGCCACATGGGGCCTGGGCATGCGGCCGACAGCGAGATCGGTTTTGCGCGTTTTTGTTTTGCTGAATGTTCTGGCTGTTGTTTTGATTGGCGTCAATTTGATGCTGGGGAGTAATTATATGTTCCTCTGCCAACCACCCATTACAAAATCGCCTTTTTTCTTTTTGCCCTGGCCGTGGTATCTCCTTTTCCTCGATAGCATGGCGCTGGTGTTATTTTACGTGCTGTTTATTCCGTTTTCGAGGAGAAAGTCATACGCTTCAAATTCGTTGAGATGATTGATCAATACGCAAGATGTCTGATTCTCCTGATGCTCGTGGGCGCGAGTGCGTGTTTTGCGGCAGAGCCTTTTACACCTCGTCATGCAGATCCGGTGCATGAGTCCTGGCGCTGGCGATCTTTTCCAGAATTGAAGGGGCAAGGGGCGTCGTGTTTGGCGCAGGATGGAGATGGCAATTTTTTATTTGGGACGGATAATGGTATTTATCGCTACGACGGGATGAACTGGCATCTCTTTCCGTTTGATGAGGGGATGGTTGGGGCGCAGATCAACGCGCTTTATGTCGCTCGGGATGGAAGTGTTTATGTGGGATCTGACCGGGGTATTAGTCGTTTTGAGAATGGGACGTGGGAACGGGTATTTCCATCGGGGGGAGAATGGAATACCTATGATTTGATGGAGGCCCAGGATGGGAGCTTGTGGGCGGGTACGGAATGGGGTGCGCTCAGGTTGACGCTTGAGGGGGCAAGGCTGTATGTGGCTGCGGAGGATACAACGGATGTTCGGGAGATGGTATCCGATGCCGTGACTTTTGTTGCTGTTCCAGAGCGCGTTTTGGACAATCGAAGGTTGATGGTTTATGATGTGTGTGAAGGGTCCAACGGAGCGATCTGGTTTGGGACGTATTATGGCGATTTGATTCGGTTTGATTTTGCATCGGGCTATCGGCGTTTCAGTAGGGAAGATGGGATCGATCAGGGGATGTATCCGAGGATCTGTGTGACAACAGATGGCGTTGTTTGGGCCGTGTATGGCGATAATAGCAAGCGCGTCAACCGGTTTGATGGCGAGAAGTGGGAAGCGCTCGAAATTGGTGGTCTGGGTCGCGATCACCATTATACGTCTATTGTGGAAAGTGGGGATGGGACGCTCTGGATTGGTGGTAGCCGTTTGATTGCCCATAAGGATGGTGCGTGGCGCGTCTATGATTCGAGCGTGTCTTCGCATCACACGGAACTCCACGAAGCCACGGACGGCGCGCTCTGGATTATGGGAAGGGGAGAGGAAGCTGTGCGTCTGGATTTGAGTGAGAACCAGACGCAGACTTATGAGGGTCTCATCTTTCAGTGCGATACGCCTGGAGCACAGTGGTTTATCTCACAGGATAACGGTGTTGTGCGTTACGATGAGCAGGGGTGGACGAGGTTTGGCCTGGAAGATGGCTTGATGGATACGCCGAGTAAGCTTATCGCGACGCGAGATGGCGCGCTTTGGGCTGCAGGCAGCCATGAGCATGTCGCGGCTACAGCCCGGCTGGATGGTTCTGTATGGATTCTTAAACGCCATCCCCAGCTTTCCTGGAGTGTTGATCCGCGTTCGGTTTATGAAGCGTTTGATGGCTCTTTGTGGTTTGCCGCGGCTGCGGATTGGTGGTTATATGGCTTTCTCGGTGGGGTCGTGGTTTTCGATGGGACGAGTTGGACACATCACACTGCTCCGGGTATGACGCATTATGCTCGTGGGATCGGGCAGAGTTCTGATGGGATTTTGTGGTTTGGGGGGCAGTTGTTCGGCTTTGATGGGGTGCGAAGAGTGCCGTTCACGGGTCCAGGGGTGTTGGTTGAAGATTTTATTGATGCCGTTTATACTACGCCACGGGGCGATCTGTGGTTGGGTTCTCGAACTTATGGGGTGTTTCGGTATGACGGGACGGAGTGGCTGCGGTTCGATTACGGAGACGGGCTGGCGGACAATAGGGTGCGAAGCATTTTTCAGGATCGGGACGGTGCGATCTGGGTGGGGACAGCAGAGGGGGTCAGCCGATTTGATGGGCGTACGTGGGTACCACATGCCTTGCCTCCTGACTTTCCGCGTACAGAGTTTTATGATCCGATTCTCCAGTCTCGAGACGGGACACTCTGGCTCAATTCTGTATCTGATGTAGATGCCTGGCACAGACGGTCGGAATCTCGGGATATAGTAGCACCCTGTACTCTGCGTACTATCCGATATATGCCAGAGACCGATCCACCTGAGACCCTGATGACCCTTGCTCCGGATGAAGTGTCTGAGGATGGAGAGATAACTTTTGCGTGGACAGGGACAGATCTCTGGCGAAGCACATTGCGCGAAGATTTGCAATTCGCCTATCGTTTGGATGGCGGGGAGTGGTCGCCTTATGGCGGGAATACGGTCCGTTCTTTTGAGAATCTGGATGTGGGGGCGCATACGATTGAGGTTAAAGCGCGCGATCTGGCGTTTAATGAAGATCCTGTGCCGTCGCTGGTGCAATTCAATGTTGTTCCGCTGGTGTGGCGCCGTCCGTGGTTTATTGGGTTGATTGCGGGGTTTGTGATTCTCACGGGCTTTCTGGTCTCGCGGATTATTGTCAGGGATCGGAGATTGCGGAAAGCAAATGAAGATCTTGCATCTGCTAACGAGACGCAGCTTTTGCAGTCCGCGCGTCTGGTGTCGCTGGGGCAAATGGTTGCGGGTGTGGCGCACGAACTCAACCAGCCACTGACGGCTGTCGAGACAACTACTGGGGATATTTCCCTGCGGCTGATGGAGGGCGTGCCGTTTGAGACGGACGAGTTGAGGGAGATGATGGAGGATGTTCGAGGCGTGGTCAACAGGATGGCGGGTACTGTCGATCACTTGCGCGTGTTCTCGCGCGATGTGTCCGAGGAGCCGCGCCAGGCGATGGATGTGAATGCGGTGATTGAGAGCAGTCTGAAGTTGATGGGTTCGCAGCTTGAGAATCACGGGGTTGATCTGGTGCTGGATCTTTCTGATGCGCTCCCAGAGGTCTGGGGACATCCGCATCCGCTCGAGCAGGTGGTTCTCAATTTGCTGTCAAATGCTCGGGATGCAGTGGATGAGCGTGCTGAGATGGAGGGGATAGGTTACGATAAGTGGATCTGGATCCGGGCGCGGGCTGAGGACGATGCGGTTGTTATCGAGGTGGAGGATAATGGGGTTGGGATGGATGGGGCGACCCGGCAACGTCTTTTTGAGCCTTTTTTTACGACTAAGGATGCAGACCGAGGTACGGGTTTGGGGTTGTCGATTATTTATGCTATTGTTCGCAAGCACAATGGGCAAATCGCTGTGGAGAGTGAACAGGGCGTGGGGACGACGTTCAGGGTGATGTTGCCGGTGGAGGAGGAGTAGGGGTTTCTATATAGGACACATACGCCGTCTGAGTGCGTCATCGGTAAAAGTGCGAATATCTACATCTGATGCGTACACGCACTCGACCGTGCTGTCCATGCTGTCGTCGTAATGCAGCGCGACGGATAGGCCGATCCAGTTTATATGCAGGCTCTTTAGCCATTGGATATAGTCCAGAGGTATGAGCGTTCCGATTCTTCCAGCGGCTTCCCATCTATCTACGACATAGCCAGTCTCGCACAAATGGGTCAAATGGTATTTCCATCACGGTCCATGTTCCCTTGATAGGAGCGTTCCGACTCTTTGTAAAACCGCATCCACTATCTCTGCGGGCAAAGGACATATCAGCGTTGCATTCCTCGTCCGCCAATCCATGTTCTTGACCTGATCTGACAGAATAACACCCGTCACGTTTAACCCGGCGGGAATGACGACCTCAAAGGGATACCCCTTCACTTGATTGGTAATTGGGCAGAGTATAGCCAAATGAGTTTTGCCATTATAAGCTCCCGGTGAGAGCACAACGGCGGGGCGACGGCCGGCTTGCTCATGTCCTGCTTGTGGATTGAAGTTGATCCAGACCGCATCGCCGCGCTGTGGAACGTACTCGTCTGGCGTCACCATATTTCACCGCCTGTCGCAGGTCCAGTATCTACTTCACCGTGTAAGTTATGTTCCGTTACCTGGGATAAAAGGTCGTCCAATTTCAAGTCAGATGGCTTTACAGGTTCAATGACCAACTCCTTACCACGCAGCGATAATTCGACCGGTGAATTGGGTTCAAGCCCGATTTGGACAGCGAGTGGTTTGGGAATTCGCAGGGCTAAACTATTGCCCCATTTCTGCACACGGGTTTCCATATCTTTTCTCCTTTGAATAGTAGATACAATGAAGATACATGGAGACTTGGAATTTATCAAGGCCGATTTTGTATAGTGCTCGCGCAATGGCAATGCGCGGTATTTCATGTCGTATCTTAATGGTAGAGAATGATTTATATAGCAGGTTAGTTTTTGTCAACAATTTGGTTGACAAAAGTTTTTCTTATATTATTTTTGTCAACAATTTGGTTGACATTTTTTTTCCAAATATTATTTTGTCAACAGTTTCGTTGACAACGATTTAATAAATACTGAGGAATGTGTAATGAACAAGTCTGATCGTCCAATCCGCAAGTTCAATCCGGGGACGTTCCAGTCCGACGAAGAGGTGATTGATCAGTTCGCGGTGAGGAAACACGAACTCGATACGGTGCTTGGGGTGCTGCGCAGAAATATCGGTTCACCATCGTGCCAGCACGTTCTGGTGGTCGCGCCTCGGGGGCGGGGAAAGACGATGTTGCTCGCGCGCGTCTCGGCGGAGTTGAATGCTGATAAGGAACTCTCTATGTGTTTTTTGTCGGTTCGGTTTATGGAGGAGAGTCACGAGATATTCAATCTTGCAGATTTTTGGCTCGAGACGCTGTTCTATCTTGCGCGGGAGAGCGTCAAGTACGATTCCGCGCTCGCACAGGAGTTGCGAGAGGCGCATGCCGATCTGACCGATCACTGGGATGAGGATGCGCTCGCGGATCGCGCCCGTGCCGCTGTTCTGGACGCGGCGGACCGGTTGGGCAAAAAACTCGTTCTTATGGTCGAAAACCTGCAAACGCTCTGCGAAGATATAGATGACGATTTTGGCTGGCAGTTGCGCGGCGCATTGGAGTCCGAGCCTCGGATCGTGCTGATCGCTACTGCGACGAGTCGCTTTGAGGGTCTGGAAAATGCGGCGGAGCCGTTTTTTGAGTTGTTCCGAATTGTCGATCTGGAACCGCTGAGTACCGAGGACTGTTGCCGTCTGTGGCAGGTGGTCAGCGGCGATGCGGTGACTGAACAGGAGATCAGGCCGCTCGAGATTCTGACCGGTGGCAATCCCCGCCTCCTGATTATGGTTGCCGAGTTCGCGCAGCACAGGTCGTTGCGCCAGTTGATGGAAGAACTGGTGACGCTGGTTGATGAGCATACCGAGTATTTTCGCGGTTATCTGGAGGCTTTGCCCAGGAGCGAGCGCCGCGTGTATCTCGCGTTGATTGATTTTTGGCGACCGTCGAGTACGAGCGAGATCGCGGCGCGGGCGCGTATGGGGGTTCGGCCCGTATCGACTATGCTCGGTCGGCTTGTCAACCGGGGTGCGGTCGTCGTGGAGGGGGCTGGAAGGAAGCGATTGTACGCCGCAGGGGAACCTCTCTATAGCATCTATTACAAGTTGCGGCGCGAGCGCGACGAGGCGACAGATATGAGGAATCTGATCCATTTCATGATGGCGTTCTACGGGATAGGCGAGTTGTACCAGATGTCTGGTCGGCTGAGTTTGGCGGCGGCGGAGTCAAAGGTTATTCGCGAGGGTATTGAGCGTGCGCTCGCCGAACAACCGCAGGTTGAGGACAATTTTTTGCGCGTGGCCTGGTCGGCCATCGAACACATATCGGACAGGGCGACAGCAAATTCGCCATTTGCGGCGGAACTGCGTTTAAAAGAGGAGATCCAAACGGCACTCGATGAGAGAGAATACGAGAGGGTTATCGAGATTGGGGACCATTTTATCGCTTCAGGAAGCGTGGATGCATCTCTGATGCCAGAGTCTCTCGTCGCCTACATATTGCATATGAGGGCTATTGCTTATGAAAAATTGGAGGATTTCCAAAGGGTGGTCGCGGTTTGCGATGAGACGGTTGAGCGTTTCGACGACGCGAGCGACCATACACTCCTGGCGCGGATGGCCCGCGTATTGATCCACGGGGCAAGAGCGCGATATGAACTCGGAGAGTTGGGGTTGGTGATGTCGGCATATGAGGAGGTGATTGAGCGTTTTGGTACCAGCGACGCTCCCGATTTCCAGTTTCCGGTCGCTCTGGCGCTGTTAAAAAAGGGAGATTTGCAAGTCCAACAGAAAGAGTTGGGTTTGGCGGTGTCTGTATATGAAGAGGTGATTGCCCGTTTTGGCTCCAGCGATGCATCGGGGATTCAGCTTATGGTCGCCTATGCGTTGTCCCAAAAGGGAGATTTGCAAGCCCAACTGGGAGAGTTGGGGCTGGCAGTATCTGCGTATGAGGAAGTGATCGAGCGTTTTGGTACCAGCGATGTGCCAGCGATCCGGGTTCTGATCGCCTGGGCATTGTCCCAAAAGGGTATGATACAAATTAAGGTAGGGCGTATGAAAGAAGCTATGCTCATAAGTGAAGAGCTTGAGGGAAGACTCGGTGCGTTGGCTGACGATGAGAAGGTGGTGTTTGTATGGCGAGCAAAGTATGTCCATGCTTTGGCACTGCTGCTAAGGAACAGACTACGGATGGCTATGGATGTGTTTCAGTCGGCGTATGCGGTGTTCCTACCTGACAATGAGACGATGATGTACGAGATACTACAACTCGTGCCCGATTTGATCGCAAACGGTGCCTCGGAGCCTGATCTTGTCGATATTCTCCTGTCCAGGGGGAAATCCGATGCGTTGGAACCTCTTATTGTTGCCTTACGACAGCGTTCCGGCGAGATGGTTCGTGCACCTGTGGAGGTTCTTGAGGTGGCGAGGGATATTAACAGGCGTATTGAGTTTTTCCGAAATGCCTGAAAACATTTGTCGCCGTTGCGCGAGCGAATAGGGGATGTTCTGCATTTTTCGCGCATTATGTCTCTCCCGGTATGCGAATGTGTAATGTGCCACTGAATCGTACCTGGGCGCGTTTCAGTTTTTCGATTTTTTTTCTTTTTTCTGTAATTTCTTGTTCCATTCGACTCAGTTCGAGGTAGTGAACTGGCGGATAAGCCATTTTTGCGATTTCCAGTTTTTCACAAATTCTCAATATTTCCTCTGATAGATTTTTTACGCGTTCTGATAAATTTTGAGAGACGGGCTGAAGCCGCGTGATGTCCCCTTTTCGGGCAAATTGAAATTTCAATGACCGGGAGGTGACGGTGATGGCATTGGGAGTTTCGCGCCTGGGGGAGAATGTTTCAGTTGCTTTGAGTTGTCCAGATACAAAACTGTTTTTGGGGATCTGATTTACCAGTTGCTCCCATGTTTCGTTTTTCAACTGGAGCGTCTGTATTTGTACGGGGCGATCTGTTTCGCGCACGCGCACTTTGCCCGGTAAGATGGCGCCGTGTTCTCCGCATGTTTGAACCTGTCCTTTGACTACGATCCAGAACATGGTGGATCTGGCATCGAGGATCACACCTTCTCCGCGTACGTGCTCCCGCGTGTGTCGCCAGCGTCCTTCAAAGGTTAAGATGGTTTCTGTGTCGGCTTGTCGGTAATCTGCGTATGCAGCAGAGGGCGTGGCCATGAGGTATCTGAATGATTTCCAGATGCCTCCCATGTGCAATATGGGCAGGAATATCAGGAGCATGAATACGAGCCCGATTAACAGGTAGCGTTCTCCCACAGATCCGGTTTTGATTCTGTATTTCGCGCTGCCGGGGAAGACACAGGCCGCTGAATGGGGATAAAATAGGGGTACGCCGCTCCTGGTGGCGCAATCGGCGATTAAATGACTCATATAGCCCAGGAGTAGGGCCGCATAGCACGGGGTTTGCCAAATGAGCAGGGGCCAGATCATAACCGATAGGGCGATCAGGCAAGGTAGCGAGTGTGTGATTGTGCGGTGTCCCCATTGCCTCTCAATGGGGATGGATGCATAAGGGAGCACGCGACCGATATAGCTCTTTGGCGAATCTATATCCGGGAGCACGCTTCCTATGATGGCGCAGGCGACAGCGGGGAGGTTGCGGTGAAGGGGCATGGAGAAGAACGAAAAGGATCCCGCCACGGTGAGCAGTCCAAATGCTATGTGTGTCGGTGCGGTCATCGTTTGAACCTGTACATGAAGAATCGAATGCCTACGAGGATCGCGCTGCCGATGCCAGCGAGCACATAGCCTTCCATGCTCCCGATGCCACGCATGAAGAATCGCGCTGCGACGACTGCGAGTAAGAGGAGGACGACTATGAAGGTGAGGTCAATCTGGTTTCGGGCGCCTGTGTGAGATACATGTTGCACGACGGATCGGGTTACGGCGGGTTCTTTGCGGAGTCTTTCGACGATTTCGATGATGGCGCGCGGGTTGCCAGCACTTTGTTGTAATATGGATGTTTCGGTCATGTGGTAATCTTCTATGTCGGCGCCAGCAGTACATTGCCAGATCAGGTTTTTTGCTTCGGGGGTGGATAAGGGTTCTATTTCTATGCGGTCGAATTTCCAGAAGTGTTTTTCGTACGTTTTTTTGATTTCGCGCAGGGCGGCTATGATGATGTATTTGCGGTTGAGTTTGTCGATTAGTCGCCCGACAGAGGGCGTTATGTCGGATAAGTCATCTACGATTAATACGCATTCGTTTTTTGTCACTGAGTCGAGTACTATGTCTGTCCATGCTTGAATGGTTTCGCGGGTGTGTCGTTTTTTGATTTTTTCAAAGTCCTCAATATGCGGATAAAGTTTTCCACTTTTGTGAAGTTCTTCCGCAATATTTATGAGGGCTTCTTTTATTGGGGATAGGGTTTTTACTTTGAGTACATGGTCTGCATCGACTTGCGCGAGGAGATGGCTTTTGCCTATGCCGATTGGACCGATGAGCAGGGTGTCGATGCGTTTTGATAGGTTTTCTTTAAGCAGATGGAGTTTTTCTTTGCGTTCTACGGACTGGTGTATCATGAGAAACGCCCTCCTGTATGGTTTGAAATTGAAACTTCGTGTCCTTTATATAGCGCAAAAAGCGTGCCAAAAACCCGAAAAATCCGTAACTGCTTGCAGGAGAGCGCATTTTTAGAAAATGCCGAAAATTGAGCATGCGGCCAACTGTTTCAAATGACACAGTAAGTGTTTCAAATGAAACAGTTGGGATTGGAATGAAATAGGGGGATTATTGGAAAAAGTACACAAAAAATGCCCTGAAGAACACAGGGCATGCAGGAAGGTAGTTGTGGTGCCTGGATGAACACCAGGCGAGTTACGCAGATATGACCTCAAAGGTAGTTATATTGGGGAGTTATGTAGGATAGTGACCAAAGGTTTGTGGTTTTATTACCATTCCGGTGGTTTGCGAAAAGTCCCTTTAGAGTCAGTCAATACATTAGGAAGCTGACTGCTTGCGAGAATACCCGACCGAATTCGACGTACAGATGAAGCATATTGTTGAAGGGTTCTTGAAGTTCTGGCTGGTTCTCGATCACCTGTATTAGGATTGATTGCGCCAGTAGGAGATACCACGCTTACCTGCAAGTTTAAATCTTGGGTTACAATTCGTATAGCCTCGGCGAAATCAGAATCATTTGATACAAGAACAGCAACATCAAAATTTTTACTATGAGCATCGTTTAATAAATGGACAGCTATGTTGACATCTGATCCTTTTTCTTCTGTTTTCCAAACTTCTGCGGTATTAGGGCCATTAGGGTCTGGCGAAACCAATCGCATTCTGGCTTTGTTCATCTGAAATTTTCCTTCAATGATTTCAATATGTGGAAAAGTTCTTAAAGCCCGCAAGAACATCTGTTGGCGTCCTGGTTTCCCTGGATCATCAGGGCGCGATTTTACAATTGAAGTAAAGTATTTGATTTTACAAATGTTGTTGTGGGGATACATTGTTTGAAATAATGTAGCTATATCTAACCACTTATAAGGCGTCCCTCGCACGGCTCTATAATATAAATTAAGCCCATCAATATAAATATAGGTTTTCATCAAATCTCCTAAAAAGCAGAAGCCGTATAGAAAATCTATACGGCTTCGCGCCCTGCTCCCGAAGCAACAGGGGTGGTAAATTATTTTTTATTCAACATTATATACACAATACAACAATAGGACAGTAATGTCAATGGTTTTTAGTTTTTCCTTTGGTCACTATCCTACATAATTCCCGAAATTTTCAATAAATATGATGAAATCGGCAAAGTTAATCATATCGTCAGGCACCAAATCCATTCTTTCGTTAAACACTGCATCTCCCCGAACAGATCCGAATGCCTGAATGAAGAGGAGGAAGTCGGCGAAGTCGATAACCTCATTGTTGTCAAAGTCACCGGGTATTCGTGCTTTCCTGAAACGCAAGGTGATTGCCACAGGATCACTGAGTAACTCTTTTCCGTGCTGCTCTGCCATGGAACCGAAGTGTCCTGGAAGAAGACGGAGGATATCAGTTAAAGAGAGGTGCCGGGTTAACGAGAGAGAATCATCGGTCGCATGGTAGGTGAATACTCTTCCCTCCGGAAAAGTAACCTGATGGTCTTCAGTGGTGTAGATGCCTTCTGTTTTAATCACATCTTCTGCTTTCGCTTTGAGGGGAAGAAGGAAGTGAGCGGCAATGGATGCCTGCAGACTGATGTCTGCTTGCACTGTTTCCTCTGTAAACGCAAGCGTACCGGTGACGGTACCTGTATACGTGGTCTCCACAGTTTCTCTGAGTACCTGAGGTATATGTACCTGCAGGTCTGTTTCTTTTGCTTCCCAGGTGCCGACAAGATCTCCTCCTGTGAACATTTCCTTTGTTGCTTCTCGTTCCAGGTGCTTTCCGACAATCTCTAACTCTTTGTGCAGTACACGGGGACACAGAAGATTTACGACACCTCTGCCGTATTCTCTGTCTACTCCGGGTTCTCCGACATCTATCGCACATTCTTTGAGAACATCAATGATCTCCTCAGGTGTTGCATAGAACTGTGCAAGGTAGAAGGACATGGCGGCGAGGCGGGTGGAAGTGCTTGAGGTGGTTTGCTCTGGAATCATCGTGAAACAAGACTCTTTAATGTCTCCGCACTGCACGACATGCTCAAACGGCTTAACCTCCCCTGCCTCAGTCACACGCGCTGAAGTTGCCGCTATGACTTTACCCGTGTTGTAGACATCCAGAATGGCCTGGTAGTATATCTTAAACATCTGATCTACTTCAGGGTTGCGGTGACTCCAGGCGACATGGTTAATGTTGTAGAAATCACGATCCCCTTCATGGTAATCATCCATATTATCGGCTGCTAAGGCAAACAGTGTGTTCGTACGCAGTACCCTCGGCACATCCACTGGCTCTGTAAAAGGAGGAGACATCGGCAGAGCAACAACGCGTGTCGCTTTGCGCAGTTCTTCGTAATCACCTGATATGAGGAGGCGTAATCCTTCATTACCGTCTCCAGCAGAAAATCCAAAATCTCCAAAGAGAAGAATACTTTCTTCAGGAATGCGCCACCTGGTTAACACATTATGCATAAGCGATGCATGCCACTCCCATGGATCACCAAGAATGAGCGTATCTTTGAAGCCACCTTGCAGTGTAACCGCTTTACTTGTACTAAAGTTATACATATTCGGATGCTCCAGAGCATTCGGTACATAATTACTAATAATATGAATCAACGAAGGCATTTCAATCCTGCAGGATTGCAGCAGCATTGCTGCAGCAAGTACCGCAAACACCTTAGCAGTATGCATGGTGTAACTCCTTTCTTTTTTAATTGTAAAGGTCCACAGTGATACACTGCGGTATCACTGTATATTATGTCATAAGATATGGTTTTTGCAAAAACACAAAAAAGAAACCCCCACTCATAGAGTGGGGGTGAGTATGAACCTTCAAAGGAAAAAAAAAGAAAAGAACATTATGCTGTTTTGCCGAATTGATCAATAAAGATGATGAAGTCAGCAACATTGATGATGCCGTCAGGGACGAGATCCATGGTTTCATCAAATGATATATCTCCTCGGGATGATCCAAAGGTATCAACGAACAGTAAGAAATCAGCAGTATCAACCCTGCCGTCTTCGTTAAAGTCACCAAGAAGAAAAGATTTTTCTCTCAAAAAACTCATTCTCAGTTGTATGGGGTCATCAGCAAAGAAATCAGGTGATGCCATGTCTACCATGCTTCCCAGAGGATCTGGTAACAAGGACAGCGCTTCATTCAGCGAGAAAGTTCGCACCAAATGCAGAGAATCTCTTGTTGCTGTGTAGCTAAAGGATTGATCACCAGCTGCTATCTTTTCCTGATCAACGGTGTATGCCTCTTCAAACCGAATCACATCTTCAGCGGTTGCTTCAATGGGTCGAGTGAGCATGAGGAATCCTGCCTTTATCACCCCTCTTGCGGTGAAATCTGCTGTTGCCATACCACCCGCAAACTCCACTGTGCCATTTACCGTTCCTCCTTGATATTCAGCCCTCGTGGTTTCTTTTAGCGATCTTGGGATATATACCTGCAGAGTAGTGCTGTCAGCTCTCCAGAGACCTTCAAGATTTCCTCCTTGCAATGTTTCCCCTCTTTCTCCTGTATTTCCCAGATATTCTGAAACCATCTCCACTTCTTTTTTCAGGACCCTGGGACACCAGAGATTTACCGCTCCTTGACCAAATTCACGATCAACTCCTGGTTCTCCAATATCTATTGCACAGGACTTCAACACATCAACTATCTCTTCCGGTGTTTCCCAAAACTGTGCCAGATAAAAGGATATTCCGGCAAGATGAGCTGAAGCACTGGAAGTATAAAATGATTCTAGTACAGTAAAACATGATTCTTTGATATCCCCGCAGGATACTACCTCTTTATACGGCTTGACTGTCCCTGCATCTGTTATCAGCGCAGATGTTGCTGCAATGACTTTGCCGGTATTATATGCCTCCAGGACATCTTTGTAGTTTTCTCTTGGCGTGTAGTATGGTCCAAGACCCCTATCATTCCATACCACATGGTTAATGTTGTACATATCCCGGTCTTCATTAAATGAACCTATCATGTTACCAACTCCCACAACAAACAGTATGGTGTTTTCTCGTATTCTTGGCACATTGTGTGAGGACTCAAACGGTGTGAATTTCGGTACATGCACTACTCGAGTTGCTTTTCGTAACATTTCATACCTCCCCGAGGTAAGGAGACGTAATCCACGATTTTCTCTGGTGCCCACATCCCAATCGATATACCCAAATTTACTGAAGAACACAAGATTCTTAAGAGGGATGCCCACATTATTATGCATGACATTTCTCATGCGTACTCCATGACGGGTTCCTGAATCATCTCCAATGATGAGGGTGTCCTTAAAACCGTTTTGCATTCTGAGTGCAATGCTGCTTTGAAGTTTGAATGGAGATGGTCCTTCCCCAAGAGTATAGCCATACACTACCTGGCTTGCAACGATGTTAACAAAAAATGGAGACTCAATTCTGCACGATTGCGTTATCATTGAGACTGTTAATACCAACAACATGGTACCAAATCGCATTTCCTATTCCTTTTGTTACGCAAAGACACAATAGAAATAATGCGCCTGTCATTTATTCAGGCGCGTGCGACTTCAAAGGCCGTTATATTGCGGGTATCCTTGCTGAACTCTACCCCGATCAGGTATATCGGCTGGTCCAGACTCCGGTATTTGTCCGCGTATCCCTTCTCCTTCAATTGCGCCATTGCCGCGCCCTCAGACGCCAGTTCCACCACCTTGAACTCGAACAGGTAGATGTTATCGTTGAAGTGAACAGCCATATCCACACGCCCATAGCTGCTGCTATCCTCTACGGTGATATTGAGACCCAGGCCCGCGAAATAGGAATAGAACACGCTGGCATAGTAGCCTTCAAAACTGGCGATGTCGTTGTTGGTGTACCACTCGTAGGGAATACTGGCAAAGAAGGCGTGGAATAAGGTCTCGAGACCGGCAAAGTCATTGGCTTCTATCAGGCGGTAGAGTTGGACACTGTTCGCCATCTGGCGCGTGGCGTCTTTTACCAGATAGCGCAATAGGCTTCGGTTGAGGCTCTGGCGCACCTCCCGATTGGGATAACCCAGTCGGTACAGGGATTCGCCGCCGAGGTTCTCCTCACCTGTAATGGTCAGATACCCGGTTTGAAACAACAGAGCCTCGGTCGCGATTTCATCTACATCGAAGGTGGATAACAAGTCGCTACTGCCGATCATTTCGTCGAGTTTCAAGGAACTGACACGGTGTTTGAACAGGGTCTCAATGAGGAAGGTGGGCGTGCCAGTCTCGAACCAGTACGTGCCGAAGGTGCGCTTGTCAAAGAGCAGGAGGATGTCGAAGGGGTTGTACACCTTATCTTCGCCCAGCCAACTATAGCCGTTGTACCAGTCGCGGATCTCGTTTCGATCCAGACCAGGCAGTTCTGGCGCGAATACCGTGTCGAGGTCCTCTTCGGTGTAGCCGCATAAGGCGGAATATCGCGGATCAATGGTAATATCTGTGAGGTTGTTGAGACCAGAGAACAGATGTACCTTGGAGAATTTACTGACGCCCGTGAGGAATGTGAACTTGATATGAGCATCGCTATCCTTGATGGTCGCGTATAGACCGCGCAGAAAATCGCGGTTGGCACGTGCAACCTCCGGTACTTCCAGAGCATCAAGGATCGGCTTGTCGTATTCGTCAATGAGAACAGCCACGCGCTGCCCAGCCTGCCGATGCAATACCCGAATCAGATCGCTAAAGCACTCCGGCGCCGTATCGTAACGCGGTGCAATACCGGCTTCTTCCGCTATGGTGTGCAGTTGCGCCATCACATTCGCCAGCAGGTATCCCGCTTCTTTGAAATTGCCCCTGCCAAAGCTCAAGCGCACAACAGGATAACGAACGCTCCAGTCCCAATGATCGTAGATATGAAGCCCCTCAAACAGCGGTTCATTGCCCTCAAACAGTTCCTTCAGCGTATCCAGAAACAGACTTTTGCCAAAGCGACGTGGACGCGATAAAAAGTAGTGCGTGCCCTCGTCGAGCAGCCGTCGAATGTGGTCTGTTTTATCGACATAGTAGTAGTTTTCCTCCCGAATTTTGCTGAAGGTCTGGATGCCGATGGGCAGTCTGCGTTTGTTCATGGTTCCCTCTGTATTTTGTCAGCAGGCGCAGGTCTTCGCGCAGATAAGCAATGCCCCAATGGATATTATCCGAAGGTGTGGTCGCTTGAGATTCAGGTGTTCCGGATAGGGATTGGCTTCTTGTGATGAAGATATGCGATCACAGCAAAAAGTCAATGGACTATACCCGCTTTTACCACACAATTTCGTGGGCGTTGACGACGGGTCCTTCGAGGCAGACGCAGCGATAGCGGCGGTCTTCGGTGGGATAGGTTTTGTATTCGACCACGCATCCGACACAGGCGCCAAAACCGCAGGCCATGTGGTTTTCGAGGGAGGCAAAACAGGGGGTGTTTAATTCGGCGGCGATGTCGGCTACGCGCGCCATCATGGGATGGGGACCACAGGTGAGGATGGTGGTGTGGTTTGGGAGGGTGTGTTCGGCAATGCGTTCTGTGACAAATCCGCGGTGTCCCACGCTACCGTCATCAGTGGCGATGTGGAGGGGTAGATCTGCGGGTAAGAGTGCGGACATGTCGGGCAGGCGCGCGGCATTTGCCGCGCCCATGAGGTAGATCATGTCGGGACGGCGGTCGGGGTGTTCCCACGCCAAAAATGCGAGGGGGACGAGGCCGACGCCACCGGCGACGAGGAGGATGCGTTTGGTTTTCGGGGGGGCAAAAGGGTTGCCCAGCGGTCCGCTGACGTCAAATTGGTCGCCGCATTGGGCATGGGATAAGCGCTCGGTGCCGGGACCGATGACGTCGTAGATGAGGTCGAGCCATCCGGCTTTGCGGTCTGCGCGCAATACGCTGAAGGGTCGGCGAAGATATGGCGATAGGCCGGGATCAGTCAGGATTTGCAGAAATTGCGCCGGGCGAGAGGCGGTTGCAAGCCGGGGCGCGTGCAGGCGCATGAGGTAGATGCCCTGTGCGATGGGTTCATTTTTTTTGACAATAGCTGTTTCGGAGATGAAGTTTGGGATTTCGGGCATTGTTACTCTGGCGGTTCAAAGTAGATGGATATGTCTATCCACATGTCGCGCGGCGCGTCTTCGTGTATGCCGGGTTCAAAGGTGTATTGTTTTGCTGCTTCCACTGCGGCGCTGTGAAATAGTTCGGGTCCCGAAATTACGTGGACTTCGCCCACGTTGCCGTTTTTTAAGATGAGCAAGCGCAAGAAGACAGTGACGGGTTTGCCTTCGGCTCTGGCTTCTTCGGGGTATTCGGGTTCGATTTCTTCTAAAATTTGAGGTTCTTCATCGGCATCTACGGCTTCCATGATACCGCCTCCGATAATGACATCGGGTTTGAAGGCGGGTTTTGGGGAGACTGTTTTTTGTGTTCGGGTTATTTTTTGTGTTCTCGTCTGTATTGTGTCGGGTTGAATCTCCGTTGTATCTGACCGCGTTGTATCTGACTGGGTATCAGACGGTTGTGTTTGGGTGGAGTCTGCTGGCTCGGGCGGAGGGTCGAGAAATTTGCCCTTGAGTTTGTCGGTTGCAATTTTGCCGTATTGTGTGAGGGGATATCGCTCCTGCACTTGTTCGTAAACAGTTTTTGCCTGTTCGCGTTGGTCCAGGTCATTTTCGTAGGTCCAGGCGAGGGCAAAAAGTGCCTTTGGGGCAAAGAGGCTGTTGGGATATTCGTCGGCTATTTGTTGATAGATGGGTAAAATATCCCGTGTGGGTGTGCCTTCTGCGATGCGGTTTTCAGCGTCTAAAAATCGCGTTTCTGCCAGGGCATCATCGGCGTGTTTTTGATTGAGGCGCGTCCGAGCTTCAACGGCATAAGAGGTATTGGGATATTGGTCGAGGAGCAGTTGGAATTGTTCGCGCGCTGCGGTTTCATTTTTCAGGCTGTCGGCATAAATAAGTCCAATGGCATAACGCACCCTGGGTGCCAGGTCAGTCGTGTCGGTCAGGCTCAATACGCGCTGATAAATACTCAGGGCAGAATCGGGTTCGCCGAGATTAAAGAGGTATAATTCGGCGAGATCAAAAAGCGGGCCCAGTGCTTTTTGCGGGTCTTCGACTTTCTCGGCTTGTTTGGTATAGCGTTCGAGTGCTACGAGATCTTTTTGCCGTTGTAAAGCCAGTGTGCCCTCATCTGAACTTCGATCTTCGCGAACGGCTTTTTCGAATAGTTCTTTGGCTGTTTCCAGGTTTTTACGCGATTTTTGTTCGATGAGGCCCAGACGATAAAAAGCTGCTGCGCTGTATTCGCTGCGGGGGTATTTTTTCCCGACGTCATTGTAGATTTCTTCCGCAGTTTCAACCTGATCTTTCAGTTGATATATACGCGCCTGTTTGAGGCGGATTTCGGCTTCGTAAATGCGAAGCCGTTTGATTTTTAATATTTTTTGGTACGCGTCCAGTGCCTCATCGTATTTCTGCTGGCGCTCGAGGGTTTCGCCAATTTTGACGCGGGTTTCAAAATTTGTCCTGGTATCGGGTTTTGATTTTAGCACGTTTTCGTAGGCTTCAAGTGCTTCGTCGTATCGGTTCAATTCGAGAAGGTTATTGCCCACGCCTTGCCAGGCGCGCGCGCGCAATTTGTGCTTTTTGTCGAGTGTTTCGAGCAGTGCTTTATAGGATATGATCGCCTCTTCTTTATTGCCCTGTGAGGCTTCCATTTCCGCGAGTGCCAGATTTGATAGACCGTACAATTCGGGATTGATTTTTTTATCAAAAAGAGAAAATGTAGTCCGCGCTTCATTGGTGCGGTTCATTGCCCAGAGTGCGAGGCCCTGCCAGTAGCGCGTTTCGGGGATTAGTTCGCTTTGGGGGAAGAGTTGTTGCAGTTCTTGAAATTTGGTCAGTGCTTCGGTGTAATCTTCGCGCCAATAAGACGCTTTGCCGATGAGTAGCAAGCTGTCGTCGAACCATTTGCTATCGGGAAAGTATTTGAGCACGATGGATGCTTTGACAATGGCCCGCTGGTAGAGCGCGTTATAGGTCGCAGGCGTTATCCGGCTGCCGGGGGTTTGGGATTCGACGCGTTTTTGCTCGGCGATATTGTACTGTTGTTTGGCATTGTAAAAGGTGTTGTAATACACGCTTTTGCAGGATGCCAGACAGAGGAAGCAGAGGGACGCGATGTAGATGAGACGAGACATAGTGAAGTGTGAAGTGTGAAGTGTGAAGTGTGAAGTGTGAAGTGTGAAGTGTGAAGTGTGAAGTGTGAAGTGTGAAGTGTGAAGTGTGAAGTGTGAAGTGTGAAGTGTGAAGTAGGAAGTGTGAAGGAGCACCAGCCTTTGAGAGGTTGGGCGGGGCCTTCTCACTTCTCACTTCTTACTTCTTACTTTATGAAAGTCCTGGAGTGAACGGATGCGAATTGCGCTGTTGTTTTTGAGCGATTGGATGCCGGCAACAGCGGCGGCGGCTCCCGATAAGGTGGTTGTGTAGGGCAGGCCGTATTGAACGGCGGCTTTGCGGATTTCAGGGTCGGCGGCCTGGGATTGTTCTCCTGCGGGCGTGTTGATCATGAGAGATATTTCGCCATTTTTGATGGCGTCGAGGATGTTTGGGCGCCCTTCCTGAATTTTGAAGATCCGATTACAGGCGATGTTGTGACTTTTTAGAAATGCGCAGGTTCCCCCTGTGGCAATGAGGCGAAAGTCCATGTCGGATAGTTGTTGGGCAATGGGTACAAGTCCTTCTTTGTCGAGGTCATTGACGCTTAAAAATACGGTTCCCTCCTGGGGCAAGCGCACACCTGCGCCGAGTTGCGCTTTTTGGAAGCTGAGGCCAAAGTCGGTGTCTATGCCCATGACTTCGCCGGTGGATTTCATTTCGGGACCGAGAACGGTGTCAACGCCGGGAAATTTGTTAAAGGGCAAGACGGCTTCTTTGACGGCAATGTGGTTGATGGGTACTTCCCGGGTAAAGTCCTGTTCTACAAGTGTGCGCCCGACCATTGCGCGGACAGCGACTTTGGCAAGGGGCACGCCAATGGCTTTGCTGACAAAGGGCACTGTGCGCGATGCTCTGGGGTTGACTTCTATAATAAATACGTCTTCGCCTTGAATGGCAAACTGAATGTTCATGAGGCCAACGACATTGAGTGCTCTGGCCAGGGCGTGGGTGTGATTTCGCAGTTCATTGAGGTTGGTGTTGGAGATCTGATAAGGGGGCAAGACGCAGGCGCTGTCGCCAGAGTGTACGCCCGCACTTTCGATGTGTTGCATGATGCCGCCGATGACGACTGCTGTTGGATCTGCTACGGCATCGACGTCAAATTCGTGTGCGTCTTCTAAAAATCGGTCGATGAGGATGGGCCGCTCGGGAGAGGCTTCTATGGCATTGCGCATATAGGCGATGAGGGCTTCGCGGTCATATACGATTGCCATTGCGCGGCCACCGAGTACGTAAGAGGGGCGCACGAGGACCGGATATCCGATTTGTTCGGCTATGGCGATTGCTTCGTCGGTGCTTACTGCGGTGCCGTTTTCGGGTTGTCGTATGCCCAGTTCTTTGATGAGTGCGCCAAAGCGCTTGCGGTCTTCGGCCAGGTCGATGGCGTCGGGCGATGTGCCGGCGATGTTGAGGCCCCCGCGTTCGAGGTCGCGCGCGAGGTTGAGCGGTGTTTGTCCGCCGAATTGAACGATGACGCCGTCGGGTTGTTCAACGTCGGCAATGCTGAGTACGTCTTCGGCAGTGAGCGGTTCAAAGTAGAGTTTGTCGGATGTGTCGTAGTCGGTGGAGACAGTTTCGGGGTTGGAGTTGACCATGATGGTCTCAAATCCGTCTTCTTTGAGGGCATAGGAGGCGTGGCAACAACAATAGTCGAATTCAATACCCTGTCCAATGCGATTGGGACCGCCGCCCAGGATCATGATTTTTTGGCGGTCGGATCGGATGGCTTCGTTGTCTGTCTCATAAGTCGAATAGTGATACGGTGTATAGGCTTCAAACTCGGCCGCGCAGGTATCTACGGTTTTGAATACGGGTGCGACGCCGAGTTCTTTTCGCAGGGCGCGAACAGCCCATTCGTCACTGCGCCACAGGTGTGCCAGTTGGCGGTCGGAAAAGCCATATCGTTTGGCTTTGAGCAGGTCTGCGCGCGTGATGCGCGATTTTAAGTCGTTGAGTGTGTGCTGTTTTGTCATGGTTAGTCCATCAGGGCGGCGAGTTCTTTTTCTACTTCGACGAGTTGTCGCATGTTGTCGAGAAACCAGGGGTCAATTTTGGTTGCGTCAAAAATTTCCTGTACGGATAGTCCCGCGTCATAAGCCGTTTTGAGATAGGCCAATCGCTGCGAGTTGGGTTCGCGCAGGCCGCGTTCGAGGGCTTCGCGCGAGAGGGTGTTGGGATGGATGTCTTTGCCGTCGGCGCCAAATCCCGCGCGCCCAGTTTCGAGAGAGCGCAAGCCTTTTTGCAATGCTTCTTTAAACGTTCGACCTATGGCCATGGTTTCACCTACTGATTTCATTTGTGTGCCCAACAGATCAGCGGTTTGGGGAAATTTTTCAAATGTCCAGCGCGGGATTTTGATGACGCAATAGTCGATGGTGGGTTCAAAAGAGGCGGGTGTTTCGCGCGTGATGTCGTTTTGTATTTCGTCCAGGGTGTATCCAATGGCGAGCTTGGCGGCTATCTTGGCTATGGGAAAGCCCGTGGCTTTTGAGGCGAGTGCAGAACTGCGGGATACGCGGGGGTTCATTTCTATGACGACGCGCCGGCCCGTGTTGGGATCTACAGCAAATTGGATGTTGGAGCCGCCGGTTTCCACGCCGATTTCGCGGATGCAGGCGATGGCGTCATCGCGCATTTCCTGATATTCTTTGTCGGTAAGCGTTTGCGCCGGTGCCACGGTGATAGAGTCGCCCGTGTGTACGCCCATGGGGTCGAAGTTTTCTATGGAGCAGATGATGACGACATTGTCGTTTTGGTCGCGCATGACTTCGAGCTCGAATTCTTTCCAGCCGATGATGGATTCTTCTACGAGGATCTCAGAGGTGGGCGATAGGCTTAGTCCGTGTGCAGCAGCGTGTCTGAATTCTTCGATGTTGTACGCGGTGCCAGCGCCTGTGCCGCCCAGGGTGTAGGATGGGCGGATGATGGCGGGAAATCCGATTTCAGCCGTGATGTCGAGTGCTTCTTTGAGGGTGTAGGCGAATCGGCCTTTGGGAAAGTCGAGGCCAATTTTATTCATGGCTTTTTGAAAGGCTTCGCGGTTTTCCGCTTTTTCAATGGCGTGTGGTTTTGCGCCGATCATTTCGACATTGAATTTTTCGAGTGTTCCCTGTTCGTGCAGGGCCATGGCGGTGTTGAGGCCCGTTTGTCCGCCCAGGGTTGGGAGGAGGGCATCCGGGTGTTCTTTTTCGATGATTGCCGCGCATACTTCGGGTGTGACGGGTTCGACATAAGTCTGGTCAGCCATTTCGGGGTCGGTCATGATGGTGGCGGGGTTGCTGTTGACCAGTACGACTTCGTATCCCTCTTCTTTGAGGGCTTTGCAGGCTTGCGTGCCGGAGTAGTCAAATTCACAGGCTTGTCCGATGACGATGGGACCAGAGCCGATGAGCATTATTTTTTTGAGGTCGGTTCGCTTGGGCATTGGGAATAGGGTCCAAAATCAGGTGGTAAGGTGCAAATCAAAACAGCCTGTGCTGCTGCGTATCTGATGTATAGCAGCGGCAAAGTTTTCGATGATGTCACTGGCGATGAGGCTTATGTGTCCCGTTTTTTTCTCTGCGATGTCAGCGGCAAGGCCGTGGAGATAGACAGCTGTGCATGCGGCGTCTGAGGTGTTGAGTCCCTGACCGATGAGTGCGGCCAGTAGGCCCGTGAGTACGTCTCCTGTGCCGCCGGTGGCCATTCCCGGGTTGCCGGTCGGGTTGATGTGCGTTTCGCCTTCTGGCGTTGCGACGATGGTTGGCGCGCCTTTCAGGACGATGGTAGCTCCGACATCGGAGGCAAATTCTATGGCGCGTACTATGGGGTCGCGTTGTATTTCGGCAATGCTGTATCCGGTCAGGCGCGCAAATTCCCCGATGTGCGGGGTGAGTACCAGGGATGTTTCACAGGCACGGATCACATCGAGGTCTCCGGCGAGGGCATTGAGGGCGTCGGCGTCGATGACTGCGGGACAAACGCAGTCGCGCACGAGGCGGCGGATGAGTTCGACGGTTTCTCGATGGGTCCCTAAGCCCGGTCCAATGGCCATGCTGTCTGCTGTGCGACAGGCGCGTTGTATTTCGCCCCGGGCGCGCAGGGACAGGCATCTGACTTTTTTGACTTCGGGTAACGGGTGGGTCATTGCTTCTGTGACTTTGGTTTCGAGTATGTCGTTGAGGCTTTTGGGTACGCCGAGTGTGACGAGGCCCGCGCCTCCTTTGAGTGCCGCGTTTGCCGAGAGTGCCGCCGCGCCTGTGAGTCCCACAGATCCGGCGAGGATATATACTCTGCCGCAATCTCCTTTGTGTGCGTCGGGTTCCCGTTGGGGGAGCAGGTGAGCGCAGCGGCGGTTGTCGATCAGGTAGGTACTGATGCGTTCGCGCTCAATCGCCGAGGGGGGTATCCCGATGTCGATGAGGTGCAATTTGCCGCACCGGGCGCGTCCGGGATAGAAGAAGTGTCCAATGCGGGGCAGTGCAAATGTGACCGTGCACGTTGCGGTTGCACAGGGTCCTTCGATTTGGCCCGTATCGGCGTCGAGTCCAGAGGGTATATCCACGGCGACGATGGGGCATTTGGCGCGGGTGAGTGCGTCTATAAGTTCGGCGTATATGCCGCGAGGAGGTCCTTGAATACCCGTGCCTAAAAGCGCGTCAACGGCGATGTCGGCATTGGTCAACGCGTTTTGTACTGTTGCGATGCGATCAACCGGCTGCACGATGTCCGGAGACAGTCGGTCGAGGTTGGTTTTTGCATCGCCTGTTATTTCCCGGGCGGATGTGGCTGTGAATACCTGGACTTTTGCACCGCTTTGGGCAGCTTGTCTGGCAACGACAAAACCGTCGCCACCATTGTTGCCTTTGCCACACAGGATGACGATGTGCCGGTTTTGGAGTTCGCCCAACAGGTTTTCTACTACCCGGGTTACACCCTGACCTGCGGCTTCCATGAGTTCTATGCCCGGCACACCACTGTCAATTGCCCGACGGTCAATGGATGCCATCTGGGAGCCGGTGATAAGCTCAATCATAGGGGAGGATGCGAGGTCGTACGCGCGGTGTGAGATTTTCTGGGTCATGTTACAAGTTTGTGCCTAAAAATACAGGAAGGGCACGGGCAACGCAAACCCTTTTTTGGCGGATGTAAGCAGCGGAGATTATTGGATGTTTGATTGATAAATAAAAGAAAAACAGAATTTAAGTGTGGTTGCGATGAGTTGATACAAACCGCTTGACACAGATGGGGCGCTTGTCTATACTTTTCGGGCGATGTGGTGGGGTGCGAGAGCGGTCGAATCGGGCGGTCTTGAAAACCGTTGACCCTCGCGGGTCCGTGGGTTCGAATCCCACCCCCACCGCCATATTAAGTGTGAAGGATGAAGGGTGAAGAAGCACCCGCCTTTGGGCGGTTGGGCGGGGTTTCTCACTTCTTACTTCTCACTTCTAACTTGCATTTACACACGTCCTTTGTTACTTTTCGGTGGTTCTTTTTTAGAGCGGAGAGGTGCTGGAGTGGCCGAACAGGGCAGATTGCTAATCTGTTGTAGGGGGTTTCCTCTACCGAGGGTTCGAATCCCTCCCTCTCCGCCAAAAAATAAGCGGTTAATTAATAGGTTATTTTAGATGTCAGACACGGTTTTGCGTTTTGCGCCGTCTCCCACTGGTGGGTTTCACGTGGGGAATGCGCGAACGGCGATTTTTAATCATCTTTACGCGAAGCACTATAAGGCAAAGTTGCTGTTGCGCGTGGAAGATACAGATCGAGAGCGTTTTACAGAGTCGTCGCTTCAGACGATTCTGGACGGTTTGAACTGGCTCGGTGTTGATTTTGACGCCGAGCCAGTGTTTCAGTCGCGCAATGCCGAGGCGCATAAGCAGGCCGCGGAGCGTCTGGTGGAGACGGGTCATGCGTATTACGGCTATGAGACTGCCGAAGAACTCGATGCGATGCGCAGGCAGGCGCAGATAGAGAAGCGGCGCGTACGCTATAATCGGGATTTGACGCCCGAACAGCAGGCGGCTTATGAGGCCGAGGAACGGCCAAAGGTCGTGCGGTTTAAGGTGCCTGCGGGTGAGACGGTCTGGCACGATCGCATTCGGGGTGTGCAGCGTTGGGATAATGCTGAGGTGGAAGATTTTGTTTTGTTGCGGCCCGATGGTTCGCCTGTTTACAATCTCGCGGTGGTGGTGGATGATCACGATATGGGCGTGAATCTGGTGTTGCGGTCTGCGGATCATTTGTCGAATACACCGAAGCAGATTATGCTGTTTGAGGCGCTTTCGTGGATGGTGCCGGAGTATGGACATTCGACGCTGATTTTGGGTCCCGATGGCAGCAAGTTGTCCAAGCGTCACGGCGCGACGACGATTTCGGAGTATCGTGAGCGGGGGTTTTTGTCGGATGCGATGTTCAATTATCTCGCGCTGTTGGGATGGGCACCCGGGGATGAGCGCGAAGTGTTTGCGCAAGATGAACTGACCGGGGCGTTTTCTGTTGCGGGGTTGCTCAAGCGAGATGCGATTTTTGATGAGAAGAAGTTGGTCTGGCTCAATGGCGAGCATATGCGTCTTCGTCCGGTGGATGCGGTTCTGGATGATGCGATACCGATTTGGGTTGCGGAGGGGTGGCTTACGGAGGCAG
Organism: Candidatus Latescibacterota bacterium; assembly: GCA_965204375.1. GTDB lineage: Bacteria > Latescibacterota > UBA2968 > UBA2968 > UBA2968 > VXRD01. The sequence goes on along the minus strand of OZ241986.1, from coordinate 5,034,062 downwards.
AGGCTTCTGAGCGGCGGGATGAGTTGATGAAGATTGCGGCGTTGTTGCAGCCGCGGTTGCATACGCTTCAGGATTTGAAGCATACGGGTTATTTTTTTGTGGATCCGGAGGCGTATGATGCAAAGACGGCTAAGAAGAACTGGAAGACGGATACCCCCGAGCGCGTTCAGTTGATGATTGAACGCTTGCAGGATTTGGATTCGTTTGGTGAAGGCGATATCGAGGGTGTGACGCGCACACTATCTGGTGAATTGGGGATTTCGGCTTCCAGGCTCATTCATCCCACGCGGCTCGCGCTTTGCGGCGTTGGGTTTGGACCGGGGTTGTTTGAACTGATGGCTGTGCTCGGGCGGGAAACCTGTATTCGCCGGCTGAAAAAGGCACTGGAGGTTTTGGGTTCATAATGGTGCGTGCTATTCCGAAACTTTAATTATATATTTTTGCCCCCTCGTCTAATGGCAAGACATGCGGCTCTGGACCGTAGAATCGGGGTTCGAATCCCTGGGGGGCAACCAATTTTTTTGCTGAGCTTTGATTCTACCCGCACTCTGATGGGGTAAAATATGAAAACATTAAATATCCCATATTCTGAAGACCTGCTCTTGATCACCGGGCAAGAACCCGAAGTCTTTGAACGAGAAGCACGCTTTCTATTGGCGTTGAAATTTTTTGAACTCCGCCGGATTTCTGCTGGAAAAGCAGCGGAGTTATCCAGTTTAAGCAAGCCCGAGTTTCTCACAAAGGTCAGTGCATTGAATATCTCTGTTGTTGATCTGGATGATGATCAACTCGATACAGAATTTGGTTATAAATGACGTGTTTCTAATCGCAGATTCCAGTCCACTCATTGCGTTGGCTGGTGTGAACCGACTCAATCTATTGCCCAGATTGTATTCTCGAGTTATTGCACCATCCGCTGTAATAGATGAAATTCTGGCCGGAGGTCAACATGCCTCTGGCCTTAACTTTTTGGAGACCGCGTAATCCAAAGGGCGGCACAGGCGGTGGATGAAACGGTTTAATATAGGATGTTGCAATTTTCAATGCCCAATAACCACAACTCCCTCAACGGAATAGACTTTGCAATAAAAAGAGAAAAAAGATGCCCAAAACCAACGAAATCGCCTTCAATGTCCGGCTATTAGATGTACTACAGACCAAGCATCCACGCTGGCGCGATCACGTCGGTGTGGAGCAACGGGATGTCCTCCGAGAGACCGTCCTGCAACCGGATATTGTCATTCGTCCTCCAGGCGGTGTACCAGTCATTATCGAGACAGAGTTTATACCAGCGCGTAGCGTCGAAGCAGATGCTACGGCTCGTTTGGGAAAATTCTTGGAGTACAACGGCGACTTGATAGAGCAGACCATAGCTGTCCAGGTCCCACAAGAACTGAGTCGTGCGCCACAGGGAGACCTAAAGCGGCAAATCGAAACCGCTGAGTTCCGTTACTGTACCTTCTCACTGCAAGAAAAGGATACTGTCGTGCGCTGGCCGTCTGAGGGTTGGCTTACCGGTAGTATTGCTGATCTTGCTGCCTGCATTGAAAACGTCGCACTGTCTGAACGGCTGCTTGCTGAGGGAACGCAAATTCTGGAACAGAGCATAGGCGAAGCCGCTGGCAAGCTACGCGAAACAGCCAGCATCCATGCGCTGGAGAGAATGGCGCAGTCCCTCCATCAAGAAGATGGTGAGCAAACCTCGCGTATGGCCATGGCCATTGTCGCCAACGCCCTCGTCTTCCACACCGCTATTGTTGACGCGCACGGTATCGAAACCATCGACGAATTGCGTATTCCTGGCCGCAACGATGTCAGTAAAAGCCGCTTGCTCGCCTGCTGGCAGCATATCCTCGACAATATCAATTACTATCCGATCTTCCGCATTGCCTCCGACCTGCTCCTGCCTATCGCCGACAGCACCGCGCATGTAGTTCTCAATCGTCTCGCTCAGGCAGCCAGTGATTTAGCTGGCTTAGGAGCTACCACCTTACACGACCTCTCTGGGCGCATGTTCCAGAGGCTTATTGCTGATCGGAAGTTCCTCGCCACATTCTACACGCTACCGACATCTGCTGCGCTACTCGGTGAGTTGGCCGTATCACGCCTCGACGCGGTAACGGATTGGTCCAACCCCGATGCCCTCACCCGTCTCCAGGTCGCCGACCTTGCCTGCGGAACCGGCACTCTGCTCTCGGCGGCGTACCGTGCCTTGGCCTCGCGTCATCGGCGAATTGGCGGTGACGATCAGGTGCTGCACACTAAGATGATGGAACACGCCCTCATCGCTGCCGACATCATGCCAGCCGCAACGCATCTTACCGCATCCATGCTATCGAGCACTCATCCGGGCACAACCTTTGGTAACACTCGTGTCCACACTTTGCCCTATGGACAGCAGAGCCAAGAAAAGCGGCATACCATGGCCCTGGGTGCTCTCGACCTCATTGAGGATGACACAGCACCATCGCTGTTTGGAACAGGCATCCATGTGGCACGCGGTACGGGTGCAGATGTGGAAGCCGAGGGAAGCCAGGACATGATCCTCCCCTCCGGAACGGCTGATCTGGTAATTATGAATCCCCCCTTCACACGACCAACCAACCATGAGAAGGCCGAGGTGCCAGTACCGTCTTTTGCCGGGTTGGGTACAAGTGAAGATGAACAACAGGCCATGTCCAAACGGCTAGCTCAGATCCGTCGGCAGTTAGTCAATCCGGTCGGCCACGGTAACGCAGGGCTGGCGTCCAACTTCATTGACCTCGCCCACATCAAGACTAAGCCCGGCGGTGTCCTCGCGCTGGTCCTGCCAGCGGCGTGTGTGAGCGGTAGTTCTTGGAAGGACGCCCGTCGCTTGCTGGAAAGCAAGTACAAGGACTTGGTCGTGCTGACTATTGCAGCGCACGGTCAGACAGATCGAGCCTTTTCAGCCGATACAGGCATGGCCGAAGCCCTCGTGGTGGCCAACAAGTGCCGCGGTGGACAACAGGGATGTGGGGAAACGCTGTTTGTCAATCTCTATCACCGGCCACACAACCTCGCGGAAGCCTTTGAGACAGCGCGGGCGGTAAGTCACCTCTCACCTCAAGATCGGCAAGGGCGGCTGAATGTAGGAAATCACCAGACCATCGGCACGTACATTCGGGCACCTTTAAGCCAGGGCGGTTGTGCGTCCCTCCGTGAAACCACACTCGCCGATACCGCTCTTGGGCTGGAAGCAGGAAGGCTTCGGCTACCCCAAGGCTACTCCACGCCACTTTCCACAATTCACCTCGGAGCTATCGGCAAGACAGGTCTGCTTCACCGCGACATCTCCGGAACTACCAATGGAGCACCGCGAGGACCGTTTGAAATCATCCCCATTCAAGGCGTGCCGCAGTATCCGGTTTTATGGGGCCACGATGCCCAGCGTGAACGGAGCCTCGTCGTCCTCCCCGATAGCGAGGGAGAAGTCCGCCCCGACTGTGACGCTCACGCTATTGAGGTGTGGAACACAACTGCCTCACGGCTACACTTCAACCTCGATTTTCGGATCAACTCGCAAAGCCTCACTGCTTGTCTCACGCCAGCCAAAACGATTGGTGGTCGAGCATGGCCTAACTTTATCCCGGCACAAGACGAGTGGACCGTACCCCTGGTCTTGTGGTCCAATACAACATTGGGCCTCCTCGCCTTCTGGTGGATTGGATCTCGACAGCAACAGGGCCGTGCGATTCTCACAATCACTCAACTACCTCGTCTAACGGTGTTGGACCCACGCTCCCTCAGTGAGGAGCAGATCGCTCAAGCCGAGGACATCTTTGAAGCATTCGAGGAAGCGGAGTTTCTACCAGCCAACGAAGCGTATCGGGACGAAACTCGGAAAGCTCTTGACCGTGCGGTCCTGGTGGACCTGTTGCGCCTGCCCGAAGCAACTCTTGAACCCCTCTCCATTTTGCGCGACCAATGGTGCGCCGAGCCGAGCGTTCATGGCGGTAAATCGACGCGGATTGACGTTTAAATAACAGGTGTCGATGGGAAAGAAGACCTATACGGTAAAAAATTCAGTGAGTGCATCAGTCGGGCAACCAATTTTTTTTAGGTCGTAAGTTTTTGTTGCAATTGAGCAATACTTGCGGCCTTTTGTTTTAGATTTGCATCAACATCGCTGTCATCGCGACAGGGTGTTAAGCCGCGATCCAGGGAACAATTCTTTCACCATACCATTCATTCATCGATCAAAATATACACTTTTGCCTTTCATCTGTGCCCATCTGCGCCCATCTGCGGATTTAAATTCAAGTTGTGAACAAAAGCCCAATACTGCATATTGAAAGCATAATGAGGTGCCTGCGTTTCTGTCGAGTCTCCTTTTATCACTCAATTTTGTGACATTGGCCTGATATTTGCTTGGGTTCTGACTGTTGAGTTCGTCCAAAGTACGACCAACTCTCAGACCTGAGGCCTCTCTTATGGCAGACATTGAAACCATACCCAGGCCGAAATTGCATTAGAAATCTATTTTCTCTATACTTATATAGGGAAAGTATATTGAAGTGAAAAGGCACAACAGAATGACGGAGAAAACAGACGAAGAAAGGGTGTCGATTTGGAGCACTGGAGACACAGAAAGAACATGGCTGATAGCTTTAGCAGTACTGTTCTTTGTCTCTTCTCTGGCACTGGTCCTTTGGTACAATTGGTGCAAAATTACTAAACCTGATTACGATGCAATTATTGCGATAATCAGTATTATAGGATCTATAGGTCTCTCTGCTATCACTCTATCATTCTTCATTATAGAGGGGGTAAATCTCATGATCGTCCCAGTTCAAAAAATCCGTGCTGAGACTGAAAGATATCTTGAAAAACGCTTCCAAGATGGGCAAAGAAAAGGACATGAGGAAACCATTGCTATCGTTAAAAAAATGCATCCGGATATTGACATAGAAGCCATACGCGCTGCCTTAGAAGATCAAAATGGGAGTACAACAAACGGTCAGTGAGTATAAAATACTTTACAAAGAGAATCCCACATGGACCTCATCCGCGAATCATCCCTTTTTCAATCCCTTACCCAACAAAGCAGAGAGGAAAGCTTTGAGCAGGGGGTTAGAGAACGCGCTCTTGAAGACAGACATACTTGACGTATTGGAGATTCGATTTGATCTCCGCGAGACTGACCCTCTATCTGCTCGCATTTCGGCCATTGAAGATTTGCAACGCCTCAAGCAGTTGCTCCGCGCGGCGGTCCAGGTGTCCAGTCTTGAAGCATTTCAGCATCTGTTAGATGAGTGACACGATTTCCAAAATGCAGAAGCCGTATAGAATTCTATACGGCTTCGCGCCCTGCTCCCGAAGCAACAGGGGTGGTTAATTATTTACAAATTCAACCCGGACCCACTAACAAGTCCGGGGGCTTCAGCACTGAATGTCTGAAGGGGCAATGCTAAAAATATATAGGAATATAAAAATAGTGTCAATTATTTTTGACACTGGGGCATTCTTTTTGTAGTTCAATAGTCGAGGTCAATTCTATCAGGTGATTATTCCACTTCCAGAACTTCCGCATCCAGTTGATACCAGAACACCTCGCCAGAGTCGATAAGATCATGGATCCGGTCATCTCGGCGCAGGCCGGCAACGGCGGGATAGGACCGATCACCAGTGAACTTAGTCAGGAACGCAGCGTTGCGGCGCGCACGCGTGGTATCTCGACCATTAACGGTGAAGGAGATTTCCACGGCGATATAGCACGTTGCGCCATTCGGATCCGTAGCCTTTATAATCAGGTCGGCACGTCGGAAGCTTCTCAACTCGTTTGTGGGAATGCCCGAAGTGTCAGCGTGGGCAATCAGTGCCCCGAGATCATCCTGGGTGAGGGTCTTTGTCCGTTGAAAGCCCATGTACCAGGCAATGATAGATGCTTCTCGGATCGCGACTTCTCGAGTGTGATAATTCAGGCTCCATTTACTCAACAACTGATACTCATCCATCCCAAATTTCCTATAAAAACGTAGTGCGTTGTCAATTCTAACAATCAGGTAACGATTTAGGCATCCGTACCGTGTGAATCGTATGTATCGTGGTGTTCACAGGTTTTCCTCAATGACCGTTTTATCCATCGTCCAATCAGCGGGACAGAGAAATAACTTGCCTGAGCCAAATCAATATACGGAAATTGAGTACATGGGGCAATATAGCGTCTGTAAATTTTTTCTGATATTATCTCAACGGATAATGTGGGCGTTGTTGCCTAAAAAATGAGGGGACGGCAGGGAGGGATACCATTTACCTTGCCGCCCCCGAAGACCGGGCATGGAGTGAAGGGATATCTCGGCCCGGTCGTTGTGTTCATGGGGATCTGTATTAAGCTAATCGAACACTTAGACGGGCTGCAAACGTTTTTGGTGTCAAATTTCGAGAGAAAAAAATGGATCTCGGTACAAAAATATGGAGAGGTATAAAAAAGCTGAGTATTTGTGGGATTTTTCTACTAAATTATGATGTCAATGATTCTCGTGTTATATGTTATGAATAATTCCTTTTCTTATTCACACTTCACACTTCACACTTCCTACTTCACACTTCTCCTGGAGATTTCCTATGATTTACGACATGCGGACCTACGACCTGAATCCCGGTGCTTTGCAAGCCTATATGGATGCAGTGCGCGAGGTGGCACTTCCGCTGCGCGAAGACTACGGCGTCAAACTTGCCGGGTGGTATTATACCGATATTGGAAAATTAAATCGCGTTGTTCACATTTGGGCATATCGCGATTATACCCATTTTGATCAGGCGCGGCAGGCTGTCCGTAGCGATCCTCGATGGGTCAATGACTATCTGCCTCGCGTTAAGGGGCTTGTGGTGCACCAGCAAGATCAAATTATGCTCGCGTCCGATTTCTTCGAGTCCCGGGTTCCAGCGCTGTCGGAAGATGCATGATTCTGTCCTTAGTCGTCATCTTTGCTCGGGATGTTGAGGCGGAATAACACGGGGTGGTGGTCCGAGTAGTGCTGTGCAAATAGATTCCCATTGTACGGGTCGCCGGGATAGGTTTCGGAGCCTCGCCAGGTGCTGCGCATCTGGTCGATGAGGTTGATGACTTGAAAATCAAATGCCTCGTCTATCTCGTCTAACCTGGCCGGGCGGTACATGACGTGGTCATAGGGTTTGCTGCTTTTGACCGATGTGTTCGTTTTTCGGCATTCGTCGTTGAGCGATACAAATCCTCGCGGTGTTGCTGCTTGAAGTTCCGCGGCGTTTTCGATGTTCATATCCCCTACGATGTAGAAGTCCTGCTCTTGCGCGTCATTGAGATCGATCCACTGGGCGATGCTCAAAAGTTCGGCTTTGCGTGCGTTTTTTTTGTTTTTGCCGGGGGATAAGTGGACGTTGATGACGACAAAGTCCATTTTGCCATCTATAGTGCGGAAGCCGTGGGCGTGTGGCACGCGGGGATATACGGGATGGGCAGAGCGGTCTTCTGATAGGAATCCGTGGGGCAGGTCATTGGCAATTTTCAGCTTGTCGGGTTTGTAAAAGACGACGGACCATTCGGTGCTCGATCCTCTGTTGTGGATTTTTTCGCCTCTTCCCGTGTCTTCACAAGATAGGGAGTAATCAAAGCCCTGTGCGCTCATGGCATCGAAGAATGCATCGGCTTCAGGGTCTTCACTATAGGGTGTGCCATCGCAGTATTGACCGTTATCAGGTGGGGAAACGAGTTCCTGGACGATGACCATGTCGTATTTTCCGACCAATCGGGCAAGTGCTTCGTTGTCTTTCTTTTTGTACAGTCCGACGAATTTGATGTTGAAAGAACAGACTGTGATTTGTTCGTCAGAGACCTGTGGTCGGCAACCGAATAACAATAGGAGAGTGAAGAGTAAAAAGTATTTTTTCATTTTAATTGTCAGGTCCTTATTAAAGTTCTGGCAGGTCGCGATTTGCAATGGCGTTTTTACGTATAAATTATACGCAAAAAGTAACTTCTTCAAAATCGGTATCCCGGGAAGGGGTCAAAAAAAATACTTGAAGTCCGTCTGGAATTTCTCGACCATGAGCGCGGGAAATCATCTGACAATTCTGAATAGGAGATTTATGATGAGCGATGGACAAATCATTTTTCAGGACACATTCGACGGCGGGCTGGACAGTGGCTGGTCGTGGTTGCGGGAACATCCCGATGATTGGCGGATTCGGGATGGGGGTCTGGAGATTTGCGTGCGTCCCGGTGTGAAAGATACGGTACAGAACGCTTTGCTTCGGTCCGCGCCAGATCGCGGTGAGGGTGCGTATGCGGTCGAGGTTACGATTACCAATCACAGCCAGCCGACGCAGCAATACGAACAGGCGGGTATTACGTGGTATCACAATGGGGAACCGGTATTCAAAGAAGTGAAGGAACTCATTGACGGCGATTTGTACATTATTCCCGGGAAGCAGCCGATGCCGACGCAGAGCGTTCGTTTGCGGCTTATTGTCACTGCGAGCACCTGGGAAGCGCAGTTTCGCGCTGAGGGTGAGACCGTATTTCAGACTGCGGCTTCGGGTGAGTTGCCTCCTCCGGGCGATGATCAGGTGAGTATTCAGTGCTATAATGGTCCGGAAGAAGGCGATCACTGGATACGGTTTTCGGATTTTTGTATTAAGCGCGTATAAAAAAAGCACCATCTCAAAAGAGGTGGTGCTTTTTGGTTAACTCTGAATTTATTTCAGATTATTGCTTGGTGACATTCGCCGCCTGGAGCCCTTTAGGACCCTGGGTAATGTCAAATTCGACCAGGTCACCTTCGGACAAAGACTTAAAGCCTTCTGCTTGAATCGCAGAGAAATGGACAAAAACATCTTCGCCGCCTTCTTGCTCGATAAAACCGAACCCCTTGGCGTCGTTAAACCACTTAACTCTTCCTTCTGCCAACGTACTTCACCACCTTTCTACATCGAAAATTGCACATCAGAACGAAAAAAGGCAAGAATCAGAAGTTTCGATTCTTGCCATACCGTCTTTTCAGGCCGATTGTACAGGAAACAAAACAACACATTCTTTAACACCTGGGCACAAATACCCTTTATACAAGGGCAAAGATACCCTTTATCATCTCAGAAGTCAACGTTTTTTCAGAAAAAAAGTTCCATATTAAACTGTAGCCCCGGCGAGCATCATCTGTCCTTTTTCCGTGTACTGCGCTTTATCTTCTGGTGCCACGGTGCGCCAGATCAGAAATTGTTTGCGCAGCGCGTTCATAAAGTTCTGGTTGACTCGCCGCCATGACGAGGCATCGCCCGAGAGCCGATCTATGGTCAATGCCATGGCAAAAATATTGTGCTCACCCGTGGGTAAAGCTTCAAAATGCACCTGCTGGCTTACGCCCAGATCATAAGGTGCCAGCCAGATTGTTGTGTCAATGGTATGTCCCTGTCCGGTTTCGGTTTCAATCGCGCCAAACCGCGCGCCATCGGTGTAAAATGTGCCCAGACTCTCTCCTGCATGTGCCTGGAAATAATCGACGAGGAATACGGAAAGGCCAAATACGTCTTTGCCGCCCACGGTAAATGGAAATTCAAAATGCCAGCGGTCACCTTCAGGCTCGGGGAACTTCCAGCGGCGCGTTACGTCGGGCACGGCCATCATGGATGCCTGACGCGCGGGATAGAGCGACGATAGCAAAACCACCAGCATAACCAGCATGGAGGAGGTCACGGTCGAGAGCGCCGAATAGTTCACGGTAAGCCCTTGCAGGGCATCTTGCCACAGTAAAATTTTGACGACGCTTTGTCCCAAAAGATATCCGGCAACAGTTCCCAAAACAGCGTAAACACATGCCTCGGCGATAAATAAGAAGGCGATGTGTACAGGTGCTAATCCCACGGAGGAATAGATGCCGATTTCGCGGAAGCGCTCGTACACAGATCCCATCATAGTATTGAGTACGATCAGCGCGGCGACCAGAATGGGGATGAACAAATTGGCCATGCCTTGCATAGACGTATCGCCCAGGGAACTGTAAACCGCGACGCGTATGCCGCCATCTGCTGTTGGGATGCCGGCGAATAATACGACTGATAACCGCGACAAGAATGATTTGATCTCGGCTTCTACATCCACTTCTTCTTGAAACCGCACGGCTACGGACTGCAGTGGGCTGCCCACATCGCGCAACAGAGCATAGGATACGATCAGGGTATCATCGGGGTCCAGATGCTCAAATGGTACGGTATCGACTTCGGGGCGCTCCAAGCCCTGCCGTTCGCGGGTCTCGGTCTGCGACATGGCGGTGATAAATTCGTCTTCGGTAACCTGAAAATCTGCCGGCGTTATCTGTTCTTCATCCAGATCGACAAATCGACGCATTTTCTCAGAGTCGATCAATCCGATTACTGTGAGTTGCTTGCCAAAGAGGCGAATGTGCGCTTTGCCGACGTCTTGTTCTGTGATACTTAGGAGTTCCGCTATTCGATCGGGCAAAATACAGGCTGACTCGCCCGGTTGAAACCAGCGTCCGATCCGCAATAAGGTATCGACCTGCGTCACCTGGGCTTCTTCTGGCGCCAGTCCCAAGATCCCCTGGACGCGGGAATTTTTCTTTCCATACCGGATTACGGCTTTTGATTTTTTGTCTTCTCGTGTCGCAATATACCAGCTTCGAGGCGTTACGGTGCCTCTGTCTTTGAAATTTATCCGCGCATAATCATAAGCTGTGTCTTCCAGTGGTCCCCAGAATTTGCTTCTGATCAGTATGCCGGGATATGGGCCTTCCACATCGCGGTGAAGCTGGTGAAATTCCAGTGCCGATTTGATAGAGGTAAAGGACAGCACGGTAAAGGTGAGGAGTACCAGGGTTGCAAATGTTAGCCATGTGCGCATTTTGCGCTTTTTCATGTTGGCAATGCCCAGTTGAAATGCCGCGACTGATGCGCTGATTCGCCCCACGTCGGTTTCGTGCAATAATACCTCGGCGCTGCGGAGTCGCCGGATGTTTTCGTTGAACCGGCCCGATAGAATCGAGATGACAAAGATCGCCAGTGCCAAGATGACAAAAGCCAGCAATATTACAAAGGGATTGGAGAGGTCAAATGCGGGGTGTACCTGTGAGAGGAATATCCAGATGACGACAAAGACCGCGCCGATTCCACCGATTTGCATGCGAATATCGGAAAAGGTAAAGAGCAACCGCTCGAGGAAAAACGCGCAGGGGATGACCAGGAGCATGAAGAAAATTACGCCGCGGATGACGTCGTTTTGCGTTGTTTTTACGTCTGGATATGCCCGCGATTCAATGCCCATGCCCGCGCGCGTGTGTTTTACAAAGGCATCCCATTGTTTTTCTTGCAGTGCGGTTTCTGCTTCGTCTAAATGTTGTTTGGCCTGCGCGTGCAATACTTCCAGTCGCTGATTTTCAATTGAGTACTGGCGCAGTTTTCGCATGCGCGACTCGTTCAACATCCACATATCTCGCGCCGCCTGATAGGGCGTGCGGATTAGTGCGCCTGATGACAGGGTTTGAAATCCCTCGCCCCGGGCATCCCACTCGTTATCCGCGCTTTTTGAGTTGAGTAGCAAATAGCGCACGCCGATTGCGCCTGCGCGCATGGCTATTTTTACTTTTTCTCCGGGCGATGTATAGACCACGCCGACGGGTTCGTCCGGCCCAAACCCGATGTCATAACCGTATTCTTGCGGTGCTGTATTGCCCACGCCATAGACGCTGATGTCGGATAAGGTGTTCAGATATCGGGGATCGACAGTGTCGTAGAAATCGGTTGCTACGCAGGGGAACAGGATGACGGTTTGTTTTGTGATCCACCAGTTCATGTTGAAATGGCCGCTGTAGATTTTGCCCTGCCGTCCCTGGTTGGGCGCGTACGTGATTTCGCCGCTGTGGGGATCGATATAGTACGCCCGCACGTGTACGCGGCGCTCTGCCACGCCCGGGATATAGTATTCGCCGTTTTCATCTGCGAGGTCGTAGTAAATGCGCCGCACGCCTTTGATCGATTTTTCCAGGCCCATCCGCATGGCGGCTATTGCGCCTGGGCGCGCTTTATCGGGTGTGATACTGCGCCGCGGGAAGGTGCGCACATATCCCTTGAGGCCGCGCATGCGATCGATGGGGTCCAGCTTGTAGTCGGGCAAAAATTCCCCGTCGTTGAACGATAGATCCAGCATGCCCGCGAGTACGCGAATCTGTTTGGTCAGGTTGGCGTAGTTTATATACTCGGCCCGGTCCAGAGGGGTATCCACCCTGAATCGCGCGTCGTTCACGGTTGACAATGAGAGTGCGGGGGTGCCCGCATAGAGTACGACTTCGCTGTCGCTTTTGATATTTTCGCCGGGGATGTACATGTCCCAGGTCATGCCGCCTTTGGGGTTGATGCCATCGACCATGACGTCTTTTGACGGCACGCCCATGCCTTCGGCAATGGCGGTTGCATAGCGTACAAAGGATTTGCTAAATGTGGCAAAAAATCGCGTGGAGAAATAATTGACCGCTGTATTGACGCCAAACCCGGCGGTCTGGGTCGATACGCCCATTTCGTCTGTCTGGCTGGAGAGGTCCAGCCCGATGAACAGGTCGATGTCAATGGGTTCGGTCATGAGTGCGGCAAAGTGCTTTTCTTTGCGCGAGTGCCGGTTCAGAAAGTCGCATATACCCCGAAATCCCAGGTGGTGTGCGGACGATGCGAGGAAGAGCACGGTGTATTTGGGGCGATGCGCTTGAAAATGTTCAGCGAGGCGCATGAGTGCGACGATGCCACACGCCATTTCAGCGCCGGGTGCCTGTGCGGGTACGACGGACATGGCGTCGTAGTAGGCGTTGATGACGACGATTTTTTTGCTCTGTTCTGGGTCCGATCCTTCAACCCAGCCCAGTACGTTGGCGACGTCGTCTTTCTTCCAGGGCATCCGGGATTCGAGTTGTACTTCTATTTCGCCCTGGTCTGATAGGAGCGCGCGCAATTGTTCTCCGTGTTCGCGGTCGATCCAGAATCGCTCTACGCTGTTGGGTACTTGCAAAAATTTTGTTTCGGCCTGTGTATAGGATGTGGTATCTGGGGCGATAAATATGATTTGTTTTGCGCCCAGTACTGCGGCGTTGAGCCATTTGTTCCAGGTGTTAAAGTTCAGGAGTACGACGGTATTTTCCACTTCTTTGCCGTCGAATGCTTTAAATTCGCCGTCGCCTCCGTCGATCAGGCGCGTTCGCACGCCGCCCGGTGGCAAGGTGGAGGTTTTGACCAGGTTGGGCCATAGCCCGGATAGCGGAAAGACTTCGCCGGAGGAGATGATGGTCAATTGGCTGCCTTCATCTACGGGTGAAGTTACGCCGTAGGTTTCTGTTTCTACGTTTTTTAAGCCAAGTGCGCGAAAGCGTTGTTCGATAAATTGCGCGGCGGCATCGTGTCCCGGATAGCCCGGAACGCGGGATTTATACTGGGTGAAGGTGGCCATTAATGCGCGCACTTCTGCTTCTGTGATTTCGCGCTTTACGAGATCAGCTACGACTTCGGCACCCGGTACTGGGGCTGGTTCTACGGGTTCGGGTGTTTGCAATCCCAGCACATTACGTAGCAAAGGGTCAACCGTATCGGGTCCTGAGATGACCGCGCCAAACCCAAATACAGCAACCCCGATCAATGCCAACCAACCGATGCGACGGTTCATGGTGTTCCTTTCAGAAAATCAGATGTGTCCATTGTTTCAATTACATTCCAGGGCGTGACTCTTTAGACACGATGTCAATTTGCACTACCGCGTCCAATGCTTCGGCGACCTTTTTAAGGGTACTGATGGTACAATTTCCACGGTTTTCCAATCTGCTAATTACCGGTGTACTGGTGTCCAGCTTCGCTGCTAATTGCGCTTGTGTTAATCCTCGACGTTGCCGCAGTTGAGCAATTTTAACCGCAAGCCGCAGTTCATCAAGTCCCTGGTAAAATGATTCTGCGACTTCTCGATCTTTCAATTGTTCTTCGAGAAATGTCTGAGTACTTGTCTTCTGGCGTGCCATATTTTTATCCCTCTTGTTGTTTCCGGTCAGCCATCATGCGTTCCATCGCAATTCGGATTTCTCTTTGCGGAAGTTTCTGGCTTCGTTTTTCAAATGCGTGCAACAGGACAAAAACGCGATTCGCATTACAGTAGTACAGAACGCGATATTGATTTTTGCCATAACCCGCTCGCAGTTCTCTCAGCCTTCCCTCAACTTGACTCGAATAGGAAAAGGGGAGATTGATACCAAACTCTGAAAGGATCTGAATCACCTGCAAGACCTTTCCTCTTGGCTTTGGGTGAAGCGAAAGCAAAAAGTCTCTGACAGGCTCTTGTCCGTTTTCATTTTGGTAAAATTCAACAGGCCACATGTCGTGCAATCTAAAAATCAGATGTTATCATACATAAAAAAACAGCGTGTTCCAAATAAAATTAAGGCTACTAACCTTTACAAAAAAGGCAGGCCGGGTCGCACTTTAATGATCCGCGCGAACAAGTCTGCCTTCGCCTATTTGCCAAAGTCTGATTGCTAATTGGGACTATTTACAGGAGTATGAGATTATTCCTCAGAACCCAGCTTTACTTCACAGTCCCATAGGTGTACAAAGTAAAATTAAACGATGACAAGATGAAATAAATTAGCCAAGCGCATATCTGAAGGCAAGGGAATAAATTTTGACATGATATAGCTTGCGAACAATAAGTTATCCAATAGCCTTTGTAGCTTTAGCGTATATGAGCGTTGCTATATCGCTTGACATAGTGCGTGCATAAGTGTATATTTTACTTATGGTTAAGTCATTCAAATACAGATTGCGTCCAACGAAAAAGCAAGAGAATATCTTGATGGCGCATATTGAAGAATGTCGATTGCTGTTTAACCAATTTCTCTGTGCGAGAATACAGGCGTGGAAAAATGAAAATAAGTCTCTGTCTCGTTATGAACAGAACAAAATAATACCACTGATGAAACAACAGCGTCCTACATTAAAGGAAGTATATTCTCAGGCATTGCAACAAGTATCAACAAGGGTTGATTTGGCATTCAAAGGATTCTTTCGCCGTCTCAAAGAAAGAGCAAAGACAGGCGAGAAAGCCGGCTTTCCCAGATACAAAGGACAGAATCGCTATGATTCTATCACCTATCCTCAATTTTCCAACGGTTGCCGATTAGACGATAAAGGCTTGCGTTTGGGCAAAATAGGTTGTATTCGTGTTGTCCAGCACAGGCCCCTTGACGGCATTCCTAAATCTTGCACCATCACTCGCACGGCTACTGGCAAATGGTTTGCGTCTATCTCTTGTGATATGGGCGACGCGCCTGAAAAAACGGATGCTGGCTCTGCCATAGGCATTGACGTTGGTCTTAATTCCTTTGCTGTAACCAGTGACGGCGAGAAAATAGCCAACCAGCGATTCTTTAGAAAAGAGGAAAAGACGCTTGCCAAAGCACAGCGCAAATGGGACACGGCGAAAAAGGTCTGTCCAAAGAGACGAGAGAGAGCACGTAAGGTTGTTGCAAGAGTGCATGAGCGTATCCGTAATAAGCGACATAACTTTGCCCATCAAGAATCAAGAAAAGTGGTCAATCGTCACGGCTTTATAGCCGTAGAGAAGCTGAAAGTTCAAAAGATGCAAAAGAACAGGCGATTGGCTAAATCAATAGCAGACGTAGCGTGGTCCCTGTTTCGGCATTGTCTCGAATACAAAGCGGAAGAAGCTGGTATTGGATTCAAAGCTGTCAAGCCTGATTATACGTCACAAGATTGCTCGGCATGCGGACACAGAGAAAAGAAACCACTTTCTCAGCGTGTGCATCGTTGTAAAAAGTGTGGCTATACGACGGACAGAGACCATAATGCTGCGATAAACATATTGACTTTGGGATTACAAAGTCAGGTGGATTGACCACCAAGAAGCCCAACTGCTCTATCGTTGGGAGTAATCACACCGCAATAGTTTCGATCAATACCATTTGTGAACGGTGTGTCCCTGAGGCATGAACCATATCGCATCTACGATGAGGCCCAGGGCGGTTGACAGGACGTATGCCACGAGCATGCCGATAAAAAATGGCTTTGAGCGGCGGTAAAAGGGTGCTCCGCCAATGCGCAATAATGTGAATTTGATGAGCCAGGCGACAAAGATGGTGAAGCTGGTGAGGCGGGCGAGTCCGGTGCCCGATAGGGCGAGGCCAATGGGGTGCAGGGGCCACCAGGTGAATTGGTATCGCAGGAATAACAGGGCGTACATGGCGAATGCTCCGATAAGAAAGAACCAGTAGTCGATCTCTTCCATCGGCTGTGGCGATATAATCGCGTTGACGGAATTTTGATATCCGCCTATGCCCGCGCGAATGATGAGCCAGTTTGGCGAGAAATTGTACCCACCAATGCGATAGCCCAGCCAGATTGTAAAGAGGGTGGATGAGACGATGCCGACCACAAAAGCCACGCAGAGGCCGCCGAAGAGGGGGCGTTTGTTGCCGGAGATGAAGTCGGACAGGCGGTTGAGGTGCGTGCCCACGGAAAAGGTAAATCCGCGGAAGTGATCAATGGCGACAGATGCCGGATAGATCATGGCATGAGACGCCGCTGGTATGGCGCGGGCACCGCCCATAAGCGCGGTTGTCAGTGTCCAGGCAGTAGATGGTGCCTTGACGTAAATAAGTCCGGAATCGGCCAGAATTTTCGATACGGCACCATAGGACAGAAACATGAATGGCAACAGGATGGCGAGAACTTTCCACGCCATGCCCGCTGCGGATAACCAGACCAGTGCGTAGGCGACTGAAGCGGCGAGATAGCAGAAGGCTGCGCGATAGGATATGAGTTCTCGGCTGTCGTCTATATGCTCGCTTTTTGGATGGAGCGCTTTTTGAAATGCCTGTTTCAGATGCGCCCGCGCTATCCACACCCACCACAGAGATAGGGCGACAAACGCGCCCGTTGTTTGCCAGAGATAGCGTTTGGAGGCGTAATAGCGGTTAAAGGCTGTTATGCCCAGTTGATCGAGGATGCCGGATTCTACGATGAATATGAGATCAAAGAGCCACATGCTGAACAATAATTCCAGGCTTGCAAAATACGAAAAGCATATTCCCACGGTGCTTATGAATACCCATTGCGGCGGAAAATTCCGGCCAATGGGTACCCAGGTGCCGGCAGCGGTTGGAAATTTTGGCAGCGCGGGATGAAACCACGCGATGATGTTCCAGACGAATATCACGCCCACCACGCCAAATCCGGTCCAGAACATTCGTCCCTGCATAAACTCAGGCAAATAGGTGCGACCCGTGCCCGGCTGGGTGGTCAGTTCGACGATGGGTTCCATGGCGGGATAGACCAGTTTTTCGTATTCCGCCCATTGTTTGCGCATGATGACCGAGGCACAAAAGCAGGCGAGTGCCACGGCACATACAAAGGTGAACCACCAGAAGAGAGGTCCGAGCCAGACAGACCAGGGTACGGGCGCACCGGCGGGCAAGCCATCGTAGAACCAGTTCATTGCGCCGTCGCGATTGGACGGTATGATCCATTCGGACAAGTGCGGGTGCAAAAACTCTGCCCACCGGTTTTCGGGCGAGGAAAAATAGTAGGGGGTTACGATGACGCCGACCAGATATCCGCTTACCCCGTATGTGGGACCGAGCGAACAGATAAAGCCCATAGAAAAGATCGCGAGCCATTCGCTCGGAGAAAAGGCAAAGCGTTTGCCAAAGTACCACGCGAGCACACTGCAGACGATCAAACACAGCAGTGTGAGCATCAGATTGCCCATGGGCATGTGGCTGTATGCCATGAAGGAGCTGTGCATGATATATCGCGCGACTGTTGCCAGTGCGTTGATTGTAACAACCAGCACAAGCCCAAAGATCAGCGACCGGACTGTAACACCTTTGTTCGCAGGATCTGGCGAATCTGCGATTGGATATGTTTGTTCTGCGGTCATAAAAAGGCGGTGAGACGAAAGACGTGAGACATTAAAAACACCCTCTCTTAATCTGCGAATGATAGCATGATTTATCCCGGTAATCCCGCGATCAGTTCCTCTGATGTCAAAGAGTAGTGTCCGAACATTTCCAGGAAGAGTACGGCGCCCCGCGTCTGTCCGAGGTTTTCGTGCGTTTCAAAAGATTCCATTCCCGTGGTGCAGTCCCGCAGGAGGATGATTTCATATCCGCGGCGCCCCATTGCGAGGGTTCCGTAGTCTCTCATCAATATGCAGGCATTGGTGTTGAAGCCGAGAAAAAAGAGGAAGAGGATGCCCTGTTGTTTGCACCAGCAGTGGAGTTCTTCGCCCGTGGAGATGACGGCTTCTTTTCCCTCTACCTGTACGAGGGGATGCATTGCGAGTCTGGCGCGGATTTCGGTGAGTTCTTCTTCGCGCGGTTCTATGGGTCGCGCATAGTTTTCATATATTCCCGTTTTGCTGCGAAAGGCGGTGGGGGGCCAGTTGTTTTTGGCGTCGGTGGATACGTCTCTCTTTTCGATCAGGTTCACCCAGGATGGATGCGCTTCAGCCAGTCGCGGTGCCGGCGCATGAACGATGGGCATTTCCGCTTTTCGGCAGGCGCATAGGAGGGGGACAATTTTGTTGTGTACGATTTCCTCGGACCGGGCTGCTGTGTCTTTCAGGTAGTGATGCGACCACACATCGACCAGGACGAGTGCTGTTTGCTCTATCGGAATTTCCCAGTTGAGGTGGGCATAGCTCGTGTTCTTTTCGATCCAGACGACGCCTTTGTCAACGTGCCAGCGGTAGTAACGGGGTTCGATTGTGATTTTGTTTTGCATACGTCAAATCTCCGTTCAAATGGCGCGTTCCACCTCTACCCACAATTCGCTTAGCCCGCGCAGCAAGCGGCTTGAGACTATTCTCGATTGCCCGAGTTATTGAAGTCATCGTTGCGTTCCTTCACACAAAAGCCCCGTTTGACCTTTGTCAGACGGGGCTTTCGATGTTGGCGGCTATAGGTCTCATGCATTCTTCAGGGCATTTACCGCTTCTATCAATCGCCGATCGGCTTTGTAGCGCAATTCTAAGATCGCGTCTATATCCGCCAGTGAGTTGGACTCGGCCTGCAGGCGGCACACGTCAATGCGGTCTGACAGGGCATTCATCACCACGTCGAGCAACATCAGATCTGTGACATCGTCGGCTACCATACACTCGTCGGCCAGAACTTTGCGGATCATTTCCAGGGGCTTTTTGAGCCTTTCAGTGTCCGGGATGGATTCACTATTTCCATTGTTGACCAGTTCGGGCGACAAACTGCCGAGAAAGCCTTCGCTGATGAATTGCCGCGTTTTGTCTTCGGTCCACGATTGCGCCAATATTTGTGTCAATCTGTTCGATGGTTGTTCGGGTTTCTGGCTACGATTCCGACTGCGATCGCTGCTGCGCTTTGAAGGCCGCTGTTTGTTCTGGTTGCCCTGATTGCGTCCTTTGGGCGGGCGAGATACTTTGCGCGTGTCTTTTTGCACATTGCGAGTATCTTCTTTTTTTGGTTCATTCCGCTTGTCCTGAGCAGGCGTTTCAGTTCGCGCTTGCGGTGGTGTTTCTACTGGTTCTGCAGATGCTTCAACGGGTTGGTTCTCCGCATTCGCGTCCTGCCGTCGAGCCGGTTGTACAGGTGCGCTTCCACCTGCGTGATCTTCCCAGCCAATTGGAGCTGATCGCTTTGTCCGACGCCCCCATTGCATTTCTTCTGATTGCACATTCTGGGGCGTTTGCGCAGCGTCGCCAGCTTGTTGATTTTGATCAACAGAAGTTTTTGCTTCGGGCTTTTTCTTTGCGCTACGTCGTCTGGATGGCGGCGATGAAATTACCGTGCGCTCTTCCTGTGCGGCAGGCCTTTCAGCCTTTTTCACAGGTTTTTTGGCTGTTTTTTTGGTTGCCTGCTTTTTGGCTGCACGCGGTGTAGAAGATCTGGTATTCGTCTTCTTTGCTGGCTTTTTAGCTGTTTTTTTAGATGGCTGCTTTTTCGCAGGCTTTTTGGATGATCGTTTTTTTGTGGCACGCGGTGTAGAAGACCTGGTGTTCGTCTTCTTTGCTGGCTTTTTGGCTGTTTTTTTGGTTGCCTGCTTTTTTGACGGACGTTTTGCTTTTTTTGCTGTGGATGTCGCGCCTTGTGTTTTCCGGGGTTCTTCAGCCTGTGTTTTCGATTTTGCCATAATATCCTTTCGCAAATGGTTAGCTCATATTTGGTTTAAGTCTTTGCATAATATAGATAAAACTGCCCACAAATTCAACCAAACATAAAAAAAGGGCTGACCAGCAGTCAGCCCCTTTGTGGAAGTCGAGCATATTTTGACAATCCGATTTAGTGCATGTGTCCGTGATGGGGATCGTGGGCGGGCGCAGCACCTTCGTTTTCTTCTGGCATATCTGTCACCAGAGCTTCGGTTGTCAATAATAGTCCCGCGATGGACGCTGCATTTTCCATCGCAGTGCGCACCACTTTTGTGGGATCAATTACACCGGAATCTACGAGGTCTTCGTATTGCTCGGTGCGTGCATTAAACCCGTAAGCGCCTTCGCCCTCGTTCACTTTTTGCACGACGAGGCTGCCTTCTGCGCCGGTATTATCGGCGATCTGACGCAGCGGTGCTTGCAGTGCGCGACGCACGATATCTACGCCTGTGCTCTGGTCGCCCTGCACATCCGTTTCGTCCAATGCGCCAAGGCTGCGAAGGAGAGCGACCCCGCCGCCGGGCACGATGCCTTCTTCAACTGCAGCGCGCACGGAGTGGAGTGCATCTTCGACGCGGGCTTTCTTTTCTTTCATCTCGGTTTCGGTTGCCGCACCAACGTTGATGACAGCCACACCTCCGGCCAATTTTGCCAATCGCTCTTCGAGTTTTTCGCGGTCGTAGTCAGAGGTGGTCTCTTCAATCTGCCGACGAATCTGGCTCGTTCGGCCCTGGATATCGGCTACGGATCCCACGCCTTCTACGATTGTGCTGTTGTCTTTGTCGATCACCACGCGCTTGGCCTGCCCGAGGTCGCTGATTTCGACATTTTCGAGCTTAATGCCGAGGTCTTCCGTTATCACGCGTCCACCTGTTAGCACGGCGATGTCACCCAACATTTCTTTGCGGCGGTCGCCATATCCCGGTGCTTTTACCGCACAGGCAGCGAGGGTGCCGCGCACTTTGTTGACGACAAAAGTGGCGAGGGCTTCACCTTCGACGTCTTCGGCAATGACCAGAAGCGGCTTGCCAGCACCGGCAACTTTTTCGAGGAGAGGCAACAGGTCGTTCATGTTTGACAACTTTGCCTCGTGAATAAGAATCAGCGCGTCTTCCAGTATGGCTTCCATGTTTTCCTGATCGGTCACAAAATAGGGCGATAGATAACCGCGGTCAAACTGCATTCCTTCGACCACATCCAGCGTTGTCTCGATGCTTTTGGCCTCTTCGACCGTGATTGTGCCATCTTTGCCGACTTTGTCCATTGCGTCAGCTATAATTTCACCAATACTGCTGTCACTGTTGGCGGATATTGTCCCTACTTGTGCAATTGAATTGCGGTCTTTTACCGGCTGGCTCTGGTCTTCCAATGCTTTGACTACGGATGCAACAGCCGCGTCGATACCGCGTTTGAGATCCATCGGATTGGCTCCGGCAGTTACATTGCGCAAGCCTTCGCGGAAGATCGCTTCGGCGAGTACTGTCGCTGTGGTTGTGCCGTCGCCCGCAATGTCAGAAGTCTTGGAAGCGACTTCTTTGACCATCTGTACACCCATGTTTTCGTAGGCGTCTTCGAGTTCGATTTCTTTTGCTACGGTTACGCCGTCTTTTGTCACAGTGGGGGATCCCCAGGATTTGGCGACAACCACATTTCGTCCAGCAGGTCCCAAAGTGGCTTTCACGGCTTTGCTCAAGAGCGTTACACCGTCGAGAATACGCTCGCGAGCATCTATTCCATAGGCAATCTGTTTTGCCATAACACCAATCTCCTTCTACTGAATAATGCCCAATACGTCGTCTTCGTTTACGATTACGTACTCATCGCCGTCAACTTCAATTTCTGTGCCGGCGTATTTGCCTATCAAAATTTTTTCCCCAGATTTTACCGCTGGCGCGATCACGTCGCCGTTCTTATTGCGTTTGCCCGGTCCAACGGCAATGACTTCTGCTTCCTGAGGCGTTTCTTTAGCAGTATCGGGGATGATAATGCCTCCCTTCACTTGCTCTTCAGCATCCACCCGTCGCACCAGAATGCGATCGGAAAGCGGACGGACATTCATGAGAACCCTCCTTGAAAAACAGTTGGTTAAATGTAATAAATTTAACTTGTTATATGTTATTAGCCACTCATCCTGTTGAGTGCTAAGGCGGGAAAATATACAGAAGCGTCAATATTTGTGCAAGTGTAAAAAGTGAGATCCGCAGATGGACGCAGATGGACGCAGATGAAGAAGGGCTGGGAAATGTGAACGACTATAGGGGCGAGGCATGCCTCGCCCGTCATTACTACATATCAGCCAACTTCGTTTTTTTCTGAGCCAATACTTTTTCCAGATGATCAATTTGTTCTTTGAGCAGTTCGGGGGTTTCTGGCGCACCCGTTTCTTCCGGTGGCGGCGGTATTTCAGCCGGCAAATGCGCATCTTCCCAATCTCCATATCCGCCGTCCATCGAGATCACGTTTTCGTATCCCAGGGCTTTCAGGGTTTCGCCAGCGAGAAGGGATCGCACGCCGCCTGCGCAGATTACAATGACTTCACGCGATTTGTCGGGCATTGCCTCTTCAGCTTTGTATTCCAATTCACCGCGCGGTATGTGTACTGATCCTTTTAAGTGTCCGCGTTCCCATTCGTCCAGTCCGCGCACGTCGAGTAATACGGGATTCTTGCCTTCTTCTATGTACTCATGTACTTCCTGCACGGTCATTTCCGGAATATTTTGACGCGCATCATCCAACAAATTTTCACGCGACTTCATATACTCATCTCCTCATTGACTTTAAACTCTTCCATGACAATGCTTGAACTTCTTGCCGCTGCCACACGGACACGGCGCGTTTCGCCCCACCTTTTTTCCAACGCGCACGGGCTGTTTCTTCGGCGCATCGCCTTCTGTAGAATTGGCGGTCAATTCATCTTGACCGGGTTCGGGCATGCCAGCAAAGCCCATTCCCGTGGCATCGCGGTGTTCCAATGACAGGCGGGCGGGCTGTTGGGTGCGCGGTTGTGCCGGTGTTTCTTCAACAGAAATGCGGAATAACAATCGCAGGGTTTCGCGGTTGATGTCTTCGAGCAATGCCACAAACATTTCATAACCTTCGCGCTTGTACTCGATCAATGGATTTTTTTGTCCATAACCGCGAAGGCCAATGCCCTCTTTCAGATCGTCCATCTCGCGGAGGTGTTCTTTCCATTTTTCATCAAAGACGCTCAGGTAAATCATGCGTTCTATCTGGCGCATGCGGTCTTCTCCAAGGACCCTTTCGCGGCGATCATAAGCCTCGCGAATCCCGCGCAACACGCGATCTCGCAAACCCGCTTCGCGCAATTGGGGCAGATCTTCATCGGGTATGATGGGGGCTTGCAAAAACACATTGCGCAGATCGTCCATCAAGCCATCAAAATTCCAGTCTTCGGGATGTGCGTCGGGCGGTATATGAATATCGAGTAGTGCATCGACGGTTTCGTCGATCATCTCGCTGATCATCGCCGATATATCTTCTTCTTCCAGCGCGTGTCTGCGTCTGTCGTAAATTACTTCGCGCTGTTGATTCATGACGTCGTCGTAATCCAGCACCTGTTTTCGAAATTCAAAATTGCGCGCTTCAACCCGTTTTTGCGCGGTCTCAATGGACTTTGTCACCCAGCTGTGTTCGATCACTTCGCCTTCTTCGGCTCCCAGGCGGTCCATGACGCGGGCAATGCGCTCGGATCCAAATAGGCGCATCAAATCGTCTTCCAGTGAGATGAAAAACCGCGAGCTTCCCGGGTCCCCTTGCCGCCCAGAGCGACCGCGCAATTGCCGGTCAATGCGCCGGGATTCGTGCCGTTCGGTGCCGATAATATTCAATCCACACGGGACTTCATCCCGACATCCGTATTCGTCTATGTAGGGACACAGGGGCCGGGTGTTATCGGGATCTGCAATCAATGCACACTGGTGTTCTTCGGGTGCTTTTATGACGCCGGGTCCCAGTTTGATATCTGTGCCGCGCCCGGCCATATTGGTTGCTATTGTCACGGCACCGGGTTGTCCGGCCTGTGCAATAATCTGCGCTTCCTGTACATTTTGCCGGGCATTGAGTACCTGGTGTTTGATTTTTTTGCGCGTGAGCATCCGCGAGATCAACTCGGAGGTTTCAACGGAAATTGTGCCGACCAGGACTGGCAATTTTTGTTCGTGCAAATGCACGATTTCATCGAGTAGGGCATTGTATTTTTCGCGTTTTGTGCGGTAGATCCAGTCGTTAAAATCAATGCGACGCACTGGCTCATGCGTTGGGATCGATACCACATCGAGCTTGTAGATTTGATGAAATTCTTCTGCTTCTGTTTCGGCAGTGCCCGTCATTCCCGCCAGTCGGTCATAGAGCCTGAAGTAATTTTGCAATGTAATCGTTGCCACGGTTTGCGTGTCGCGTTCGACTTTTACCTTTTCTTTTGCTTCCAATGCCTGGTGCAATCCATCGGCAAAACGGCGTCCGGGCTGTGGCCGTCCCGTAAATTCATCGACGATGACGACCTTGCCGTCGTCGATCATATATTGCACGTCTTTTTCGTATAGAGAATAGGCTTGCAACAATTTTCGCACGCTGTGGATAGACTCATTCTTTTCTCCATAATCCTGATAGGCGGCTTCTTTTGCCTGGTCTTCTTCTGCATCTGATAGCGATTTATTCTGTTCGATATCCCGAAGTACTTCATCGAGGTCTGGCAACACAAAATCGTCTGGATTGCGGCTGATTTCGTCGCGTCCCTTTTCTGTCAGGTCGATGATGTGGCTTTTTTCATCGATGCTAAAATAGAGGTCTTCGTCCAGCTCTCCCGTGCGCTTATCGCGGATATAATCGGATTCAACCCGCTGCACGAGGCGCTTGATGCCCTCTTCTTGAAGGCGCTTCATAAAGCGTCCGTTTTTGGGCATTCCGCGCTGGACCTGCAATAACAAGATGCCGGCTTCGTATTCATCGCCAGACTCGAGTTCTTCTTCTGCATCTTTTAAAATATTATTTACAATCCGGGTTTGCGCGCGTACCAATTTTTCGACCAGCGGACGCATTTCTTCATACCGATGTGACGTGGATTCCGACACGGGTCCCGAAATGATCAGCGGTGTGCGCGCCTCGTCGATCAGGATGCTATCTACTTCGTCAATAATTGCAAAATAGTGCTCGCGCTGTATCAGGTCTTCGGGGCGAATCGCCATGTTATCGTAGAGGTAATCAAAACCAAACTGGTCTTTTGTACCGTACACGATATCCATGAGACAGGCGTCTTTGTGGTCACACGCGCGCATGCGATACCCGTCTTTACCCTCTTCTTCCATAATAAAACCTTCCACGCCCAACGCGCGATCCTGAATGACGCCTACGGTGAGGCCCAGGAACAGAAACACGGGGCCCAGCCACATGGCGTCGCGCTTGGCGAGGTAGGAGTTTACGGTGACGAGGTGTACGCCGCGCCCGAGCAAGCCGTTTAAGTACAATGCCAGGCCCGCAGCCAGTGTTTTGCCTTCGCCCGTGGCCATTTCGGCGATTTTGCCCTGATGCAATACGGTCGCACCGATCAATTGCACGTCATAGGGTATTTCATGCCATACGATTTGATCGCCAGCCCGGTCCCAGGACTTCTCCCGCTCTTTGAAGCGCCGGCACGTTTCCTTAAAGACAGCAAATGCCTCTGGGTGAATTTCATCGAGCACATCGCGCTCAATATCCTTGATTTCGGTTTCGATTTCGGCAATGGTTTCCAATTGTTCGGTGCGGTCTTCGTCTCGCTGCAACGCGGCCAATTCTTCTTTGAGTTGCGTGAGTTCCTTTTGAGCATCATCAGTCGCTTCGGCAATGCGCACGCGGAACTCCGCTGTTTTGCCCTTTAATGCCTCGTCGGACAAAGAGGCATATTCTTCGTAGAGTTGATTAATTTCATCCACAACCGGTTGCATTTTCTTTACGTCCCGATCGTGTTTGCTGCCGAAAATTTTTGTCAGGAAGTTCATATTGTTGTCCTGTGGATAATGAAGTGAGGGGACTCCCCACTACCCCCACTGGATTGCGGCTTTAAGCGTGCCGCAATGACGGAGGTACTTAATTTCACTTCCCAGCCCTTCTTCTTCATCTGCGTCCATCTGCGTCATCTGCGGATCCCACTTCCTACCTTCACATCCCAAGTTCGATGCGTTCGGCCAAAAAAGGCGGAAGTCCCGCGGATAGAATTTTGGCCTGTGCTGTTGCCACATCGTAAGACACGCGGCGCAATTGGAGGTTCCCATTTTCCCGATCCCAAACGACAAAAGCCGCCCGCGCATCGCCGTCGCGAGGTTGTCCTACACTGCCAACATTTACGAGATAGCGATCATTGTCGGACAACTGGACTTCTCCTTCGCGCGTAAGTACTGTTTTTTGAGATGCCGAGCACACAAATGCACGGTGAGAATGCCCGACAAAACACATCTCGAAATTGGTTTGAGCGAGCATTGACCAGCCATCTTCGGGGTCGAATAAATAGTGCCACAACTCGGGTTCAATTGGCGAAGCGTGGGCATAACAATAAGCAGATTCATTTTGAAAGGGTTGATAAGAACGCAATAGCGAGGCGTTCTCATCACTCAGCATTTGAACGGTCCATTGTATTGCCGCCAGTGCCACGGGGTTGAAAAACCCCGGATCTTCCAGGCCCACAGCTGCCCAATCGTGATTGCCCGCCAGCACGAGGTCCGATACTTCGCGCACACGCTCTATACATATATTGGGGTCTGCGCCATATCCGACCATATCGCCCAAACAAATAATCCGATCCACCTGTGCTTCTGCAATTTTTTCCAGCACGGTTTGCAAGGCTTCGAGATTCCCGTGTACATCTGAAAAAATTGCAATGCGTCCAATATTATCCATTGGGTTGTTCCGCATTCATCTTGGACAGGGTATCGAGAATACCGTTGATAAAGTTAGAAGCATTGGCTTCGCTAAATTGCTTGGCCAGTTCTATGGCTTCGTCAATAGAGACTTTGTAGGGAATATCTTTGAAATAGCGCATTTCCGCAAGGGCTATCCAGAGCACGATTCGGTCGATGCGCGAAACCCGGTCCAATGACCAATTTTCCAGCACGGGTTCAATAGATGCGTCCAGTTCTTCGCGGTGTTCCCAGGCTGTTTGAGCCAGATTGATCGCAAAATCCGAGGTTGATGCCGAAAGGCGTGCGCGGATGCACATGGTCTGCGCTGTCTGTTGTACTGGATCGCCCACACTTGCAGTCCAGTAGAGTGCTTGCAACGCAGCCTGACGCGCTTTGCGCCTCGATTTAATCATTTTTCCGCCTCCCAGGCGGCGATAACGCCAATCATTTCAATCGCGCCCAGAGCGGCTTCCCAGCCCTTATTCCCGGCTTTTGTTCCCGCCCGCTCAATCGCCTGTTCAATGGTGTCGGTTGTCAAAATGCCAAATATGGTGGGCACACCTGTTTCGCGGCCAACGGACGCCACCCCTTTTGAAGCTTCGTTGCATACGTAGTCAAAATGCGGCGTGCTACCTCTGATTACTGCGCCCAGACAGATCAGCGCGTCATATCGACCGCTTTGCGCCATTTTTTGTGCCATCGTGGGAATTTCAAAACTTCCCGGCACCCATACCACGTCTATGGCATCTGTGTCGCCACCGTGTCGCGCAATACAATCGAGCGCGCCACCGAGCAATTCTTTGCTGATAAACGCATTGAATCGCCCCACCACAATGCCAAATCGCATGCCTTCTGCCGATAACTGACCTTCATAAACTTTGGGCATCACTATCTCCTTCATCGCCTAATTGCAATTCGTCCTCTTTAAACAAATGCCCCATTTTTTCCTGCTTGGTTCGCATATATGACAGGTTCCATTTGTTGACCTGAATGGCGACCGGGATGCTGTCTATAATTTCTATTCCATACGCTTCCAGACCCACGCGCTTTGATGGATTATTGGTGATGAGTGCGACTTTGCTGATTCCCAAATCCGACAAAATTTGCGCGCCAATGCCATAGTCTCGTTCGTCCATTTTAAATCCGAGTTTCAGGTTGGCCTCTACGGTATCATATCCCTCTTCCTGCAGTTTGTACGCGTGTAATTTTGCCCGCAGGCCAATACCTCGCCCTTCCTGCCGCATATACACCAGTGCCCCGCGTCCTTCTTTTTCGATCATCTCGAGTGCTGAGTGTAAGTTTTTTTCGCAGTCACAGCGCAATGAGCCGAGTGAGTCGCCCGTCAGGCATTCGGAGTGCATCCGCACCATTACGGGTGCATCGCCGGAAAGATCGCCTTTTACCAGTGCGACGTGTTCGCGTTCATCTACGTCGCTTTCATACAGGTGTAATTGAAATACGCCAAATCGCGTGGGCATATCTACTTGCTCGACACAGCGCACCAG
This sequence comes from Candidatus Latescibacterota bacterium, assembly GCA_965204375.1. Classification (GTDB taxonomy): domain Bacteria; phylum Latescibacterota; class UBA2968; order UBA2968; family UBA2968; genus VXRD01. Next base: position 5,005,491 of record OZ241986.1, on the reverse strand, counting down.
TTTTTCGAAACGACGGCGATAGGCAATTAGATCGTGAATGGTCGTCACTTTCAAGCCAAATTGGTCGGCAATTTCCAAAAGCTGTGGCAAACGTGCCATGGTGCCGTCTTCATTTAGTATTTCACACAGTACACCGGCGGGATACAGGCCGGCCAAACGCGCCAGATCTACCGCTGCTTCTGTGTGTCCCGCTCGCCGCAAGACCCCGCCGGGCATTGCGCGAAGGGGGAAAATATGACCTGGTCGGCCAAAATTTTCAGGCTGCGATTTGGGATCTACAAATTGTCGAATGGTTTCCGCCCGGTCCTGTGCGGAGATACCGGTTGCCACGCCGTAGAGCGCGTCGATGCTCACCGTGAATGGCGTGCCGTGAAGCGCTGTGTTGGTATTGACCATCATGTCCAGGTCGAGTTCTTTGAGGCGGTCGGGGGTTGCGGGCAGACAGATCAGTCCGCGTCCATGGCGCGCCATAAAATTAATGGCTTCAGGTGTGACCTTTTCCGCGGCCATGATGAAGTCGCCTTCATTTTCCCGGTCTTCGTCATCGACCACAATGACGATTTTTCCCGCTCGAATATCTTCGAGGGTGTCTTCGATTGTTGCGATTTTGCCCATATATATCTCTCTGTAAATTAACGGTCGCTCATCATCGCCCCAATGCGATCTTCCGTGAGCATATTTTTTCCATTCCCAGGTTGCACCAATCGCTCCAGGTAACGCGCGATCATATCCACTTCGATATTTACCCGGTCACCCGGATATTTTTCCGATAATGTCGTAACTTTTAGCGTGTGCGGAATTGCCGCGATCGAAAAAGTGCGGTCTGTTACTGAAACTACTGTCAGGCTGATTCCGTTGACGGTGACAGAGCCTTTTTCAGCAATATAAGGGGCCAACTCAAGCGGTACTTCAAACTCAAATAAAATTTGATCGGGAGATTCTGTGCGGCCTGTCACGCGCCCCACGCCATCGACGTGTGCGGCAACGAGATGACCGTCGAGGCGGTCGCCGAGTTTTAAAGATCGCTCTAAATTAACGCGGCTGCCCACGCGGCAATCACCCAATGTGGTTCTTTGCAGTGTTTCTGCTACGGATTCGATCGCAAATGTGTCGGCATCAAAATGTACGACGGTATGGCACGCACCTTCAATGGCAATGCTGTCGCCTATTTTTACGCCATTGAGCACTTGCTTTGCTGCTATGGTCGTGCGCTGATAACCCGCGCGCGATTCAATATGCCGAATTGTTCCCACTTCCTCTACAATGCCAGTAAACATAAGCAATTAGCCTTACTGAACGGGTGCGGGCTTGGGGTGCTGAGCCGTAAATCGTTCGATAAGTCCTGGTTGGGCCTTTAAGCGAGCGTATGTAAGGGAATCGTACCGAATCCCATTAAAAATATCCTGTCCTCGTTTTTCTTCTCGCCGGATAAATAAGTCAATCTGACGAACGGCCCAATCTATAGCGTCTCCATCCTGTGGACTATGGAAGGCAGCGCGATCGCGGATCGATTGCCAGACTGAACGCAAGAGTCGCTCATCGTCTCGTGGGAGGAAAAGTAGCGGCAGCATAATGTTTTGTAGGACACCGCTAGCCATGTGCAAATTCTCCTGCAATAGATCGGCCCAGGCGAGTTCCACTATCCCCCAGCCTCGCGGCTGATCCAGCATCGCATCAGTTACGAGGAACACAGTATGACGACATTTCAACACTCCGTCACGGAGTGCCGCGAGTGAAGTGCGACCATAGGGGTAATCATGGCGATCAAGCCAAGGACTGATGTCTTCACGGCGCAATGCCTCACTCAAAGGATCTGCCAGCCATTCCATATCTTCGCGACAGTAGGACAGAAATACATGATGGGTACAAACAGGGAAGGACTGAAGTTGCCAGAACACGACAGTTCCTTTACGTTGGCAGTGCCGGCAACTCCGGCACTCGAACTTCCAACGCACTTTGACCTGTAATGATACCGATAAGGCGCTCCCCAAGCTCTGTTGGACACACAAAATTAGTGTGTTTAATTTCGACTATGTCACGTTGCTCTAGCAGCTTGCATGCCTGGATGATCTCTCCAAAACTGTAGCTCTCCAAATCTACTTCAAGAGTTTGATATGTTTGCCCGTAGCCCGGTCCGCGGCTGGGAGCTATTCGCGGAAAGGCGGCCAAGATTTCCCGATAAATGGGTGGGAGCGATTCGGTATAACTTTTCAGTTGTTCATCGGTTGCCATTTTGTATCTCCTAAGTTGGCAGTGCAGGCAATTCCGGCACCTGGATTACCGGCGCGTTATGGCCAGTAATGATACCGATCAGGTGCTCGCCAAGCTGCGTCGGATGCACAAATATTTTGTGTTTAACCTCTACAAGTTCGTGTTGCTGTAGCTGCTCGCATGCCTGGACGATCTCTCCTAAGTTATAGCTTTTCAAATCTACTTCAAGAGTTTGAAAAGCGAGACCGTAGCCCTGTTTGCGACCGGGTTCCAGGCGCGGAAAGGCAGTCAAGATTTCCCGATAAATGGGTGGGAGCGATTCGGCATAACTTTTCAGTTGTTCATCGGTTGCCATTTTGCGTCTCCCTGATTTACGACATGATCAATCAGTGCGGTTTCGCAACGCGAGCAGTGAATAGAAAATCATCGCCGATGGATTCGACTTTCACGTTTTCGAGTGCAATTGCATCGGTTATTGAAGCAATATCTAATGATCCGATTGCGGGTATTCCCGCGCCCAAGATTTTGGGTGCGACAAATGCGGCTATTCGATCTACCAGGCCCAGGCGCAATGCCGATGCAGCCACGCGACTGCCGCCTTCAATCAGGACGTGTTGCAATCCCGATAGGGCGGCTTTTTGCAAGACCGCCTTCAAGTCTATTTGACCATTCAGTATTGGCAACTGCCAGACCTGCGCTCCTTTTTTTTTTCGTTCTTTCATCCGTTTTTTGCACACTTCTTCAGCGGTTGCTATAATCAGAGGTGCCCCGCTAAAAATTTTGGCGTTTAGTCCAATTTTTAGCTGAGAATCCAGAACGATTTTTGTCGGGCTACATCCATCGACATATCGCACGGATAATTCCGGGTCGTCGGCCATCACAGTGCCGCGCCCGACCAGAATTGCGTCGGCTTCTGCGCGAAGTTGATGCCCGCGCACACGCGATGCTTTTGATGTGATCCACTTCGAGTCGCCCGTGCAGGTGGCGATGTTGCCGTCCAGTGTTTGCGCCAGCTTTAAGGTGACAAAAGGCAATCCAGTTGACCGATATTTGGTTTCAGCTTCATTCATGTATAGCTTTCGGGAGTTAGTGATCAGTCCGCTCAGCTCGCCAGTCGTCACCTGCTCTCGCCTTTTTATCTGCGTCCATCTGCGTCCATCTGCGGATACTATTTCACTTCAAAAACGGTTTTTCCAACACCCACATTGCCCAGTGCATCTTCCGCTTTTACTACGAGTGTATAAGAGCCGGTTTTCAGATTTTGAATAGAAAAATTCAGTGTCTCTGTCGGCGAATCAAATATCTGGTCAGTGGGAAAGACCACCTTCCAATCGTCGGAATTGAGTGAGTACGCTGCCTTGTAAATTGCAGTGGCAGCGTCCTGGATTGAACCGGTTACGCGTACTTTTTTGTCGATCTGCCTTATGTTGTGCAACTGCACAGTTGGTGCCGAATTATCAATCTCAAAGGGCGCGCTGACCGCCTCGGCTGTTAATTCGATGGGATTGTCCAACCGGTCTGATGCGACGACCTTAACTTCGACCGTGCCATCGGGAACAGCTTCGGTGTGCCAAAAATAATGTGAGGTCTTCAAGTCGTCTTTTAACAGCCGCCAGTGCGGTTCGCCAATACTTCTAAAATACAGGGTATAAATCAAGGCGTCGTCGTTGGCATCACCGGCAGTCCAATCAATTTTCCACACGCCTTTTTCCATAAATTCTGAATTTTCACCTTCGTTACCAGATTGGTCGGCCTCGGCTTTAACCCGTAATATTCTGGGATGAACATTGTCCTGCAAGCCCGCGAGTTTGATAGAACGCACCAGTGGTGTCGCATCTTCTGATTGTGTCTTCAATATCAACCGATATTGCAAAAAACGCCCTGGGCGACTGGTAATAGGTTTTCCCGATGTGGTGATTGGCTCTGACCACGCGCTCCACGTATCGTCGGGTTCTTCGCTGTTGCCGGACCGCGTTTGAACAGCGACCGATGTTTCTGCTGGTGTTTCGCTTTGCCACGATACGCGCCCCCAATGCGATACCCGATCAAAGTCATAAGGTTCAGAAGTGAGTTGCCCTTCCCGAGCAAATTCTTTTTCTATTCGATAAATTTCTCCTGATCCGCTACATCCAATCCACATTGCATTATTGTGTGCGGCAATCATTACCCAGGGATTTACATCTTTTAATTCTGCGAGCAAAGTGGCGTTGCCATCGGGCCAAACGCGATACACGCGCCCGTGTTTTCCCGTAACGACTTTTACTGTTCCATCGGGATCTATTACGGAATCCAACAACATCGGATCATCGGTGATCCAAAGTCGCATTGCCAATCCCGAAGGTCGGATCGCATACAGTGTTGCGCCGGATTGATCTGACCTTTTTTGCTCTCTTCCATTTCCTTCTGTCCGACCGCTTTGCGCCATCGCTGTTGCGTAAATTGTGCCATTTGGCGCTACACTCAGCGAGTGAATCTCTTTTTCACGGGCATCGTAAAGTACATCTGCACCACCCTGATCGCGCACCCGATAAATCAGGCCGCTGTTATCTGTGCTCGCATAGAGGTCGCCCTGAGCACCTATCGCGAGCGATACCACATTGGGATCTTTGCACGCGTAGAGCGCGGTGACTTTGCCCTGTTTGTCAATTTTCAAAACGCGTCCCTGGTCACCGCCTGTACCCGCGTATAAGCCACCGTCTGGACGTGCGACTATTGCAAATACATGGCGATCACCTGTCTGACAAAATTCCGTGGGTTCTCGTCCCGGTGCAATGCGATAAATCAGCCCGCCCGGCGATGTGCCCGCGTAAACAGCACCATCTGCGCCAATGGCGAGGCTAAAAATGTGAACTGTTGCGGAATCGGGGGAATCAAATAACAGTTCTGCCCGATCGCTGTCGGGTTTGAGCATGTAAATTCGACCTTTATTACCGGTTCCGATGTACAGGGTTTTTTCCTTATCTACAGATAGTGCCCACACAAAGTCTTCACCTGTATCTGCTACCCGTTTATAGGATGGCGCCAATGTCACTGTGCCTTCCCGAGTGAGCGACACGCCATCGGGTTCTCCTTTCAGGAAAGCCGTCTGTGAATCTTCTCGCCAAATTTTGGGTGACACCGCGTTTGCGATTGTTCCAAGGAAGATAAAAAGCAGCACATGTGTCATCCCCGCTCTCAATATTCTATCTTTTTTCTTCACCTGAACCTCTCCTGCTTGAAAATGTTGCACTACCGTCTTTGCCCACGACCAGAAGTGCCGTTTGACTGCCGGTCAATACATAGTTAGTCCGTACGTGTTTTTGGCTATACACCGACTGCTGTGATTTTTGCACGACATCTGATCCACGTGCCAGTGATAGTGCTGACAGAACCGAAGTGGGCAGTCCCGAAATTTCGTGTCCGCCCATTGTCACGCTGGGGCGAGAAGCTATGAATCTCGCAATGAGCACATCATTGCGCCCCGATTTCTCGATCAGACCAATCAGTCCATCCAGTGTTTTGGGTTGATAAGAGGAGCGTTTCATATCTTGTAATCGCTGTTCGCGTTCATTTACAATCTGCAATATCAAACGTCCTGATGCCATAAACCCGGGAATTGGCAAGGCGACATCTACGGTCTCGCGCTTGCCCAGCAAAGGAGCCAGCGCAATAGAGACGTGTACTGTATCGCCCGGTTCGTAGCGCGAACGATCCAATCGCAGCCCTTCAATACGCGCACTTTGGGTGCGTTCCTCAACGGATAATTGAAATATAGCCGAGTCAATATTGGCATCGACAAAAGGATTCTGGATCACTTGCGCAAGGGGTTGTGTCAAGCCCAATACCGCCAACCCAAGCCCCTGAGTCCCTGCGTACTTATTTTTTAGAATCACGGGTTCGCGTTTGGGCATGTGCAACGTCAATTGTCCTGCAACAGTGGTTTCACCCGTCAATTTCTCAGCGGAGATAACAGAGGTCGCTACGGCCATTCGCACCAGCAACGGGCCCAATTCTCTGTGTCGAAATACCTCCATATTAAACGAAGCATCGTGGTTGGGAGATACGACAGAGATACGCACAGGCATCATTTCTGCTTCAGATCCTATTACGCCAGCAATGCCCGGTGCGCGATCTTGTAAAATCACACCGATATGTCGCGATGCAGTGCCCACCTTAAACGAAAGCATCTGGCTGGAAATCACTTCGTGAATAAATGCTGCGGTCATAGACATCGCCGTGCGGCCGCCAAATAACAGGGGATGCCCAAATCCCACGACCTTATCACCCACGCGATGCGTCAGCGTGCCAATACCCGTGACACTGAGGTCGCCCCGGACCAATTGCACGCCCAGAGGCGCGCCCGGTTCAAATGGACCGACAGATAGGGATGGGTCTGTTCCACCTCCACCCTGCATGGGCAACAGGCCGTATTTTGACAATTCTTCTCGATATTCCACGACCACTTGCTGAGCAAATCCCGAGAGCATTAAAGGTACAGCCACGGGTTTTAGCACACCGCCATGTACGCCATCTATTTGTCCATTCCACGGCGCAGATCCATAAGTCGCGTCCGACAAGGTGTCCCGCGATGTGCGTTGAAGCACCGTCATCATTTCGCCAATCGGCGTGATCCCCGCAATTGGTTCTTCGGCGAATGCACCAATGCTGTAGCCGACTGCGCCGACGAGTTTGCCCTCGATATATACCGGACTGCCACTCATGCCGGCGATGACACCCGTTTGCGCCATGGGGCCACCGGATAACCGGGCGAGAATCATATCGCTTTTTGGGCCAAAGACATTGCGTAAAACACCCAAAACTTCGACGCCAAATGTATCGATGCGGGTGCCTTGAAATACCGTGCGGCCAACGCCTTTCATGCCGCGCTGGATATCATCGACGGACATGTACAACTCGGCACAGCTCGATCCATATAGTATGCAGATCGTAAAAAATGTCAAAAATCGAGAGCGCATGGTTCTATTCTATAAGAATGAGGTGAGAGAAAATTTTTGCATCTTGATATTATACCGTTTTTTGGGGCGGTGAACAAGTTTCTTGTAAAACATATCAAATCTGAGTATAATGGCAAATATGCAGATCACTTTGCTCACTGTGGGTAAGTTCAAAGACGCGTGTTATCGAGATGCCGCGCAAAATTATATCAAACGGCTGAAGCACTACGTCGCTTGTGATGAGATTGAAGTACGCGAAGAGCGCGGTGGCAAAAATGCCCGTGTGTCTGATATTATCGAAAAGGAAGGCCATCGTCTCTTAAGCGCGCTGCATCCAGATGCCACTGTGGTTGCTCTCGGGCCTTCTGGCAAATTGTGTAGTTCTGAAATTTTAGCCAAACGCCTGGACTATCTGCGCGTACAAAGAAAAAGCCGCCTCATTTTTCTCATTGGCGGCCCTTTTGGGCTTGCATCTCGAGTTTTGTCGCGTGCAGATTGGCATTTGTCACTTTCACCTATGACCTTTCCGCACGAATTGGCGCGCGTTATCTTGCTCGAGCAACTCTATCGCGCTTTCACGATTATCAGAGGTGAAAGTTATCACAAGTGAAAAAATTTAGAAACCGCTTAAAATCAGCCCGGGGGCAAACGACTCACACAGCCTGGGAGAGATGATTCCGCGGGAATCCGGCTGCATTGAGTCAACTCGCCCCCGGGTTTTTATCTTGTCAAAACCAAAATAGCGAGTTCTCTTGTATGGTAAATAGAATTGGATCGGGGAGTACAGATAAGCTATTCAAAGATGACTGAGAATATCCGATGGGGAATCGGAGTCACCTGCTTGTCTCGGGGGGATTGATGGGTTTTACCACAAAGACGGCATTAAAATAAGCCATTGTTTTTATTAAGTCAAGATTACTTTTTTTTTTATCAAGTATGCGCCAGATATTGTGTATCACATCATTATTTACCACAGCCCAATGTGGTTCTATTTTTAAATAATCGCGTGTACGCGGTCGGTTCTTCAAAAATCCCTCCGCTTTGATGGTAGTAGTTCTCATCCAACACATAAGCACCACCTCTGGGTCGCAACCACGATGCATTGGGCATGGGATATTCCGAGAGCATGTGATCCCATGTCCCGTAATTTTCCGGGCCATTGGATTCCATCAGTCCCCCTTTCACACCGGGAAATGCGGGCAATCGCGCGGCCACATTTTTGTTCCATTCCACCAGTACGGGTACACACGCATTATCCGCCACAAAACACGGTACACTATTTACTGCTTCGATCATGCGAAAAGCCAATGAGAGGGTTTTACCCGCGGGTTTGATCGCCATAGCGCCATATCCCTGCTCCAACCGGGTGTGTACATCCGCAACGGTTTCGATGCTTTCATCCCCTGCAAAACGGGCAGGCAAGCCGTGTACATCGATATCTGCTGGGCGCGAAAAGGGTTCTTCAATCAGGACAATGCGATCCAGAATACCTTCATTGTCCGCATGATCTAATAAGCGCGACATGCTGTTTTTTTCGCCATAACGACCATTGGCATCGAGATAATAGAGCACCTGGCCCGAATCGGTCATCTCCGTTTCGTACTGAGATGCCAGACTGTGAATCTGCGACAGACAGGCCATGTCTGTTTTTACCATTTCGGTTTCATCTCCCGGATGCCCAATTTTGATTTTTAGTATGTACGCTCCGCTATCTAAAATTGCCCGCAATTCATCTATGGGCAGGGTATAACTCACTGCGGGTACGAGCGCGACATGCGATTGGCGATGGGATAAAAATGGGCGAAATTTTTCCGGGATTAAGGCGTCGAAGGTCGTCAATCCCCTCCGCTTTGCATACAAGACCCATGCGGCGTTGTCCAGTGCTACCAGTGCAATTAGCGCAAATGTTCGGCGCAAATCCCCCTGGCCGGTAATCGCTTTGGCATAAGAAAAGACTTCGTTTTCAATGGTGTCGAACAATGCGATTGGATCGGCAAATTCTCTCCCCTTGATGTGCTGTAGTGCAAATTCCAGGAGAGACGCCTGGAGCAAATTGCCGCCCATTTCCGTATGTGCAGCAAATACGGTAGCATCTGACCACAGTACGGCCAAACCACCTATCCCAAAAGCCTCATACCCATCGGCATCTTTCAAACGCACGACGAGATTCCACTTTTCGTGAAAAGCCGATCCCTTAAACGCAAAGGGCCGTGCGAATGGCTCGCGCTGAATTTCTAAATCTGTTTCGACAATTTGCATTTGTTTGTATCCCCAAAAATAAAGGGGAGACCTCAAAAGGTCTCCCCTCCTCGCCTGGTCGCATCTGATTAACCACGCCACGAAGCAAACCAGAAATGCCGACCCGGATCGAGAATTGAATAACTTACCGCGAAAAGCCGATGTTCACGCCTCCCCAAATAGTGCGGTTGTCGGGGTTGATTTTTGTGTCGGCATAAGAAAATCCAATGGTTGGCGCTATCGAAATTGCGCACGCATTACAACTGAGAGAAGCTGTAACTGTGAGATCGTTAAAACCCGTTTTATTTTCACCTGTTTCATCTACGTAATTGCTCATTGCAACACTTGCACCGATACTCAATACTTGCCCATCTTCTGAGCCGAGCGGAATGTCATAGCCTCCCGACAAAGACACATACCAGGCCTCGACCAGACCAAAGTCGTAATAAAATGTCACTGCAGGTGATATGGCGTTGTCCAGAGATAGCCCAATATAAGCTTCTTCTGAGTGGTTTGCGTCTTCAGACGCACTGGGAAATACATATTGAATATAACCGATGGAAATGCCCAGGCCCAGGTCGTCGCTCAAGGTCCTCGAATAGTCGGCATAAAAGTCGAGTTCATCGACATTTTGGGTTTGGGCATCGGGATTTCTGTCATCAACGCGGTCCTGCACAAACCACGATCCCCACGCGCCTAAAGACAAACCCGTTTCACCGAATCCCACCTCAATACCCGGCTGGGCCACGATTTTGTCATCGGCTCCGAGCACGTAACCACGCCAAATATATCCCGTATAGCTATCCAGAGTAATACCGACCGACATCTGAGCATTTGCAGGGGCGATTAGAAAAATTCCTGCAAGCAAAATGCCACATAATTTCTTCATAAGTCCCTCCTGATGAGTTTATACACAGTGATGCATTATGACCTGTATGCAAAACTTTGTGGCGTACACACAGACCATATTTTGGATTTTGACACTTTTAGTTTTCCTTTTCTCCTTTCTATAATATATGAGAGTGATGTTTCATTGGGATTTCTTAAACATAAAAAAAAGTAAAATAAAAACCAAAAATAAGTCCAATGTTTCAAACATGTAAACGGCTTCTAAAAATAATAAATCAGATAAATTGCAAGAAAAATAATTGCGATGAGCACATTGCTTTGCGATAGCCACGAGCGGCCAAACAATCCCCTATTATTGTGTTGCGCCTGAATACCCGCAATGAGTTTTTGAATCAACGCCTTTGCTTCCGCAAAAAAACGATTCACGACCAGCCCGCCTGTGCGGACTATGGCGCGAATACCTTTGGGTAAAGCGCGTCGATAAATCCAGTCGAAGTCGAGATTTACACCGGGCAATTCGGGAGGGTGCTTGCCTATTAATAGGAGTATCCCGACAATACCTCGCTTCTTCTGCGCTTCCAGATATATGTCGATTTCACTCGTCAACATCAGTACCGCAAATGCCAGCACTGCGAAGAAGACCAGTTGAAGTTGGAGCACGACGTGGGTCGTGGTATAGGGCACGTAATCTACGGGATGCGGCAACAGGTTGTAGAGCAGCGGTGGATAGGCGCCTATGACGATACAGAGTATGGCAGAAATCGTCATGGCGATCCGCATGTTGAGGGGTGCTTCGCGACAGCGAATCCCGGCGTCGTGCGCAAAAAATGAAAAAAATGGAATTTTGACGCCTGCGTGGTGAAGCACGCCCGCCGATGCAAATAAGAGCACCAGCCAGATTGTCACAGCGCCACTGTCCGCGACGCCCTGCATGACCATGGATTTGCTGATAAACGCGTTGAACAGGGGAATTGCGGATATGGATGCTGCGCCTACAATACAGCAGGCACAGGTCCAGGGCATGGACTTGTAAAGGCCACCCAGTTCTGAGGCATTGATACGCCCGGTGGAAAATAAGACAGCGCCCATGGACATGAATAGCAGTCCTTTGAATAGCACGTCATTGAATGCATGCGATACTGCGCCGTTAATGCCCAGTGCGCCTCCGATGCCAATGCCCGCGACCATAAATCCGATCTGGTTGATCATGCTGTAGCTCAATACGCGGCGCATATCGTTTTCGATGGCTGCGTAGAATATCGGAAAGATGGTCATGATGGTGCCGATGTAGATGAGCAGGTCTTCTCCAGCAAATCCGCGCGCGAGGGCATATACAGCGGCTTTGGTTGTAAAGGCACTCAAAAATACCGTGCCTACGGGCGTGGATTCTGGATAGGCGTCAATCAGCCAGTTGTGGAGGAGGGGAAAGGCACATTTGATTCCAAAGGCTAAAAATATCAGGTAGTGATGTCCCTCATTTAGTCCGATGTGATCAAAGGCAAGAGATTTTGTGTTCAAATAGTAGAATACCGCGCCGAGCAGGAGTAGCAAGCCCGACGAGATGTGCATGACCAGATAGCGCATTCCCGACCGCAGTGCGCGCTCACCGCCGCGCGCCCACACGAGGAATACCGATGTGATCGCCAGGAGTTCCCAGAAGATGAATAGGGTGATCAGATCGCCGGCAAATACCGCCCCAACTGCCGATCCCGCGTAGATCAATGCCGTGCCGATCTGCAACCGGTCTTTGAGATGTAGCGCGTAAATTGCGCCGATAAAAGCCGCCAGATGGAACAGATATCCAAATAGCATGCTCAAGCGGTCCGCACGCAGTACGGTCAGTTCGTAGCCGCCCCAGGTGATGTGCCACAAGGTGCCATCGGAAATGGTCAGCAGGTTTAAAAATCCGAGCACTGGCAAGCATACCGACACGATGCGGCGCGGTGTGGTTGGCAGGCAAAATAAAAGCAGGCCGCCCGCCAGCAGGATCAGTGCGGGATGAACCTCACTCATCGTAATAGTCCTCCGACCGTAACAGCACTTTTCTCAAGAGTATGGAGCCCCAGACAATCATCAAATAAGCGACAAATCCGTAAATGGCGTAAAATCCAAATCGGCCTTCAATTGGCAATTCGCCTTCGGCAAAAGTCAAGTGCCGATGCACGATGAGGTCGGTCAGGACCAACAACGCACACCACACGAAGAAGCCCAAGATCAACCAGCGCACGGCGCCGAGGTGGTCCAACAAGCGTTCATTCTGTTTTGGGGATTCGGAATGGTTCATGGCATGGCCCCTCCGATCATGAGCAACAAGTTCAGGATAGGTTCGGGATAGATATAGAGTACCAGGCAGCCGACGGCTGTAAATGATAAGGGGAGTACGCACGCAAGCGGTGCTTCGTGCAGACCGTCTGTGTGATGGTCATTGGTTGCAGACGCAAAAAATGCATAGATGGGAATTGGCAATAAATAGAGGACATTGAGTAGGGAACTGATGAGCAATACGCCCGCGGCCACATAGCGATGGGCTTCAATAGAAGCCATAACCAGATACCACTTGCTCCACGCACCCGCAAAAGGCGGAATTCCGATAATGCTCAGAGAGCCGATCAAAAAGGCGAACATCGTAAAGGGCATCTGCCGTCCAATGCCTTTCATGTCGCTGATTTCTGTTTTGTGCAAAGCGACCAGGATGGCTCCGGCACAGAAGAACAGGGTGATTTTGCCAAAGGCGTGCGTTACGATGTGCATGCTGCCGCCCAGCACACCCAGATCATTTGCCAGCGACGCTCCCAGCACGATGTAGGATAACTGGCTGATTGTGGAATACGCCAGACGTGCTTTCAAGTTGTCCTTTGTCATCGCTACCAGCGATCCCACCAGTATGGTGAAGCCAGCGATATAGGTCAGCCATTCGCTAAGACCCGCATTCGAAAGCAGGTCTGTGCCAAAGAGGTAGATCACCACTTTCATTATCGTAAATACGCCGGCTTTTACCACGGCTACTGCATGTAGCAATGCGCTGACAGGCGTGGGTGCGACCATTGCCGCGGGCAACCATCGGTGGAATGGCATCAACGCCGCTTTGCCGGTTCCAAAGGCATAGAGACCGAGGAGGACGATTACAATACCTTCGCTCGCTTTGCCGGTTAGAATACCGCCCGGCGCAAATTCCAGCGTGCCGGTCAACTGCCAGGTCCATACCATGCCCAGCAACAAGAATCCCACGGAAGTACTCATCAAGATGCCCATGTAAATTCGCCCGGCGCGCATGGCATCTTCGCTGCGGTGGTGCGTTACAAGCGGATATGTCGATAGGGTCAATATCTCGTAAAAAATGAACAGGGTAAACATGTTGCGGGCAAAAGCCACGCCCAGAGCAGCCGAGATCGCAAATGCGAAGAACACAAAAAACCGCGTCTGATTTTCTTCGTGATGCCCGCGCATGTACCCGATGGCATAGACTGTAGTGACAATCCACAAACCCGACGCGATGAGGGCAAATATCATGCCCAATGGCTCTACCTGAAATGCCAGTGATAGGCCCGGCATTACGTCTATTATATGCGCGGCAGGCAGTGCGCCGTCCATCACCGAAGGCAAAAGTGAAATAACAGTGCCAAAGGTCAATACAGCCGCAATCAATCCGATGGCTTCACGCACATTGGGGCTGCGCGAGGTCAGTGCAATAAACGGCATGCCCAGAAGCGGTAACGCGATGGATACGAGTATGGCGGTTGATCCACTCACGGCATTACCCCTATCAATAATTCGGCGGCGCGTTGTGCTACGTTGACGGTCAAGTCCGTTTGAATACCAAAATACACTGTCGCTCCTGTCAAAATCCACATGGAGATCTGCATCATTAACGGCGCTTCTTTTACATTGGCGTCATCATCGGCTTTCTGAAAGTAGGCCACTTCAACGACGCGCCACACATATACTACGGCGAGCAGGGAACTGAGCAGGGCCAGCAGCGCTACGGGCCACCATCCCGCTTCCAGCGCGGCCAGAATTAAATACCACTTGCTGATAAAGCCCACGGTTAACGGCACGCCAATCAAGCTCAAACCCGCCAGTACAAAAGCCGCCATTGTTACGGGCATGCGTCGCCCAAGTCCTTTCCAGTCGGCGAGGTCAGATGATCCGAGGCGCAACACCGCGCAGCCCACGGCCAAAAATAGGGCGGCTTTCATCAGGGCGTGGTTAAACAGGTGAACAATCCCGCCGGTCAATCCAGTTACGGAAACAAAGCCGATGCCCAGCATCATATACCCGATTTGTGCCACGCTGGAATAGGCCAATAACCGCTTTATATTGGTCTGGTAAATGGCGGATAGGGACGCGATATAGATTCCGATGAGAGATAGGGGGATCAAAAAGATGTCGAGGTTGAGTTTTTCAAATACAAATTCGGCACCCCATACGGTAAATGTGAATCTCAGAAATACGTAGATGGATACTTTTGTCGCTGTTGCAGCCAAAAAAGCCGTGACTAAAGAAGGCGCGTAACAATAGGCATTGGGCAACCACATGTGCATCGGGAACATCGCCAGCTTGATCAACATGCCCACGGTCAAGAAGGCGAATGCGACCATTGCGGTGCGCGTTTCAAACATCGCGGGCAAGCGCTGGGATAGATCAAACATATTCAGGGTGCCGGTCATCATGTACATCAGTCCGATGCCAATGACAATAAACGTGGCTCCCAGTGTGCCCATGAGGAGGTATTGATAAGACGCGGTCAGTGCGCGCCGATCGCGTCCCATGGCGATGAGAGTATAGGACGATAGCGATGATATTTCCAAAAATACAAAGACGTTAAACGCATCGCCTGTGATCGCGATGCCCATCAATCCGGTGAGGCACAGCAAATAAGCTGTGTAAAATAAATAATGCTGCTTACCGGCGACTTCATCTACCACGCTCGGCAGTGCAAAAAACGTCAGCACGGCGGCGATGATCGAAACCAGCAGCAGCACATAAGCATTGATTGTATCGACGCGGTATTCAATGCCCCAGGGGGCAATCCATCCGCCTATTGCATAGGAGATCACGCCTTCTTCGAGCACGCGCATGAGCAGCATAGATGCCATGCCCAAAGAGGCGACACACACGAGAGATGCAAAAGCCCACACCAGCGTTTTTTGCCGCAATAACACACATAAGGGGGCTGACACGAGGGGTACAACGATCAACAATATGGGCAGATGCATATCAATCATTCACGAGGTCCCGTTCTATAATTTCATCTTCCTCAATTGTATCATAAGCTTCTCCAATTCGCACGACGAGTGCCAACCCCAGGGAGAGCGTTGCGATGCCCACGACAATTGCCGTCAGGATGAGCACATGGGGCAATGGGTTGGAATATGCTTCAATCCCTTCACCCAATATTGGCGCAGTACCACCGCTGACCTTTCCCACGGTGATATAGAGCAAGAAGACCGAGACCTGAAAGATGCTCAGGCCAATCAATTTTTTGACGAGATTGGGGCGCGCAATTGCGGTGTACAATCCAATCATCATCAAGACCATACAGGCCCAGTAGTTGAATAATCCGACGGAGATCATCGCAATCGCCTCCGACCTGCAAAAGCAAAAAAGATGGCTATCATAACCGCCGCCACGGTAATACCCACGCCGAGTTCGACCAGAAAGATGCCCAGATGTTGTCCGTGTGGTGTATTTTGCGGATCCAGAGCACTATAATCCAGGAAATTGTAACCGAGAAATAGGGAGACCAATCCCGTGCCCGCATAAAGCAAGACGCCGAGCGCGACGAGTATTTCAATGACCCGGGGTTTCACAATTTGTTTTGCGGCTTGCAGGCCAAAAATTAGCGTGTACAGCACCACTGCTGCGGCAAAAATCACACCGGCTTGAAACCCGCCTCCAGGCCCGAAATCGCCGTGAAATTGCACGTAGAGCGCGAATAACAGTATCGGAGGAATTAACCATTTGCCCACTACGCGGGGAATACTCTCATGTTTCACGGTTTGTCCTCCTTGCGCCAGATATGTCCCATGAGCAATATTACACCGATACCAGCCGTAAAAATCACCGTTACTTCACCCAGGGTATCGTATCCGCGATAGCTCGCCAATACCGATGTTACAATATTGGGTATGCCCATTTCTTCTCCCGATTTTTCAATATAGCGATCGGCAACGTGCTGGTGAACGGGTGCATTGGGGTCGCCGTAATTCGGCATATCCAGTGTGCCGTAAATAAGCGCGCTACCTGTAACGAGCACGACGAGCAGTGCCAATGCATTGTTTTTTTTGGCAGTTTTTTCTTCGCGCGTCGTCAATGATAGGGTGCCCAGAAGGAGCACGGTTGATACGCCGGCTCCGACAGCCGCTTCGGTAAATGCGACATCGACGGCGTCGAGCAATGTAAATACGACAGCCGATAGGAAGCTGAAAATACCCATCATCATTGCGGCCATAAACAAATTGTGCATTCGGGAGACCGCAATCGCGAGTACTATCATAAAAGACAGCAGGGCGATGTCCAGAATTTCAGTCATGCTCATTTTTTCCTTCGTTTTCGGGATCGCTTAAAAAAGGCTTGAGACCCGACGACAATGCCGCTTTGCCTACCGCGTGGGTCGATGTGGGGCTGGTGAGGAGCAATATCACCAGGATCATCACCAGTTTTACTGTGATTGTCGTCAAACCGCCCTGAAACATCAGTCCCAGCAAGACGAGGCTCGCCCCCAGTGTGTCGGTAATACCACCGCCGTGCATGCGGCTGTAAAAATCGGGCAAGCGCAACAGCCCCAGGCCGCCAATTATGCACAGAATACTTCCCAGGATAAGACAAATCCAGCTCAATATATCGACAATGATCATGGTGTTTGGGTCCTTTTTTATTCTTCTGGCTCCGCACCTAAGTCGCCATAGGTCACAAATTTTAGAACGGCCAATGTGCCGATAAAGTTGATCAATACATAAATAAGGGCGAGGTCCAGAAAATCGGGTCGGTCAGTTAAAAATCCGAGTACGGCAATAAATAATACGGTTTTGGTGCCAAACATATTTACCGATAGGATGCGATCATACACAGTTGGCCCCAATAGGGCGCGGCAAAGTGCCAGTGCCATGGTGACCAATATGCCGATCATTGCCGCAATAAACATCTCATTGCTCCAGTGCCATCGTCACGCGGCGGTCCATATTGCCGCTCTGTACATCGTCAGCGGCTTCTTTTGTCAGGGCATGTACCACAATATCTTCTTCGTCCAGTTCAAGTGATACGGTGCCGGGGGTCAGAGTTATTGAATTGGCAAATATGACGCGACAGAGATCGGTTTTTTGCGTTCCCGTTACGCGTACTATGCGCGGGGCAATGGGCAATCTGGGATTCAAAATGCGTTTTGCCACGTCGATATTCGCTTTGATAATGGCCCAGATTAACCAGGGAATATACAAAGCGAGGCTCCAGATCAGATGAATTGAATACCCTTCTTCATCTACAATAGATAGACGACCGGACAGATAAACGACAAAAGCACATGACAATATACCCATGGCAAGGACGAGCGTGTGTTCAAGCGTATAATGTCCAGACCAGAGCAGCCATGTGCCAAATGCCACAATGCTCATGAAGATGTAACGCATATAGACCTCGGATGAAATCGTAGGGGACTGTCCTGTCCTGAGCAGTTAGCACCCATTCTATAGGAAAGGCACAAAAAACCCATTCGTTCGCCCAAATGGGGTGAATGTACGAACTGTTTTATTTAATATTTTTTAACGCAAAAAATCAAGCGAAATATCGCGTTGTGTTCTATCTTAAGGATAAGAGACGAATTAATTAATAGAAAGGTACAGTCGGTGTCAACTATTCTGATCGCATATTTGTTTACTGCACTTATTTTTGGATTTTTTCTCTATTATTTTGTTTGGCGAAATCGCTACGTGACACAGATTCGCCTATCTATTCACAAGATTGAAGGGCGTGCTGTGAGCATTGAACGCATTGTGAGGGAAACAAAAAAAATCCGGGCGGATCAGCGTCCGGATCTGTTGGCATTAACAAGCATCGAATGGAGAGTTATTTACAAAGACCGCAATGACAATCTCTGCGAGACCCGCTGCCGTGTTAGAGATGGACAACTCGACTGGCATCCGCCACTGCGCTGATTATCACACCTTTTCCGCGATGGAGACGGTGTTCTGATCTTTTTCCGCTTTTTTGCGACGTGGGCATGTAAAGCACGCCGAGTCCTCGTCCAAATCCTGTTCATGGGTTTCCAAGACGTCGCCACAACAACTTTGCTGCTTTTTCTTGTACTGCGCAAATGTCAACGCGCCCGCCATGAACGCAAATGCTATGATGAGAAAGATTGTCGCTGTTAATATTGTTTCCATGGTAGGGTCCTTTCTTACTTCCCCTCTCGTAACATCTTCTCAAAGCCGAACGTCATTTTTTCCACGAACCCATCCCCCTGTCGTACAATCATAAATACGGCGAGATTGTGTTTTTCTGCAAATGCAAATCCCGTTTCTGGTCCCATTACATTGATCGCCGTGGCCAATCCATCGGCATAGGCGCAACTTTTGTGTAGTACTGATACGGAGGCCAGAGTGTGCGTTATTGACCGTCCTGTGCGCGGGTCAATCGTGTGGGAATACCGCACACCGTCGCGTTCAAAATAGTTGTGGTAATCGCCCGAGGTGGCCATTGACAGGTTATTTAGAGCGAGTGCTTTTTGTAGTTCACCCTGTCCCGCGGGACTTGCAATGCCTATCCGCCAGAGTTGTCCCAAGTGATTGTGTCCCTTTGTCCGCAGTTCTCCGCCGATCTCGATAAAATAGTGATTGATGCCCAAACTGTCCAGATAACTCGCTATGCGATCTACGCCAAATCCCTTGGCTATTGCGGATAAGTCGCAATAGATTTCGGGCGATTCTTTTTTTATTGCGGGGGCAGATAGGTCAACGCGAATTTTTTTGTAGCCGATCAGTGTTTTTGCAGCTTGTATTGAGTCGGGCGGAGGTACGCGTTCGGGGATGGCGTTAGGTCCAAAGCCCCACAGGTTGACCAGCGGCCCAATGGTGACGTCAAACGCGCCGTCGGACCAGGTGCTGATTTCTCGAGCGACATGTAAAACATAAGCAAAGTCCGATGAGACTGCAAACCAGTCTGTTGAACGCGAGCGATTGAATTGGGTGATTTCGGAGTTGTCCTGATAAGTGGACATCTGGCGATTGACTTCTTCCAATCGCGTATTGATTTCTCGCTCCAATACATCTATGTCGAGCGTTATATTATTTTGGACGATTTTTACCTGAAATGTCGTTCCCATCGTAGGACCTGAAATCGTTCCCATCTGATCCTGACATCCGATTAACAGGATTGGAAAAACCCATCGCCAAATTCTGTTCATTTTCCTTCATACGCCCCGAATGTCGTGTTAAAAGCTGTGTCTCTCTGTCTCAGGTATTAGCGATTCTGAATGGGAATTGGGAATTATATTACGCACACTATTCCCATCGCTTTACTCCAAAATACAATTTAAAATCCGATCACACTGTAAGTATAAATAATTTCAATAATTTACACAAGTATTATTAAACTCATTTGACACGGCGTTTTAATCTCTTTATATTCTCCAAAATGGCGGATAATCCGACATTTCAATGAGGAGGTTGACTGTGTTGCCCAAACCCGATTCGTAGCTGGGGTGCAATAAAATATTTGGTGGAGATTTTTCGGCATACAGCCTGTGCATTTGTTCGATGGGCTGGTTTTGACAACTAACGCGCACACAAGGAGGAGGGCCATGCCACCAACGCATTTATGCGGCTCCGATGGGAAGTCATACTGTGAACCACTTTTGATCGAGGCCGCTTTTTTGTCCCTGAACCCGTGGAATTTTTACCTGAACTCATGGAGGTATGATCATGACCATTCAAGATATTCTCGACCAAAAAGGTCGCCGCGTGATTACGATTGCCCCTAATCACACATTGGATGTGGTACTGGCTACGCTGATTCAAAATAGCGTGGGTGCGCTTATCGTGCAGAATCGAACAGGGGATTTGCTCGGTATTATTACTGAGCGCGATCTGATGCGCGAGGTGTATAATGGCGCGGATTTGCAGGCTATGCACGTTGAAGATGTGATGACGCGCGATCTTGTTACAAGCCATCCGGATTCCGATATCGAATATGTGATGGCAGCGATGACAGAGGGGCGATTCCGTCACATGCCGATTGTTGACGAGGCGGGGCTCGCTGGCATTGTGTCGATTGGCGATATTGTTAAGGCCAAGTTGGAATATGCTGAGGAAGAAGTGATGATATACAAGGATTTTGTCACGCTGGATTGGCGGGCATCGTAACACAGGAGGTTTATGTGTCTGAAGAACTACCCGACAAAAAAGTCTTCGGTTGCTGAATGAACCGAAGACTTTTTTTGATTACTTTTAATTTTTAAATTACCCGCCAAAGTCGTCGAATAAGATATTCTCGGGTTCCACACCCATATCGTCCAGCATATCCAGGCATGCCACCAACATCAGCGGGGGACCGCAGATATAATATTCACAGTCTTCGGGTGCCGGATGATCTTTTAAGTATTCATCGTAGAGTACCTGGTGAATAAATCCGGTCAAGCCCGTCCAATTATCTTCCGGCATGGGGTCGGATAGTGCGACATGCCACGTAAAATTATCATAATCGCGCTGCAATCCGTCGAAGTCTTCGACGTAAAACATTTCATTCAGGCTGCGCGCGCCGTACCAGAAGGTTACTTTGCGGTCTGTCTCAATGCGTTTGAATTGATCGAAGATGTGCGACCGCATGGGCGCCATGCCCGCGCCGCCACCGATGAAGATCATTTCGGCATCGGTTTCTTTGGCAAAGAACTCGCCGTAGGGTCCCGAAATGGTCACGTCATCGCCGGGTTTTAGATCAAAAGTCCACGACGACATTTTGCCCGGCGGAATGCCCGTTGTTCCCGGCGGCGGAGATGCCACGCGGATGTTGAGCATAATAATCCCTTTTTCTTCGGGATAATTCGCCATTGAGTACGCGCGGAAGACGGGTTCATCAACTACCGAGACATTGTCCCATACATTGAAATGATCCCAGGTGCTTCTAAAGAGGTCTTCGCCGTCGGCGGCTTTGATATCGAAGTTGCGGTAATCAACGGTGTGGGGCGGGCATTCGATTTGAATAAAACCACCGGCTCGGAACCCGACGTCTTCCCCTGGCGGCAGTTCGAGAACGAGTTCTTTGATGAATGTGGCGACATTGTAATTTGAAATTACTTTGCAGTCCCACTTTTTGATGCTAAATACTTCGGCAGGCACTTCGATATCCATATCGCCCTTCACTGTGACCTGGCACGAAAGCCGACACCCTTCCCGCGCTTCTTTGCGGTTGATGTGCGATAGTTCGGTAGATAAGATATCGCCGCCGCCATCGTTGACCGTCACTTTGCACTGTCCACAGGTGCCGCCGCCGCCACAGGCGGAAGATACAAAAATTCTATTATCGGCCAATGTGTTGAGCAATTTGCCGCCCATGGGAACCGAAATGCTGTGGTCTGGGTCGTCATTGATGGTGATGTGTGCCTGTCCTGAGGCAACCAGTCGCGACCTGGCAATGAGTATAACCGCTACCAGCATCAGTACAATGGTCGTGAACATTCCTACACCGAGTAAAATCAGCCTTACGTCTTCCATATTATCTCCACGCTTGCCTGGATCTAAAGTTGAATCCCCGAAAAGAGCATAAATGCCATTGCCATCAATCCCACGGTCATAAATGTAATGCCCAGCCCACGCAATGCAGGGGGTACATTGCTGTATTTCATTTTTTCGCGTATGCCCGCCAACCCGACAATGGCGAGTGCCCAACCCGTGCCACTGCCCAGTCCAAAGACGACACTTTCGGGAAAGTTAAAGTCGCGCTCAACCATCAGGAGTGAACCGCCCAAGATGGCGCAGTTCACTGTGATCAGGGGTAAGAATATGCCCAGGGCGTTGTACAGGGTGGGTACGTATTTGTCCAGTACCATTTCCAGTATTTGAATCATCGCGGCGATGACGCCGATATATGTGACCAGGCCCAAAAATGTGAGATCCACATTTGGCAAACCCGCCCAGGCGAGCGCACCTTCGGTCAGGACATGGGTAAAAATTAAATTGTTGATCGGCACGGTAATCGTCTGCACCACAATCACCGCAATGCCCAGGCCGACAGCGGTTGTCACCTGTTTGGAGACAGCGAGATATGTACACATGCCCAGGAAGAAAGCGAGGGCCATATTTTCGACAAAAACAGCTTTGACAAATAAGCTGATATAGTGTTCGGCCATTTTAATCCTCTTCCACTTGCTCGGGTTTCCACGCTCGCACAACCCAGATGAAGAACCCGATTAAGAAAAACGCACTCGGCGATAGCAACATCAAGCCGTTGGGCATGTACCAGCCGCCCTCGGTGACGAGTGGCAAAACGTCAACGCCCAGAAGTTTACCCGATCCCAAAAGTTCGCGGAAAAAGCCCACCACAATCAAGATGGTGCTGTAACCAAATCCATTTCCCAGGCCATCTAATAAGCTGTGCGTGGGGGGATTTTTCATTGCAAACCCTTCGGCGCGTCCCATGATGATGCAGTTGGTAATGATCAGTCCGACAAAGATCGACAATTGCTTGGATATATTGTAAGCAAATGCCTGGATCGCTTCGTCGGCGATAATCACAAGCGCGGCAATAATGGTCATTTGAACGATGATGCGCACGCTGGACGGAATGTGATTTCTGATCAGGCTTACCGATATATTGGAAAGCGCCATAACAAAAATGACCGCCATAGACATGACGATTGAGGTTTCCAGCTTTGTGGTTACCGCGAGTGCCGAACAAACTCCCAATACCTGACGCCCGATTGGATTGTCATCAAAGACGGGCGTCCATAACAGGCTTTTGGCTTCTTTCGCCGTCAGAGACGGAGATGGTGGCACTTCTGGCGCTTGTTCTTCCCTTTCGATCACTTCAGCCACGAACACCCCCTTGTTTTAGCGTATTTAAAAATCGACCGTATCCTTCGTTGCCCAACCAATATTTTAGCATACTGTCTAATCCCCGCGTGGTGATGGTCGCACCCGAGAGGCCATCGACCTGGTATTTTGCTTTTGCACTTTTGGGATTTACCTGGCCTTTGATTACAGAAATCGCCACATTGCCCACATCGTCAAAAGCCTGTTTGCCGGGCCATAATCCCTTCCATCTGGCGTTATCCACCTCGCCACCCAATCCCGGGGTTTCGCCATGTTCGTAAAATGTGATGCCCTGAATGCTTTGCAAGTCATTGCCCAGAGATACAAAACCGTAGAGCGTGGACCAGAGGCCATAGCCGTAGATGGGCAAGATAATGCGCTGCAATTTGTCGTTTTCCATCACTTTATAGACGAAGATGTATCTCGGACGGTTGCGAATATTTGCAATGTCTTTGCCCGCATCAACAGAACGCCCAAAAGTGGGATCGGCGGCCATTTTCTTTAAGTCATACGTATCTGCGTCGATGCCATCGGGATATTCTTCGTTGTTCAAGATCTGCCCCGTGTCCAGTTCAATAAGCAGTGGTACGACCTTTTTTTCGTAAACGGACTGCACATCGACCGAGGGATCGTATAAACCACCCGCAATCAAAATATTTTTTACCTTGTCGAGGCGTTTGTTTTCTTTCTGGATATCGTGCAAGGACACAGCAGTCAGAGAAACAAAAAGAGAACAGACCAGACAAAGGGCCACCGCAACAAAGATCGTTTTTTGGATGCTGTCATTCTGCACGGGCCAGTCTCCTTTGGATATTGCGGTTGATAAAGACGCGGTCAATAATGGGCGCGAATACGTTGGCGAATAATATGGCCAGCATGATGCCTTCGGGATAGGCCGGGTTGGTCACGCGGATCAATACGGTCATCACGCCTATTAAAATGCCATAGACCCATTTGCCCTGGCGCGTCATGGTTGCGCTGACGGGATCGGTTGCCATAAATACGGTACCAAATGCAAAGCCGCCGATGACAAAATGCCAGGCTGGAGATACGTTGAGTAGCGGATTGGTGGTGCTGCCGATCCAGTTGAAAAATAGTGCGGATACAATCATGCCGATGGTTACACCGGCCATGATTTGCCACGAGCCAACGCGGGTTAATATCAAGATGCCTGCACCCAATAAACAGCAAAGGGTTGAGGTTTCTCCCATGGACCCCGGGATCAGACCGATAAAGGACTCCCACCATGTGTAATCCAACTGGATATGGGTATCGGCATAGGCCGCCAGTGGTGTTGCCTGGCTGTATCCATCAACGGCGATCCAGACTGCATCGCCCGAGATTTGCGCGGGATAAGCAAAATAGAGAAATGCGCGGCCCGTGAGCGCGGGGTTTAAGAAGTTCATTCCCACGCCGCCGAATATTTCTTTGCCTATTACAACGCCAAAGATGATGCCTATAGCGACCTGCCACAGGGGAATCAAGGGCGGCATTGTCAGGGGAAATAGCGTGCTGGTGACGAGAAATCCCTCGTTGATCTCGTGTTTGCGAATGACTGCAAAGATGGCTTCGCATAAGCCACCCGCGGCTACGGTTACGAGTTGTACGGGTACAAAATAAATGGCGCCAATCGCAAAACAACTGAGTATATCGGAGGGCAGAAAAGACAAGCCCATTGCCTGGGCGAGCCAGATGTGCCAATCGCCAGTGCCGATTGCGCCGATATTTTGATAGGCCAGGCTCGCTTGCAGGCCCGTATTGTACAGGGCAAATAAAATACAGGGTTGTAGCGAAAGGACGACCGTGATCATCATGCGCTTCAAATCCATGCCGTCGCGCACATGGGCATCGGCCTGGGTAACCTCGCCGGGGGTATATAAAAATGTATCTCCGGCTTCGTAAAATGGATACAGTTTTTCGAGCTTGCCGCCTTCTTCAAAGTGCTCTGCCTGTTTGTCCAATAAATCGCGTAGGGGCTTCACTTTCCTGTACTATCCTTCCTTTTCAATTTCGGTGAGGTTTTCGCGCAAAATAGGCCCAAAATCCATTTTTGACGAACACGAAAATGTGCATAGTGATAGGTCTTCTTCCTCCAATTCCAGAATGCCGAGTTTTTCGGCGTCGTCGAGGTCGCGGGTCACGAGTGCCCGAATCAAAAAGTTGGGCAAGATGTCCAGCGGCATGACGTCGTCGTAATTGCCATGCGGCACGAGTGCGCGATGGCTGCCATTGGTGGAGGTGTTTAATTTGAGGCGTTGGCCGAAGAACATTTTGGACAGTGCCAGATTCTTGATGGTGAAAAATTCGAATCCCGGCGTGATCCAGCCCAAAAAGGCGCGTTTGTTGCCTTCTTCAAGTGCGGTAATTTGCTGGTGATACCGCCCCAAAAAGGCGCGGACATCGTCTGCTTTGCGCCCGGAGAGAACAGAGCCGCTGATGATTCGGTTTTCGACGTCTTCGAGTTCGCCTTCTACCAGGTCCATTATTGAAGCACCCATCCGCGTGCGGATCAGTTTGGGGTGTTTCACGGTGGGGCCGCTCAGAGCGACGATGCGTTCGGTCATAATCCGCCCGGTTGTAAACAGATGCCCCCAGGCTATGACATCCTGAAGGCCGATGTGCCAGACTGTTTTGTTGCGGTGAACAGGGTCTAAGAAGTGGATGTGTGTACCGACCAATCCAGCGGGGTGGGGACCGGTAAATTCTTCGACCTGGATGCGGTCATCGTCGATTTCAGGCAGGTCCAATTCCGGGTCTCTGCAGAGAAAAATTGTCCCATCCAGGAGTTTTGAGACGATTTTGAGGCCCAATGCGAAATTGTTTTCCTGTCCGGCTAATACACGCGCCATGTCCGGGGAGAGAGGATTGGTGTCCATAGCGTTGACAAAGATGGAATTCGCCTCGGTCGCGGGGTCGGCTACTTTGCCAAATGGCCGCGCTCTCAGGGCGGTCCACTGTCCCGATGAGATGAGTTGTTCTTTGACGGTTTCCCGGCTCAGGTTGTCGATTTCATCTTCTCGATGGGATTCAAAGGTGATTTCATCGTCGCCTTCCAGGCGGATGACCGTCGATAAGAAGGCGCGTTTTATTCCCCGATTTATGGAGATTACCTCGCCTGCACCGGGTGAGGTGTAGAGAACACCTTCCATTTTTTTGTCGGTGAACAATACATCGCCGAGTTTGACGCGGTCTCCCACTTGAGCCACTATTGTGGGACGCATGCCCACGTAATCTTCACCTGAGAGTGCCACGGTCTGGACGGGCTTGCCATTTTGTACTGTGGATTGATCGGGTACGCCGCTAATGGGAAGGTCGAGCCCTTGTTTAATTTTTGTCAATGCCATGAGGTCCTCGTGATTTTGCAATAAAAAAAGCAACCACAACTGTCAAATGGCCTTAATAAACAAGGGGGAGGACAGACAGTGCAGTTGCTATTTTGCAGGTGCTATAAGCATCTGCAGGCATTGGAAACAAATCCATCGTAATCCAAAAAAGAACAGATGTGTTGTTCAAAAATGCAATAGTTTTCTTGTTTGCAAATAAATTTATTATAAGCGTTTTTAATTGTCAAGCAAAAGGCGTTGTGTTATAAAAAATAAATCGTATGAGGATTTTATTGTGCAGGCGGGAACCCGTATGTCTCCCAATCCGTCATAAAGTTCAATAAAAGATTTGCACTTGTGCAAATGGGGAGAATAGGGTATTTATGAGAGCGGTGGGAAGATTCTCGAAAATTTTTACAACGGAGTTGACGTGAGATATTTGATACTGAATTTGTGGATTATTTTGCTTCTGATATTACCCGGGCGGGCGACTTCAGAGGTGGTGGATTCGCTGTCTGTTTTGGAGGAAGCTGTGAAAGCTTCGCCCAAAGATGGCGATGCATGGGTCAGGTTGGGCAATTTGTATCTCAATGCGGGGGAGATTGATAAGGCAGATAATGCGTTTCGCAAGGGCATTCGGTATGCCGAGTCGGCGGAGGCTTATGTGGGGTTGGGACGGGTGTATATGGCGCGGGGACCAACGCGGGCGCGTCAGGGGTTGCCGTATTTTCGGATGGCGCGGGCAAAGGACCCGAAGTCGATAGATGCCGAGTTGTATCTGGCGCGGGCAAAGGTAATGCTGCGCGACCTGGATGCTGAGGATGCGTTTCGCCGCGTGATTGAAATGGCACCGGATTACGCGCCGGTGTATCTGGAGTTGGCGGATTGGTATGTGAATAACAATTACGAGATGTATTACGGTGAACACCGCCTGTTGTACGAAAAGTATTTGAGGCTGAGGCCGGATGATCTCGAGGCGCTTTATGGATTGGCGGTGTCTTATACGGAGGAGCACAAGTATCGGTCTGTCGTTGAGATTGGCGAGACAGCGTTGGCGAAGAATCCAGGAGAAGCGCGGCTGTTGGCGCTGGTTGCACAAGCTTATGCGGGTCTGGGCGATCCGGATCGGGCGTTGGCGTTGTTCGCGCAGTATTTCGATGCGATTCCGGCAGAAGAACGGGCGCTCTACAAAGATTTGCAGTTGGTGGCAAGGCCGGAGGAGTTGCAAGAATATGAATCGCTATCAGAAGATGAACGCGCAGCGTTTTTGACGACGTTTTGGCGCAAGCGCGATTTGACGCTGATATCGGGTGGTCTTGCGCGTGAGGCAGAACACTATCGCCGGGTGTGGTTCGCGCGGACGCATTTTGCAAAAGCTGTGCAGCCGTGGGACAGGCGTGGCGAGGTGTATATTCGGTATGGCGAGCCGGATTATCGGTCGCGTTCGCACGCCCCTAATGCGGTGCCGAGTGCCGAGGCTGAGGCGGTGAAGGAGCGATTGGCTCTGGATATTGAGGGTGGTTTTGTAGAGTCGGGTGAAATGACTGCGGAGTCGTTTTTTGGCGGTGTGGATGATGAACTGCCGGTTGAGGATTACGAGGATATTAATCTAATTGAACCTGTTTATCCCGTCGCGTTTAACGAGCGTTCGATGCCGTGGGAGTCGTGGATTTACACGCAGGTTGGCGGCGGTGTGGAGTTTGTTTTTGTGGATGAGTTGCTCAATGGCAAGTGGCAGTTTCCCCCGCTGCCAGATGGTACGCGCATGTCGGTCGAACGGCTGTCCGCGCTTTTGCGATCCCATCCGGGCGTTGTGTTGAACGATGTGGTGGCTTCAACGCCGGAGTATTTTGATTTGCCGCCGGGGATTGAACCGCTGGAGTTTTATTACGATGTGGCGCGTTTTAGAGGAGAAGAGGGCAAGACCGGGGTCGAGGTGTATTACGGGGTGCCGACGCTGGAGGTGGGTATTGAAAATGAGAATGGGCATGTGCGCCGTTCGGTGGTGATTTCAGACGATGAGGGTGAGGAGGTGTTTCGGACGCGGGATGATTTGTATTTTGGGGGTATTGATTCCAGGCGGTTGAAGAGAGGGACATTTGTGCCCGATGTGGCTTATCTGGAAGTGCCACCTGGTACCTATCGCATGGCGGTGCATTTGACCGATGTGCATTCGGGTAAGTGGGGGGTTTATGTGCAGGATCTGGAAGCGCCGGTATTTTCCGATTCGCTGGCGATGAGCGATCTGGAGCTGGCGTGGTCCATTGGTGATGAGGAGAGGTTTCACGACAAGTACCTCAAGGGCGATGTGTGGGTGATGCCGATGCCGTCGCGCAGTTTTGTGAATGATCGCAGTGTGTTTGTCTATTACGAGGTCTATAATTTGCAACGCGATGAATTTGGGCAGACGCGATACAAGGTGTCCTATACGATTCAGCAGGATGTGCGGTCGGGGGCTTCGATTTTTGGACTGTTGAGTGGGGGATTCAAAAGATTGATGGCGAGGGGTAGAAAACCACAGGTGGCGGTGAGTTATGAGCATGTGGGGCGAGATGTGTGGGAGCCGATCCATCTGGAGTTGGATTCAAAAAAGATGATCCTGGGCCTCAATCAGGTCGAGGTTGAAGTGACGGATTTGGCGAGTGGTCAATCCGTGAAACGCGAGGCGATTTTCAGGTTGGAACCGCCGCAGGTAGCTGAGAGACAACGGGGGAATCAGGGTGATGATGTGCGGCAGGGTAGGCGCGGGAGGCAGGGTGAGAGAAGGGAGCGCTAATTGGTGTATCGGGAAAAAAAAGGAAGAGGCGGTCACAGTTGTGTGATCGCCTTTTTTTATGCGCCGGGTGGTGTCCATCCCAGATCGCCGAACCGTCGGGAGGTAAGCGCGCGAATTTCACGGGCACGGGCGAGGGTTTCGTCGCGTTCTTCCCGAAGGGTTTCGGGGCGATAGACTTTGCCAGCCCGGATGGTGAGTACGGGATGGATGTTTTTGCGGCCGATTTCCAAATTGTCTCTGACGTCGTGAAATCGGAATTCGCCTTCGCGAATTTCAAAGGCCGATAGGTCTGCGACGGTGCCGGTTTTGAGGGTCCCCAGATGGTCGCTTCTGCCAATGGCGGCTGCAGCTGCGGTGGTAGTTTGACGGACGATGTCGGGGAGTTCGATACCCAGATTGAGCAGTTTGGAGGCGGTTTCTGGGAGGCTATAGACGGGATCGTTGATTGAACCGGAGTGGATGTCGGTGCTGATGACGTCGGGGAGAAAGTCCTGGGCGAGGGCTTTTTTGGCGGTTTCAAAAAGGAAACTGCCGCCGCCGTGACCGACGTCGAAGAGAATTCCCTGCTGGCGGGCATGGTGGACTTCGGGGCGGATGATGTGCTGGCGGTTTAAAATGGTGTCGCCAATGGTGGCGTCTCCATCTCCGCGATAACAGTGGGTAACGATGTCGCCTGGGCGCAGTTCGGCCAAGATGTCGGAGAGGGCGACGCCAGCACCCATGTGGACCATGACGGGTGTGTGGGCCATGTCAGCGGCCCGAACGGCCAACTGTAAGGGGACGACACCGTTTTCTCCAGTGATGGTTTTGCTGATGCGTACTTTGATGCCTACGCAGGTTTCGGGATAGGTGTGGACGACGTAGGCGGTGCGTTCGGGATCGGCATATTTAATGTCGGTCATTTCTCCGATGGGACCGTAGGTAAGACCGATGCCGCTGATATGGACAAAGGTGAGAATCTGGGTGCGGGCGGGGGTGGCGATGAAGTCGCGGAAGGCGAGGAAATTGGCCCAGCCGGGGCTGCCGGCATCAACGATGGTGGTGACGCCGGTGGCGAGACAGAGGGCATCCGCTTGAATGCCCCAGGTGGTCGCACCGGCAAAGACGTGGGCATGGATATCGATCCAGCCGGGGGTGAGGATTTTGCCAGTAAGGTCCAGGGTTTCTTTGGCGGAATCGGTGATGGATTCAGAGAGGGCGACAATGGTGGCGTTTTGGATGGCGACATCGCGGATGGCGTTGAGATTTTGAGAGGGATCAATAACGGTGGCGTTTTTTAAGAGGAGGTCGTAGGGCATTGAGAGTCTCCTTTTGTTGTGTTTATCCTCTCCGGTCGCTCCAGATATTATCGGGGTCAATGGGTTCTTCTGTGTGGACAACACCCTGATCGTTAATGCCCAGGACAGGCAGTTCTTCGTGGTAGTTGGAATAGGGTCCCCACATGACGGCGAGTTGCTCAGGTGTCATGCCGTCGGTGATCGATTGTTCCCAGTAATTTTTGGGCGGTGCAACGTCTTCTGCGGTTCCCTGCCGGGCAGACGTTCTACTCGTGTATTTGTAGAGGATGGATCGGCGCTGGTGTTCTGCTTGCCAGGGCAAAGTGCCGTGCGTTTGCGCGCCGTCCATGAAAAAGAGGACATCTCCCGCTTTCATAGTGGGTTGAACGAGTACGTCCATGTCGCTTTTGAAGTATTTGAGGTCTTCGGGTATGATGTATTTGGATTTGTGCGATCCCGGTACGGCGACAAATCCGCCATCGCCTTTGCCGACGTCTGATAGTTGATAGGAGACCGTGACTCCGCCGCAGTGCATTTCGCCGTTTTGATTGCGATAGGCCACATAGGGTTTGTGGCGGTCACCCGATCCGTGCAGCCGAAGGCCATCTACGCCTTTGACGTGACCGATTAACTCGGGTCCGTGATCCAAGCGAAAGCCCCGACCACATATTTTGTTGAGGCGAGATACGATCTGGGGATGGACGAGCATTTTCCTGAAGGGATCGGAATACGGCGAAGGCATTTTTAGGAAATAGGGATGCTTATTGCTGGTTCTGACGACTGTGTTTGCCTGCACATCTGGTCTGCCGGGCAGGTCGTCAGAGTCCTGGATTTTTAAAATTTCCCGGGTGTAATAATCGATGGCTTCATTTGCTTCTGCGATTTCATCGGGACTGAGTACCTGGGGCACAACGAGATGCCCGGTCAGGTCCCAGAAGTATCTTTCTTTTGCGTCCATTGAGGAGTTCCTCGCGTTTTTACTCTGGCGCCCAGGCGCGTGGTGCAATGCCTTCGATGTGTGTTTTGACATCAATGATGGCGGGTTTGTTAGAGGCAAGTGCCTGGTCTAAGGCACCCGATAGTTCGCCGGGATGATTTACCGTGGCACCAAAGCAGTCCATGGATTGTGCAATTTTTGCAAAGTCGGCATCAGTGAGTATCCACAGTTCATCGGATCCAGGAGTCTGTCCGCCATAAGTTCGCTCGTTGACGGATTTTTCCTGGTTGAGCGAGCGGTTGTTGTTTACGATGGTGACAGTGGGGATGTCGTATCGCAATGCGGTATCGAGTTCGGTCATGTGATACCATATCCCGCCGTCGCCGGTGAAGCAGATAACAGGGCGGTCGGGTTTGGCGCATTTGGCACCAATAGCTGCAGGGAGACCCCATCCGAGGGATCCGGCGCAGCGGATGAACAGTTGATCGGGGTGTTTGAGGTCCATCATGGTGCCGGTCCATATCCCGGAGTGACCCGTGTCAGAGACGAGGATGGCGTCTGAGGGGAGAAGGTCGGTGAGTTCTTTGCACAGGCGTTCGGGACGCATGGGGTTGTCGTCGGAGTTGACGAGTGGGGCGACTTCGTCGCGCCATTCGCGGACCAGATCCCGGACCCGGGTAATCCATTCGGTGCGCTCTGCAACGGGGTCGGCATTGTCGATCATTTTGCGCAGCGATGCCTGAACATCGCCTTGCAGACCGAGCGATATTGGGAAAGAACGCCCCAGTTCAGAGGGGTTGATGTCGAGCTGGATGACGGGTGTGCCTTTGGGCGGAATTTTCCATTCGTTGGTGACCTGCCCACCCGCGTGACTGCCGATAAAGAAGACGAGATCGGCTTCGCAGACGGTTTTGTTGGCGCAGGCACGGGAGTATTGGCCGCATACGCCAACGGCGAGTGGATGGTCGTAGGGGAAGGTTTCTTTGGCGTTGAGAGAGGTGGCGACGGGTATGGATAATTTTTCGGCGAGTTTGACGAGTTCGGTACCTGCTTCGGAATAGGTGACGCCTCCGCCGGCGATGATGACGGGACGTTTGGCACGGGTGAGCAATGTTATGGCTTCCCGAACGCTTGACTCTTCTGGCTCTGGACGGAAGGGGGGCATGCGTGTGAATTGTTCTTCGATGATGACGTCCAGGTCCGCTTCGGCTTCTGCGATGTTTTGTCCGACAAAGCCCTCAAAGTCCAGGTGAACGGGACCGGGTGTGCCAGAGACGGATTCTCGAAATGCCTGACGCATGAAGTAGGGCAGTTGATCGAGTTCGCCGACGTTAATACTGTATTTTGTGACCGCGCTAAAAGGAGCTTTGTGATCGACTTCTTGATAGGCGTGGCGCTGCTGGTTGATCTGGGTCTGGCGTCCGGTGATGGCGATAACTGGGGCGCAGGCGAGATAAGCGTCTTGCAGGCCAGCGGCGAGATTGGCCGCGCCGACAGATTGGGCCATGCAGATACCGGGACCCCGGTTGACGCGGGCGTACGCATCGGCCATGTAAGCAGCGGCTTTTTCGCCGTGTGTCATGATGCGTTTGATGCCTAATTTTTCCATTTCATACAGCGCTCTAGGTGCAATTACGGGCATAAAAAAGACATGGGTAATACCATATCCTTTGAAGGTTTCAGCGATGAATCGGCCGCCGGTCATTTGAGGCATGGTGTTCTCCTTTGGGTGTTGTACGACTGGGATAACAGGTTATCGTCAGGTAATGAACTTCAAAAATGTCTGAATTTCAAGATAAAAAAATCGTCATTTCATCCTGATTTCAAATCAGTTGTCTTGCAAGCGCGACTGCGCCGAGAAGTACGGAGCGATTTTTGAGTTTGGCAGGGGCGATTCTGAGATTTGGACGGTGAACCGGCATGAGGAATCGACGGGTTTCTCTTCGCAGCGGTTCAAATAGAACGCGTCCCGCGTTTGAGACGCCGCCTCCGATGACGATGACATCGGGGGCGAATGCGTTTACAGCCATTGCCAAACCCTGCCCGAGGTCGGTGCAGATTTCATCGACGAGTACTCTGGCATAAGGGTCTCCAGAACGCGCGGTATCAAATAGGGTTTTGGCTGTGATGGGATTGTTGTTTGCGGCCCGTGTGATTGCGATGCCTTTGCGCGGATGTTTTTGCACCGCTTCAGAACGCGCGGTATCAAATAGGGTTTTGGCTGTGATGGGATTGTTGTTTGCGGCCCGTGTGATTGCGATGCCTTTGCGCGGATGTTTTTGCACCGCTTCTGTTGCGCGCTTGCCGATGGCAGTGCCAGAGCACAGAGCTTCGAGGCAGCCGCGATTGCCGCAGTCGCATTGGGGTCCGTCGCGCAAGATGGGCACATGGCCGAGTTCGCCGGCATATCCGTTGCCACCGCGGTAAAGTTCGCCGTTGATGATGATACCCCCACCAATGCCGGTGCTAACCGTGTAGTAGATGATGTGGCGACTGTTTTTGCCCGCGCCAAAAGTAAATTCTCCCAGTGCGCCCGCGTTGGCATCGTTGTCGATTATTGCGGGTAAGCCGAGGTGTTGTTCGACAATTTTCGGCAGTGGGCAATCGTCCCATCCGACGACGTGGGTGGAGTTGACGATGCGCTGTGTATCGAAGTTGACGGGGCCACCAAATCCTATGCCACAGGCCAATACAGATGATTGTGCGATGAGCGTTTTGCTTGCGGCGAGTATGCGGTCAGTTCTTTTGTCTGCGTGGTCTGCGCGATCTGTTTGGTGCTGGATGTGTTTGATGACGCGACCGTCGGGCGTGGCGAGGGCCAGGCCAAATTGGGTGCCGCCGATGTCAATGGCGAGGATCATGATGTGGCTCCATAAGGCAATAGTGTGCGGCGCACGATCAGGGCAATGATGCCTGAAATGGCAATGGCTGTGACCATGGAGATGGATGAGGCGCTGTAAAATTGACTGAAGAGGGTGACAAATAATCCCGCTGTGCTCATTTGTATAAATCCCATGAGGGCGGAGGCAAGTCCGGCTTTTTCCGGGTAGGGTACGATTGCGCCGGCCATTGACTGGGGGCGCACCATACCGCCGCCTATTGTGAATAAACACATGGGGGCGATGATGGTGATGACCGAAAATACGCCCGCGAGTTTGAGTCCCAATAAAAGCAGGCCCGCGCCTGCTGCGATCAGGCTGCCAATTTGAATGATGCGTGCGCTGCCGAGGCGATTGTTGAGACGGCCAGATAAAAATGCGCCGATCATGAGTCCCACCGCGACCGATCCAAAACAGAAGCCGTAGAGTTGGGGAGAGACGCCCAACTCGGTGATGAGTACGAAAGATGAGTTTGTGATAAAGGCAAACATGCCCCAGAATAGAATGGCGACCATAAAGGTATATCCGAGGTACTGGCGGCTGCTCAGGAGGTCGCGGTAATTGGCTATCATGCGCGTTGGATTCAGGGCTGTGGGGTCTATCATGTTATTGGTTTCGGGCACTGCCCACAGGTAGCCCAAAAAGAACAGAGCGCCCAGCGCGCTGAGTACGACAAAGACGGCATGCCATCCAAAATAGGCTTGTAAAAATCCACCTATCACGGGTGCGAGAATGGGGGCAAGGGCAATGGCTGTGGCCATGTAGGACATTATTCTGGCGGCGTGGATTTCGCCGTATATATCGCGTACGACAGCGCGGCTTACAGAAGGACCACTGCCCCCAGCAAATCCCTGCAATACACGCGCTAAGATGAGTGCGCCCACTGTGGGCGCAAATAGGCAACCCAGGCCCGCGAGCGCGTAACAGGCCAGACCGATGAGCAAGATGGGGCGACGGCCATATCTGTCAGAGAGGGGACCAAAGACGAGTTGTGCTGCGCCCAGTGCCATCAGGAATAGGGTGACGGCGGGCTGGATGTGGGTGGGTTGGGTTTGAAATTCCTGCACCATTGCCGGCATGGAGGGCAAAAACATGTCAATGGATAGGGGGGGCAGACCAGACAGGCCAGTTAGCAAGATGGGAATGAGGATGCGGGAGGTGGATGGACGTGGTTCTGCGCTCAAATTATGCCCTTTTGTGAGAGAGGGGACTAAATCAGGGATATGATGAACCAGATAATGACGATGGCGACAAAGGGCGATATGTCCAGGCCACCGAGATCGGGCAACACGCGGCGAATGGGTACGAGTACCGGATCTGTGATGGCGCATATTATTCTGATGAGTGGATTGTATGGATTGGGATTTATCCATGAGATGAGTGCTCGCGCAATGATGATGTAGCCGTAAATTTTGAGCAGGGTGACTAAGAACATAAGAGGACCTTTCGCAACGGGGTTTCAGATGAGATGTGGTAAATTATCAGTTTGCGCGAGAAAAGCAACGGAAAAGCCAGGGCTAATCGGCGCGTGTTTTTCAGGAGCCAGAGGTTTTTTGGGCGTTGCACACGTTGGAAAATTTTGGTATTCTGGAATAAGCATTTAGCCAACCATGAGGATTTCGTGATGCGTTCCAGATATTTTCCTCTTCTTCTCTGTCTTTTGCCGCTTCAGGTACTGGCAAGTTCGCCGCCCTATCAAAAGGTCGCCGATGTTTCGCTTGCTGGCTCGCTTTCTCTCCAGCACTATCGCCTCGCCAATGGCCTTCAGGTTGCGATTGTGGAAGACGATACCCGTCCCGTTGTGACGTGCCAAATCGCCTATCGCGTGGGATCTTCTCACGAAGCACCCGACCGGCAGGGCATGGCGCATCTGGTCGAGCACCTCGCAGTGGATCGCTCATTCTTAGAATCGTTCCACCTTTCGGAAGCACCACACGCCAATGCCAGTACGTCGAGAGATGGCACGAAATACTACGCGACTGTTCCCAAAGCGCAATTGGACGCGCTGATCGCCAGTTTTGCACGGGGTATGACACGGTTTGATGTTTCGCAGGAAGCATTTGATCTCGAAAAAGAGGTGGTTCTGGCTGAATGGGCGCGTAATGTCGAAGGCGCCCGTCGGTTGCTTTACAAAAAGCTGTATGCCCGCATGTTTGCAGGACATCCCTATCGGTACGATATTCTGGGTCATCGCGATACGATTAAAACTTTTACTCTGGAGCAAGCGACCGCATTTCACAAGTGTTATTACGTGCCGAATAATGCCTGTCTTGTAATTGTCGGTGATGTGAAAGGGACTGATATTTTGCCCGTTGTGGTTCAACATTTTGGAGGGATACCGAAGGACGAGGGGTTTATTCACGATGATGTTGATACGTTGGAGGATGTATCTGTCCCCCAGGATTCCCTGCAATCTACAAGTGGTCTGCATTCTTCTGTCTGGGGTGTCTGGCATATTCCGACAGATACGCATCCGGACTATTACGCTTTGTATTTATTTGCCAAAGCTCTTTTTGAAGGTGAATATTCTCTTGCTCATCAAAAACTGGTTAGTTCTGGAAAAGCCCTTCAGCTAAGCTACTCTCAGTATGCTCTGCGCGATAAAGGACTGTTTTATTTTATAGCCGACTTACCCTCGGGTGCATATTATGACGTTAAGGAAATGCCACAAATTATTCAAACAGCTATCGATTCTTTATCTAAGGAGGATCTTCTGCTGGCGCGGAACGAAGCGCGTAAGACTTTATATCGCACGATAACCAGTCAGTCCCGTCTGGCAAATGCGATCTCTTCTGGATTTATTCGCACCAGCGATCCCGCCCATCGTCTCAAGTGGATGCAGAATCTCGATGAGATTACTGTGGCGGATGTCAAGCGGGTGGTGAAGCAATATCTTTTGGACCAGCCACCCCGCACTTTTGCTCTGGTCTCGTCTCCAGAGCGACCACCATCGCGGCATGTGTGGCTTTATGTGGGTATTGTGTGGGTTCTCGCAGGTGTGGGAGGATGCTGGTACTGGCGACGGCGAGTACTTGCAGTGGGGTTATTTGTAGTCCTTTGCAATATTTCGGTAGCAGATGCAGAAATTTCCAATCACAAGATATATTACGTGCAAGATACGCGCGTGCCGCAAACGCGGCTTTCAATGAGGTATTATACAGGGGGGGATCTGCAGGAGACAATGGATACGCGCGGTTTGTCCTTTGCGTTTTTTCGCCTGAATGATCTGGCATTACACGGGGAAGATAAAAAAGAGATGGACCGGCTTGGCGCAGAGTTCTGGTTCAATATTTCTGACCGATATGTTACCGTTAACCTGACCGTGTTTAGCGAAAATTTGGATGCGGCTTTGAGACGCCTGAAGGTGATGATGAGAGATCTCACATTCTCTAAAGAACTGTTAGATAAGGAACGGGCGCGGATCATAGACGATTTTGAGGAATATGTTAACGACCATAAAGGAACGGAAATTTTCAGGTATCATCTGTACAAATACGACAAGGACCGGAGGATAGGTACGCGCACGGCACTTGAAAATTTGACAATGAAAGACTTGCAACAATTTTGGAATCGAACCTTGCGCGCAAAAGTCCTCTTTTTTACGGTGACTTCCGATTTGAGTAAATCGGAAATTGAACGCAGTTTGCGCGTGATGACGCACAACCGGGTTCGAGATGGTTTTTTGCCACGTCCCCGGCCCAAACGCAAAGAGATTACGGGTTTGCACGCTTTAATTTATCCATATACCCATCAAGCTGATTTTTGTTATTGGATAACCAATGGTTTGCCACGCACAAATGAGGATTGGTTTGCACAAACGGTTTTGGTCAATGCGCTGGACCGCCTGTTGTTTATTCGGCTTCGCGAACAAAAGGGCTGGTGTTATTCGACGGGCGTGAGTATTGACGAAAGGACGTCACCGCCAGTACTGAGTTTTTCGGCTGATCCTCGAGGTGTTTATACTTCTGAGCTTGTTCCCGAGATGTTTCGGTTGATTCACCATTGTTTGTCTGAGCCAGATTTTTGGGCGCAGGTGGAGAAAGGTCGCGAAAGGCTCAAGCGAGCGTATCATTTGCAACTCGGTCCGCAGAGC
This sequence comes from Candidatus Latescibacterota bacterium, assembly GCA_965204375.1. Taxonomy (GTDB): domain Bacteria; phylum Latescibacterota; class UBA2968; order UBA2968; family UBA2968; genus VXRD01. Next base: position 4,966,955 of record OZ241986.1, on the reverse strand, counting down.
AGACTCAGCCAGCAGGTGCGCTATGACCGCGATGGGGTGCCCGCTCTTTCGCTGGAGGAATACGAATCGGCTGTTGATGGGGTGACGGAGGAGGATATTCGCCGCGTTTTCAAAAGGATGTTAAACAGTCAGAACAAATTGCCATTGCTGATGCTTATTTACGGGAATGCCGACCGCATTAAGGACGCATTGAGGCACGAAGATATCAAGGCGAGGACAACGATTTTTGATATTCAGACTCTGCTTGAGTAATAATTTTTTTTATACTCTTGACGTTGTTTTTGTAGTTGGGTATGTTTTATATACAGCGGGTTGCCTCAGCATGTCTGTTTATTTCCTCCCTCCCGATAAATAGAGTGCTGTTGGCAGCCCGCTTTTTTTGTTGACAGGGTTATTTTTGGAATTTATTTTGCTTTTATAGCAGACTTACAAACCTTTGAGGGTGTCGGGAGGGAACCCTCAAAGGCTTTTTTGTTTATAAATAAAATAGAACATGCTCCACGCGATTGTCACTTGACAGAAACGCGGTTGTAACATCCTGTGCGTATTTTCGTGCCAGATATTGCGTTATTCACTCACAGGAGGAGAAGATGGTTTCCGTTTCGGCAGATCGCACGATGGATTTGTTGCATGCTTATACGGCGGATCTGGCCGCTTGCACACCCCTCTCCCCCGAAAAAGAACGCGAATTGGCTGTGCAGATCAAACAGGGTGATTTAGAGGCGCGGAACCGGTTGGTGGTTGCCAATTTGCGCTTTGTGATGCGCGTGGCCAAAGGGTATCAAAATTTGGGCCTGCCCATGAGCGATTTGATCGGTGCTGGCAATTTGGGTTTGATTAAGGCCGCGGAGCGGTTTGATGAAGAAAAGGGATTTCGGTTTATCACGTATGCTGTTTGGTGGATACGCCAGTCGATCCAGCAGGCTATCGCGCAACACGCCCGCACTATTCGTCTGCCGGCCAGCCGCGTTGAGCTTTTGCGTAAAATTGTCCGATTTTCAGAGCAAGAACCCCGCGATGACCCCCAGGGGGATATTGCAATGGCTTTTAATTTGACGCGCGAAAATGTGGCTGATTTGCTCAGCGATATGCAGCCTATTATGTCTTTGGATATGCCCTTTCACCCCGATGATAGCTTCTGTCTGAAAGAAAAATTGTCAGATCCACAAGCAGGAGCAGATGCCTCTTTGTTTCAAAACGCGCTTCAAGATGGTATTGCATCGGCTCTGAATCTACTCGATGCACGCGAAAAAGAGGTGATTTGTCTGTATTTTGGCCTGGATGGCGCGCCTCAAATGACGCTTTTGGAGATTGGGATGCGGTTTCAGTTAAGTCGCGAGCGCGTGCGACAAATTAAGGCTCACGCTTTGCGAAAACTGCGGCATCATCCCGATATGAGGTTGTTGGTGCGGAATGTGCATAATAATTAGGAAAGGAGGTTTGTATGCGTACAGAATATGTTGATCCGCGTTATGGATTGAATCCCGATGAAACGCATTGGGTTTATACCGCGGATGATGTGCGGTCTTTGCTCAGGTTTATTGAGAAAGGACAAAAAGATAAAGCCAGGCGTATTTTGCAGGAGCGGCGGTTTCCGCTTGGCTGGCAGTCCAATAAGTGAGGATATAAGCAGAAATGGCGCTGCATATCAACTCCCCGAGGGGAGTTTTTTTAGTTATAAAAATAAGAGGCGTCGGTCGGGAGGGAATAACCAACGCCTCAAGGGATGTTGCATGGTACCGGATTAGACGCATTTGTACAGAAAAGAGTTCCAAGAAAGAGTAACGGCGTTGACTCAGCCGGGGTATAGGAGTCAACGCCGATATTTTTGCGACACGCTTTGTCGCATATTCTTTTACTTTTAAGGGTTGGAAAGGTTCCCAAAAGGTGCAATTTTTTGTTGGCTCAAACAAGTTTTAACTTTTTGTTTTATGGTATATATTGTTGAATCTCTAAAAGATGTGACCATGGAGAAGCTATGCTGAATAAAAAAATAGAACGCTGGGGGCTGTGGCTCGGTCCGATAATTGGGCTGAGTGTCACGGTTTTTGGAGACCTCAAGCCGGGACATCCCGAGGTAACACATACGGCAGGTGTGGCCTGCTGGATGGCGGTTTGGTGGATGACAGAGGCCGTGCCTTTGGCTGCGACGGCACTGTTGCCCGTTGTGCTGTTTCCCCTGCTGGGTATTATGAGCGGGCAAGAGGTTGCGCCACTTTATTTGAATCACATTATCTTTTTGTTTGTCGGTGGTTTTATGGTGGCACTGGCCATGCAGCGCTGGAATTTACACCGGCGAATTGCCCTGCGCTTGCTGCTCCTTTTTGGAGGGTGTCCCCGGTGTATCCTGACGGGTTTTATGCTGGTAACGGCGTTTTTGTCCATGTGGATTTCCAATACGGCAACAACGATGATGATGGTGCCTATTGCACTTGCTATTGTGGTTAGAATGGAAGAGCAGGGTGTGGCATCTGGTTCTTTTGGCACGGCGGTGTTTCTGGGGGTGGCTTATGCGGCTTCAATTGGTGGGAGTGCAACGCTTGTGGGTACGCCGACCAATTTGTCTTTTGTGAGGATTTTGTCGATTCATTTTTCAGAGGTTCCCGAGATTTCGTTTGCGACGTGGTTTGCGTTTGCTCTGCCTCTGGCATGCGTGATGCTCGTTTGTGCGTGGGGCGCGCTTTGTCTCGTTTTTGGTATTCGCGGTCGCGGCGATGATATTGATCTGAGTGTGGTGCGAACGCAATATGCCGAGTTGGGGCCAATGTCATTTGCCGAGAAGATCGTGCTGGCCGATTTTGTGCTGTTGGCGCTGTTGTGGTTGTCGAGACGCCCCATTCAAATTGGCGATTGGACGCTGCCGGGCTGGTCTCAGTTTTTCGAATCTGGCGGATTGATAACCGATGGGTCAGTTGCTATGGCAATGGCTTTGATTTTATTTGTCGTACCCGCGCGAGATGGTGCGAAATCCAGAGTGATGGATTGGCAAACGGCTGGCAACGTGCCCTGGCATATTGTGTTGCTGATTGGCGGTGGATTTGCTCTGGCAAGTGGGTTTAAGGAGTCGGGGTTGTCGCTCTGGTGCGCGCAGCAGTTAGAGGGTATGGGGCGCTTGCATCCTCTATTTTTGGTCGGTGGTTTGTGTGTAATGATGACTTTTTTGACAGAGTTGACTTCCAATACGGCAACGGCAGAGATGTTTCTTCCGGTTTTGGCGGCGTTATCTGTGGCTGTAGGTCTCAATCCATTGTTGCTGATGATTCCAGCCACGTTGTCGTGTTCTTGTGCGTTTATGTTGCCGGTAGCTACGCCGCCCAATGCAATTGTGTTTGGCACGGATAGAATTGCGATGCGCGATATGGCGCGCGTGGGCGTAGGGTTGAATTTGATAGGAGCGGTGATGATTACTGCTGCGATTGCTGTTGTTGGTCGCGTTGTGCTGGGTATTGAACTCGGGGTGATGCCCGATTGGGCGAAAATTCAATAGGCGGGAGGTAATCCACGAAGGACACGAAGGGACACGAAGAAAGGCAAGAGGCGGGGTGTCTTACGTCTCACCGCTTTAATCCGCGACCTGCGACTCGCGGGTTGCAATGCGCGATAGTATTTCTCCATTGCGCGTGAGGTCTTGCGCCCGAACCATGCGCGCATAGAGTCCATCTCGGTCAATGAGGGAACCGTGGTTGCCCGTTTCGACCACGCGCCCTTCGTCGATTACAGCAATGGTGGGCGACCGGCGCACAGTGGAGAGGCGATGGGCAATGACGAGGGTGGTGCGATTTTGCGTGAGGCGATAAAGGGCTTCTTGAATAAGTGCTTCGGTTTCAACGTCAACAGAAGATGTGGCTTCATCAAGGATGAGTATGGGGGCGTCTTTAAGCAGTGCTCGGGCTATGGAGAGGCGTTGTTTTTCACCGCCGGATAATCGCACGCCTCGTTCTCCAATCACGGTGTCATATCCTTTGGGCAGGTCGCGAATAAAGGCATGGGCATTGGCTGCTTGTGCGGCTTCTCGAACTGTGCGTTCGGTCGCATCTGGACGACCAAAGATCAGATTTTCATATACTGTGCCGTGAAATAAAAAGACGTCTTGAAGGACTGAGGCGATATTTTGGCGCACAAAAGAGAGGGGTAGATCGCGCAGGTCATATCCGCCAATGCGAACCGCGCCCTGTTGGGGGTCATAAAATCGGGGCAAGAGGTTGGCAAGGGTTGATTTGCCCGCTCCCGTGGGCCCGACGAGTGCGAGGATATCTCCTTCGTCAATGTGCAGGTCGATGTCTTGCAAGACGGGTGTGTTGGGATCATATCCAAAGGTGAGTGCGTCGATATGGATATCCCATGTGATGGTTTTGGGCACGGTGACACCGGGCGCGTCGGTAATTTCCGGACGGATAGCGAGGAGTTGAAAAACGCGGTCTGTGCTGGCGGCGGCTTTTTGCAATACATCGTTAAAAGACGCCAGTTGCAAAAAAGGCTGGTAGATGTGGCCCATATAGACAATAAAGACAAATAGATCAGCTACCGAGATGCTGTCGCTGAGGGCCATATTGCCACCGCTCCAGATGACGAGTACAATGCCCAGTCCACCTGTGGCTTCGATGATGCCAGCGGGCAGGAGCGAGACTGTGTTGGCTTTGATCAAGCGGTCGTGAAAGGTGGCGCTGCGGTGGGTTACCTGACGGGCGCATTCCCGCTCGCGAGCAAATGATTTGATGACGGCAATGCCCGACATGTTATCCTGTACGAGGGCGGCGAGTTCAGAGAGCCGCTCGCGTACTGCATGCCACATGGCACGCACTTTGGATACATAGCGATATACGAGAAATGCCGTGAGCGGGATGGGCAATATGGCGATGAGGGCGAGTTCCGGATTGAGGTAAAAGAGTACGGCGACCATGGATATGGGGATAACCGTGGCGAGCGCGGTTTCGGGTATGCCGTGTGCGATAAAGTCTTCGATGGCTTCGATATCGTTGATGGATCGGGCCATGAGATTGCCGGTGCGCTGCCGATTGAAAAAGCTATGGGATAGGTTTTGCAGGTGCTTGTACACGCGCGTCATAAGTGCGTGCATCACGCGATAGGCAGTGACGTGGGAAAAAAAGCCATAACCATAACGGGAGACACCGCGAAGCAGGTAAATCCCAAGGAGTAAGAGGCTGACTTCTATGAGGTCCCCTGCGGGTTTTGCTTCGGTGAGCCACTGGATGAGTTTGCGGATGAGCAATGGTGGGATGAGATTGGCCGATGCAAAAATAAGTCCACAGGCGATGCAGCATGCCATAAAGAGACGGCGACCTTCGAGCAGGTCGTAGATTTGTTTGATAAAGGCCATAAATCTGTTGTGGTTTGAGGTTCGTTATGGTTGTGACTCAAACCTATTATTTGATGGGATAGAAGTCAAGAGAATAGACGAATAGACGAATAGACGAATAGACGAATAGACGAATAGACGAATAGACGAATAGACGAATGGAGATACACACAGATTTTGGGAGGATGGGCGGGGTTCGTAGATTCGTAGATTCGTAGATTCGGCTGTGTATCCATGGGAGAGAACGACTATGGTGATTAAAACAGAAGAAGAATTGATCGATCAGATGACGACCCCATCGCCCGAAGTGGTCGAGGCTGTGTCAAAGTTAGATGGTCCCGTGATGATTTTGGGTATCGCGGGAAAGATGGGACCGACTTTGGCAGAGTTGCTACTGCGCGCTGGCGCAGATGAGGTGATTGGCGTGTCGCGGTTTTCCAATCCGCTGGATCGCGATGATCTGGAGTCGCGGGGTATTGCGACGATCAAGTGCGATTTGCTGGACGATGAAGGGCTGGCGCGGTTGCCTCGCGTGCCGTATCTCTATTTAATGGCCGGACATAAGTTTGGGGCAACAGGCAATGAGCCATTGATCTGGGCGATGAATGCGGTATTACCCGCAAAAGTCATGCAACAATTTCCAGATTCTCGCATTGTTTATGTATCTTCTGGGAATGTTTACGAATTTGCTTCGGTGACAGGGTCGGGTGCTCAGGAGGATGCTGCTGTCAATCCGATTGGCGAATACGCCATGTCCCGGCTGGGCGGTGAACGGCTTGCCGAGTTTTATTGCAAAGAGAATCAAACGCCTCTGGCAATTGTGCGTTTGTTTTACGCGACTGAGTTGCGCTATGGCATCATTTTGGATATTGCCGAGAAGATTAAATCCGAGACGCCTATTGATCTGTCTATGGGCTATGTCAATCAGATCTGGCAGGGCGATGCGAATGCGTATTTGGCGCGGATGTTTCCGTTTTGTGCATGTCCCGCACGCGTGGTGAATATGACGGGTAGAGATGTGTTGTCGGTGCGCAATTTGGCTTTGCAATTGGGCGAGCATTTTGATATTGATCCCGTGTTTGAAGGCGAAGAGCGCGAGACAGCGCTATTGGGTGATGCAGGGGTGCTGTTTGAGGAGATGGGCGCACCGCGGGTTCCCGTTGAAAAAATCGTCTCGTGGGTTGCACACTGGGTTATGAGCGATGGGCGCACATTGGGCAAACCGACAAAATACGAGTCGAGGACAGGGGCGTTTTAGAAGTGTGAAAGGAGTATGACATGATAAAAGCAGGGATTTCAGAGGTGAATATCACGCCGCCAGTGGGGATTTCAATGTGTGGATTTGCCGCGCGCGGAGGACCCTCTGAGGCGATACACGACGAGTTGTACGCCAGGGCACTGGTACTGGATGACGGCAAGACGCAGGTCGCAATTGTGGGAGCTGATGTGATCAGTTTTGCACCGGATCTGGTCAATCGGATCCGGGAGATGGTCGAGCATTCAGTCGGGATTCCAAGGGGACATATTTTGCTCAATGGGTCACATTCCCATTCGGGACCCTCTGTGATGGCTTTCCGGTGTATGGGCGACCGCGATGCAGCTTATGAGGATGTGTTGTGCCGCAAGATCGTTGGGGCAATTAAAATGGCGGCAGAAGGGGCGATACCCGCATCGCTTTCGCAGGGGCGAGCACCCGTGCGCATTGCACATAACCGCAGAGAGATGCGCGACGGACGCATCGTGCTGGGGCATCATCCCAAAGGTCCCGAAGCCCCCTGGGTCGATGTGGTGCGCGTAGATACAGCAGGCGGTGTACCTGTGGCTGTTGTATTCGCGACTGCGGCGCATCCCGTGAATTTGAATGCGCTATCGATCAGTGCAGAGTTTCCGGGATATGCCGCGCAGTTTGTGCGGGATAATTTGGCAATGCCTCTGTTTTTGCAGGGTTGTTGTGGGGATATTAACTGTGCGCCAAAGGACGGGAAGTTTGAGGGGTGCGAGTTGTTGGGCACGCGCCTGGGCGCGGCAACCGTGACGGCTGCATTGCAGGCCGAGACGTTAGAAGGCGATGTTCTGGGGGTGAATAATCGAGTTGTCGAATTACCTCTTATGGTACCCAATGTCGATGAAGCGGAGCGTGCACTTGCAGATGCCACAGCGAATTTGCAACGCGTGCGAGAAGATAAAAATATAACGCCCTACCGCCGCCGCCAACAATACGAAGGGATGGTCGGGTGGGCAAAGGATTATGTGCAGGCTGCGAGAAGAGGCGGAAGTCCAACAGAGTCGTTTGAGATTCAGACCATACACATTGGCGATATGGCAGTGGTGGGGTATCCGGGGGAGATGTTTGTCGATTACCAGTTGTTTTTAGATGATGATTCTCCTTTTGATAGAACTATTGCACTGGGATATACCAATGGGTGTATTGGGTACGTTCCGACTGCCGATGCCTATCCCGTTGGTGGATACGAAGTCGAACAAGCTTTTAAGTATTATGGAACATTAATGATAAGTGCGGCGTGTGAAGATATGATTAAAACGACGACGATTGATATGCTGAGAGAGATGTAAAAGGTGTCTATATATTGTATAATAATGCATTTATACCACCTGAAATTGTAGAAAACGCTTGACAGAGGGCGTGTATTTTCATAAATATATTTCTTTAGGAAATATTAGATATTAGTGGTCCTCTATAAGCGCAAATTATGTATCTGTGAAGATTCACCGCTGTTCTGGAGCCGTAATGTATCGAAAAGTTGTCTATATGATGCTGGTCGTGCTTTTTCCCCTTTCGGGATACGCGCAATCAGATATCGATGTTGATTTTGACGATAACGGCGTCGTTGATCTGCAAGATCTTTTGGCTCTGACCGAAGCCTTTGGTTCATATGATGCGAAGTATGATTTGCACCCGGATGGCGTGATTAATTTTAAAGATCTTATCATTTTTGCCGGTGCTTATAACCAGGGAGATACCTCTGAAGTCGTCGTGCCGATTACCGAGGAAGTCGAAGAGCAAGAAGTTTTTCCTCGGGTCGAATTTTTTGAGCTTTTGACGGCGAATAGCCGGCCAAATGATCTGGCAATTGACCCGCGAGGGTATATATGGTTCACAGAGATGGGGGCCAATGCAATTGGCCGATTAGAGCCGCGCACAGATATGATTCTCCGATTTTCTTTGACCACGCCGGGTGCACAACCACACAGTATTGCCCTCGACAGCCAGGGACACGTCTGGTTTTCAGAAATCGCCGCCAACCGCATTGGCGTCCTGGATCCCTTCTCCGATGATATTCAGGAGTTTACAATTCCGACTCCGGGCAGTCGGCCCAGGAGTTTGAAATTTGACGATCAATGGAAGCTCTGGTTTATCGAGAGTGCAGCTGATCGCATTGCCCGGTTGGATCCCGTCACCGAGACGATAGAAGAATTTTCAATTGGTGAGCAAGATGTCGATGTCGCGCTTGGTTCGCTTCAGATAGATAACAGTGGGCAGGTCTGGTTCGTCGATCACGAGCAAAGCCTGGTGGGTGCACTCGATCCCGAAACCGAAGAGATTACGACCTTTGCGCTTCCAAGTGATAGTCTTGCAATTGGGCAAATGGGATTGGATTCAATGGGGAAGGTGTGGTTTACGGATACGGATTCGACGAGGCTGGGCATGTTTGATTTTGTCTCCAAACAAACGCGCTATTTTCGGTTTCCCGAAAAAATACAATCGCCTCATGCTTTGCATGTCGATTCGAATGATCGCGTTTGGATCGGTGGGCAATCGTCGGGATGGCTGACCAGTTTTAGTTTGCAAGATACGACGTTTACGCTCTATGAGATTTCCGATGATGATGTTGAGGTCAAAAACTTACGCGTTGATCGCACAGGTTTTGTTGTCTGGGTCGTCGATTCAGCCGGGAATCGAATTGTACGGATTGAAACGCCTAATTAGCTGTTTATCCCATCGCCAGGAGAACAGATTTTAAGGACAAGCAGAGATAGGTCATAACTCAGGTTAAAGCACCCTGTATTCAGGGTGCTTTTTTTGTGGACCAAAAAGGCGTTGACACACCGGATAGGGCATACTATATACGGTTTATGCGCTAAAGTTATACAGGGTGAACAGTTATGAAATCTTGCAATGCCATTTTTTGTTTTGCTCTTATCGGATTGATAGTTTTGCCATGTGATGCCGATCAGTTGGTGTTGATGTCGCCACATTCAGATGAGATCCAAAACGAGTTTGAGTCGGCTTTTGTGGCTTTTTATAAAGAGACCACAGGGCGAGATGTGCGGGTAGAGTGGCTCGATATCGGTGGAGGCACGAGTTCGATTTTGCGTTATATCAAATCGGAATTTGGGCGGTCACCAGAGGGCATTGGCATCGATATTTTTTTTGGCGGAGGCACCGCGCCTTATGTGGATTTGTCTGAGCGCGGGCTGTGCCTACCCTATCGGTTGTCCGATGCCGCGCTCAATCGATTGCCCGCGCAAATTGGAGGGGTTCCGCTTTATGATTCGGCCTATCAATGGTATGGTGCAACGCTGTCGGGTTTTGGCATTGTGTATAATCGGCGCGTGATTGAAATTTTGAATTTACCCCTCCCCCAAACCTGGGCAGATTTGGGCGCGCCGGAATTGTTTTCGTGGGTTGGTTCGGGCGATCCGCGCAAGAGTGGCAGCGTTCACATGGCTTATGAATTGATTTTGCAGGCTTATGGCTGGGAAAGAGGATGGGAAGTGATTACCACAATGGGGGCCAATGTGCGAAATTTTGGACAAGGTGGCTCTTATGCCCCCAGGGAAGTCGCTGTGGGCGAAGTGGCTTATGGTTTGTCTATCGACTTTTATGCCTGGGCACAAGTCGCAGAAGTGGGTGATGAATACGTGGGCTTTGTGATGCCCGATAATTTGACCATTGTCAATCCCGATGGCATCGCCATATTAAAGGGTGCGCCAAACATAGAGGTGGCACAGGTATTTTTGGAGTTTGTGATGTCCGATGCGGGGCAGAAGCTCTGGTTTTTGAAAAAGGGCGTGCCGGGCGGTCCTGTCGTTAAGCAGTTGAACCGATTTACCGTATTGCCAGATCTGTACACGCGCTATCAAAGTGATGCTGCGGTGACGTTAAATCCCTTTGAATGGCGTTCCGATTTGATATATGATGCTGAACTGGGTAGCGGGCGCTGGCGCGTGTTGAACGATTTGATCGGCGTGATGGTCATTGACTCACAGCGGGCATTGCAAGCTGCCTATAAGGACGCGATGACAGATGGCGTGTCAGAAGAAGAACGCAAGAAGCTGTCATCTGTACCTATTTCTGAGGCTGAAGCACTGAAGTTGGAGCAGTTGTGGGGAGATGCCGAGGTACGCAATCGCACGATGGCTGATTGGACGGATTTTGCGCGCGGCAAATACGGTGCTCGCGATTTGCCTTTGTCTGTGCGTATTACCAATGCGATTACTCTGTTTTTCCCCCTGGGTATTGCTGGCTGTGTGGTGGCTTATTTGTGGCGTTTACGCAGAAATTAAAAAGAGTGAGATATGTTCGGAATCAGGCTGGAAAATGTGACCAAGCGTTTTGACAATGTTCTGGCATTGGATCGCATCAATCTGGAAATTGACGCAGGGGAGTTCTTTTTTTTGCTGGGTCCCTCTGGTTGTGGCAAAACCACGTTGTTGCGCATTTTGGCAGGTTTTGAGCAGCCCGAGAGTGGTCGGGTGATTTTTGATGAACGCGATGTGACGCCTGTGCCTCCGCACGAGCGCAATACGGGTATGGTGTTTCAGAATTATGCGTTGTGGCCTCACATGACGGTCTGGAAAAATGTGGAATACGGCCTCACCATGCGCAATATGTCGCAGCACGAACGCGACCAAAAAGTGAGGCGCGCTCTGGAAATGGTTCAGATGAGCGGTTATGCCGAGCGGTCGCCCAATCAGCTTTCGGGGGGGCAGCAACAGCGCGTGGCACTGGCGCGGGCACTGGTCATAGAACCGGGTGTTGTGCTGCTGGATGAGCCACTTTCCAATCTGGATGCGCGGTTGCGGTTGGAGATGCGCGAGCAGTTACAGGATTTGCAGCGCACTTTGGGTGTTACAATGATTTATGTGACACACGATCAAAAAGAAGCGCTGGCAATGGGCGCGCGCATTGCGGTTATGCAGATGGGCAAGGTGGCGCAAATCGGTACGCCTCGGGATGTTTACAGGCAACCGATCACCCGCTTTGTCGCGGATTTTATTGGCGAGATCAATTTGATTTCTGGGGAGATAAAATCTGTGGGATCCGAGGTGATCGTTGCAACAGATGTGGGAGATATTCACGGACACGCGGGATATGAGGGTGTTCAGGTGGGGGATCAGGTGTTGTGCGCGATTCGGCCCGAGGCAATGGACTTTCTTTCGGATGAAGCTATGACGGCGGATAATGTCATTTTTGGGCGCGTGCGGCGTGCGATTTATCTGGGTGAAGTTGAGCAATTTTTTGTTGAATTGGCGAGCGGCGATCAGATCAAACTGATTAAGTACGGCGCGACTATGCAGCACGCACAACCCGGTGATGAGGTGCGACTGGGGTTTTCGAAGCAGCAGGTGGTTGTGTTGCGCGATGAATCGGAGGACCGCGATGAGGCGGTTTGATCTCAATTTGCCCACGCTCATTTTTTTGGTGGGGTTGATCGGCTTTTTTGCCTTGTTTTTGTTTTATCCCCTTTGGTATGCCTTTGTGCAGTCGCTGGTGGTCGATGGCAGGTTTACGTTTGCGTTTTACGAGTTAATGGTGACGAGTCCGGTCTATCAGGAAGCCATTCTCAATAGTTTTCGGCTGGGGATGATTACGACCATTGCGACTACGTTGCTCAGCTTGCCTCTGGCGTTTTTGCTGGTGCGATACAATTTTGCGGGCAAAGGATTTCTCAATGGTTTGATTCTGGTGCCGATGGTTTTGCCCCCGTTTGTAGGGGCGATTGGCATGAAGCAGATGTTTGCGCGTTTTGGTTCTATCAATTTGCTGCTTCTGGATTTGGGACTTATCGATCAGCCGGTAGATTGGTTTGGCGGTGGTGGTTTTGTGGGCGTGGTGATTTTAGAGGTGCTGCATCTCTATCCCATTATGTATCTCAATGTGGCCGCTGCTCTTGCCAATGTCGATCCGAGCCTGGAAGAGGCGGCGCGCAATATGGGCAGTAGCGGGTTTCGCCTTTTTCGCACGGTGACATTTCCACTGATGTTGCCGGGCTATTTTGCCGGGGCGATTATTGTTTTTATCTGGGCGTTTACCGATTTGGGAACGCCGCTTATTTTCAATTATCGCCAGGTCGTAGCGGTCGAGATTTTCAATTCTATTGAGGATATTAACGAAAATCCGATGGCTTACGCGCTCGTTGTTTTCGTGTTGCTGTTGACGGTCTTTTTCTTTTATCTGTCAAAGGCGACGCTGGGCAATCGCCGCTATGAGATGATTGCGCGAGGGTATATCAGTTCGGGATCGCGCCCCGCTTCTCGCGGGATGACTGTGTTGATTTACGCCGCGATGTTGTCGCTTACGGGCATTGCTCTGATTCCGCATCTGAGTGTGTTTTTGACGTCTATTGCCGAGCGCTGGTTTATGGCTGTGCTGCCCCAGGAGACGACCGGGCGATTTTATACGATGGTTTTTGAGCATCCGATGTCTCTGTCCAGCATTGAGATGAGTCTGATATTGAGTGTGTTGAGTACGACGCTGGATATTGTTCTGGGTATTGCCATTGCCTATTTGTTGACGCGCACCCGCATCCCGTATAAGGGCGTTTTAGATGCGATGGCGATGTTGCCCTTAGCTCTGCCCGGTCTGGTGCTGGCTTTTGGGTATCTGGCGGGGTATTCGGGTACTTTTTTGGATGCGCGGCACTATCCCGTGCCACTGCTGGTCATAGCCTATGCGGTGCGGCGGTTGCCCTATATGGTGCGCGCGGCGTATGCGGGATTTCAGCAGACGAGTGTGACGCTGGAAGAGGCGGCTCAAAATTTAGGGGCTTCCCGGTTGCGCACGCTTTTTCAAATTACATTTCCGCTGATTTTAGCCAATCTGGTGGCTGGCGGTATTTTGTGTTTTGCGTTTGCAATGCTCGAGGTGAGCGATAGTTTGATTTTGGCGCTCAAAGACGAATACTATCCCATCACAAAAGCGATTTACGCGCTTATGGGGCGCATTGCAGATGGCGCGTATTTGGCCAGTGCAATGGGTGTTTTTGGTATGGTGTTGTTGATTGTGAGTTTGTTTTTGGCCGGGCGATTTTTAGGCAGGCGCATGGGCGAGTTGTTCCGCGCCTGATAAGTGCTGACTTTCCAATAAAAAAAGCCGCCACATTATGTGGCGGCTTTTTTGTTGTTACTCAGAATGCGACTTGTCCCAGATGGGTTTTACTTTTTCGATGACTTCGGCATCGGTCGGGCTGGACGCGACGATGTTCGTAAATTCTTCAGCTTCAACCCCAAGTTCCTCCAGGAACTTTCTGTCAGCGGGTCACGGATAGACATAGTCACCGATGCAGCCTCGCAATTTGGCGCGGGCTTTATCCGTAATGCGCGGGAGCCAGGGCATGTCGCCCATGTAAAGCTGACGGCTGCGCGGTCTAAAATCGACGGCGGAACTGAGTTTGTCCATTGATTCCTCCTTCAGGTATAATGGCTTTTGCAATTTTTAGAACATAGTGATTTTGGCAGTGAATAGCAAGTTAGAAAGTAAGGGTATATGTGCTCAGCATTGTGTCGCCGTATTTTTTTTCTCGGGAGAGGATGAGGTTGGGAAAGGATTTTGGTAGTGTTGTACGAGAGGCGTGTTGGACGAGAATGCGGGCATTGGGCGCAAGGATAGGCATTGTTGCGAGGCGGGTGAGTATCGCGCAGGACATGGGTTGTCCGTCTAATTGTTGGTGATAGGGAGGGTCGAGGTAGATGATGTCAAATATGGAACGGGACCGCGCGAGTTGGGGCAAGAGTCTTTGTGCGGGACGCGCATAGAGTTGGATGCGGTCGTTGAGATGCCAATTGTCTATGAGCTGTGCGATGAAGCGGTTGCAGCGGCGGTCGGGTTCATTGATAACCACATGCGCACCGCGGCTACAGGCTTCGAGGCCGATTTGACCAGAGCAGGAGAAGAGGTCGAGGAAATATTTGCCGTGGAGGATTTCGCCAAGGGAAGAGAATACGGCTTTTTTGACAAAGTCGGATGTGACGCGGGCATTGCCGTGCTTTTTGTTGTTAAAGGGGATGCGGCGGCCCTTAAATTCCCCAGCGATGATGCGCATAAGAGAGCGTTTTAATTCCCATACCGGAAGCGCACTTCGCGTTCGACGCTCTTGCCACTGACCAGATCGGTTACGATGACCTCGAGTGCGTTGACCCCGGGTCTGACTTTGTTGAGTACGATTTCAACGTATTCCCGTTCGTCGGCGTCGCGTCCCGTGAGCTCGTTGGTGATGGCCACCTGGGGTTTGCTGGCTCTAAAGATGGTGCGCAACCCCGTAGCCACTGCACCAAATACGCCAACGGCGGGCATGGCACTGGAGCGAATGCGGTATTCGGTTTTGTAACGGGTTTGTCCAAAGGTGTCTTTGGCCAGGTTGTAGATTTCAAAGTAGGCATAGACATTTTGCTTTAGGGCATAACTGCGCGTGGGAATGGGAATGATCCACACGTCTTCTTTTTGGTATTTTGTCGCGCCTTCTTCCGCGATACTCGAGGCCAGTTGAATTTCACTGACTTGAAGCTCTGGGATCTGATAGTCTCTGACTTCGAGTTCTTGCCGGTAGAGTCCGGTGCGTCCAGAGATGAGGTCTTTCATTTGCACTTGAAGTTCGTATTTGCCGGGCGGTACCTGTGTTTTGATGATTTCAGGAACAAAAGCACCCTGTTCGATTGTGCTGGGTACTTGCGCGCCGCGATACGCGAACTCATCAGTTGTGCGATAGATAGATGTATGACCTTCATTTGCCAGCGCAACGGCCAATTGCACATGTATGAAACTCGAATCGGCTTCTTGCTCAATTTCGACCTGCTCGGGCGGGATGCCGTAATAAATCTCGAGATTGGTTTGCCCGTCGGGTCCGCGGAAGTGCGCCAGATCATAGTAGAAATTGAGTATATCGCCGGGAAGACCAGGGCGATAAAAATCGGGTGAAGTCGATACGGCTTGCTGATAGATGACTTCGGGGGTGTGTTCGGTCATGCGGGCGATATAAGCAATGGCGTCGGGATCTTCGGTTGTGGCTTCGGGTAATGGGGCAAAGTCATAGCGTCCACTGCCCCATTCGTCGGTAAAGGTAATCTCTATGCCCCCATTGATCTGAATATAGGTCCAGGTTTCCCAGGGCACGGTATCAATTTCACTGCCAATGGTAACAGGTGAATAGCGGCCAAATTGCAAGCGGGTGTTGAGTTGTCCCGTTTGCTCATCGAGAACGCTTTCGATGGTGCCATCGCGATCAAATGGATTGCGCTCAAAACCGAGCCTGAAGTCCTCAGCCTCACCGCCTTCGGCCTCGGGGAGTTCGTCCATACTTTCGTCGGCAGCTTCGCCAGTTTCTTCGCCCGTAAAACTCGCGTCGGCGATGTCCATAGGATCGCCTTGTTCAAAGAGAGAGCCTGTTTCGCGGCTGGTGCGAATGGGAAAGACGGGACCTGTGAAGGTGAAGAAGGCCGCTTCAGGACCGTAGATGTCAACGGCCATCTGCGTGCGCACACGCTCTACTTCGGTGGTTTGGACAAAGTTGCGATCATTGGAGCGCGACCGGTAGTCGGGTTCGCCATATCGGATATAAACAGCACCCCGTTCATCCCAGGGATAGACATTGGACGAAAAATAGGTGCGCGCATACCATGTGCGGCGGTAGTGTTCGATGACGCGCTCGTTGAGTTTGGTGAGGATGTCGGGGTCGCGCCGTGCCCAGAATTGCTCGCGATATGCCTGTTGTTCGGGTCCTGGCGTGGCGGCGTGGTATTCCTGGAGTTCTGTGGCTGAGGCAATGTAGGAAATATCGGTGTAATGTGCGCGTTCACTGCCTTCGATGTTGGCGAGATAACGTTCGAAGAGTTCAAGGGCTTTTTGCGCCTCGTCGTTGTAAAAATGACTCTGTGCAACAATGGGCAAGAGCTGAACCACATCGGGGTGTGCCGAGAGATAAGGGGCAATATGTTCGAGAATTTTGTCAAATGCTTTGGCCTGTACACAGGCTAAGCCGTAATAATAAAGGCCCTCGGGATTGTCGGGTTCGAGTTCGACGTATTTCTGATAGTACTGCATAGCCCTATTGTGGTCTTCTTGAAATCGCTCATAGACTTCGCCGAGCAGACGATAGGCCGGGCCGTAGTTGGGATCGAGTTTGGTGGCGCGCTTGGCTTCGCGAATGGCTCTGCGGAAATTGTAATAAGATTGCATTCCCCGCGTGGGTGCTTCGGCATACGTAAGACCGAGTCCGACATAGGCCTCGACGAGGCTTTTGTCGAATTTTTTGGCTGTTTTGAAGGCGCCTTCAGCTTCTTTGTATTCTTTCCGTTTGAGATAGATATAACCCAGTTGAGAATACACATGGGCGTCTTCGGGGAAAAGTTCTAAAATGCGTTGGAGAGTCGCCATGGCCTCGTTGATTTCACCCGCTTGAATCTGACGCTGACCCAGGGCAAACATCGTATTTCGGTAGGTTGTGTCTTGTGGAGGCGTTTCATCTTCTTCTGCAAAAAGAGGCAGTGCAATGCAAGAGACACAGCAGACAACCATCCAGAACCGCAATCCAATTTTCATGGTATTCTCCCGATGGAAAAGTCGGAGGACCAGATGTGTTTTAACATTTGTTATTATATTGTAAGGCAATGTCTTTGTCAATAGATTCCAATCAGTTAAACCTTATAAATGAGACTATGTTGATAACGCTTGACTGATGGGTCGGTTCCGCTTTTTGCGATTCGGTACTTTTCCCTTTAAAAAAAGAGTCTTATGTTGAGTCAAAGGGCGAGAATTGGAGCTAAATCATTTTGGAGGCGATTTTATGCGGTATCGCTTTTGTTGGATTGTCGCATTTTGGGGGCTGATTTTTGAAGGTGTTTCCGCAGATGCAATAGGAATTCCATTGGACTTGTCTGCGATACTGGGTTCTGTAACGGTTGAGCAAGAGCAGAGGCAACGCTATAATATACAGCCTCGCATACGCATTGGGGACTTGTCTGCGGCTTTTGATCTGGAAATTTTTTTGGATCATGAGGGTCGTATTCGGGACAGTGGCTGGGATTTTTCGAGCAGGCGACGAGGTGTGGAGAGTCTGTTGCGAAAAATTCACTACGTGCGCTATGGAGATATCGATGACCGCAATCGGCGGCTGTCTGTACATGTCGGCGCTTTAGAATGGGTGACATTGGGCACGGGGCTGGTGATGCGCAACTATCGCAATACGCACGGTTCACCGGGGATAAAACGCGCGGGTTTGGACATGAGAATTCGCCATGTTTTCAGGCATTTGACCGTGCGCGCCCTGATCGGCAATTTGCTGGATTTAGAAGGCGGTGGACCTGTTTTTGGGGGGCGCGTCGAATTTCAACCGGTTCCGCTATTGGATATGGGCGTCACGGCGGTTGTGGATGCGGATCAACTCAGCGCTCTGCCCGATTCAATTCGCGCAGACCTGCCGCGCGATGCGTTTGCAGCCGCGAGTGTTGATGTGGGCTATCCGTTTATCAATAGGCGACATCTAAGGGCGAGGCTGTATGCGGGCGCTGGGCGAATTCTGGATGAGGAGAGTGGTACGGGTCTCGCTTTGCCCGGTGTGATGGTTGATGCAGGACCGGCGCGATTGCAGGTTGAGTATCGATGGGTAAACGGTCGGTTTCAGGCCGGGCATTTTGACGCGCTCTACGATGTCAATCGCGCAATTGTCGATCCGGGTACGGGGGCTATTACAACGCGCGAAGCCACGTTGCAGTCTGGGTCGATGCAAGGGGTGTTTGGCAGTGCTCTTGTGAGATTTTACGGCATTTTTGTAGCGAGTGGTTCCTATCAACACTTGCGCGGAGATGTCGGCGATGCCCAAATTGTGGAAGGTCGCGCGGGTATGATACCAGAATTTTTGGAACAGATACCCAAAATAAAAAAAGTGACACGGGCAGAGGGGTATTTTGAGAAACGCTTTCGGAACGTCAGCCTGAGAAGCTTGTTCGATGGTACGCCCAATACGCGGTTTGGATATGTGGTCGCGCTGGAACCCGTAAAGAATACGGTGGTGATAATGGAGGCCGAATTTACTTATTTGCCAGATGGCTCCGGCGGATTTCGGCGCGAACGGATTTTGAATATTCAGACAAAGATACAGCTTTAAGAAGTTAGAAGGAAAAAGTGAGAAGTGAGAAGGCCCCGCCCAACCGCCCAAAGGCAGGTGTCTTATCTTCACACTTCACACTTCCTACTTCACACTTCTAAATCAGAATCCCTCAAACTGGCTCAGGTCTGCAATGCCGTCGGGCAGGGCGGCGATGTGCTGGGCAAGGGCGAGGCGCGATTGCTTGAGGTCGGGATCATCGACCATGATGAGCACGTCTTCGAAGAAGCGGTTGATGGGGTCGCGCAATTCGACCATGACCTGGATCAGGGCAGTGAGTTTGTCGTCGGATGTGTCCATTGTTTTGCGCGCGGCGAGATAGGCTTTGTGCAGTGCTATAGATGCTTCTTCGGGATCGCAGTCGGGATTGAGGTCGTAGTGTTCCGAGAGGTCGCGCACAATGCGTTTGCACCGCGCATGGGCGTGGAGAATATCGAGCCATTGATCAGAATGGATTTGTGCGGTAAATGCCCGGGCGATCCGCTGGATTTGATAGGGGTCATCCAGATTTTCCGCAATCGCAGCGGAAATCGCGTCGTGGCGCAGGCCCTCGTCGCGCAAGACGACTTCGAGGCGGCGGATGATGTAGTCAAAGGCTTCGTCGAGGGCTTCTCGTTTGACCACAACGGGCAAGTGCTTGGCGGCTGTGTTGAGGCCCTGGCGCAGTGAAAAATGCATTTTGTAACCGAGGAGATTTGAAAGCAGGCCCAGGGTGTCGCGCCTGAGACCATAAGGGTCGGCATTTGAGCGGGGTTTGATGCCCACGCCAAAAAGACCGGCGAGGCTGTCGAGACGATCGGCTATTGAGACGGCGAGACCGGGTTGTGTTTGGGGCAGTGAGTCGCCCGGGAAGCGCGGATGATAATGGTCTTCAATGGCGCGCGCAACGGCTTTCGTTTCACCTGAAGACAGGGCGTAATAGCGGCCCATGGTGCCCTGCAGGGAGGTCATTTCGACGACCATGCTGGTCGCCAGGTCGGCTTTGCACAATACGGCTGCGCGCAGAGCCGCTTTTTTATTTTCTCCCTGAAGTTCAAGCGCGCCAGATAAGTCGCCGACGAGTTTTTCAACGCGGCGGGTTTTGTCGCGCATAGAGCCGAGTTTTTCTTGAAAGGTGAGGGTGTCGAGGCGCGTGAGAAAGTCGCCGAGTTTTTTGGTTGTGTCGTCTTCGTAAAAGAATCTGGCGTCGGCATATCGGGCGCGTATGACGTTTTCATTGCCTTTGACGACGAGGTCGGGGTCGTCGGGTAGCCCATTGCACACGGTGATGAAGTTGGGTTTGAGGTCGCCTTTTTCGTCGAGTACCGGGAAATACCGCTGGTGTTTTTTCATGACGGCGATGAGCATTTCGCGGGGTAGGGAAAGGCGCGCGCTTTCAAAGGTGCCGCAAAGCGCGTGTGGGGCTTCGACGAGGTCGGTGACTTCGTCGAGCAGGTCGGGATCGTCTGGTACGCTGCCGTCGATTTGTTGGGCTACTGTTTCGACTTGCTGTTTGATGGCTTCCCGCCTTTTGTCGCGGTTGACTGCGATGCCGTGTTTTTGCATTTGCGCGCGATAGTCAGAGGCAGAAGCAATTTCGATTTCTGCATTGGGGCGCAGCCCGCGGCTCGTGCGTCCTGCTGTTGCACGCGCATAAGTGAATGGGATGATTTGATCGCCAAAGAGGGCGACAATCCAGCGGAGGGGGCGCGGATATGCGATGCCTTCGGAATTCCAGCGCATGGTTTTGCCAAAGCTGAGTTTGGCGATGAGTTCGGGCAGCAGTTCAGAGAGGATTTCCTGGGTTTTGCGCCCGTAAATGGTGATGCCCGCCCAGACGTAGTCGTCGCGCTGTTCAACGTCTGATGGATCAATGCCCTGTCCGCGGGCAAATCCCTGAAGTGCCCGGGTGGGGTTGCCGTCATTGTCATAGGCGATGCGGATGGCCGGTCCGCGCGCTTGTCTGATTTCATCGGGTTGCCGTCCCTGCAGATTTTTGACGATGGCGTATTGCCTGCGCGGCGTGCCGCTGACTTCGATGCTGTCGTACGTGAGATTTGCCTCGCCGAGGTGTTCGGGTAGCAATTTTTCGAGTTGTGCTATGGCGCTGACCACATCGGCGGGAGGCAGTTCTTCAGAGCCGATTTCGAGCAGGAGATCGGCGGTATCTACTTCGGGCAGGTCGTCGGCTTTGGATACCAGTGGAGGTTCGTCCTTTGATGATTCTACAAGGGGATGTCCCTGGTCTGCGCGCTGTTCGACATAGGCTTCGGCTATTTGGCGCGAGAGGTCGCGCATTTGGGCAAAAAAACGGGCGCGTTCGGTTACGCCAATTGCGCCGCGCGTGTCGAGTAGATTAAAGGTGTGCGAGCAGCGAATGACGTAGTCGTGTGCGGGGATGACGAGGTCGCGGTCGAGGGCTGCCTGGGCTTCGGCTAAAAAGATGTCGTACATGGATTTGAGGCGGTTGACGTCGGCCCAATAGAACTCGTAGTTGCAATATTCTATTTCTTGTTTTTTGAGGATGTCGCCATAGGTCACGGTGTTGTTCCACTGCAGTTGCCAGACTTCATCCACGCCTTGAAGGTACATGGCAATGCGTTCGAGGCCGTAGGTGATTTCAACGGCTACGGGATCGAGTTGCATGCCGCCCGCTTGCTGGAAATAGGTAAATTGCGTGATTTCCATGCCGTCTAACCACACTTCCCATCCCAGGCCCCATGCACCCAGGGCGGGCGATTCCCAGTTGTCTTCGACAAAGCGGATGTCGTGCGCTTTGCAATCGAGGCCCAGTGCTCCGAGGCTTTTGAGATAGAGTTCCTGCGGATTGCCGGGGTCGGGTTTGAGGATGACCTGATACTGGGTGTGCATTTGCATGCGGTTGGGGTTTTCGCCAAAGCGCCCGTCATCGGGACGATAGGAGGGTTCAACATAGGCGACGTTCCACGGTTCGGGCCCGAGGACGCGCAGAACCGTGGCGGCGTTCATGGTGCCTGCGCCCACTTTTTCGCTGTAGGGTTGCCATATTATACAGCCGTTGTCGGCCCAGAAGCACTCGAGGCGCATGATCAGGTCTTGAAAATTCAGGTGGTTGCTCACAGGTGGTTCCTCAATTGGTGTATCGTGGTCAGCGGTTAGAGGCCAAATGATACTCTGATTTTGGGTTTGTGTCAACTTGTGGTCGGTTTTCACGCGTTTTTTCCTCTTGCAAAAGCCGTTTTTCTCGCCTATATTTTGGGACAAATGACGACTGGGCAAAACAAATATTGAATACAAACGCTCCCTCACAAGGGGGCGTTTTTTTTTACGCGGAGGGTAAGATATGGACAGTCTGTTTCACGTACTTGAGGCGCAGCAATTTAGTCGAGATGTTATGAATGAGATTTTTGACGTGACGCGCGAGATGGAGCATGTGGTCAGCCGTTATGGTTCGAATATTTTGAATCGGCGGATTATGGCGACTTTGTTTTATGAACCGAGTACGCGCACGCGGTTGTCTTTTGAAGCGGCGATGTATCGCCTGGGCGGCGAAGTGATTACGACGGAGAGTGCGCGGGAGTTTTCTTCGGCGGCAAAGGGTGAGACGCTGGAGGATACGATCCGTATTGTAGAGGGGTATTCCGATGTGATTGTGTTGCGGCACTACGAGGGCGGCTCTGCGCGACGAGCAGCAGATGTGGCAAAGGTTCCCATTATCAATGCGGGCGACGGGCCTGGGCAGCATCCCACGCAGGCGCTTTTGGATGTGTACACGATTCAGAAAGAGATCGGCAGGTTAGATGGTATTCACGTGGCATTGGTCGGCGATTTGGCAAATGGTCGCACGGCGCGATCGCTGGCTTATTTGTTGACGAAGTACGAAGGTGTGAAGTTGTATTTTGTCGCGCCAAATGTCGTGCGTATGAGAGATGATATCAAGGGATATCTGACAGAACACGGGGTGGTGTTTGAGGAAGAAGAAGATTTGATGAGCGTGATGTCGAAGGTAGATGTGGTGTATCAGACGCGGATTCAGCGCGAGCGGTTTGGTGATCGGATACAAGATTATGAAAGGGCGCGGGGAAAATATATTATCGATGTGGAGACGATGTCGGCGCTTTCGGAGAATGCGATTGTGATGCATCCCTTGCCCAGGGTGGATGAGATTGATCCGGCTGTTGATACAGATCCCCGCGCTGCGTATTTTCGCCAGGCACATAACGGTGTTTTTATTCGTATGGCGCTGTTGCAGATGGTGTTGGGGGTGTGAGTGAGGGGGTTAGGATGGCGTCTGTTGATCTCTTTCAAATATCATGAGTACGATAGAATCAGAGAGTGATTCTGTCACGGCAATCCGACTTTGTTTGTTGTAGAAAAATCCCGAGAAATTTCTTCCCGATGTGGAAAATGTGATTTCCAATTTCGAATTTATAGCGTAGTTTCCATTCGTTTCCCAAATATTTTGATCCGGACCGCCAAAGCTCGCAAATAAGCGATAGGTTCTGTCCGGGTTTAATTCGATAAATCCAGTGGGTGGATTTTCTTCCGCCTCATGATTTCGATAGACCTGGGCGCGTCCGATTCCCGAGTCAATTTTAACCGCCTGCAATGTGTAGATTCCCGCCAGGGCCTGTGGCGATGTAGGCGATTCTGCGCCACAAGTGCTCAAGAACAATCCCAAAAATATAATTGCGATCCGTTTCATGACGACCTGTCTCCAGGTGCTTTTCTTCTGAATTCGTACAATTTTTAGCTAAATTCTGTTGAAATCATGACAATTTTTAGCTAAATTTTGTCGAAAGAGGATAAAAGCATGGTACAAAGAGATCTGGAAAAACGTCTGATTGCACATCTATCTCATCGCGTTGAACATCCGAATGTCGCCCTGTTAGAGGGCGCGCGGCAGGTTGGCAAGACCACGCTTGTAGAATCTATCAGACCGAAACTGGACCGCGAGATTCTCTATTTGAATCTGGAGGAGGACAACCGCGCGGTTCACGATCTCAATTCTTGCAGGGATTTTGCAGATTTTGAGACGTATCTTGCGACTGTGTACCAGTTCAAAGGCGATGGGCAACGCATTTTGTGTATTGATGAGGCGCAGGAGAGTTCTGTGCTGGGCAGTTTTGTGCGATTTATGAAAGAAAAATGGCAGCACACACCGGTTATTCTCACGGGTAGTTCTATGTCGCGCATCTTCGGGCCAGAAACGCGCTTTCCCGTTGGAAGGGTTACGCGATTTTTGTTGCAAACCTTCAGTTTTAGAGAGTTTCTCCGCTGTGGTAACGAGGAAGAATTGCTCAATTTCAAGGACCCTCCACCGTTTTTACATGAACGCCTTCTCAAATACGTGCAGTCGTATCTCGATGTGGGAGGGCTACCGGCGGTTGCCTCATCGTTTTTTGACCAGATGGATTGGCGGCAGTTGCGTCGGGATTTATATTTTGACTATCGCAGTGATTTTGCCAGAATTTTTTCGGCAACAGAAGCATCTTTATTCGATCAGTGTTTGCGCGGTGTGGCATCAAATCTCGGCAGCCCGAGCAAGTACGCGCAGATGGTTCGGCCTACGTCAGCTCTTTATAGAAGGGTACCGGATTTTCTGGATTTACTCGAGTCGTGGAAACTGATTTACAAGTCCAATATTCAGGGTACACGCCCAGAGCAGCAGGGCTTTTCGCCCAAACGCTATCTCTACGATCCGGGATTGGCCAATGATCTGCGGCTGACGGCACTGCCGCGTATTGATATTCTCTCAAGTCTCGATGCCGCTCATCGTGCGCCCCTTGGGGGTATTATTGAGAATATGCTGGCGACTGAACTCGTGGCATTGGGACAGGATTTGACGGGTTGGAAAAAAGGGGCCAATAGTTCTGAAGTCGATTTTATCTTTCGCACGGCATTGGACGATACCATCCCCATCGAGTGCAAAGCGTCGCTTGTTACAAGGCCGCGGGATACAGGCGGTCTGTCAGAATACGCTGCGCGGCATGGGAGCAATTTGGGCGTTCTCGTCAATCTCGATATGCCAGGGAAACTCACGACTTCTACAGGTCTAAACGTGATCCATATACCGGTTTATCTGATTGACCGGCTTGGTGAAATGATAGAAGTTGAGATGGAGAGTTCTTAATCATCAATCAGCCCCATCAATAGTGCCGTCATCGCGGCAGGGTTTTAGCCGCGATCCAGCATGCATAATTATTGAGATTGATTGCTATATTCAGAACAGTATTTAAAAATCACCGTGTTATCAAGGAATAAGTTTTTCAGGATCGTTAGCAGAGATAGGAATAGTGCCGAGTTCTATAAGGTGAGCATTGTCGGGTGAGTCAAGGACAAATACCGGCTTGTTTTGAGCGAGTGCGTCCTTGCATAGCGTCTCTGTTTTGCCGCCCGGTTCAGCATGGGCGATGAGGATGCGGTCGGCGAGTGCGGCGATATACGCGTTGCGCCGGGCTGCTATGGTTGCAGTTGGGCGATGGATGTTGCTGTCGAAAAAGGAAAGGATTAGCAGGCGTCCTTCGGCGAGCGGCTTTTTCCAGCTTTTCGGAGTTCGCATGCGATTGAGTCCCCGCGCCGGGCAGGCGACAACGGGTGCTGTACCCCGCAACAACAGATCCAGGCATTCCTTTTCCATCGGTGACTGGAAACCGCCGATAATTGTCGCGTCTGTGTCTCGTAGTGCCCGTGCAAGGTCGTAGGTCTTGAGGATTGTGTCGCCGGGAGAGCGCACCGAGCAGAAGAAGCCGAGCAATGTACTGTCGAGTACATCGAGGTTACCCTGCGCTGTGACCGTTAGCAGACGCCCATTATCGGAACAACGCTGTAATGCCGCTGGATATTCAGGAGTATCAGGCGTTAAAAGTATTTTGTTCTCAGGATTCATAGCAAATTTATGACCCAACTGATTTCACTGAGCGCGATATGTAATAAAAATCCCGCGCTGGAATGACCAGACGGGATTTTTGTAATGTACTCCAGTGCTTGTACACAAATGTGTATTTTGAAGATAGCAAACGGATAGCATACTCTTCAGCCATCGATTTAAGCCATCTTAAATAGATGTGTCAAGAGGTATTTTTGTTTCACTGATTCGCGTACTATGATCAGTGTATTTAGTGGACGGCAACATCCCAGTCAATGGGCCGTAATCGTCCCTGTAGAACTCGTTTGGTTTTTGCAATATCTTATTCCCTGACGTTACGCGCAATCAAAAAAAACGCGAGTACAACTATGTAGCAGTTCATTTGAGCGTTTTTCACCACGGCGACCACAGGGCAAATGGTACATATTTTTCACCTGACCGCCTATTCATAGCTCAAAATGTACCCTTCCGTCTTTCACCTGCTTGCTGCGCCGCCTGCCTGTGCCTATCTGAGTCTATCTGCGGATTTAAATTCAGGTTGTGAACAAGTGTGAATACAACGTATATAAAATATAATACGGTGTTCAGGCGTCTCCGAATACAAAATATCGCTCAATTTCTGGAGGATTACTATTTTTTGGCCTGCTATTTGCTTTGTGTCTGACTGTCCCTCACCCCATTAGACGCGAGGCATTCCACATGGCCGAATATGACACCATCTCCAAACATCTCATCCAAACCTATCCCAAAGACTTCATCCGACTCACATTTGGACAGGACGATATAGAAGTCCTCGACATACTCGACACAGAGCAAAAGACAGTTGAAACACGACATACCGATAGCCTCATCCGCGTCCACATTGCGGGCAAGGAGGCATTGATACATCACGAGTTTCAAACCACTGACGATCCATCTATGCCGATCCGCATGGCGGGCTATATTATACGTGCGATTGAGCATCATGGTCTGCCGATTTATTCCAGTGTGATCTACTTGCGGCGCAGTGCGGGTCGGCGCGATCCAGGGTACTTTATTCATGAAATATCCGGTCATCTTGTTGTGATCAAATACACAGTGGTTCGGCTGAGTGAGATAGAAGGACAGGACATTCTCGATGGCGGACCTTCGGGCTTGTTTCCATTCGCATCGTTGATGAAACGTCCTGTTGGAATAGATTCAGAGGCGTGGTTGCGTCACTGTGTTGACACGACGAATGCCTTGCCGGTGGATGAATCAATAAAGGTTGACTTTTTGGGCAGGTTGATGATATTGAGTGGGTTAGAGTATGATCCGAGCCTGATCAATCGTATTCTATTACAGGAGGGTCTTATGGATGCCATTATGCGCGAGTCATCGTTTGCACAATACATTAAGCAATTGGGCATTGAGCAAGGTAGAGAGGAAGGTATTGAGCAAGGTATTGAGCAAGGTATTGAGCAAGGAGGCAGGCAACGCGCCATTGAAGATATCCTTGATGTCTTGAAGATTCGATTTGATATGCCCGAGACACACCCTATATCTGCTCGCATTGCTGCGATTGATGATTTGCAACACCTCAAGCAGTTGCTCCGTGCGGCGATACAGGTGCCCAATCTTGAAGCATTTCAGCGCGTGTTACTTGCTTGAATGCCTGCCTGCGCTCTCGTTATTTTATACTGTCGCTCGTTCTTGATCATGTGATTCAGTTCGCCCGATCAGCGTTCACTCAGGCT
Organism: Candidatus Latescibacterota bacterium; assembly: GCA_965204375.1. Classification (GTDB taxonomy): domain Bacteria; phylum Latescibacterota; class UBA2968; order UBA2968; family UBA2968; genus VXRD01. The sequence continues at coordinate 4,939,754 of OZ241986.1, read as the reverse complement.
CTATTTTCACCGAGCGCGATGTCTTCTATGATGACCTGTTTGAATATCTCTGGATCATCCAGCCGCTTCATAGCGTCGAGAATTTCGATGCCCGCGAGACGGTCTGCCTCATCGTAATCCAGCGCAATCCCATCTTTGAGATGTTTCGTTGTCACCGTTGTTTCCTTGAAGCAAATGTACAGCGCATCCACTTCCCGATCATAAGATATTCTCATCGTTATTTTCTCAAAAAACTTGAAGGTCGCAAGTAGCTGTTGTCAAGCAGGTTGATAGCGTTTGACCTCAATCTCATCTGCACGCGCCCGCATTTGTGCGGCGTCGTACCACGCCTGCATTCGCAATAGTGTGTCCATGCTGATGCCAAAGGCTTTTTCAATACGCAGAGCCATCTCCGCTGATAGGGTTGTATTGCTGTTCAACAGGTCGAAAAGGGTGGCTCGATGAACGCCCAGAATCTCGGCTGCCTCTGTAACACTCAATCCCAGTTCCTCAACAATTTCCGTGCGGATGAAATCTCCGGGGTGCGAAGGCGTCATGGTTATTTTAATGCCGTTGTCAGCCATCACTTTATAGTCTTCAAATCATTTGTTATCTCTGATTCCCATTTCTGCCAAGAACTGAGAGGGTGCCTTCAAGTATCCGTAGTACTGTGCAGATCTCGTAAGTGTCAGCGTTTCCTCAGCCCGCGTGATGGCTACGAAGCAGTTTCTCCGCTCCTCTTCCACTTCCTTGCTTCTCTCCCCATTTTGTAGTGCGTAATATGATGGGAGTACCTCTTGCGCCAGGCCAATTAGATAGACATGCTTGAACTCTAAACCCTTTGCGCCATGCATAGTCATACAGCGCACAGCGTTCGGCCCTGGACGAGGTGTTTTCGAAGTGAGATCCATCTGTTGAAGATAGGCGTTCAAGGTCAAGCTGCCCTGATTATACTCGCGGATGATCTCGTCATGCAGATTTTCCCAAGTTTTCACCTCATCGGCGGCATCCTGGTCATCTTTTTCGCTCCAAAACTGCCAGCCTTGATTGAGGAACCAATTGATAATTTCCAGAAAGGCGAGTGAATCTACGAGATCTGAACGAATGCGCGTTAAGGTAGCGCATCCTGTTGTGTCTGTGGATGCTGCATCAGTCCACGCACGCAGGAAATCTCCGCCCACAAGCGCGGCATTTGCGACCACATCGTCAACCTCAAGCGTCTGCCCGGACAGTTTCTTCCACGCGAGACAGAGCCGTCGCAGGATATCGCGGTCGTGGCGCCCATTGGCTAAACGAAGGGCCTCAACCATCACACACACGGAAGCCGACTCGAAGTCGTTCTTTTGTCGCGCCAGATATGCTTCATAACCAGCATCGCGCAGAGCATCTGCTGCACACTCAATTAACTTCACGGACCGCCCCAGAACCACGCACTCCTCACCTCGGAGACCACGAGTGCGAATATCCTTTGGAATGAATGCCGCTTCTTTTTCTGGTGATGCGAAGATGCCATAGCGAACAGGGTTGCCATTCAGATTCGCCGTGGATCGAGGTGTGATGGGTGTCTTGCCTGGAGTGCGCAGACGATTATGAGCTATAAGGTGATTGGCAAGCTCGATGATAGGCGCGGGACAGCGATAGCATTCTGGGAGTTGGACCACAACCATCTTGTAGTCCCGCTGTAGATGCGCGAGCCGTTCTGGGCTTGCGCCATTCCATTGATATATAATCTGATCGTCGTCACCGACTACGAAGAGGTTGTGTTGCTTATCGGGTGCAATTAGCCGGAGCAAATCGTACTGTGCCTTGTTGGTGTCTTGGAACTCATCGACGCAAACGTGGGACCAACCAATTCGCACCACTCGCGCGACGCCAGGCTTCTCCTCCAGAAGTCGCCGAGCGAAGTGAAGCAAACTTCCGAAGTCGAGCCGGTTACTGGCTAAAAGAGTATCGCAGTAGCTTACAAAGAGATGTGGGAGCCACTCGGGCGTACGAATAAGTGATGGCGCGTCTCCGTACCCGTCATAGGATTCAGCAAAAAGGCGTTCAATGAGGCTGAGGAGATTTTTTCGATCTGTTGGCAATGGTGTTTCATAATCGGGCAATTTAGCTATAATCTCGTCGAGGATGGAGATTTGGTCCTGGTCTTGCGTGATCAAACTAAAGTCGGGCCGCAGTCCCAAATGACTTCCGTGCTGACGCAGTATGGTGGCTGCAAAGGAATGAAATGTATGCAAACGAGCGCGACTTGTGCGTTCGCCGAGAAGTGCCTCCACGCGCTCGCGCATCTCGGCGGCAGCCTTGTTCGTAAAGGTGAGCGCGAGTGCTGTCACGTCCTCGCGTTCTTCAAGCAATCGTGCGACGCGGAATGTCAAGACGCGCGTCTTGCCAGAACCCGGTCCCGCCAGGACCAGAAGCGGTCCGCTGTTCCACGATACGGCAGTGCGCTGATTCTCATTGAGGCCATTGAGATCAATCGACATCATGTACCTCCTGCCAGTGAGATAACCTTATTCAATACATCGCGAATCTCTTTTGTCACGCCCTGTACGCCACGCTGTTCCATTTCGACTGCTACATCTGCTGCCGCATGGGTCTTAGCCCTTCTCGGGAGGTTTTTAGCATACTCGGTCCAGTAGTCTGGATCACTTGGCTGTTTTTCAATTTTTGATAGATTTTGATTGGGCATGAAAGGCGCATAGATCGTATCGTACAGGTACGGCTTCAATTGAGACGACATCGCCCGATGTCAAGGGAATCACATTTTGCACCTGGCTGAGAGCTGTTCGGACTTGTCCGAAGCTGGCATGCGAATCAACGACAAGTTCATTGACCTCGCGTAGTTTCTGCTCAATTTCCGTTTTCTTTCCGACCTCAAGTTGGGTATTTTGCAGAAATGGCCGCCAGAACGGACCATTTGCATCAAAGTGGCGCGCTGCATCGCGAAGCGCGGTCAGATAGAAGTAGGAAACTTCTTGCTGGATTCCCGCGAGTGCTTGAGGTCCCACGTTGGTCAGAGACTCTCGATTCGGGTTTAGAAATGACCACTCCTGTGCGAAATCCTGGCTGGTCGAATCGTATTTGCAGGTCACTCGCAAGAGCACATGGTTGCGTTCGTCATCTCCGACCTGAAGGACCCCTTCTCGATTGAGGCGACCGGTCAGTTGGGCGTTCCACTCGCCTATCTTTTGCTCAGAGAATGAGATCTCGATCTGGATTGGCTCTGCGGAGGAAGGCTCCGCGTCTGCATCGGATAAGTGGAAATCGAGCGCATCAAAGACCACACGCCTCGGACCGAGGTCCCGGAGACAGAGTCGCAAAGCGTCAAGCACAGCGGTCTTGCCCGAGTTGTTCTCGCCTATTAGTACTGTAATTTCGTCAAGTTTCAGTTCGAGTTGCTTGATGCCCCGGAAGTTCTCTATGCGCACGGCTGTGACTCTCATGCAGTGCTCCCAAAGTCAAGCTGACCTATTTCTCTCTTTCCTCTGTCAGCCTTCAGTGATCATCTTCCAAATGTAATAAAAATCCCGCGCTGGAATGACCAGACGGGATTTTTGTAATGAACTTCAATGCTTGCTTGTACTAAAAAAAATTACGCCCTGCTTTCGCCACTCGCAAACACCTGCCATTGTTTATCCGAGTTTGACCAGAATCAGGGTTCCAAGCGTGATTTGCGTTGTTAGCTGTGTGCTTATCACGATTCCGACAAGCCACCTGAAATTGCTGGATTGTTGGTTTTCCAATGCCGTCAAGTGGTTCTCAATGCTCCCCAAACGCTCGTTGATTTGCGCTTGGACAGCTTCAAGAGAAGCCACGCGGCTTTCAAGGCTTGGCATTTGCATAATTCAAATACTCCAGTGCTTGTGTTAAAAAAATAAATTACGCCCTGCTTTCGCTGGTCTTAGGAGAAGGCCATCGAGAGATTACTCGAGGAGCAACGATTTCCCATTTGCGTGACTTATTGCCCTTTGACATTCGAATGGCTGTTTCCACCGCGTTTCGCGTCCCGGGTTTCCTCGTTGATGCGGCTTGTCTCTGACTCTGTGGGGGGGTGAGTCTCATCTTTTTTCTCCAAAATCAATCGCCTCTAACGATTTAAGCCACTTCAAATAGATATGTCAAGAGGTATTTTTGTTTCACCCTGTCAAAATATTGTGAGCTGTGATACTTGTGTTCAGTCAATTATAACCCGTTTGTATTTGCTTATCGCCCCATACGATACTTAATGTCATATTTCACGATAAAATCAGTTTTTTCGTCGGTGAAACCATAGCGTTATTCACTGCTTTGTTTTTAAGAAATAGGACTGTCTCATCCCTCTAATCCAACCCCTCGAAGATCATTTCCAAGAGTGAGGTTATCCGGTGCAGGAAGCCAATCATCATAGGCGGGTAGGAGCAGTTCAGGTCTAAGTTGCCGTGTGTACCATCGCAGTCCATTGGTCCTGCCTACTTTTCTCAAGTGCCTGACTTTGGTTGAGTTCAGATGGATTGAATAATCCCTCCGCACATAGAGTAGTCCCGTGTCGAACGAACGATGATGCAGAGCGCAAAGGGCCAGGGCATTGTTGACCGTATCAGTTCCTTCTGGATGGGCATGTGGAACAATGTGAGCTGCATCTATAAGGTCTAATTGAATCCCGCACATTGCACACCTGTGGGAGTAAGCTCTCAAGACCTCTTGCCTGAACCGTGGGCTTCGAGAATACTGAGTGCGAGTTACCTGGATTCTCTGTCGTTCAACCATGATTGATCGCACAGGGGGTTGTTGTTCCGACTGGATGTTACTATAGACTTCGGCTATCCTTCGCAATGTCCGAGGAGCAGCTTGGTGGAGTGCTGTCGAGTTCTCCATATACAAACCGAGAAGATCGGGACGAAACATGATCACATTTTGCCCATTGGTATCAGTATAAGTTGAGAATCCTTCTACAGCAGCATCCTCCATGCCCGATAATCGAGTATAGACAGAAAACCGCTGGACTTCCGGATTCCGATCCAAAAATCTATCTGGGTCCCAAGCACTGAAGGCCTGTAAGTCTGCGGAAAAACCCAAGACGAATACCCCGTCTCCCTGTCTTCTTAGATTGCGTAGTGTCGCTGGCAAATGTCCTGGACATTGGATCCGGTATTCATCAGAAGTACTGCGTCCAGCACCAGCAAAGTGAACGTTTACAATGAATGCATTAACAAATTTGTCCTTGAAGGAGAATCGGTAAGGGTTCTCTCCACCTAAAAAATAGACAGCGTCTGTGTTCTGGAGAAAAGCGTCGAACAGCACATGGAATAAGTCTGTTTTGTTTAGTCTAGCCATTTCAAATCATCCTCAATTGTCATGCTGATGAAATCCCATCAACCAGTCCAGGTTCAATGGAGTACGTCGTTGATATCCACTCGTCAATTTCGTGCAGACGGCAGTCGGTGTAGGAGTCAATGGGATCTGGTGGCACGAAAAGTTCTTTTATAGACGTGGGTATATTCTTCTCACCTGCGTCCTGATTGATACCGCGCACCATGGAAATAAAGGAGAATAATTCCCTCAAATCAGCCCAACCGGCACCCAGTCCCGATAGAAACACGAAGTCGGCTCTTCTCGTTAGCGAAAGTAGTTTTTGATAGTTGAAATTTCCAACATATTTGCCCGCGTTTTTCTTAAAAACAAGTGCAGAATATCTGTGCTGGTGCAGTAATTCTCCGATTGTGGCCAGCCTGTGTAAATGATCCGCTGGAAAGTAAGTAATGGGAGCGAGGAGGTCCTTGAGTAACCAGTTTGTAACGTGGAATCCATCTCCGCGTGTTAGCCAATACCAAAAACATGCGTCTCCTGATGTGATTGCGAGAGCCGCAAATGCTTTTTCATTAGAAGGCAGAGTCACCCAGCCGCATGTCGAGGGGGCAAGGGCACTTCTATTATCGGCATGCAAGACCGGCGGAGGCTCAATATATGTGGAGATGAAATTTCGTGCTGTTGTTGAGAATCCTAATTTGACTGATTCACCATTCGTCCCGTGGGACGAGATTAACTTTGAAGAAGATGATTTAATGTGCAGTGATAGCAGTTTTGCACCGAAACGATTTGACAGGCGGGGAATGCCGAAAATTTTGGTGGAGATGCCATTAGACGCCTTGTTGTAGGTTACATTATCCAACAGAAAAGCTCGATAAGCAGAGCGCCATCTGAAAAGACGAGTAGCAAACGAATCACTATCCGTTGAGGAACTGATCCAGATTGTGCATCGCTGGCTCACTCCGGAAAAGAGTGCTGCCGGAATGTTATCGAATGAAGAAAACCAATGGGTCCCGCCGCTGGCTAATTGCTCCCGTAGATCAGAGAATTCAAAGCTAAAAGTCATTGAAAGAGGAACAATGAACCCACATCGTCCGCTTTGATTTATGATGTGATGTGATCGTAAGACTACGTAACCATAAATATCTGGAAATTTCAGAGATTCGGGAGACTGTACAGCATATCCAAGCGATTTACAGTTGACATACGGCGGATTTCCGATGATCACATCGAATCCGCCCTTGTTCATAATCCCATAAAATTCGACGAACCAGTGGAAAGGTTGGTGACTGTCGCGCCATTGGGTGTACGCTTTTTCGTTATCTACCTTGATGCCGTAATCCTTGGCCAGGTATTCGTCTAATTCCTCGCGCAAGTCGTCGAGTCGTTCCTTTAGTACCAACTTCGCGTTGGCGTATTTGTTGGCTTCCATGCCGTGGGAGGTTTGCATTTCCCGGAATTTGCGGAAGGCGCGGTCGGCGATTTCTGCGCGTTCTTCTATTTGGGGAAGGGATAATTGTTTTATTAAGTCTGTGCTCAGTACCTCTTGCACTTCTTCAAGCGAGGTGAAGCCGACGAGGGTGTTGCCAGCGCGGATGTTGAAGTCGATGTCGGGCAGCGGCTCAATCTGGTCGTAGCTTTCCAGTTGTGCGACGAGTTTCAGGAATAGGCGCAGTTTGCAGATTTCTACGGCTTCGTCCATGATGTCAACGCCGTAGAGGTTGTCGATGATGATGGATTTGAGGATGAAGTAGCGTTCGCTGGCGTGTTTAGAGACCTGATCCAGCACATCTCGAAAGTCGCTCAGTTTATTTGGACTGTGCTGGCGTGTTGAACGTTTCAGATCGTCGAGGAATCCTCCCATGGCTTCCAGACAGGCCGTGTATATTGGTTCCAGGATGTTGAGTGCGGCGAACAGGAATGCGCCTGAACCACAGGTTGGATCGAGTATGGAGACTTTGGCGATTGCCTTATAGAACGCGCGAATGAGTTCTGGGCCTTCGCTGCCTTCGATTGCGTTCAGGGCAAATTTTTCGATGTCCAAGTTGTAGGTGATGAGGTCGTTGATGGTTGTGACTTCGCCAGCGGCGAGTTTGGCGTGGATTTCATTGTAGCGTTGGCGTCGGGCAATGTGTTCGCGCCAGGTCTCGGTTGGCAGGGCGTAGTCGGATGGTGCGGGTTTGTTCCATTCGCCGCGTTTTGATATGTCGTTTAGACCGGAGGCTATTTCAGGCGGTAATTCGCGTTTTTCTACAAGGTTTTCTTTTTGGTGAATGTCATAAGTGATGCCGTGGCGCACAGCTTCGTAAAAGTACCGGTCTGGGTCGTCCTTTAACAATCGCCATATTGCGCCATCGGGTTTGAACGCAATGGCGCATTCCTTTTTTGCCTGGTCGAATAAGAATGGGATAATGGTGTTGCGGCTGATGTACCCGGTGATGTCCTCTTTTGTGTAATAGGCTCCCATTTGTTTCTGGTTGATGTACTTTTCGAAGATATAGCCAAGCACATCGGGGTTGATTTCGTTGTCGTTGCGAAGTGGGCGGTCGTCGAGGTGCCACTGGTAGGCGTCGAAGAAATCGAAAATTTTCTGGAATGCCTCGTCGGGTATCTGTATGTCCGGATTGTCTCGCTCCAGATCGTGTACGTCGAATAAGCCGCCGTTGAGGTACGGGACTTGGCCGAGTAAGGCCGCCAATTCGGGGGTGCGGGCAGCTTCGGGCTGGCCCAATCCCTCGTGAAATAGCCTTAGCAGGAATAGTCGGTAGAAGTTGTGGAAGTTGCCGTCGCCTTGTTGCTGGCGTACTCTTTCCAAACGGTCACGTAAGTAATTGAGATTGCTGTCGAGAAAGCCGCGTTTTTGGATGAAGTAAATGAACATCATCCGGTTCAACATCAAGGAGGCGTACCATTCTCGGTCTGCGAGGTTCTGGATTCCCGTGATGAAGTCCAGAAAAGCAGTGTGCTCTTTCTTGAAATGGTCGTAGAATTTTTTGGTGACTTTATCGACATCGAAGGCCGCACGCACCCGACTCGTAACATCGGCAATGGTAAGGTCTTCTTCTTCGTCCAGTGCGAAGGCTATTTGTTCCAGTTTTTGTATTAGGGCTTCGCCCGATTGATCCTGGTGATAGATATGCTGGCGGGACCGGTCCGTTTGTCCCGGCTCGCGTTTCACCCATTGCCAGTACAGCGCGTTGTCGTCGTGGGAGGCATAGATGATGATGTGTTCGCGGACGGTTTTGGTGACGGCTCTTTCTATCTTCTGGCGGATAGGATGGTCGGGGAAGACATCAGCCGAGGCCGGTGTGTACTGATAGGCGACCATGCCGCGCTTGTGGGCAATGGCTTCGAGGACGTAAGTATTGTCTGCAACCGTGGCTTCGATATTCGTTCCGCCGTGGTCCCAGCCGAGTTCTTCAATGAAGAGTGTCTGGAGATCGAGGTTCTGCAGGTGTTGGTTGACTCTTTTTCTGTCGAGATTTATCGGCATTTCGTATCCTTATTGTCCAATCAAGCCCATTGAGCAGATGATCTGGGGGTCCTGGTGTTCGTCTTCCTGGTGTACGATGCAAAGTCTATCCTCATCCCTGAGCGCGATGACCAGTTGTGCGAGGGTCTCATCAGAGACGCCGCTACGCAACTGACGGTTTAGCGTATCTATCGCGGCCTGACGCAGGGGATAGCGGTAGATATCATCTATTGTTCGACGTAGAGGCTCTGTGTCGAATAGCGTGTCTTTGACGTTTTCTGCATAATTTTTGAGCCGTTCGTAAGTTTTGAACCGGGCACCCGATGGGCGACCGAGTTGACCGCCGACCTGTGCTTCTTCGCGGGCGATGTGTTCTGCAGCTTTGTACACCAATTCGTGGTGGGTGTCGTGGCGCGGTAGGGCCGGTTCGTCGGGTGAGCAGGCCGCGGTGCGCAGGATGTCGAATTGGCTCTCGGTTACGCTATTGCCTTCGCGGTCCATCCACGCTAAGGCATCGTGTCCCTGTGCTGTGCGCATATAGACCAGAGCACCTTCGGGATGTTGCGGCGTTTGTGCGTAGGCCCGTGAAGAATGGACGACGGATGGCATATCTTCGATTTTCTTTTTGAGCGACGGATCGGCCGTTGTCGCGTTTTTCCAGATCTGATACGCATAAGAGGAGAGATCGACGTCGGTTTCTTCTTCTCCGTCGAGGATGCCCGCCTGCTCGTGGTACAGATTGCGAACAGCACGCTCGTCTTCGTCCTCAAAAAAGGCTTCGTCAGTTCCGACGACCTCGGCATTTTGATCGAGGCGTGTTCTAACGCGCGTCCGAAGCCTGATGAGACGTTCAACTCCATCCGCGGGGAGAAAGGAATAGCACAGAATGTTTTCCGCTTGCTGTCCGATGCGATCCACACGCCCGGCGCGTTGAATCAGGCGGATGATCGCCCACGGGAGATCGTAATTTACGACAATGGCGCAGTCCTGAAGATTTTGTCCTTCGCTCAGGACATCCGTGGAGATCATGATCCGAAGTTCATTGTTGCTCGTAATGCGATCCTCTTTCTCGTTGCTCTTTGGACTGAAACGCCATGCCAGTCTTGTCGGGTTGTCTGTGTCTCCGGTTACGGCTGCCATCTGCGATATGCCGCGTGCTTTCAGCTCGTGCCCCAGATAGCGCACTGTGTCGGCGAATTGCGTAAAGACCAGAATCTTGCGGTCCGGGTGTGTGGTCATGAGCAGATCTTCCAAGGCACGGAGTTTTGTATCTTCATCCGCTTGCCATGTCCCGAATTGGACGAGGAGGTTGCGTAGCGTTTCGGCGTCGTTCTTCAGGTCTTTGTGAAGATTTTTAATAAAATGGTGCGAGGCCAGCCAGCGAAATCGCCTTCTGTATGCAGAATCATAGAGGGTATAGACTTCAGCGGCTCGTTGTCGGAAATCCTTTTCGGTTCTCAGTGCTTTTGCTTCGTTGACGTTTTCGTTTGCATCGTCATCTTCTTCGAAGATATTTCCCGTTGTGCCTTCCACATCTTCATCATAGGAATGCGAGTCGAGTAACCCCGCGTCCGTTGTTCCGATAGGGATCGGGAGGTCATTTTCAATAGCGTGTAGAAAAATGAAATTCCGCAAAATATGCCGTTCAACCGACAGCAGGAAGGCGTGACCGCTACTCTCGAGCCGTTTGAACAGGTTGGTTCGGCAGAAGCCCATGAGTCGCCTGCCCGCGCGCGATAAGTCGTCGAGGATTTTTGCCTCGGTGGATGTCGGTGGGGTGTGTGGCGCGGGTGTGACGTAGTTGCCGAGTCCATACCGCGGAAGTTCCAGGCCGTTTATGTCGCCAACCACTTTGCCTGTAAACAGGCGGGCGTACTGGTCGCCAATGTCGAATTGGATCGTTTTGGGAACCCGGGCGGGGAAATAAGACCGGCTACCATCTTCGAACGTCAGATATTTATTTTTCGTAGTCTCGTCGGTGGCGGCATAGTTTTCCCGGATAAAGCTGCGGGTTCGGCGCACGAGATACAGACGCATGAGTTCCTGCCAGTCTGCCGCGTGCTCAGACCGCTCGAACGCGGCCAGTGTCCGCAACCCTGCCTGGTGTTGGCGAATGAATTCTGTCTCACCCATCTTCCTCAAGAGGCGTTCCGGGCGAATCCCCAGGTCTTCATCCTCGGGTACAAACAGGCGAAGTTGGCTGGACAGGTCCAGATACGTCTTGTTGTAGGGTGTCGCGGACAGCAGGATGCACTTGCTGTCATTTTCCTGGATGTATTCCTGGATGGCGCGGTATCGCTTGCCTTCGCGATTTCTCAGATTGTGGCTCTCGTCAATCACAATCAGGCGAAAACGGCGCATATCGGGCAATGTGTTGATCACGCGGGTGATTGACAATACGCGGGCGCGCATCCGGTACTGATCGCGGTAATCCTCCCACATCGGAACGAGATTCTTCGGGCATAAGATCAGCGTTTCCAGGCCGTGGTCGTCCTCAAATACACGCGCCAGGGCGGTTGCCATGAGCGTCTTGCCCAGCCCGACCACATCGCCGATGATGACACCGCCCCGTCGGTTGAGGTGGTGTGCAGCGATCTTCACAGCAGCCGTCTGAAAGTCGAGCAATTTGTTGTCGAAGTCTTTTGGTATGCGAAATTCCGTCAGGCCAGCCCGCGCTTCCTGCGACAAATGGTACGCCATTTTGATATAGATCTGGTGGGGCGGGATCAGTTCTTCGCGCGCCCAACTTTCCTCAATAATCTCGCTGAGTTCTTTCGAGATATCGACGCACCAGCGGTCATTCCACCTATCTTCGAACCACTTCGCCAGCTTTTGACAGGCATCGTGATCCAATACATCGACGTTGAGTTCGCCTTGATAGGAAAGGCCCGATAGCGTGAGGTTGCTGCTTCCGAGGTAGCCAACTATGGGGTTAATCGGGTCTGGTCGAAACAAAAGGTAGAGCTTTGCGTGTAGCGGGTGTTTGAGGAAGAGTTTGACGACGAGTTTCTTTGCCTTAATCTGCGCCGCCAGCCGTCGCAGACCCGCCTCGTCCGCGTTGGTCGGAGCACCCAGGATTAGTTGTTCTCGAAATTCTTCCGCCAGTCTTTTTTTGAGCCGAGACGCGGTCTGGTTGTCGAGTCCTCCCTGGTCGGCTGCAAAACTTTTGGCAAGCCGTAACTCTTCGTGTGGCAACTGCTGCATGCCAACGAGCAGGCGACAACATTGACCATCTCCTCCTGCCCACTTTTCGACGTATTCGTCGATTGAACGCCAGCCTCGAAGATTGAAATAGCCTACGCAGAAATCCGCGCGTTCTGAGACCTCCATAGTCTCTACCAATGCAGGGTGAAGGCTTTGTTCAATGTTGTCAAAAATCCGGGGCATATTGTGATCCAAGGTTTATATATAATCTCATTTATCCGTAGTCTTTAATAACCGCCAACAGAGTCTATTTAAAAATCTCCTCACTGTCAAGAGTTGGGCATTTGATATTGAAGAGATAAAGTCCTATCTTTTGAGTGATACAGATACAGCGCATATCGGGTTTGCTTTCCTCGGTGTGTTGGGTTATAATCTGTTATGTGATTGAACGGTATCTTAAAAGGAGGCACAAGATGGCTGATACGCTGATGGATGAGGTAAAAATAGAAACGCGAAAGAAGACAGCCGTGATTGATTGCGATGTTCACGTCACGATGAAGTCGGGGGATATGTGGCTTCAATATCTGGCGGAGGAATGGCACGATTATCACCGAACTATTGGTGGTCGCGGACGCATCGGGTCGGCGTATCCGCGCGCTGTGCCAAATGCCGCGCGTCACGATGCATGGCCGCCTTCGGGACCGCCGGGATCCGATCTGGATTTTTTGCGCGCGCAATTGCTGGATGAGTGGAATATGGATTACGGCATTTTAACGCCTTTGATCGGCGTGGGTGGGCAGCAAAATTTGCGTTATGCTGAGGCGATGGGACAGGCTGTGAACGATTGGCAAGCCGATGCGTGGCTCAGTCGCGAACCCCGGTTGCGCGGGTCTGTGATTGCGCCTTATGAAAATGGCGAGTCGGCCGCGGCAGAAATTGACCGCATGGGCGATCATCCGGGATTTGTGCAGGTGCTTCTCGTCGTGCGGACTATGGAACCTCTGGGCAGTCGCAAGTACTGGAAGGTGTATGAGGCTGCGGTGAGAAATGGCTTTCCCATTGCGATTCATTTTGGCGGTACAGGCGCGGGCCCGATTACGGGCGCGGGCAAGCCTTCGCATTATATTGAGGATCACGGGGGCATGCCCACGGCATTTCAGGCGCAGGTGACGAGTTTGGTGTATGAAGGCGTGTTTGAGGCATTTCCGGATTTGAAAGTGGTTTTGATTGAGGGAGGATTTGCGTGGATGCCCGCGTTGATGTGGCGACTGGATAGTTGTTATCAGAAGTTGAAGGTGGAGTTGTCACATTTGAAGCGGCTGCCATCGGAGTATGTCCGCGATCATTTTTGGATCAGTACGCAGCCTATGGAAGAACCCCCACAACGCGAGTACTTTTTTCAGATGATGGATCATATGGATATGAACGATAAGTTGATGTTTGCCACGGATTATCCCCACTGGGATTTTGACGCGCCCGATGTGGCTCTGCCCTCGGGTATGGACAAGGATGTGCGGCGCAATATTCTGGCGGAGAATGCGCGGGCGTTGTATCAGTTGGCGTGAGGAGCGTGATGGCGAAACACATTATTGGCACTATTGATGAGATTCCGCCAGGTGAGCGGAAGTTGGTGACGATTGAGGGGCGGGAGATTGGGGTGTTTAATGTTCACGGCGAATTTTATGCCCTGAGGAATCGATGCCCTCATCAGGGGGGTGCGCTGTGCAAGGGGCGGGTGTCGGGCTTTGTAACCGCGAGAGTGCCGGGAGAATACGAGTACACGCGCAAGGGGGAAATTTTGCGGTGTCCATGGCATGGATGGGAATACGATATTAAGACGGGGCAGTCGTGGGTCGATCCTTCCAGTGTGCGCGTGCGCAGCTATGAGGTGGAAATTGCACAGGGCACAGAGATAGAGGGCGAGGGAGATATGGCGGGGTTGGTAAAGGGTCCTTATGTGGCAGAGACGTTTGAGGTGACGGTGGAGGAGACGTATCTCGTTGTGGAAATATGAAAGGAATATTCCCGATGCGCGTGGGCATTATTTCGCTGTTGCACGAGTCGAATACGTTTATCAGCACGCCAACGACTATGGATTCGTTTCGACGGGACGGGATTTTTACGGGTCGGGCGATGTATGATCACTATTCGGGTGGACACCACGAAGTCAGTGGATTTTTAGAAGGTTTGGAGTCGGCAGGCATAGATGCACTGCCGATTTTTCATGCGGGGACAACGCCTTCTGGACGCATTACCAGAGAGACGTGTCGAGAATTGATGCGGTTGATGTTTGATGAGGTGGAGACTGTGGGCGAAGTGGATGGGTATCTCGTGGCACCTCACGGGGCAAATTCGGGGGAGGGCGATGAGTACCGCGATATGGATGGGCACTGGTTATCGCGCTTGCGCGAGATGGTTGGGCCTGAGAAGCCGATTATTTGCACGATTGATCCGCATGCCAATTTGTCGCCGCGCATGGTTGCGGCGTGCGATGCGACCATTGCCTATCGCTCGAATCCCCATCTCGATCAGAAACAGCGCGGGTTGGAAGCTGCGTCGTTGATGGTGCAAACGCTGAAAGGGGAAGTGGAGCCTGTGCAAGCGGGTGCTTTTCCGCCTATTGGGATTAATATCGAGCGTCAATCGACTTTTGCGCCGCCGTGTTTGCCGATGTATGAATTGGCAGATGAAATGTTGAAAGAGATAGGTGTTTTGTCGAATAGTATTGTGCTGGGTTTTCCGTATGCCGATGTAGAGGAGATGGGGTCGGCATTTGTGGTGGTGACAGATGGTGATAGGGATCGGGCACAGGTGCTGGCGAATCGTCTATCGGATTATTTGTATGCTCACCGCGCGGAATTTGTGGGAGAGTATATCGCTGTTCCCGAGGCTGTCGATATGGCGGTGGGACAAGAGGGACCTGTTTGTTTGCTCGATATGGGCGATAATGTTGGTGGGGGATCTGCTGGCGATGGTACAGAGATTTTGCACGAATTGCACAGGCGGGGGAATACGACGGGCTTTGTGTGTATTTTTGATCCCGAATCACAGGAGCGAGCGCGAGATGCAGGGGTTGGAAATCGCCTCGCGCTGGATATCGGAGGTAAGACGGATGATTTACATGGTGCGCCTTTGAGAGCAGAGGTGCGGGTGCGCAGTTTGCACGCGGGGAAGTACAGAGAGTCTGAGGTGCGACACGGCGGGCGAACGTCTTTTGATATGGGTCCCACGGCGATTGTGGAGACGGATACGGGTATTACAATTAGTTTGACGTCGCGGCGCGCTGTGCCCGTGAGTCTGGGGTTGATGACGAGTTGCGATCTCGATCCCGCCGCGTTTCAGGTGGTTGTAGCCAAGGGTGTGCATGCACCTGTTGCGGCATACCAGCCGGTTTGTACGGCTTTAATTCGGGTGGATACACCCGGCGCAACAGCGGCGGATATGCGAGGTTTTGAATACGCGTTTCGCCGCGAGCCGATGTATCCTTTTGAGGAGATTGGGGTGTGATTTTTGAAAATTTTATTGACCAATGACGACAGTTTGGATTCTCCTCTGTTTCTGTTTGCAGTGGATTATTTTCAGGTGATGGGAGATGTGAAAGCCGTGGTGCCTGCCGAAGAGCAGAGTTGGAAAGGCAAGGCGATGACGCGGTTTGGCACACGTCATGTCGAGCGGTTGGATGGATTTGCGTGTGAGACATACTCGTTTTCGGGGACGCCAGCGGATTGCGCGAATTTTGGCATTTATCACGTGTTTGATGGCGGCAAACCCGATCTGGTGATTTCGGGTATTAATATGGGCAGCAATGCGGGGTTGAGTTTCGCGCTTTCATCGGGGACGATTGGAGCAGGCTTAGAAGCCAATATCGCGGAATTGCCAGCCGTGGCATTGTCACAGGTTTTGCCCAGACAGGTGTTTCGAAAGTGGGTTGAGGCTCGTGCGATGCAACCCGATGTGCGGGAGCCGTTGCTGGAAAAGTGTCGCGCGATGTTGCACCGGGTATTTGCATTTTTGAATAATCGGACAGATTTTCTGTCCGATCCCGTGACGTGGAATGTGAATATGCCGGCTGAACCATCTGATGACTGGCGCGTTATACCAACAGTGCTTGGACACACGTTTTACACGTCGTGTTTTGAGGCATCCGAAGAGGGGTATTATCACAATATCGATCAGCCAGAGGTAGAAGAG
Source organism: Candidatus Latescibacterota bacterium (assembly GCA_965204375.1). Classification (GTDB taxonomy): domain Bacteria; phylum Latescibacterota; class UBA2968; order UBA2968; family UBA2968; genus VXRD01. Next base: position 4,923,682 of record OZ241986.1, on the reverse strand, counting down.
CGCGCGGGCACAGATGGTATGGTTTTGCGCGCAGGACATGTGAGTGTTACGCGATTGGATATTCGCACGCTGGGGCAATGAATCTAAAAACGGGAGATTTGAATGGGCGATTTTGAAGGCGTAGTACCTGCTATTGCGACACCTATGGGACAGGATGGACAGTTTAACGAAGCGGTGTTTCGCAAAATTGTAGAGTTTAATATCGATGCCGGTGTACACGGTTTTTGGGTCGCGGGGGGTACTGGGGAGAGTGTGTTGTTGCACGATGATGAAAATATGCAGGTTGCATCGGCGATTGTGGATCAATCGAATGGGCGTGCAAAAGTTATTATGCATGTGGGTGCGCCAACAACAGACCGCGCAGCGCAGTTGGCCGAGCACGCAGCCCGTGTGGGTGCAGATGCGCTGTGTTGTGTGCCGCCGTTTTTTTATCGGCGCGATGACGACGATATTGCCGAGCATTATCGGATTGTGGCAGGAGCTGCTGATCTACCACTCTTTGTGTACAATTTGCCGGGGGCAACAGGCGTGGAAATTACGCCTGGGATGATGACAAAAATTCAAGACCGCGTGCCACAATTGAAGGGATTAAAGCATTCGGCACAGACGTTTGCTAATGTACGGACGTTTGCCGGAATGGGGTTGTCGTGTTTTATTGGCAATCACCGATTGATGTTGCCGGCGATGACAATTGGCGCGTGTGGGTGTGTGGATGGGCCGCTGAATGTGTTTCCCGAATTGTGGGTGGCGATCTGGAAAGCGTATCGGGCAGGGGATTTGAAGGCGGCAGAAGCAGCACAGGATAAAGCATCGCGTGCTTATGAGATGTTGAGCACAGGCGGCGGCTTTCATTCGGTGATAAAGGTGGCGTTGAGTGCGCGATTGGGGGTTGATTGTGGAGACCCGAGGCCGCCAGGGCGACCGGCGAGCGATGCACAACGCGCACAGATTGCGGAAACCGTGAAGCGTCTGGTGTAAATGAGCAGACAAATCCAAAATCAGAGATAAATCCCATGGCAGATCAGACGATTTTGCTGGTTGAAGACGATAGGGAATTGGCGGATTTGACGCGCGATTTTTTGCAGAATGAGGGATTTGTGGTCTGGCACGAGTCCGAGGGCAGGGCTGCTCGAGATCTCATTTTGGCTTCTCCGCCCGATCTGATCATTCTGGATGTTATGTTGCCGGAGATGAACGGATATACTGTCTGCCGGGAAGTGCGTCCAGAATACGATGGGCCAATTTTATTTTTGACGGCTCGAGATGACGAATTAGATGAAATTTTGGGTCTGGAGATGGGTGGTGATGATTATGTGACCAAACCCGTGCGACCCCAATTGCTTCTGGCAAGGGTGCGCGCGTTGCTGCGCAGGGCCGTTAGTACCCAGAAACCCACGGCGTCAAAGCGGGTGATGGTGGGGGATTTGATGGTGGATGCAAATCGCCGGGAGGTCAGGATGGGAGAACGCGTCGTTGATCTTACGACTTATGAATTTGATTTGCTCCATTATCTGGCCAATCAGGCCGGTGAAGTGGTGAGTCGGCAGGATATTTATCAGGCGTTGTTTAACTACGATTACGATGGGTTGGATCGCAGCGTGGATGTGTACATTTCGCGCCTTCGCCAAAAACTCGGCGGCGATAGTTCAACATCTGTTTCGATCAAGACTGTGCGCGGTGTGGGTTATCTGTTGGTCGGCGCGGAGTGAAAGCGAGTGACCGATGAGGAAACAATTTATCCGTATTTATGCGGGAATTGCCATTGTTTTGCTTTTGAGTGCGTTTGGATTTTTGGCAATGTCAAAGCAGTGGGTCGCCTCTGTTCGGCAGTCTGATTTTGAGGACAAGACTCAGGCGCTTATCGCAATGGTTCGCGAGGAAATCGAGGCTGTGGATTCGGATCCCGTGGCGCAGTTGCTGGTGCTCAATATGTTCAGTCTGACGCACCGCATGCCCATCACGCTGGAGCCGTTGTTTGTTTTGCCGCTTTCTTCGGCTGAGAAAGACGGTTTGAAAGCTGGAGAGGTTGTGACTATTTCCATAGAGAAAAGATTGCAGACATACCAGATGGCACCCAATGGCGATGTTATTGTGTTGGGACCATACCTGCTCGAGGAGATGATTCGATGGCAGGATAATTTGATTGAAGAAGGAGATGGTGAGGGCGATGGCGGCAATTTCTTTTTTCAAATTGATGTTTTCTTTTTTGGTATTCTGGTCGCGATTTTGTTGGGTATAGGTGTGGCGATTTATTTTTTGATTCACCCTTTTGAACGGCGAGTTTACGCATTGTCGGATGCTGCCGAGCGGTTTGGGAGGGGTGATTTGAGCAGCCGGTCTCCAGTTGGGAAGGGCCATGCTGTGGCGGATTTGGCGCGTAGTTTCAATGGCATGGCCGATCGCATTGAGGGGATGGTCGATGGACAGCGGGAGCTTTTAAGAGCGGTGTCGCACGAACTGAGAACGCCTCTGGCACGTATCTTTTTTCTGCTCAATCAATTGAAGAATAATGGTGTATCGAAGGGTGAGCATACGGATATTCAACGCATTGAACGCTCGGTGTATGAACTCAATGATCTGGTTGAAGAGTTGATGGATTTTGCGCGATTAGAACAGGATATTTCACATCGCACAGAAATCGATGTTGATGCACAAATGAGAGAGTTGCGCGAGATGGTAGCAGAATTGCGCGAGGATATTTCCGTGGAGATTGACAGTGAACACCTGATGGTCTGGGCAAATGCGACGCATTTCAAACGCGCGCTTACCAATCTGGTTACCAATGCAGTGCGACATGCCAGGCGCCATATCTGGATCACGGGAAAAAAAGAGGATGAAATGGCGCATATCAGTGTGGAAGACGATGGCTGTGGTATTCCCGAACATTTGAGAGAAAAGATATTTGAGCCTTTTTATCGGGTAGATGAAAATTCCAATAGTACGGGTCTGGGATTGGCGATTGTGAAGCGCGTTGTGATGCAAAACGAAGGGCAGGTGCGGGTGGAGAACAGGACAGAGGGCGGGGCGAGGTTTACGTTGATTTTTCCGCTTGGAGAAAAAACAAAGACGGGTCGGGCAGAATAGATATTAGCCCATAACTACGGATTTTACAGGAAATGGCAGATATGAAACGGTGTTTAATTGCTATATTTTTGATAATTGCAATGCTGTGGTGCGATGCGTTTGCTAATACACAAGAAAAACAGGAGGAGTCGCCACCGGCTTTTGTCGATGAGGATGGCGATGGTATCGATGATCGCGTGACCTTCCGCCATCGTTTAAGTCAGCGGTCTCGGGGAAGTGCGCTGTTGTGGGTGCTTTCGGCGCAATTGACGGAAGCGCAGCGGATGGCTCTGCAGGCGAAGATCAATGAATTACTCGAGGGAGGGGCAGAACTCCCTGAGATTAGAAGGGCTATTTTTACCGAACTCGAGGGTTTTGGCGTAGATTTAACAGAAACATTTTTGACGCGATTAAGTGCGGTGTTGACAGAAGATCAGATGTCTGCACTTCGCAAAAAGGCGGAGGCTCTAAAAGCGAATGGTGCGACCTATCACAGGATTTACAGAGAGATACGCGACGAGTTAGCTGTTATGGGGATTAATTGGGAGGGGCAGAGACCCGATTACTCCAGTTCTCGGTTGACAGAAGACGAGATGTCTGATCTCCAAAAAAAAATTGACAAATTAATTGCCGATGGTGCCTCTCGCGTTGAAATTCAAAAAGCCATTCATGCAGAGTTGGAAGAGATAAAGCGGCGCAATAGACGCAGGAATCGCGCTGCGGGTGACCGCGGCAGTCCTCCGCCGAGATCACCTGAGAGAGAAAGAAGCGGGAAACAGGGAAACTGAATCAATCCGAGAAAGGAAAAAGCGTTTCAAATATTTTGTCCGTTCGGTTTTGCCAACTCGCCCAACCAGCGCCATCGTTTACTTCGCCTCCAGTAAAGGTATAACCTCTCTTTTTTAGTAGTTGGGCAAACGATGCCGTGCTCTTGCCCAGATCATTTCCCTCCATTGGACTTCGCAAGTCGTATTTTCCCCAGTCCAGATAAATATCTATGGGCATTTGTTTTGTTGCCTGAAAGACCAGGTCCGCATCTTTGGCTTCTGCGGTCTGATCCCAGGATAGGGATTGTATGCCTATTTTGCCAAATATGTCGGGGTGTGTAAAGGTGGCGTAAAATGCCATAAATCCGCCGTAAATTGTCCCGATATTTGCCCGGTTTTCGCGGTTTTTAATGGTGCGATATGTCCGGTCGATGTAGGGCACGATCTCTTCTGTAAAGATCCGATTGTACGCATCGCGATTTGCCCCTACGTACTCTGCGTATCCACCTCTGAAGAGAGATGGAACAAATACCACGATTACAGGGCGCACGCGCTTGCCGATGATATTGTCCAGCGAGATATTCATTTTTCCCAGCGACCACTGCCGGCGCGCAGCGTGAACATACACAACAGGGTATTGTTCATTGCTTTCATGATAACCTGCCGGGAGATAGATTTCTAAGTTGCGTTGCCTCCCAATTTCCGCACTTTCAAAACGCATGGTGTCAATTTTGCCGTGAATACCGTCTCGTCGCGCTTTGAGATGGTCGGGAGCCTGCCAGCGCGGCATGCCGAAATAGGAAGCGCGGCCAAAGAAGAGGGTTCGAATCTGTCGTGGGTTGAGTGGGTCGGGGATGGATCTCTGTAAGTCCAGGGTGTAGCGATAGGTGATGCGGGCGTTGGGTTCGAGTTGTGCGGTGGAATAGAAGAAGTCCGTTCCCTCAATGCGATGCATGGGGTGGTCATATCGCCGCCCTACGTGATCACCGGTTATGGTGACGTCTTCCGCTTTGCCGCGATATACAAAATGCACGAGATTCTCGCCTTCGAGGATTGGAAAGCTTTTCTGTTGTGCCATGAACTGATCGATTTGCGTTTTTTTGTCTGTGGATTGTTGCACTTCTTTGACAAATTGTGCAAAGCGCGAGTTTGGCGCGATGCTTTCTGCGCCTGATTCTGCCACTTGTGTTTCAGATACGACTTCGATGCAGGCGATTTCCGACATGCTGCGCGCATAAAACCTGCCATTGGCCAGGCTGGCATGTGTCCAGGAAATTTCGTCGAAGAGTTTCAAACGGGCTGTTTCGCGGTATCCCTCACCCGAAGCCTGTGCGACGGCGAGATTGCCTTCTTTTGTCATGATTACGAGGTGGTTATCTACGATGATGGGGAAGCCATCTCCCGGCTCGCGTGAGCGCCATAAGCGTTCTCCGGTGTTTGCATCAATGCATGTGAGAATGCGACCGTTATAGCCGAACAGGAGATTTGTGTTAAATACTGAGTAGCTATACGTTCCCCGAATGTGGCGGGTCCGCCAAATTTCCTCTGCGGCAAAGGTTTCGCTATCGGCTCTCAAGCCGACCAGCATGCCGCCGTTTTTTACAAAATATCGCCCTTCGCCAATCTCGACGGGATGCCCGCTGGTATGCCCCGCGCCGGTCTGCCCGCGATGTGCAAATTGCCACAGGATTTCACCGGTTTCGGGAGATAAGCCCGCGAGATATTTGTTGCCAAAGAAGACGAGGTGTTTGCGGTTGTCAAAGGCGAATAGACCCGGCGATTGGTAGTTGACCGAGTCGCTAAATGCCGACCAGATTAAATCACCAGACGTGGGATCATAAGCGGAGACCGCATGTGTTCCCCCTGTTTGGACGATCAGGCGGTTGTCGTGTAAAATTGGGGATGAGGTAAAGCCCCAAAATGGCACTGTGGCGCGATGGGCTGCGACGAGGTCTATCGCCCAGAGTTCTTTCCCTGTGTTTGCATCAAGTGCGAACAATTTTCCCCGGGGACCTAATGCGATGACTTTGTCTTCTGTCACTATCGGCGTTGACAGGGGACCGCTCTGCGAGCCGTAGTGGCCGAGATAGGCAGTGCCGATTTTGTATTTCCATCGTTCTGATCCATCTTCTGTATTGAAGCCGATGACGTAATCAAAGGTTTCATCGGAGTACATAGTTACGGCGAGGTCACCGAGAACCGAGATGGATGAGTACCCGGCACCGAGAGGCTTTTTCCAGACGATTTTCAACGCGTAGGGTTGGTCAGAGGGGAAAATGCCCGCGTCGTTGACTCTGAAGTCTCTGTTGGGACCACCCCAGTTCGGCCAATCCGCTTTCGCGTCTGCCGTTTGGAAGAAGAATACAAGAATAAAAAGTATCTTCACGCGATTGTTCATGACATTTCCTTCTGATTTACAAGTTGGCGATTACTCTTAGTCATTATATTTTTTCGTATATTCAAGCAAAGACGTTCGACCTTGAATGTGAAGCACTTGGACTTGCATGACCACGCCGTTGCTATCTTCAAGTTCGAAAGGCTCATTGACTTTGAACTTGACAGGTTGGTTATCGCCCCCATTGATAGCGATGTTTTCAGCATATAGATAGGTTCTGTTGTTGCTGTCTAAGATGGGATTCAGTCGTCCCGCTAAGTTAGGAATGTAGCCAGTGCTCATGCAGATTACAGAACCCGTATTTTTAGCTGAAGACAAGGTAATGTCGATAGCCTCGGAAAAATCCCAAGAATTGACTATTTGTCCTGAAAAATTGCGATGTGCTATCAAGAGTCTATAAGGGCGTGTGGTCGCTATGAAAAGATAAGCAACACCGTCTTGATCTGTTTTGGCAGACTTTGTTGTACCATTGTCCGCGATAGCCACCACGGTTGCCTCCGATATCGGGTACCCGAGATCAGAGTAAACCGAGACACGGGATGGCACAGGAATAGCCTCGAGTAATTTCTGTAGCGTACTGGTTGTCTGCGAAGAAGAAAGGATCTCTTTCAATTTGATTTTGAACATATCTTCTTTTTCACATGATGTCCTCGTGTTCGTCAGATTATTTTCAATTCGCAATGGATAAAAACCTTCCGCGTTCACATCATGATCAACAGTAACCAGATCTAACCGATAATCCAACTCAGGAGCGATGACGGCAAGCGTTGTTCGCATGCGGTTGCCAATAGTTTGAGAAGCTACGGAGCCTGTCAACTGATTTTCCGTTTTATCTTCCAAAATCGCCACCTGTTCCTCAAGAATTTGTCTCGGAGAATCCTTTGGCTTTTTAGTGGTCAAGTTCCCCCAATAGTCTTCTTTGATCATAACATCCTCCAGTCGGGTTATTCAATAGCAAAAACAAGCGGTAAATGATCAGAGATGCTCTTGCGTGGACGACCTGATTTTGTCAGAAGAGAAGTCGCATTGATTGATTGCACCACTTCAAGTTTCTCGCTTGGAAAGTTAGGTATTAAATCGGGTCGTATCAAGACTTGATCAAATGTGTGCCAAAAATAGTTTCTTTGTGCAGACCTTTGATAAAAATAGGTTCCCGGCGGTCCCAGTGAAGTATCTCCCATTCTTCCCCACATGGGATTATATAGATATTTGTAAAAGTGTCCCTGTACCCTTCGCCCTTTCTTCTTTGCAATCTCACAGTCCATAACTGCATGGAGACAGTTGGCTGCAATCATACCGTCTTCAAAAGGATTCATATTGAAGTCGCCTACAATAACGGACCGAGAATGCCCCCTTTCTCTTTCCATTTTCTCTAACTCCTTGCGAAATTCTTCTGCGAAAATATTAAAATCCAAATCGTCTCGGTCCCGTTTACTCGGGAAATGTATAGCTGCGATAATAACCTCTTTGCCTTCCTCTGTGTTGAATACGCCAAACGATCCGAGTGACGAATCTCTTATGAGATGAAATTTATTCACCACTGAATTATGAATAAACACCAGTTTTCTCGTTGATAATTCGTACAGACTGGTTTCGTATTGTTTTGAACTCTCTCTTTGTTGTGAACTCTCTCTGTTTAGTAACTCAACGAGACGAGCAATGTCCAGTTTACACTCTGCCAAAATGATGAGAGCCGCATTTCGTTCAATAGCAAGTGTCCTTACCTGATCATGAATTTGGTTTCCGTGTGTGTTCCAAAATAAGAAGTTGGGCATTTTTAACTTTACTTTGTCGCTTTATCGAGTTCGATAAAACGTGCATCAGCTACTTGCACAAGAGCTTCATCTGTTAAAGGTTCTTCCGGCTCTTTCCCCTGTTCCTTGCAAAACGCAAAATACTCCTCAATCAACTTCTGCATCTCTCTTCTGTTCATAGTGAGCATCCCAGACTCTGCAACTATCTTTTCAGGTATTGGGCATAAATCTCGTCAAACGGTTTCTGCCAATCGTAAATATCTTGAGCATGAAATAATATATTAGAGCACCCAGTAATGTCAATGTCGTCAAGGTATTGCTCGAATTTATCTATACAGCGCAAAGAAAAAAGTTGAGTTCCATATATCGCCGTAGTGGTTGATGATTTTCACGGCGATTTTGCTGCAAAATAGCCCGCCGATCTTATTGGTCAGCGGGCTGTAACTTTCCTCCTATTGCTACTGCGTGTTGTTATGGGCCTTCCAGTAGTCCTTTCACATAGGTTGGTCAGGGGCAATGCCCAAATCAACTTGAATTGCCTGTTGTGGAGATGGTGGAGGTCTGTAATGCTGGATAAATGCATGACCGGTATGGCTTTCAACGATCTTGACTATAGGAGTCAAGCTAAATGTATGAGTCGTTGCGTGAAATACCGACAAACTGAGGTCTTGTAAATCAGGATCGTCTTCAAGCTCAGTCACTCTCAGACCATGCTCCAGGAGGGCTTTTTGTGATATGTGGCGCCCATGGCTCTTGAAATTCTTGTGATCAGCAAGCCACTTAGCGGCTACCCTTGCCTTCTCTGGGCCATCGGCACAGTCTTTAAACATATAGGCTTCCAACCAAGTTCTCACAAGTTCCTTGGACAAGGCCAGTGCTCTTTCACATTGGATCAAGAAGTCAGGGCCGTATTGACTCAACATGGGTACCCAAGCCGGTAATTTTTTTGGATCAGAGCATTCCTTTTGGGCTTTGTCGAACTGGTCTAAGACAGCCTGAGCAGGAACAGGGCGAAACCCTAAAGCGGTGGTAAGCAAAATTTGCGGGTCGGTCGGCCCCAGAAATGAGTGCTTACCTAACACAATCTCATCAGCAGCGCATGAAATCATGGCCGCCGCAGACTTAGCGTACAGGGGAACAATTACCCGAATGTGAGAGAATCGAGATCGTAAATAAGAGACTATAGCCTCAGCCGCATTGGGAGAACCTCCAGGGCTATGTAGAATCAGGTCAAGCTCGCCACCGTTTAATCCCGATGTTACTTCCATGAGGGCGTGAATGTCCTCATCGCTGATCAAAATGGAAGGCGCGTCCCCCTTCTGAAGCCATCCCGAAGCGTATAGGACAACATTACGTCTTGTGTGATTATTCAATTCCAGGAGATATTTTCTTCTGATACCGTCAAAGTCTAAATGGGGCGGTTGTCCAGTTGCAAGAAGTTCCGTGAAGATTTCGCTCCACACTGGCATAAAATGTTATCCTTCATGTAAGCTCAGGCGTAGTTAGTACTATTAGATACGGTCACGGTTTTCGGGCGACTAGCTGCCAAGCGGTAAGGATCAAGCCCCCTATCTGCCTCTTGGTAGTTCTGGTAAGCTCGCATTACTTCGCGGACCCCTGGTCGGGCCAACGCATCCTCCAGCATAACGGCACGTTCTCGCTCACGGCTGGAATCGGATTGATTTGCTGGCTGTGTGGACATGTCGCTTCTCCTCCGTTTATGGTGTTGTGCGATATGATTCAATGTACTAAGATACATCTATAAAATCAAGCCTTCAAGCGTCAAGCGGACTATTTACAAAGTCAATAGTCACAATTATAGCACCCAGATTTAGTGAGTATGGAACAAGTTCTACCCCCATCAATCTGGTATGATCCTTGAGCCTTGTGTTTTGGTATTCGGCAGACTGGTCAGCCACGCGCTGGAATTTCCTGTTCTCGAATATCGCGGTCAATTTCTGCGCGATTCGCTTCGTAGTATTCCCGCACGAGATTTAGATGATCAATAGTGAGTACTGGATAAGCCCGTATCATATCTTCATCGTTTGCGCCCTGCTTAAGAAATCCGATCAACGTCCAAACGGGAATGCGCGTGTTGCCCACGCATGCTCTACCACCGCAGACGCCGGGTGTTTTCTGAATTTTAAGTGAGATTAAGGATATCGCGGACATTGTGTTAAAAATCTGGTTTTGGGCGTTCCATTGGAGCGACTGGATGTGCTTGGCGGGCTTACTGTGCATAAATGACTTGCTCATCGAGAACGGTTAATGCCTCTTGCTCTAAATCGTAGGCTTCCGTCCGTTTTTTGTTTCCATCCAAAACTCTGTTGTTTATCTCCTGCTGAATATTTTCGTCACGCAACAAGGGACTGTCTGTGCCGCATCATTTGATTCACAGGCTGTTTTTCTCATTATATTTCGTGTGTTGTCGAAAGAAAGATGCCTTTCATCTGCGTTTTTTCTGCGTCCATCTGCGGATACTTGTGGTTTTCATCCGCGTTCATTTTTGCCGCCAGATTTCCCAGACGAGGTGTGATAGTTCGGGTACGATGAGTTTTTCCATGGCGAGTTGCACGGCGCCAGATGATCCCGGCATGCAGAAGATCATGGTGTCTTTGTACACGCCTGCTACGGCGCGAGAGAGCATGGCGCCCGAGCCGATGTCTTCCCATGAGAGAAAGCGAAATACCTCGCCAAATCCGTCGAGGCGTTTTTCAAGCAGACTTGTGACGGCTTCATAGGTGGTATCGCGCGCGGCAATGCCGGTGCCGCCATTGGTGAGGATGACGTGGCATTCGCCTTTTTGGGCGATTTGTTTGATGAGCACGCGTATCTGGTCGGCTTCGTCTTTGACCACGCGGTAAAACGCGATGCTGTGACCGGCGGCTTCGACCAGTTCTTTTATGATTTTGCCGCTCTTGTCATCGGCTTCGGTGCGCGTGTCGCTGATGGTGAGTACAGCGCAGGTGACGGGGTCTTTGGCCTGCTCTATGTGATCTGTGTAAGGCATGGGGTACTCCAGATGAAAGACGGATGCGATGATATTATTGTGTAGGGGCGGTGCCCCCGTGCCCGCCCGCTCAAGACAAACCCATGGCGACGAGGTTATCGTAGCTGATTTTGAGGCTGTCGAAAGGGTCGCGGTCGTAGCAGCGGTCCTGTTCGACGATGTACCAGCGCGTGCCGGATTCGCGCCCGGCTTCAAAGATGGCGGGCCAGTTGAGGTTGCCTTCGCCGACTTCGGCAAAGCGCGTTTCGCGGCCTTCAATGGCCATGTCTTTGACGTGGACGAGGTCTATGCGGGTTTTGGCTTTGCGGATCCATTCGGCGGGGTCGCCACCTCCTGCCTGCACCCAGTACACGTCGATTTCGAGTTGTACTGCTTTGGGATCTGTTTCTTGCAGGATGATTTCAAGGGCGGTGCGGTTGCCGAATTTTTGAAATTCAAAGTTGTGGTTGTGATACGCAAAGGTCAGGCCCGCGTCGGCGAGTTTGCGACCGACTTCAGAGGCGTCTTTGGCAAAGCGGATATAACCGGCTTCACCGTCTTCCCGATACGACTGGGGCAGGCTGCCGATGGCGGGATATTTGCAGTTCCAGAGGAGGTGTTCGTCTATCACGGCTTGTGTGTCGTCGCGCATGCGGTCAAAACCGGTGTGTGTGGCGCAGATTTCAATGTCGTTGTCATCGGCGATTTGTTTGAGTTCTTCGGGGTCAATGGGACCAAAGCCGGAGACTTGCATGGCGTCGTAACCAATGGCTTTTACTTTTTTTACGGATTCGACAATGTCTGAGATGGTTTTGGTAAAGTCGCGCACGGTGTACATTTGCGCGGCGATCATAGTTGGCATTTTTGGACTCCTTAAAAAGAAAGTGTGATTTTCCGTAGGGGCAACTCCCCGTGGTCGCCCGCACCCATCGGTGGCGGGGTGGGGAATCCTGTTAATCCTGATCTGAAACATAATATAGACAGGGCATGGATGCCAGAATTTTGTGTATGGGATTTTTCTGGATTGTTGTGGGGTGAACGTTTATTTTAGAATTGTTACCGTATGACGATCTGTTTATCACTGGCTGGGGAGAGATTATGTCGAATATGAAGGCGTTGGCAGAAAGGCAAGGGGAGCGCAATGATGCGCTGTTGAAGGATACGCAATTTCTCGGGGATGAGATCGCGTCCGATGTTCTGGGGTTGCATATTGATATTGCGACGACCGAGACGCTTGGCGAAGCGGAAGACCGGGCGTTGACGGCGTTGCAGATTGAGAGCGCGCGCACGGCGATTCGGGCGCTGACGTCGTTGGCAGAGATTGGAGAATTGGACCATCTGGGCGGGGGATTGGAATTGATCCCTGGGTTGTTGATGACGCTATCTGTGGCGGATTACGATACGCGTACTTATACAATTGAGCACGCGCATACGAGTGTCGGGTATTATTCGGCGTTGGCGGCGTTTGGTTTTGTGGAGGCAGAGGGCGTTGTCGAGCGGTTTCGGCGCGGGCTGGATTTTCCCGGGCACGTGGCCTGGTTGCCGGGGGGAACACAGCTCAATGGTGGGCGTTTGGGGGTGATGATTCCGGTGGCTGTGGGGCTGGCGTTGGGCAAGAAGGCATTGTGTGACGATGCATGGGTGATTGCCCATTGTGGGGATGCGGGGTGGATTTCGGGACAGGGTCTCAATGGGTTTAATGGGGCGAGTGTACACGGTGCGCCGATTACTTATGTGATGCACCGCAATGGCATTCAGTTGTCGGGCAGTACGGCGAGTATTATGGATGTGGATCCGCGAAGTGCTATTTCTGCGATGGGCGTGGAGGTGATAGAGGTTGCGTCGCTTCACGATAATGCCGCGCTTTATCAGGCTTATCGAGAGGGGTACAGTCTCGTGCAGGAGGGTAAGCCGAGTCTGATTTATCCCACGGGGTTTTCCGGGGACGATGTGACGCTGAGGACTTTTGGCGAGCGCTATGGGGTAACCGAGGCGGTGGAGGCATTTGCCGCGCAACACGATGTGCCGATGGATAAGCAGGTGTGGATTCCGGGGTCGCTGATGAGTTTTCGCGATACAGTGCCGATGATAGAGTGTTTGTTTTTGGTGAATGATTTGCCGGGTGGAGAGAATCATCACGATGGGAGTATGCAGGGGCGCGTTGAGGCAGAGGTGCTCGGTGGGGCGATGTTTGAGGCGACGGCTGATCAAGCAGGGGCGCTTGCAACGCTTCGGCAGAATGGGTCGCGCACGGTTGTTACAAGGGCGAGGCCAGCACCCGGTAGTGCGAATTTGGAGATTCCGGCGGGGAAAGCAGCGACGGCTGAGTTGCCGACTGAGCAGGCGAGTCCGCGCGATGGTGCGGCCGCGGCTTATGCTCTGGTGGCAGAGGCGCATCCGGATCGCGTGTTTGTGGTGAGTTGCGATTTGGATCCTTCGACAAAATTGGCGGCTGCTCGGGCACATTTGTCAGATGATCACCAGTTTGAGATGAGTATTGAAGAGCAAGCGGCAACGCTTATTGCCAATGGTCTGGCGATGAGTTCGCACGAGCCACAGCTCAATGTGGTTTCGACTTTTGCCGCGTTTTTTGAGGGGATTGCGCGCGAGGGGTTTGATATGTGGCAGTATCAGCGCAATTTGAATGGGGTGAATGAGGGGATTAATGTGGTGTTTCATCTGTCTCATGTGGGTGCGTGTACGGGGCGCGATCATTTTTCGGGTTGGGGACTTGACTGGATTAACGTGGGGCTGACGTATTTGCCCTATTTGCACCGGTTTTACGCACCGGCAGATGCGCGTGTGGCGTTTTTGGCGGTGAAGGATATGGCGGCGCATTACGGCGGGCATATTATTGGGGTGCCGCGCGATTCGGGTTTGCCGGTTTTGCAAAAGCAGGATGGGTCGGGTTCTCTGTGGAATCCGGGAGAGGCATGGGAGCCGATTACGACTTTCCGCAAATACGATGGGGCAAGGCACGCGATTCTGGCTTTTGGCGCGCCGGCTTTTTTGGGTGCGGAAGCTGCCGAGGTTTTGCTCGCGCAGGGCAAGCCGACAGATGTATATGTGGTCAATGGATTGCCGCTGCCCGATGGGGCGCTGAATGAGGTGCTGGAGAATTACGAGGGCGTGGTGACGATTGAAGATGGAAAAATTGGGACGCCTGAGACGGGTTTGCGCGGGTTTGCGGGTCTGGTGGGTTCGTCGTGTAGCATTGCCCACGCGCATGTGGGGATTACAGATCCGAGGATTGCACCGTCAGAAGGCCTCGAAGCGACCTGGGCACATTTTGGGATTACTACAGAGGCTCTTGTTGAGGCGGTGGAGAACTTATCGTAATCACACAGAACGCATATTTCCTTCAGGATAGAGGGGTTGATGTGAACTTTGGTGCGTCGAAGCCCGCAGTGGAGGAGTAAGACTAAGACATACTCTGTGGCGTGATGGAACAGTTAGATGCCTGGTGTGGGTATCCGCTGGGAGAAGAAGTGTTTGTGGGTGGTCCGATTGTGGGTATCGAAAGTACTGCTAATTATTTCGCACTCTATCCTTGACAACGAGTTTTTAATTGGCTATTTTTTTTGAAATTTATATGCTAATTATTTCGCATAACAGCATTACTTGTATGACAAATGATCAATGAATATGCTCGCGTTTCTGGAGGTATGCTCATGTTTAAGTATGTCATGATATTGATTTTCCTGCTCCTGCCTGCCTATGTACACGCAGCGCCAACCGCAGCAGATTGCGATTTCAATAACAGCGGCAAAGTGGATTTTGCCGATTTTATCGCATTTTCACAGGGGTATGGGACAACCCAGACTCAGTTTGACTTGAATGGGGATGGCGCAGTCAATTTTCGGGACTTTGTCGTATTTGCCCAATTCTACGGGCAGACAGTCACCCCAACAACCCCTCCGCCAACCACCGACGCTCCCGTTGGCATTCAAGTTGGAATGCAAGCGCCCGACTTTACGCTGAGAACCCTCACTGGCGAATCGTTCAATCTCTATGAACAACGCGGCAAACCCGTGTTCCTCAACTTCTGGGGAACCTGGTGTCCTCCCTGTGTTGCCGAAATGCCCGCCATACAAAAGTTGCAAAATACCATGGGTGACTCTATCCATATTGTCGGCATTGGCGTAAGAGACACGCGCATCCAGGAGCTGCGTTTTGTGACGAGATATGGCTACACCTGGACCTTTGTTCTCGACTCGACGGGAGAAGCGCGCAATGCGTATGAGGTTACAAGCTATCCCTCTTCGCTGTTCCTGGACGCCAGAGGTGTAATTGTCCGCGTATTACGTAGTGCTCAGAATTACGAAACGTTCCTGGAAGCGGCGCGACAGGCGATTAATAATTAAAGGCGGTCAGCTTTAAAATTTGTAACTCAGGGAGAACCCGATGCGGAATATAGTTCTGTCAACTTTATCAACACTCGCGCTTCTGATGTCCCCCCTGTCTCTTTCGGCACAAAATACCTTTTCCCTATCGCTGGATGTAAATGATACCGCGGGCGATCAATCAGTTACGTCCCTCAATGTGTCCGTTGATCAGGTTGTCGCTATTCAGATCTTCGGCACAGGTATTCAGAATGCGAATGGCCTTGCTGCGCGTTTTGAATACGACGCCAGTCAGGTTGTGTATGAGGGTTTTGATGTGGGCGATGTGTTGCCCAATGCGCAGGCACTTCCAGAGCAAGGTACAGGTTTTGTCGAAATTGGCATTGCATCTCTGGGCGGTCGTGCAACTGCCAATAGCGGTCTGGTGGGTACAGTTCGCTTTCGCACAACGGCTGCATTTTCGGGCACGGCGATTCGGTTGGTGCGTGCAGAACTCAGTCGGGGTGGACAATTTGAAAGCACAACTATGGATGTGCGTGTTGAATTAAATTTACAAGACCTTACCTCAGACTTTGATGGAGATGGTCAGGTTGGCTTTTCGGACTTTTTGGCGTTTGCGGGTCAGTTTGGGGCGCGTCAAGACGATGGGAGATATGAAGCGAAGTACGATCTGGACAGCGATGGCGCGATTGGCTTTGGCGATTTTCTGCTCTTTAGCAGTAGCTTTGGCAAAGAGGTATCTACGTCTAACAATGGTGGCGGTGGACCGGAAACGCCGGTTACCATTCCAGATGCGGACCTGCGCGCAGCAATCGAGACTGCACTGCGCAAGGCGAGTGGTGCGTCAATCAGCAGAGCAGAGATGGCGAGTTTGATACGCCTTGAGGCACAGGATTCGGATATTCGCGATTTAACCGGACTCGAATTTGCAACGGGTCTGATATCACTGAACCTTTCCAATAATATCATCTCAGACCTTACACCATTGTCGGGCTTGACCAGCCTGACATCGCTGATCCTTTCCGATAATATCATCTCGGACCTCACACCTCTATCAGGCTTGACCAACCTGACAGTGCTGATCCTTTCCGGCAATTTATTCCCGGATATCTCGCCATTGTCGGGCTTAACCAATCTGACATCGCTGAACCTTTCCCATAACATTATCTCGGACATCTCGCCATTGTCGGGCTTAACCAATCTGGCAGTGCTGATTCTTTACAACGATACTATGATCAGGGACAGGTCAATACTGTCGCGTCTGTTCAACCTATCAGAAGCAAATATCCCGGATGCCAACTTGCGTGCGGCGATTAAGATCGCTATGGGCAAGGCATCAGATGATCCGATCACCGATTTTGAGATGGCATTCTTCCCAGAACTTGAAGTTCCGAACTCGAACATCAGGGACTTGACCGGGCTTGAGTTGGCAACCAGTCTGACGAGTTTGGACCTCGGCACAGAATTCGTGTCTGGTGTGGGTTATGTTAATAGTAACCATATTTCCGATTTCTCGCCTCTATCGGGCTTGACCAACCTGAGAACGCTGGATCTTGGCGGCAACTCAATCTCAGACCTTTCTGCACTCTCTGGTACTCTATCAGACTTGACCAACCTGGAACGGCTGTATCTTGACAAGAACAGTATCTCGGACCTCACGCCCCTATCCGGTTTGACCAATCTGGCACGGCTGGATCTTGACAAGAACAGTATCTCGGATCCCTCGCCCCTGTCGGGCTTGGCCAATCTGGAATGGCTGGATCTTGACACCAACAGCATCTCGGATGTATCCTCCCTGTCCGGCTTGACCAATCTGGCACGGCTGGATCTTTACCGCAACAGCATCTCGGATATATCTGTCCTGTCCGGCTTGACCAGGCTGAGGTCGCTGTTGCTTTCCGGCAACAACATTTCGGATATATCTGCACTGTCCGGCTTGACCAATCTAAGGTCGCTGTTTCTTAGCACCAACAGCATCTCGGATATATCTGCACTATCCGGCTTGAACAACCTGGTATCGCTGAGTCTTTTTAGAAACAACATTTCGGATATATCTGTCCTGTCCGGCTTGACCAATCTAAGGTCGCTATCTCTTTCCAGTAACAACATCTCGGATCTTTCGCCCCTGGTCGCAAATACGGGATTGGACAGTGGAGATCGGGTTGATGTACGGAATAATCCGTTGAGTGCGACATCAATCAATGCGCACATTCCAATCCTTCAGGACAGAGGGATTGAGTTGCGTTTTGGCGCGTCGAAGCCCGCGGTGGAGAAGATAGAACAAGACATTTTCCGTGAGATAATGGAATCGTTGGAGATTGAAGAAAGGAAAAACTGATGCGTAAACAGATTTTGTTCATTCTATCAACATTCGCGCTTTTGATGTATCCGCTGTCTCTTTCGGCGCAGAATAGTACGGTGGGCGATCAAGCTCTTACCCCGGACTTTGATGGGGATGGTCAGGTTGATTTCCCTGACTTTTTGGCGTTTGTAAGTCAGTTTGGTTCACGTCAGGGGGATGGGCGTTATGATGCCAGATACGATCTGAATAGGGATGGCGAAATTGGATTTTCCGATTTTCTGATTTTTAGCAGCAATTTTGACAAGAGCGGCGATGAGGCGGCACTAATTGTCATTCCAGATGCGAATTTGCGTGCTATTGTCGAGGATATTCTCGGCCAGTCGAGCGGTGAGCCGATTGCCAGAAGTAAGATGGTGCGCTTGATGCGTATTGAGGCACGGAATGCGAATATCAGGGATTTGACCGGGCTTGAGTTTGCCCCCCGTTTGACATTTCTAGATTTTGGTGATGAGAGAGTAGAAGGGCAATCTGTCAACAGCAACAGCATCTCGGATCTTACGCCCCTATCGGGTTTGACCGACCTGACTTATCTGTATCTTGACGACAACGACATTTCGGATATCACCCCCCTATCGGGTTTGACCAGTCTGGAAAGGCTGAATCTTTCCGGCAACAGCATCACGGACGTCACGCCCCTATCGGGTTTGGCCAGCCTGACAAGTCTGACTCTTTCCGGCAACAGCATCTCGGATCTTTCGCCTCTATCGGGCTTGATCAACCTGAGGCATCTGACTCTTTTCGGTAACGGTATCATGGACGTCACACCTCTATCGGGCTTGACCAATCTGACAAGTCTGTCTCTTTCCAGCAACATCATCTCGGACCTCACGCCTCTATCGGATTTGACCAGTCTGAGATCGCTGTCTCTTTCCAGCAACATCATCTCGGACCTCACGCCCCTATCGAGTTTGGCCAATCTGACAACATTGTATCTTTCCATCAACGACATCACGGATATCACGCCCCTATCGAGCCTGACCCGTTTGAATAGGCTGATTCTTTTTACCAACAGTATCTCGGACCTCACGCCTCTATCGAGTTTGACCAGTCTGAGATTGCTGTCTCTTTCCGACAACAGGATCTCGAACGTCACGCCCTTATCGAGTTTGGCCAATCTGACAACATTGTATCTTTCCATCAACAGTATCTCGAACCTCACACCTCTATCGGGCTTGACCAATCTGACAGATCTGACTCTTGATCGCAACCGGATCACGGATATCACCCCCCTATCGAGATTGACCCGTCTGAATAGGCTGATTCTTTTTATCAACAGTATCTCAGATCTTTCGCCTCTTGTGGCAAATACGGGATTGGGTACTGGAGATTTGGTTGATGTGGAGCGTAATCCGTTGAGCGCCATGTCGTACAGAACGCATATTCCAGCTCTTGAGGATAGAGGGGTTATTGTGCTTGTTGGCGCATTGAAGCCCGCGGTGGAGAAGATAGAAATACCCGGTGAGATAATGGAGCCGTTTAAGAGTGAGGAATGGGAAAGAAAAGACGTGATCAGCTCAAAATGAGTGTCTGTCTTGATGAAGACGCTGTAATGAAAAGAGCGAGTCGAAAAGGACTCGCTCTTTTTTGTTGATAGATTGACGCGATTACCCGGCCAATGCGCGCATGGTTTCGACACATCGGGTTAAAGCGGGTACAGGGTTTTCGACGTCGGCTTCGTATTCGATGACGGCCATACCGTCAAAGCCGCTTTTTTCGAGGCCCGCGACAAAGGCCGGGAGGTCGAGCGTGCCTTCTCCGACGACGGTGTCGTGCCATTGTCCGTTGGGGTCAAAGACAAAGTCTTTATAGTGGATGCCGTAGATTTGTCCAGCGAAGTCTTCTGTCCATTTGACGGGGTTGCCCTGACGGGGACCAATTTGCAAGGCCCAGGCTGTGTCGATGCACAGGCCTATTTCGGGCGCGCCGAGGCCGATGAGGTGTTTGAGGACGCCGGGTTGACCTCCAAAGTGATATCCGCCGTGACAGTGAATGCCCACGCGTATGCCGTATGCCCGGCTCCAGGCGCGTACCTGTGTGATGGCTTTGGGATAGGATTCGAGCTGGAAATGGCAGGAGATGTGTTTGGCGCCGGCAATGGCGGCGCATTCAAAATAAGATTTTTCAGCGGGGTCACCCGTGAAGGTTTGCACGCCGATGGAGATGACGGATACCCCCGCGTCGTTGTAGGTTTTGACGATGTCTTTCCAGGCGTCGGGATTTTTGAAGTCGGCGTGGGCCTGACAGACTTCGATTTTGTCGAGGCCGATGTCTTTTACTTTTTGGGCGACGTCGGCGTTGTCTTTGAAGTAGCGAAAGCAAAAACTTTGGACTCCGTAATCCAGTGCTGCACTCATGTAAAACTCCTTGTGTTGGGTTGTGTGTGACTGTCTAATCGGCTTTTTCCAATTTTTTGAATACATCGGCGAAGATGGCGTTGCGGTTGAGTTGCGTGGCTACGCGCATAAAATGCCGACTGGGATCATAGCTCCAGGTTATTTGATCGGTGAGTATGGGGCTGTGTACCAGTTGGGTTGTGACCCAGTTCGGGTTGACGAGATAAGCGGTGGCCGAGAGGTCCCAGATTTCTTTTGCCCAGGCATAGTGGTCTTTGTGATAGCCGCGAACGGTTTCGGTGAGGAAGTCGCCTATGGCACTTTTGCCCGCGACATGGGTTTCGAGTTCGGGCAGTGTGGTGAGGAGGTGAGAGGCGACATTGCGGCAGGGGATCTGGACGAAGGGTACGCCGCTGTCGAAGATGATGCGCGCGGCGAAGACGTCTTGTCGCAGGTTAAATTCGAGGGTGTTAGCCCAACTGTGTTCGTGCCCACCGAGCCAGACGACGACGATGCGTTTGATGATTTCGGGTTCGAGGAGGATGGCGGAGGCTACGTTGGTGATGGCGCCGATGGCTGTGACATAGAGCGGGTCATCAGATGCCAGAGCTTTGTCGATGAGGTCGCGCACGGCGTCGTTGTCTTGCGGTGTGTCTGGTGCTGTGAGATAGTTTGTGGAGCCGCGAAATACGAGGTTGTCGTTGGGGATGTTGAGGCGGTTGAGGAGACGGATGATTTCGTCGTAGCTTCGTTCCATGCCGTCGCCCGGTCCGCTGGCGCGCTGGTTGTGAAAGGGCGCGGCATAGATGGCTTCGACTGAGATTTTTTCGGGGGATAAGAGCGCGTGCGCCACGGCGAATTGGTCATCAACTTCGTTATATGTATCCGTGTCGAGCACCACGCGCACTTTTCCAGATGGCGGTGCTAATCTGTCAATGCGCTGGGCGTGTGTGAGGGTAGGGAAGTTCATGGATGTCTGCTTTTTACGCGGCTTCTTGTAATTTTGCGATGTTTTCGGGTTCATGTCTTTCTTGCCATCTTATATAATTTGCTCCTCCCGTCTCCAGCGCGTCTATATAATCCTGGTTGATGTTCCTGTCCTGGTCGTTGATAACCGCAAGTCCCGAGACCTGTTTGCCTGTCAACTTCTTTCTATATTCTAAAATATCTTTCCACATGAACAGAAAACTGGATAAAGAAGCCCTGTTGATACTGTTGAAGCACTTTAGCACAATTTCCTTTTCCCGGTACGCCACCTGAAAGTCGAAGCTGAATTCAATACCCACAGACCCTCTGGAAATAAATTCAGGTGTATAGACTATCATTTGCTCATCCAGATACCCCCGCACATCATCTTTAAAAATATTGACAACCGTGGGCTTGGCAAGTACGTAGAAGTTGCTGACTTCCAACATCGCTTGAAGCAAATCATGCTTTCTCTGAGGAAAATCGGATTCTCTGTTGGCTTGTGTTACAAGTTCGTTGCTCTTATTGCTTACGCCATAACTGGTCAGGACTCTGTTCAGAAGTTCTTTTCGAGATGACGAGCGCGAGAAAGATACGCCCATCAATTCCAAATCGTGGAGTGTCTTACCGTCATCGGAGAGCATGATTTTATTCCCCTCCTTCTTGGCGTATATTTCCAGTGTGTCGTTGAACAGGCCAGTAAAGGGAGTAGAAATAAGACTCCAATCGCCTTCCTTTTCCGCAGGAATATAAGTTTTCGACCTGAGCCAGGTATAATATTTATCTTCTTGTTCAGCAAGCCAGTTCATACTAAAAATATCTCGCCTTTCCATTTGTCCAACGCCAGGATATAACGTCAACAGGATTGCCCTTTTCCGTCACTTTCTTGGGCAATCCTATCACTCGCTGACGCACTCCCGATTTTCTACATATATCACACACCATGGCTTGACGCCCTTTTGCGTTATCAGAGTTTGAACAGAATGAGCGTGCCGAGCGTGATAAGCGTGGTAAGTTGGATGCCAACAAGCCACCTGAAATTGCTGGCTTGTCGATTTTCGATACTGGTCAAGCGGTTGTCCATGCGCGTTTCAAGGCTGGTCAACCGGTTTTCGATGCTGCCCAAACGCTCATTGATTTGCGCCTGAACAGCCTCAAGAGAAGCAACGCGGGTTTCGAGGTTCGGCATCTGCATAGCGTTTCTCCCTTCGTGTGTGGGTTCCCTTTATTGTGTTTATATGAAAATATAGACAATTATTCCTATGATCGGTATCACCCAGAGCTTTTTTATGCAGTCACGGCTACATGATCAACATATTCCTCAAAGAGTGCGATATCTTCTTTCATCATGTCGGGGTTGTCTTTATGGATGCACTGAGCCATTTGCGCCAGGCATCGGGTTTGCCGCGTTCGATGCATACCTGCGCGAACCACTGGATGCTGCCGCCTTCATCCCAGTATTCTTCGAGAAGTCCCATGATGTGGTCGTCGGTGCGCCCAAAGAAGGTGTTGATGCCGAGTTCTTCTGCCTGTCGCCAGGTGTCTTTGATGCGGCTGGGGGTGTAATAATCGGTCATTTCTTTGCTGCGTTCTCTGGTCTGGTGCGAAAACCCGCTGAACGGGTTGCCGCCAATACAGAGACCCGAGACACTGACGCCGCAGATGTTTGCGTATCGCATGTTTTGCTCCTCTATGGACGCATAAAGCCCGAGAAAAAGTCGTTGCCTTTGTCGTCAACGACGATGAATGCGGGAAAGTTTTCGACTTCGATGCGCCATATCGCTTCCATGCCGAGTTCGGGATATTCCTGGCACTCGACTTTGCGTATGGCGTCTTTGGCGAGGCGGGCGGCGGGGCCGCCGATGGAGCCGAGGTAAAATCCGCCGTGTTTTTTGCACGCTTCTGTCACCTCTCGCGAGCGATTGCCTTTGGCGAGCATGATCATGCTGCCGCCTTCTGATTGGAATGAATCGACGTAGCTGTCCATGCGCCCCGCGGTTGTGGGACCAAATGAACCGGAAGCATATCCTTCGGGTGTTTTGGCCGGTCCCGCGTAATAGACGCACAGGTCTTTGAAGTATTGCGGAAGTCCTTCGCCGCTGTCTATGCGCTCCTGGAGTTTGGCGTGGGCAATATCGCGTGCGACGATCATGGGTCCGGAGAGGGATAGGCGCGTACTGACCGGATATTTGCTGAGGGTTTCGCGCACTTTGTCCATGGGCTGGTTGAGGTCAATTTTTACAACGTCGCCGCTGAGGGCTTCTTCATCGACTTCGGGGAGATATTTTGCCGGGTCGCTTTCCAATTCTTCGAGGAAGATGCCTTCGCGCGTTATTTTTCCTAAAATTTGCCGGTCAGCAGAGCAGGATACGGCAATGCCGACGGGGCAGGATGCGCCGTGGCGAGGCAGGCGAATAACGCGCACATCGTGGCAGAAGTATTTGCCGCCAAATTGCGCGCCAATGCCGAGTTCGTGGCTCATTTCCAATACTTGTTTTTCCATTTCGAGATCGCGGAATGCCTGGCCGTATTCATTGCCCTGCGTGGGCAGGGTGTCGAGATATTTGGCACTCGCGAGTTTGGCGGTTTTGAGAGTGTATTCTGCAGATGTGCCGCCAATGACGAGGGCGAGGTGATAGGGCGGGCAGGCGGCTGTGCCGAGTTCGCGCAGGCGCTGGTCGATAAAGTCGCGCAGGCGTTCGGGATTGAGCAGTGCTCGGGTTTCTTGATAGAGCAGACTTTTGTTGGCGGATCCGCCGCCTTTGGCCATGAACATGAATTTGTACGTATCCCCTTCCTCGGCATAGATTTCGATTTGGGCAGGCAGGTTGGTTTTTGTATTTGCCTCCTGGAACATGTCGAGTGGCGCCAGTTGGCTGTAGCGCAGGTTCGTTTCCAAAAAGGCTCTGGTTATGCCGTGCGCGAGGGCGGCTTCGTCGCTGCCGTCGGTCCACACGCGATTGCCCTTTTTGCCCATGATAATGGCCGTGCCCGTGTCCTGACACATGGGGAGCACGCCGCCTGCGGCAATGTTGGCATTTTTGAGCATTTCAATGGCGACAAAGCGGTCGTTGTCCGAGGCTTCGGGGTCGTCGAGTATTTTTGTCAGTTGTTTTAAGTGTGCGGGGCGGAGCAGGTGCGCGCTGTCTCGAATGGCGCGGTCCGCCAGCATGGTCAGGCCCTCGGGTTCGACTTTGAGGATTTCCTGGCCTTCAAATTGCCCCGTTGAAATATAATCGGTTGTGAGCAACTGGTAGGGGGTTTCGTCTTCTCCTATGGGAATCATTTCACGGTGTTCGTAGGTGTTCATTTTTCCCTTTCTTTTTTGGCTTTATTGTTCCAGCCATTCGAGGTCAAAGCGGGCGACGGTGACGTATCGCGTGTCGTTTTGTCGCGTGAAGATCTGGTTTTCGTAGATGCAGCATATTGTGCCGTCGGCTGTTTGGGCGAGGTCGGAATAACTCGAGGGCCCCGGTTCGAGGATTTTGGATACGGGCCAGGTCTGGCAGTCGTCGGTGCTCATTTTGACGGTGAGGCGTTTGCGGTCATAAGAGACGCGGCCCGGTCTGGTAAATTCGCGTTCGAGGTTGTCGGGGTTGGCAAAGACGATGTTGCCGTTTTGAAGTTTGAGGATGCTGCCCATGCACACGGGTTCGAGCAGGGCGTCGTCGAATTGCAGTTCTGACCAGTTGGTCGCGCCATCGGGACTAATGGTGATGAGGCGGCGATGGCGTTTGGATTCCGTGCGGATGTTAAATAAGACACGCCCGTTGTTGAGTTCAACGGGGAGTGTTTCGCTGGGATTGATGTATTCGCCTTCTGTGCGCACGATAATGTCGCTGCGCTGCCAGGTTTGTGCGTGGTCGTCGCTGTAGATACCCGCGACCGTGGAGGGACGATGCCCGAGTTTGCCCGGGCCAAATTCCGTGCCGCCGCCGTCCGACATCCAGATGGGTACGATGAGACGTCCGTTTTGAAGTTGAATGCCGTGCCCGGGTCCAGTGGCTATGACGCGCCAGGGATATTGTTCGCGGAAAGGTGTGAGTATATCTGTGATTTCAGTGGGGTCGGACCATGTGGCGCCGTCGTCTTTGCTTTGCATGTAAAATACGCGGGCGTAGTTGTGGCAATAGAGGGCGTGTACTGCGCCGTCTTTGCGGTCGGAGATCAGGACGAAGTTGCTGATGGGGCCTTCGCCATACGTGTCGTAACGGGCGACGACGGTGGGTGAGTCCCAGGTTTGACCATTGTCCGCGCTGCGCCGCATGAGCACGTCATTGCCGTCCCAATCGCCGCCTCTGCCGCGTCGGGCCTCTGCCGTGGCGAGGAGGATGTTGTTTTGCGTACAGAGAATACCCGGTACGCGGTAGATGTGGTATCCGTTTGTCCGACCTTCAAAGAGGTGGGTTTTGTCTATCATGAGACGCTCCGTTTATGTTGAGGAATTTTATTGGGAAATATATAATTATACCATAATACGATAAAGAACAAGCCAAAAAATTGCGAATAGGCTGAGAGAGATGAACCACATGGAACATATTCCGCTTGTAGAAAGCAGTACAGATCTTATATTGTTTTCTCGAAAACTGCAAGGGAGGAAATATGTCTGCTCCACGTATCGATGACCGCGACTGGTCTGCCCTGACTTCGGGCGAGCGCATTCGCCAGATTGAGGTCGAGGGCTACCTTCTGATCCCCGATCTATTGACGCCCGAGCATCTGACCCGGCTCAAGGCGATAACCGATAGCCTGGAAACCACCCCGGTGGATTACAGCATCCATCAGCGGGGACGGAGTGATATCCAGTTCCTCGGCGGTGAAATCACCGACCTCATCGCCCATCCCCCGACAATCGCCTTTCTGAGAGAACTCCTGGGGGAGGACATCATCCTGTCGCACTACGGCTATGCCCGCTCAGAGCCAGGGCATCCCGGCATCAGCCTCCATACGGATGGCCAACCCTACGGTTCGCGCATCTTTGGTTATCTGGGCAGCGTACCGGTCATGGTCCGGGTGCTGTATTATCTGGACGACCTGACCCCGGAAGTTTCTCCATTCCGCGTACTTCCCCGGTCACATCTCTCCATGCACGCAGACGGCAATCCCTACCAGCGCTTTGAGTCCCATCCAGAAGAGGTCATGGTCACCGCAAAAGCCGGTTCTGCGATGTTCATCAACCACAAGGTCTTCCACGGCAACTTCCCCAATGTCGGCGACTGGTCCCGCGCGATGCTGGCTATTGCTTACCGCCCGGCCTGGGCCGGTCCTGTCCAGAAAGTTGAAGCGTGGGATCCGCAGGCCGTCGCCGCGCTGTCCGATGCAGTGAAGCCCTTTTTCGGAGATCGCAACACCCGCCACTGGACTCCCGAAGGGGGCAACAAACCGTCCAACATGGCCAGGCACGCGCCTGGCATCAATCCCAGCCGATGGGAACGCAAGTAAGGAGAACGAATGTATCCCAATCCACTCAAACAGAAACTCAGAAACGGCGAAATCCTGCTGGGGACCTCTCTACCGGTCCCCTCATCTCTCGTCCTTGGAACCATCGTGCAGGCCCGGCCAGACTTTGTCTGGATCGATACCGAACACGCTCCGTTTGCCACCGAATCCCTGGACGCCATTCCCGTCCTTGCCAGGCAGAACGGCGTGGCGCCGATGATCCGCGTGGCCTGGAACGACCCGGCGCTGATCAAGAAGGCATACGATGTCGGCGCCGTGGCCGTGATGGTGCCCCAGGTCAACACCGCCGAAGAAGCTGCCCAGGCAGTGCAATATGCCCGTTATCCCCCCGAGGGACAGCGCGGGCTTTCCCCCATGTGGACCCGCATAGCCGGCGAAGACTGGAACCACGTCATCAAAACCGCAAATGCAGAAACCGTATTGATCCTCCAGGTCGAGAGCCAGGAGGCCTACGACAACATCGACGAAATCAAGCAGGTCGCGGGCATTGACGTCCTGCTCGTAGGGCCGCTCGACCTGTCCGCATCGGTCGGAAAGATCACCGAAACCAGCGCCGGGGAAGTCCAGGAGATTATGCGGGATGTTCCCGGGCGGCTGGAAGGGTCCGGCATTGTCGCCGGCACCACGCTTGTGGATCTCGAAGAGATCCAGGAAAAACTTCGCTGGGGCTACCGCTTTATGAATGTCGGCAATATTCTCGCTTATGGCACGCAGGTCCTGACCCACAACCTCGAAACCTTGCGCGCCAATCCAGGTGGGAGGACTGAAGAATGACAGAATCACTACGGCTGCTCTCCATCGGGGCGCATCCGGCCGATATCTTCGACCAATCGGGCGGCACCATGGCCCATCACGTCAGCCGCGGCGACGATGTGCGGTGTGCGGTGCTGACCCACGGCGCACGGGTGCATGATGCCGTGATCAGCGACGCGATGTTCCACCAGGAGGAAGTGCCGGATGGGACCGAGCTTCTGAAGCTGATGCAGGAACGCTCTGACGTCAAAACGGCGGAGGTTCGCGCAGCCTGTGCGATTCTGGGTGTAGAAGAGATATACTTTTTTGGCGCCGATGATTCGGTCCTGCTCGTCAAGGACGAGACGGTGAGGCGCCTGGCAAGGTTGCTGCGGGAACTCCGTCCCGATATCGTCCTGACCCACTTCCCCAAAGAAGGTGACGGCCTGACCAACGCGCACGCCACCGCCGGGCAGATCGTGATGCACGCCATCGGGCTGGCAAACAGCGTTGACCCCGGTGACCGGAATCCCCCCCACCGGGTCGCGCAGGTCTTTTATTTTGGGGGAGGCGGTGCGGGGATTCCCCGACAGGTCTGGGGCTCCGAGGGGGGCTACTACAACGATGTGTTCATCGATATCACCGATGTTGTAGAGAAAAAGCTGGCGGCGCTGGACTGCCTGGTGAGCCAGGGATACGGCGGTGCCTATGCCCGGAAACGGATCGAGACCAGCGACGGCGCGTTTGGTAGCGCGGGGCGCTGTGCGTACGCAGAAGGTTTTATTTCCCTGCACGCCGAGACCCATTCCTTCCTTCCGCTGACCGAGCACGCGCTCAGGGTCGCCCGTTCATCCGACCACGAGAATATCAGTCGCAGTTCCTACCGCATCCCGGTGGATTGAGAAGCTCTGCGATCGGCCTGGCCGCCAGATATCTGCGCGGATTGCTCGCGGATTAAAGGGTGGTCAAACTATGTTAGCTCTTAATCACATGTAGCGTGTCTCGCGCGATCATCAGTTCTTCGTTGGTGGGGATGACGAGTACGGATACCGGGGCGGTCCCATGATGAATTGTTTCGTTCATGGGATTGCCCTCGTTTTTTGCCTGGTCGAGATGTACGCCCAGAAATCCGAGTTTTTCACAGATGCGCGCCCGAATGAGTGGCGCGTTTTCCCCTATTCCGGCGGTGAATACGAGCGCGTCTATCCCGTCGAGGACTGCCGCGTATTTTCCGATGTATTGGCGGATGCGGTAGCAGAAGATGTCGATTGCAAGTGCCGCACGCCGATTTTCCTCATGGACGGCGATTAGATCTCTGAGGTCTGATCCGATTCCAGATACGCCGATGAGACCGCTTTGATGGTTGAGCATCTGGTCGATTTGGTCTGGTGTCATCTGGTGTTCTCTGATCAGGTAGAGGATGATCGCCGGGTCGATGTCTCCGCTGCGCGTTCCCATTACGAGTCCCTGAAGAGGTGTAAAGCCCATGCTGGTGTCGATTGATTTTCCATCGGCGATAGCTGTGATGCTACAGCCGTTGCCCAGATGGCATGTGATCAGTTTTAGCGTTTTCAAGGGCGAGCCGAGCATTTCCGCTGCACGCATGGCGACGTATTGATGCGATATGCCGTGGAAACCGTATTGTCGAATCTGGTATTGTTCGGATATCGCGTGGGGCAGGGCATAAGTGTGGGCGTATTCCGGGATGGTCTGGTGGAATGCGGTGTCGAATACCGCAACGTGTGGGATGTCGGGTAGTATGGTCTGGCAGGCGCGAATTCCCCGCAAGTTGAAGGGGTTGTGTAAGGGGGCGAGGGGAGCGCTCTGTTCGATTGTTTTTTCGACTTCGGGCGTGATCCGGGTGGAGGCTGCGAAGTGGCTCCCCCCGTGTACAACGCGATGCCCGACTGCGTGAATTTCATCGGGCGCGCGGAGGATTCCCTTTTCCGGGTGGAGAAGGATTTCAAAGATGCGTTGAAAAACGGCTTCATGAGCGGTTTGAGGTACGGGAATGCGACGGGTGACGCCATCCCGCCGCGTGTAAGACAATTCTGCGGATGAAGAGAGTAGCCGATCGACGTGTCCTTTTGCGAGACATTCTTCGTTGTCCATATCGAAGCACTGATATTTAATCGAAGAACTGCCGGCGTTGATGGTGAGTATTACAGGCATGAGCTGATATCCCAAAAAGGAACTACCAGTTCGCGGGAGGGGCGGATTATTTTTCGATCATTCATGGGAGTTCCCTTCTAAGGTAGCACGCGCACGCGTTGCAGTCGCTGTTCTTCTTTGATATGTGTGTACTGCGTCTGTTGAATTCGGTGCGTCAACAGGCGTTGCACCAGATCCAATGTCACATGCTCGTAACCGGCTACTCCCGCCAGATTTTGCTGTTCCAGCGGATCCACTGCCAGGTTATACAGGTGCTGTACGCCGCCCTGTTCTGGATCGAATACCAGTTTCCAGTTTCCGGTGCGCACCATCGCACATGTAGCCAGTTCGGCAAATACCGCGTTTCTCCCAATGTGCGGTTCCCCCCGAACCATAGCGGGGATATCCAGCCCGGGTCGGCGGCGGTCGAACGCGAGCCTGGTCCCCGCAAGCCGAAGTATCGTCGGATACAGGTCGAGGTGAGACACCAGTGCCTTGCTCACCCGCGGCCCGTTCATCCTTTCTTCTTTTGGGATTCCCGGACCGCACATCAAAAACGGCACGCCTACACTGTTCTCGTAGAAATACCTCTTGTCCAATATCCCATAATCGCCCAGGCAATCTCCGTGGTCCGAAGTGAAAATGATTACCGTATTATCGTATATCCCCTTCGCTTTCAGCGCCTCCACCAGCCGGCCCACATAAGCATCGATTAGCGCGCATTTGTCCATATAGTGTGCCCGCCTCAGGCGCACCGATGCTTCGTCCGGTGCCCCCAGAGGTGGCGACATCTCTTCGGGATCGTGT
The DNA here is from genome assembly GCA_965204375.1 of Candidatus Latescibacterota bacterium. Classification (GTDB taxonomy): domain Bacteria; phylum Latescibacterota; class UBA2968; order UBA2968; family UBA2968; genus VXRD01. The sequence goes on along the minus strand of OZ241986.1, from coordinate 4,893,560 downwards.
TGCAACTCGCCCGGATGCCACATCGGTGGATGCGGCCCGATAAATGACAGATTCAAATAAAAAGGCCGGTCCTCTATATAGTCCTCCACGAATCGGATCCCTTTTACCCCGATAAACCCGTCGGCCGTCTCGTCTGGATCGTCGAACACATGCCGAAATCCCCCTTTGCGAAGCGCCTCCCGGAACGTCTCCAGCTTTCCTTGTTTTTTCAGGTAATTCGTGTACTCATCGTCATTGTGTCCGTTTTCTCCGTCGTCCTGAACCTGAAATATATAGTCGAATCCATATCGTCTCAGTTCTTCGTCGTTCTCCGTTACATCAATGCAGTACCCGTAGCTGTCAATATAATGGTGCTTGCCAATCATTGCCGTATAATATCCCGCCTGCTGAAGGTGATGCATGAACGTATCGTCCCGAAGCTCCGGGTGAATCACATCGGCCTGGTTCCCGCATACTCCCGTATGCGATGGGTACATTCCGGTAATGATCGAAATTCGCGAAGGCCCGCACAGCGGCGTGGCGCAATACGCGTTGGTAAACTGCGTTCCTTCTGCAGCTAAAGCCATTAAATTGGGCGTGCTCTTTCCCAGGGCATCGCGCCGGAAATGATCGGTTAGAATGAGTATAATATTAGGGCATTCGGCATTGGACATACAACGCGCTCCTTATCTGCTATTTTCTTTTGGAAAACAGCCTCAATCAGGCTTTAACTCCAGATCCAAAAACGCCTGTTTCTCTTCTCCCGAGTGCAGGTCTTTCACCCGCATATTCAGCCGGAAATCCCCCTTCCCGGCATTGCTCAGATCCAGCGCCAGATACTCCGCAGAATCGGGCGTATCTCCCAGATATTCTACTTCTACGGAGGTTGTGGGTTTGTCCTTGCTGCCGAAGATCCTGAGCAAATCCTCGAGTACCGTATTCGTTTCTTTTTGGATTTTTGCCACCGTATATTCGATCACAAAAGACGTCGTCCCGAACTCATCAGGTGTCAGATTATAAACCTCGAAATACACATACATTGGCCGTGCCGGGTCGAACCGCCGCGTCGGATTGGGTATCAGGCGGTGGTCGCGGAAGGCAAATCGGCCGGAATCCACAGCCGCAATTTCATAGGCCGGTACAATGCTGCTCACATCCAGCCGCACCTGCGAAAATGCCGGTACCTGCAGCGTTCCCTTCCACCCCCCAAAGCGTCCTTCCCGGGTCTGTTGAATAAAAAAGGCATTGTTATAGGTATCTGGCTCCACCCGAAATCGAATTGTGCCGAGTCCCATCCCCCCAAACCAGCGCATATCCCGCCGGATCACGTCTTCCCGCTGCTGGACAACCCGGTTCCAGTTTCGATCGTGCAGCGTCATGCCATATTCGTAAACCGCAGATGTATCGGCCAGGTTCTCCAGATTTTTATCCGACAGCGGGATCCCGTAAAAACACACTGCATCCGTCTTCTCTTTCCCTTTGAAAAATCCGATATACATATGAAAAGGGAGCGGGTCAACATCCAGCCACGTATGGCGGTCTGTACGCAACGCCACATCCACTGCCTGCCGACTCTGCAGGGTGATCTCATTTTGAATCTGCATCTGGTAGAGCGGGTCTTTGAACCGCTCCGGATACAGATAGGGCGGCCCCCACATGTTCCGGTCTTCCAGTGTGGGCGGATAAGGTGCCAACCGCCAGTTGTTCCGCGTCCCGTGCCGGTCGATATTAAAATGGAAAATCATCTGGGGCAGAGCGGGCGTCGGGTCGTAGAACCAGGACTCATTTTGGATCAGATCCTGGTCGATGGTCCGGGCATGGTCGGCCGGATCCCCGTGGCGAATATAGATCAGCCCTTTGTCGTTCAGCCGATCGTTGAGCGCAAAAGCAGGCGGGAAATTGAATACGCTCAGTTTATCGGGATTGTTGAACCATGCGCGCAGTCCGTCATACCGGTAGTACGTCTCGGCCACCATCAAACGCCTGTAATGTTCGGTCAACCGGGCGTTATGCGACAGGGCCGGTGTGGGGTCTCTGCGAAGCCAAAAGCGTCGAAAAAAGTCGGCATAGTCCTCGGGTGTGATCAGGGACAAAAACTGTTGCAGTTCCCTATCTGTCACAACATACTTCACATCCTCGAAAATCAACTCGGCATCCAGACGGTTGTGGATATGATCGACCGCTTCAAAGAAAAATTCCTCGGCCGTTTGCGGCGCTCCCAGGGCGTAGTACACTCGGGCGAGAGATAATCTCGCCGGTGCCGGGCTGATGGCCGAATCCGATGCCAACCAGGCCTTCAGCGTCCCGGTAGCCGCTTCCAGATTCCCAGTTAGTCGTTCAGCTTCTCCCACAAAATAGTCCGCGTGCTCGGTCCCTTGAGTCTCCAGCCAGCCTTTTGCTTCCACCGGATCTCCGTGGTCCAGCAGGTAGCGGTAAAGCCGGAACAGCCCCCGCTGGATGGCCGTCAGATGCGGCTTTGCCGCCACCTGTCGGTGCCCGAGATAAATCGCCTCCCGGTATTTTTCCCGGTACCGCTCTAACGTTGCATACTGGTAGAATCCGTCCAGGTAGAGCGAATCTGCTGCAATGAGTCGCTTAAAGTATCCCTCTGCCCTGTCCCATTCCCGCTTCCGAAACAGCGTGGCCTTGAACTTTCCCGTTTCGCGGTAGCTAAGAGCCAGGTTGTAAAGTGCCTCCGGATCTTCTGGAATTGCTTTCAGGACTTTTCTGTACCACTTCTTCGCTTTGCCCCAATCCTCCTGGAAAACTCCCACCTTTCCCAGACCCTTCATCGCCGGGATTAGCTTTTGATCGCGTTTCAGGGCACGCTCAAACGCATCCTCGGCCTCGCGGAACTGTTTCTGTACAATCAGTGCATGGCCTTCATCCACCAGCCGCATGGCTTGAGGATCCCACGTCTCGTCGGCCTGCGCCAGGCCGGACGTTAGGATCAAAATAACGAGCACGCGAAACCAGAAGCGCCAGATATCCATAAACACCTCCCTGGACGGACTCAGAGTACTTCTATTGTCCGGCGCTCCATTTCCTCCCAGTCCAGTTCCACGCCCAATCCCGGTTCCTGCGGCACGATCAGGTACCCATCTTCTATCTGGATGGGATTCTTTACGAGCGGATCCTCGGTCGGTGTCTTGGGATTTACGCCATTTAATTCAAAAAACTCGCAATTGCTCATCGCGGCCAGCGCCTGTGCATGGGCAAAGCAGAACATTGGTCCGCGCTCGTGTACTTCGCACGCCACTCCGAATGCTTCGGCCACATGCGCTACTTTCATCAATCCCGTAATCCCGCCCGATACGATCGCGTCTCCCCGCACAATATCTGCTGCGCCTTGAGCCAGTAGCGTCGCCACATGGTGAGATCCTCCGAATACCCATTCCGACGCCGCGATGGGAATATCCAGGGTATCGCACAGTTTTTTGAGTGCTGTGATGTCCCACTCCTGGAGCGGCTCTTCCAGCCACTTGTAGTTCAATTCCTCCAGTGCCCGCCCTACTTGTACTGCTTCCGGATAGGTGTATATCTGAACGGGATCGTGCATCAAGGTGAACTTATCACCCAGTGCTTCTCGCACGTTTCGCGCGACCTGGATATCCGCTTCAGGTCCCAACCGGCTGTGTAGTTTGTAACCCTTGTATCCCTCTTCTTTTACTTCCAATCCGAACTCTACAAACCGCTCCGGGTCTGGATAATTTCCCGAACTCACATACGTCGGTATTCGGTCGCGAAACGTCCCCAAGAGTTTGCCTACGGGTAGCCTGGCATATTTGCCGGCAATATCCCACAGCGCCACGTCTGCATAGCTCATATTCCACGGGTGTAGCCAGTTGAAGCGGTTGGCGAACCACAGTTTTTGAAAGATGTATTCCCGGTCCAGGGGGTCTGCGCCCACCAGTTCGTGTCGGAACGCGTCCAGCCAGGTCTCTGCAAAGGCCCGGGCAGGTCCCCAGGTATAAAATGCCGTGCACCAGCCCTCGATCCCGGTGTCGGTAATTACCCGGATGAAACACAATTGATTAGGCTCCTTACCCGGCGTTGCCCGCCTGTCGAATTGAGACCGGAGTTGTCCGGGTATTACGAACATGGTTCTTATAGGGCGCTTCCCTTCCATCTTTAGGAGATGGATTTTGACCTCTTTGATTAGCATTGCGCGTACCCTCCGTTGGGAATTGCTTACTCGTGGACCTGCCGCAAGCGGTCGCGAATGATGCGTTTTCTGTCTTCGGGGTCCTCTGTCGGGAATTGCATGCCGATGCGGGTGAACAGGGGTTTGTATCCGCGGGCGTGGTTGAGTTGCGTGTCGGTGAGAAATGTCAGTAGTCTGTTGCGGAGACGCTGAGTAGTGTCTGCATGTGCGGGCGATTGCGCCAGGTTCTGCATTTCATGGGGATCGTTTTGCAGGTCGTACAGGCGTTCATTTTGAGCCTGGATGGACCATTTCCACCGGGCGTCGCGGACCATGTAGCAGAACTGGTCCTGGCGGGAGATTTCAGAGAAGACGGCGTCGTGAACGCGGTCGGTTTCGCCGCTGACGATGGGCAGGAGCGATACAGCCTGGCAGTAATCCGGGATTTCTGCGCCCGATAGGTCCAGGAAGGTGGGGAACAGGTCCAGGAAGGAGACAGGCGAGGCGTTGCGGTGCCCGCTGGCGACGACTGGTCCGCCGATGATGAGGGGCACGCGCGCGGATCCTTCCTCGAAGCCGGTTTTGGAGACGAGGCCGTGTTCCCCCATGCGTTCTCCGTGGTCGGAGGTAAATACGACGACGGTGTTTTCCCAGTTGCCGCGTTGTTTCAAGGCGGCTACGATTTCTCCTACGCGGTCGTCGAAATGGGTGATTTTGCCCATGTACTGGGCGGTCATTTCGGCGGTGGCCTGGCGGCCGTATTTGCAGCGTTTTTCGTTGTAGTTTTCTGGGAGGACCACATCGGCGGGGTCGTACATTTTGGCGTATTTTCCGGGTGCGTCCAGAGGTGGATGGGGTCCGGGAAGGCTGGCGAAGAGGAATAGAGGTTTGTCAATCGGTGCGCGGTCGAGGTACGCCAGCGTTTGTCGGCAGACGTAGCCGTCCGGCGTCATGTCCGGCGGTAGTGGTGAGGGCCGGGGGGTGTATTGTCCATCTACGTAGCGGTCGCCTATGTCGGTGATGAAGGTGTCGAGGAGGCCCTCTTTTTTTAGCAGGCGGCTGTAGCCCGTGTTCAGGAAGGGGCCCTGGAATGGTGTCGAGGTTTCTTCTGCCCAATCCAGACCGAGCTGGTCGTAGTAGTCCCGGTAGTCTTCATAGTCCTGGCCCCATTCCAGGCTGAAGTAGTGGTATTTCCCGATCTTTGCGGTGGTGTAGCCCGCTTCTTGCAAGCAGCGGAAGAGGGTGACTCGCTCAGGGGGGAATAGTATGCCGGTGTAGTTGCAAAAGAATCCGTGCGCGTGCGGGTAGAGGCCGCTGGCGAGCGATGCGCGCGCCGGCATACATACGGGCGATGGCGTATAGGCCGCGTCGAAGATACAGCCGCTGGCTGCAAGCGCATCGAGGTGCGGGGTCTGGACCTGCGGGTGTCCCGCGCACCCCAGATAGCGCGCGTTCCACTGGTCGGAACAGATGAAGACTATGTCGGGTTGGGTATTCATGGGTGCTCCTCTGTTGATCTGGGTTCTTATCATTGCGTCCATTCTCTTGCGATTTTCCATCTTTGGATCCGTTGGAGTCGTTCATATTTTCAGATTGCCTTCCCCGTTTGCTGCTTATACATCTCAGGGATAAAGCGCCAGCTCCATACGCGTGAGCGTAACCGCCTCGCCACGGTCTTCAAATCCAAACTCAAACGCATTCCACCCCTTTTGCAGTAAATTCAACGGAACCAAAAAATCTTTATAGACCGCTTGTGTCTCAGGAATGCCTCCCTCGTACGGCGTTTCAAACAGTTCGCCCTCGTGCGCGGTTTCATCCAGACAAACCGAGTGGAGAAAGGCTGCAATGCGCCTCGTTTTGATTGCCTGTTTTGCCATCAATCTCAGAATCGCACGGGAGAAGGTGTGCGCCGGGTTGGCATCAGCCAGGTGAATCTGAAGGATCACAGGTCGATCCCCTGTAAGCGTTGCATCGAGCTGCTTAGAGAACGAGAGATCCGAATCAATTTGATTGTCCCCGATGAAATAGTGTTTCGGCTGTCTCGCCAGAAACTCGCAATCCGCGATGTGCTGCAAAGGCGAATAATCTGGCCACCTCTGCCCGCGGGGATTCGCATAGGGCAAGTTAAAAAGGCTGATGCCGTCGGCCCCTCGTTCCAGAAAACTATGAGCGGTTGCATGAAACATCTCCCGAGTCATGATCCTCCGCCCGTTCGGATCGGAAGAAATGCAGTGCCCTATTTCTGCATGGAGGGTGGTCTCGGGGTAGGCCTTGCGAAACGCCTCGATCTCGCCGTCTGGTTGCGTGTGAAACAGCGCCGAAATATTGATGGAATTGATCAGGCCGCGTTCGACCCAGTTCATCAGGTCCAGCCCGATGTCGCGCAACAGATCCAGCCGATTGGGAACTCTGGCGATGATCGGAACGTGTTTTCCACCTGTCTGGTCCACCATCTCCCTGATGCGCTGCACAAACGCCGTCATAACAGGCGCCTTCTCTTCAAAAGGCATCTCGTCCGGAAAAAACCACGGCCACCGCAGAAAGTCCAGCTCGAGACCATCAATTTTATAGCGTCGGCACAGTTCTTCGACAAACCCAAACTGATAATCGCGCACTTCCTGGTGCAAGAAACACAGAGCAAGGCGTTTGCGACACGTCCGATTCGTCCCTTTGCCTTCGGGGGCCAATGGAGCCGAAGGACCCCCGATCCGGTACTCCGGGTGCTCCCGCCAGAAACGCGAAGTCGTGTCGCTGCCCGGGATTTCGACGAACTGGCTCTCATTCATCCGCCACGAGAAAAGGAAGGCGATTCCTCTTTCCTGCGCCCGGTTCTGCGCGATCTGAATCACATCAAATCCGTCCAGGATCAGCTCGCCCGCTCGCTTGTAGTTGTTGCAGCCAAAGCCTTCGAATTTCCTGGTATGGAACTCCTCCCGCCAGAAGGGATCGTGGTCCGAATCCCATCCTGGAACCTGATACAGGCTATTTGGACACAGGGCCAGTGCATCACAGCCGGCATCTGCCACCAGATCCACATGACACTGCACGGTTTCCATATCTGTCAGAGCCGATCCGCCGGGTGCTGTGCCGAGACTGCGCCACAGGTAATCTTGATTGAAGAGCACATCATAATCGGTCTTTCGAATGGATCGCTTCATGTTTTTTACACAGTTTTCAATATTTGGCTCTGGTTGTTGGATCATGTTCCTTTTGTTCCTTTTGCCTACCACGAATAAACATGGTGCCCGCGTTCCGGGAACCAGATGACATCTACGAGGCAACTGCACCCCACCGCGAACACGTATCCCACGATTAGTCCGTAGCAGCAGGGCAATACACGCCGATAAAGCTCGATCCCGCCCAACCTCAGCACCGCCAGCTTGGCAACCCACACGAGAAATACGTTCAGCATGTAAAACTGCAAATAAGGCATTCCGAAAAGCATCAGTCCCAGCGGGTGTGCCGGCCACCACAACACCCGGGTCTGCAGCACTCCGAATAGTACGACCAGTAGCCCCCCTGTCAACCAGATTCCCACCTTATAAGGATCGAATACTGTTCGCTCTGTTTCGGTTAACAGACCTGCGGCGCGGTTATAGACGTTCCGAGCCGCGCCCTCTGTGTTCCAGTAATCCAGATTGGCGCCCCCGTCTGCGTAACAGAGCCAGATGGTGGAAAGCGCCGAGGTCAACAGCCCTACCAGCAGGCCGATACAGATCAGCCGCACGCTCCCCTTTGTTTTGCCCCAAATCCTGGCTATCTGGGGCAGCGCTGGCGGCACGCGCCAGCCAGCCAGGCTGCGGGGGTGGACCACTTGCAGCCCAACCAGGCTCGAGTCCGACATTCCGGTTGTGCCCAAAAGCGTCATGGTGTTGGTTTTGGACAGGCCGCTCCAAAAGGGATGCACAAAGGCGTATCCGCTGACCGCCAGAAGTTTCATGGTCGCGAGCAGCACCATGCAGAAGCTGAGCAGAAAGAATGCGATCACCAGAGGATCGCAGCCCACATTGTACAGCCAGGAAGCCATGTAGATCAGACCACCGGCCAGGACTACTACCGCCATCCTGGGAGGAAGTACCGCCGTCTCTGGCGCCTCGCCCGGGATGGGCGCTGCGATTTGCCGGAATATGCGTTTCAGATGACCTCGCGCGGTCCAGATCGCCCAGACCACCAGTCCCGCGATCGCGCCGTTTGCAAAGATGGGTGCCGCCCCCCAGTAATCCACCTGTTGTCCACTCAGTCCCACAGCGACTCCGGTTCGGTTCATCCAGTACTGAATGGTGCATCCCACGACGTACGGTGCCCAGATTCCAAAAAGGATATCCAGATTGCACAGAAACGTAAATGCGGTCAGCGTGGGCAGAATGCGGTAGGTCAGCGCGTGAATCGAGAGATAGCGGGACAGATGAATTTTTCGTCTCGCGTGATGGTCGTAAATGGAAATCCGGGGAAAACCCGGTACCCAGTATGTCGCGATATTCCAGAGCACTGGAAAAGCCGAGACCGCAAATCCCACCCAGAACGCCCGGGTTCGCACAAATGGCGGCCAACCTCGGCGCCGATCAAATCCCTCGGTCAGAGACAGGGAGATATCAGCCAGCGGAAAGGCCAGGCGTTCGTGCTGCACCCAGTGTTTTTGAAACAGTGCTGTCAGCCCCAGGCCAATCGCGGTAATCGCCAGTGCCGTGGAGACCGACCAGAAAAGCGGTGTTGACCACGCCCCCCAGGGGACGCTTCCGCCAGGTCCCAGACCCTGGTAAAATCCCTCCAGTACTCTGGGGGCGTTGATCGGGTACATCCACCAGGGCAGGTGATCGAAGATCAGTTCCTCCCAGCGGTTCTCGGGCGACGCCAAATACCTCGGTCCGGCCATTTGTCCCACCCATTGGCTCGCCCAATTGTATCCGACGAATAGTCCGCCGATCCAGAGTACGCAAAGCAACAGCCGGAGTTCCGCAGAAGTCAGCGATAACCGCGGCATGAACCGCTTCAATAGTGTATTGATCAGGAGCCAGAACACAAATGGCAGCAGCGCGGTCATCGGCAGGTTGGATACGGCCATTCGCACAGACCGGGTTCTCATCTCCAGGTACATAGACGCGATGCAGCCCAGGGCCAGGGTGGCGATTGCAATCAGCACCATCCCCCACCGCACCCGCTCGGCCTCGGCCACCGCTTCTGCCGCTTGAACTTCACGGCTCAACGCTCCAGATGGCTGTGCCATGGCACAATCTCCGGCGGAATTGCCTGCTCCAGAGATATGTCTGGCATGGCGTAGGTACCGTAGGCAATTTTCATGGCGTTCCTTCAATCAAAGGCACCTTTTCTACATTTCCGCTGGCTATGGAAGCTTCGATGGCGTGTAGCAGTGCTGTGGTGCGAGCCGCATCTGCAAAATCCGATCGGATCGCAGAAGTCGATGACGGATTGCGGATGGCGTCCAGAAATACTTTGAGTTCTTCAAAATGTGGGGGGTCGGGTGGATCTTGCGGTTGTCTGTTGGGGTGGATTTCGCCGCTTCGCCCCATGGCCGGTCCCTGCGGAAATTGTTCGGATATGCTTTTGGCTTTTTCATCCGGTGCTCCGATCAGACCTTCTATTCTGGGGGGGATGGTGGAGAGCGAAAGCCGAATATCTCTGCCGAAGAAGGTGAGGTCATTCCGCCTTTGTGCGCAGGCCCAGGAGAGGAGGACACTGCCGATCGCTCCGGAGGAGAACTGGAGGTTGATCGACATGCTGTCTTCGATGGTGAAACTGTCGCTGATGGGTATCGTGAGGTTGCTGCCAAGAGCGTGTACTGTGTCAATATCACCTGCGATATAGCGGATTACATCGAGGGTGTGGATGGTGTTGTCGAATAGCGATCCGCCTTTTTCTTTGAGGTAAAACCAGTCGGCTCCGAGATTGCGGGTCAATCCCGGATTGGTGATTACCGCGGCATCTACCAGGCTGATCTGCCTGCCTTCCAATAGCTCCAGGCATCGATCTACAGAAGGCGCGTAACGCTGGTTGAAGCCGACGCTGTGTACCAGATTCGTACCCCGAAGGAGTGCGACGATTTCGCGCGCTTCTCGCAGGGATTGGGCGGGGGGTTTTTCGCAGAGGAAGGGCACGTTGTTCTGCACGGCGGCCTGTATGACTGGTTTGCGAAGAACGGGAGGCGTGCAGATGAGTATCGCGCCCAGGTTCTCGACTTCTTCAAAGACCTTTTCCCAATCTGTGTATGCTTGCGCCCCGTAAGTAGCGGCTTTGGCGCGCGCCAGATCTTCGTCCAGGTCGCATATCGCGGCGATGCGATTGCCACCGAGAAATGCGAGGTTTTCCAGGTGCCGCGTGGCGATGTTTCCCGCGCCTATTACGGCTATGTTGATCGATCTCTTTCGATCCATAGTTCCCCTCATATCAGAGTCCCCTCACGCCTTCAAATTCTCGCCAGATATCTGTCAGTACTTCTGTCCCGTTTTTCTGGATATCCACATGGTTTAGACGGAAGATCACTGCATACCGGATATGCGGCGATAGATTGGGGCCAGCCGCGTGTACCATCTGGTGATGTACCAGTACCGCATCTCCCGCCTTTCCGGTGATCTGCACCGGCCCGTGGGGCAATTCTTTTCTCAGTTTGGGCAAGTCCTGGAATAACTGGCTGTGTCCGTTTGTTCGAAAATACGATTCCAGATAGCGGTGGGATCCCGGCCATACCGTAAAATTGCCCATATACGGTTCGGGCAAGTCCGACAGTATTACCACGCAAATAGCGGTAAAATTTCGCCAGAATTCTCCTTCGGGCACTTTGGTTTTTTTGCCACCCATCCCGTCGATGTGTCCCGATAGCATTACCGACGCCCGGTCTTCCATCTTCGGAAACGGCAATGCGATCTGTCCGCTTCCAATTGGTCGGAGTTTCCCTTTTCCCATCAGGGATTCGGCTATCTCGAAGATCGGCGTCTCATTTACCAGGCTGGCGTAGAATGGATCCGGATGGTTTTTGTGTGAGTAATACCCATTGTACAGCGTGAGCGGATAGTCTCCTCCCGGAACCATGCCTTCGCTGCCCAGTTGATGGTTGATTTTTTTTACTGCCTGTGCCACCATAGGCTCTGGAATCACGCCTTCTATCTTGAGATAGCCGTGTGCTTTGAAAAACGCTTTTTTTTCAGGGGTCATTTCCATGTTTATAGTCTCCCTCATGGACCTGCGTGAAAATTGCCAATGGCTTCCGATGTGCGCAAGTACCGGTTGTAAATCCGCAGAGATTGAAGTCCGGGACCGATTCGAAGCGTTTCGGCCCCGTTGGCGTGTCTTAGATTCGGACTGAACCGCCCCCAGCCAAATTGGCGATTCGCACCTCCATCGCAGAGTTTGCCATCTACCACAAATGTGATGATTTTAGGGCCGCCATCTACAATCGCCGCAATGTGGTGCTGTTCGCCCGCGCGCAGATAACCGGAATCGCAGTCCCACCGGTTCTCGGTTCGCCCGTCGTTTAAGACGATTTCGATTGTGCCTCGCTCTGTGGTCTGCACGCACATTCCCTGTCCGTTCTCCAGCCTGCTGTCCAGCAGTATTTGTCCAGTATCCAGTGATGGCAGTCTTAACCACAGATCAAGGGTAAAGCCCTGTCTCAGGTCTCGCGTTGCATAAGGGCTGGCGCTGTCTCGCTCGTTGAATGCCGGCAGTTCCGGCATTTTTACCTCGCCCGGCTCTGGTCTGGGTAAATCCAGTACGCGACCTTCGGGAGCTATTTCCGTATTTTCAGCCTGTTCCCACAATCCCTTCAGGAGTGTGGTGTCCAGTTCGTGTACGCGGGCAATATCCTTCTGGGTTTCCGTAAGATAATACTTACCGCCGTCTTCCACCAGGTCTGGATAGCTCATGCGGATGTACGGGTCGTCGTCATAAAGCGCGATTTCTGGTTGTGACCACTGGATTATCCGGCCCTCTGGCGCGTCTGCTTCGACCCCGCCGCACAACCACACCGGGTTGCGGTCCTGATAAGATATTGAGCGCCGGTCCGGGTGTTCTCCGATAAACCGCCCCCCGTGGTTGTGAAACCAGTAGAGAAATTTTCCATTTTCGCATTGCCACGCGAAATTAGCCGCTCTCGGATGTTTCATGGGTCGTCCGTCTGCAAAGCACTGATACGCCGGTTCTGTCCATGTGTGTCCGTTGTCCCGGCTGTACGCGCATACCGGGTACCCATCAATTGAACGGTACACGCTGTAAAATGACCCGTCGCTCAAGCGGCTGTAGCTGTGTTCTTCGGAGACTGGACCGCCCCCCGGTGGCGTCCGCAGTCCTGCATCGCCATCCGGAAGCGTTTCCCAGGCGATTTTCTGTGGGTCCTGTTCTGTCAGGAGATTTTCGCTTTTCAAGAGTACGCCTTCCGAACGGGTGAAGAATCCCATTCCGAATCCTCCCACTTTGTGCAGCGATACGTACGCGGCCCGACCGTCGGCTATCGCTTTGCCTACGTTCCAGAAATACCGCAGTTTGCCCCCGTCCGCATTCTCCCGGTCGATCGCCATTTCCCGCACCGCAATCGGGTAGCGTTGCGCCGACCAGGTTCGCCCGTGATCGTCGCTGTATTTAAACACAAAATGTCCCAGCGAATCTACCCGGGTACAATATCCGTCTCTATAAGGTGGATTGTCTCCTTTCACTTTCCGGACGTTGTCTGTATTGTGATTGTAAAATACGTATATTCGTCCGTACGGGACCTTTAGTACCACGGCATACGAGGCTTCAGGTCCGTGTGCAGGCTCCACATCGACTAGATCCGCCCAGGTCTGTCCTCTGTCGGTACTGCGCGCTGATACGACGTGCTGCCCGTGCGCGCCTTCTCTGCCCGTTCCCGTTGTCATAACACATAGCCAAGCTCCGTCGTCCGTTTTTACCACATAGGGCTGATCGCAATATCCTTTGCTGGGAATTTCCCGGCCGTTTGCAATGTGGCGCCAATCCGGAATTTCGGAGATGGTTTCCGCGGTCAAGCTCTGGTCTGCAAGTGCTGCTGCGTTCTGATTTTTAGCCATGTTCTCTATTGACTCTCTTTCCAGTTCGGGTTGTACAGTTCTCCCGGCATTGTCGAGTGTATCAACTCATACACGCCGTAGCGCCGCCGGTCTTGAAATACGAAGAGATACCGCTTTGATCGATCGTAAGTCCATTTCTCTATTGCGCCTGCAAAATTGTCTGATGACTGTTCGAAGTCCCGATCGTCGGGCGGGCCGTATTTGATGTACACGCGGCCCTTGTCCGTATCTGACCCCCGTTTATGAGCTTCTGACCCGAAGTGTTCATCTGCAAACTGTACCCGCGTCATGTGTTCTCGCAGTCGCTCGTTCAATGGCGTGCCGGGCGTTGGATCCATTTTTCTCCAGAATGCTTTTAAGAAGTCCATGCGTTCCGCTTCGGTGGTCAGCGCTGCATAGCTGTTGAGGTCCTTGCTCGATGCTATGTACCGGATGTCCTTAAAATATCGGAGTTGATCCTGCGCTTCATCACTCAACTCATCGGAAAATAGGAAGATCGCTCTGCGCTGTCGCACATGCTCTCGGGTGCCCCGGTCAAATGCCTCCACTTGAAAAAAATAGACGCCCGCATTTAGTCCGTCTGTCTCGATTGTCTCTGTCTTGACAAAGCTCTCTCCCGATACCCGAATCCGGCGGGAAGGAAGTTTTTTTACCTGCATTCCGGACGAGTCGGTAAAGCTGTATCCCAGAATCAGCGGCTCTGCAGATTGGTCTTTTTGGCGTTTCAAATTGTAAATTTCAAAATAAACGCGCACAGGCTCGCCCACCCGGTACCGATGGCTGACATTGGGTACTATATTCCACCCGTTTTTTACAAATTTTCCGGCTTCCTCTTGTGGCGTGATTTTTGTGGCAAATAACAGGTCGCTGATCAACAGGTCCTTTCGATCAAAATTTCGCACCTGGAGCCATGTCTCAAGAATCCCCGTTTTTCCGCTGTAAATATCCTCGGCTGACAACTTGAACCGATACGTTTTTGGGGACAGGTCCAGTCCCACTATCTCCCGAACCACGGCACCTGCTTGTCGGGGTGCGTTCATATCTGGAACTGAGATATTCTGCGTCCACGTTTTGACTTTTACCTTTTGCCCGGTCGAATCCGATAGGGTCACTGCATACTGCAACTGAGCTACAAATGCGTCTTCTTGGGGTACAAATTGGAGCGACTGGGCATCTACGACCGTACAGATATCTACCCGTGTGAATCCCTCTGGGCCTCGAAACCCCGTTGTTTCCACAACAATCTGCAATATCCCAGGGTCTTTCAATGACGGGTCTGGAATATCCTGTGCCCAAACGGGCGAGATACCCGACAGATGGATGAGTACGGCCGGAACGATTGTAAACCAGACCACATAATAGAGTTTCATGGCTTACCTCCAGCGCTGGGTGCAGATACGGGTCGAAATCACCAACTGTGAATCAAATGTCCCTGTTCCGGGAACCAGATAAAATCGATTAATGCCCCCACAGCCAACGATAAAATAAATCCCACAATTAGACCATAGCAGGCCGGTTTGAGTCGTCGGTAAAGCTGAATCCCTCCGAATCGCAAAACGATAAACTTGGCCAGCCACACGAGGAAGATATTCAGCATGTACACGCGAATCGGATATAGCGTAAATAGCATCAGTCCCAATGGATGCGCGGGCCACCAGGGCAATCGCGCCTGTAAGAGTCCAAATAGTACGGCTACCATACCCCCTAAAATCCAGGTCGTGGCTTTGGCCAGGTCAAATACTGGGCGCTGCGTATTGGCCACTTCGCCGGCAATGCGGTTGAGGGTGCTTCGGGGCGCCCGCCGCATCAACCACTCGTCCATGTGAATCCCGCCGAACTGATAACACAGCCAGACTGCGTATATAATGGTGACCAGCATGCCTAAAATTACCCCGCCCCAGATCAATCCCGATGTGTTCCGGATGCCTTCCCGAAGCCTGGCCACATGGGGGATGGCCTGTGGCACCCGCCAGCCAGCCAGCAGATGGTTGTTCACCAGGCCCTGTCCCACCAGTGATGATTCCGAAAATCCCCGCGTGCCCAGCAGACTCAGGCTGTTCGCGGGAAAGGGGGGGTAAATGTAGGGAAATCCACTGGCTGCCAAAAACTTCATTGCCGCAAATAGCCCCATCGCAAATAGCCCTACCCACAGGAGTGCCAGATGCGGTTCGTACCCCGCGTGCATTACCCAGAAGAACAAATACAAAAGGCTCCCCAACAGGATAGCCAATGCCATCCGGGGCGAGAGTATCGCTGTTTCGGCCTCTTCCCCTGGTACCGATGTCCGCACCTGCTGGAATACCCGCTTCAAGTGTCCTCGTGCTACCCACACGGCCCATACCACCAGTCCTACCATCGCTCCGCTGGTAAAAATATTCAGAATTTCTGCGCCATCGGCTGTTTGCCCGGCCAGTCCGATGGAAAAGCCCGTGCGGTTCATCCCATATAGCGCTGTCATTGCTATCGCATAGACCGACCATATCCCGAAGAGGATGTCTAAGTTGCACAAAAACGTAAATCCCATCAAGTTGGGTAGCAGGCGAACCTGAAGCGTATTGGGCGACAAATGCCGCGATATGTCGATCAATCTCCGCTGGTGGATTGCCCAGAGTTCGTTGCGGGGAAAATCCGGCACAAACCACGATACCATATCCCACAGTTCCGGCAGGGCCGCAATAAAAAACCCCACCCAGAACGCCCAGGTGCGCATAAATGGCGGCCACCCCCGGCGCCGGTCAAACCCGGCGGTCAGTTCATGCGCCACTTCTGCCAGGGGAAAAGCCAGTCGCTCGTGCCGCGCCCACTGTTTTTGAAAAATCGCCGTCAGTCCCAGTCCAATGCCCGTTATCGCCAGCGCAGCCGACATAGCCCAGAAGGCTGGCGCTACCCACGCGGCCCACGGTACGGCTTCGCCGTATTCCAATCCTTCGTAAAATCCCCGCAGGACACCGGGCGAGTCCGTCAAAAACATCCACCAGGGCAAATTGTCAAAGATCAATTCCTGCCATCGGTTTTCCGCAGATGCGAAATACCGCGCCGCCCCTACCCGCCCCGCCCAGGCCGTGGCCCAGTTGGTGCCCGGAAATACCCCGCCTACCCACAGGGTGCAAAACAATAAGCGGAGTTCCCCCGAAGACAGCGATACTCCGGGCCAGAACCGTTTGAGCAGGCTGTTGCCCAGCAGCCAGAAGACAAATGGAAATAGCACGGCCATTGGCAATGTGGCCATTCCCATTCGCACGGTGCGAGGTTTCATCTCCACATACGTCGCCATCACGCATGCGAGGATTAGTGTGATGCCCGCTACCAGCCAGACTTGCTTGCGCACGCCCTGGGATTCAGACGGGTCAATCGCGGCGGTGTGTCTCAGCGATTCAGAAGGTTGAGCCATAATTAGAAAAAAGAAGCGTATCTCCTGCGATAGCGCATACCAGGTATGGCTCAGGATACGCTGATAGCTGTGATTTATGCAAAGGAAATCCAGAGGACCAGCGCCAATATCTGTAAATTTTACTACAATTACAACTGTTTATTTCCTTATGTAATAGATTAATAAAACTCTTGCATTGCGTAATAATGTGAAATATATTGTTGGCGTGCTATCATTAATTTTATACAGTTTTGGATGCTTTTTATAACGCATTAAAGTAACATAAGGTATTCTTCAGTATATATATGTGTTACTTATTTTTAATTTTTTAAGGAGGAAATCTTATGAAAAAGATTGCAATAGCGTTTCTCGTTTTTTTGTGTTCGGCATCGATGGTATATGCCGGCACAACCGGTAAACTTACCGGGACCGTCAAAGACGCAGCCGGACAGGCTTTGCCCGGTGCAAATGTCGTCGTCCAGGTAGAGGGCATTCTGGTGGGTGCTTCTACCGATGCGAACGGACAGTTCTTCATTCTGGCTGTTCCGCCAGGCCTGCATACCGTCAAGGCATCGATGGTGGGATACCAGGATGTCACGCAGACCGAGGTTCGCGTGAAAATCGACCAGACCTCGGTCCTGAACTTTAGCCTCCGAGAAGAGGTCCTCGCTGCCGAAGAAATGGTCGTTGTGGCCGAACGGCCGCCCGTCGAAGTCGATTTAACTGGCAGCAAAGCCGTTATGTCATCCGTCGAACTCGACCGGAGTTTTGTCGCCAATATCAAGCAAGCCGTAGATACACAGCAGGGCGTCAACTACAACGGCGGCATCCGCGGTGGGTTCGGTCTGGATGTTTCCTATTATGTAGATGGTATGGAGTTGCGCGATGGTGCGTCCAACTCCAACTGGACGGGTATCAACACTTCCACGGTGCAGGAACTGGAGGTCCTGTCGGGAGGGTACAATGCCGAATACGGCCGCGCCAATGGCGCTGTGATCAATATGGTGACCAAATCATCGAGGACCAGGGTCCACAGTACACTCGATTACAAAATGCGCCCCGCTGGCATCTATCACTGGGGCGGGCATATTTACGGCCCTGAGCGCTACGAGAACCGCGTGATGAGCAATCCGGACTGGTGGAATAATCACCCACCACCCGGCTGGTTCGGGACGGGCCACGTCACTGCGGCAGACGAGTATAAGAAGGGTCTTCGCGATAATCGCGATGGCGTGAATACGGCTCTGGCGCAGCACTGGATTATGAACTATCTGACTGCGCCCTGGATACAGGATTTAAAAGAGTACGACAAACGCACGCAGCACGGATATGAAGGCACGCTCTACGGTCCTCTGGCCAATAGGGCTTCTTTTATGGCTTCGGGCAGGTACCACAAGGGCGTTCCCAAGTATCCTTCCGCATTGAATTACAACCCGGAATGGAACTTACAGGGCTCCCTGACTTTTGATGTCACTCAGGATTCGAGGGTCAAACTTCAGGGGATGCACGGCGGGTTTAACAATACGGATCAGTTCCGCACGCTGTACGGTTCCAGCGAGGACAACGGCTTGTGGCAGAACCGCAGCGGCGCGCATATTGCGTATCCCTCCAATAGCTGGAAATTTTTCCCCTTTGTGGCTCAGGGCACCCCGAGTCCGACGCCTCGAGCACCCGAATACGTGCGGATGTGGAGCGGGCAGGCAAAGCTGACCCATATTTTTGATCCCAGAACATTTCTGGATGTCAATTTGAGCTATTTCTGGTATTTCCGCGAGGCCAATTACAGGCGAGACAATTTGTGGAAGACCAGCCACGCCGCCTATTCGAAGGGCTTTGACTGGAACGAAGTGCTGGTGGAGGAGGAAAACAAGCGCCTGACCAGAGGCCTGCCATTTCACGGCGTTGGCAGAATCTCCGGGATTCCCGGTTGGGGCCTCAACTATCCGGGCGACCACGCTCAGGATTACGCCAAGGCCTATAATTATACCATCAAGGCCGATTTTACCAAGCAGGTCGATGAAGTGCATCAGCTGAAGGCCGGGTTATACGGATCTTACCAGTTTTTCGATCGGTACTTCCACTTCGGGTATATCAGCACAGCCTGGGTCACGGATCCGATCGCCCGGGATACCAATCCCTACGAGGGTGCGATCTACATTCAGGATAAGATCGAGACCCGGGGCATGATCGTAAATGCCGGATTGCGGGTGGATATGTACAATGTCAACGCATACGTCAGTGATGATGTTTTCGACCCGCTGCGAATTGATGAGGACACGCCGGGCAATGTCAAACAGAGCGAGATATCCATCGGCGATCCCTATGGATATAAGAATATTTCCAGTACTGACGAGTTTGCAGTACACACCCCCACGCAGTGGGCGATTTCGCCCAGAATCGGCATTTCCCATCCCATTACAGATAAGACCGTGCTACACTTTATGTACGGACATTTCAATCAGCGGCCTTCGTGGCAGAAGATGACCAACACGCCTTTCATGCAGTTGAGACCCTATCCCGAGACTGATCCCATCCTCACGCCGCTGCCGGCGGACTACGGACAGAAGTACGGCTATTCGTACACGCACTGGGCAGGTGCCGGAAATCCCGGTCTGGAGTTCGAAAAAATGATCCAGTATGAGGTCGGTTTTGATCAGAACATCGCCGAATTGCTCAATCTGGACGTGACCCTGTATTACAAGGATGGCAAGAATCTGACGGCCGCCGGATTCAGGAATGACGAGAGTTTTCTCGCCTATTACGGGACATATACCGGTACGGGCCACCGCTTGTTCCCCGATTTTAACGGCCTGGGGTCCAGAGGACCGGGTAAGAGCGGGAGTCTGGTGGTTAACGGCAATATGTTTTTCCAGGATGTGCGCGGGCTGGAAATAACGATGGATAGCCGTTTTCGACAGTATGCCCACTTCAAGTTCCACTACAATTTGTCTTACTCGAATACCGGCATCTATGGATTGCGGAATGTGTATCGCGTTCAGCCGGATGGCCAGAAGGCGCGATCAGATAGCCGTCACGGCGCCAACAACAGGGACAAGGGGGTATCTGGCAGAGACAACGCGTATTGGAACCCCCGGAACAGTGCCAAATTGACGGCTACGGTGTTTACGCCGGCGAATTTCGGACCTGTGATGGTGGGCGGTTGGAGACCTCTGGGTGATTGGAACGTGAACCTGCATTCCACCTGGAATCAGGGCTTCAAATACACCTACCACGCGCCGGGCGATCCATCTACTGAGCCGTTGAACAGGCGGTGGAAACCCATGTGGAATACCAACATGATGGTCTCGAAGGGATTTGACAATATTATTCCGGGTGCGCGAACGGAAATCAATGTCACGGTGATCAATCTCTTCAATCAGAAACAACTGCGCCTCCCATCGGGCAACAACCTGGAGCAATACCACGAGCAGGGCAGGTTGCCATTTGTCGTGTATGGCACTGGCGAATTCCGGGAGGAAGAGGACGATGTCTGGCGTTGGTACAACCAACGGCAGATGCCGCGCGAGGTGATATTTGGCGTTCAGGTGAGGTGGTAAAGTTGTTTATAGCTGAAAGGAGAGGAGTGATTTATGCGCTCATATTTCAGGTGGTTTAGATGGGCACTGTTGACCCCGCTGCTCGGGTTGGCGGTTGCCGCGTCCGCAGTGCGGGCACAGAATGTGAACAACGAGGCTCTCACACGGGCGAAGATGTGGATGGAATCCTATGAAGCGGGTATTCCGGTTTCGGGCAGCATCGCGGGATGCGGACAGATCTCGTATCCCGGTTATCAGGGGAGTATCAAAAATTCTTTGAATGGAGCGGGTTCCTGGACCACAGGCTCGGTGCGAGCGGTGCGGAACGACACTGCCTTCGTGCATGGGTTTGATGGCAACCAGTACCAGCCTCCCTGGGTCAGCATCGGCGAACCCACGAGGATTATTAAGAATTACAATTTTGTCGAAAGGGGTATCCATTTTCCGGAAGAGGTTATGGAGGGCGGGCTGATTTCGAACCATACCGGGTGGCCCCCCGGAACTGACGCGGACAACCTGAAGTATATCCTCAGGACCAGAAGTATGGTCTGGAGCATTCCCAAATACGACGACTTCGTCATCACGGAATACACGATTATCAATGACGACTTTGCCCCTTTCCGCAACATGTTCTTCATCCACAGTTTTGCGGTGCAGGTTACGCGGCAGGGCCGCGTTGGGGAGTTGAAAACCCAGTATGATATCGAGTATATCTGGGATGCAAAACGAGAGGTTTTTGTCTTCTACGATGACAACTCCGTTCCGATCAATACCCTGCAGGCAGTCGCTTACGATATTGCACCGGGTAATGTCACGGGAGATGTCGGAGATCCGGGCAATATCAAGAGCCAGGGATCGATCGACTATCAGCTCTATTCTCCCCAGGTCGTCGGATACGGGTTTGTGAATGTGCCGCCAAATGCGTTCGGCGAGTCCAGGGTACACCACTCAATCACCAATTACGACTGGAGCCTTTCCCCCACTGGCGTACACCCGACGGCTCCGGAGTCGGAAAACGCAAAATGGGTGTGGGGAACAGGTGCTCCAAATGTGTTAAATCTCGATAGATTTTCGGATATGCCCAGTCCATTTGCATTTTCCCAGTCGAAAATGAGCTATCGAGCAGCCGCACAGGATCCAACGACCTCAGATGGTGGCATCTACGAACGGTGGCCGGTCTATGCTATGGCTATTGGACCGTACAGTCTGGCTCCCGGAGATTCGATCACATTTACCCGTATCATGTGTGCCGGGGAAATGGACCGCAATCTCGCCATGCTGGGCGGCGAAGCGGCTACGAGACTGATCGACATGGACTTTGCAAGTGAGGTGGAAGGGGCGGGTAATGAACACGCTTCCATCAAGGAATTTCGCAAAAACTGGGACTCGGCAATGGAATTGATCGAAATTAGGAATACGACGGGTTTTTACACGCCGGCTGCTGTTCCTCCACCTACCGTGGGCAATCCCCCCAAGATGCTTTTGGGTGATGAACTGGAAGCGGAGATTTTCAAATCCGAGGAAGGTGGGTCGTTCAAGTCCGGCGTCGAACTCCGGTGGATACCCGTTCCGAGCAATTATGTGGATCCGCTCACGGGCGAAGCCGATTTTGCAGGTTACAAGGTGTATTCGTCCCCCGTCGGCATCGAAGGTCCCTGGGAGTTGCGGGCCACCATCAACAAAGGCCAGGAGAACATCCAGGACGGGCGGGTGGTTTTCCAGCTTGAAACCGATCCCGGTATTCCACTGCGCTATGGCGTGACCAGTTTTGATACGCAAGGACTGGAAAGTGGCTTGACGGCTTATACCTACGATTCGATCACGTCGAAGCGAGCACCCTCAAATGATTTTGCAGATGTGCGCGTGGTGCCAAATCCCTTCCGACAGGTCAGTGGACATCCCGATCCCGGGCAGGCAAAGCGGTTGACATTTGTGAATGTGCCGTCGCAATGTACTATTCGCATCTACAATCTGGCGGGAGATTTGATTCGCACCATCCAGCACGATGACGGATTCGGCGAAGAAGCCTGGGGATCTACCACGGATAACGATTATATGCTCACGCGGTTTTTCCACAATGTGATGCCTGGGCTTTATATTTATCAGATAACTTCGGAAGTGCCCGGACATGAAGGCGAATCTGCTACGGGCAAATTCGTCGTCATCAAATAACCCTGTTACGGATAATTGGAGGACAGAATAATGAATCGCCATTTCTACATTTTATGCGCAATATTGGCCGTATTCTTCCTGCCGCACAGGGCCAGCGGGCAGACAGTTTACGGCGAACAGGAATTTGGTCTGGGCATTTCGCCAGCACCTTTTGAACGCGTTGGCATGTCCGGCTGGCAGTTCTTGAAAATCCCGACCAGTGCCCGCATCGCTGCAATGGGTGGTGTCGCTACCGCCATTAGCCACGGTGATGCCAGTTTTGCATTCAACAATCCGGCTTCTACAACAGATGTTGAAGACTTAGATATTTTCGTGGGTAGAATCAACTGGATTGCCGATATCGGATACAATGTGGGCAGTGTTGTCAAGAATCTGGACCAGTGGGGCTATGTGGGGATCAATGCGACCGCTCTGGATTACGGCACCATGTACCGCACAGAAAATATTGAAGTTCTGGATGCTGCGGGCAGGCGCACGGGCAACGTATCCATCAATCTGGACGAAGGCACATTTAGCGGCGGCAATCTCTCCATTGGCCTGACTTATGGTAGGAAAGTGACAGACCGGCTGCAAATCGGTGGTAATCTGCGCTATATGGAGGAACAATTAGACGATGTGCAGGGGGCAAAAACAGCCAACTGGGCACTGGATATCGGCACTGTGTATTACACGGGGATCAAAAGCTTGCGGATAGCAATGGTCGGTCGGAATTTCGGTCCGGATACGCAGTTTTCCGAATACGACGAACGCATCCAGACGCCTCCGGTCAATGTCCGCATGCCTATGTCTTTTTCACTGGGCGCAGCCATTGATTTGTTCGAGGATGAAGAAGATCCGCATTTTATGACCCTCGTGGGCGAGTTTGTACACCCGAACGATGGTCGGGAAAAATTGAATTTTGGTGCGGAGTACACTTATAATAATATAGGGATTTTACGGGCCGGGTACAGGTACAACTACGATGAGGAGGGGTTGACGTTTGGAGCGGGTGTTCGGCACAATACCGGACAACTGGGCCTGCGCGTGGATTACGCTCTGGTAGATTTCGGGCGGTTGAACTATGTGCATCTCGTAACGCTCGGTATTAGCTATAAGTAGAATCGTTCGAGATTTTCAAATATACAAACGCCAGTGCAGGGTTCTGTTGCACTGGCGTTTGTTTTTTGTGTGGTGAAGATTGTCTTAAATTGGGTGGATACGGTCAGGCAGTTTAAAGGCTATCAAATCGGGCTATGGTGTTCTGTTTGAGAGACTACAGGAGCAACCTTTTGATGCCATGAATTTTCAGCGATGGCGGATCAACTTTGCATCTTATGTTGTGCCAGTCTGTCGTGCTATGGAGGATGCAATCAGAGGTTCTATCTCCCGCTCAATTTGGCGACGTACCGTGTGCTCGGCGACATCGAGATCGTAGCGGGTCTGAAGATTGATCCAGAACTCAGGCGTCATGCCAAAGTAGTGACCAAGGCGTAGCGCGGTATCGATTGTAATTCCGTTAATTCCATGCACGATAGCGTCTAAGTCTTTCTCCGAAACCTTGATCTCTTGAGCAAGGCGAGTCACACTGAGATTCATCGGAATAAGGAACTCATCGCGCAGGATCTCGCCAGGATGTACCGGAGACAGTAGCTGTCCGGTTGTGACTTCCGAGAAGTCAACCTTTCGCCGGTCCAGTTCTTCGCGTTTAATGGTCATCATTTACCTCCTCAATGATAGTCAACGATCTCGACTTCCCGTGATTCACCATCGCGCCAAACGAAGCAGATGCGCCATCGGTCATTGATGCGAATACTATATTGCCCTCTACGATCAGCTCGCAAAGCCTCGAGACGATTGCCAGGTGGAATAAGCAGGTCGTTGAGCCGATTAGCAGCATCAATTGCCAGAAGCTTCGCCCGCGCTCGTTGCTGGAGTTGCAGAGGCAGGCCGCGAACAGTATGGCCTGCAAAGATAGCCGCGGTGCGCTTGTCTGCAAAACTCTTGATCATGTGTTAACGTAATGATAAATGGATGGAGAGAGACATATATATTGGCCTATGATGCGTAAAAAACTGAGATTTTAGATACAGGAGTTTAATGTCGTAAAAAATAGCCTGATTGACACATAAAGTCAACTATACATCCCTTATCAAAGTAGGGTTGTCATTTGTATGAAAGTTTGCCATATTTCTTTTTGTAAACTGTCGTTTTTTATTAACAAGCATTCAGGGCAAGTTTACCGTAAAACGATGGCTCAAGTGATTATGTCTTGAAGAAAGAGACACGCATTCTGTCCGGGAGAAACTGGAAAGCGAGGGTCATTGATATGATTAAAATAGAGGAAGGCCAGACAGTGGATCAAGCCATCGAAATCCAACCCGAAGACGATGACCGCACTCAAAAAATAAAGAGCGATTTGCAAAAGATAAGGGCGGAAAAAGCCGCATACGAAACTATGCGAGAGGAACTTGAGCGCGATCATCTTGGCAAGTATGCTGTCGTCCGAGACAAAAAACTCCTCGGAATTTTTAACGATTTCCGTGAAGCATGGATAGCTGCGGGAAAAAAATATGGCGTTGGAGGAGATACACACTATCTAATCCGACGCGTGGGACCAGATCAACCCCCATTCATCTTGCCGTCATCAGTTCAATTTGGAGCTTTCGGTGAATCAAATTGAGTGTGGATTTCCCAAGGCATTTAGTAATTTTGATATCTTGATTGGTCGGACTACTCTTCAGCACTGCATAATGACCTACAATGGGCCAACAGGTAGTGTATTGCTTTCTCGCCCCTAATTGACACAAGGGCTTTCAAGTCAAACCGCTGCGGCACTTCGTGCTTTCCTTCCTCACCTTTTCCTTCCCACGGTTCCGGTTTACTCTTCCGCCAGCCATACGTCTGGAATGCATAGGCACAAGTTGATTGATCAATAATGCCGACCTTCTGAGGCGGACTAAAAGTGTTGCCGCGCTCACCTGGTATATACGCTTGGATCAGTTCCCGATAACAGATGGCCCTGCTATCGACAGATAAGGAGAAATACTTATGTCTGAGCCATGTTACTTTATCTCTGCTGGCGAATTGCGCGCGATTATTGGAGACGATACCGACCACGGCGCCGGACAGGATCAGCACAGCGGGGTCTGGTTTCTGACTTCGGTCAAAGACGGTCATACCGCTGTGTCGCAGGGAAACGGGGTGTTGCTTTTCGGCCACCATCGGGGGAAACGACCCGCGGTGCGGCGGGTAGATGAGACCGCCGTGGAATTGTTTAAGGAGGCATCAGAGGCCAATAATTTCGTGGAGACGCGGGGGGTCTATCGACTGGTTCCACCCCACTATATTGACTATGAAATGACCGCTACGGCCAGAGAGGGCCACAGGCCACAGGAAGACTATTCTTTTGGATGGTGTTGCTATGTCAACTCTCCGCTGGATGGCGGTATCCATTTTATCGAGAAGGGGTTGTGGACCTATTATTACAATCCGATTCACGGACAGGGGGCGATGATTTTTCCGACCAATCTGCCGGTGGATGAACGCGAACCCTGGGGGCGGAATGCAGCTACGGCATTCCTGGATGGGAAGCGGAACTTCAGCCATTCGGATTCGGGACATACTTTCGATTATCCCTTTTATTTTGGCATTATTCGCAGTATGATGTTTTTAATTATGGCGGATGATTATCCGGGGTTTCGGTTCTATCTTTCTCCTTCGGGTGCTGGCGGGTCAATTGTTCCGGGGCAGAGTAGCCCCGCGTGGGATTTTAACTGGCAGGTGAACGCGCTTCCCGTAGATGAACCGCAGGTGCTCCATGTGCGTGTGGCGTACAAGCGGCTGGAAAAGACAGACGAGGTTCCAAACGGGTACGCGGCAGACCACGCCTATTGGGAGTTTCAGAAGTTTCGAGAGATTCATCCAATACGGGGAGCGCGCGATTGAGGAGTTCACAGCCCAGGAGGTTAGAGATGCGTCCGCAGAAAAGTCAGACTCTGGTTCATCCAGTCGGCGTGTTCGGTACTGCCGGGCGGCAGCCGCAGTTTGATGCAGGCAGTGGTCTTTTCCGGATCGGGCAGCCGTTCGGATAGCATCGGCAGAAGTGTCTCGAAATCGACCGAGCCTCGCCCGATCGGCGTTCCCCAGATTGTCACGTCGTTCGAGCGATGGGGATAGATCTGTACATCTTTGAACGCCACTGCCACTGTGTGTGGCAACACAACCTTCGCGGCCGCTACGGGTTCTTCGCAGACCGGAAAGGGATTAGCGGTATCGAACGCCATCATCAGGTTTGGGTGGCACACCTTTTCTATCACCGACACCATCTCGTGGCCCCGGTAGTCCAGGTGGGGCAGCAAGGCGAGTTGGATGTCTCTCTCCGACGCCGCTTCTGCCACCGGTCTCAGGTGATCGGCCGCCAGGCTCAACTGGTCAGCCAGCGGGGGCTGGCGCGTAAACCGGTTGTGAAGGCTCCCTCTCCCAAAGATCACGACCGTTTTCACCCCGCCGATACTGGCCTGGTCAAACGCCCGCTCCGCCCGCTCTCGCAACCGGGTTCCACCCCCGTCCGGCGTTACGAAATCCTCGCTCCAGTAGCCCACCCACGTCACCCCCAGATCGGCCGCCTTCTCTTTGACTTCCTTCGGATGGTCCGTCCCCGATAGGGGCAACGGCGCCTCCATGGCCTTCAGGTCGTATTCCGCGCAGCGGTCCAGCAACCACAATAGCGGTGCCTGCTCAGGGAGAATACCGCTGTAGGTTGGCGATGCCAGTCCCAGAATCACCGTTTTTTTCCTTTAGATTTTTAAATGTCAGCCCACCCGCAAAGTACAGGTGTGACAAAGGGATGTCAAAGGAAATCCTCGCTTGTTTTTGCAGACACGACACACTATCTTGCTCCTGGATTCTTCCATCTATGTCCAAATGGAAAACGCCAGCGATTGTACCTCCCCCTGCGGCGGTTTCATCCTAAAGGAGCATTCTATGCGACCCCTATCCTTTGAAGACGATCTTTCTCGTTTGATCGATCAGGCGCAGCCGTCTCTTCTGTTTGAGGGTGCGACTCAGGAGGAGTTTTGCGCCTGGCGAGAGCGGTTTCGAGATGTGCTGACCGGGCTGATTGGCCCACGGCCTGAACGGGCTGCGCTTTGTCTTGAATTTGAGGAGGAGATTGACTGCGGTTTGTACGTGCGCAGACGGATTTCCTATCAGACGGAGTCCGGGGTTTTTGTGCCGGCTTATCTTCTAATACCGAAGGGGCTGGCGCAGGGAGATAAAGCGCCGGGTCTTCTCTGTATCCACGGGCACGGCCATTTTGGGAAGGATAGCGTGGTGGGGCTTAATGATACGCCCGAGCGGCAGGCTGAGATCGATAAATGCAGTTACAATTTCGGGCACGGGTTTGCAGAACAGGGCTATGTGGTTCTCGCGCCGGATCTTCGAGGGTTTGGAGAGCGCCGGCCCGGTTATCCCGGTCCCCGAACTGATTTTTGTCCCCGGAATTATATGTGTGCCACTTTGCTGGGGACTACTGTGGTGGCGCTCCATCTCTGCGATCTGGAGGCTGCTCTGGATGTTTTACAGGCGCTCGATTTTGTCGATGGGGACCGGTTGGGATGCGCAGGACTGTCGCTGGGAGGGCGGATGACGATGATGATTTCGGCATTTGATTCCCGGATTAAGATCGCGGTTCCGTCCGGTTGTATGAATTTGTACCAGGAACGCTATCAGGCGCTGAGTCAGTGCGGCGCGCAGTTGATTCCCGGTCTGCTCCGCTATGGCGATACCCCGGAGATTTTTTCTTTGATCGCGCCCCGGCCTATGGTGATTGAAGTTGGGACGCAGGACCGGCTTATTCCCCACGATTGGGCAGAGCGCGGTCTGGCGCGTATTCGGAAGGCGTATCGGGCTGCAGGTGCGATAGATGATCTGTTTGTGGATCGGTTCGACGGGGGACATCAGTTCAATATGGACGTGGCTCAGAGGGTTCTGGGAAGGTTGCACAAAGGATGAAGAGTTGCCATTGCACTTTGGTGAAATTTGTCGGATATTGTCCGGGTGTCTATGTCGAAAAAACAGGATAAAAGAGATGACGCGACTCCAACTCCTCTGCACCGGTACTCCCGCACCGCTCGCGCACCGCGGCGGCTCCAGCTATCTCGTCCAGACGGGTGACGAGACCCTGATTTTCGATTGCGGTCCGGCGTCGGTGCGGCGCATGCTCGAAGCGGGTCTTGCACTGCCCTCGATTGACTACCTGTTCCTCACCCATCTGCACTACGACCACTGTATCGATTTTGCCTATCTGGTGCTGACGCGCTGGGATCAGAGCGTCGGCCAGATACCGGAATTGCAGGTGTACGGCCCGGCGCCAACAGCGCATATGGCGCACCGGTTGTTCTCTGCCGATGGCGCCTTTGGTCCGGATCTGGCTGCCCGCACCTTGCACCCGGGTAGCCATTTCGTGTACGAGGCGCGCGGCGGCACCATGCCGCGGAAGAGGCCCAATCCACAGGTGCGCGAGGTCGGATCCGGAGATCGGATCGAGACCGATAACTGGCAGGTCGATGTGGCAGAGGTGGTACACGTGCAGCCCCAACTCACCTGTTTGGCATATCGTTTGACTACACCTGATGGTACCATCGTATTTGGCGGCGATACAGCGCCAGTGGATCGGCTTACGGATCTGGCAAGAAGTGCGGATGTGCTGCTGCACATGTGCCATTTCATCAATGGCGCGGTCGATGACGAACGCCTGACGAGTTGCTGCTCGGGTCACCTCGATGCGGCGACTACAGCGCGAGATGCCGGCGTCGAGACGCTGGTGCTCGTTCATTTGACGGAGCAGTTGGAAACGCCCGGCGTGCGGGAGCGGGTGCTGCACGAGGTGGGAGAGGTTTTCGACGGTCAGGTGATCCTCGGAGAGGACCTGCTGGAGGTGCCGATAGGTACTATTGATACGGAGCCTGTGCGATGAATAATGCTATGGAAATTCTTACTGAGACTGATGTATGGGTGCCGATGCGCGATGGGATGCGGATGGCGGCACATGTGTTCCGTCCCGATGCGGAGGGACGCTTCCCTGGAATTTTGCTGCGCACGCCTTATGGCCGTCCAAAGTCCGGATTTGAGCGTTATGTGCGTGCCGGTTACGCCGTGGTGAGTATGGATTCGCGCGGGCGTTACGGCTCTGAGGGCGATTGGATACCGTTTACCGAGGTGCATACGGGGGACGCCGAAGACGGTTACGATTCTGTAGAGTGGCTGGCAGCGCAGTCCTGGTGCAACGGCAGAGTCGGTACTCTGGGAGCCTCTTATAATGCCTGGATGCAGTGGCAGTTGGCAAAATTGCGCCCGCCGCATCTGGTGGCGATGTGCGCGTACACCATTCCACTGGAATTGACAGAGGTCGATTGGCCGGGCGGGTTTCGCCCGGGACGGCGTATCAAGTGGTGGCTCACTTCCATGGCTCCGGACCTTCGGCGACGCCAGGGATTGCCGCCGCCGCACACGCCAGCGGAAGCGCTGGAGGGATGGAACGAGGATGTCGAAAAACAATGGCTCGACTACCTGCCGTGGCTCGATTTACCGCGCCATCTGCCGCCGGGGCTGGCGGAGTACGCGAGAGACTGGCTCGAGCACCCAAACCGGCGGGCGTGGCGGTTCGACGAGGTACACGGAGAAGTCGCGGTGCCAAATCTCGACTTCAGCGGCTGGTACGATCACTGCAATGGCTCGATGCGGCATCTGCAACTGATGCAGCGCAACGGTCGCACCGAGGGTGCGCGGTCGCAGACAAAGCTGGTCGCCGGCCCGTGGAACCATCCGGGTCTCGGTAGCCGGCAGGTGGCGGAGTTTGACTTTGGCCCGGATGCCGAGCTCGATCTGCCGAGCCTGATTATCCGCTGGTTCGACTACTGGCTCAAAGAAGACGACAATGGCATTGATCGCGAGCCAGCAGTGCGCTATTTCGCGATGTCAGGGAAGGGGGGATATTGGCGCGAGGCCGATACCTGGCCGCCGCCGAACACGACACCTTGCGCGTATTTATTGAGCAGCGACGGCAATGCCGGATTTGGCGGTTCCGGGCGGCTCTCTGCCGACGGTGGAAATGGCGATGTCGAGGTCGATCACTTTGACTACGATCCTCACGACCCGGTGCCGACCTTGTGGACGAAGCAGTTGTTTACAGGTCCGTCGGACCGGCGCCTGCTGGAGGATCGCGATGACATCCTCTGCTACCGCTCCGCGCCCCTGACTGAAGCCGTGGAGATTGCCGGCTATCCAGAAGCTGTCCTCTTTGTCAGTTCGTCAGCGCCAGATACGGACTTCTTTGCGCGCCTGATTGACGAATATCCGTCCACGGACGGGGACCAGGCCCCCGCGCTGGAGGTGTGCTACGGCATGGTGCGCGCGCGTCACCGCAACGGTCTCGACGTTGAAGAGCTGTTGGAATCGGGGACAGTGGTGGCGTTGCGCGTCCAACTCGGTCCAACGGCCTGCCGTTTTGAACCGGGCCATCGCATCCGTCTGGAGATCACATCCAGCGATTTCCCCAATCACGATCGCAATCACAATACGGGAAGGAACGATCTGGCAGATACCGAGCTGGTGAGGGCGACGAATGCCATACATCACTCGGCAGCCCATCCTTCGCGGCTCGTGCTCCCCACTATTTCCCACCCAACTGCCGACTGAGCACATCTATGCCCCGATCCAGATCGGCTTCCCGCACGCCTGCAACGCCCATAGATCAGACGCCTGTCCTGCCCCAGGTCTGGGCTATTGCCTGGCCCGTGGTGGCTGCATCGATGCTCGATGCCATGGAGGGCCTCATCGATATCTCCATGGTCGGGCAATTGGGTCCGGAAGCGATTTCAGCGGTGGGACTCAGTCGGCAAATTCTGTTTCTGACGATGGTCATGGCGATGTCGATCAGCACCGGGTCGCGTACTCTGGTCGCCCAATTTTACGGAGCCGAGCGCCACGAGGACCTCAGCCATACGGCGCAACAGGCCATTCTGATGGGGGCACTGCTGGCCGTTGTCATGGCTTTGCTCGGGGGCTTGATCGCCCGCCCCACGTTGATCTTGTTGGGGGCACAGCCCGAGGTGCTCGGTCATGCCGTACCCTTCCTGCGCATCTACTTTGGCGGCGTCATCTTTATGATGCTCAATTATCTCATCAGCGCGATTTTTGGTGGCGCTGGCGATACCCGAACGCCGTTAAAAATTTCGTGTCTTATTATAGTTTTGAAGCTTCCCCTCACCTATGGCTTGATCTTTGGTGCCTGGGGGCTACCGCAGATGGGGGTTTGTGGTGCTGCAGTTGGTACGCTCGCGTCGCGGGCTGTCGGTTGTATTGTCGGTTTCTGGTTGCTTACTTCCGGGCGCTCGCGTGTGCAGATGCGCTGGACCTGGCGTCTGTCTTTTAACCGCGATATTATCGGGCGGATGATGCGAATCGGGGTGCCGGCGGGCATTCAGGGATTTTTCCGCAATGGCGCGCGTATCCTGTTTTATCGGGTGGCGAGTTGGACCTCGCAGCCCACTACTGCGGTCGCCGCGCTGACGATTGGGCTACAGATGCGGATGATCGGCATTATGCCAGCGCTGGCTTTTGGCGTAGCGGCAACTGCTCTGGTTGGGCAGCGATTGGGCGCAAAGCAAATACCGCAAGCGGAACGCTTTGGGGCAAGCACGATTCGCCTCTGCATGGTGTTTGTCGTTGTTTGCGCTATTATCATCTGTACCTTCGCCCGAGAAATCGTCGATCTGTTCACCGATTCGGTAGCCGTCATTGATATGGGCTACGTCATGCTCTGGTTTTTTACGATTGCACAGGTTTTCTCCGCGTTGTCCATCGTGTCCGCAGGCGTCCTGGCGGGTGGCGGTGAGACCAGGCCTCCGCTCTATTACACGATTTTGGCGCAATGGGTGGTTATGCTGCCGTTGTCCTATGTCCTATCTTTTCTGTTTGGGATGGATACCCTCGGCATCTGGATTGCCTGGCTGATTGGCGGCATCCTTCAGGGCGTTCTGGTCTGGGCGTCCTATCTAAAGGGTAGATGGAAACGGACAGTGATATGAGGGAATTAGTACTCTTTCAAGTGATTACTCCCAACGCTAAAGCAGTTGGGCTTCTTGGCGGTCAATCCACCTGACTTTGTAATCCCAAAGTCAATATGTTTAGCGCAGCATTGTGGTCTCTGTCAGTGGTATAGCCACACTTTTTGCAATGATGCACACGATCAGAGAGTGCTTTCTTCTGTCTATGTCCACAAGAAGAGCAATCTTGTGACGTGTATTCAGGATCAACAGGCTTGAATCCAATACCAGCTTCTTCCGCTTTGTATTCGAGACAATGCCGAAACAGGAACCACGCTGCATCTGAGATGCTTTTTGACAAGCGACGATTCTTTTGCATCTTTTTAGCGTCTAATTTTTCTGTTGCAACAAAGCCATACTTATTGACGACTTTTCGAGCTTCTTGATGCACAAAATTATGTCGTCTATTACGGATACGCTCATGCACTCTGGCAACAGTCTTACGTGCTTTCTCTCGTTTCTTTGGCGACGCTTTTTTTACTTTGTCCCACTTGCGCTGTGCTTTGGCAAGTGCCTTTTCCTCTTTACGAAAAAAGCGAGGATTAGCGATCTTTTCTCTATCAGAAAACATAGCAAAATTATCAAGTCCCACGTCAATGCCAACGGCGGGACCAGCGTCTGTTTTTTTAGGCACGTCGCCTATGTCACAAGAGATAGTAACAAACCACTTGCCCGTGGCTGTGCGCCTGAGCGTGCAAGACTTAGGCATACCCTCAAGGGGTCTGTGCTGGACAATCCGAATACAGCCTATCTTACCCAATCGCAAGCCCTTATCGTCCAATCGGCATCCGTTGGAAAACTGAGGATAGGTGATAGAATCATAGCGATTCTGACCTTTGTATCTGGGAAAGCCTGCTTTCTCACCCGTCTTTGCCCGCTCTTTGACACGACGAAAGAACGCCTTGAATGCAAGATCAACCCGTACCGCGACCTGTTGCAACACCTGACTATACACTTGCGTAAATTCAGGTCGTTGTTTCTTCATCAATGGAATGGTTTTTATCTGGTCATAGCAGGACAAAGACTGATGCTTTTGCTGCCATGCTTGTACTCTCACACAAAGAAGCTGGTTGTACAGCAAGCGACATTCTTCACTATGCGTCGTCAGGATTTTCTCCTGTTTTTTCGTCGGGCGCAATCTGTATTTTAAGGACTTAAACATAATAAAAATATACATTTATGAGTGTATTTTGTCAACCCATTTTTCGTGGAACTATCGGACGAATCACAATGACTCACCGCCCACAATCCCTTGATGATTGTGCCCCAACGCTAAAGCACTACCCCATAAATTCGTAAGCCCTTGCAAAACAACGCTCGCTAACTCACGTCTGCTTCCCATCGCTAAAGCCGATGGGTTTTACGGGCTATCTGATAAATTGCTTACCCTTTATCCTGACTTTCCGTATTTGGCTTGTTTTGTCCTGTTATACCTTTTTATATTTAGCCCGACTAATTCATGAAAGTTGAAGAATAGGATAATTATGTAATCATTTCGGTGTTCCAAGCTCTCGTTCATTGTTTTTCTGTTCTTGTCGGACTCGATTGGGTCTTTACAGGGGTCTGTTTGGTCCATTTCATCGGGTGTGCGTGCCTGTGGTTGGCAAAAAGGACAGACACGCCCCTTGCCTGCCGCGTCTTTGCACAAGGCGGTGTATGTGTCGTGTCCAGTCAGCAAGTGATGGTGTCTGCCTCCCCTCCCCCGTATTTTGCGTTAGGGGAAAGCCTTTGCCAGATTGTGTAGGATTTTATGATACAGATGTTGCACTGGAAAGGACGCAGGCAAATGGAACGTAATCTTCGTTTTCAATTCACAGATGCGTCCGGCGACTTTGAGAAAGCGATTTTGTATGGTATTGACCTGCGCGTTTGTCCACGTTGTGCCTTTCAATCCGATTTGCGCCAATGTCTGTATCAGGACATAGGCAGCCGAATGGAGGAAGAGACGGAACTGATTGGCAGTAAAGCTGTGACAGGATGTGCGGTCAGAGTGGAGAAAGGTTTTGTGATTTTTAATGAAGTTTTCCATCTGTCCGCGCGCACAATACACGCTTTGGTAGATAAAGGAGGCTTGTGAACTTTCAAGGTTGGTCACGACAAAGCGGGTGTTTTGGCCTCGGTCACTGATTTCTACCTTGCATACGATGCGTTGTGCCTTGTTCCAACTCTTTGCTTGATAGCAAAACGAGGTAAAAAGACGCACAGGCTTCTTTGTATGTGCATAAAGCCTTTTCGCCTGCTCAATCAGGGGCTTTGCCAACTGTCTCAACTTCGCATTGCTGGTCTGTCCAAGGATAAAATACAGGTCACTATCGGCACACAACTGATGGACTTGTGGACAAGAAAAGTGGGCATCACCCCGCAAGATGATCGCCACATCAGGCCAAGCCTGACGCAGATAGGCCACCAAACGCTTGAGTATGGCGACAATCTGTTGGCCTGTTGGTCGCACACCGGGACGCAAAACTGTGGTGATCAACTTGCCGGTTTGTCCTTCATAAATGTGCAAGGGCTGATAGCAATAGGCACCCAAATACCCATTGAATAGGGACAACTGCTGTGTCCCATAAACTGTATCCTGTGTATCATCGATATCTAAGATAATCGCAGCAGGGGGCTGGGCATAAGAGGCGATAAAACAATCGAGGAAGGCACAGGCAATGCGATACAACTCGCTTCGCCTGATCTGGTTCTCAAAACGACTCATCGTCGGTTGACTGGCTAAGTCGGCACCTGAAAGGGGCAAGACACCACAGGCAGCCTTGATGCCGGGATCACTGCGTAAGGCATTGCAATCATTGGCATCTTCATACCCGCAGGCAATCTGGAACACGCGCTGTTTAATCAACTCTGCCACACGATGAGCCACATAACTTTTATGCCGGCGATCCGTGATGGCATCACCGATGCGTGCTAATAGACCTGATCTGGCCTCCACCTCTCGAAGCAATAAGGCGCCGCTATCACTGGTGAGGATGCCCCCATCAAAGGCGATATTGACACGTTTGCCGAAAATGCTTGCCAAAGGAACCTTGTGATGATTATCTTGGGAACCCACGGTAGTTTCCTCCAAGTTTATTGTTCAATGGTTATTGCCATAACCTATAATAATACAATAACTTGAATAAGGAAACTACCTTTTTTATGAATTTTTCAGGTTAGATATGCCGATCCGAATTTATGACCTTTCGGGAATGTTGAGGACGAAAAAAATCTGTAAGAGGAGATAGAAGTGAACGACAAGGATCCCACCACTAACGCATCAGAGGCGAGCCGAGAGGAGCTCGAGCGGATGTACCAGGCGTCGGGCCACTTTCGCTACGGTTTGAAGCCCGTGCCAGGCGCGAGTCTCGACGCTTTTGACCTTCGTCGCCTACGCGATTACCTGATGCAGGTTATCGGTGGGCCAGCCCCAGCAACAGATGATTTTGATGGTTGGGAAACGCTGTTGCGAAATATCGAACTGATGACCGTGTCTGGTGCCCAGCACGTTGCGACCATCGATGGGTTGCTTCTCTTTGGAAGAAAACCAGATAGATACATGCCTCAATCGGGAATTCGCGCGATCTGCTATCCGGGACCTGAACCCGATTACGCAACCCGCGCCGATGAGGACCTGCGCGGCCCTATGGTTCCCCTGAAAGACGCCAACGGAAACATAGTTGAAATCGGCCTTGTCGAGCAAGCCTGGGACTTTGTGCGTCGCAACACGACGCCAACGGCCCATATCGAGCGCGGTCGGCGTATTGACCGCTGGGAATATCCGGAAATTGTGATTCGGGAAGCTATTGTGAACGCGCTCGTTCACCGCGATTACAGTATTGCAGGGACTGACATCATGCTGGCTATCTATTCTGATCGTCTCGAGATTCAGAGTCCCGGTAAATTGCCCAATACAGTGACAATAGACGGGATGAAATCAGGCATGCGCTACGCGCGCAATCAGACGCTGGTCAATATCATGCGCGACTACGGTTATGTTGATGCTCGAGGCATGGGCGTGCGGAACAAAATTATTCCAGGTATGCGTGCCCACAATAACACCGAACCAGACTTTATTGAGGAAGAAAATAGGTTCACCGTGCGGTTGTGGAAGGATCAAGAGGACATACCGGCGTATCAGTCACTCTGACGGACTGTATTCAGAAAAGGAGTGATATGTCGAATGAAGTAGAGCTTCTTTCAGATTCGAAAATGTCTCAGGTATGTATATGAATTCAGCAATCCCGCCCTACTTCAACTGGCGGACCTGGCAATCATGGCTCTGTTACAAAGAATCAAAACGGATTTTGAATCAGTAAGTTTTTGGTCTTGATACGTGAACTAACGTGTAGTATAATATATTCGTAAATTGTCGTGATCTTTAACCTTTTGATGGGTGATTTATGCCTAAACAAATCGGTCTATTTTCTTCTACCAACCCACATCCTGATGGCGATGCTTGGATTAAAGAAATTCTCAGGCGAACAAAGCCATTTCATTCTGAGAAAATAGAAAAATCTTTGATAATTAAGCTATTAGACGAAATTAGTCTGAGATCTGATAAAAAAGAAAAATCCCTTCACTTAGCAGCGGCTTTTGATCTTCTCGTTGCAGCAGAATATTATGGTTCTGTTGCCCATGTGGGATGGGTTTATTGCCCAGAAGGAGACTCTCCGCTTTTACTCTATCCGTATATTAATGCCTGCCCAAGATGTTTACTCGAAGATCAGTTTGTGTACCATAAAGCCAATAAACCTCAGTCTGGGGCAATCGGTGCGGCAACTTCAAGACTTTTAGCTCTTTTTTTAGCTGAAATGTTTCATCGGAAAGGCTTATCCATTGAGATAAAAAGGGGAACAGAGCCAGTAGATTTGATTTTTCAAGATCATTCATCAGACGCTGAAGTAGTCTTTTTCGCTGAGGTCAAAGCTGCTCCGCTTTGTACATTGCCGTTGGTCGTGCGGACACAAGAATTAACCGAAGAGATAGATTCTTTAACAGAGACCGTATCCCATAGAGAG
Organism: Candidatus Latescibacterota bacterium; assembly: GCA_965204375.1. Lineage (GTDB taxonomy): Bacteria > Latescibacterota > UBA2968 > UBA2968 > UBA2968 > VXRD01. The sequence goes on along the minus strand of OZ241986.1, from coordinate 4,856,236 downwards.
ACTGATCACACAGGACTTTATGGTTCCGAAATTGGAATATATCTGCCAATTTACAAAGAAGATGAAAATATCTGGGATGGTCGAATCTTTCCTTTGGGAACAAAAAAAGAAAGGAATGATACAGCGTGGGCATATGATGGACTTCTCAACCTCTTAAATTCAGATTCCACATTTCTTGACAGTTATTTTCGATTCTGGAAGGACGCTTTTGAATGCTATGGTACTCGCGTTCCTCAAACACCATTTTGGTTTACCAATGCATGTGGACCGCCTAATCCAAGACCAGATGATTGGCCAAAGAGGCCGAGGGTAGGTTATGAGACGATTTCTGATGGTAAAACGAGTGTGGGTATGGATAGAACAGATGATCTTAAAAAAGCGACCTATCAAGTACTGAAAGTCGGCGCAGAAGGAAAGCCCGCGTATAATTTTGACTACAAAGTGGGAATTGTAACAAATATTCCGGCGGTTAGACATTTTGAGGCGTATATGAGCGCAATAAAAGATATAATTTGGACAAGGGATGAATCGAGGGCTGTGAGAAGTGCTAAGGATTTGCCTCCGGATACAAGGCTGTTTAATCTCGTTGATGGTATTGTTTCTTTAATTGAGGTTTCGGCCCGTGATGAATGGATCAGATCGACATTTACTTTTTAATATGGGGAGAAGACCGTGCTGGAAGTCTTTAATCATCAACCTCGCAGAGTTGGAATAGATGTCCAACGACGGATCAATGCGCTGGGTATCGGTCAGAAAATGCAGGATCTGCCAGAGGAACTATGGCATGAAAGTTTTCGTTACTATGTTAAAGAAGATCCTACTCGCAAGGGAGGCCCTAATCTGCGCATCATAAGACTTGATCCGAGCCAACCTTCTTTAACCGTAACGGGTTATATTTTTAATAAATTTGTTCATCCTTATGAAAATCGATTTATCACGCCGAGGGAAGCAGCAAGATTACAGGGTTTTCCAGATGATATTGAATTTAAGGGGTCTCTTACCAGTGTTCAGAGTCAGGTTGGAGATGCCGTGCCAGTCGAACTCGGTAAGGCCATATTTGAATCCTTAATGATCTCTCTGAAGAAACACTGGCCGCATGAGAAAACTTTCAAGACACTTAGTTTATTTAGTGGGGCAGGAGGATTAGATATAGCTGCTGAGAGCGTAGAATTTGAGGATGATGGTAGTCATTTTGAACCAACTGCCTGTGTTGAAATTGAAAAAGACCGTTGCGATACGCTAAAGGGATATTTCAAGGATAAAGTGGCAGTGTTTAATGCGGATATTTCAGAAATTGTTCCCGAGCAATTGCTTAAAAAGTGCAACATATCCCGCGACGATATTTGGGTCGTTTATGGCGGCCCCCCTTGCCAGGCTTTCAGTCAAGCGGGTAAACAAAAGGGAACCAGTGATTCTCGGGGCGCATTGATTTTTGAATTTATCCGCTTCCTGAAAGAGATAGTGCCACCTTATTTTGTAATGGAGAATGTATCAAATCTAAAGGGAATTGAAAAAGGCTCTTTGCTGAAGGAAATAACTGGACACATGAATAGCCTGGGCTACAATGTTGAGAGTCGCATCTTAAATGCTGCAGATTATGGTAGTGCCCAAAAGAGAAAGCGGTTCATATTTTTGGGTTCTAAAAAAGAATTGCCAATGGTCAAATTGCCTTTACCAACTCATTGTGAACAAGACAATCTGCTTGGTTTACCGCTTTTCAAGACAGTTGGTGAAGCCTTTGAAGGACTAATTTCACCAGAATATGAGGAAGTACCCGTAGATTGAATACTGCGGCCTGCACATGGCCGAGTTCATCCGCGACTATCCGCCGTTAGCCATATCCGACGACCACAGCGGTGTAGCAATCGCAAGTTGCCTAATTGAGCAAATCCTCGAGACCGGCCCCGAACCGACTAAACCCCCTCCGCTTCTGCCCCCGATCAATCAGGACGAAATAGAGCTTCTCTGCTGGATAGGTATTGAACCTGAAGGAGAGACCTTTGCTACAGGTACATCAACCGAGCAAAGAACAGAATTCTTTAAAAGATAAAATCCCTTGTGTGTGGCGGCTCACGGAGAGATTTCTGTTATTAAGGAGACGAAAGCATGAACCAAGAATCACGCTGTCCAATCTGGGGTACACCAGCTTCTGTAGAATCTCTTTTTGATAGAGATGTAAAAATGATAGATTCGCCTCGTGCGGGCGGCAGGTACTCCATCACTGGAACAGCCAGTTCATCCCTACATACCGAGGGCCATTACTTACAGTACCCAAAGGATGATGCCAAATTCAGAGCGCGTTTGACTTCATGGTTAGTCGATCAAAGACTGTCAGGTGTCAAATGTCCAGAAATAGACACAACCAGGCTCAGAATAGCGAAACAGACAATAGGCTTGTCCGTCTATGACCGTGCAGACCGGCTTCTCCAATATATCGAAAATGAGACTTCAGAGATTGGACGATCTATTTCTTACACCCACTCCGATATAGATAACCATGCAATAGCAGCATGGACGGAATCTATTGAACCACACGAGATAGATTTCCTATTGGAACATGTGTCTATGCAAGGTTGGGTAAAAATAGACGGAATCTCTTACACCCTAACTATCGCAGGGTACGGTCAGCTCGCAAAACTTAGGAAAAGGGTTCCCGAATCACCAAAAGGCTTTGTAGCCATGTGGTTTGACGACTCTACCGACAAAGCGTGGAAAGAAGGCATTAGGCGCGGAATCGAAGATGCAGGATATGAAGCTGTCCGAATTGATCAAAAAGAACATGTCAACAAGATAGACGACGAGATCATCGCCGAAATCAAACGATCTCGCTTTGTTGTCGCTGATTTCACCCAGGGAGAGGATGGAGCGCGTGGGGGTGTCTATTACGAAGCTGGCTTTGCACATGGACTCGGTATCGAGGTCATTTTTACCTGTAAAGAGGATGCGTTGCAAAATGTCCATTTCGATACACGCCAGTACAATCACATTGTTTGGGAAACGCCGGGAGAATTACGGCAGAGGCTTGCAGCGCGTATATCTGCCGTCATTGGAGATGGACCGCACAAGGGAAATAGTACGCGTTGACGTTAGAAGACAAATATTGCACAATCTGATAATATACAACCTCAACGGAGAATTGTATGGCTGACAAACTAAAGCAAAAAAAAATGGCAGAACTTTCCCAATCTGATGATATACAATCTTCTCCTGACGCCAACACTGGAACGGAACTCTTGTCACAGCTTAACTGGTTCAATTGGCGCAACGTATCAGATCCCCACGACGCTCTTGTCGTTGAATATTCCCTTTACTCTGATGCACATATCACTGGTGAATTCCGCGAAGGCTTAGGTCCCTACAGCTTTCTAAATACTGTCCCATTCCCTGATGGTCCCGGCATCGTTAATGTTCCGATCATTCTAAGGGCTGCGATACATTTGCCTGACTACTACTCCCCTGACATGTCGAAGACGGACGAGTCGCTTTACCACGGTGGGGGATGGGAAGATGAAATTGCTGCACTTATGTCAGTTGCCCTCGGGGTTCGAATTCATGCAGGTGGTATATCGCGTCGATTCGAACCAAGCGGAGATCCGTACGGACGACCTCGCGAGTGGCAGTACGAACCCAAACCCATTGTTCGCGTCCGATCTAATCAATTGATCCTTCCGGCAGTGGTTGGTACGCATTCAATGGATGAATTGAAAATACTGGAATCAATTCCCCGGATTGATCCTAAGCAATATGTCAACCTAATTCGTGCGTGCAGATCCTACCAAAACGCACTTTGGATTGCGGAATCCGAACCGAATCTTGCATGGCTGATGTTTGTCTCTGCTCTTGAAACAGCCGCAAATGATTTTTATGAAACCGACACCAGTCCTGATGAACGCCTCAGAGCCTCTAAACCGGAGCTTGCAACATATCTTGAAGAACATGGCGGTGCTGAACACGTTCGTAAGGTGGCTGAGTTAATTGCATCTTCGCTTGGTGCAACCAAGAAGTTCAGGGACTTTACGATGCATTTCATGCCAGATGCGCCAGCCCAAAGGCCAGAGCACGAGACACTCCAGGTCAAATGGTCAAATTCTGGATTGAAGAGAGTTCTCAACAAGATTTACACATATCGTTCGCGGTATCTACATGGCGGAATACCATTTCCTGCCCCAATGCTTCTATTCCCAGACCCCGTTGACAACGAGTCGCCTCCACCAGAAGTTCCATTCGGTCTTGCTTCGTCTTCGCAGGGTGGAACCTGGCTAAATAAAGACGTCCCCATTAATCTTCACTGCTTTCACTACATTACTCGCGGCGTACTTCTCAACTGGTGGCGAGACACACTGGCGCAATCTTCTCCACATCTTGATCAGGACATGGAGAAGGCCTCATGAGTAGCGTTGCGAGTATCAAGCGTGAATTAAAAGAAGCGATGGAGTAACAGAAGGCCAACCAATGGAAAAGTTGAAAGAAAAGGGATTGAGGGTACAGGATGATGCAGGCGTTATCGCGTTGGAAGACGGCATCGCACTAGGTTCTGTCTGAAAAGTCGCTTTGAGCCTAAAATGACTTGTAAGCGATTTTATCAGACACCTTATTTTATAGGGTTTGGTGAATAGCCCAAATCGGTATTTAGAGGAAATTCAGACTTTTCAGACACTACCTAAGGGAGTGGCTCGAAAGAACGGCACAGGAGGTGTCCTTCAAAACGATTCGATGCGCGACATTCACTGTTAGTGTGCTTGGTCTTCAGTGGATTCGACGTTTGACCCGAGACCGACAAGTCCAGATAAAGTTACTATCGGATATGGGGCAAACTGATTCTCGGGTGGTGTCCTCAATTATAGAGACGATGTTTGCCAGCGATGAAATTGAATGTCGAACCGCATCAGCGCGACCAGGACCAGTAAGAGATGAAGATGGGATATTTCATCCGAAGATCCTTATTCTGGATGATAAAGCAGCGGTTGTCGGATCGGTGAACCTGACTGGTAAAGGTCTGGGTCTGGGAATACAACCTCACAATATCGAAATGTCGGTAGGATTATCAGGAAAATTCTCGGAATCAACAATCAAACAGTTAGTCGAGGTTTTTGATCGCTGGTGGAAAGATGGCCGAACTTTACGGCCTACTCTCGGCGATAAAAAGAAGAAGGAGAATCAATACATGAAGCAGCGAGAATATGTAGTTTTTCGAGACCGACCTATGTGGGGGATAGCCCAAGTGCAGACCGAGGGTAGCGGACTCTTTGGACAGGAGCAGTGGCTTGCGGTTTCGGATATATCACCGGTGGATCCAGAGCATCATCCAGCACGCATCCAGGTACCGAAACCGTTTGTCAATGAGGCCAAGCCGGACTTTTGGGATACCCCTGCGGCTCAGCTTGCCCACGAGGGTATTGCGGCAGTCTCTAACTCTAAGGAGCACTTCCGCCGCTTGGCGGCTTACTGGCTTCAGGCTGAGAACCAGTCAGGGCAACTCGACAGCTTGCCTGTTCTTCAACTCCGTCACCAGACAAGTCTCGTTGAGTATCTCAGTGGGGCTGAGGCACCACGGGAGATGCTCATTGCTGACGAAGTTGGTCTTGGTAAGACTATCGAGATGGGGCTCCTCTTGGAACGCTTAAAGGCCGCAAAGCCTGACTTACGCGTTCTATATGTCACCCCAGGGAGCTTGGTAACCAATGTAGTAGATGAGTTTAAGAACATGGGCTTGGATGATTTTTGGGTATTCGCCAATAGTTCGCTGGATGAAAAGAAATACTCTCCAGCCCGATTGGGACTAAAAGAGCATGATCGATGTGTTGCCGCGTCGCTTCATCGACTCGGATTTGGCTCAAATCCAGAAAATTATCTTCGCGGTACACAATGGGATGTAGTTATCGCTGACGAGTGTCATAAACTCAGGATGTATGGCTCTGGCGATAGCCAAAACGCTCAGAAGTGGTTTAGACTATTTGAACAGATCATTGGACACCATCTTGCTGAGGGCGGGCGTGTCTATTTTTTATCTGGTACGCCGCATCAAGGCAATCGCGAAGTGTTCCTAAACTTGATTTCTCTCATGTGCGGCCTTGGCCGCAGAGCCTCTCAAGAGGAACAACAACGAGCGATAGCTGGACGAGTTATCTACCGAATCAAGGAGGAAATACGCGATTGGGATGATCGTCCTGTTTTTCCTCGAAGGAATGTCCGTCAGCCCCGTTATGCAGACAATCCTTCCGAATACAATAACCTGTTATCCGATATTGCTGAGTTTTTCGATTGGCTCCAGTACAACTCCAATGATAAGAGACAAGCACTCGGATTTGTGAAGAGTCACGCCCTTCAATATGCGGCCAGTTCCCCTAAGGCTGGATTCGCCTTCCTGTTACGCCGCTACTTGCGCCATTTCGCTGATGAGAAAAAAGAAAAGACACTACTGGAGTGGGTTAAGCTACTGATTCCATATCGACATCGGTCCGCGAAACAAAGGCCTGAGGATCTTATAGAAGAGTTGCTCAAGTCAGTGAAAGAGGATGAATCTGATTACGTCGAGGAAGACGATGATCTCAATGAATCAGTTGGACCTGTCAGCGTTGCTGCAATGCGCCAAGAAGAGAAGCGGCGGCTTTCGAAACTTCTCATGCAGTACGCTTCTTTGATATCTTCACCACAGGCGAAGGCGAAATTCGATGTTCTCACACAACTCTTGGAAGAAGAGGATGAGCCTTTCGTCGTATTTGCCCAGAGCGTGGACACGGTCTTTGAGATAAAGCGCCATGTGGAGCAACTCGGCATTCCATGCTGTGTAATCGTTGGAGGACAAGATCCCTCAGAGCGAAGAACGGCGATAGAGAATTTCACAAAGCCTGGTCGCCTCGGTCGCAGAGTACTTGTGTCGAGTGCTGCTGGAGGCGAGGGAATCAATCTACAAATTGCCCGGCGCCTGATCCATTTCGATCTGCCGTGGAACCCGATGGTCTTGGAGCAACGCATAGGGCGAGTGCATCGTATCGGCACGATATATGAAATTATTGTAGATACAATTCTGCTGCGGGACTCCCGCGAAGCTGATATATATTGGCGCCTTACGAAGCGCCTTTTGGACATCGTGAATGATCTCACGGAGAGTGAGACAAAGCAAGAGGAATACTTTCGCCGCATTATGGCGGGTATCCCTTTAGAAATACTGCGAAATCTATTCAGCAGCCAAACTGCCGACGATGCGGTTATTGGAGAGGCCGTTGAAGCAGGCAAACAACATGTGGAGCAGGTGGACGATGAACTGCGCCGCCACAGGGTTGAACAACTCCCCGACGAAAAAGGCAGGGCTACGATGGAACATCTGGTTGAACTACTCCAAGAGTCGGACAAGATTAAAGCTACTAAGGGGATAGTGAACTATAACAAGGTGAGTTATGATCTTAGTACTGACAGTTTTCGGTCTGAAGAAAAGGAGGCCATTCGTTATTATATTAATGACAATCAAATGCAAAATCGTTGGGTAGTCTTTGACCGTGAAGCAGCAGCACTATCTCCATCTGTGAGCCGATGCAAAAGTGGTGGTATTAACCACCCAATAATCGCCTGTGCGTTACAGACTCTCCGGACCGCTGAGAATATTGAGGATATGCCAAACCTCGTTCTCGGTATTGGCACCTATGACAAGGAGGAACGTGCCTATTTCTCGGATAATGCTGACGAGCCTGTGGTATTGCTCAGTTACCTCGTTGCCCACTTGAGAGATGAACACTTTTTCAATCATGAACTCCGGCTGTTCGCACTCTCGCCTTCCGATCCTAAACCTGAAGAACTTGATGGGGAACTCGTCGAAGATATTATCTGGACAAATTTTCGCAAAGACGATACGAAATTTTCCCATCTTGACCTAGACCAGAGTTTCCTTAAGGAGGTTTTATCCCAAGATGTGCATATCCGAGAAAAACTCGGTAGTGAGGTTAGAGATGAGGAAGGCCGTTGGCGCGGAGCAGTATGGCCCTTGGCTGCGACCATACTTGTACCTACAAAGCCTTAAAAAATACTTTTTATTATGCATTCTACTGTTCTCGTTCGGTTGCCAACAGTCAGTCACCGACAAGAAGATCACAGTCTGTTCTTTCAACATCAAATTCGTTGGCTCATCGAACAAGAAGCAGAATAAGAGTCTTGCTCAGTTGGTCAGCCCTTATGATATGGTTGTCGTTCAAGAGCTCGTCGCACCGCCCGATAACGGTCAATACTGCGATGGAACGCCATATACAGAGGATCCCGAAGCAGATGCCTTCTTCGATGCGATGAGCGCACAGGGCTTTGATTACTCCCTATCTTGTGAAGACACAGGCAGTGTAGAAAAAATCCACAATAAGGGAATAAACACCGAATGGTCGGTAGTTTTTTACAAGCCTGACAAACTGAAGATTGCCGATGATTTACCTCACGGCTTTCTGGCAAAAGATCGCTCAGCCCACCTCGTGTATCGCCGTGTACCGCATGCCCACAGCTTCCGCACCATAGATGGCAAGATGGATTTTGTCATCATCAACGTCCATTTGTTCCCAGGCAGAAACAAAAAAAAAGAACGCAAGGCCGAGCTTTTGAGCATAGCCGAGTGGATTGACCAACACGGCGAACAGGAACAGGACTTCTACATCGTAGGGGATATGAATATCGAAGACAAAGCGGAGCTTTGGGATGTGACGCCAGCGGGATTTGTATCGCTGAATGACGAGTGCCAAAAGACGAATACGGCAGCCGGGAAGAGTAAGCCTTATGACCACGTTATGTATCGCCCAGCCAAGCATGCGGCGTTAGACGAGATAGACGAGGCGTTTGATTTTCAGATCATTGACCTGATCAACCAGATGCGCGACACATGGCAAAGCTCAGATCCTTATCCCGGCGATCCGTACGATATTTATGAATTTCCAAAATACTACTCGGATCATCATCCCGTGCTGTTCCGCTTGATCATTCCGAGCAAGGATGATGATTGACGCTCGAGGTCACGCATTCATCTCAAAGGATGTTTTATTGGTTGTCCTCAAAAGGAGTTTATATGGAAATGCTGTATCTATTGATCGCATTTGTAATTGGGGGTGTAGTTGGGGGCGTGATTATGAGCCTGCGAAAGAGTGGGGATGAGGCTTTGCGTATTGAGTTGGCGAAGTTGCAGAGCGAGAAGGAAGCCCAGACTGACAAAGAGGAGTGGATCCAAAAAGCAGAAGAAAAATTGCGCGAGGCTTTTGACTCGCTGGCAGGCAAGTCTTTGCGTCACAATGCCGATGCGTTTTTGAAACAGGCGCAGACGCAAATGACCGGCGTACTAAATGAGGTACGCGGCGACTGGAAAACGCAGAAAACAGAAATGCAAAACTTGATGGGCATGTGCGATCGCTGAAGGAGAAACGAGAAGGCGCGTATCGGGCACTCGACCAGCAGCTGAAGGGGCTCGTGGTAGCGCAGCAGGAACTTCAAACTACGACTGTCACGTTATCTCAGGCACTCAAATCGTCTTCTAAACGCGGGCAATGGGGCGAGGTGCAGTTACGTCGCGTGGTGGAATTGGCGGGCATGGAACGGCGTGTGGCTTTTGAGGAACAGGTGTCGGGTGACAGTGGTCGTCCGGATATGATTGTGCATTTGCCAGGTGGGGGAGTGCTGCCGGTAGATGCCAAAACACCAATGACAGCATATTTGAATGCAGCAGAAGCTGGTGATGATGCGGAATACAAAGACTACATGAGAGCACATGCTCAAGCGGTACGCAGTCGAGTGCGCGAATTGGGACAAAAAGCCTACTGGTCGCAGTTCGAAAAGGCACCAGAGGTTGTCGTAATGTTTGTGCCAGTCGAAGCCAGTGTTGCCGCGGCATTTGAGGAAGATCCGAGTTTGTTGGAATATGCCTTGCAAAGCTAGGTGCTGATTACAACGCCCGTTACACTTTTGGCGTTCTTAAAGGCTGTTGCTTACGGCTGGCAACAACAGGCGATGTCTGAAAACGCGCGTCAAATAGCAGACGAGGGCAAAGAGCTGTATCAGCGCATAAAGCCATTTTTCGACCACCTTAACACCTTGAGGCGCCATATCGATCAGGCCGTTGAGAGTTATAATGGTGCCATTGGTTCACTGGAGCGCAGGGTTTTGCCCTCTATGCGGCGGTTTCAGGAGTTGGACGTTGGAGATGGAGAATTTGATGCGCCTCAGCCCATCGATCAACGCACCCGGTCATTGCCTGCGGTCTTAGAGTAAGGAAGAATGGTATTGAGCAACCTGCAATAAAGAGCTTGACTCTTGTATCTGTATTTGCTAAGTTTCCCATAATTCCCCCTGTTGCTTCGGGAGCAGGGCTCAAGAGTAGATATTTAGGTATCTACTCTTAGATTTTTAAGTATCTATTCTTGAGATAGACATCGAAAGTCTCCTATGTTGAGACTGCGTAGTATAGAATTGGCGCGAAACCAGAAACAAAGAGGTTCGCGCCAATTCTATTTATGTTTAACCGTATGATATCCAACGCGATTTTTATATTTTAAAGATTATAATGAAGAAAAAAATCAAGACAAATATTTATGTTGATGGATTTAACTTATACTACGGTGCATTAAAGGGAACACCCTATAAGTGGCTTGACCTGAATAAATTGTTTACGCTCAGATATCCTCGTAATGACATTCAAAAAATCAAGTATTTTACTGCTCGTATACATGCACGGCATGATCCAGGAAAACGGACACGTCAAGCGTTCTATTGGCGGGCTTTACGTACTTTTAATAATATTGAAATTATTGAAGGCAACTTTCAGACCCGCTCAGCCAGAATGCCATTGGTAACGCCACCTCCCAATACTGTGGAAGTTTGGAAAACTGAAGAAAAAGGTTCAGATGTCAACCTTGCTGTTCACCTGTTAAACGATGCTTACAAAAAGGATTACGAAGCTGCCATTGTGGTATCCAATGACTCTGATTTTGGGGAGGCCATCCGAATTGTGACCCGAGAATTGCGGTTAAGCGTAGGTGTCTATTTTCCTGGTATCCGACCATCAACCATCCTTAAAGAGTATGCCACATTTGTGGGGCAGATCATAAACCCACATCTCGCTCAGAGTCTCCTTCCCGATCAATTACGGGATGCCCATGGTAATTTTTTTAAACCACCCACATGGTAAATAGTCTTTCACCCGCCAGAAAATTCTCTCCTCTTACCTCTAACAACTCGCCCACTATTTCCGCTACATCGCCTACGAATATCGACGGATCCAGATAGAGCACACGCCCACCGATACCCGCAATAGACTCCACGATACGTAGCGCGGCAAACGTCTTACCCGTACCGCACGGCCTGATCAGCTTACCGCGGCTTCAGGCAGTGTGCAAATGCGTTTTGGGGCAAGGAAGTTGTGAATAGGCTCAGGGAGGAACACTCTTTTTGGATTCTCACACTGAGACATTTTGAAGGTCTTAATTTTTGCATATAATAAACTTTATTCGCCAAAATGTCATTCCAAACCCCTGTTTTTTCGAGTAAATTGCAGATAATTGCAATTTACTCATTTATCATTATACGCCAAAAAAGGGGAACATGGCCGATTCTACCGGTGAGACCGTCCGGCATGAGTTGGATACCTTCGTGCGGAAAAAACGCGGCCCCGGTGATCATAGCCCTGCTTGCGCGCCTGTCTGCCGATACATAAGCAGGCAGTACAGACCAGTTCACTGAGAACATCTAAAGGGACAGGATGTGATGTGAGGCGTATTGACAGAACCCTATACAGTAAGCGCGATGTTGTCCCGTGTTGCGATTTCTTTTCGGTCCTGATAACCCGCGCGTGCCGTGAGTTCGAGCGTTTCAGGAGAGAGGCGTTTTTGGATGGCCTGGGGCAGTTCTGATCCCCCTGTGTATTGGGGGTGATAGCGCAAGACGAGGATCATCCGCATGCGATCTTTTGGCGTCCAGGGCAGGGCGCCGTGGGTGACGAGTTCGTTCATGACGACGATGTCGCCAGCTTTGGGTGTGATGTTGACCACGCCTTCGGGGATGTGGTCGCGGTTTTCGATCAGGCCGTTTTGAAAGAGGTGCCGGGGGCGATCAAACATGCTTTTGTGTGAGCCGGGGATGACGAGGAGACCTCCGTCGCCCGGATGCACGTCGGTGAGGTAGGGAAAGCAGACGGTGTGGTCGCAAAAGATGTGTCCGTTGCGGACTTCGTAGCGGATGGCGTCCCAGCCGTAGTCGTCGCGGGCGCAGTGCAGGCGAAGTGCGTTGTCGATTTGATCGGGGATGTTGACCTGAAGCGTGCCGCTGGTGAGGCGGGGTCGGCCATTGGTGAGTTCTGTGACGATGGGCCAGATCGCGGGGTGTACGGTCAGGCGTTCGAGTGCTCTGTCGAATGCAAAGCCGTGCAGGTGGCGTTTGCCGTCTTTGCCAAAGCCCTCGGGTAGTTCCGATTCGGGTGTTGTGACGTAGCGTTCGGCTGCTTCTCGCGCGGCACTCAGTTCGTCGTCAGAGAGGGCATTGCGCAGGTGCAGGTACCCGTTGAGGTCAAAGAGGTAGCGCTGTTCAGGGGTCATCATGGTGTTTCACTTTCTTTTCGGGATGTCATCGCCGTCGGGACGGGAGATGTGCTGCCAGTATCCCGAAGGATCCATGCCGCGGCATAAGACCGCGGGGGCGTGGTCGGTTTCTCGGGTGCGGACTTCGGGGGGCATGTAGCGCAGGGTCAGGCCGCAGCGACGCCGTTGCGAGGCATTGGGTCTGGAGCCGTGTAGCAATAAGTCGGAGTGGATGGAGATTTGCCCGGCTTTCATGATCAGGGGTACGGGGTCGCCAAATTTTTCGGCGTGGTGAACGGATTGTCCGAGGACGTTATTTTCTTCTGGTGTGCTGCGTTCAAAGGGTATTTGTCCGTGGAGGTGCGATCCAGGTATGACTTCCATGGGGGCGTTTGCGAGGTCAACATCGTCAATGGCGAGCCAGACGGTTACGGTTTTGGAGGGTGTGAGGGGCCAGTAGGATGCGTCCTGGTGAAAGGCGACTTTTTTGCCGTCTCCTGGCATTTTGCTGAAGTAGTGAGTCATGCGCGAGACGAGGTTGGGTCCGAGCAGGTCTTCGACGTAGTCGAGAATGCGGTTATCGACGAGCAGGTCGTAGATGCCTTTGCAACTGCGGTGCCATCCGTTGATTGAGTAGCTGTTTTTACCCGCTGCCTGTGCTTTGCCCATGAGTTTGTCAAAATACGCGCGATTGGCTTCGGTTTCTTTTTTGCTGAAGACGTCGAGCGGGAAGATGTATCCCTTTTCGTTGAAGTACTGGATTTGCGCCCGCGTCAGTTTTTTGGGCGCATCAGTTTTTGCCGGGTAAAATTTCAGTTCCCGTTTCATGCCGGGAAGGGCGTCAGTTATGGGCATGGGCTCTCCTTTGTCATCCCGATCCGCCGTAAAAAAATACGACCTCTCGCGTTGCTTTTTCTCCGCTTACTTTGTCCTGTACAGTGATTTCTACCACATTTACCCCCGGTTTGGCTTTTTTTAGATCGAGTTCTACGTATTCGCGTTCTTCGTCGTCGGAGCCCACCTGTTCATAGGTTACAGAGACCTGGGGTTTTTGCTGCCGCAGAAGTGCGCGAATTCCCGAGGTGATGACGCCTGCGAGGCCCACAGTGTTGCGCGGGTTAAATTGCACGCGGTACTGTACTTTGTAACGGGTTTGTCCGAAGGTGTCGCGTTTTAAATTGTAGATTTCAAAATAGGCGAATACCCGACTGCCCAAGGGGTAGCTTCGGGAAGCCATTGGCGATACGTAGATGTCTTTTTTTTGGAGGCGGTCATTGGTGCCTGTCTCGGCGATTGAGGAGGCTAACTGAATGCCGCTGATTTTTACGCCTTCGGAGTTGAAGTCGGAAACCGTGAGTTCCTGTTTGTACGCGCCCGTGCGCCCGGATAATTCGTCTTCCAATTGTACCTGTAGCTGATATTTTTCTCCGGGAGATGCTTCAATGCGTATGACATCGGGGATGAATACGCCCCGGGTTTTGGGAAATTCCCGGCTGTTTTGATAGGAGAGTATTTCGTGTGCGCGGTAGATATTTTCATGGCTTGCGTCCGCCAGGGCGAGGGTGGCTTTTGTGTGTATGAGATAATCCCGGTCGCCTTTGCCCACGGTTACTTCTGCTGGGGCACTCCGTAATACACTTCTACAATGGTTTTGCCATCTGGTCCGCGGAAATCCGCGACGTCGTAAAAGAAGTGCAGGGCGTCTTTGCCCACGCTGGGGCGATAATAGTCGGGTACAGCGCCGATAGATTGCTGATAGATTACCCCGGGCGCGTATTCCATGAGCCGCGCCACACTGGCAATTCGGTTGTCGCTTTGGGGCATGGGCGGCATGGGCGCGAAGTCAAAATGTCCGTTTCCGACTTCATCGGTAAAGGTAAATTCCACGCCGCCTTGCAGTTGCGTATATGTCCAGGTTTCCCAGGGTACAGTTTCGAATTCGCGGTCTGATGTTACGGGACTGTAATTCAAGAATCGCTGCTCTGTTCGGGGAGCAACCGATATGTCAAAAGGACTGGATGCGACGAGGTCGGGTACTACAAATTGGAATCCCAGTGTTTCTGCCTCTTCCCCTGGGTTCAGGGCGAGGACGGCGTCGTCTTCCCCGGCATCTGTGCCAAATACGCCGGTGTTCAGGCTTTCGTTTGTGATATTGCCTTCAAATGGTTTGCGCTGGCTGCGTATGGGAAAGACCGGTCCCGTGAATGTGTGATAGGTCGCTGCCGGTCCCCAGATATCGGCTGCCATTCGGTTGCGAACGGCTTCTACTTCTGGCGATATTACAAATTCGCGCTGGTTAGAGCGAGACCGATAATCGGGTTCGCCGTACCGGATATAGACTTCGCCCCTCTGGTCCCAGGGGCTGATTTTTTTAGAAAAAAAGGTGCGCGCATACCATACCCGCCGGTAGTGTTCTACGATGCGTTCGTTGATTTGGGTCAAAAGATCCGAGTCTCGCCGCCGCCAGAATTTTTGCAAATAGTCCAGCTTTTCGGGTTCTTCGGATAGGCTCTGATATGCGTGCCATTCCTTTTCCGAAGCGACGAGAGATATGTCGGTGTAATAGGCGCGTTCGGTTTTGTCAACGCGCTGTAAGTAGCGTTCGAAATAGTTCAGGGCGAGGCGGTGTTCTTTTTGATGAAAATAGCCTGCGGCGGCAAGGGGTAAGAGGCGGGATTCCGGTTCGTGTGCGTTGATATAGGGGATGATGTGCGCCGCAACCAGGTCGTGTTGATCGGCCTGTACACAGGCGAGACCAAAATAATACAGTCCGTCGGGGTTGTCCGATTCCACCTGGATATATTTTAGATAGTAATCTACGGCTTTCTGGTGGTCTTCCTGAAACCGTTCGTACAATTCGCCCAGTAGTCGGTACGCAGGTCCATAAGTCGAGTCCAGTTTGGTCGCGCGTTTGGCTTCGCCTACGGCTTTGCGGAAGTTGCTATACGCCGATAGGCCCGAGGCCGGGCGTTCGGCATAGACGAGTCCCAGGCCCACATACGCTTCTGCCAAATTTTTATCCAGACCTTTGGCCATCTTGAAAACGGTTTCTGCTTTTTCAAAGTCGCGGTTCTTTAAGTACGCATAGCCCAGGCGAGATTGGATGTGCGCGTCTTTTGGGAAGGTTTTGGTCAGGTTAGAGAATGTCGCAACGGCGGCTTCTGCCTGCCCCTCCCGAAGGTACTTTTGCCCCAGGGTCAACAGGGAGTCCCGCTGATCTGCTGCCGCCTGTTCCATGGGTAGGATGCAGAGGAGTATATAGAGAATACAGATTTGAGAGCGTCTCATTAGAAAATTCTCCTTGTATAGTATCCTGAGAAATCATCCTTCGCATTGACTTTTAATGTCTATCAAGCTATGTTTCAGCAGAGATGAGTTCTGCTTTCTGGAGCGTGAGACATGCAACCCGATGCGAATGTCATTGATCAACTCGTAGAGCGAATTGTCGAAGTTGTCAACCCGCTCAAAATTATCCTCTTTGGCTCGGCTGCGCGAGGCGAGATGGGACCGGACAGCGATGTGGATGTACTCGTTGTCATGCCCAATGGCGTTCACAGGCGAAGAACAGCGCAGCATCTTCATATTGAAATGAGGGGTATTCCTCTGCCCATTGATATTCTGGTTGCAACACCTGAAGACCTTGAGAGACACAAAAGTAATATCGGATTAATCTATTATCGCATTTTAGAAGAAGGGAAAGAAATCTATGCCGCCTGATGTCCCAACATCTGGTTCACCGGCTGATTGGCTCCGGTATGCCAGAGGCGACCTGGCACTGGCGCAAGTTTCCTTACCGGAAAATAGTTTTTACGAGCTTCTGTGTTTCCATGCCCAACAGGCAGCAGAAAAGAGCATCAAAGCTGTGCTTGTAAATAGAGGGATTGCTTTTCCCAAAATTCACATTATCGAGAGGTTGATCGATCTTCTCCCTGAAGATGTTTCCAAGATACCAGAACTTTCTCAATCTGCAAAGCTGTCCGTTTATGCGACTGTTTTACGTTATCCCGGTGATGTATCAGAATCAGTTGATGAAGAAGAATATCAAGAAGCGGTGAGACTTGCCGAGGCTGTTGTCCAATGGGCAGAATCTATACTCCCCGCACCCGATACAGAGTCTGAAGACTCAGAATCGCCCTGAAAATTATCTCTATTTATCGTTTACTCCGCTATGATGTAATTCCTTCCTGTGCCGTATCCATCCTTATTCATCTGCGTTCATCTGCGTCCATCTGCGGATCACATTTTCTACCAATAATGCACGAGATGCCCTTCCCCCGGCCACCACAGCGCGTCGATGAGGAAAGATAGTACCACTCCGGCTGTATAGCCCACGAGAAGACCGAGAAACGCGGGTTTGGAGCGGCGATAGAGGTTCACACCGCCGACGGCCATGATTACGGATTTGCACGCCCAGGCGATAAAGACGGGCATGACGAGGTGACCGGTATTATCGGCTGCCGATAGGGTGAGGCCGATGGGATGCAGGGGCCAGCCCGGGAATCGGTAGCGCAAGAAAGTCAACAATGCCATCAGGCCCGCTCCGATTGCAAAGAAGACCATGCGCTCGCCGTCGGGGGCTTTGGGCGTGTGCATCATGACCAACGTCGATCCGTAGATACCTTTTGGATCGCCGCTAAAAAAGGGAAAGCGCGGGAAATTGTACGCGCCGTGAGAATAGCCCAGGTGCAGGGTATAAAATACGGATGCGGCCAGTCCCAGCAAAACGCTTATGCCAGCCCAGAATAACAATGCGCGGCGGTTGCCCTGGATGAGTTCGCCCATTTTGATCGATTGCGCCACGCCGGGCGTAAATAGTCCTCTCATGTAATCGACAATGGAATACGATAGGGCAATGCCCGTCAAACTGCCCGCAGACATGACTTCTGTGCCGCGCATGTCCATGACAAATGCCTGCGGTGTTACTGTGGCGCCCGAATACACCATCCCGGCTTCTGATACGACCCGCGCCAGGCCGATATAAATGATGGATAGCGCACATAGAAAGACGAGTGCGGTTGTTATGTCCATGCCGATGTGGCAGAGCCAGAAGAGCACAAAAGACAGGCTCACCAAAAATACAAAGACCACTGTGCGGTAGGCCAGTACTTCCCGGGAGTCGTCAGCGGGATACGCCTTTCTAAATGCTTTCAGGAAGACGTCTCGCAAATGCCAGCGCGCGACCCATAATCGCCATACGACCAGGCATGCCAGCGCGCCAAAGCACTGATAGGCTTCGGTGGGGGGATCGGCGCTGAACGAGTCGGTTGATTTGGCTATCTGGTAGCCCAGACGGTTGAAAATGCCGCCTTCTACGACGTGTAATAAGAAGAAAAACCAGACGGAAAACAAGACCTGTGTGTTGGCGAAGTACGCAAAGCCGATGGTGAACAGGTTCAGGGGTTCCAGATAGACGTGGGGAGAATACCGCGTAAAATTAAACTTTCCGGCGTGGGGAAAGATCCCGATTCCGGGCATGAGCGGATAAAACCAGGATAGGGAATTCCACAAAAATAACAAAAATGGTATTGCGGCCATGATCCAGAATAGCTTGCCCCGCATAAATCCCGGCAACAGTCGCTTAGACCGCGCATCCTGCGCCATTTCCAGGGGCACGGCCACGAGGGGATAGACCAGTTTTTCGTGTTCTGCCCATTGTTTGCGCAAAATGACCATCATGCTGGCTGAGAGCGCGAATACTGCGACAATAAAGCTCGCCCACCACAGCAGGGGCATCAGCCACACTTCCCAGGGCATGGACGCGCCGGGTGGCAAGCCTTCGTAGAACATGCGCAGGGCTTCGGGATCTATGGGCACGACCCACGAGTCGAGATTGGGATGATAGAATTCGCCCCATCGATTTTCGGGTGTGGCAAAATAGATCGGCGTGGAAATGACGCCGATGAGAAATCCGGTTACGCCCGAAGCGGGTACCACGCACCCCACCATGCCAATGGCCGCAATTGCCAGCAGTTCTGAGGGCGAAAACGCGCGGTGCGATCCCAGGAGTTTCAAGATCGGGTTGACGGCTGCGACCAGCAAGACAAATACGGCCATCAATGTGAGCTGAAAAAAGCTCAGGTTCAGTCTGGATGCATGTACCACGGTCTCGGCATAGGTCACCCAGAGGTTGATGAATACCACTGCGCCCAGCGCAATCCCAACCGAGCGGACTGTCAGGCCCTTTTCCTGCAGGGGATCGGTTTCATGTGCAAATTCTGTTTGTATTGCCATTTAAGAAGTGTGAAGTGTGAAGTGTGAAGTGTGAAGTGTGAAGTGTGAAGTGTGAAGTGTGAAGTGTGAAGTCCACCCAGCTCCAGTCCTTACCTTCATGCCTTTCTTCGTGTCGTTAGTGTCCTTCGTGGATATCTCTCCTCTGCGTACATCTGCGTACATCTGCGGATAACGTTTACCACCAGTGAACCGAATGTCCCTGGCCCGGCCACCAGATGGCATCGACGAGAAATGACCACGCGACGCCGGCTGTGTAGCCGACGAGCAGACCCAGAAATAGGGGCGTGGCTTTGCGATAGAGGTTCACGCCGCCGATGCGGAGCAAAGAGGCTTTGCATACCCAGGCGATGAATACGGGCATGACCAGCGAAGCCGTGTTATCCGCAGCGGAAATGGTCAGGCCGATGGGGTTGATGGGCCACCAGGAAAATCGGTATCTCAAAAATGTCAACAATGCCATTGCGCCCGCGCCAATGGCAAAAAAGATGATGCGGTTTGGGTCGGGTGCTTTGGGCGTTCGCATCATTGTAAGGGTCGATCCGTAGATGCCTTTTGGGTCGCCGCTGAAGAAGGGGAAGCGCGGAAAATTGTACGCGCCATGCGTATAGCCCAGATAGAGCATGAGCCATACGGAAGAGACAAACCCGGCGAGTACGCCAATGCCCACACAATAGAATAACAGACGGCGGTTGCCGCGGATCAGGTCGCCCAATTTGATCGATTGAGCCAGCGCCGGGGTAAACAGCCCGCGCATATAATCGATAAGGGAATAGGACAATGCGATGGCCGTCATGCTGCTTCCGGATATGACGTGGGTGCCGCGCAGGTCCATGACAAATGCCTGCGGCGTTACAGTGGCACCCGAATACACGACACCGGCTTCTGATACCACGCGCGCGATGCCGATGTAGATGACGGCGACGCCGGACATAAAAATCAATGCGGTGCTCAGGTCCATTCCGATTTGCAGGAGCCAGAATAAGACGTAGATGAGGCTGCACGACAAAATTAAAACTGCCGACCGGTAGGACAGTATTTCTTCGCGGTCATCTATTGGATGCTTTTTGTCGAGTGCTTTGAGAACGACATCGCGCAGATGCCGCCGGGCGACCCATAGCCGCCATACTACGAGACAGGCGAGTGCGCCAAAACACTGCCAGGCTTCGGTGGGCGGGTCTGCGCTGAAAGAATCGGTTGACCGCTCGATCTGATAGCCCAGGCGGTTAAAAATGCCCCCTTCCAGGACGTGGAGTAAAAAGAAAAACCAGACGGAAAATAGTACCTGTGTATTGGCAAAGTACGCAAAGCCGATGGTCAAAAATTGCATGGGCTGAATGTACATGCCCGGTGAATAGCGCGTGAAGCGGAAATATCCGCCGTGCGGAAGGATGCCGATGCTGGGCAGGAGCGGGTATGCCCAGGACAGGGAGTGCCAGACAAAAATCAAAAATGGTATAGCCGCCGCAATCCAGAACATGGGACCGCGCATGAATGCGGGTAAGAAACGCGCAGAAAGGGCATCTTGCGACATTTCAATGGGTACGGCGGCGATGGGGTAGGCGAGTTTTTCGTATTCTACCCATTGTTTTCGCAAGATGATCATCAGTGTGGCGGAAACGGCAAATACGGCCACCACCAGGCTACCCCACCACGCGAGTGGTGCCAGCCATACGCGATAGGGGATAGCGCTACCGGGCAATAAGCCTTCGTAAAAGGCGCGTACAGCTTCCTGATTGGTGGGTACCACCCACGAGTTGAGGTTGGGGTGATAGTACTCGGCCCATCCGTTTTCGGGTGTGGCAAAATAAAAGGGAGTGGAAATGACCCCGATCAAAAATCCCGTGATGCCGGATGTGGGCACGACGCAGCCCACGATGCCAATGGCGACAACGGATAGCAATTCGGCGGGTGCAAAGGCGTAGCGGCGATTTACAGATTTGATCAGGGGATTTACTACCCCGACCAGGATGATGAAGACGGCGAGGAGCGTTATTTGAAATACGCTCAGGTTCAGGCGAGAAGTTTTTACCACGGTCTCGGCATAAGTCACCCACAGGTTGATGAAGATTACGATTCCAATGCCCAGGGCAACCGAGCGGAGTGTTATGCCTCTTACTGGTTCACCTGTTGGGTCTGATTGCAGTTCTTCGGCCAAACGTCTCTCCTGTTAATGCGAATTAGGAATTAAAAATTAAAACTTATGGGACATACAAGATATTGTAGCAAAATGAAGCATTTTTAGCTAAAACGGGACACCCCGCACAGAAGTCGGTTCGCACTTAGACTTCCGGCGGGGTGTGAAAACACGGCAAGACGAATAGACGAACCCAGCCTCACCACCCAACGGGCGGGCACAGGGGCACCGCCCCTACATTGCTCGCCAATTCGTAGATGAACTGGCCTCTGAACCAGTTGTACACCTCATTCGCCCTTCATCTGTGTTCATCTGCGTTCAGGCTCAAATTACTCGCCTTCATTCTGCGGATTATTCGTCAGACTCCTCCTACAGCGAACCCGAGAGGTTCAGGCGCAGAGGTGGGTCGAACAGATCGCCAAAATTGCTATACGATACGTCTAAGGCGATGTGTCGTCCCCCGAATTTCCCCTTGAGACCACCGCCAATGCTCCAGGTTTCCGCATCGTATTTGATCTTATAACCCGCTCGAAGCGCGATGAGGTTCTGTATCCAGAGTTCACCACCCAGGTTCCAGCGTTGCTCCCGGTCGGTGAAGAAAGCGCCTTCAAACGAGCCGGTCAGGGATACGGGGTCGCCGAGGTTGCCATACAATTCCATGGCTATCCCGGTGTGGAATACCAGGGGCATTTCCGATTTTTCGCTCACAATTTCCTGCTCTCCACCCAGGTTTTTCATGTTCATGCCAAGGCGCAGGCTTTGAAAGCCCGTGTACATCAAGGTACTGACATTCACGGAGACTGCGCTGAGTGTCTCTGGTCCCAGCGCGGATTGGACAAAGCGCAGGGAGGCCGCAGCCGAGAGCTTGTCGGTCAATTGATAGGCGTAAACCATGCCGATGGCGAGGTCGCCCGAGTTCACCATAGCACCGGTGCCGTCTGGTTCCATGGTAGTTGTTTCGGGCATGTCGGGCAGGGAAAAGTTCACAAATGATACGCCCAGCACGCCCCACTGTCCGGTATTGTACGCGAGGGATCCGGTGACAAATGACGATTCGACCAGCCATTGGGTATAGCCAAAGGTATATGCAAAATTGTTCACTTTGGTCAGACCCGCCGGGTTCCAGATCATGCCGTCTATCCCGTCGGATACCGCGGTAAAAGCATCGCCCATGCCCGCAACTCGGGCATTGTTGGTCACTTTCAGAAAATTGAATGTGGATGGCTTGATCTTGCTGCGGCCCTCTGGATTCAGGACTTCTTCGGCTTCTGGGAAGAGTGCCTGCGCCGAGGCCGGAGCCGATAGGGCGAGCGCCATCAAAACGATTAGCACTGCGGACATCGTATTTTTCATAGTATCAATCCTTGTGTTTTAACGGTTGATTATGAACGCGCCCTTGGTCTTGCGACCGCGACTGGCAGGCACGAGCGACTCCACCACGAAGAAGTACGCAGACGAGGTGGCTTCACCGGTGAGAAAGCGATCTTTCAAAAGCCACTGCGCTTCCCCGGCCGTTGGATCGTTGTGGTTGATTTCGGCAACGAGATCTCCCGAAACCGTAAAGATGGAGATTTTTGCCTGGTGTGGCACCCCGACAAAGCGCAGTTTGAGCGTGCCCTGATAATTGGATTGGGCTTGCGCCAGACTAAACGGATTGGGTACCACGACTACCGGCCTCTCCATATTGTCGGCGGCGTCATTGGCGGCCAAAATTGGGCTACCCGGAACGATCATGCGCTGTTCGGCTGCCGACCATCCGCTCTCCAAGCCATTTTCCGTGAGGTGCTTGCGCACGGTCTCGGGCAAATCGGATAGGGTTTTGGAGCCTTCGGCCCACGACGATTTGGGGCTGGCAACAGAGCGCACATTGTAGGCGAATTGGAATCCGGCCAGCGAATTTTCATCCACCCAGGAGTACGTGCCGCCCTGGCTGCTGCCAGCTGAAACCTCACCCACCAGTTCCCACGGTCCGGTTTCCTGCCAGATCGAGCGATAGACCCGATAGGCGACCACGTCGGCCTGACCGTATTCGGGGTTGATGGCTTTTTCCGCGGCATCTGACCACGTCAGCGTAATTTTGGCCTGGGCATTGCTCCCCTGGAAAAAATCCACATCTGGGGGTGCGTTGGGTATCTGGTACTCATTGTCGTAGGTAAATTGCGCGTGTTCCAGATGGCGCAGCATAGCCTCTTCGCCTTTGGCTAAGAGCGATTTGCGTGCGTCTGGGCCAATATCGCCCACGTTCCACGACCATTTTGTGATGTCGTTGGCATAGCCCGTTTGGCTGTTGATGTCAAATTCGGCGGACGATCCAAAGCCGTAGGCGAGCACGATTTTGGCTTTTTGCCCGGGTGATAGGCTGTAGGGACCAAAGATCAGGTCTTCCCACTGCATCTGTTCAGAGGTCGGATTGTCCATTGTGGGCGAGGTGAAGAAGTCGTACTGGGCGGCCATGCTCAACGCGCCCCGGGTGGGGTCGTCGATGTTGCGGCGACCAAATACCTCGTACCAGTGCGACAGGGGTTCGCCCTGTGGATCGACAAAGCCCTCTGCTGCGTCTGCTGCGTTGAATGTGTGACTCCCGGCATTGCGAAAGGCGAGGGGAGCCATAAACTGATAGGCCGGTGCAATGGGCATGCCTTCGGGCCTGCTCTTGCTGCCCGGAAAGCCTCGCGCCTCCAGGTCGGAGAAGTAGGGGTCGCCCGTGTCTTCTTCAAAGCTGGACGGGGAGTTGCCATCCCACTGGTACATGATGTATTTGCCCTGGAAATCCGCAGGAGACAACCCACTTAAGGAATTGTTTTCGAAGTTGGATGCCTCGCTATAGCGATAGTGGTCGTCCAGTGCCTGACTGCGGCGATAGGTGACCAGGCCGCCTTCGTGTCCATAGCGGAAGGATGTTCCCGCGCTATTGACATACATGGAGTTCATGACGCCAAAGTAGGTGTCGTCGAGTTGCTGTCCACCCCGATTTTCAAACTCGAGTTCCAGGATAAAAAAGTCGTCGAAATCCTGATGGCTCCACGCATGGGCTTTGCGCGTTACGACGATGTTGTGCTGCGTCTGCCACTGCGTGATATGGATTTCTTCGCCTGCGTTTTGCACGGGCGGATAAATGCCGTAATCGAAGTTGTGAATTTCGTAGGGTCGCAAATTGGCCGGATCAACGGATTGGGGCGAAGCGCCCTGCCACCAGTTGGAGGTGGCTGTGCCCGGTCCCACTCCGCGATTGGGCACCAGAGTCTGAATGCCCCACGAGGCTTCTTTGGAGTTGGCGATGTCGTAATTCATCGGTATCACGTCTTCGGTGGGCGTGCGCGGGCCTGTGACCGATACGTATTTTTCACCGCCCACATTGGTCAATACCAGCACGCCCTCGCCAGCCGAGTGCATGTTTGTAAAGCCCTTTTGCGCGGACGATCCCCATGCTTTGTCGCCCCAATATTCCACAAATTCTTCGGTGCCCAACAGGGCGTATAATGAATACAATTCGCCCGGGTAGGACATTCGCATCATCACCCGGGACGGCGTTACCTGATAGTGCATGCTCGACGTACCGGAGTTGGTAAACGAGAGCCACACCAGCGACCGGGTCATGTGCCGCGACGCGCTATAGACCACCTGCGCTTGCGAATCTATTGTGCCGATTGACATGAGGCACAATACCATCAGACCCGGCAACCATTGTTTTTTCAAGTTTTTCAGAGACATAGATATGATCCTCTTGTTAGATCGCGGATAAACGCGGATGAACGGATGACGCGGATTAGAATCTGCATTCATCTGCATCATCTGCGTAAAACGCTCAAATTACTCGCGTTTTTTCTGCGGATACTTTTAGAACTTAAACCGCGCCCCGGCCACGATGGTTCGGGGTCTGCCCAGCCCGCCGTTGTAGCGGGTCAGTTCGGAAATATCACCGAAAGTATCGAATTTGCTGTCTCCAGGCGGCGGTTTTTGGAGGCCGTACTGGATCCAGCGGAAACCAGTGCTCGTGTCGTCGCGCTGCCCAAAGAGGTTGCGGACTTCCAGGAATGTCGTGGCTGTACCCGTTTGCCCCAGTCCAAAGTCTTTTTCAAAGCTGACATCTGTCAGTGTGGAGGGTGGGCCGTTGCGCCGCTCCCTGGGTCCCGTGGGTGGCGTGTACCAGAATGCGCCCCTGGTGTGCATCTGCCAGACCATGGTCGCGCGGAATCCGGCCAGAGCCGCGATGTGGAAATCCGGCGGTGCAGAGAAGAGGAATTGCACGCTGGCAAAGTTGCGCCTGTCCAGACCGCCATCTAAGGTGGGAATGCTGTAGTTGGCGATATTGAAGGAGTAAAGCCCGTCTTCGACGAGGACTGGCTGTTCCCAGAAGGCATTGCTCTTTGGTTCCATCACATCTGCTTTTGCCTTGTATTTCAGAGCAATTTCATTGGCCTTCTCTGCGAATGCCCTCCGCTCTTCGGCCGTTGGTGCGCGGGGCACTTCCTGCCCGTCGGCTTGCACGGTGACGCCTGCAAAGAACTTGTCGCTGTTCACATATTGAGCCGTGGGAGCGATGAACCATTCCCAGGATGATTTGCCGCCGCGGTGCGCTTTGGCCCAGTTGACGTTGTAGGCCACATACAGGGCTGTCATCTGGCTGAACTTTTTCTGGAAGGACAGCTCAAATCCGCGAGATGTGGCAAAGCGGCGATTGAAGAACGCGTGGGTATATGAAGAGTTGAAGCCAAATACGGGTTCGTCGATGAAGAAGTCAGACCCGCCGCTGGATAGCGTGCCTTCCTGATCTTTGTAGAAAGCCGTCAGGCCCAGGACGTAATCGCCGTAGAAGTTGTAGTCGAAGCCGACCTCAAAGTTGGTCGTGCGTTCGGGTTTCATGTGGACATTGCCAAATTCGCCCGCCAGCGGATAGACCAGGGCGTTGAAAATTTCCATCTCGTCGATTTGTCCGTTGCCGTTCAGATCTTTGTCCGGTCCCGTCGCCCGCCATGTGCGGTTGTAAAGGCTTTGCAGACCGATGAACTGGTGGAAGCGGCCGGTGAAAAATCGGATGGTAGAACGCTCTGTGATGGGGTGTGAAATACCCAGGCGCGGGCTGATGGCCGTCTGCGTGGGCGAATCCACGATGCGTACGTTTCGCCAGCGCGTCAGCGAGTTGTAGTGGTTCCAGGTGACGTGGTCCATGGCGCGGCCAAAGGATTCGCCGGGGGCGAGGACTTCATATCGCACACCCAGATTGACGATCAGGCCCTCAAATTCCATTTTGTCCTGGATATAAGCCGCATACGTTGCGGGATTAAAAGGTTCCATGCCCACGATGGGGTCGCCCTGGCCCAGCAAGCGGATGTTGCGTTCGCGGGTTGTGTTATAGACCACATCTTGCTGTTCAATGCTGTTGCGAATGATTTCAAAACCGGCTTTTACAAAGTGTCCCCGCGTCACCTGGCTGGACAAATCGCCTTTTAGCAGGATGCGCGTGCGCCGCGCCCAGCTGAAGGCGTGGATGTCCCGCGTGCCGTAAAATCCGTTTGCACCGCGAACAATATCTGTTGTCTCTGACGGCACATCGCTGGTATCGAGGGCTGTGCGCTGGAAAGATACGCGGACTTCGTAAAATGTTCTGGGAGATATGGTGTGTGTCAAGACACCGTAAAATACCTGATCGGTGCGCGGCGACTTGCCCGAGGAGCTATATCCCGCGGGCAAGTAAAGGTTGCGCCCGCTTTCCGAGATGCCTCGCACCCCGCCCGGCGGCACGCCCGTGGTTGCACCGCCCGGACCGCGCACCACACTGGTCGAGCCGTTGTTGAACCCGTCTTTGTACACCCAGGTGGTGCCGAGCTTGAATTTGTACTTGTCGCCCGGCCGATAGGTCGCGTTGGCCGATGTGTTCAGGTTAAAGGGCGCGTGATTGGAGGGACCTGGAAAAACGGATGCCTGCCGATCTGTATAGGTACTGAGGAAGAATCCGAGTTGTGGATTGATCGGCCCCGAAACATTGCCTTCCAAAAAATGTCCCAATGCTTTGTCGTAATCCGAAGGCGTTGCATCTATATTGGGATTGCCGGTGTCCGGGGTTTTGCCTTCCAGAAGCGGGCTGTTATAGACGTTCGCGCCCCAGTGCTTTAGCCCCGGCAGGGTCAGGCGATATTCGCCCAGACCGCCGTATCGCTCTTTGGCTTCGCGGCTCACCAGGCTGATTACGCCGCCCTGTGCATTGCCGTATTCGGCGTTCATGCCGCCGGTGACGACAGCGACTTCTTGCAATGCCCCGCGCGCCAGGCTGTTGACCTGTGAGGGCGTGTTGTTTTCGGCTACGCCATCGTCGTTGGACAGGCGAATGCCGTCGATTTCTACAAAGACTTCATTGGTGCCGTTGGTTACCGAGGCGGTATGGCTTGCGCGAATGCGCATGGCGCCGTCCAGGGATACGCCGGGCTGCAATTCGATGACTTCTGCCGTGTTTCGCGCGAGGGGAACCTGTTCGACCTGCTCGACGCCGACAATATAGCGACTCACGGTTTTATCGGGTTCCACGGCAGGTCGCTCGGCAATAACGACCAGTTCGCCGAGTTCTACGGCTGCTTCCTGGAGTACGATATTCACTGTGGTGGTCAATTCGACCTGTACCAGGACGTTTTGTATGGTTTCGGTGCGGTAGCCCACCAGGGATGCTTCCACTTCATGCACGCCCGGATCGACAGCTAATATTAAAAAGTAGCCATCTGTATCGGTTACAGCGCCGCGCCGCGTACCTTTCACGACTACGTTGACACCCGGTAGCGCCTCACCCTGGGCATCTACCACCACACCGGTGACTTTTCCTGTTGTAGCTGCCATCCCATCGCCTGGATGGAAGACGCATAGTGCGCCGACCAGGATCAGGAGACAGCCCAAACGAATGCTAAAACGCATGCTGAACCTCCGTTATTATTTGGGGAAATACAACTTGAGCCGAACACCTATGTTGAGTTTGTGAAATGGGAATGCCTCTTGTAGGCCCCAGGCTTCGAGGGGGCGCACATGGCCCCAGATGACGTGGTATTGTGCCCGAAGGTCAAACGCAAAACTCTGAGAGGCGAAGTATTCGACGCCCACACCGGCGTTTACGCCCAGAGCCGTGCGAACATCTGATTCGGAGCGCTGTATCAAATTGGTGTCCAGGGTGCCGCTCTGTCCGGGGTAAATCAGTCCGCTGATTTCGTTGTTATAGTGGTAAAAGCCCGATCCGATGACGAAGTAGGGCGCGCCGCCCCCGGTGTTCAGTTTTTCACCTCCGCCGTTGAAGTGGTAAAGATAGTTGGCGGTTACCGTAAACCAGGTCATTTCCGAACTGGCGTTGGGGCTTTCGTATTCCTGCAGGTCAACCGACCACAAGAATCTGCGGTTTTCCAGTTCGCCCGAGCCGTATTTGGCATACCGCGCGTCCAGTTCAAATGTCCAGGTCGGGTTGTTGATGCGAGAGACGGTTCCCCCGATATCAATTCCCCCCGAGGGAAACCACTGGTTCAATTTAAACAGCGGCATGTCGTATTGCCCGGTCACCCCAACAGACCAGGTGCCGTTCACTTCTGCCGCTCCCGGCCCCACAAGGGCCAGACTTAATAACGCTGCTACAATGAATCTCATACAACGACCTCCTTATGTTGCGGTTTGTAACGATTTACATGCTGCGAAAAAAACCCTTCTATTCTCAAATCATAGGCATGACCTCCTTTCGGTTTCAGGCTGGTGAACTACATCGATAATGATGACTCCTTTTATCTAAAACGCATGGTAATATTCAAATTGAGGCGGGTCAATCAAAAACGATAACTTTTGCAGATTTATTTTTACACTTTTTTGACAAAGATTTCAATTGAGGGAGCACGTCGATCGCATTGACTCTTAATGTCTATCAAGCTATGTTTGGTCAGAGGTGAGTTCTGCTTTTTGGAGTAGTTTTGGGAACCGCAGTAGGATTCCGGCGTGATATGGAATAAGATTGGCATTATTCTACATAATCGCCACCGGGCTTTGGTATCCTCCTGAACTTGACATAAAGCCCGGTTCAGGGCGGCAAGTTGGACCTGAAAACACGCTTTGCTGGCCCCACACCACAGAGAAAGGACGGTTGTCCATGAATCAGTTGAGAAGTCTTCGTTGCGTGCTGGTGTGCGCTATGGGATTGATGTGGGGCTGTGGCGGCGAACGGGCGATGCAGTCGCAGATGGTAGAAGGAGAGGAGCAGGTTGGACGTCCGCTGAGTAAATTGGCTGTGCAAACGAATGCATCAGTGGTGGCGACTGTGCTTCGAGACGACACACCTGTAATTGGCTCGAAGGTAGAGTTTGCGCGTTCTATTGCAGGGCAGGTGGCCGATTATCAGTGGTCGGGGGTGACGGATGCGAATGGTCAGGTACGTGTGGAGCTTAGGACGGGTTATTATCAGGCGCGTGCATCGATAGATGGGCGAGAGATCGGTTCCTGGTCGAGCATTCCGATCAATGGCGGGTATGAGGTCATGCTCAATTTGCCCATTGGTGGGAAGGCGCGTGTGATGAGTGCATCCCCTCAGGAGATTCCCATTGGTGTTGTCCTGCCTGTTAATCTCGGAAGTATCTATATATCCTTAAAAAATGGTATGGAACTCGCCCGCGAAGAGGTCAACCGATCACAACTCCGTGCGACACCGATCTCATTTATCTTTGAAGACAGTGAGAGCAATCCAGATCTTGCCGTTTCCGCTTTCAGCAAGCTGATTGATCAAGACAGAGTGCCCGTCATTCTCGGTCCGGGATTTTCTTCTTCTTCGGCAGCGGCTTTTCCCATCGCGCAAGAAAAGCAGGTCGTGGCTTTTAGCCCGACGGCTGGCGCAGCTGGCCTGGGCGCGGTTGGCAATTTTATCTTTCGCGTTCCGTCTCCTGTGGATAAAGCCGTGCCGAGTTTTGTCAATATTACGAGAAAAAAATTGGGCTATCAGAAAGTGGCGATTATAGTTGACCGCGACGACCTGTATTCCAACAGCGGATATGAAGAAACCAAAAAGGCACTTGGCGATTTGGGCGTCGAGATTCTGACCACAGAAACTTTCCCAACCGGCGATACTGACTTTTCCGAACAATTAACCCGGATAAAAGCGTCGGATCCCGATGCGATCTTTGTGTGGACGAGACCCGCTGAACGGGTTGAGATTCCAGTACAGGGCCGTCAGGTTGGTATCCCAGATGCGATCCCCTTTCTCATTTTCGGATTCACGTCAACCCAAATAGAAATGGCTGGTACCGCAGCCGAAGGGGTAATTACAGGGCAATATTGGTCTCTCTCTGCTGACACGCCGGGGAATCGAGACTTTGTTCAGAATTATCGCACAAAATACGGTACTGATCCCGATACATGGGCCGCTTTGGGGTATGTCAATGTACAGGTTCTCGCAGAGGCAATCAAAAATTCTGAATCAGCAAATTCCGGTGCTATTCGGGATGCTCTGGCCGCTATTGATGTACCCACGATTTTGGGGCAATTTTCCTTCGATCCAGAGGGCGATCCGATGTACCCTGTGGTTGTGGTGGTTGTGGCAAATGGCAAATTTGAGATTTTCGATAAGCAAAAGCCCGATGATCGTGCGTTTGAGGTTGTACGCCCCACGGGGGACTTACAACCCTATTCTCTTTCACCCATTGTTTCGGTTGAGTCGGTTCGCTCTATGCCCATGGGTACACCCGTATTCCTGCGAACCGAATTTGCCAACGGCCAACTCGCAGATCTCGAAATGACGTTCATACAGGTGGTCGATGATTTCTTGCCGCCAATGCCTGTTTATATGCTTGAGGCGTCCGACCCCGTTTTGATACAGCTTGGCGGTATTGCTAAGGGGATGAGTGGTTCTCCTGTTTTTACTGAGCAAGGCACATGGGGTGCTATTGCTTATGGTTTTAATCAACAAGACAGTCCGCCGTACTATTTTTTTGCAACACCGATAGAATGGGTAATTGGCATGAAGGGCGCGATTCCATTGGCGAAACGGCTGACTACCTGGGCGGGGAATGGCATTACCCCTCTGGCTATTCCCTTGCTGGGCACGGGATTCAATCCCAACCACCAGATGAATGATCCACACTTTCAGCGTGAATTGACGCCTGCCGGAAGATCCGCACAAAATCAGGACAGTTTTGAGGCGGGCAGGCCACTGGCTGTTGCTTTGATGCTGGGTGAGGTTACGGTCGCTGGGTTGGGAACCATATCATATGTCAATGGCAATCGGATATATGGTTTTGGACATCCGATGGATGGTTCGGGTGCGGTGTCCTTGCCCATCATAGAAGCAGTGGTGCTCGGTCCAATATCCAATCTCTCTGCGCCGTATAAGTTTGCAACGCTGAATCCAACGGTGCGTGGAACGCTGACCGAAGATCGTTTGCCCGCGGTTCGCGGTGTGCTTGGCGAAAATCCAGAATTGATACCTTTCAAGGGCGTATATACGTTTCCTTCGGGGTATGTGCTCGAACTTACGCACAATCTGGCAATGACGGACCCCTCTACGGTAGCTGGTCTCGTCGAATACGCTTTGTTCTCGCCTTTGGGCAACCGGATTGAAAACGAGCCGAATCACAGTGTGCGCATCAGGACGAATATTTCTTTTGTCGAAACAAATTCAAAGGTGACCCAATCTCGGCTTTATGCAGAGCCAAATGGATATCTTTTGCCCTTAATTGGAGGTGCGTCTTTTGACCTGGCGAGGACACTTGTACAACTCATGACAAGAGATGATTACGCCTTGCAGATGCGCGAGGGTGAGATACACGTTGACATATTGCCCGAATCTCGCTTTGCAAAAGTCGTATCGGTTCATGCGGACACTGTTATCAGTGCTGGAAGTACGATATCTGTCAGGACTTCTCTGCGCGTGGGGCGACGTGAGAATCGGGAAATCGAGCTGGCATTTAGCATACCCGATACGCTTCCTGCGGGTGTTTATCAACTCAAAGTGGGGTCTGCCGCAACATTAGGGGGAAGTTCTGATGGGAACGGAGATGGGCTGTTGGTTGGGGTGTCTAATGTTGTGGGGGGCGATGAGACACTCGAAGATGTTTTTGCCCGTGTAAATGGAATAGATGAAAATGTTATCTTAAAAGTGCAGTTGACATCGGCAGGTGAAGGAGGCCTGATGTCCGACAATGTATCAAACAGTTCTTCAGGATCAGACAGTGGACCAGGCAGTGGACCAGGCAGTGGACCAGGCAGTGGACCAGGCAATCAGCAAACGACCGAAACTGTTTCGACACAGAAAGAGGTCGATCTATTTTTGGTAGGTGCTCAAACGCTTCGGGTGCGCGTGGTTGGGAATTAACAATGTTTTGCTGCTATCAAAGTATCCTCCAGATGGGTTCCTGTGCATATCGGTAAATTTGCGGTTGCTCCTGGACAAATTTTCGAGTATTTTGCCAACAAGCAACAAACGGAGGCCGTGCTATTCTACATAATCCCCATTGGGAGGTTGATTATATGATCAAGCAATTTCTGTTTGGTGGAGCGGTTATTGAGTCGATTCCAGCAAATGTCGGGTTGGCGATTCTCAGGGTATTTGCAGGGTTGAGTATGGCATTGGGACATGGATTGGGAAAGCTCCCACCTTCCGAGGGGTTTGTGACCACTACGGGAGATATGGGGTTTCCCTTTCCCGAGTTTTTTGCCTGGGTGGCAGCCTTTTCGGAGTTTGGCGGCGGGCTGTTGCTGGCACTGGGTTTACTCACGCGACCTGGGGCGTTTTTGATATGCTCTACCATGCTGGTGGCCGGGTTCTTACAACACGCAGCGGATCCATTCAGCACGAAGGAGATGGCATTTCTGTACCTGGCGATTACAGGGATGTTTGTATTTGTCGGCTCGGGAAAATACGGGGTAGATATTCTGGCTCGGAACTCATATTTTATGTTGTCAGGTCGGTAGAGTTTGTACAATCTGTGAAAATTCAACTAAACAAAAAGCTCTGGCAATAACACCAGAGCTTTTTGTTTGTCCTTATGCAAAGTTGGCGACTTATTTGGTCAAGAATGGCTCACTCGTCGCCACGAGCATGACCAGGTCTTTTAGGCCATAACCCTGTGTTTTCAAATTGTGTACGATGCGATCCACTTCGGGACGATCTGTAGCTTCCAATGTGCGTCCAGTCGCGTAGGTGAGCATCTTTTCGGTCAGGCAGCGGGCAAATTGGTCTTTCTTTTGCATTAAAATTTTCTTAAAGCCCACAAAGTCATCGAATTTGCTGCCGTCGGATAGGACATCTGACGCATCTATTTTTGGTTTTTTGGGACCGTAACCATATCGCCACGCGCCTATGGGATTGTAATTTTCCAGTGCAAAGCCTATGGGATCGATGTGGCGATGGCATTCGTTACAGGTGGCGATTTCACGATGGCTTGCCAATTGCTGGCGAATGGTCGTCGATCCCCGAATATCGGGTTCGAGCGGTTCGATATCGGGCAGTGGAGGTGGGGGTGTTATGCCCAATATGTTTTCCAATACCCATACCCCGCGCACCACGGGCGATGTTTCGATTCCGTTCGATGTTGCCGTCAATACGCTGGCGTGTCCCAATAGGCCACCGCGTTTGGGGTCGTCGAGTTTTACTTTGCGAAATTCCCTGCCCTCTACGCCTTCTATGCGGTATAACAAGCTCAGGTCGCGGTTGATGAAGGTGAAGTCCGAGTCGATGAAATGCGCGATGCTCATGTTTTTGTCCAGGATGTGCTGGAAGAAGGCGTGGGTTTCTTTTTTGATCGCGCCTTCGAGATGCGCCTGATAGTACAGTCGGAAATTGCGCGGGTCGGGCGGCATTTCGCCGATTTTGTACAGGGCCAACCAGCGCTCTGTGAAGTTCTCTACAAATGCCTGCGCTTTTTCGTCTTTTAACATGCGATTAATTTGCGCGCGCAAAACGTCTGGTTTGTGCAATCGCTTTTTCCTGGCCTGCTCAAATAATTCTTCATCGGGCATGGATGACCAGAGAAAATACGATAGCTTGGACGCGAGGGCGTAGTCTTCTAATTGGCCTTCGTTTTCGTAGAGATAGAGGAAATTGGGCGAACACAAGATGGCTTTTAAGCCCATTTTGATGGCCTGAACGCGCGAGGCTCCCGCTTTTTCCCGTTGCTCAACCAGTTGCAGGATGTGCGCGATTTCACTCTGTTTGACCGGGCGGCGATACGCGCGGGTTGCAAAGCGCGTCAGAATATCGCGCGGTACGACTTTTTCGGGATTGCGCTTGCCAAATATGCTCGTGTGCGAAGGCGGGGGCCACTGATCGTAAAGGGGACCTTCGATTTCGACTTTGTATATGCGAATGCTCGGTCCCAGATAGTTCATGACTGCGACTTCTGTTTGCCGGTGTACGAGTTCTAGATCTTCTCGTTGAGATAGTTTGCGTCGGTCTGTTTTGTCGTAGAGTTGGGGATGGTAACGCCTCAGAATACTCCGCCAATAGAGCGTGACAGGTCCGTTTGGATAGGTGACCCGCGGCACATAAGACTCATCCAGATAGAGTTCGCGTTCGTAACCGCGGGGTTTGCCATCTGCGATCATTTCAAATTCGGCCAGTGTTATATCCGATGTGTTGCTCTGCCGCAGGTCGCCATAACGCCCGGATGCGGCGACAATGCCCATGCGTATGGGTTCATTTTCATCTGTTCGCAGCATTCTGTCGTAGGGGTGTTGCTGGTTGTGTGCAGATGCGAGAACGCGAACGCGGTACATTCCCGAATGCGGTACGCCTTTTCGGAATCTGTCGATGGACATATATCCCCATCGGTCATCAGGGCGACGGAATATCTCGTCGTATCCCTGTTTCAAGCGGCGGCTTGCCGGTGTCAAAAATCCACCGGCACTGCGCATGATGGGAAAGGTGAATTCGTGAGTTTTTACTTCTGGTTGGGGGGCGGGTAATACGGCGCGTTGTATGATTTGATCGGCGGCGTCGAGATATTTTTCGACCAGAAAATCCGACATGACGAGTGTTTTGCCGATGTTGTCGAATCCGTGTTCTTCATCGTCCTGGGGAAATGCATCTGTGGGGTCGAATATGGTCATGTCCAGATGCAATAGATCCCGAATTGTGTTGCGGTATTCGTTCCGATTCAAGCGGCGCAAGACCGTTTGTCCGCCCGTGCTTTCTTCGGCTTCGTGATGCGCTTTTAGCGAGGCGGTGATCCAGTCGATCACGGGCTTCATTTCCGCCAGTTCGGGCTGCGGCTCTTCATAGGGTGGCATTAAGCCGAGGTTTAACATGTCGGCGATATTTTGCCAGGTTAGCAAGACATCTTCATTGTGAAAATCCAACGTGAGGGTGTCAAACCGCAGGTCTGCTTTTTGAAGCTCTGCGCCGTGGCATTTATAACACCGCTGGGATAGAAATGTCCGCACGGTATTTTTGTATGTCGCATCCCCTTCTGCCCAGGCAGTCGATGAGGACAAGATGCCAATCAGGAGGAATAGAACGCTTTTTTTCATTTTTATTCAAATCCTTTTAGCGTGCCGGTGCTCTGGCCGAAGTGATCGATTTCCAGTCCAAAATTCTGCAACATCGATAGGTACAGGTTGCTCAGTGGAACGCGCTGGGGCTTTGCTTCTGGAAATACCATGTGCTGCCCGTGATTGAATCCGCCACCCGCGAGCAAGATGGGCAGGTTTTTGTTGGAGTGCGAACTGCCATTGCCCATGCCACTGCCCGATAATACCATGGTGTGGTCAAACAGGGTTCCCCCGGCGGGGTCTTCAATGGCTTTGAGCTTGTCAAAGAACAGGCCCAGGTGTTTCATCTGATATTTTTCGATGACTGTCAGGCCTTCCATGAGTTCGGGCAATTTGCCGTGGTGTGAGTATTTGTGGTAATTCGTATTTAAGCCCAGGTCCGTGGTTTTGATTCCCTGGCCCACTTCCAGGGTCGCAATCCGTGTGGAATCTGTTTGGAGTGATAGGGCAATGAGGTCGTACATCAAGGGCAGGGTTTCGACAAAGGGACCATTTTCCGGCATTTCCATATTGACCTGGGGTTTGGGTTTGTCCAGCCACGCTTTGGACATGCCCAGCTTTTTCTCGACTGTGCGCACAGAGGTCAGATATTCTTCCAGCTTTTCCCGGTCTCTTTGGCCCAGTTTGCGCTCAAAGGATCGCGCTTCTCCCATTACGGCGTCTAAGATGCTGCCGTGCTGCTCGAGCGCGATTGCACGCCGTTCTTTTTCCTGTGCGGTGGTATCTACAAAGAGTGCCTGGAATACTTTTTGGGGATTGTTAATTGGCGGCACGCGCACGCCCGTGCGCGTCCAGACCATTTCGCAGTGGCCATTGATGCTTACGTTTAACGAGGGGAACCGCGTGTTGACGCCCACAAATTCCGCGGCTTTTTGATCGATGCTGATGTTGCCTTCGGGCATCATTTTCGCGTCTTTGATGCGGATGCCGCTCAAGAATGTATGCGCGGTGCGGTGTCCGCCGGTTACGCCGTGGTCCAGGTTGGAGAAGATTGTGAAATCTCGCTGGTGCGCTGATAGTGGTTGCAGGAGTGAAGGGAGTGTGTAATTTGCTCCACTTCCCGTTGGGAAGAATCGCTCGGGGATCATTCCGAAGGGATTGCCAATACATACCAGCCGCTTTGCGGCCTGTTCGCGGGCAAGGGCAAATGCCTGACTCGCAGCCCGGCCCACGGGGATCATGGCGTCTAAAAACGGCAATGCCAGACAAACACCTGCATTCCTGAGAAATGTGCGCCGGTTCAGTGATTTCATGGGGGGCTCCTTTTCCTTTGCGGTTTACATTTATTTACATTATTTACATTTATTTACACTATAATGATTGTGAATCTAAGATATATAAATAACGAAAATTGTGGTCTGTGACAAGAAAATTATACAGGGTCTTAGGAGTGTTACACGCTTATACAAGTGCTTTGGATTCACAAATTGATGAAATAGCCGAAATGCCGAATATCGCAGGACAGTATTGTTTAGCTATGCCCTCTTATGAGATCGCAGAAACTCTACAGGGTCGCAATAGAGGCGTTTCAGACTGAGAATAGATCGTGTTGACCAGCTTGACCGAGCTACCTGGGCAAGAAATCTATTTGGCTAATATTACCTTTTAGGGTTATATTTCAATTAAGCACAACATTCCTAACAAGGGCTACAGAATTTGCGTTAGGAGAGGCTATCGGGTATTTTAGTACACAAATGGTTTTATATGAATATTTTGCGATTGTTTCAATCCTGGAGGAGCCAAAGAGAAAAGTATCCTCGCTTCAATTTCCTATTTGATTTCTTTAAAGATATTTTTTCAGTTCTGGTAGTGGTAGCAGGTCTCAGGATATTTCGTGTCTGTGTCCTCTGGCTACACGAGATAATACCTGTAGAAGAAAATCCTGGAGAGGTTGAATCTTATTTTCCTTTGCAATTTACCAAAACCCTGGTGACGATTTTTGATATCGTGGCTTTGGTTTCTATCATCACAAATGCTGTTTTTACCTTATTAAAAACCATGAAAAAGCAATGGAAAGAATTTAGAAATGAATCCTGATACACCTTCAAAAATCTTTGCTCCCTCCTCGCGTTGGCTGTTTGGAGAACTCCTCATCGTAGGGTTTATCTGCTTTTTGTATGTGGGGTGGTCTAATGAGCTTACAGACGAGATTATTTACAATGTCGTATTGA
The DNA here is from genome assembly GCA_965204375.1 of Candidatus Latescibacterota bacterium. Classification (GTDB taxonomy): domain Bacteria; phylum Latescibacterota; class UBA2968; order UBA2968; family UBA2968; genus VXRD01. Next base: position 4,818,683 of record OZ241986.1, on the reverse strand, counting down.
TCTCTTTAGCCCTTATCATTCCTTCTGAGTTTCTGAGACATTTTGTTGGTGGAAACGGAATCAGACGTTTCTTTATAAAAAAAACTGTAAAATTTCATGAAAAAAAATATGAGAAATCACGCGAGGAATTGTTTAAGCAATTCTCCAAGCCGTTACGCGATAATGAGGAATTACGCGATAATATCGAGAAGATCATTAGGAAGCTCAATCAGAATTATAAAGAGAATTACGAAGAATATTTATCGGGTAGCTATGTTCGAGAAGACACAGGTGTTTATCTCCCTGGGTTATCTTATGACATAGATTTCATCCAGATGATAGATGCCTACTATAGCACCTCAATTTCGAAGGATGATTCTGCGTATGTTGTCCGGACCTATTTACCCAGTGCTCAGGTTATCAAAGTGGAAGCTTATCCTGAATACCGATGCCTCGGAATTTTCGTGGAAAAGCCCTTTGTGTATAACCGCTTAGTTCCTATGCCCTCTGATATTGCGCCATCTCCATCTATTAAAGAAAATAGAGACGGCTTAGTAACGATTGAGGTATCAAGGTTTTGAAAAGGAAAAAATAATGTGATGAAAGATTACAATAAAGCCCCGCACTATACGGGGCTTTATTGTTTCTTTTCACATCCATATCGCAACCGCGCTACGGCGCCAGTGCCGGCGAGTTGGGCGCGGGCATAGTGCGCGGGCATAGATGTATCGCGCCATCGCCCTGCGATTTGCATTTCGACAACCGATGCACCCGCTGTTGCGAGGGACTGCGCCGATCCAATGCGGGCACTGCCATCCTTGACGCATCCACTTATCGGAAATAAAGGGCAATGAAGTGTTGCGGCTCTATTTGGTATTTGACCAGATGAAATAGCCGAAATGCCGAATAGTGCAGGGCATTTTTGTTTGTGCAATGGCTCACTTTTTTGATTTCAGCAAGTTATTTTTTTAAATTCCGATAATTTAAACTTTAAGTTTTTGAAAAACAAAATGTTACGGACAGTATTTACATCTACTGTATTTTGGCCTATAACACTTGACAGGTTTTGAGGTGCATATTAAATTGGACACTTGTGGATTTATCGGAAATTATGTTAGACGTTTATAGTGAGAACCAATATCGTTTATAGTGAGAACCAATATCGTTTATAGTGAGAACCAATATCATAGACCGAAAGGGGGTGGGGCATTCAAGCCCGCTTTAAAACTTACAGGGAGGGGATTGTTAAGGAGGTGATTTAAGGGCTTATCGATAGCATTTTGTTGTAGTGGGTAGTTTTCTCCGTTGTAGGAGACGTTTCACGGGATGAGCCAGGGTGGCTTTTCCCTTATCTTTCCCAAAGCCGGGGGAAGAAACCAAAGGAGGAGTTTATGTATCGTTTAAGAGCTGGGTTTATAGCCTTGCTTGCCATTGCGCTGGGGTTTGGGCTGACGTATCAGGCCGACGCGCAGACCACCACGGGTAAAATTTCGGGTCGCATTACCGATTCCGGTACCGGCGAACCTCTGCCGGGTGCCAACGTGGTGATTGTAGGCACAAGAATGGGTGCCACAGCAGATGTCAATGGTGAATACTTTATCATTCGCGTCAACCCGGGCGTGTATGAGGTCACGGCATCGCTGGTGGGTTATCGCGCCGTGACGCAGCGCGATGTGGCGGTTTCGATTGACCGCACCACGCCGTTGAACTTCTCGCTTGGCGAGACAACGGCAGAGTTGGCAGAGATCACGGTGACAGCAGAGCGTCCACCGGTTGAGATGGACGTGTCTTATACGCAGGTGATTATGTCTGCCAAAGAGATCGAGTCCCCGCCAGTGGGACCCCGGTTGCGCGATGCGTTTGCCACGCAGGTGGGTGTGGATACGGATAGCTGGGGTTTGAATATCCGCGGTGGCAACGAGACCGAGATCGTTTATATGGTTGACGGCGTGAGCATGAAAGACAGCCGGGACAACCGTCCATATTCGTCCTTTTCCAAGACAGCACTTCAGGAGGTTCAAATTCTGAAGGGCGGGTTCAATGCCGAGTACGGCGATGTGCGCAGCGGTGTGATCAACGTGGTCAACCGCGAGCCTCGCGCCTGGACCACGGCTGGCGACCTGCGGTGGAGTCCCGCAGCGAATAAGTATTTTGGTCCCACGATGTACAGCACCGATAACTGGTGGGATGTGGGGCGGTTCCAGAGCATGTCGCCGACTGCCGATAGAGATGGCGACGGCAATCCGGATTTCGCTGGCTGGAATAATATATTCCAGGATAAGGGTGGACCTGCTGGCGAATGGAAAGCCGGTCCCTTCGAAGACGTGATTTCGACGCCTCAGCAGGCCAAGGGTATCTGGGATTTCCAGCACCGGAAGGTCGGCGGAATCGCGACCGAAGCCAGCGGCATAGGTCCTTTTGCACAGGATGAAGACTATCCGTATCAGCAGAACTTCGACGCCACAGACCGCGATGCGGATTATACCTACGATGTGACCGTTGGTGGGCCGCTCGTGCAAGACAAGGTGTCGTTCTTGCTTTCCACGCGCCGGGAAAAATCGGCTTATACGTGGACGATGGCCGTTCCCAATTATCGCGACGATACCTGGCAGGCCAAGGCGATCTTCACGCCCACAGCGACGACCAAGCTATCTTTGGGCTTCCTGAAGGGCTGGTCTCAGGGTGCGAAGTACGGAAACTTTTTGGGCACATTTGCCCGCACGCCTGCTTTTGAAGTGAGCAATTTGCGTACGCGGAATATTTTTGCGATGGGTTCGGGCAGCAATATCGAAACCATTGACCGTCGGTATGGCACTTTGACGTGGACACACACGCTGTCTCCCAGGACGTTCTACAACCTGTCGGTGCGCGTGGGTAAAGCCGACTTTGAGGCTTCTTGGCAACCCCTGCAGAAGCGCGGTGAGCCTGCCGCAGCAGTGTACCCGGATGGCCGCGTTGAGGAAGTCACCGCGAGCAGCTATCAGGCGGCTCAGGCCGCGGGTGCCGTGATCCTGGACGAAGGTCCCAAGGGCTTTACGTATAAGCCTGGAACCTTCGACCTTCTGGGTGCTTACCGCATGCGCGGTGGCGACGGCAACCCGGCGCGTTCGGGCGACTGGTCTTATACCTGGGAAGACGATTACACGTTTGATATTACGTCTCAAGTAACGCCGAATCACCAGATCAAAGCCGGTGTGCAGGTGCATCACTTCTTCCTGCGCGAGATCCGCGGTTTTGCCTCTTCAGTACAGGATCCGACCCTGGAAGACGTCAATTTCCGTCCGGGCAATCTCGACGATCCCGCCAATATGGAAGTAACGGATACGGCTGACTTCCACAATTACTGGGTCCGCACCCCGCTTTATGGCGGCGTGTTCTTGCAGGATCGCATGGAGTATCGCCAGATTGTGGTAAATGCGGGTCTGCGCCTGGACTTCCACCGGCCAGATAAGTACTTCGATATTCCCAATGAGGTACACGCCGAGTGGATGGGTTCCAATGCCGTGTTGCTGTATTCCAAGGCAGAGGCTATACGCCCGCCCACAAAGTGGAAGCTGAGTCCTCGGGTAGGTATATCGCATCCGATTACGGCGGAGAGCAAGTTGTTCTTCAACTACGGTCACTTTGCACAGATCCCGACATCTGTGGATTTGTATCAGACGCAGAGCGGTCTGGGCGAGCCGTTGGAGCAGTTTGGCAATCCGTGGCTGGACATGCCCGTGACAATAGCTTATGAACTGGGTTACGAGCGGAATTTTGCCAATCAGTATCTGTTCAATGGCACGGTGTTCTTCAAAGACATCGAGAAAGACACGGAACGAGGAAGGGTGTATGTCCAGAATACCACGCGTCGCAGCACGCGGTTCCACATGAATGGGAATGTGAAGGATATTCGCGGGTTCGAGTTGTCTGTGCGCAAGGCACGCGGGCAATTTGTGACGGGCTTTTTGTCCTACGAGTTCCGCGCCGAGCGCAAGCGCATCGTGCGCTGGGAGCGCATATACGACGCGCAGACCGTATCGACAGCGTCCTACCGCTTGATCGAGAGCAGTCCCGCTGGTGCGAATCCGCGCTTTAAGGCGCGGCCGATTTTGAAGTTTGGCTTGAATTTCCGCACGCCGCTGGATTACGGAGGCGAGCAGCGCATGTTGAAGGGGGGCTGGGAAGCCAACCTTTATTACCGCCATCAGGCAGGTTCGTGGTTTAACTACAACCCATCCAACGACGTGGCACTGCGCTCTGTGGATAACGCACAGTGGCAGTCAACCAGACTTCTGGATCTGCGGTTTGCCAAGATGTTTGACGTGAAGATGGCGCCAACGGTTTATCTGGAGATTCGCAATCCGCTCAACTTCAAGAATGTTACCACGACTTCTACGTCCCGGATATGGGATACGCGGTCCCATCTCGGTACCAGTTCGGGTAATAACTTTAAGAGGTATATGGAAGCATTGGGCTGGACTGTGGATGCGAGCGGAAACTTGCAAGAAGGCGATAAGCCGGGCACAGAGCTGGATCCAAGTGTGATGTCGCAGCGGTCGTACTTGTTCTATGTCAATCCGCGAGATATCCATCTCGGCGTGCGCTGGTCTTTCTAATTTTGAGATGAATACCTCTTCCGGTTCCTTTCGCATGAGAGAGGAACCGGGAGGTTTGCAATCTGTTTTTTTCAGGAGATAATCTGTTATGATGAGACGATATGTACCCCTTCTGATAGTTCTGGGATTGCTGGTCTCTTCGGGAAGTGCCTTTGCACAAAATCCAGGACGGAACTGGGGCACGCACTGGCCCGGCGGCCTGAACGAGGGGCGCACCAATCCGGATATCAACTACCTTGTGGCTCGAAACTGGGGGCTAAGGTCGGCGATTATTATGGATAATTTCAATATGCCCAGTTACTCCGCGCATTTTCCAGAACTCGCCAATACCACCATTCCCAAGTACGTCAACGACGGTACGGATGACCTTGCCGATATTTCGAGTTCTTTCTTCAATGCGGTGGGCAAAGGATCTCCCAAGGCGTTTCGCATTGCGCCACCCCTGCTGATTCAGGATGGCTCAGAAATCAAGCGAGAGGCATGGACGGTTTTTGATACCCGCTTTGATGGGTTACCTGCCGACGCTTTTGAAGGCGTGATTCCCGGGCTGGGTTCAGACGTGTATCACGAAGGTCAGCGCGTCCATACTGGCGGTATCCACCAGAGGACCCAGACGTGGCGATGGGCGAATACCGAAGCCCAGGATATTATTTTTCAGATTGAGACCTTTACGTATCCCGAAAATCCCCGCGTGCCCGATGTGCGAACCGGTGAGCGCGGCACAGACTTGAGTCCGGAAACCCGCGACAAGAATCCGGTGCTGCAGAATTTCCATCTCGGTTTCCACTGGTTTATGCAGGCTGCCAATCGCGGTCCCTCTGGTGGTTCTCACATTACGCCGACTTTTGGGAATGATTCGCGTCCGTTTGACGCGGGAATCGAGCACGGGATTCTCGACGAGGTGAACAACTGGGATGACGAACTCAAGCTGATGTATTCCTACGATGGCAATGCTTCAGACCGCACAGGTACCCGGCCCGATGGCGATGATCGCGGCGAACCGGCACCTGCGGCTGGCGTTCCGAAGTTGGACGAGATCCGCGAGGCACTGGTCGATGCGGGTGAATTTCTCGAGCCCGAATACAAAGGTCGGTTGTTCTTGCACGTGGATAAGACGCCGGTGAGCGATCCCAATACGCTTTCCGACAACTGGCTGGACAGCATGAATGAGCCTGACCCCGAGATGCGGCAGCCGCGCGTTGCCCGCTGGGTGCCAGACGCCAGTTGGATTACCACAGATAGTGCGGATATGGGGGCTGTACACGACTTTTACACGCTGTCGAATACCGCGCGGGCCGAGCGCATTAGAGATGTGGCGACATCCGTGGAGTCTCAGCAAGGGTACTGGGAATGGATGGTGACATTTGGTCCCTGGCCCGAACTGAATCCCGGTGAGAGCATTCACATTGTGTCGGCCTGGATTGTTACGGGTCCATCCATTGCCGCGAATAAAGAGATGGGCAGAAAGTGGTCGGAAGGTTCTATTTCTTTTGACCAGAAAGAAGCTTTTCTCAACAGCGGCCTGGATTCCCTGAAGGCGGCGGTAGCTGTGGCGCACAAGGCGTGGAACAACCGCGAGGTAAACTCGGTGGTTGGTTTGCAGCCCGTTTTGCCACCCACGCCAGATTGGCCCTCACGGGTAGAAATAACATCTGGTCCGGATCAAAACGAACTTTCCTGGGCTGCTGTTCCCGGTGCGGCTTCATACCGGGTTTATCGCATGGCGGGTTTTCAGACAAAACCACCCGGTCTGCGGGATGTTTTCACGGTCAATGGTACATCCTACAATGACGATACTGTGATTCGCGGTACGCGGTATTATTACGCGGTTACAGCCGTTGATGCCAATGGTCTGGAGAGCAGCTTTTTTGCCACCCGCACCCTGGGGGATGGCGTAAGTCCTTTCCGCGCGCCCGGACGAGATATTACGAGTGTGCGGATTGTGCCAAATCCATTCCAGATTCAGGGCGGCGATTTAGAGCAAGGTGGATTCAATTTTACGGGTCAGTCTAACAAACTACTATTCGTAAATCTGCCTGCAAGCGCGATCATCCGTATTTTCTCGATAACCGGCGATCTGATTCAGGAGTTTGAGCACACCGCGGGTTCTGGCGACCTGTCGTGGGATTTGATGATCAACGACAACAACCAGTTCCTGGTGTCGGGTATCTACTTCGCACATATTGAGAGCAGGGATCCCCAGGTTCCGGGCACTCATATCGAGAAATTCATTGTGGTTCGCTAAACAAGGAGGATGATCGTGAAAAAATATATTCTAATAGCGCTTGTGTGCGCGGGGCTGATGCCGAGCGATGTGTTTGCCCAGGGGAGTGTTGCGACCGGCGTGACCGATAACTTTGACGGTCGCGTTCGAGAACTGGATCCCGTTGTTCCGGGCTTTGAAGAAGCCTCGCCGACGTTTATCAAGACCGGGCAGGCTGGTTTTGCTTTCCTATCTATTCCCACCGATGCGCGCACCGCCGCTCTCGGTGGTGCCGGGGTGGGATTGATCGGGAGTGGTTCGGCGATTCTTTTCAATCCGGGTGCGCTGGCTTTTATGGAAGGCCGGGAAGCACATGTCACTTATGTAGATTGGCTCGTCGATACCAAGAGTATGGTCGCGGGCGTTGCAGTGAATGTGCCGGGCAGAGGGACGTTCGGCCTTTCGATTGTGACTTTCGATGCGGGTACTGTCAACGCTACATCCATTGATCCAAATCCCGCTGGCGCCGGATTCAAAGACGAGGGCGAGATTACCACCAGCAATTATGCCATTTCTGCGGCTTACGGTCTTAAAATTACCGACCGTTTTTCCGCAGGAGCAACCCTCAGGATGGCCCATCAGGACCTGGGTACTGGCAATATCTTTTTGGGTAGTAGCAGGCAGACGGTGGATAATTCCAAGAATGCCTTTGCCTTTGACCTGGGCACGTATTTCAATACGGGGTTCCGGAATACGGTGATGGCGATGAGTGTGCAGAATTTTAGCACAGAGGTGGTTTATCAGCGGGAGCAGTTTGAACTGCCGAGGAATATCCGCCTGGGCTTGCTCATCGATGTGATTTCGATGATGGGCAATACGCCTGTGCCACACCATCTGGATCTGGCTTTGGATGTGAACAATCCCATCGATTTTGATGAGCGCATTCACATCGGCGCCGAATATACGTATCGCGCAGCAGGGTCCTCAATCGGCTTTACGCTGCGAGGTGGGTATAAGACCAACCACGATACAGAGGGTATCTCTGCAGGTGGTGGGTTGCAGTTTAAGACCGAAGGTGGTCAGGGCGTGAAGGTGGATTATGCATTCAAGCAGTTTGATAGTGCTTTCTTCTCTTCGGTGCATATTCTCAGCGCTGCTGTTACCTTCTAAGTCGTTGATCGGGGTGGTTCGCCCACGATCACAACGGCGGAGGGACGCTATGTCCTTCCGCCGTTTTTTCATGGCTTGACAGGTATGCGGGGAAGGGGTATTGTATTTGCCTTTGCCGGGTTATTCGCAGGAAAAAGGTACCAATATGAAGACTTTTTTAATTGCACTTTGTCTCTTTTTGGCGGTTGCATCTGCCTATGGTGCAACGGTATTGCTGGAAGATGGCACGGTGTTGAAGGGCGAGATTGTGTCTGAGTCTGAGACAGAGGTGGTGCTCAAGACATCAATGGGCGAACTGCGGGTAAAAAAGTCGCTGATTAAAATGATAGAACAGCCTTCGCGCAATGTTACGGTATTGCTGGAAGATGGCACGGTGTTGAAGGGTGAGCTTGTGTCGGAGTCTGAGACAGAGGTGGTGATTAAGACTTTGATGGGTGAGCTTCGGGTGGCGCGGGTACATATCAAAATTTTGGAGCGAGAGGATAAAACAGAGGAGGCGGATCAACAGGTTGCCAGAGCGGAATTGCAGGCGAGTTTTGGCGCGTTTGAAGATCAGGTGGCGGGTTTGATTTTGGGAGAGGTGGCCAGTGCGGATACGGCGGCTTTTTACAAGGCGCTGGATCGGAAGGCGAAGGGACTGTTTTTGGCGCGGTTCTGGCAGGCGCGCAATCCGCTGGTGCTGAAGTATTATTACGATTACCACTTTGGGCGCCGCTATGTGACGGTATCAGATGCGTATTTTGAGCGGGGAGGGCTAATTCCGAATAAGTATATCACGCGGGCACAGGCTCCGGATGAGAAACTGGTGGCGGAGGCTGCCCGTATTTGCGATCGGATGCTGATTTTACACCCGAATGATGTGGTGGCGATGTGCGCGCTGGGCTATCTTCGCCTGGAGCAGGACGAGGTAAAAGAAGCAGAGGCGTTGTTCTTAGAGGCGATAAAGAAGCAGAGGAAATTTGTGGAGGCACGCAATGGGCGGGCACTGGCGGCGTTGAAGATGCCGGGCCAGAAGTCGCGGGCACTGAGGTTGTTCCGCGAGACCTGCGCGATGGATAAAGCATATACGGCGGCATACTACAATCTGGGGATGTGCCATCTGGCGATGGTGGGTATGGATCGGGTGGATCTGGATCACTATTTTGGCAATGTGGTGGAGCTTTTTCCCGATCACTATGACGCGTATTTCAAGCTGGGCGTTTTTTACGAGTCGCTGCACTATTACGACAAGGCGATGAAAGCGTATTCGCGGCAGATAGCGGTAAATCCCGGGCATCCCATTACGCCTGCGCGTCTGGCGTATGTGGCGATGCGGCTGAAGAGCGCGGGGAAGAAAACTTATAGTCTGGACGAGTTGAAGGAGATGGCACAGACAAAGCCGAAAGAGTATTTGCCGCTTTTGGCCGAGATGCATGTTGAGCGGGGGGATTTTGCCCAGGCGCAGGCGGCTTTTGAGCGCTATTTTCAGTTTTTGGATCCGACAGAGCGGGAGTATTACCAGGATTTGTCGCTGGTGGCTCCTGCCGAGGTGCTTTCGAAAATTCGGGGTGCTTTTGGGCGGTCGCTAACACAGCTTCGAGAAGTTTTCTGGCTGGAGCAGGATCCCACACCGACGACACAGGTGAACGAGCGCCGCGTTGAGCATTATCGGCGGGTGCATTTCGCGCGTTCGAATTTTGTCGAGGGTCTGGAAGAGTGGCATGGTCGGGGATGGGACCGAAGGGGCGATGTGTACATCCGGCTGGGGCATCCGGATCATCAGAGTTGGTCGGATTATCTGGTGTTTGAGACGGATGAAAAAGTTGCAAAGGTGAAGAATCGCCTGAATATGATGGCTGCAAATGCTCTGGAGGAAGTGTCGCCGAGCAAACATATACACGGGCAGTCGCGGTCGTCTTATGGTTTTGGGGTGGAGTCTGAGACATCTGAGTTGCGGGGTGTGCCGACTTTCCCGATACCGCGCAGGCGCAGTGTGATGCTCGATGGGTCTGAACTGGGGTACAAGTGGGAGTCGTGGATTTATGCCGAGATCGGCGGGGGGATCGAGATTACATTTCTGGATCCGACCGGCAGCGGATTTTTCGATTTCGCGCCTATTCCGCCCAATTCGCCCAATCACGCGCTGTGGTCGCGGATGGCTCCCGAGACGGTTGTGGCACAGGTTGTGTCCCATACGCCTTCGATTTATGTACACGATTACGGGGGCGATCCTCTGGATCTTTATATGTACACGGCAAATTTCCGCGCGTCGGAGCGAGAGACGGCTATGGAGGCGTATATGGGGGTGCCGATGGCTACTTTGACGCCGTCAGGGGATTCACATCTGATGCTGGATCGAGACGTAGTGGTCTATGATCGTTCGCTGAGGCCGGTTTTTCGGGATAGCGTGCGGGTGGCTGAAGCGATAAGTGGGCAGATGGGGAAGGGGACGCTGATGGTGGATCAGGTGCGTGCGGCACTGTCTCCTGGGCAGTATTTCCTGGCTACTCAGGTGCGCGATCCCATAAGCCGAAAAATTCAGGCGCATAAGACGTATGTCACAGTTCAATCTTTCCGCGGTGAGGCTCTGGCGCTGAGCGACCTGGAACTGGCGGGGCAGATTGTCGAGGTGGGCGAGCAGGCAGGGAAGTTCCAAAAGGGGGATTTGCGGGTGGTGCCTTTGCCGTCTAAAATTTTTGCGAAGGGGCAACCGGTTTATCTCTATTACGAGGTTTATAATTTGAGCCGGGATGCGTTTGGGCAGACTCGCTATCGCGTGGAGTACAGGCTTAAGGGAGTACAGGGTACGGGCCTGATTCGGGGATTGGGACGGCTGTTGAGTCAGACTCCGCAGGCAGATGGGGTGCAGATTTCTTATGAGCATACGGGTACTGCGACATCGGAACCGCTTTATATTGCGCTGGATGTGCCCGAGAATAGCAAAGAGCAGTTGGAGATTGAGGTGGTGGTGACGGATTTGAACAAACCGAATACGCCCAGTGTGAGCAAGCAGGCGCGGTTTGTACTGGGTGATTGAGAGTTTTGGAGCAGAAAATAAGGAGATTTGCCATGATGCAAACAAACAAAAGCCTGTCCACCACAATTGAGGAAGACGTTATCCAAAGCGGCGAGGATATTGCAGACGATGCCCGCGTTTTTGAGGGGACCGATGTGCCTGTGGAGAAACTTTTCTACTATCTGGAAAAAGGGTACAATCTGCACATCTTTTTAGACTATTTTCCATCAGTGAGCCGCGAGCAGGCGGTGGAGGAAATTGGAAAGAGGGCGCGCGAGAATGCGAGCGGTGTCGTTCACAGCCGCAAGGACACCATGAGCGGCCTGCCCGTATTCAAAGGAACCCGCGTGCCAATAAAAAATCTGTTCGATTACCTGGCGTACGGGGATAGTCTGGACGTGTTCTTAGATGCTTTCCCATCGGTAAGCCGTGAGCAGGCAGTGAAGGCACTCGATATGGCGAAAGAAGTTTTGGAGAGTTACGCTTATGAGAGTGCTTCTCGATGATGAACCAATAATATCAGTGCGAGTACCAATCCTCGGATAGGTCAGCGAAGACTGGATTGGTGGTTCTTATCAGATCCAGTTTTTTCTTTCGCGTCCATCCTTTTAGCTGTTTCTCTCTTGATATGGCTTCGTGAATATCAGATGTCGTTTCAAAGTATATCAGTCTATTGATATTGTATTTGCTTGTGAAACCAGGAATAAGCTTGCATTTATGCTCATAAACCCTTCTTGTTAGATTGTTGGTAACACCTATATAGAGGGTTCCAGAGCGATTTGTCATGATATAGATGAAGTATTCATTCATTTATCGTCTCATGTTCGCGTCTTTGTCATGCTGAGCATAGTCGAAGCATCTTTACCACCAGAATTGGTGAGCGGTGTTTTGTCATGCTGAGCATAGTCGAAGCATCTTTACCACCAGAATTGGTATGAGATTCTTCGTCTCCACTGCGTTACGGCTCAGAATGACAGGCCTGTGGCTGTGGATAGCGTGTGTTGATGACTCAATATATGCGTTTAATAATGTGATATCCGGCTGGAGTTCTAACTGGTCCGCCGATTTTTCCAGGTTCGATTTTTTTGACGGCCTGTTCAAATCCGGGCAAGAGGGTGCCGGGGAGGAATGCGCCGAGGTCGCCGCCTTGTCGCCCCGATGCCGTATCGGTGGAATAGAGTTGTGCGAGCGCTTCAAATTTGGCACCTGAGTCGAGTTGTTCGAGCAATTTACGGGCGTCGGCTTCGGTTTTGACGAGGATGTGTTGGGCGCGCATTTCTCCGGCTTCGCGTGCTCTTTGGAGCGCGTCCATGCGCGTTTTGGTTTCTCGAAGGTTTTCCTGGGCGAGTGTGTGATTGGGTTGGAGACGGACGGCGGTTTGAAAGTGCTGGATGGCGTCTTCATATTGGCCCAATTCGAGGTGCGCACTGCCCATGTTATTGTACGCGTCGGCAAAATTGGGTTTGTAGCGGATGGCTTTTTCGTATTGCGGGATGGCGTCTCGGTACCGACCTCCATAGGTGTAGAGTAGTCCGAGGTTGTGGTACACATCGGCGTAGTCGGGTTTGAGTTTGAGTGCCTGCTGGTAGCTTGCTTCGGCTTCCCGGTGATTGCCAGCCATGGTGTGAGCTGCGCCCAGATTGTTGTGGATTTCGTGGTTTTCGGGTTCGTATTGCAGGGCGCGCTGGTACGCGACTATGGCGCTGTCGAGTTGGCTATACGCGACATAGGCGACGCCCAGGTTGAAGTGGGCTTCGGCAAAGTCGGGTTTGACGGCGATGGCTTTTTGATATTGTGCAATAGCATTGGCATACTGGCCTTTTCCAACGTAGAGATAACCGAGGTTGTTGAGGGCGTCAATCGCATCGGGACGAAGCCCGAGGATGGCTCTGTATTCTTCGATTGCGAGGTCGATTTTGCCTTCGTGGCGATATTTTTCTGCCTGTTCAAAGTGGATGCGGACCTGGCGTTCAGTGCAGCCGAAGAGCAGGATCAATAAGAAGTAAGAAGAGAGAAGTGTGAAGTGTGAAGGGAGACGCAAAAGGCGACTGTGGGATGGGCGTAGTCTATTTGTCTGGGTACGGGGGTTCCGCACAGGCAGGCAAGGTAGGGAAGCAAATATGAAGGCGAATGATTTGAGCATAAATCATAAGATATTACAAAATGCCGATTTCGCGCAAGACGCGCAATGTGTTGGGCAGGGGATTTTGCCAGAGCCATGCGGTTTGAAGATCGAACTCGGGTAAGATTTGGGATCGGAAGATACCGTCGGAGATGTCAGCGAGATGATATCTCCCCTGTTTCAAAATATAAAATTCGGCCTGTTCGTGAACGGGATCGATGAGCCAGTATTCGGGGATACCCACCCGCTCGTATTCGACAAATTTTTCTTCGCGGTCGCGTCCAATACTTTCAGGGGAGACAATTTCAATTGCGATATCAGCCGGGCCATCGAGATAGGTTTCTTTGAGACGGTGCAAATTTGCTGTGCTTATAAATAGAAGGTCGGGTTCTCGAACTGCGGAAGTTTCATCAAGGCGCATAGAGAAGGGGGCACTGATGGTGAGTCCCAAATTTTTGGTTTCTGAAAAAATCCGAAGAATGGCGGACAAAAAATCTGCAATTTGCTGGTGTTTGCGCGATGCTGGCGACATAATTATAATCTTTCCATCCACCCATTCAGCCTGAATGTCTTCTTCACACCATTCCAGGAATTGCTCAATCGAAAGGATTTTTTCGGGCAGCTTTTTCTCTTTTTGGACTTGAATATCGATCAAAGCTATCACCTCCTATCTGGGAAAAATAGCGTATTTTAGTTTTTTGGACAACTTAAAAGCGAATCAGGATTTTCAGGATGAAAGGATGATCAGGATGGAAGGCGAAAAGCGAGGGATTGGGGGCTGGTTGGACTAACCACTAACACTAACCACTAACTACTGATTGCTTATGAAACTCCACTTTTTAGGCGGTGCCGATGAGGTCGGTGCTTCCTGTACATTAATTGAGATTGAAGGGCGACGCATTCTGGTGGATGCGGGTATTCGAATGGGTGCTGCACAGGGGGCGCAGTTGCCCAATTTTTCGGTGCTGGACGATGTGGGGCTACCCGATGAGGTGTTGATTACACACGCGCATACCGATCATACGGGTGCGTTGCCGGTGTTGGTGAATAGTCTGCCGGCGGATGTGAAGGTGTATTCTACGCCTGCAACACAGGCGATTACACGGGTGTTGTTGTCAGATGCCGTGAAACTGATGGCGCAAGACCGGGATGGCGAGTTGCCGCTTTATCCACCGGAGGCAGCCGATGCAGCATTGGGGCGCATGGTGGATGTGCCATGGCTTGCAACGGTGCCGCTTTGCGATGGTGCGTTGACCGCGACCTGGATTCCCGCAGGGCATATTCTGGGTGCGGCGTTGATCTATATTGAGGGTGTGCGAGAAAGTGTTTTGATGACGGGCGATGTGTCGGTTGCCAATCAACTGACGATTCCGGGCATGGTTGTGCCGCAGTGCCGACCCGATGTGATGGTGATGGAATCGACGTATGGCAATCGCCAGCATGCAGATCGCGCCCAGCAAGAGGCCGCGCTTGCACTGCGCGTGGCCGAGGTGATTGAAGCGGGTGGCAAGGTGCTGGTTCCGGCTTTTGCCGTGGGGCGTTCTCAGGAGGTTATTCTGATTTTGGCGCGGGCGATGCGGCGCAAGCAGATTCCCGAGTTTCCCGTGTTTGTCGATGGGATGGTGCGGTCGGTCAATGCGGTATATGCGGCTTTTGGCGATGATCTCGCGCCATCGATGCGACGCAGGGCAGAGCGCGATGAGAATATTTTTTATTCGGATACTGTGGGGGCGGTGTCATCACCGGCTGATCGCCGCCGGATTTTGTCGGGGCCGCCGTGTTGTATTGTGGCGTCTTCGGGGATGTTGATCGGAGGTGCGTCGAGTTTTTATGCCGAGCGTTTGGCTGGCGATGCGGCGAATTTGATTGCGATAACGGGGTATCAGGATGAAGAGTCTCCCGGGCGTGCATTGTTGGATCTGATGCAGGCAAAGGATCCCGAAGAGCGCGCGTTGATGTTGAATGGTCAGCGCATATCCGTGGCGTGTCAGGTGGAGCCGTATTCGCTTTCGGCACATGCAGATGGGGGTGAGTTGACGGGGTTGGTTCAGAGGCTGAAACCGCGTACCTGTTTTCTCGTTCACGGCGATGCAGAGGCGCGCGGCGCATTGTCTTCGATGGTAGATGTGTATTTGCCAGAGGGCGTGCAGTTACCGGAAAATGGCGGTGCGTATTCCGTGGAGGCAATGCGGACGATGCGACAACGCGGCTATGGTCGGCGCGTTTCACGGGCGGGTATTGCAGGTGGAAGAGCGATGAGCGATGATACGCTTGCGGAGGTACACAATTATGTGTTGGAAACGGGCGCACAGGGGCCGTTTCGCGCGCAGGAATTGGCGGAGATTTGGTTTGGTACGGAGATGACGACGCCGTCAGAGGTGGAGGCTTTTCGGTTGTTGTTGTCGGGTTCGCGGGAATTTTTCGAGCCGGATTATCGGCGCGCTTATTTGTTCCATCCCAAAGAGGTGTCAGAAGCCGGGCCGATGGAGATGAATGAAGCCCGCACGCATATTATGTCGATTTTTCCGCCCGAGGCGGGGTTGTTTAAGTGCAGCGCGTATGTAGATGACAGCGTGTATGAACTGGCTTTTTATTTTCCCGATGTGGTTCAAGAGCAGTATGGCGAAACGCTTGTCCGGTTGGAGGATGAGACGGGTTGGTCGCTCAGGCTGCGGGAGACGCCGCATCAGGGGCGGCTTTTTGAAGAGGCGCAGGCTGCCGTGCCCGCGGGGGCAAGGGTTTTGAAAGCGCCTGCGCTGCATCTGGATCAGAAGGCGGTGGTGTTGGCTGTTGATGTGTCGAAGGATGGGGGGGATGATTGGGAGCGGGTAAGCGGTGACGCGGCAGCGGGTTTTAAGGCAAAGACGGGTTTTGATTTGATACTGGATTGGCCAGGGGGGGTAAAGACAGAAGTCGCAATGCCGGAGAAGAAGGCAGATGCATGGGAGATTAATAAAGCGTATAGCGAGATCCGAAAGGCGTTTGGGGATCAACCCCACGCACCATCAAAAATGGGCCTGAAGAGCGGTTCGTATATCGAGGTGGCTTTTATTTCCTCTCAGGTGGGCAATCGCTATCGCAGGTTTTTAGACGTGGTGGGCGAGAGGATCGGGTGGGAGATTCGGGTGCGTCCGTCAGCCAATCAAGACGAGATTGCCCGGGAAGCGCGCGCAATTACGCCAGAAGCGTGTGTGGTGCGCGGTGCGGCAAAAATTTATCTGAATGAAAATCGCGTGGTGGTGCCGGTGGCGATGGTGCCAGAGGATGCAGGTACACGCGCGCCAGCGTTTGAAGAAAGTACGGGGTTTACAATTGAGTGGGAAGAGTTGGGATAATATTTTACCAGGAGAAATAATATGAGTGACTTTCCAAGTCCGTTTGCAAGTCCGATGCCGGGGGTGCGTGTCGTGGAAGGCGCGCCGGCACTTTCGCGGCCGAGCAAAGAAGAGGTTGAGGCGTTTCCGGCAGAGGCGGTTAAATTGCTGGATCAGCGAGGGTCGGCACAGCGTGCCGCTGTGGATCGGTACGCGCTCGATTGGGTAAAGGGACGACATTTTGTGATTATTGGTGGGACGGGGTTGGGCATTGGCTGTTCGGTGGCAGTGGCTTTGCTCGATCTGGTCGCCGAAAGTGGAAGTCTGACGGTGGTGGCACGCGATTTGTCGAGGTCGCTGGGATATGCGACGGGCGAAGAGATGCAGATGCGTGCAACTAATTTGGGCGACCGTTTTCACTGGATCAATGATGGGTACGCATTGGAGGGAAGGGCGTTGGATAAAATTGTAGATGCGCTCAAAGTAGCCGATGCAAAGGATGTGATTTATATCAATTCAATGGCTGCAGCCAGTTCGGGCATGTTGCCGGGTTATCCCCCGACATTTGTGAAAGATGTCGATGCAGAGGGTTTGTTCCAGTGGCAGTTGACGCCTTTGTCTGAGCGTGCTGTTGAGGCGACCAAATTTTTGATGGGCGATATGGCTGTGCAGTTTACAGATGCACTGATGGATTCGGGAATTTCCGTGGCTGTGACGGCTTTTTGCGATTGGCGCGGCAGTTTGGACAAGCCGAGCCGCGATCCAGATGCGGTGGAATACGGGCGCAATGGCGCGTATTCGACGAGTTTGTATTTGCCCAAGGACGCGCTTCATGCGGCAACTTCCGCGGCTTATGGTACAGACCGGAAAATGATAGATGTGTTTTTTCCAGTGATGCGGACGCGCGCTTTGCCGTTTATTCCGGGCGGTACGACGATGTCTTATGTGTATGATAAATTGATGGAGAGAGCAGGTATCCGGCGCGTGGATGTGCCGGAGTTGGGTTTGGGGATGATAGATGTTATTGGCAAGACGCTGGCGACCGATGATTTTAATCCCTTTCCGCGATTGGACGCGCATGAGATGCCGCTGGATATGTGGTTCTACGAGGTGGTAAAGCAGTTGAATGAAGATGAAAATAGTCCGTTTTATTACAAGAGATGGTTTTAGGGGAGAGGGGAATACTGTGTCTCAACCATAGGAGAAAACATATGAGGCATTTTATTGTAATATTTATCTTCAGCGTATTGCATCACCCGGCATTCGCACAAGATGGAAAAGCACTCTACATGACATATTGCGCGCAGTGTCACGGACCCGACCTGAGAGGGGGCAATGCACCGAGCATGGTCGATGGCATCTGGAAATACGGAGACGGACGCGGCTACCGCATTCGCAACATCAAAAACGGACTCACCGAACTGGGCATGCCCGGCTATGAAAAACAGCTCACAAACAGACAGATCGCGATGATCGTGGATTTTATCGAACAACAAGAAAAAGAAGTGGGCCAACCCAAACCTCCGCCGCCTGACTTTGTACAAACACTCGACTACGACATCAATGTCGATATCTGGGTCCAGGACCTGCAAATCCCTTGGGGAATCGACTTCATCGACCCACAAACAGCACTCATTACCGAACGCCCGGGCACACTGCGAATGGTAAAAAACGGACAACTCCTCGACCCTGTCGCAGGAACACCTCAGGTCGTCCATGAGGGACAAGGCGGATTAATGGACGTAGCAATAGACCCGAACTACTCTGAAAACGGATGGATCTACCTCGCCTACAGCCATGAACTCGCCCGCATTGAAGGACAGCGCCGGACCCCTGCAATGACCCGCATCGTACGCGGTCATATCAGGAACAACACCTGGACCAACCAACAAGTAATCTACGAAGCCCCACACGAAACCTATCTCACAACCCGGCATCACTACGGCACTCGCATCGTATTCGATGCAAACGGATACCTCTACTTTGCAATAGGAGACCGGGGCTTGCAAAACCAGGCACAGGACTTGACCCGACCAAACGGCAAAGTCCACCGCATCCACACAGACGGACGCATCCCCAAAGACAATCCCTTTATGAGCCAGGAGGGCGCCCTCAAAACCATCTATTCTTATGGCCATCGCAATCCCCAGGGCATGGCAGTCAACCCAATCACGGGAAAAATATGGGACGGCGAACACGGACCAATGGGCGGTGACGAACTCAATGTCGTCGCCAAAGGGAAAAACTACGGATGGCCTGAAATCACCTACGGCCTCAACTACAACGGCACAATCGTCTCCAA